>NZ_JBHUJV010000009.1:0-773111 GCF_042683485.1 Cohnella sp. GCM10020058
TCCGCCTCGAAAGGCTTCAGCGTCCGTTTGTTTTAACGCTCGATGTTCAGTTTTCAAGGAGCAATCTCGTCTTCGCTCTCGGCCTCGTTCTCGGCGGCCTCTCAGCGGCGACTTGAATAATATATCACAGGCGCCTAGGCGATTGCAACACCTTTTTTAATAATTGTTTGCAGGAATATTATTTCAGACAATCCCCCCTCATTTTGCAAGACTTATGCATCATACACGGCTAACAGAAGGCTTATATAGTAAGAAAGAGATCGGACTTCTAACTCGTCCAATCTCTTTCTTTGTTGCATCCCTCAGGATGAATACACCGCTGTAATGTAGAGATTGCGATCCTTGGCTAGATTCACGATGTCCCCGAAGATCGACACCATCGGTCTCGTCGGATTCGCCCGATCGGTGAAGACGATCTCCCCGACCCTATTGTCGTTTAACTGGACAAGCATGCCGTTGTGAAACTGCGTGTTGCGTTCAATAAAGCACTGGATCATCAATGGGTCCAGCTTGCCGAACGCTTCCTTCTGCAGCTGCTCCAGAACGATATACGGCGATTGGGCCGTACGATAGGCGCGAGCGGACGTCATCGCATGATACATATCCGCGATCGCTACGATCTTTGCGTACGGATGTATCTTCTCCCCTGTCGCTTTCATCGGATAGCCGCTGCCGTCGATTCGCTCGTGATGCTGCAGCGCTGTCAGGATAATCCCCTGGTTAAGCGAAGTAACGCCCTCTAGCAGCTTATAACCATAGACGGTATGCTGCCGCATCTCCGTCAGCTCGTCTGTTGTGAGCCGTCCCGGCTTGCGCAGGATCGTTGAGTCGATACGCGTGTTGCCGATATCGTGCAGCAGGCCGGACAGCGCTACTGCTACCCAGTCCTTCTCCGGCAGCTTCATCCACTTGGCGAGCTGATATCCTGTCAGCGACGTCAATACGCTGCCGCGGATCCAAGGCTCCGCAGCAGCGTCGTATGGCGGTACGAATGTCAGCACGTGATATTCGTCGATGTGATCCAACAGGTCCTTAAGTCCGCCGCGAATCTCGAAGATCGGCAGCTTCTGTCCCGGACCCATCATCTGAAACGTATGCTTCAGCAGCCGCTCCATCTTCAGAAAGTTCTGGTGAAGCGAGGAGAGCGGCACCGACTTGTCTTCCTCGGCCTCGAGCAGATCGGACTCCTCAAGACCCGCTCTCTTAATGTCCGCGTCCGGGATGAGGTACGCCTGCAGAATCTCAAGATCGCGCGCGCTGAGTGTACGTCCCTCCGGAAACAGCATATTGCCGAATGACGTCTGCACTTCGCGCAGCAATAGATCTCCCGTCTGTACTTGCGATATCGGCAGCACAGCCACGACGTCTTCCTCCCCTTAGATCGCGTCCATTATTCGGAATCTTCGACGCCTTCGGTGCCTGCGCCTTCCGACTCCTCCGTATCTTCTTCATCGTCTTCGTTGCGCGGGGCTCTCGCTACCGTCGCTACGGCGTCTTCGTCCTTGATGTTGATCAGCTTGACGCCTTGGGTGATCCGGCCCATCGTATTGATCGTGGACATGCTCATACGGATCAACGTGCCGCCAGAAGTCATGATCATCAAGTCATCTTCGTCTTGAACGACCTTGAGGCTGACGATCGCACCGTTCTTGTCGGTGACGTTCAGCGTCTTGATGCCCTTGCCGCCGCGGGTCTGCGTGCGGTACTCGCTCAGCGGCGTACGCTTGCCGTAGCCCTTGGAGGTAACGATCAGCACGGTCTGCTCGGGATCGACGATATCCATATCGATGACTTCGTCGCCTTCGTCCAGCTGAATGCCCTTCACGCCGGTGGAGGAGCGTCCCATCGAGCGGACGTCGTCTTCGGAGAAGCGAATGGACATGCCCTGTGCCGTGCCCATGACAACTTCGCGGCTGCCGTCCGTCAGCTTGACGCCGATCAGATCGTCGTCCTCGCGCAGCAAGATCGCAATCAAGCCGACCTTGCGGATGTTCGCATAATCATCGAGCGGCGTCTTTTTCACAATACCGCACTTGGTTGCGAAGAACAGGTATTGGTTCGGCTCGAACGATTCGACCGGTATGACCGCATTGATCGTCTCTCCCTGCTCGATCTGAATCAGGTTGATGATCGGCGTGCCCCGCGCGGTTCGACTCAAATCCGGAATCTCGTACGCTTTGAGGCGGAATACGCGTCCCTTGTTCGTGAAGAACAGGAGGAACTGATGCGTATTGGATACGAAGAGGCGCTCGATGAAGTCGTCGTCCTTCGTATCCATGCCCACGACGCCTCGGCCCCCGCGTCGCTGGCTGCGGTACGTAGTGACAGGCAGGCGCTTGACGTAGCCGGAATGCGTCATCGAGATGATGACGTCCTCGCGCGGAATCAGGTCTTCGTCGAGAATCTCCTCGTCGCTCGTCGTGATCTCCGTACGGCGGTCGTCGCCGAATTTTTGCTTGATCTCCTCAAGCTCGTCGTGGATGATCTCCAGTACGAGACCCTCGTCAGCCAGAATGGCTTGGTACTCGGCAATCTTAAGCATGAGCTCTTGGTACTCCTGCTCGATCTTCTCGCGCTCGAGTCCGGTGAGGCGCTGCAGGCGCATCTCGAGAATCGCCTGTGCCTGATCGTGCGACAGGCCGAACCGCGTCATGAGCCCTTCGCGCGCATGCTCCGTCGTCTGCGAAGCGCGGATCAGCGCGATGACTTCGTCGAGATGGTCGAGCGCGATACGCAAGCCTTCGAGGATGTGAGCGCGTGCCTGCGCCTTCTTCAGATCATACTCGGTTCTGCGGCGGATGACTTCGATCTGGTGCTGAATATAGTAATGGAGCATGTCGCGAAGGTTCAGTACCTTCGGCTCCTTGTTCACGATTGCGAGCATGTTGATGCCGAACGTCGACTGCATCGCCGTCTGCTTGTACAGATTGTTCAGGACAACGCTCGGATTGACGTCGCGGCGCAGCTCGATGACGATCCGCATGCCATTGCGGTCGGACTCGTCGCGCAGATCGGTAATACCCTCGATCCGCTTGTCCCGCACAAGCTCGGCGATCTTCTCTACGAGGCGTGCCTTAACGACTTGATAAGGCAGCTCGTGGACGATAATCCGGGCTTTGCCGCCGTTCTCCTCGATCTCTGCACGGGCGCGCATCGTGACCGAGCCGCGTCCCGTGCTATAAGCCTGCCGGATGCCTTGACGTCCAAGGATGAAGCCGGCAGTCGGGAAGTCGGGGCCGGTGATGTACTCCATCAGATCAAGGGCCGTCAGTTCCGGATTCTTGATCAGCGCCTGCGTACCGTTAATGACCTCGGTCAAGTTGTGCGGAGGAATGTTGGTCGCCATGCCGACCGCGATACCCGTCGTACCGTTAACCAGCAGGTTCGGGAAACGCGAAGGGAGCACGTCCGGCTCCTGCTCTTCGCCGTCGTAGTTGGGGACGAAGTCTACGGTCTCTTTGTTGATGTCGCGCAGCATCTCCATCGCGATCTTCGACAGGCGCGACTCCGTATAACGCATAGCTGCCGCCATGTCGCCGTCGATGGATCCGAAATTGCCGTGACCTTCGACCAGCATGTAGCGGAGCGAAAAATCCTGCGCCATCCGCACCATCGTCTGGTAGATGGAAGAGTCGCCGTGCGGGTGATACTTACCCATGACGTCGCCGACGATACGCGCGGACTTCTTGAACGGCTTGTCCGGAGACATGCCGAGCTCCGACATCCCGTACAGAATACGGCGAAGTACCGGCTTAAGCCCGTCTCTAACGTCGGGCAGCGCGCGGCTGACGATGATGCTCATTGCGTAATCCATGAACGATTCCCGCATCTCCACGCCGATATCCCGGTCGCGGAGGGGGGAACGCTGTTCTTCGGCCATGCTGATCCTCCTTCAATATCCCTGCACTATTGTCAAATCGCCATGGTCACCCACGGCAGAAGCGTCATACTCTAAAAAAGGATGAATGAAAACATTATACCATATTGATGGCGCGAAAGGTGGCGTGAACGCCGATGCCGATCAGGCGGATCAGCAGCAAATGGGCGAAAACCGAAGCGCTGCTGGCATCGATGGAGCTGCGTGGTCTCGTGCCGGACACCAGGCCATTCGACAAGGTCACGGTTCTCGACATGCTGGGCGAATACGGCATGATCTACGTGAAGCCGGTGAACGGAACCTTCGGCAATGGCGTCATCCGTCTTGGCAAATTGATAGGACCGGATGAAGTCTACACGCTCCAGGCCGGCGAAAAGCAGCTTTCCTTTTCAAGCTTCGACGACATGTACGACGCGCTGCTGAAATTAAAACGGCCCCGCCCCTATCTGTCCCAACAGGGCATCGAATTGTTGAAGCAGAATGGCCGCAGGTTCGATTTTCGCGTGATGGTGCAGATGAGTCCGGCCGGTCAATGGAAGACGACCGGTATCATCGGCAGACTCGCGCATCCCCGCCGAATCGTAACCAACTACCATGCCGGCGGCACCCCCCTGCCCATGGAGACGCTGATGAAGGCACATCTGGAAAAGGCAGGCCGAACGAGCCTTAGCTATCGAAGGGAACTTTCGAAGCTTGGGGAGGACGTCGCTTCGGTGCTCGGCAAGCGTTTTCCGGGGCTTAAGGAGATCGGCATCGACGTTGCGGTCGACACGGCGCTTAAGCCCTGGATTCTGGAGGTCAACACGCTGCCCGATCCTTACATCTTCCTGCGGCTGCCCGATCGCAGCGTGTATCGGCGGATTCGCAAGTACGCCACAGCCTATGGACGCTTCCGCCGCAGCGCCCGCGCTTCCGCGAAGTCCAAGCGTCGCAGCCTCGGAAAACGATAGCGGAACCATAAAAAAAGCACCCGCTGAACGCATCGCTGCGCCCGGCGGGTGCCGAAGCCTCACACGTCCAGATTCTTGACGTACCTGGCGTACTGATGGATGAAATCCCGACGCGGTTCTACGCTGTCTCCCATAAGCGTATCGAAGATCAAGTCCGCTCGGATCGCATCCTCAATACGTACTTGAAGCATCGTACGGCTATCCGGATCCATCGTCGTATCCCACAGTTGATCGGCGTTCATCTCGCCGAGGCCTTTGTACCGCTGTACGTTGACCTTAGCTCCTTCGCCGAACTCGGCGATGATCTGGTTGCGCTCGGCCTCGGACTGCGCATAACGGACAACCTTGTTGCGCTCGATCTTGAAGAGCGGAGGCTGGGCGATGTATACGAAGCCCTCTTCGATCAGGTTCCGCATGTAGCGGTAGAAGAAGGTGAGGAGCAGCGTACGAATGTGCGCGCCGTCGACGTCGGCATCGGTCATGATGATGATCTTGTGATAGCGCGCCTTGGCGAGGTCGAAATCGTCGCCGATGCCGGTGCCCAGCGCCGTAATGATCGCCCGGATCTCCGCATTGGACAAAATCTTGTCCAGACGCGCCTTCTCTACGTTCAGAATCTTGCCCCGCAGCGGCAAGATCGCCTGGAAGTGACGATCGCGGCCTTGCTTGGCCGATCCGCCTGCGGAGTCGCCTTCGACGATGTACAGTTCGCTGATCGAAGCGTCCTTGGACGAGCAATCCGCCAGCTTGCCTGGCAGCGAGCTCACTTCAAGAGCGCCCTTGCGGCGAGTAAGCTCGCGCGCCTTGCGCGCGGCTTCGCGGGCCCGGGACGCTTGAAGGGACTTGTCCACGACCTTGCGGGCCACTGCCGGATTTTCGCCCATGAACTCCAGCAGCTTGTCGGCGAAGAGCGACTCTACGATGCCTCGCGCCTCGCTGTTGCCGAGCTTCGTCTTAGTCTGCCCTTCGAACTGCGGCTCCGGAATCTTGACCGAGATAATTGCCGTCAAGCCTTCGCGGCAGTCGTCGCCGGTGAGATTCGATTCGTTCTCCTTGACGAAGCCCATCTTGCGCGCATAATCGTTGACGATACGGGTGAGCGCGCTCTTGAAGCCCGATTCGTGCGTACCGCCTTCATGCGTGTTGATGTTGTTGGCAAACGAATAGATGTTCTCCGTATAGCCGTCGTTGTACTGCATGGCAATCTCGACCGCAATGGCGTCCTTGGTGCCCTCCACGTAGATCGGCTGCTCGTGCAACGCTTCGCGCGTACGGTTCAAGTACTGGACGAACTCCTTGATGCCGCCGTCGTACTTGAACGAATCGTGCATGCTGGTCCGCTCGTCGGTGAGCGTCAGTTGGATGCCCTTGTTCAAGAACGCCAGCTCGCGAATCCGCCCGACGAGCACGTCGTATTCGAACACGGTCGTCTCAGTGAAAATCTCCGGGTCCGGCTTAAAGCGCGTCTGCGTGCCGGTGTCCTCGGTCTCGCCGATGACCTTGAGATCGTATTGAGGCGCGCCGCGGCGATACTCCTGCTGATGGATCTTGCCGTCCCGCTTAACGGTAACGCTGACCCACTCGGACAGTGCATTCACGACGGATATGCCGACGCCGTGCAGACCGCCGGACACCTTGTAGCCTTCGCCGCCGAACTTGCCGCCGGCGTGAAGGACGGTCATGACGACCTCAAGGGTCGATTTCTTCAGCTTGACGTTCTCGCCGACCGGGATGCCCCGGCCGTTGTCGATAACGGTCACGCTATTGTCTTCATGTATAATGACGTCGACGCGGGTACAGTAGCCTGCGAGGGCTTCGTCGATACTGTTGTCGACGACCTCCCAGACAAGGTGATGGAGACCCTTGCCGCTGGTCGACCCGATATACATGCCGGGACGCTTGCGGACGGCCTCCAACCCTTCGAGTACCTGTATCTGACTCTCATCGTAAGTGTTCTGCTGCGAATTCACGGACAAATCTTCCACCGCCTTCTTAACGTTGACGCGCTGCTCCTACAAATCGACCAGATGATGCGCCCGCTTCTTGAGGGTAGAAGACGATATGGGCGAATAATACACTCTCTCCTCGGTGACGACGATAGACTTGGGATCTTCCTCGCCGATCGTCTCCACGATACGGTTTTTCCGGGCCTGCGCCACGAACTGCCTGGACAGCTTCGAGGACTGCTCGATCGAGATATCGAAGATCGCGACGAGCTGCGAAGTCCGGACGATCTTCTCCCCGCCCAGATGAATGTACATATTGAGCCCCTCCACATTCCCTGCCTTAGGGCAGCACGGTACCGCCGCGTACATGATAGATAGCGGCATCCTTGAGCCGAGCCATGTTGACGCTCTCCAGTCCCGTCGTCGTGATAAACGTCTGGACGCGGTTCTGAAACGTCTCGATGAGCTGGGTCTGCCGCTCCTGATCAAGTTCGGACAAGACATCGTCGAGGAGAAGCAGCGGATACTCCCCGATCTCTTCGCGCATCAGCTCAAGCTCCGCCAGCTTAAGCGACAACGCCGCCGTCCGCTGCTGGCCTTGCGAGCCGAATGTCTGCACGTCCCTGCCGTTAATGGCAAACGCCAAATCGTCCCGATGCGGACCGATTAGCGTCGTGCCGCGGCGGAATTCCTGTTCCTTGCCTTGTGTTAACTTTAACATAAATTGTTGCAATAAAGAAGATTGATCTTGGGGCGAGGTCCCTTCCTCTGCGGCGAGAGAGGGCTTGTAGACGACGGTCAGCGATTCCTTGTCTGCGGTGATGCCGGCGTGAATCTTCTCAGCCCACCCTTGCAGCTTATGAATAAAGTTTTGCCTTCTCTGCATCATTTTAACACCGGAGGCTGCTAATTGTTCGTTCCATACGTCGAGCATTTCGGCAGAGGCCCTGGCGGCGTCCGTCGACTTGAGGTAATTGTTGCGCTGCTGGAGGATTCGCTGATATTGCATGGAGTCGTGCAAATAAGCCGGATGTACCTGGCCGATCTCCATATCCATGAAGCGGCGCCTGATGCCGGGAGCGCCCTTGACGATGTCGAGGTCCTCGGGGGCGAACAGCACGACGTTGACCGTGCCGACGAAAGCGCTGAGCTTGCGCTGTTCAAGACCGTTAATCTTCGCCTTTTTGCCTTGCGCGGAAAGCTGGAGCTCCAGCGAAACTTTGCCAAGCTTGCGCTCAATTTCTGCCTCGATGCGGGCCGAAGGCTCGTTCCAGCCGATCAGCTCGCGGTCTTTGGACGTACGGTGCGACTTGGTAAGGGCGAGCACGTGGATGGCTTCCAGCAGGTTTGTCTTGCCCTGCGCGTTGGGCCCGATGATGATGTTGACGCCTGCAGCCGTCGCAAGCGACAGTTCGCCGTAGTTGCGGTAGCCATGCAGTGCGATCTTGTTCAGCTGCATGCGGGACTTCCTCTCTGGACTGTCCGGCAACGGCACGTGCGGGGACGGCCGTACCGGCGCAGACTACGACTTGACGCGGACAGCGAAGCTGCCGCAGCCAGCCACTTCGATGACGTCGCCGGGTCGCAGCTTGCGTCCGCGGCGGTCTTCCTTTTCTCCGTTAACCAATACTTCGGTCTCCTGCAGGAAATGCTTCACTTCGCCGCCGGACCCGATGCAATCGCCCAGCTTGAGCAGCTGCTGAAGCTGGATATATTCGGTCGAGATCTCGATTTCCTTCATGAGGCGCTCCTCAATTCGTCGTCCGGTAAGGGAGAATGAGATGCAGACTGTTGTCGTGATCGCGCGGCTTGAAGATAATCGGGCTCATCGCACCGTTGAATCCGATGTACAGCTGCTCGCTATCCACGACTTTAAGTACATCAAGCATATATTTGGAGTTAAAGGCGATGCGCAGGGGCTCGCCTGTCAGATCTGTAACGTCCAGATGCTCCTGTACGCGCCCGAGTTCGGAGGAGCTGGAATTGATCTCGATATTGCCGTCATCCGTCGTCAGCAGGCGAACGATATTCGTTTTTTCTTCGCGCGAGAGCAAGTATGCACGGTCAATTGCGTCGCTGAGCGATTTTGTGTTCAGGACGAGTTCTGTTTTGAACTGGCTCGGAATAATCTTGGAAGTGTCGGGATAAGCGCCGTCGAGCATCCGGGAAAAGAACAGTACCTCGCCAATTTTGAACAGCACCTGGTTGTCGGCGACGACGATGTCGACGAGGGTGTTCTGGTCGGGAATGATTTTCGAAAGTTCGTTAAGCGTCTTGCCCGAGATGACCACGCCTGCAAACTTCAGCCCAGGATCGGTGTCGATGGTGGTTTTGCAGGTGGCCAGCCGATGACGGTCGGTCGCTACGAACTTGAATACGCCCTCTTGGAGACTCCAGAGCACGCCGGTCAGGATCGGCGTGGATTCGTTGGTCGTAACGGCGAATACCGTCTGGCGAATCATGGACCGCAGCAAATCTCCGGGGATCGAAAATACGCGGTCTTCCTCCAATATTGGAAGTACGGGGAACTCCTCCGGATCAAGCCCGACGAGCTGAATCTCGGTCGCGCCTGAGTGGATGAGCGTCTGGAACCGTTCGCCGACTTCAAGATTGACTTCCTCGTGCGGCAGCTTCTTGACGATCTCGACGAAAAACTTGGCGGGAAGAACGACGCTCCCGGGTCGTTCCACCTTCACGACCGTCTTGCTTGCCGATTCAAGCGGAATAAAGTGTTGAATCGAAATATCCGTGTCGCTGGCTGTCAGCGTCACGCCGCGATCGCTCACATCGATTTTAATGCCGCTCAGGATCGGTATCGTGCTGCGTGCGGATACCGCCTTGGATACGTTTTGTACCGCCTCGTTTAACTCCGTGCGCAATATCGTCAATTTCAACGGAATCACCTCGTCTATATGCCTTAATGGTATGGTCTAAAAAGATAGTCGTAGTAGTAGGGGCCCTGAATATGTGGATAAGCCCAAAAAAGCCGAAAGCGACAACCTATCCACATGTGTATGAGTTGTGCATAGGTTTTTTCGTTATTCACGTTTTAAAATCGGCATTTTTGTCCACAGGTGGATATCGGGTGCCGCTTACGTCAGATTTTTGATCTTCTCCGTCAGGTTGCCGACAATCTTGTACAGCTCGGCATCGACCTTCAGCTGCTGCGTGATCTTCTCATGGGCGTGGATGACCGTCGTGTGGTCTCTTCCGCCGAAGTTGTCGCCGATCTTGGGCAGTGAATAATCCGTCAGCTCGCGGGACAGATACATTGCGATCTGCCGCGGGAAAGCGACGGCTTTCGTACGCTTGCGCGCCTTGAAATCCTCAAGCTTAAGACCATAGAATTCGCCCACGCGCTGCTGGATATCCTGAATGGTAATAAGGCGGTTGCGTCCGTTCGGCAGGATGTCCTTGAGTGCTTCGGCGGCCAGGTGCGTCGACACGTCCTGGTTCGTCAGAGAAGAATAAGCCACGATTCGTATAAGGGCGCCCTCGAGCTCCCGGATGTTCGAATCGATCATGTTCGCGATGTACGCCATCGCTTCGTTGGGAATATCCAGGTTCTCCGCCTTCGCCTTCTTGCGGAGGATCGCGATGCGCGTCTCGAGGTCCGGGGGCTGGATGTCCGTGATCAATCCCCACTCGAAGCGCGAGCGCAGGCGCTCCTCCAACGTCGGGATCTCCTTGGGCGTGCGGTCGCTGGAGATGATGATCTGCTTGCTCTCTTCATGCAGCGCGTTAAAAGTATGGAAAAACTCCTCTTGCGTACCGTCTTTGCCGGCGAGGAACTGGATATCGTCGATCAGTAGCACGTCGATGTTGCGATACTTGTTGCGGAAGCTCTCGCCGCGGTTGTCCCGGATCGCATTGATGAATTCGTTCGTGAACTTCTCCGACGAGATATAAAGTACCTTCGAAGACGGATTGTGCTCCAGAATATAATGTCCGATCGCATGCATTAAGTGGGTCTTGCCCAATCCTACGCCTCCATAGAGGAATAGCGGATTGTATGCCTTGGCCGGCGCCTCCGCGACCGCGAGGGAAGCGGCATGCGCGAAGCGGTTGCCGGCGCCGATGACGAACGTGTCAAAGGTGTACTTGGGATTGAGCATATGACCGACCGGTTCCTCGGGTCCCGCGTTCTTGACGACGGGAACGGCGGGGAACGGCGCAGGCGGCTCGGGCGACCGAAATTCCTCGATTGCGAACCTGACCTCCACCGGATGATCCAGATAGTCCGCCAACGTCGAAGAGACGAGCTTCTTGTACCTATTCTCCAGCCATTCCGCCGCAAAGGTGGTGGGAGCGGTTACAACCACTGTCTCGTCATTAAGGAAATTTGCTTTGGTGGCTTTGAACCACGTATCGTAACTCGGTTTGCTTAATTTTGTCTGGATGACCGACAAGACCTGCTGCCAGATCTCGTTCGTACGGCTGTCCACATGGAGTCACTCCTTTAACCCGTCAGCGGACAAGAGGGAGGGCGGCGGTGTCGAAGGATGTCCTTTGCAACAAGTTATCCACACAATTCCTCTTTATTCTTTATTGAGATGTCCATAAGAAGGGATTTTGTTCACAGATTTATGCACAGGGTGTTGATAAAAAGAGGTTTAACAGCCGTTATCCACGTCGAATGGGTGAACTTATCATAGCAGATGAACCCGCTTAATTCAACGGAATTCGCCCCGTTATCCACAATTTCAATAACTTGTGGATGAAATCTGTGCACAACACAAGATATTGTTGATATTCTGTGCGGAGATTCGACAAAATGGCGGACGAGTCTTTTTTCTCTCCCTTTTTATGCACATGTGAATATCTTTCGAAGCCGCCCAACTTTGATTACATTGACTTCTGGGCCCTCTTATGGTTTAATAAATGGACATATGAGTTCTTTTTGAATTCGAGGGATTCGTATGGGGATCGTGCAGACGGACATCGAATTTAACGCGAAACGAAGCATCGCCTTTCAATCGAACGGCAATGCCGTTTACTCTATATTAGGAGGTATCAAGAAGTGGGACCGACATTTAAGCCGAATGTGAACAAGCGCAAGAAGGTACACGGATTCCGCAGCCGGATGAGCTCGAAGAACGGACGCAAGGTTCTCGCCGCTCGTCGCCAAAAGGGCCGCAAAGTATTGTCCGCTTAAGGATAAAGACCACGTGAGGTGGTCTTTTTTCATGTATACGGGAATAACTGATGAACGGACTTCAGTCCATAATCCGGCGATGAGGGATGAGGATGGAAAGAAAATTGCGGCTGCGAAACAAGGAAGACTTCAGCCGTATCTATAGAAGCGGAAAATCTTTCGCGAACTCGCAGTTCGTTGTCTACTGGCGTCGCAAGCCGGATCCGGGACTGTATCGTCTAGGCATTTCGGTGAGCAGCAAGCTTGGAGGCGCCGTCGTACGCAACCGCATGCGGCGGATGATCAAGGAGATCGTGCGGCTTAACGGTTCGCGCATCATCGAGGGCACCGATATGATCCTGATCGTGCGCAAGCCGGCGATCTCGCTTCCTTATATAGAGATGGAACGCAGCGTGCTTCACGTGCTTCGCAAGGCGGGTCTGACCAAGGGCTCTACGCCGCCGCCGGCGCAGGACAGAAGACCATACCGTTCGGGTCCCGGCGGAGGCAAGCCGAAGACCCGGAACGGCGCCCCGCGCGCTTTCCATTGCCAATAATCTTATGGTATAGTTGACTTGTGTTTTGGGCTTTGAAAGAGACGGATCTGCCCCTCGGTTCCGGGACGGCGAATTCGTACGGATGCACGAACGGCGAACCGGTTTTCGGTCATTCGTCTATTTCCGGAATCCCCGCAAAGTCCCGATACGTCTTCAAAGTCACGGCTCCACCTTAGTGGGGTTATTTTAGAGGGGAGTTTTGAGGTTTGTTGTTGCGCAATCGCAAATTCTGGATGGTCTCGGGTCTTCTGGTTTCCCTGATGGTTTTCTTGTCGGGATGTACGCCGCCGACCACAAGAAAGACCACATCGGACCTGGCTAATGGTAACTGGTGGGACAGCAATGTCGTATACTGGTTCTCGCTTATGCTGGACAAGTTCGCCGAATGGTTTAATGGTGAATACGGCCTCGCAATCCTTCTGCTCGTGATCATCGTGCGGACGATTATCCTGCCGCTCATGATCAAGCAGTACAAGAGCACCAAGGCGATGCAGAAGCTGCAGCCGCAGATGAAGGAGATCCGCGAGAAGTACAAGGACGACACCCGCAAGCAGCAAGAAGAGATGATGAAGCTCTACCAAGAGCATCAGGTCAATCCGCTCGCAGGATGTTTCCCGCTGATCATTCAGATGCCGATTTTTATCGCGCTTTATCGCGCCATTACCGTCAACGCCAACGTTTATGAGCATACATTCCTGTGGCTCCAGCTCGGCAAGCCGGACAAGTTTTATGTTCTCCCGGTTATCGCAGCTTTGACCACGTTCGTTCAATCGAAAATGATGCAGTCCCAGCAGCCGCAGCAGATGGGTGCGATGAAGGGCCTGATGCTGATCTTCCCCGTGTTGATCTTCGTCATGGCGCTTTCGTTCCCGGCGGCGCTTCCGCTTTACTGGATTTTCAGTAATATCTACACCATCACGCAGAACTATTTCATGTATGGACGCAAAGCCGAGCCGCAAGGCAAAGGCAAGGAGGCCATCGCAGATGAAAAAGGTCGAAGCAACAGGAAAGTCGGTGGAGGAAGCGGTAAGAAAAAGCCTCGTCACTCTCGGGGTAAGTGAGGACCGCGTTAAAGTAACCGTGCTCGAGCAGCCCAGCAAAGGGCTGTTCGGACTGATCGGCGCCAAGGAAGCTCGCGTACAGGTGGAGCTTCTGCCGGACGGCGTCGATCACGCGGTTGCTTTTCTTCAGGAAGTGACCGACGCCATGCATTCGACCGTGGAGATCGAGCGGGACGAGACCGCAGGCGAAGTGTTGATTAACTTGTCCGGCGCTAATCTGGGCATGCTGATCGGACGCAGGGGCCAGACCTTGGACGCGCTTCAATATCTGGCGAACATCGTCGCGAACCGTCACTCGGACCGTCATCTTCGCATCGTTGTTGATGCGGAGCAGTTCCGGAAGAGACGTAGAGAGACGCTCGAAGCCTTGTCCGACCGGATGGCGCTGCGCGCCGCGAAGACCAGGAAGGACATCGTGCTTGAGCCGATGAGCGCCTCCGAACGGAAGATCATCCATGCGAAACTTCAAGGCCATCCGAACGTGCGCACCTACAGTCAAGGCGATGAACCGAACCGCTGCGTCGTCATTGCTATCAAGTGAATGAATGTCCAACGCAATGGCTTGCAGATGCAAGCGGACCATTGCGTTTTTTGTTTATGGCAGGTATTGGGGTTTATATCAGCTTAGCGCTAAATGAGGGAACGATATGAATGAAGATACGATAGCGGCGGTAGCGACAGCGCTCGGAGAAGGCAGTATCGCCGTCGTCCGCGTGAGCGGCGCGGAGGCGATCGGCAAGGTAGCGCCGCTCTTCAAGTCAAAAGAGGACTTGAGAGAGGTAGGATCCCATACCGTGCATTACGGATGGATTAATGATCCGGATGACGGCAGCGTGCTGGACGAAGTGCTCGTCACCGTTATGAAGGGGCCGCGCTCGTTCACGGCGGAGGACGTCGTGGAGATCAGCACGCATGGGGGTATCGTCGCGGTTCAGGCGGTGCTGGAGCTGCTGCTGCGGAGCGGGATCCGAATGGCCGAGCCCGGCGAATTTACGAAGCGCGCCTTTTTGAACGGCCGGATCGACCTGACGCAAGCGGAGGCGGTCATCGACCTGATCCGTTCAAAGTCCTCGAAGGCGTTTCAGGTGGCGCGCAAGCAGGCGGAGGGAGCGCTGTCGAAGCACCTTGTGCCGCTTAAGGAGCAGTTGATCGAGCTGCTCGCGCATGTCGAAGTCAATATAGACTATCCCGAGCATGATGTCGCAGAGGTAACGGCCGGCGTCATCATCGATCACTGCGGCGCTGTGCTTCGGCAGGTGGAGACGCTGCTGAAGACAGCTGCGGAAGGAAAGATTCTGCGGGAAGGCATCGTTACGGCGATCGTTGGCCGCCCGAATGCGGGCAAGTCGTCGCTACTGAACGCGCTGGTGAAGGAGAATCGAGCGATTGTGACCGATATTCCGGGTACGACGCGGGATATCGTCGAAGAGTCGGTTACGCTGTCAGGCATACCGCTGCGTCTGCTCGATACGGCCGGCATTCGGGAGACGGAGGACGTCGTCGAGCGGATCGGCGTGGAGCGTTCGCGTGGCGCGCTAGGCGACGCCGACCTGATACTGCTCGTATTAAGCCGCAGCGATGCGCTTCACGAGGAGGAGCGACGTTTGCTGGAGGAGCTAAAGGACCGTCCGACGATCGTTATTTTGAACAAGTCGGACCTGGATCTTCGTTTAGAGGAAGAGGAAGTACGCGCCCTTTATTCCAGCGAGCGGATCGTTTCTCTGTCTGCCAAGGAAGGCCTGGGGATGGAGGATCTCGAACGAGCCGTCTCCAAGCTTTTTATGAGCGGAGGCATTGAGTCGGCCGATGCCACGTATGTTAGCAACGTTCGGCATATATCGCTGCTGCATGCATCGGCGCGATCGCTTCAGGATGCCATGGACGGTGCGGAGCAAGGGCTACCGGTGGATTTGATCCAGATTGATATCGCGGCAGCCTGGGAGTCATTGGGGGAGATTGTCGGCGACACGGCATCGGAATCGTTGCTCGATCAGATTTTTTCAAAATTTTGTTTAGGTAAATAAATATTTACAATACCAAAAGGAGTGTATCCACAGTGGGATATCTAGCAGGCGATTACGACGTTATCGTCGTCGGTGCCGGACATGCGGGCGTAGAAGCTGCGCTTGCGGCTGCGCGTATGGGCTGCGAGACGCTGTTGCTCACCATCAATCTCGACATGATCGCATTTATGCCTTGCAATCCATCGGTAGGCGGGCCGGCAAAGGGACACGTCGTTCGCGAAATCGATGCATTAGGGGGAGAGATGGGTCGCAATATTGATAAGACTTTTATTCAAATGCGGATGCTGAACACGGGTAAAGGCCCGGCAGTTCATGCGCTGCGTGCGCAAGCGGATAAATTTCTGTACCAGCATGAGATGAAGGAGACGATCGAGCGGGAGGAGAAGCTGACGCTTCGCCAAGGAATGGCCGAAGAGCTGATCGTCGAAGACGGAATATGCCGAGGGGTCGTTACGAAGACAGGGGCGGAATACCGTTCCAAGACTGTTGTTATCACGACAGGCACCTACTTGCGCGGCAAGGTGATTATGGGCGAGCTGATGTATGAGAGCGGTCCTAACAATCAGCAGCCGTCGGTGAAGCTGTCTGAGTCGCTCCGCGAGAACGGATTGAAGCTCGTGCGTTTCAAAACGGGTACGCCGCCGCGCGTTCACAAGGATACAATCGACTTTTCGAAGACGGAGATTCAACCTGGTGACGATAAGCCGAAGTATTTCTCTTATGAGACGGAATACTCGGAGCGGGCAGGGGAACAGCTGCCTTGCTGGCTGACCTATACATCCGAGGATACGCACAAGATCATCAACGACAACTTGCACCGCGCGCCGATGTTCTCCGGTGCGATTGAAGGAACAGGTCCTCGTTATTGCCCTTCGATTGAAGATAAGATCGTTCGCTTCGCCGATAAGCCCAAGCACCAGATTTTCCTGGAGCCAGAGGGTGCGAACACCAAGGAATATTACGTGCAAGGTCTGTCTACGAGCATGCCGGAGGAGGTCCAACTGCAGATCCTGCGTTCTATCCCAGGTCTGGAGCAAGTGGAGATGATGCGTACCGGTTATGCGATCGAATACGATGCGGTTGTGCCGACACAACTATGGCCGTCGTTGGAGACGAAGGTCATTTCCGGTTTGTTTACAGCAGGACAGATCAACGGCACGTCCGGCTATGAAGAGGCGGCAGGACAGGGCATTATGGCCGGCATCAACGCAGCGCGCAAGGCACAGGACAAGTCGCCGGTGATTATCGATCGCTCCCAGGGATATATCGGGGTCATGATCGACGATTTGGTCACGAAAGGAACGAACGAGCCTTATCGTCTGCTCACGTCCCGCGCGGAATATCGCTTGCTTCTCCGTCACGACAACGCGGATCTGCGTCTAACGCCACTGGGCAAGGAGATCGGTCTGATCTCAGACGCGAGGTTTGCCTTGTTCGAGGAGAAGAAGCATAAGGTGGAGGCAGAGCTCCTGAGATTGAAGGAGATTCGAATCCGTCCGGACGAGGCCACGCAAGCGCTATTGGCTTCCATCGATTCGGCGCCGCTTCAAAATACGGTGGACGGCGTCACGCTGCTTCGTCGGCCTGAAGTAACTTATGCGCATATCGAAAGTTTTTCCCCTTCTCCCGAAGACTTGTCTGAGGATATGAAGGAGCAGGTCGAGATTCAAGTCAAATATACGGGTTACATCGAAAAACAGCTTGCACAGGTCGAGAAGCTGGCTAAGATGGAAAAGAAACGCATCCCAGACGATATTGACTACAGCGCAGTACACGGATTGGCGACGGAAGCCAAACAGAAGCTACATCAGATCCGTCCGCTTAACATCGGCCAAGCATCGCGAATCTCCGGCGTCACGCCAGCCGACTTGTCCATTTTGCTCGTGCATCTGGAGCATTATAACCGCGTGACGGCGGCCAGGAGCAGCTGATGGCGGACGAACTGCAGCGTTGGTTCAGCGAGCGGGTTCAAGTCGACTTTGGAATCGAGCTGAGCGATACTCAGCTCGATCAATATGAGTCGTACTACCGCTTGCTTGTCGAGTGGAACGAAAAAATGAATTTGACGGGTATTACAGAACGCGGCGCCGTCTATGAGAAGCACTTCTACGATTCATTGACCTTGGGTGCGTTGCCTGAAGCGACGTCGGCTAGCAGCATGGCGGATATCGGTGCGGGAGCGGGATTCCCGTCCATTCCGTTTAAAATTGCGTTTCCCCAACTTGAATTATCGATTGTCGACTCCCTTGCCAAGCGTATCCGTTTTTTGCAGACGGTTGTTGATGAGCTCCAACTGGACAACGTTATGCTTGTCCATGGAAGAGCGGAGGATATCGGTCGATTAAATGAGCATCGTGACCGTTACGATCTTGTTACGGCTCGCGCCGTCGCCCGACTGGCTGGATTAAACGAGCTATGCCTTCCCTTTGCCAAGGTTGAAGGGAACTTCATTGCCATGAAGGGATCGGATCATACGGCTGAACTTGAAGAAAGCGCGAGAAGCATCCGTCTTCTGAACGCAAAGCTTAGATATACGCGAGAGCTTAAGCTTCCGCTCGAGCAATCCGAGCGCCAGTTGATCGTTATCGGTAAGTTGGGAAAGACACCAAAAGAATATCCTCGCAAAGCGGGAATTCCTCTCAAGCAGCCCCTAATCTAATTTCATGTTCCACGTGAAACAAAATCGCCATATTTTGTGTTTCACGTGGAACAAATCAGACTCCAAAGTGAGGAAAGTCTTTTCAAGAGAAGGATTCAGGCGTACAATAGAGAATATGAATAGTATTGCAACATCGTCGTGCCGCATATGCGCCTCGAAGGCGTGAAATGGCGGCGCTTTTTTCGTCACTCTGCACCTCCGGCATGGTTGAATCCTTGCCTTTTCTCCATGCAACGGGCACCCTGAAATGGCTAGTTCCCGCATGAGAATGTCCTGTCTGTCGGCGGCTCCTGTCGAATATTGTTTTAGAAAAGGGTCGTTTTAAAGGCTGCACTAGACTCTATCAATCTGTCGATCGTTTTGCTAGGACCAAGGCAGATTTGCGATTACCGGAACCTCATTACAGATGAACGTGGTGGGATGGAAGACATGAGAGAACCGTTATCTCGTTTGTTCGGATTGTCCGAACGGAGCGGCCAGGAAGAAGTTCGGCAGATTGCCGTAGTGGATATCGTCCCGAGCCCTTATCAACCCAGGTCAGTCTTTGATGACGACCGGATCGACGAGCTATGTCAGACGATCAAGACGCTTGGCATCATACAGCCGATCGTAGTCCGTGTCCGAGATGGAAAATACGAGCTGATAGCGGGAGAACGCCGTTGGCGTGCGGTCACCAAGCTGGGCATGGAACACATCCCGGCGATCGTAAGAGAAATCAACGATTCCCAGGCTGCATCTATGGCATTGATCGAGAACCTTCAACGCGAAGGTTTAACTTCGATCGAGGAAGCTGTCGCTTATCAAAAACTGATCGATCTGCATCAGTTGACGCAAGAAAGCTTGGCGCAGCGCTTGGGTAAAAGCCAATCGACGATAGCCAATAAGATTCGCCTTCTCCAGCTAGGCGACAACGTTAAGCTCGCATTGATGGAACGCAAAATTACGGAACGTCATGCACGCGCCATGCTGTCGCTACCGAATGAAGAAGCGCAGGACAAGCTTCTACAAGAGATTATCGATAAGGAACTCAACGTGAAACAAACGGAAACTCGCGTCGCATTTCTACTTGAAGCGAGTAAGCCGGCCAAATCGCGTCGTGTCTCCTTTTCCAAGGACATTCGGCTCGCTATCAATACCATACGGCAATCAGTAGATATGGTCACGGGTTCTGGTATCCCGATCAAGTCCAGCGAACGCGATATGGACGATCATATTGAGATTGTTATTAAGATACCGAAGAAAAACAACAGCAATCCAAGCTAGTTGGGATTCATGAAAATCCAGCAAGTTAGGCGGCTGACGATGAGGTGAACGGGTTGTCCAAAATTATTGCCATTGCCAATCAAAAGGGCGG
The DNA here is from genome assembly GCF_042683485.1 of Cohnella sp. GCM10020058. Lineage (NCBI taxonomy): Bacteria > Bacillati > Bacillota > Bacilli > Caryophanales > Paenibacillaceae > Cohnella > Cohnella sp. GCM10020058. Next base: position 19,563 of record NZ_JBHUJV010000009.1, read on the forward strand.
TGTCGGCAAAACGACAACGGCTGTCAACCTTGGCGCCTGTCTGTCTACATTGGGACGTAAAGTGCTCATCGTGGACATCGACGCACAGGGCAATACGACAAGCGGTGTCGGCATTAACAAAGCCGATGTGGAATATTGCATCTATGATATCTTAATCAACGAGATCCACCCCAAACAGGCGATTGTGGATACGGCTCTGCCGAATCTGAAGCTCATTCCTGCGACGATTCAACTCGCGGGTGCCGAGATCGAGCTGGTGCCGACCATTTCCCGCGAAGTTCGCCTGAAAAAGGCGCTCGCCATGGTTCGCAATGAATTCGATTATATCTTGATTGATTGTCCGCCTTCTTTGGGCATTCTGACGATCAACTCGCTTACGGCATCCGACTCGGTCATCATTCCGATTCAATGCGAGTATTACGCGTTAGAAGGCTTAAGCCAACTGCTCAATACCATTCGCCTGGTTCAGAAGCATCTGAATACTGCACTCCAGATCGAAGGCGTTCTGCTCACGATGTTCGATGCTCGAACGAATCTGGGCATCCAAGTCATCGAAGAAGTGAAAAAGTACTTCCAACAAAAGGTCTATCAGACGGTTATACCGCGCAATGTTCGTCTCAGCGAGGCGCCATCGCACGGGCAATCGATCATCACATACGATCCTAGATCCAAAGGGGCCGAGGTTTATCTCGAGCTGGCGAAGGAAGTGATTACGTATGAGCAAGCGGCTAGGTAAAGGGCTCGATGCCCTGATCACGTCTCTATCCATCAAGGAAGACGACAAGATCGTAGAGATTCCATTGGCGCAGCTCCGCGCGAATCCCTATCAACCGCGTAAGACGTTTGAAGAAGAAGCGATCAAAGAACTAGCCGAATCGATTCGCGAACATGGCGTCATTCAGCCAATCATCGTTCGGACGGCACTCCGCGGCTTCGAGATCATTGCGGGCGAACGACGTTTCCGGGCATCACAGCTTCTTGGCAATCCGACGATTCCGGCAGTTGTCCGTGCATATAGCGATCAGCAAGTGATGGAAATCGCGCTTATCGAAAACGTACAGCGTGAGGACTTGAATGCAATTGAAGTCGCCATTGCGTATCAATCGATCATGAATCAATTTGCTTTAACGCAAGAGGAGCTATCGCTTAAAGTCGGCAAGTCTCGTTCCCACATTGCCAACTTCCTTCGTTTGCTCGCGCTGCCGGATGAGATCAAAGAACATGTTTCACGTGGAACATTGTCGATGGGACATGCCAGAGCATTGGCGGGGATCAAGGAAGACGCCAAACGAAAAGATCTTGCAAAGCAGACGTTGGCTAACAACTGGAGCGTCCGCGAGCTGGAGAACGCCGTGCAACAAATGGACGCAGTCGTTAAAGGGAAAACCATCAAGTCAAAGCCTAAAAAACGCGACCCGTACATTGAAGAGATTGAAGAAACGCTGCGCGAAAGATTCCAGACAACGGTGCGTATCAAGCCGAACAAAGAAAAGGGTCGGATTGAATTGGCTTACTTTAGCAAAGGGGATCTGGAGCGTTTGCTAGAGATCCTGCAAGCGATCAAAGCATAAGATCTGCCATCCACGATCGAAGGCTCGTGACGGAGCGGAAAATAAAACGGCTTCGCACTTGGAATGCCAAGAGCGAGGCCGTTTTTGTTCTAAGCGCTACGCCATCTCTATATCGAGTTTAAGATTATTACAATAGTAGGTGTGGGAAGAGGAGGCTCTTCGATGAAGGAAAGGCCATTGATCTATCTGGACAATGCTGCGACCTCCTGGCCGAAGCCTCCAGGCGTGCTGGAAGCCATGGAGAGGGCGATGCGCGAAGCCGCAGCCAATCCTGGTCGAGGCAGTCATGAGATGGCCGTGAAGGCGAGCAGAGTTCTCTTTGAAGGACGCAAGATGCTGGCGCGCCTGTTCAAGATTGCAAACCCGAACGATATTGCTTTTATGCTAAACACGACACACGCGCTTAATCAAGCCATTCAAGGTTTGCTGAAGCCCGGAGATCATGTCATAACGACAGCGATGGAGCACAACTCCGTACGGCGCCCGCTTGAGGCATTGAAGCGCAAGCTGGGAATTCAAGTAACCTATGTATCTGTCGGCGCTGACGGTATTTTGAATCCTAACGAGGTCAGGCAAGCGATCACGCCGGCGACGAAGCTCGTGGCAGTCACGCATAGCTCGAACCTGCTCGGAACGATAACGCCCATCGGCGACATCGGCGATGTAACGCGAGCGGCCGGCGTGCCGCTGCTCGTCGACGCAGCACAAAGCGCGGGCGTGCTGGAGATCGATGTAGAAGCGATGAATATCGATATGCTGGCATTTCCGGGACATAAGGGACTCTTGGGACCACAGGGAACGGGGGGTCTATACATCCGGCCTGAACTCGATCTGGAGCCCCTCATGCATGGAGGCACCGGGAGTCGTTCGGAATCGCCTGAGCAGCCTTCTACGAGGCCAGACAGGTATGAAGCAGGCACGCCGAACACAGTCGGCATAGCGGGCCTTGCGGAAGGTGTACGATACGTCCTTGGCGAGACCGTGCAGCGTATCCATGCCAAGGAGCTGAGTATGACTCGGGAGCTTATGGCAGGCCTTTCGGAGATTCGGGGCGTGCGCATACTTGGTCCGGGACCAGAGGTAGAGCGGACGGCGATCGTCGCATTTACGCTGGAGGACGTCGATCCTTCCGAGACGGCATTCCTATTGGACCGTCAGTTCGGCATCGCCGTTCGGTCCGGATTCCACTGCACGCCGCTCGGACATGAGAGTGCAGGAACAACGGAGACAGGGGCAGTAAGAGCCAGCCCAGGATATTTTACGGAGCAATCGGATATTGTATCGTTGGTAAGAGCCGTGCAAGAGATAGGAGATACGATGCGGGCATAAGGGACGCAGAATGGCGGACGGAGGTCCAGTATCTGCGGGACCGATCCGATCCGGAGAGCGGAGGAGCAATCGAGCGTGAACGGGATGGACGAAGATGCAAGCTTGGCGGCGCTAGGCGGCGCCGGCATATTGATTATCATATTGTTGGTCTGGGTCATTATCTTAAGCGTCAAGCTGTCCAAGCTCGCACGCGCGCACCGCCGCATGATTGGGGAGACCGGCGTGCCGAAGCTTGAAGATGTGCTGGCGAAAGTTCACGATCGGATGGCAGACGTGCAGGCCAAGCAAGCTGTACAGGACGCGACGATGGCAAACCAAGAAAAACGCCTAGCGGCGCTCAAGGGTCGCGTAGGCGTTCACCGGTTCAATGCATTCTCCGATCAAGGCGGAGAGATCAGCTTTGCGGTCGCGATTGTCAACGAAGAGCAGGACGGCGTCGTCTTGACAGGCATTCATAGCCGGGAGCAGACCTTCTTGTATGCGAAGCCGCTGTCCAGGGGAGAGTCGAGCTACCCCTTGACGCCGGAGGAGAAGACAGCAATCAGTCAGGCAACGCGTAAGGAATAGGCACGCCGCGAATATTGCGAATGGCTGTGGAGATGCAGCCGGCGATAATGTCGGCCATCTTCACGACCAGATTGAGTCTCGTATTTTGCAGAACGAAGTATTCCATAAATCCGCCTACGTTCACGATGCCCGTCATATGAATATCGCCGACCGGCGGCAGGTCCTTGTTCACGCCGGCTCCCGGTCGTACGGGGCCCGAAGCGAGATGGATGCAGCCGACACTGGCAACTTGTCCGAGACAGGCGTCGATGGCAATTACATAGGGCTGCTTGGAGTTGCGCATGATCTTGTACAACGTCTCGCTCAGGTTCATCGCGTGCACGGGTTCGTCCAAGGTGCCGTACAGATCGAACAAGCCCTGGGCGTGCCTAGCGAGCGTAGTCCCTACGAGCGGGCCGAGCGCGTCGCCCGTGGACCTGTCGGTGCCTACGCAGACGACGACGATCTGCCGGTCGGAGGGAAGGTGAAGCAGCTCTCGCGTGAGCCGCTCGGACAGCCGTTGCATGACGGCAGGTTCGTTGTAGGGTATTTTCAAAGAGAGCGCGGTGGCTTCCGCCGCATAGCCGGCCCTTTTATCCCAAGCGCCATTCATTCGTCCGCTTCGCCTCCTCCATGGAATAGTAGTAGTATATGGACGAGAGGGACAATTTATACTTGTTCGGGTCGCAGACTAGCAACCGATGCAAGAAGAGGGAGAGGCCATGGATTCATTGCTGATCGCGTTCGACTCGACGCAGCAGGCGCTTCGGGCCGAGATGCTGCTTGAATATGCCGAGGTAGAGATCGATATCCGGCCGACGCCGAAGGAGATCACGGCGGGTTGCGCGCTGTCGATCGAATTCCCGCAGGAGGCGCTTGAGCAAGTCCAAAGAATCATCGTCGAGGAGAAGGTAGAGATTCGCGGCTTGTTCAGACCATCCGGCGGCGGCTACGAACGAATCGATTAGAGAGGTGAAGAGAGGATGTCCGGATATCCACAACTTTTTTTGCTGGAAGATGCCGGGGAGACGATCGAGGAAAAGCTTACGCTTTGGCAGCAATTTATGGGCGATATTTGGGATTCGCTAAGCGATACCCACATGTGGATGGGCGTATTGAAGGTAGTGCTGCGGATTCTGGTTATCCTCATCATCAGTCGGATTATTCGCATTATCATCAATCGGATTGTAGATAACTTTATGAATCCCAAAGCATCGAAGCGGCTCAAGCTCCGGACGAGAAGAGTTCAAACGGTGGGGAAGCTGCTCAAAAATGCGGCGACTTATATTATTAACTTCATCGTCCTGCTGCTCGTGCTGAACGAATTTAATATTAATCTCGCACCGCTGCTTGCCGGTGCTGGCGTAATTGGGCTTGCGATCGGCTTTGGCGCCCAGAGCTTGGTGAAGGACGTGATCACGGGATTCTTCGTCATTCTCGAGGATCACTTCTCGGTCGGCGACGTCATCGAGGTCGGGGGCAAGTTCAAAGGAACAGTCGAGATGATCGGTCTTCGCGCGACGCGAATCCGCAGCTGGACCGGCGAGGTGTACATCCTTCCGAACGGCAATATCTCCGACGTAACGAACTATTCGGTCAACAATGCGCTGGCCGTCGTGGATGTGTCCGTAGCGGCGACTGAGAACCTCGATCATATGGCGGAGATCGTCAAAAGCGCAGCGGCGAAGTTCGAAGATACGAATATCGTAGGCAGGACGGAATTCCTCGGCATACAATCGGTAACTGCGAGCGACGTGATCCTGCGACTGACGGTGCTGTGCCGGCCCAATACGCAGGCCACCGTATCCAGGCATCTGAATGCGGAGGTTAAAAAAGCGTTCGAAGCCGCAGGCAATCCGCGATATTATTCGATCGAGGCCATGGAGAGGGCGGGGAGCTAACGGATGGAAAGGAAGGAATTCGGACTCGGCGACATCGTGCAGATGAAGAAGCCGCACCCCTGCGGCGCCAATGAGATGGAGATCATCCGGATGGGGATGGATATCCGTATTAAGTGCGTCAAGTGCAAGCACAGCATCCTGCTGCCTCGGGCGAAGTTCGAGAAAAGCATGAAAAAAATGCTGCAGGCGGCGCCGCGTGAAGAAACGAATGCAGCCGAAAAAGAGGCGGAATAAGCTTGTACAATTAGATCGCAAATTGGTCGCAACATAGTGTTGCAAGTTGTCCTGATCTGTGATACGATATTCCTTGCTGCGGAGAGGTACCCAAGTGGTCCAAGGGGGTTGACTCGAAATCATCTAGGCGTCGCAAGGCGTGCGTGGGTTCGAATCCCACCCTCTCCGCCATACTTAAGACATCAAGCGGTTCCTTTCCGGGAGCCGCTTTTTTGATGCTTCAGAAAGTATTTTTGGCGGCGATTCGTGGGCAGGTAAGCGCACATTCGGCGTACCGGAGCTTTTCAGTGGCATGGCAGACCTTTCAGGGGCATGCCGGAGCTTTTCAGTCGCTTGCGGGGTAAAAAACCTGCGTTTATACATGTATTTTCTGCCTACCAACGAGACCTGATGAAATACCAGCAAATGTGCAGGCAAATTCAAAAAGCAAACCGGAAATTCGGCTGATGGAGTAAAATAACTGCGCTTTTGCATCTATCCTGGTCAGAAGGGCCGATAATGGTGGAGAAAGATGTATATTTGCAGGCATTGCGGCAAAGGAACGACGCGGGCGAGGATACGCGGACGTCGATACAGGGCCGACGCATATAAGCACGACGATACGCAGCCGACGATATGAGTACGACGATACGCAGCAAGCGATATGAGCACGACGTATACGAGCACGACGATACGCGGAAGAGGGCCCGCTGGAACGGCAGGATCGTCAGCAAAGAAGAGACCCGAGCTCATCACCATTCGGGTCTCTTCCTTTTCATGCAGCGACGCTCACCTTCTTCTTAGCGGGATTACCTCGATTGAGCAAGCCGGATCGATGTCGCGGGCGATCCGGGAGATGGCGACGGCTTCGATGCGGAACACGGGATAGCCTAGCGTATCGCCGTGCGCCCATACACGTTTTAAATGGAGCTGCGCCGAGATCGCTTCGTGAATGTCCGCTGCCCGGCAGCTGGTCACGCATGCGATACGACTAAGGGAAAGACCGAGCGGCGGGATACGAGAAGCATTGTTGGTGATATCCATAGCTTTCCTCCTGATCGTGAAGAGATGGTGGGCTCTTAAATCGGGATTGGATTCGATAGGATAAGGCCATTACGCTAAGCTGCTTGGTTATCCGCCGATCGGTTCCACCTGAGCAGCTTCCCGAGCAGCTTGTGAATGTGCTTGGATTCCTTGGTCAAAAGCGGACCTAAAATAGCCAGGATGAGTACATATAAGGCGGCAAAAGGTTGGAGAACGACGAGCAGTCCGCCGGCTTTCGCCATGTTGGCCATGATGATCGAAAATTCCCCGCGCGCGACGATCGTCAAGCCGACATTGGAAGAAGCCTTGCTCGAGAGACCGGCGCTGCGGCCCGCCAGAAGGCCGGCGGCATAATTGCCGATCAACGTGACCACTACGGCGCCCAAGGACAGCCACAGGGCATCTCCGAGCGTCAGCGGATCGATCGTGAGGCCGAAGCTGAAGAAGAAGATCGCGCCGAAGAAATCGCGGAAGGGCAATATGAAATGCTCGATCCGCTTAATATGCTCCGTCTCCGCCAGCACCAGGCCGAACAGAAGCGCGCCGATCGCTTCGGCGACGTGGATCGTCTCGGAAAAGCCTGCGACGAGGAACAAACCGCCGAAGACGATTAGGCCAAAGAGCTCGTTGGAGCGGACGTTCAGCGCCTTGTTCAGGAGCGGCACGCACTTGCGTCCGACGACCAGCATGAAGAGCATGAAGGCGAAGGCGATGCCCGCCGAACCGAGGACCCCCCAGACCGAGGAGGAGTCGCTTAAGACAAGGCCGGACAGGATGGAAATATAGACGGCAAGGAAAACGTCCTCAAACATAATGATGCCCAGGATGAGTTCGGTCTCTGCATTCGCCGTGCGTTTGAGATCGACAAGCACTTTGGCTACGATCGCGCTGGAGGAGATTGTCGTGATGCCCGCCATCACCAGCGTCTCAGCCAGAGGGAAGCCCGTCACGAAGCCGTAGCCCAGGCCCAGCGTGAAGTTGATCGCGATGTAGATCGTACCGCCGAACGCGATCGACTTGCCCGATTTGAGCAGCCGGCCGACGGAGAACTCCAGGCCGAGATAGAAGAGGAGAAACAGCACGCCGATCCTCCCCATGAATTCGATGAGCGAGGCGCTCTCGATGAAGCGGAAGTCGAGATGCCAGAGCTTAAAAGAGTGGGGACCTACGGCCATACCGATAATGATATAGAACGGAATGACGGAAAATCGCAGCTTGGCGGAGATGAGACCCGCGAGGGCGATCAATGCCACGGCCAAGCCGACTTCAAGCACGAGATGGTCCATATTAAACCTCCCCGCCGGTCAAGATGCTTTTGAGCGCCTTCAGGTTTTCCCGCTCGCCTGCCGCAATCAGCATAGAATCGGCTGTCAGCACGAAGTCGGGGCCGGGCGTAATATGCTTGGCATGATCTCTGTTGACGATCGCGAGAACCGTAGCGCCGGTGCGCCGGCGAATCTCGAGGTCGCCGATCGAGACGCCAACGCATGGACTGCGGGACTCCAGCCTGAACCACTCGATAACGAGATCGCTTAGCGCAATCTCTATCGATTCGAGCATGCGCGGCTTGTAAGTCATGCCTCCAACGATCGCGGCGATCGAACGAGCCTCGTCGTCGTCGAGCGTGATCATGGAGATGCTGTCTTCGGGGTCCTCGTATTCAAAATGATAAAGCTCCCGATGGCCATCGTCGTGAATGACGACAACGAGCCGGTCGCCGCTGCGCGTGAGGATTCGGTACTTCCGGCCGACGCCGGGCAGATCCGTCTCTCTGATATCCATGGACAACATCCTTTCTATATGCAGGAATTTAACAATGAGCCGTAGGAAAAGAACCGCCGATATGAGTCGGCAGGCAAGGAGGAAGGCGAAGTATCGCGAATAACAGGGCGGGAATCGCTTGAGCCGGGCAGATCAAAATACACGCTGCCTCAATCGAATCGAAGCGCGAGCTATGCTGCCACATGGGCGGATTAGGAGACGTAAGTGGAGGAGAACTGAAGCGGGCGCAACAAGCGTCTGCGCAGCAGAACATGCACCGAGGCGATGTGCGCGTGGTGATGGGTGGGAAGGCGGTAAGGCAGTCTGGGCTTAAGGACGATTAAGGCAAACAAGAGGAACAACAAGGGGGCACCTGGACGCGGTTTGCCTGAAGCGGGATCCGGCGTTCGGGATTGGACATGCGTATGAAACTCGGTACCGCGAAGGCTCGATGCAGCGGATTCGCCGGCTGTTGACTCTAGCGTGGGGGTGGGCGTAGAGAAGATCATGAATACGGCTAGCAGCAGCCAGGCAATCAGATCGCCGGCAGAGCGCGTCGGATTCAATTTAGTCATCGGCAGCCCCCCTTTTAACAATAACTTAACCATAGTGTAGCACAGTTTAACAGTCAGTATCAAAATCAAACCGGTAGCGCTTGTCCGACGCGGGCCCTGCGCAGAAATGACGAAAGACCCCTTGCGGGGTCTTCCGGGCGACGTTAATTGAAGCTGGACTTCCATGTCGTACGTGACGTTGCCGGTTCATCCCGGCGCTTCGGCTTGTTGAAGGTTCGCTAACGCGATAACGTGTATTGCAAGACCATGTCTGCGACACAACCCCTCGCTTCCTACTCCGTCTTCGACGTTCCTCCTGCGGGTTGTTGCCTGCAAAGGTTCAACGGAACCAACACCTCTCTGTTCGTCGCCGGTAATTAGAATGTCCGCCTTGGGGGAGCGTTATACGCGCCGCTTTAAAATTGCTTCACCTTTTTCCACTTGCGGTTGTGATTAGTCGTCTCCGGGAACCGCTCGCCCTTCTCCAACGTGACATGCTTGGGGTTCTCGATATTCATGTGAAAAGCATCCTCGCTCACTTCCATGTAATGACCGTTGTTCGGGGCGCGGTCGCCCGGTTCGAACTGCGTCTGTTCACCCATCTGATGATCACCTCCCGGCCTTAGTGTTGCGGGAAAAACCTTGCAGTATGCGGGCGAATGTGATAAAGTATTCAGGTATGCGATAAAAAGGCATACTCCTTGCTCCTCTACCATGGACAGGTTCCATGGTATATAAATGGGGGGCCAAAGACCAAAAGGAGGTAACGAAGATGCGCAACTACGAGTTGATGTACATCATTCGTCCGGACGTGGACCAAGAGTCCGTTCAAGCTGTCACGGAGAAATTCCAGGGCATCATCGCGAACGGCGGCGAGATCACGAAGCATGAGGTACAAGGCAAGAAGCGCCTCGCTTACGAGATCAACAAGCACCGCGACGGGACGTATGTGCTGGTTCACTTCACGGCCGAGCCGGCTGTGGTCACCGAACTGGAACGCGTACTGAAGATCACGGACGAAGTCATTCGTCACATCGTCGTACGCGATGTCGCTTAAGGCAGTCGCTTAAGTCAGCACAGCACGCAATACCCGGCGGTTTACGCCGTTCAAGTCGTCACTCGCAGGAGGGGACCGAAGATGTTGAACCGTGTTATTCTGATCGGACGCTTAACCAAAGATCCCGAGCTTCGCTACACGCCTGCAGGCGTGGCCGTAGCCCAATTTACGCTGGCTGTAGACCGCCCGTTCTCCCGCGATTCCGGCGGGGGCGAACGCGAACGCGAGGCGGACTTCATTCCGGTCGTCACTTGGCGCCAACTGGCGGAGACGTGCGCGAACTACCTTCGGAAGGGCCGTCTGGCCGCCGTCGAGGGGCGCATTCAAGTGCGCAACTACGAGAATAACGAAGGTCGCCGCGTCTATGTCACCGAAGTCATCGCAGACAATGTACGCTTCCTCGAATCGCCGAACCGCGAAGGCGGATCGCAAGGACGGGACGAGTACGGCGGAGGCGGTAACGGTGGCAGTGGCGGCAATAGCGGCGGAGGATACGGCGGTGGCGGCGGGTACGGTGGAGGCAACTCCGGCGGCAGCCGCAGCTCCGGCTCTAGAGGCGGCAACAACCAATCGGATCCATTCGCCGATGACGGCAAGCCGATCGATATATCGGACGATGATTTGCCATTCTAAGACAGGGAAGGACGGTACTATAAATGAGCGAACAACAAGCACCAGCCGCTCGTGAAGAGCGCACGTATACGCCCCGCGAGAACCGCGGACCGGGCGGAGGCGGCGACCGCGAACAACGCGAGCCCCGCAAGTTCCGTCGCGGACGCAACAAGCGCCGCAAAGTTTGCTACTTCACGGTTAACAAGATCACGCACGTCGACTACAAGGACCTGGACCTGCTCCGCAAGTTCATCTCCGAGCGCGGCAAGATCCTGCCTCGCCGTGTGACGGGCACGAAGGCAAAGTACCAACGCCTGCTGACGGTTGCGATCAAGCGCTCCCGCCAAATGGCGCTGCTGCCTTACACCACCGACTGAGTCGGGTGACCGAATAGGCTGCGGTTAACGCGAGCCAGGGCTATGTCCTCCATGAGGGCATAGCCCTTTTTATATTCATGCTCTTATTACGAAAAAATCCCCGACTTCTGCCCATGCAGCAGATTCGGGGACTTGCTCGTTTTGAAAGCAATTTTTTTCTGTATGGGTAAGAGTTTACTGACGTAAACTGTTATGTATAACGTTGGTCGTACAATTATAGTTGTACGACATAGGGCCTAAATTTATACCAAAAACAACAAAATCCTACAATACATTATAGGACAATAGACATAATCCGACAATATGAATTGCCGCAAACCATAAAAAAAGACTATGTCTCTTCGCTCGACAATCCTGTTATGCTCTCCTCGACAAAGTCGGTAGCGGATTTCTTAATTTGCTCAACCGTATGGAGATAACGCTGGGTTGTGTTGATATGCGTATGCCCCAACGTCTCTTGCACTTGCTGAAGCGAAGCACCGCCGAGCAGGGCAAGCGTGGCGCTTGTATGCCGGAGCCAGTGCGGCGTGGGCGTTTTGCCATGCAGGACGCGTGAAGCTTCCTTGATAATACGTTCGATATGCCTCGGCGAAAGATCAAAAAGTCTCGAGGAAACGCCTTCCGTGTTCATCCCTTCAGGTCCGGCTTTCATATAATCGGACAAGTGCTTCCATAGTTGGCTCGGCACCTTAATCTCTCTGCTCTTTCCCCCCTTTCCCGCGATGACATTCAGCCATACCGTTGTCTCCGACGGATTAAAGTGAAAGTGCGAATGGCGAATGGCTGACAATTCAGAAACCCGCAGACCAAGCGTAGCTAAGCATAGACCGATCAAATAATTGCGGATGCTCTGGGCACGGAGCGCATTCAAAAGGATCTGAAGCTCCTCGAGCGTTAGAAAATGGCGGGCGCTCGTGACTTTCACGGACGGAAGCTTCACCGACGTCGTGGGGTTCTTGAGAAAGACGCCGATATTCGGATCGCTTCCCCATTTATAAAGTGACTTCAGCGGTGCGATGAGGGCGGCAACGCTAGCCGCCGATAACGGCTTTTTCGTGCGGTTTAATGTCCCTCGGGTCAAGCCCAACTTAAATACTTCAATATCCCTCCATGTAACCTTGGATAATGAAACTTCTCCCAAAAACGCTCTGAATTGTTGAATCGCCCTACGGTAATTTCGCTGGGTGTGAACCGATTTTTCAAAGAGCGACAAAAAAATATCGATAACAGCGTCGTCATCCATGGTTTGCATGCCATCCGATTCTTCTTCGCTCAAGGTGGCTGAAGCGTATTCCAACATACATAGCCCTGCCTTTCATGGGTCGTACAACTATAATTGTGCGACGTTAATTCGTTTCGAATGAGTAAAACGGGAGGAGAATTGCGGAAACGATTATTCTTTTTTATTTCAACGGCATTTTTGCCGAAAAAACTTAAATTCGGAGGCCACATGCGCAATAGCGTCTCAATGCTGAACAAGCTAATGCCCGAAACCGGCATGACGATGAATTGGCTGGAAACCTTGAAGGACAAGCACATGGATACCTATAGACATAGTCTAAGGGTGGCATGGCTGGCGGAAAAGCTGACGACGGTGCTGCCGATCTCCGATAAGGACCGGCAGGAAATCGTGAGTGGATGTCTGCTGCATGATATCGGCAAATTGCTGATTCCCAACGAAATTCTGGACTCGATGAAGCCGCTCACCCGCAAGGAATGGGAGCTAATTGAAGAACACCCTCAGTTAGGGGCGTATTTGCTTCGTCACGATAATATCGGACTGACGACGATGCATGTCATCCGTCATCATCACGAAAGATGGGACGGCACAGGCTATCCATCAAAGTTAAAAGGACAGCACATTCCCTATGGCGCCATTGTCTGCAGCGTTCTGGATGCCTTCGACAGCATGGTCGTCGACCGTCCCTATCGTGAAGGAAAGCCGATCGAGGAAGCGATCAGGGAGCTATTTGCCCATGCCGGAACGCAATTCAGCTTGCCTATTGTCGAATGCTTTGCGTCGATGGCCGATCAGGTCCGCATCTTCTACGAAACGACGCCTGTTCGAAGCCGGCCCGACGACCAGGGAGGTGCAGTACTGTAATGCAAAGCGAACGGGAGCAGTACGTGGAATGCGGTCTGGCAGGACAGCGCTACGCCATGGATCGCCAGGATCATATCGGGCCCGATCTTACTCGGCTCCGTGGAGAGCATCTCGAACGCGAGCCAGCAGTCTGCCGCTGCCAGCGAGGAGACGGCCGCCGCAGCGCAATCGCTGGGTGTGCTGGCCGAGATTTGTACCGCGCGGTTTCTATTTTCAAGACGGCCTAATGAATCGGTCCGCGACTCGTTCGCGGATTTTTTATGCCGGGATTCATGGCCGACGCGTCGGCTGGATCGATCTGGCGCGGCTGGCGTCCATGTCCTTGGAGACACTTCAAACCGCATGGTATAATGGGGTGGATTCGAATCGCAACGCGCTAGAGGAGAGGAACAAATGAATATCGCGTTTTTCCTCCTGCCGAAGCAGGAGGTCGTATGCCTGCCTTCGAACGCCACGCTGCGTCAGACGCTCGAGCGGATGGAGCGCCATCGGTATACGGCCGTGCCTGTGCTCGGCGATGACGGGAAGTACGTAGGAACCGTTACGGAAGGCGATTTATTATGGTATCTTAAGAATCGCGAAGGGCTATCATTTGAGCAAACCGCTCGCATTCCATTATCGGAAGTGCCTCTGCGAACGACGAACAAGCCGGTACAGATCGATGCCAATATGGAAGATCTCATCTCGCTCGCCAAAGGCCAGAACTTCGTCCCGGTCGTGGACGACACCAGCGCGTTCATCGGCATCGTGCGTCGCAGCGATATCATCGACTATTGCGCCGGATCGTTGATTGGACACGGCACGGATGATAAAAAGGTAAAACGGGAAGCTTAAAGGTGGAAAAGGATGGCATCGCAAGCAGCGGGCGCCATTCGAAGCTACCTTGGAGGCATCCCGCATGAATAAAAAGAAACCATGGAAAGCGATCGGCTATTCGATCGCGGCCCTGGCGGCAGCTTCCATCGCTGTCGCGGCTGTAAAAGGAAGCGGCAGTCCGTTCGGGTATCCGGCGCGGGAAGCCGCTTCTTTGAGTCGTCCGGATAAAGCGGCGCCGGCGGTCAAAAACGTAGGGAGCGTCGCAGCAGGCGCGGCAATGCCGGCTCCCGTCCTTGCCACGCCATCCGATGCGGAGCTGGCTCGCACGTACGACACCGTCATCTTGGGCGGCAGGGTAATCAATCCGGAGACGGGGCTCGACCGCAGGGGCGTCAACGTTGCCGTCCAGGAGGGCCGTATCGCGCTTGTAACGGACCGGCCGGTCAAAGGGCGGCGGAAGATCGACGCTCGCGGGCTTGTGGTCGCGCCGGGTTTTATCGACAATCTGTCCTATGACCCGAACCCGCTGGGCGTCTGGAACAAGATTGCCGACGGCGTCACGGCGAATATCGCCATGCATGGCGGCACGGATTCGCCGCGCAAATGGTATCCCTATTATGAACGCGCGGAGACGCCGCTCCACTACGGCGCCTCCTTCTTCTATACGAAGGCGCGCAACAAGCAGGGCATCGGCCTGTATACGCCGGCGAGCGGCGCGCAGACCAGGCGTCTTGCAGCCGAAGCGGAGCAGGCGCTGCAGGACGGCTTGCTCGGCATCTCGTTCAGCCTGGAGTACGTGCCGGGAATCGGCGCCGCAGAGGTGCTGCCGCTTATGCGGCTCGCGTACAAGTACAATGTGCCGGTTTATTTTCACGCCAGATACTCCGACATGACCGAGCCAGGTACGAATATCGACGCGATGAACGAGATCATTGACTACGCGAGGGAGACCGGCGCCTCCGTCCACGTCGATCACATCAACAGCACGGGCGGCACGTTCTCCATGAAGCAGTCGCTGGACATGCTGGCGAAGGCGCGCGCGGAAGGGCTCGACATCACCGCCTGCACCTACCCTTACGATTATTGGGGGACGTATCTCAACTCGGCGCGCTTCGACGAAGGCTGGCAAGAGCGTTTCAGGATCACCTATAAGGACCTGCAGATCGCCGGAACCTCAGAGCGGCTGACGGAGACGACATTCGGCACGTTCAAGAAGGAAGGTAAGCTCGCCGTCGCCTATGCCATCCCGGAGCAGGATATCGAGGATTCGCTGGCTGCGCCCTTCGTCATGATCGGCAGCGACGCCATTCTGGAGCCGGGCAACAACAATCATCCGCGCGCATCGGGCACATTCGCCCGCACCGTCGGCTTGTACGTGCGCGAGCACCGCGTCATCTCGCTGATGGACGCCGTGGCGAAGATGTCGCTGATGCCCGCCCGGCGTCTTGAGCGGCAGGCCCCGGCTCTGCGGAAAAAAGGGCGGATCGCGCGCGGGATGGATGCGGATATCGTGATCTTTGACTACGGCAAGATCGGGGACCGGTCCACGGTCGAGCGGCCGGAGCTGCCCTCCGCGGGCATCCGGTACGTGCTGATCGGAGGACGGATCGCGCTGGACGGCCTAGGGCTGCACAAGAACGTGCGCGCCGGCGAGCCGATCCGCAGCGAGTTCGTCCGCCTGCCGGAAGGCGGCGCGGGCGTGCTCGAGCTGGCGAAGACGTCGGTGCCGGCGGTGTCTTATCGCGGCGAGGCGTATGCGGACGTCCGCGTGCTAGAAGCGCTGGGCTACGCGCTGAGCTGGGACGGGCGCTCGCATACGTTCGTGGCGGAGGCGGCTGCAAGCGACAGCCCAGGCGGGGGAGCGGCGCAGGGCGGTCAAGCCGTCTCGGCGGAAGGCGCGAGGGCCGCGGCAGCAGATAGGAAGGAGCCCGGCCCGGGCGCATTGATGCTGGAGCGCGGGCATCGGCTGACTTGGCCCGAGGGGGAGGCCGAGCTGCTGTCGGTCGGCAGCCGGGACTACGTGCCGCTAGCCGTGTTGAAGCGGCTGGGCATGGATGTGCGCGAGCGCGGACAGCATGTCTGGTCTGCCGTCGGATCGTGATTGCGCAGCGCCAATCATGGCGAGCTCGTCTTCGAGGGGGCAAAAATTAAAAAGCTGCAACCGGTAAAGCTGCATCCGGCGGTTAGCCCGGTGCAGCTTTTTGAAATTTGCAAAGGGCAAGTGCTGGGCAAGGAAGGTATAATTGGCGACCCAAAACGGCGGCTATGCCGCGTTAGACTAGCAAATGCCATTGTGGGAGCGGCGAGTTTATGTGCTATAATGTTGGTTACAGCTTTAGCGCGATATTCGCATGCGGCAGCCGTCAGACAGGGATTTTTTCGGAGGAGGGACAGGACTTGTCTTCAATCGATCAGAATCTGGATGTCGCCGGGAAAGCCCGGTCTATCGAATGGCTTAAGAGTGAGGTGCTGGACCAGGTATCCCGTCTGTTCAAGGCCATGTGGGAAGGCAGCACTGCGCGGATCACGGACAGTCTGTCCGGGCTCATCGCGAGCGCATACATCCTTGGCCGCCGGCTGGGCATTTCCTACCGAGACCTCGACAAGGCGGTCGAAGACAAGCTTAGCCGCCTGAAGCAGGAGGGGCATCAGCTGGAGGATCAGTACCGCGACCTCTCGGCACTGGAAGAACACATTCGCAAGAGGTGAAAACTCGTTGAACACGGCCTTGAAGTCGCTGGCCTGGAGTGCCGTGGCGCTGCTGATGCTGCTCAGCGTCGCTACCCCGTTGAGCGGTATAACGATATTTCTGTTGATGACGCCGATGGTCGTGCTCTATACGATGCTGCGACCCGTTTCGTTTGCCGTCCATATCGCCTGCATCGCCGTATTGGCTTTCCTCATCCTCGGCAGCTCCGGGGCGCTGGCGCTGACATTCGGATTTTTCTTTCTCGTGCCTTCGATCGTCATGGGGCATTTATACAAAAAGCGGGTCGCCGCCAAAACCGTCGTCACGGTGGGCTTTATCATCCTGCTCGCGCAGCTGGTGACCGAGCTTACGCTATTCTCGATTCAGTACGACATCGACTTCACCGCGCAGCTCGCATCCTTCCTGGACGAGCGCATCCAGGAGCTCCAGGCCAGCAACATGCTGACGGGAGACTGGACGGGTACGGCGCAGGCCTTCGGCGAGGCCGTCGTACGTCTGCTGCCGATGCTGCTCATGCTGTGCTCGTTCCTGCTGGCGATCATCACGCACGGCATCTCGCGCAAGGTGCTCGCCTGGTCCGGCATCGTCGTGTCCGGGCTGACGCCGATGCGCAGCTGGATGCTGCCCAAGAGCACGGTGCTGCTGTACGTGATCGTGTGGATCATTCAATTTTCCATGCCGGCCAACAGCGTTAATTTTTGGGCGGTGGCATCGGACAATGCCGTGCCCGTGCTGGATTTTTTATTCCGCATCCAGGCGCTCGCGTTCTTCTTTTATCTGGCGCATCAGA
Source organism: Cohnella sp. GCM10020058 (assembly GCF_042683485.1). Lineage (NCBI taxonomy): Bacteria > Bacillati > Bacillota > Bacilli > Caryophanales > Paenibacillaceae > Cohnella > Cohnella sp. GCM10020058. The sequence continues at coordinate 36,948 of NZ_JBHUJV010000009.1, forward strand.
AGAAGTGGTCCAATGTCGTACCCGTTCTGATCGCGATCCCGCTGTTTCTCATTCAACCGTTGTATTTGATCGGTCTGCTGGATACGGCGTTTCCGCTGCGCCGATATTTTGACAAGAAGTAGGGGAGCGAAGCCACAATGCCCAAATTTCTCGTTCAGCGGTGGCACGGCATGCACAATGTCTGGGCGCTCGCTCTCATCTTCTTGCTTACGGCCGCACTTACATGGTTCTATTGGCCGCTAGGCATTATCGCCCTGGTGGCGGGAGGCGCCGTCGGCGTCTTCTCGCTGCTCGCCGAGCGGGCCTTTCGCAAAGAATGGAACGACTACGTGCTGACGCTGTCCTCCCGCATCCGGGGCGTCGGCACGGAAGTCGTCGGCGGACTGCCTTTCGGAATCATTCTTTATAACGAAGACCGCGAGGTCGAATGGCACAACGGCTTTATATCCAAAATCGCGGAGCGAACGTCCGCCGTCGGCACGCCGTTGTCGGAGCTTTTTCCCGGCATCCAGCAAGCGAAGGAAAAAGATAAGACGCTTGGCAAGTGGGAGACGACGCAGAACGGCCGCGTATATGAGATCCTGTTCCGCCCGACGGAGCGCATGCTGTTCGTCGCGGACGTGACGGACCACTGGACGCTCTCCAAGCGTTACGAGGACGAGAAGCTCGCCATCGGCATCGTAATGATGGACAATCTCGAGGAAGTCGCCCAGGGCATGGACGAGCAGCAGCGGGCGCTCATGCTGTCCAAGGTGACGGGCGAGATCAACGAGTGGGCGCAGAAGTACGGCTTGTTCCTGCGCCGGCTGTCGTCCGACAAGTACATGGTCATCGCGAACCAGGTGGCGCTCAAGCTGCTGGAGCAATCCAGATTCGAGCTGCTCGACGAGGTGCGCGAGATCACGATGAACCTGAAGCTGCCAATGACGCTGTCGATCGGCTTCGCCTCGGGCGCAGACAACATCGCGGAGCTCGGCCAGCTGGCGCAGGGCAGCCTCGATATCGCGCTCGGACGCGGGGGCGACCAGGCCGTGGTCAAGTTCGGCCAGCGGCAGAGCTTCTACGGAGGCAAGAGCAACGCCGTCGAGAAGCGCACCCGCGTGCGCGCGCGCGTTATCTCGCATGCGCTGCGCGATCTCATGAAGGAGAGCGACCATATCATCATCATGGGCCACCGGATGCCCGATATGGACTCGATCGGCGCGGCCATCGGGGTGCTCAAGGCGGCGCAGCACGTCGGCAAGGAAGCTTTTATCGTGCTCGAAGGCGTGAATCCCGCGATTCAGCGGATGATGCATATGCTCAAGGAAGACGAAAAGCTGATTCGCCGCTTCATCACGCCAGAGCAGGCTTCGCAGCTCACGGGCAAGCGCTCGCTGGCGGTCGTCGTAGACACGCACCGGGCGTCGATGGTCGCCGAGCCCAAGCTGCTCCAGCAGACGGACCGGGTCGTCATCGTCGACCACCACAGACGCAGCGAGGAGTTCATCGAGGACGCGGTTCTCGTCTACATGGAGCCGTACGCTTCCTCGACCTGCGAGCTGGTGACCGAGCTGCTCCAGTACATCCACGAGCGCGTCGTGCTCGACGTGCGCGAGGCTACGGCGCTGCTGGCCGGCATTACGGTCGATACCAAGAGCTTCGCGATGCGCACGGGCTCGCGCACGTTCGAGGCGGCATCGTTCCTCCGGCGCAACGGCGCCGATCCGGCGTTGATTCAGAAGATGCTCAAGGAAGATCTCGAAGAATACATCAAGAAGGCGGAGATCATCCGCAACGCGGAGACGTACTTCGATTATATCGCGATCGCGGTCGCCGATCCGGCGAAGCCGGTGCCGCAGCTGCTGATCGCGCAATCGGCAGATACGCTGCTTAATATGACGGGCATCAAGGCATCGTTCGTCATCGCCCAGCGTCCGGACGGCACGATCGGCGTCAGCGCCAGGTCGCTCGGGCAGATGAACGTGCAGGTTGTCATGGAGCGTCTCGGCGGAGGCGGCCATCTGACGAACGCGGCTTGCCAGGTGCAGGGCACCGTCCAGGAAGTCGCAGCGAAGCTTAAGAAAGTGCTGAACGATATTAACGGGGAAGAGGGTCTTTTCGAATGAAGGTAATATTCCTGCAGGACGTAAAGGGTCAAGGCAAGAAGGGCCAGGTCAAAGAAGTATCGGAGGGCTACGCGCGCAACTTCCTGCTGCCCCAGGGCTACGTGCAGATCGCGACCGACGGCGCCAAGAAGACGCTCGATCAGATCCAGGCATCCGTCGATAAGAAAAAGGCCCAGGAGAAGGAAGACGCGAAGGCACTCGCGGTCAAGCTCGGCGAGATGAAGATTGTCATCAAGGCAAAGGCCGGCGAGGGCGGGCGCCTGTTCGGCGCGATCACGAGCAAGCAGATCGCCGAAGCGCTGGAGAAGCAGAAGATCACGATCGACAAGCGCAAGATCGAGCTAAACGAGCCGATTCGCACGCTCGGCGTCACCCAGGTGCCGCTCAAGCTGTACCCGGACGTCAAGGGTACGCTGAACGTGCAGGTCACGGAGGAGTGACGGCATGAGCGAACGGGGCGATCAACTGACGTTCGATCGCGTGCCGCCCCAAAACCTCGAAGCGGAGCAGGCGGTACTCGGCGCAATTCTGCTCGAGTCCGAGGCGCTCATCACGGCGATGGAGCGGCTGAACACCGAGGACTTCTACAGCGTCGCGCATCAGCGGATCTTCGAGGCGATGGTCGACCTGAACGAGAACAATCAGCCGATGGACCTCATCACGATAACCGCGACGCTGCGCGACCGCGGCCAGCTGGAGGAGGTCGGCAGCGTCTCGTATCTGGCCAAGCTGGCGAGCGCCGTGCCGACTGCGGCCAACGTCGACTACTACGCGCAGATCGTCGAGGAAAAGGCGATGCTGCGCCGGCTCATCCGCACAGCGACGCAGATCGTCTCGAGCGGCTACGCCTCCGAGGACGACGTCGGCGCGCTGCTGAACGACGCCGAGGCGCGCATCATGGAGCTGTCCAATCGCCGCGCGGCGCACGGCTTTATCAGCATTCGCGACGTGCTCATGGACGTATTCGAGCGGGTCGAATTCCTGTTCAACCATAAGGGCGGCACCACGGGCATCCCGAGCGGATTCATCGATCTAGACAAGATGACGTCCGGCTTTCAGCGCAACGACCTGATCATCGTGGCCGCCCGTCCTTCGGTCGGCAAGACCGCCTTCGCGCTCAACATCGCCCAGAATGTGGCGGTGCGCGCGCAGGAGACGGTCGCGATCTTCAGTCTTGAAATGTCGGCCGCGCAGCTCGTCCAGCGGATGATCTGCGCCGAGTCCAACGTGGACGCGGGGCGGATGCGGACCGGCTTCCTCGAAGGCGACGACTGGGAAAAGCTCTCGATGGCAATCGGCTCGTTGTCCGAGGCGCAAGTGTATATCGACGATACGCCGGGCATTACCGTAGCGGAGCTGCGGGCCAAGTGCCGCCGTCTCAAGAAGGAGAAGGGGCTGGGCATGATTCTGATCGACTATCTGCAGCTGATCCAGGGCCGCGGCAAAGCCGGGGAGAACCGGCAGCAGGAGGTCTCCGAGATCTCGCGTACGCTCAAGCAGATCGCGCGGGAGCTCGAGGTGCCGGTCATCGCGCTGTCGCAGCTGTCGCGGGGCGTCGAGCAGCGGCAGGACAAGCGTCCGATGATGTCCGACCTTCGGGAATCGGGATCGATCGAGCAGGATGCCGACATCGTCGCGTTCCTGTACCGGGATGACTACTACAATCACGATACCGAGAAAAAGAACATTATCGAGATCATCATCGCCAAGCAGCGTAACGGACCCGTCGGCACCGTAGAGCTCGTCTTCCTGAAGAACTTCAACAAGTTCGTCAGTCTGGATCGGGCGCACGGGGAAGCGATGGTCGGCAGCGCTTCCTGATGACGAATATCCGAACATTTCCGAACGATTATGGGGACCCCCTTCCGATCGTTCGGTTTTTTTATTTGACTTGAACGCTTTAGCTTGCTAAACTAGACAATGCCGCGATAGCGGCCATTTGCCGTCCATCGGGGGAGCGTACTCTTCCCGGTGCGTTGTCGCGTGCGCTTGAAGTTGGCGCCCTCGGCATCCTCGCATCCGTGCGGGCGGCACTAATCATGCCGGCTGGCCAAGTGCCAACAGGCCGGATGGAGGGATTGCATTGTCTACAGTAGTTGTTGTAGGAACGCAGTGGGGAGACGAAGGCAAGGGCAAGATCACGGACTTCCTGGCGGAAAAGGCAGACGTCGTCGCCCGCTATCAGGGGGGCAACAATGCCGGACATACGATCCTCATTCAAAACAAAAAGTACAAGCTGACCATGATTCCTTCCGGCATTTTTAACGAAAACAAAGTATGCGTCATCGGCAACGGCATGGTTATCAATCCGGCCGCGTTGGTGGAGGAACTCCAATATATCCGCGATAACGGGTTCAGCACGGATAATCTGCGCATCAGCGATCGCGCGCATGTCATCATGCCGTACCACCTCGTGCTCGACGCACTCGAGGAAGACCGCAAAGCCGACAACAAGATCGGCACGACGCGCAAGGGTATCGGCCCTTGCTACATGGACAAAGCCGCTCGCAACGGCATTCGCATCGCCGACCTGATGGATGCCGAAGAGTTCACGCTCAAGACGCGCCGTCTCGTGGAAGAGAAGAACCAGGTCATCGAGCAAATGTACGGCGGCGAGAAGCTGGACGCCGAGCAGATCATCGATGAATATCTGAAGCTCGCCGAGATCCTGCGTCCGCTCGTGACCGACACGTCCGTCGTCCTTAACGACGCGATCGACGCCGGTCAGAGAGTGCTGTTCGAGGGCGCCCAAGGCGTCATGCTCGACATCGACCAAGGCACTTATCCGTTCGTGACGAGCTCGAATCCGTCCGCCGGCGGCGTGTGCATCGGCTCTGGCGTCGGTCCGTCCAAGATTCAGCAAGTCATCGGGGTGGCCAAGGCCTACACGACGCGCGTCGGCGACGGTCCGTTCCCGACCGAGCTGCATGACGATCTCGGCCAATGGATCCGCGACAAGGGCCACGAGTACGGCACCGTCACGGGCCGTCCGCGCCGCGTCGGCTGGTTCGACAGCGTCGTCGTCCGTCACGCCCGCCGCGTGAGCGGCATCACGGGCCTGTCGCTCAACTCGCTCGACGTGCTGAGCGGCCTCGAGACGGTGAAGATCTGCACCGCCTACAACTACCGCGGCCAGCTCATCGAGCACTATCCGGCCAACCTCAAGATGCTCGCCGAGTGCGAAGCCGTCTACGAGGAGCTCCCGGGCTGGAGCGAAGACATCACCGGCGCCAAGACGCTGGACGATCTGCCGGAGAATACCCGTCGCTACGTGCAGCGCGTCTCCGAGCTGACCGGCATCCCGATCGCGATCTTCTCCGTCGGCCGCAACCGAGAGCAGACGAACCAGGTTGCGGAGATTTACGCTTAAACGGGAGCAGCGCATCCCATAGAACCTCATAATTTCAAGCTCTCTCGCCTTCCCTCGGGGATCGGCGGGGGAGCTTTTTTTATGTCCGAAAAGAGGTTTGCAAGTCCTTTCCTACAAATGTATAATGTGTACTAGTTAAAGTGGTACACATAAAAGTTTTGCACGCAACAATGGTACACGCAAAAGGAGCTGACCCGGTTGTCCTATGATACGCATCGATGAGAGAAGTCCGACGCCGATCTACGAGCAGATCGTGCAGAACTTCAAAGCGCTGATCGCGAAAGGCGCGTTAGCGGAAGGCGATCGGATTCCCTCGGTACGGGAGCTGTCGGCGACGCTGCTCGTCAACCACAACACGGTGGCCAAGTCGTACCAAGAGCTCGAGCGCCAAGGCGTAATCGTATCGCTGCGGGGCAAAGGCGCATTCGTGGCAAAGGCGGCGGAGGAGCCGGGCATGGAGCGTGAACGCTTGCTGCGATTGCGCGCAGAGCTGCGGCGCATCGCGGTCGAGGCCCATCATCTGGGCGTCGGAAGCGATCGCTTGCTCGATTGGCTGCAGGAAGAAATCAAGGAATACGGCAAGGGGAGGGAATCCGGTGCTGACGGTGCGTCATTTGAGCAAAAGGATTGACGGCAAGCCCGTGTTGACAGAGGTGGACTTTGAGCTGGAAGCGGGCAAGGTGGCCGGGTTGATCGGACGGAATGGCGCCGGCAAGACGACGCTCCTTAAGATCATGTCCGGCATTCTCGATCCGGACGGCGGCGAAGTGCTGTTCGACGGCCGGTCCATCCACCGCGAGCCTGGGACCAAACGGGAGCTGGTGTTTATACCGGACACGCCCGAGGCTTGGTACGGTTATACGGGCTGGGGAGCCGCCTATATGTTCGGTCAGATTTATCCGCGCTTCGATCCCGCCTACTTCAGAGATACGATGAAACGGTTCGGTCTGCCGCTTGACCGCAACATACGTCACTTCTCCAAAGGCATGCGGATGATGTTCAGCACTGCGCTAGGCTTGGCTACGCGCGCTAGGCTCGTGCTTCTGGACGAGCCGACCAACGGAATCGATCCGATCGCCAAAAAGCAGGTGCTGACGCTACTCATAGAAGCCGCTGCGGACGGCATGTCGCTTGTCGTCTCCTCGCATCTGCTGGAGGAGCTGGAGCGGATGACCGACACGATATGGATCCTGCGCTCTGGTACCGTCGAGACGCATGCTTCCGAGGGCGCGGCCGAAGGCATCGTATCGAAGCTGCAGGTCGTATTCCAAGGCGAAGCGCCCGAAGGTTGGCTGCGCTCTACCGACGTCCGGGTGCTGGATCATATCGGCCGCGTGTATACGCTGCTGCTGAACGTCGCCTCCGGAAGCACGGCCGCCGCAGAGCTGGAGGCGATGAATCCGTTGCTGGTCGAGCCGCTGCCCGTGCGGCTTGAGGATCTGTACGTTTGGAAGCTTGGAGGCGAGACGTATGCGAACTAAATCATGGTGGAGCGGCATGCGACCGCTGCTCGGCAGAGAATATGCGCAGGCGCGTCTATTCATTTTCGCAGTGCCGATCGTGCATTTTCTGACGCTGGGGCTGCCGCGCATGAATCAGTGGTTATGGAACGGACCAGGTACCAATCTGCTTGATCGCCTGCAGACGAGCGCCTTTACGCACGGCGACTTATACCGTTACGTTTACGATAATGGCGCGCATGAAACCGCCGGCCGATACTGGCTGTTGCTTGCGGCCTTCGTGCTCGCGCTCGTTCAGCTCGGCGTCGAGCGGCGCAACGGCTCTCAGGAGCTGCTATTCTCGCTGCCCTATTCGCGCAGCGATATCTTTTTGACCAAGTGGCTGCTTGGCGCTGCATTGTTCGGCGGTTCGCTTTTGCTGAATACGTTGATTGACGCCACGGTGCTGGCGGTATCGCCGGCCTCTGCGTTTTTGCGTGGCGATTACTTTGCCGTTCAATTCGGTTATTCTCTTCTTGTCGTGCTGGCCGGATACACTTGCGCGCTCCTCATCGGAACCGTGACAGGCAGCGTTGCCTCTCAGACCATTCTTACAGGGGTGCTGGCTGCGCTCCCGATCTTGTTCGTCGAGCTTCTTGACTCCTCCCTACAGGCGCACGGCATCCAGATGTCTCGCCGCGAGGGGTACGACTCTTATTCGCCGGTCATGTGGGGAGATCGCATCCGTTCCTGGTTCAACTTTTTTAATTATTCCTCCGCGCAATATCTGGAGATCAAGTGGGGAAAAGCGCTATTCCTGCTCGCTCTGACGGCGGCTAGCTTGGCGCTGGGCCGGTTCGCGTACAGCCGCAATCCGACGGAGAACAACGGCAAGCTGGTGATATTCAAAAGTGCAGAGACTGTTCTGCGTTACGGCTTCGTCCTCTGCGCGTCCATGGTAGCGGGCATGCTGGGTACGGAACTGTTCAGGCTCAACGCAGGTGACCGGCTTGGCTACGATATCGGCTTTGTGCTTGGATGCGTGCTAAGCGCATGGGGCATTCGCAAGCTGCTGCGCATGCGATTCAAATATTAGCTGGCGAACGTGTCGGCAGCATGTCGGGTATACGCCGTTTTAAAGATATCCCCTTCGGACAGGGAACGGATCTCCGTTACTGGTGGAGGGGTATTTTTCGTATCTGAGTACTGGCAATCATTTGTAATTGCTGACGCGAGATGCCTGCGTTCCTGATCGAAGGGGATATCGTTAAAACGTGCAAACGGAGTATGCTCCTGAACGAGGGGGATATCGTTAAAACGCTGCGCAGCGATAGTTCCTGATTGAGAGGGATACCGTTAAAACGCAGCAGCGCACCGCCATCATTATTTGCCTCGGACGGAATGCCGTTCCTGCTGGTTGCCCATACTGATGCTATGGAAATTCATAGATTTGGAGGGCGCGCATCATGTGGAAATGGATCCGCTGGGCGGGACAATTAATCGGAGCGACGCTGCTTGTCAGCTTCTTGAGCATCTGGACGACGGGTTATATCGTGACGAGCTACGTGCAGACGGCGTTGGCCGACTACGGCATTGCGCTGGATGAGCAGCCATTCGCGATGAGCGGCGTGTGGGGCAAGTTGTGGGGAGCGGGTGGCGAAAAGAAAGCGGCGCAAGGGGAAGCGGAATCTCAGGCCGTAGACGACGGGGACCACCAGGCAGCAGGTACTTCCGAGCCGACTGCGACTGCGAGACCCGATGCCGGAGTGGAGTCGAGCCAAGGGGAACCGGATGCATCCAGCATGGGCACGCCTGATTCGGATGCGGCGACCGGGGGCGGCGCGGCTAGGCCGGATGCCAACGCGGGGAGCGTGCCATCGCCGGAGCCGGGACCGGAACCAAGCGGTTCGGTGACGAATGGGGAAGCTGCAGCTTCGCCGGGCGATACGGGCGACGATGGCTTGCAGGACGACGGAGCGGTACCTGTGTGGAACGGAGAAAATGGTTCGTCGGCGGTCTCCGGGCTCACGGACGAGGAGAAGCAGCAGATCTACTCCGTCGTCGTCAGCAAGCTGACAAGCGATCAGTTGGCTCAGCTGACAGGGCTGATTCGCAACGGCTTGACCGCAGAGGAGGTGCCTCAATTGGAGGCATTGCTGAAGCCCATACTGAGCGACAAAGAATACGCCACGATGCTGGAGGCGTTGAAGGTTCCGGAGGCGCAGTAGTCTTTTAGATGAGAGAATTCTAAGCCCCGTTTCATTGATAGCCCGATAGACGCTATGCTACAGTGTTGAAGATGTCGCTTTTTGCAGCGGCAATCTATCATACATAGCGATCAAGGAGTTATCCATGAATAAAGGCAGCAGAAGCAAGCGAATTGCGGGAGCCGTCAAGGGAGCGGCCGTCTGGATCAAACGCCGGGCGGGACGCAAGACGGCGATCGCCTTATGCGCGGCAGTCGTCGCGGCAGGCGGAGGCACGGTGCTCGTCAAGCAGCATATAGAGGCTCATACGTTGTCTTATTCTGAAGTATGGATCGGCGGCGAGCATGTCGGGGACGTCGGCGACCGAAGTGTCATCGAGCGAAGCGTCGCCGCTAAGGCAGCCCAGTTGGCTCAGGCGGGCGGCGAGGTCTTGTATGAGCTGGATGATGGGCAGGTCGCTTACAAGGATGCCAAAGCCTACGGAAAAAAGCTGGACGATGCGGCAGTTGCTGCTCTGGTTGGCGGCGTGCTCAAGACGCATCCGACCGGCGTCGAGCTGATGGTCGACGGCAAGGCCGTTGCGGTCGTGCGGGACAAAGAGACCGCGGAGCGAGTGTTGGAGCAGATCAAGGCGCACTACGCGCCGGCCCCTGCAGAGGCGGCTGCAAAGAATGCGAAGAAGCCAGCCGCCAAGGAAGTACAGTCGCTGTCCTTCAGCGCGCAAGCTTCGACAGCCGGCGACGAGCTTCCTGCTGCCGGCGACGGACAAGTCGCGGCGACGGGCAAGGAAGCGGCACAGAAGCCTGTGGCCGACGACAGTGCGACCTTTGAGGAGACGGTGGCGATCGCGGAGCCGGCCGAGGTGGATGCCAGCAAGATCGAGGATGACGCAGCGCTCGTCAAGCGCCTGATCGCGGGACATACCGTGCAGCGCGTCTATACGGTGAAGGCCGGCGATTGCATCGGCTGCATCGCGGACGAGCAGCAGGTGTCCGAGGATCTCATTTATCAGAACAATCCTTGGATTGAAGAAGACAAGATCAAGATCGGCGACCAGTTGAACCTGACTGTCCAGGAACCCCTGCTTAACGTCCGGTCCGAGGAGACGGTGACGCAAACGGAGACGATCGAATCGCAGCTCGAGATTCGCAAGACGGATGAACTCAAAGCGGGCATATCCAAGATCGTCAGGCCGGGCTCGGACGGCAAGCGCATCGTTACCTACAAGCTGCTTAGGCGCAATGGGCTCGTCATCGAAGAAGAGCAGGTATCCGCTCAAGTCGTGACGCCGGCGCTCTCAACCGTCATGCTGAAGGGCACGAAGGTGACGCCGAGCGAAGGCTCGGGCAACTTCATCTGGCCCGTATCCGGTCATAAGATTACCAGCTATTACGGCAAGCGGTGGGGCCGCCTGCACAAGGGCCTAGACCTGGTCGGCAGCAGCAGCGTCAAGGCTGCCGACAACGGCGTCGTCGAGCTCGCTGACGACAGCATGAGCGGCTACGGCAACGCCATTATTATCAATCATAACAACGGGTACAAAACCCTGTACGGTCACCTCAGCAAGATAAACGTCAAGGTCGGCCAAGTCGTGGAGCAAGGCGAAGCCATCGGCGTGATGGGCAACACGGGCCACTCCTTCGGCACGCATCTGCACTTCGAAGTCTACTTGAACGGCAAGCTTAAGAACCCCGCGGATTATTTGTAAACATTTACCCATGCAAACGCCCTTCGAAACGCGCTTTCGGAGGGCGTTCTCTGTTGGGCAGAAACCTAGGGTATGTTAAAATAAGGCTAATCATAGCCGCCGGACGATTGAGATCCGAGGAAGCGGGACAGGGATACGGAGGCCAGCGCATGCCGGGCAAAATTCTGGTCGTGGACGACGAGCGGCCGATCGCCGATATATTGAAGTTTAACTTGGAAAAAGAGGGCTACGAGGTCATCTGCGCTTTTGACGGAGGAGAGGCCGTGCAGCTCGCGTTCGAGCACGATCCGGACTTGATCCTCCTTGACTTGATGCTGCCGGTCAAGGACGGCATGGACGTCTGCCGCGAGGTTCGCAGCCGGCTGTCGACGCCGATTATTATGCTGACGGCCAAGGATACGGAGCTGGACAAGGTGCTGGGCCTCGAGCTCGGCGCGGACGACTATGTCACGAAGCCGTTCGGTACGCGGGAGCTGCTTGCGCGGGTCAAGGCGCATCTGCGCCGCCAGCGCAAGCTGGACGAGCCCCGCGAGGGTGCCGAGCAGGAGGCGGAGCCGGAGCGGCAGGGCCTCAAGCTATTCAATCTTTTTATCGATACGGATATGTACGTTGTCTACAAGAATGGCCAGCCGCTGGATCTGACGCATCGCGAATTCGAGCTCGTGCACTATCTCGCGCGCAACAGCGGCAAGGTCATGACGCGTGAGCATCTGCTGCAAGCCGTGTGGGGCTTCGAGTACTTCGGCGACGTACGGACGGTGGACGTGACGATCCGGCGGCTCAGAGAGAAGCTCGAGGACGATCCGAGCAAGCCTGAGCTGATCATGACCCGCAGAGGCCTCGGCTATCTGATGCGCAGTCCCAAGATGGCGGGCGGGTACGGGGGATGAAGCTGTTCGCGCCGCTGCGCACGATTCAGGCGAAGCTGATCATGATGGTGCTCCTGCTCATCCTCATCGCGGTGCAGCTGATCGGCGTCTACTTTATCAGCACGATGAAGAAGTCGCTCATCGACAACTTCACTTCGAATATCAATACGCAGGCGCAGCTGCTCGCTTTGATGCTTGGCTCGGGAGAATTCGCCAAGCAGGACGGCGAGGGCAACCGCTCCGACGAAGCCATCGAGTCGCTCAAGCAGCTCGTCGGCAGCCTCTTCAGCCAGAACGGCACGGAGACCCAGGTGCTCGACGCCAGCGGGCGCGTGCTCTCCACCTCGCTCGAGTCTCATCAGAGCTACATCGGCCGCAAAAACACGTCGCTTCTCGTCAGCCGCGCGCTCCAGGGCATCAGCGACAATACGGGCGAGCTCATCGACGAGGACCGCATCCGCAAGAAAGTCATTGCCAAGCCGATCCTAAGCGGCGACCGAGTGATCGGCGCGGTCTATGTCGTAGCCTCCATGTCCGAGCTCTACAATACGGTGGAACGAATTAACCGCATCTTCGTCTCAGGCATGCTGCTCGCGCTCGGATTAACGGCAGTGCTCGGCATCCTTTTGTCGGGCACGATCACTTCTCCGATCAAGGCGCTTACGCTGCAGGTCACTGCCGTAGCCGAAGGCCGCTTCGACGAGCGGGTGCCGATTCTCGGGAACGACGAGATCGGACAGCTCAGCGCGGCCTTCAACGAGATGACCGAGCGGCTCAGCGAGGCGCTGTCCATTAACGAGGAGGAGAACGAGAAGCTCTCCTCCATCCTCTCCAACATGAACGACGGCGTGCTCGCCACGGACGAGATCGGGCGGGTCATCGTCGCCAATCGCCGCGCCCGGGCGATGCTCGGGCAGGAGACGATCGAAGGGATGACCCTGTCCGAGTGCCTGGCCATCGACAAGGCCGCCATCGCCGGCACGCTCGAAGGCAAGGAGTCGACGCGCCTCATCTCTCGCATGCAGCCCGTCAGCGAGGAAGAGCTTGTATTCCGCGCGTCGCTTACTCCGATCCGCCGCAGAGACAAGGGCGTAGTCGGCGTCATCGCCGTGCTCCACGACGTCACCGAGGCCGAGAAGCTCGACAATTCGCGTCGCGAGTTCGTCGCGAACGTTTCGCACGAGCTGCGTACGCCGCTTACGACGATCAAGAGCTACACCGAAGCGCTGGACGACGGCGCGCTCGCCGAGCCGCCGCTTGCGGAGCGCTTTGTCGGCGTTATCCGCAGCGAGACGGAGCGCATGATCCGGCTCGTCAACGACTTGCTCCATCTGTCGCGCTTCGACTCCAAGCAGGCGCAGCTCCGGCGCCAGATGACCGACGTCGGCGAGATGATGGAGGACGTCGTCGACCGCTTTTCGCTGCAGCTGCGACAGAAGGCGATCACGGTCAAGGTCGAGGTCGATCCGAGCCTTGCCAAGGTATGGATCGATCGTGACGGCATCGATCAGGTGCTCGACAACATCGTGTCCAACGCGATCAAGTACACCCTCGACGGCGGTTCGGTTCGCCTGACCGCGGGGCCGACCGAGTCTGGACAGCTCTCGGTGTCCGTGCGCGATACGGGCATTGGGATTCCGAAGAAGGATCTGGCGCATATCTTCGACCGTTTCTACCGCGTGGACAAGGCGCGCTCGCGCAATATGGGCGGCACGGGTCTCGGCCTGTCGATTGCCCGGGAAATCGTCCGCGTCAACGGCGGCAGCATACTCCTCGATTCCGAGCAGGGAGTCGGCACGACCGTGACGGTCATGCTTCCGATGGTTCAGGAAGGAAGTGAGTACGCTTGATCGATAAAGCCAAATCCGTCGCGCTCGCGCTGCTCGTCGTCCTTAGTCTTGTGCAGAGCTATTTCCTGGCCTACAGCATGCCGAACCTGGAGATCCAGGTGAAGACTGAGCAGGATTACGTCAAAACCGAGGAACTGGGGCCCGAAGAGAAGGTTGAGAATCTGCTCTTCCCGGAATCGCTCGTCATTCACATGGGGCAGGACAAGCATACCGTTTTCTACCCGCAAGACACTTTTTACAGAATGGTACTGGACAAGCTGTCGAGCCGGGAGTTCAAAGGCTTCCAGCGGGCCGAAGCGAGAGCGATCGACTGGGAGCAGGTGCGTCGGCAGGACGAGGGCATCGAGATCCGCTTCGGGCGCAATATCCCCTTTTCGATGCTGCAGCGCGCATTCAAAGGCATCGACGGCGAGGCGATCCTCGCCGAGGGATCGATCGACCGAATCTGGATCTTCGCCCGTCCGGACAGCGGAGAAGTGCGCAGCTTCTTCCTGAACGCCGACGGCACCGAGGTGTACGAGGCCGCTCAGGTCGACCTGACCGCGCAGGACGTCGAGCAGAGCGTCGGCTTCGGCCAATATTGGAAGCCGTTCAGCTATTGGGCCAACGGCGTCTACGTGCCGGATCAATCGCTTGCGCTGAGTCGCGTCGAGGTGGGTTTCACCAAGTATACGGCCGACCAGATGCAGCGCAACCTGTTCAACGACCCGACGACGACAAAAATGATCCAGGACAGCCAGGACGGCGCGCAGATTTACACGGATACGAAGCGCGGACTCAAGATCGAGCAAGCGGGCGGCTGGCTGTCCTACAAGGACCCCGTCGCGCGGGCAGAGGGACGGGACGACCCCGCGGAGAACATCACGTCTGCCGTTCAGTTCGTCAACCTGCACGGCGGCTGGAACGGCACGTTTCGCCTGGCGCAGGCACCGGGCTCCGCCCAGGCAGACGATGCTGACTCGTCGATCCGGTTCCAGCAATACTACGGCGACGTGCCGCTTCTCTCCGCTGGCGAGTTCAGTTTCGGCTACATGCAGCTCACCGTGCAGCAGGGCGTGGTCAGCTCCTATGAGCGGTCGCTGCTTGTACTGGGAGACAAGGTCGGAACCGCGCAGCCGTACAACCTGATTTCAGGCAATCAACTGCTGGTGAAAATTCGCCAAGCGGCAGGCGGCCAGCAGGTCGCATCGCTTTTCCCGGCCTACCGCACGACATTGGCTCAGGATAAGCTGGTGCTGGAGCCGGTATGGGCGATACGCACGTCAAGCGGAGAAGTTCGCTTCGCCGGCTGAGCCGGACGGAAAAAGGCATTTTCTGCGGAAGGGGGAGCAAGGTGGACTGGGGAAGAGCGAAAACGGTGCTCATCGTCGCTTTTTTAGCGCTAAATATCGTGCTCGGATATCAGCTATGGCTCGAGTGGCGGGAGCGAATCGACTCGACGGTCGACTGGACCTCCTTGCCCGCTGAAGCTAGGCAGATCATGCAGGAGAAGAACATTCGCATTGAAGCCAAGATCCCGACCGATACGCCAAGCCTGCGCGATATTGCGTACAAGCAGCAGGTGCCGTCCGGAGCGGCAGGGAACAAACGAATTGCGATCGAGCCGTCTCGAGAGACGCGTATCGTGTTTAATAATAAAGAGCTGTTGCAGGCGCTTGGGGATGTCATTCCCGAGCTGTCGAGATATCAATTCGATTATTACGGCAGCGCGAGCGAAGGCGAATATGCGTTCAATCGCAAGGTCGAGGGCTTGCCTCTCTTCGACGCCAAACTGATTCTCTATTATAGCGAGCAGAAAATTCAGGAATACAGCCAAGATTTGATCGAGACGCTGCCGTCCGAAGGCGGGCCGGACCAGAAGGTGCTGCCTGCAACCCAGGCGCTTACGAGTCTGATCCTGAAAAAATACTTGCCGACAGGGGCCGCCGTTAAGGAAGTGCAGCTCGGTTATCACGGCCAGGGCATTTTTAACTCCGATACGCAGGTGGCCGCGCCCTCCTGGCGCGTCCTGCTCGAAGACGGAGGCGTGTTCTACGTCAATGCGGCAAGCGGCGAGGTTTCCACGGACAAGGAGACCTCTCTCGAGCCGTTATCGGAACCTTAAGGCTCGCAGCGCGCCCGAAGTAATTAACGCTGAGGGGCTCTAATCTGATAGAATAAAATAGAGTGCGCGAATATAAAGATCCTTAGAGAGACATATAGCCTTGCCGGAGAGAAGAGAGAAGGGAAACAAAGCTTATGGGACTTCGCTTCACGGTGCTGTCCAGCGGATCGACGGGCAATGCGACCGTCGTTTCCTCGAGCGCGGCGACAGTACTCATCGATGCCGGTCTAAGCGGCAAAAAAATCGAATCGCTGATGCAGGAGCGAGAGGTGTCGGGCAGCGAGCTGGACGCCATCTTCGTGACGCACGAGCATTCTGACCATATTAAAGGACTGGGCGCCTTTGCCCGCAAGTACAGCCTCCCCGTTTACGCCAACGAGAAGACATGGGGCGCCATGAACAAGCATGTCGGCGAGCTGCCGGACGAACAGCGCAAGGTGCTGCCGACCGGTGGCGTCATGGAACTGTTCGACCTGCGGATCGAGTCGTATGCAATCTCGCACGATGCGGAGGAGCCGGTGGGCTACTGCTTCCGGTCGGACGGCACGAAGCTGACGCTGGCGACGGATCTTGGATACGTCAGCGACAAAGTCATGAGTCAACTGCTGGAGTCGGACGTGCTCGTGCTGGAGGCTAACCACGATATCAACATGCTCCGGATGGGCCGATATCCTTGGAACATCAAGCGCCGCATTCTTGGCGATATGGGCCATCTATCGAACGAAGCGGCCGGCGATACGCTATGCCGGCTCTTATCCGAAGGCCGTACCAAGCGCGTTTACCTCGCTCATTTGAGCCAGGAGCACAATTTGATGGATTTAGCGAAGCTCACGGTGAATACCGTATTAGAAGATAACGGCGTTTTCTATCAAAAGCACGAGTTTGCGCTATGCGATACGTACGCCGACCGGCCGACGCCTTGGGATCTGGTGAAGGCGTAGTTTGTCAGAACAGATGGCGCTCCAGCTCTTCTTCCATCTCTTCTGACTTTAACCGCAGCTCCTCTGCGGTGACGATGCCTTTGTCGACCAACACTTCGATCAGCGTGGTGAGCGCCAGCAGTTGACGATAGCGGTCGTCCTTCAGGTCGGCGAGCTGCGCCGCGAAGTCTACGAACGACCAATGGGGAGACGTGGGTTTCAAGCGCTTGTCCTCCTTGCATTACCATTTTGATTTGTCGTCGGTTTGCTTGCTATGGCTCTGTTAATCTATTACTATTTTAGTCAAATCGCTTACCATTCATTCCAATTTTCTTTGCTTTTAATCGGTCAGCGAGGGAGGCGTCTCATGGGCTTTTTCAAAGACGATTTTTACTCTACCAAAGTTAAGCGAAGCAGCCGGGAGCCGTCCGGCTCCTGGAATCGGCCGAGCCGTTGGGGCCGCCAGAATTCCGCTTTGAAAATAGCGCTCGTCTCTTCGCTGGCTAGCTCCGTGCTGGTTGCATCCCTTTTCTATCTGGCCGTCGACCGTCCGAAAAGCGGATCCGCGGCGCCGGCGCTATCGTCAAGCGTCTCGGGCGGGTACGATACGAACGAGGCGATCATCTCCGCTGCCGCCAAGGTCGGTCCTGTCGTCGTGAGCGTCATCAATCAGACGCAAGGCGGATCCTCGAACAACGAGGCAGCGATCCAAGAAGGCACCAGCCTGGGCTCGGGCGTGATCTTCCTGAAACAAAAAGGGAAGGCTTATATGATCACGAACGCTCACGTTATTGCAGATAGCGTGAAGCTCCAGGTCGTTCTGTCAAACGGGACCAAGAAGACCGCGACTGTCGTAGGCAAGGATACGATCACGGACCTGGCCGTCCTTGAGACGGACGACAAGGGGATCAATCAAGTCGCCGACATCGGAGACTCGGGCAAGCTGCGCAAAGGCGAGACGGTGATCGCGGTCGGCAATCCGCTCGGATTCAGCGACTCGCTGTCTAACGGCATCGTTTCCAACTTGAAGACGACGGTGCCGATCTCGCTCAACCAGGACGGTGTCTACGATTGGGAGGAAGAGGTCATCCAGATCTCGGCACCGATCAATCCGGGCAATAGCGGCGGCGCGCTCGTCAACTTGAAGGGCCAAGTCGTCGGGATCAACAGCATGAAGGTCGCGGATACGAGCGTAGAGGGCATCGGATTTTCGATTCCGATCGACGACGCCATGCCGATTGTGGACCAATTGATGGAGCACGGCAAAATAAAGCGTCCTTATCTGGGCGTCTACTCGATGGACCTGTCCATCTACCTGGATAATAAGGCAGGTTCGGAAGACGAAGCGCCGTCCGACGACGGAGACGCCGAGGCTACGCCGGATTCGAACGGCGACGACGACGATGTTCCCGCAGGCGAAGAGCTCGTCATACCGGACGGCGTTACCGACGGCGTGGTCGTTCTCGAAGCCGTCGGCCCGGCTAAAGCGGCAGGTCTTGCCTTTAACGACATTATCGTATCGCTCGACGGCCATCCGATCAGCAGCACCCTCGATTTGCGCAAGTACTTGTATACGAAAACCCAAATCGGGGATACGCTAGATATTACCTATTATCGTGACGGGAAGAAGGGCGAGCTCAGCGTGAAGCTCGTCGAGAAGACCGAGAACGACGGCTAACCACATGAGCCGATCTCCGGCAAGAGGAAGGATATCTCATCATGTATTGCGTATGTAAAGAACACGTAGAGCTCGCGATCGACACCTTCGTCGACGAATACGAGGATGCGCCCGATCTCGTCAATTTGAAGGAGACCAAGTTCTCCGCCTGGGATCCGCCGCAGCACTGCGAATATTGCAAGGAGCCGGTTCACTTTCTAATTGTCTGAACTGCCGAGGCTCCACCATCTAGAGAACGCAAGACGCCCTATAAAGGGCGTTTCGGCGTTCTCTTTTTTATGCGCCAGAGCCGTGCCTGCCGCCGCGTTTTAACGATATCCCCTTCAATCAGGGAGCGAACATTTGCGCAATATGTCTTAACGGCATCCCCTTTAATCAGGGACAGTCGCATGGCTCGCGCGATACGTTTTAACGATATCCCCTTCGATCAGGGGGGAGACGAGCAGCTTTGCGAAGCTTGTTTACCCCGCCCAAAAAGCACAAAAAATCAGTAGACACGGCATTCGCATTTTGCTAAAATAAGAACAAATGTTCCCTTTGGAGTGAGATGCGATGAGCGGAAGCCGATATTCAATCGGAGACGGAATGCCGACTTATAGCGAGGAAGATTGCGAGGGCGCCCTCTTTATGGCGAAGTGGCCTGAAGGGTATAGGTGCCCTCGCTGTTCGCATCCGCGTTATTATCGCGTTTCCTCGAGAGGGCGCGGGCTGTTTGAGTGCGTCTCCTGCAGGCATCAGACCTCGCTGACGGCAGGCACGATACTCGAAGGTACGCGCACGCCGTTGTGCAAGTGGTTTCAGGCGATGTATCTGATGCAGATCGGCATAAGCGCGAAGTTGCTGTCCGAGCTCATTCAGGTGACCTATAAGACCGCGTGGCTAATGAACCATAAGCTTCGCTACGCCATCGAGCAGCGGGATGCCGACCTCCCTTTAGAAGGGAGTTTACAGTTGCTTAGCGAGTTATACGGATACGAATTCCACCGTCATTTTAGCGGCAATGGCGCGGCGCAAGAGGATAAGTCTCAGTCTGTAGTCGTCGGCGCTTCGGTCAATGAACAGACGGATATGGTTAAGCAATTGAAGATCAAGCGCGTGGAATGCACGAGAGCCGGCCAGGATGCTGGGGGCGTAATCGGGCGGTTTCTGCAGCATCATGCCAATGATTCCAGCGAAGTAAAGATCTTTGATCGTCGCAATCGCAAAGAGCGTACGGGACTGCATGCAGCATGGACGGAAGCCGTCAGGTGGCTGGCCCGGACATTCGGAGGGATTGGCCCGAAGCATCTGCAGGCGTATCTGGACGAGTTTTGTTTCCGTCGCATGTTCCGCAGCGGATCAATGGTTGAATTGATGGGCTTGTGCGGGACGACGGCTACAATTATATATCGAGATCTGGTTGGAAAAAGATTTGGCGTACATCCGATTAGATGGCGCTCTAAACGCGCTAAATCTCGTCAAGTGTTCGCATCATAAGCTCAAACAAGCGCAGATTTAAGCGATCTGCAATGACCCTTCGGCAAGCTCAAGGCACAGCGAGGGTCTCCGCATTTTTGCAGCCATTTTTCTGAGCGAAGGGGATATCGTTAAAACGGGTGAAAGGGGGTCTATAGCCCCCCGGCACACGCTATCTTCTTGCTGATGGCACAGCAAATCGTTGATGCAGGCATTTGCTCGCGCACGCGGCAGCAGCGAGTATCAGTTTTTGAACCGTTTGAGCAGTTCACGGCCCCATTTCCACAGGATATTTCCCGACAACAGGAATGCGACGAGCAGACCGCTGCAAGTGACGATCAGCGCGAGCCACTCGAAAGGCGAGTAGCTGGACATTTTGCTCCACTTGATCGGATTTTTAAGATCGTCGATGACCTGGTTCATGCCGTAGATGCCGCTGATGACGGTGTAGATGGTGAGAATGTTCAGCAAATAACTGGAGCGGCGCGAGTTGGCGTTCTCCTGGTACTTGAACAAGTCGTTGAGCGTCTGCTTGACGTCTTCGAATAGCTCGTCGTTGCCGTACATCCTGCGCAGTTGGAGAAAGATCTCCCGACCCTGAGACTGCGAGACGACTTCAAGAAAGTTGTACTTGGCGGAAAAGGTGGTGATGTCGCGGATGAGCAGCTCCGTCTTTTCCGAGTCGCGCTCCATCTGGACGCGGGAGTATGCATTCGACAGCTTGAGCAGAACGATGCGGTGAAAAAGGTTCAGCAGCAGGCCGTAATAGTATTCGCCGTACATTTTGTTGACGATGGCGTCGGCTTTGCGTTCGGGCAGGCTGTTCAGGCAGCAGAAGCAGCTCTCGTCGGTCTGATAGTAGGCGTACGGCGCCCATCGCTCAAGACCGGTGTCCCGGCAGTAATCCTCGATGTAAGGCATATAGTAAGCGCTGATATACGGGTCCCCATCGTCGTCGAGGCCGTCGAGCCTCGATGCGCGGTAGCGGTCTAGTAGTGAGATGTCCGTATGCTCGGGGAAAGCATAGCTCGCCATGACATACATGCGCTCGTCGATCAGATAAGGCAGCTCCTCGAAGTAAGCGCCGTCCATCGGCGTGCGGTCGAGATGCTCGACCATGTGCGGCACGATCGCCTGGAAAATGAAATCCTGGACCTCTTGGTAGCACTCTCCTTCATACACGACGTTGGCGGCGCGGTCCTCGCTATGGGCGTCTTGGAGGGCACGAAGACGATCGGCGAATTCGATGGCTTCGGTCAAGGTGAGGTTCTCCTTGGCCAGTTGGACACGAAGCGTGATGAAGCCGGTGTCGAACGGACAGAGCACGACGTCAACGGCGTGCAGGACAAAAGGCGCATCGAAATAACGCGTCCGCAGCACGGCTGTCGTCCCCATCGCCTTGCTCATGCGCTGGAAGCTCACCTCGTTGTCCTCCGACGGGAACAGGACATGGTTCGTGAACGGCAGGTAATAACGCTCCATATCCCGATGCGACACGTGATGCTTCGGGCCGTAGAACGCCTTTTCCAGCTCCAGCGCGCTCAGCCGAAAGGCGGCGAAGCCTTCCCGCTCGAGCGTCGTTTTAACGTCTTTGTGGCAATCGGTCGTCAGGGAAAAGGGAAATAAAAACTGAAAATTCGCCTCCCGGATCGGCTGATCCGTCACGTCCCCGTGATGAAACGGTTGTACAGCGCCCATGCGCTCGTTTTTCATAAAGGGGAGACCGCCTGCCTTTCGTCTCGTTCCATAGCCTTCTTTTCTTCAAGCTCTTCTCCAAAGGAGCGCTTGATCTGTCTCATGCTTCCGTATACGTACAACACGTCTCCCGCCTCGAGCGGGGTCTCCATGCGGCTGTCGCGGATCGCGACGGTGCCGCGCTTGATCAGGAGAATGTTCACGTCCGGCAACCGGTCGCACAATTCCTTGATCGTACGGCCGATGGCCGGCGACGCCTCGCCGATCGGAATATCGATGAAGGCATCTTCTTTCTCCAAGTATAGCACCTCTTGAATCGCCAGCTCGTGAATCGCGAAGGTTTGGCGGAAGGCGCCGCTCATTCGCTTCTCCAGCAGCTTGCCGACCGCAGGCATGCGCAGCACGACATAAGCGATGAACAGCGCGCCGGAAGCGATCGACAGCGGGAAAAGGTGAAAGTCGGGAGCCAGGATGGCACTGACGCAGGAGATCATGACTGCTAGCGAGAAGGCGCCGAACAGAATCAAAAAGATGCCGATCCGTCTGCGTACGGGATGTCCGAGGATCAACTCGGACTCCTTGGTCGTGAAGCCGGTGCCGGTCAGGAGCGAGACGACCTGAAAGCGCGCGATAGGGTGTTCTAATCCCGTCGCCTGCATGAGGATGGCGGAGATTTCGACGACGAGAAACACGATCAGTATGTAGACGAGTATAAACCCCATAAGGGCGCCGCCTTTCGCTCAGATCCGCGAGAGTGCCGCGGTAACTATACTTCAGTTATACCCTTAGTACCGGATGCTTCAAGCGTGGGGACAGGCGGCAGACCGTAATTTTCCAATCACCCATTGACAGCTTCCGCGGGCCGATGTTACAGTGTCAAATGTCAAACACATTTCACAATTGGAAGGGAGGATTGCGTTCGATGCGTACATTCATGATTGTGCCAGCTGCTGTCGTTGCTGCCTTTGCAAGCGAACGTAATCCGTTCAAGCCCGTTTAATCCAACGATGGATATCGAGGGCGCGCGATTACGTGATCCGTAATCGTGCGCCCTTTCTTGTTCGTCCCGGAACGAACGAATGTTCGAAAACCGGGAACGAATGCATAGAATAGGCGTATCGCTTACGGGCGATGCGCCTTTTTGCATGCTTGGATGCAAGCGGGAACAGAAGAGAGGGAAAAAAATGCTTAGCGTACTTATCAAGTTAAAGTGGTTTTTCAGAGCGCATTGGAAGCGGTATACGATCGCGGTCGTCCTGCTCGCAATCGCGGGCATCATCGACATCTTGCCCCCCAAGCTGCTTGGCAACACGATCGACGGCATTCAGCAAGGGACAATGTCGCAGGCGGAGTTCTATCAGATCGTCGTGCTGTGGCTCGGGGTGACGATCGTCGGCTATGGCATCAACTACGTGTGGATGTACCAGCTGTTCGGGGGCTCGATGATGCTCGAGCGACTGCTACGCACGAAGCTGATCCGTCACCTGCTGAGAATGACGCCGACGTTCTACGAGCGCAACCGGACGGGAGACCTGATGGCGCGCGCGACTAACGATTTGTGGGCCATCTCGAACACGGCCGGCTTCGGCATTTTGACGCTGATCGATTCGTCCATCTTCATGGTGACGCTGTTGATCATCATGGCGGGTCTGATCAGCTGGAAGCTGACGCTCGCGGCCATGCTGCCCCTGCCGCTCATCGCGCTGGCGATGAAGCATTTCGGCGGCAAGATCCACGACCGCTTCATGAAGGCGCAGGATTCGTTCGGCGAGCTGAACGATCAGGTGCTCGAATCGGTGACGGGCGTTCGCGTCATTCGCGCTTACGTACAGGAAAAGGCGGACGAGGAGCGATTTCACGCGAAGACGAACGAAGTGCTGGAACGGAATATCGCAGTTGCCCGCATCGACGCGCTGTTCGAGCCGACGAATAAGGTTCTGATCGGACTGAGCTATATCATCGGCGTTTGTTATGGCGGCTATCTGGTCTTCCGGAGCGAGATCACGCTCGGAGAGCTCGTGTCTTTCAACATCTTCCTCGGCATGCTGATCTGGCCGATGTTCGCCATCGGCGAGCTGATCAACATCATGCAGCGCGGCAACGCATCGCTCGACCGGGTCAACGAGACGCTCGGCTACGTGCCGGACGTCCAGGACCCGCAGCGGCTCACCGAAGTGAAGGCGCCCGACACGCTGACGTTCAAGACTTTGACCTTCCGCTATCCATCGTCGGCGGTTGACAATTTGATCGACGTCGGCTTCGAGCTGAAACGCGGCCAGACGCTCGGCATCGTCGGGCGCACCGGCAGCGGCAAGACGACGCTGCTTAAGCAGCTGCTGCGCGAGTATCCCCCGGGCAGCGGGGAAGTGTCGATCTCGGGCGTGCCGATCCAGGACATCGGGATTGACCGTCTGCTCTCCTGGGTCGGCTATGTGCCGCAGAACCCGATTTTGTTTTCCCGCACGATCCGCGAGAACATCTTGTTCGGTCACGAGGAAGCTACGCCGGAGACGCTGCAGCATGCGCTCGTCCGGGCCTCCTTCGCCAAGGACATTGCCTTCCTGCCCGACGGGCTCGAGACGCTGGTCGGCGAGAAGGGCGTGGCGCTCTCCGGCGGACAGAAGCAGCGGGTGAGCATCGCCCGCGCGATGATCGCCGATCCGGAGATCCTCATGCTGGACGACGCGCTGTCCGCCGTCGACGCCAGGACGGAAGCCGAGATCATCGAGGGCATCCGCACGGAGCGAGCCGGCAAGACGACGCTTATCGCGACGCATCGGCTGTCCGCGGTTCAACACGCGGACCTCATCCTCGTGCTGGACGAAGGATACGTAGTCGAGCGGGGCACGCACGAGGAGCTGCTGGCGCACGGCGGCTGGTACAAGGAGCAGTACGATCGGCAGCAGCTCGAAGCGATCGTCGAAGGTTAAGCGACGTAATTCGCGGACGCGACTCGACGCGAGACACTACGGACGCCTTACAGAGCGAAGAGAAGAGAAAGAAATGAAGGTGACCAATCATGACAGGCAAGCGTTTATTTCGCTACGCACTGCTGTATAAGAAAACGATCGTCTGGGCGCTGGTGATGCTGGCGCTGGCGGTGTGCGCCGAGCTGCTCGGACCGCTGCTGGCCAAGCGGATGATCGACCAGAACATTCTGGGCATCGAAAAAACCTGGTACCAGGTCCAGGCCAAGCAGAGCGACGCGATCTCCTACCGGGGCAACTGGTATGTGAGAAGCGACCATCTGCCGGCCGGCGCGGACCGCAGTCCAGCATCGGCCAGACGCGTACTCCAGGAGAAGCGAAGCTACTACTGGATCGACAGTGACTTGGCGTTCGACGGCGCCCGGTCGGTCACGGACGGCACGATGACCGTGACCGCCAAGGACGGCCGCAGCGTGCAATATACAGCCACGAAGCTGACGAAGGGCGAATTGTATGCGTTCTACAAGCCGGAGGTGCCGATGCTCCTGCAACTGGCTGCCGCCTACTTCGGACTGCTGCTGCTCGCCGCTGCGTTCACTTATGGGCAGAAGCTGCTGCTGCAGACGTCGGCGAACCGCATTGTGCAGCGCATGCGCGAGGACGTATTTGCGCACACGCATCGCCTGCCGGTGCAGTACTTCGACAACCTGCCCGCAGGCAAGGTCGTCTCGCGCATCACCAACGACACCGAAGCCGTCCGCGAGCTGTTCGTGGCGGTGCTGGCAAACTTTTTCTCCGGCATCGTCTACATGACCGCGATCCTCGGAGCGCTGTTTCTGCTCGACACGAGCCTCGGGCTCATCGCCCTGCCGCTCATTCCGATGCTGGCGATCTGGATCGTCCTGTACCGCAAGTACGCGGGCAAGCTGAACAATGTGATCCGTGCCAAGCTGAGCGACATCAACGGCATGATCAACGAGGCTATCCAAGGGATGACCATTATTCAGGCGTTCGGCAGACAGAAGAAGATGGCCAAGGAGTTCGACGAACTCAACGAAGACTATTTCAATCACCAGACGAAGCTGGTCAGCTTGAACTCGATTACTTCCCATAATCTCGTAAACGTCGTACGCAATCTGATCTTTCTGGCCGTTCTCTGGATGTTCTGGGGCGGGTCCTTGAGCAGCGCGGTCACGGTCGGCGTGCTTTACGCATTTATCGACTACATGAACCGCATGTTCCAGCCGATTGTCGGCATCGTCAATCAGCTCTCCAATCTGGAGACGGCACGGGTGTCCGCGTCCCGCGTATTCGAGCTGCTGGACCAGCCGGGCATCCCGGTCGAGCCGGGCGCCGTGCCTCGCAGCGGCGGGGACGTGCGCTTCGAGCACGTGACCTTCGCCTACAAGAAGGGCGAGAACGTATTGAAGGACGTCAACTTCCACGCCCGCCAAGGCGAGACGGTCGCGCTCGTCGGTCATACGGGCTCCGGCAAAAGTTCGATCCTAAACCTGCTGTTCCGCTTCTACGACATTGAAGAGGGCAGCATCAAGGTTGACGGCGTAGATGTTCGCGATATTCCGAAGCAGCAGTTGCGTACCCACATGGGCATCGTGCTGCAGGATCCGTTCCTGTTTACGGGGACGATCGCCTCGAACGTAAGTCTTGGCAACCCCGCGATCACGCGGGAACGCGTCGAGCAGGCGCTGCGCGATGTCGGCGCATACGACATGTTCATGAGTCTGCCGGGCGGGCTTGACGAGCCCGTCATTGAGAAGGGCGCGACGCTGTCCGCGGGCCAGCGGCAGCTGATCTCCTTTGCCCGGGCGCTGGCCTACGACCCGGCGATTCTCATCCTGGACGAGGCGACGGCCAGCATCGACACGGAGACCGAGGCCATCATCCAAGCGGCGCTGGACGTGCTCAAAAAAGGCCGGACGACGTTCGTCATCGCTCACCGGCTGTCCACGATCCGACAGGCCGACCAGATTCTCGTGCTGGACCACGGCGTCATCGTCGAGCGCGGCGATCATGAGCGTCTCATGCGGCTGCAGGGTAAATACTATGCGATGTACCAGCTGCAGGGCGGCGCTGCGATGGAAATTACCGGCGCCGAGCAAACGGAAGCGGCGGCGAAATGAAGCAAGGAGAGGGACAGGATGACGACAATTCGCACGGAAACGAAAGAAGATATCGAAGCGGTCAGGAAGGTTCATCTGGCCGCCTTCGGCGGACGGGAGGACGAGAGCCGGCTCGCGGACCGCATCCGCGAGTCCGCCGGCTTCGTGCCGGCGCTGTCGATCGTGGCGGAGACATCCGGTCGAGTCGAAGGGCATATGCTGATCAGCCAAGCGGAGCTCGTGGACGGTCGGGACGCAGAGGACACGCTCGTGCTGGCGCCGATCGGCGTGCTGCCTGATGCGCAGGGCCGCGGAATCGGGGGCGAGCTGATCCGGGAAGGCATCCGCAGGGCGGAGCAGCTCGGTTACAAGCTGATTTTTCTCATCGGACACCCGTCCTACTACCCGCGATTCGGCTTCAAGCCTGCCGTGGATAGCGGGCTCGTCCTGATGCAGTTCGACGTACCGGACGACGTGTTCATGGTGCTCGAGCTGACGGAGGGAGAGCTGGCCCGGCTCAAAGAGACGCGCAAGGAGAAGTATGGGGAGCTGAAGTATCCCCAGACGTTTTTCGCCTAGAATTTCTGTGAAAGGTAACGCCTATCTCGCGTCTTCGTGCTCGAATCCTTCCCCGAAGGGTACTATAGTAGCGGAAGCTTGGGCCCCAGTCCATTAGACAAGGACCCTGCGTTCCCTATAAACTAGACCATAGGAAATCGGAATCGGGAAAGGGAGTAGAGCGTACATATGTCATTCCTGGAAATTCTAAAGGGCATCATTATCGGTATCGTCGAAGGCGTCACGGAGTTTGCGCCCGTCTCTTCCACAGGTCACATGATCATCGTGGACGACTTGTGGCTCAAGACCGAGAACTTCCTCGGCTCGGATGCGGCAGTCGCATTCAAGGTTGTCATCCAGCTCGGCTCGATCCTCGCGGTCGTCGTATTGTTCTGGCGGCGGTTCATGGACCTGCTCGGTCTTAGAAAACTCGCAGGCAAAGACGCTCGCATTGAAGCGGAACACGAAGGCACGGGAGAATGGAGCGGTTCCGGCACAGGACGGCTCAAGCTGATGCAGGTCATCGTCGGACTCATTCCGGCCGGTATTCTTGGCTTCCTGTTTGACGATATGATCGAGAAACACCTTTTCTCCACAGAGACGGTGCTTGTCGGCCTCGTGCTGGGCGCCATCCTCATGATCGGCGCGGACCGTCTGGGGCCGAAGCAGCCGAAGGTGAACACGGTGGACCAGATTACCTACAAGCAGGCGTTTACGATCGGCCTGATTCAGTGCTTTTCGCTGTGGCCCGGCTTCTCGCGTTCCGGCTCGACGATCTCGGGCGGCGTCCTGCTCGGTCTCAGTCACCGTGCGGCGGCGGACTTTACCTTTATTATGGCCGTGCCGATCATGGCAGGCGCGAGTCTTATCACGCTGCTCAAGAACTATCAGTACATAACGACCGATATGCTGCCGTTTTACATCGCTGGCTTTGTCGCTGCGTTCTTGGTCGCGCTGGTGGCCATCCGGTTCTTCCTGAACCTGATCAACCGGATCAAGCTCGTGCCGTTCGCTATCTACCGCATCGTGCTGGCTGTCGTTCTGGCGCTGGTGCTCTGGCTGTAATTAATGGAATACGGCTGCCCGGGAAATGTCCGGTGCAGCCGTTTTTTAATGCCCGGACTTTTGAACGGTATCCCCTTAAGTCAGGAGACGGGGTCCCGCGGGAAGTTTGAACAATATCCCCTTAATTCAGGGAGAAAGATGCATCCTGATCGAAGGGGATACTGTTCAAACGGGTAAAATAAGGACAGGGCGCTACTAAAATTAAGGATTAGTCGAAATGCGGAAAAGGGCACGTAATGTGGTAGGATAGGAGTACGAATGCGCGGCAGCGGTCCGCGAATATAAATGAGGTGCTATTGTGGCAGAGTTTGGACCATTGGGTGTGGCGGCACGCGCATCCGAATTATTGCATAGCTTGGGTATCAAGCAGCCGACGCCGGTACAGGCGCAGACGATCCCGGTTGCTCTGACGGGCAAGGACGTCATCAGCCAGGCGCAGACGGGCACGGGCAAAACGCTTGCGTTCGTGCTGCCGATGCTCGAGCGGATCAAGCCGGAGGTGCCGTATCTGCAAGGGTTGATCGTGACGCCGACGCGCGAGCTCGCGATCCAGATTACGGCGGAGATCAAGAAGCTGCTGCCCGCCTACGAAGGCGTGCGCGTGCTGGCGGTCTACGGTGGGCAAGACGTCGAGGCGCAGCTGCACAAGCTGGAGGGCAATATGCATATGATCGTGGCGACGCCGGGCCGGCTGCTCGATCATATGCGGCGCGAGACGGTCAGGTTGTCCAACGTGCGCATGATGGTGCTTGACGAAGCCGACCAGATGCTGCACATGGGCTTCCTCGGCGAGGTCGAGGAGATCATCTCCAAGACGCCCAAGGACAGGCAGACGATGCTCTTCTCGGCGACAATGCCGGACAAGATCCGGAACCTGGCCGGCCGCTATCTGCGGGAGCCACAGGAAGTGACGGTCAAGGCGAAGCAAGTGACGGTCAAGGATACGGCGCAGCTTGTCATCGAGACGACCGACCGGGCCAAGCAAGCGGCGCTGGTGGCGATGATCGAGGAGACGCAGCCGTATCTGGGCATGGTCTTTTGCCGCACCAAGCGGCGCGCGAGCACGCTGAACGAAGCGCTGCAGGCGCTGGGGTACAGCAGCGACGAGCTGCACGGCGACCTGTCGCAGGCGAAGCGGGAGCAGGTTATGCGGAAGTTTCGGGATGCGAAGCTGCAGCTGCTGGTCGCTACGGATATCGCAGCGCGCGGGCTAGACGTCGAAGGCGTGACGCATGTATACAACTATGACGTGCCGCAGGATGCGGAGAGCTACATTCACCGCATCGGACGGACAGGCCGTGCGGGCGAGTCGGGTATGGCGATTACGTTCGTCTCGCCCAAGGACCGCGGCGATCTTGGCGTGATCGAGGACGGCATCGGCATGTTCATCGAGCGGCGCAAAATCGGCGCGGCCGGCGGCAGCGTGGCGGCCGAAGGCGCTGCGACGGCGAAGCCGCGGACGCCAGGCGCATTTGGCAAGCGTGCGGGTGCCGCGGGCGCCGGAGCGCGCAGCGGCGCGACGCGCGGTGCCGGAGGCGGGCGGCGCGGCGAGAGCCGCGGAGACGATCGCGGCGCGCGGGGTGAAGGCCGCGGCGCGGTACGCGGCGGCGTCGTGCGCGGCGCGCGCGGAGATGGCGCAGCATCGCTCGGCGGGCGCGGCGCTGAGCGGGGCTTGCGAGGCAGCGCGGCGAATGCGGGCGCGGGCCGCGGCAAGGGGTTGCCTGCGCGCGGCGGACGCGAGGCAGTTGCCGGTGGCGGCGCAGGCGAGGAGCGCGCCGCCAAGTGGTGGGAGCAGGGCGAATACTTCGCCCCGCCTCCCGAAGAGCGCGCGGCGGAGCCGCAGGGTCAGCGCCGCAGGCCGGGCGCGGGCGGCCCGGGCAACGGCCGCCGCGAAGCCGGCGCCGGCAGGCCGCAGGCGGCACCGGGCCGCGGGCCCCGCAGCGGCGGCAGCGCGAGCGAGGGCCGCTACGCCGGCGCATCCGCGCTGGGCGGCAGGGCCGAGCGCGGCGCCAAGTCGTACGGCACGCCGGCCGAGCGGCCCAAGCGCGGCGGCGACCGCGCCTCGGCGGGCCGCGGCGAGCGGAGCTTTGGCGCCGGCACGAGCGGCGGAGCGGGCGGCTTCACTCGCGGCAGCGAGCGGCCATCCGGCGGACGCAGCGGCGGCAGGTCGCAGGCCGGCGGTTCCCGCGACGGCGGACGCAAGCCGTCTTCCGGCGGGCGGGGCGGCTTCGGCGGCACTCCGGGCGGCGGCGCGGGCCGCGGCAAAGCGCCTTCGCGCTCGCCGAAAGGACGCAAATAGAGCTTGAACAACAGCAACACGCCTTGCGCACCCAAAAGTGCGTGAGGCGTTTTCTCTTTGTCAACTCCAGTTGAACCCTGCCGTTCCTATCGAACGATTGAAGGACTCACAAATATACTAGGCAAACGCCGATATATGCCATAGGACGCTTTTTGTCTGCGCCGCGGGCGCTATGAATATATTTTTCTATTTTTCGCAAAAGGGGATAACAAGATGAAAACGGAAATTTTGCAGCAGGTGACGATCGTAGATATGAACGAGGAATTGTTGACGCGCGTCGACTTTTCGCATGCGGTGGATGTGCCGGGATCGCTCGCGATCGGCTGGTCGGTCGTCACGTACCCGCTCGGGCTGAGAGAATTCGCGGTCGTATACGACCGCCGGGAAGAACGCACGGTCAGCAGCAAAGTCGTCGATATCGAAGTCGATACGACGGGCGAGAAGAATGCGCTGCGCGCATATTTGGAACCGATTACGCTGATCATCGGACAGCATGACGTAGGTGCGGCAGAGTAGCGCTTAGACGCCGCCGCGGTGCATTTATTACTTTGAAGTAACTAGATGACTTCAAGGTGCGTACTGTTCACTTCTCCTCCTCTGCTGCACAATGGGTTCAACCGAAGCGAGGAGGAAGATGAGCATGAGTCGAACGAATACGGAAGTCAGCAAAACGGCATTGGTGATCGGCGCGAACGGCGTGATCGGACGGAACCTGATCGATTATCTGGCGATGCTGCCCGAATGGGACATCGTTGGCGTATCGAGGCGCGGCGGCGAAAATACCGCTCGTATCCGGTACGTGGCGGCGGATCTGTTGGATGAGGAGGATACCCGCGACAAGCTGGGTGCGCTGACCGGGATCACGCATATTTTTTATGCAGCCTATCAGGATCGTCCGACCTGGGCCGAGCTCGTTCAGCCGAATCTGGCGATGCTCGTCCATGCTGTAGATGCCGTTGAACCGATCGCGCCTAATCTTCAGCATATCAGCTTGATGCAGGGTTACAAGGTCTACGGCGCACACCTCGGTCCGTTCAAGACGCCCGCCCGCGAGACCGATGCCGGTCATATGCCGCCGGAGTTCAATGTGGATCAGCAACAGTTCCTCGAGCGGAGGCAGCCTGGCTCTACGTGGACGTGGTCCGCGCTGCGACCCTCCGTCGTGGCCGGCTATGCGACCGGCAACCCGATGAACCTCGCGATGGTCATCGCGGTCTATGCCGCGATATCCAAGGAACTGGGGCTGCCGCTGCGCTTCCCGGGCAAGCCGGGCGCCTACGACAGCCTGCTGGAGATGACCGACGCCGGTCTGCTGGCCCGGGCGACGGTATGGGCGGCGACCGATCCACGCTGTGCAAACCAGGCCTTCAACATCACGAACGGCGACCTTTTCCGCTGGAATGAGCTATGGCCGAAGATTGCGGCGAACTTCGGGCTCGAGACCGCGCCTCCGCTTCAGATGTCTCTTGAAACCGTGATGGCGGACAAGGCGCTGCTGTGGGACGCGATGGTCAAGAAATACGGCCTTGCGCCGAATAGCTACGACGATGTCTCTTCCTGGCGTTTCGGGGATTTCGTTTTTTCGTGGGATTACGATTTCTTTGCAGACGGCACCAAGGCGCGTCGCTTCGGATTTCATGAGTTCATAGACACCGAAGAGATGTTCATGGAGATCTTCGAGGACTTGCGCCTGCGCAAGGTCATCCCTTGATGCGTATGCAAAATGAAGCCGGCTCCGCCGTTATCGGCTGGGCCGGCTTCATTCGTTCAATCGGCGTCCTGCGGCGGCTCGAACAATACGCGCCCGCGGTCGCCGTAGGACCGCTCAATATGCGCGTCGCCCCATTTACACATGAGATGAAGCAAATCTCTCAAGCTCCGGCCGTAAGGCGTCAGCTCATATTCGACCTTCGGCGGCACCTGGTTGTAAACGATGCGCGAAACGATGCCGTCATCGACCAATTCGGATAGTTGCTGCGATAACACCTTTTGCGTAATCGAAGGGATAAGCCGCATTAACTCGCCGTTGCGCCGCTTGCCGAAGGTGAGATAGAAAAGGATGACCGGCTTCCACTTGCCGCCGATGACTTCGAGGGTGGCCTCGACGGCGGTGTTATAAACTCTTATGGGCTGCTCATGCACCGCGATATCGCCTCCCTGCTCTGCTAGTATCGTATCGCTTGAGCGTCGCAGCCGCAATACACGGCGTGCTTGTTTTCGCGTGCATCACGGTCAGGGAGTCGCCGCAGCGAACGCGATCCAGATGACGTGATAGCATGCAACGAAGGCGTACAGAGCAGTAGCGATCGCGGTCCCGAGGCGAACGATCGGGCGATCGGGCGCATGACGGAGCAGGAACAGCAGGAGAAGCGGCAGGAGGGTCTTGTAGCCGTAGAAAAGGACGACGTTGGATTCGTACAACGCCTTCGCGATCGGATTCGCTTCCTGAATCAACTGCAACCGAATACCGCAATCCGTCGCCAGCGCATCGAATACGGACAGAATCAAGAGCAGATACCGGTTCCGCACGCTGCCGCGGGCAGTCAGCATCATACAGAGCGCCTCCTTTAGATACACATTGTATCATTTGAGTGGTTCATATACCACTTCGTATCCGTTAAGATGCACCGGGCCCGCAGTATTGATATGATGAAAGCGCCAGAAAAGACTTGGAAAGGCTGGTAAGTCTGCCAAGTCAGGCCATGCGGCGAATCAGGCTCGGCACAGGAAGGATTGAGCGTATATGGCAGGAAGCGGGCGGAACCGCAGCGACGTTAAGCTCGGACTGACGGTGGATATCGTATTGAAGCAGGATCAGCGCACGGGCAAGCTGACTCGTGGTGTCGTGAAGGATCTGCTGACCAACTCGGCCACGCATCCACATGGCATTAAGGTGAGGCTTCAGGATGGTCAGGTTGGTCGTGTGCAAGCGATATTGAGCGAAGGGGAGTAGCGACGGAAGGCAGATTCGGGCGTTTGAAGGATATCCCGTTCGCTCAGGAAGGCTGATTTCTGAGGCTGATTCCGGATTGAAGGGGATACCGTTAAAACGTAATGGAGATGCACTCGCAGCCCAGGCGAAAAACAAAGGACCGCGTCGGCGAATGATGATGCCGAGCGGTCCTTTGCCGTACAACGCCCATTTGCACCTAAAATCTTGCAACTTTAACCAGCGCTTCTCGTCCTTATAGTCGATAGCATGCACATTCATCCGACCGGCGAGACGAATGCATAGAAAAGAAATTAGTGCACGAGGAGGAGCAATCATGTCCATTTTCGCAAAAAGAAGTTGGCTGGCGTTAACAGCGGCATTCGCTGTATTAACGGTGAGCGCGATCCCGACGGTATCGGCAGCGGACGCGGGTGCGCAGGCTGCGAGTGAAGACACGCCGGTCCTCATCGTCGACCCTGCACCGGATGTCGCCAGACTCGATCTGCTACGGCACGAGATGAAAATCCGTCTGGACGGCTCGGGCGCGACGCTCGACGGCAGGGCGGTCGCGACAGTGAAGCCGATCCTGAAGGATGGCCGCGTCTACGTGGCGCTGCGCACGCTCAGCCAATCCGGCGCGGTCTCGGCCATTTCCTGGGATCCCAAGAAGAAGCAGGTGCATGTGACGGCGAACGCCAAGATTAATCCGGGCCTGACGGAGCTTAACTTTCGCATGGGTTCGGACCGCTTGTACGACGGCGAAGGGAATATGCTATCCGATTACTACACTGCGCCCAAGCCGTTTATTGCGAACGGCGTCGCTTATGTGCCGGTCAAGGCGCTGACCTGGCTTGGTCTATCGGCAGTGACTGCGGACGGCCAGGTTGTCTGGAAATGGAGCGAGAAGCTCGCGCAGCTCATTCGGGATTCCTGGGAGACGAACGAAGCGGAGACGACGTTCACCGTGCTGTATCGCAAGGAGCTATATGCGCCGCAGCTGATGGCATCGACGGGCGCGGGGTCCTGGTCGGGAGGAACGGACGGCAGCCAGGTCATCGCCAAGGATATCGAGATCGACGGCAATCTGTACAACCGCATCCGTTTCACCGCGCAACTGCATCCGGGCATCAACATATTGCAGGCGGCCCCTGCCGGAGCAAGCGGCGCGGAATTCAAGGTTGTCCGGCATGTCGACGATCCAAGCGCGGTACCGGTTAACCTCACGGAGGAAGCGCAGAACTACCTGGCAGTCGAGGCACCGGCGTCGGGCTTCGTGGAGGCGAAGGCAGGGACGCCGATCGCCGTAGCCGGCAAGGTCAGCGATCCGCACAATCTCGGCTTTGACAAGGTGACGGTCGTCATTCAAAAATATTCGCCGCAAGGAACGGGGTTCGCTCATCAAGTTTACGAAACGGTGAGCAAGCAGGATATCGCGATCAAGAACGGCGCCTTCAGCGGCACGATTACGCTCAAGGAAGCGGGCTCTTATTGGATCGCAATCAATAGCCCAGCCAAAATTCCTTTCCCAGGGAGCGGTCTCGTCTCTATGCAATGGGCGGATTTCTTCGTTGAAGCGAAGTAGAGGCTGACAAAGGCATCGCATGGATCCCCATGCGGTGTTTTTTTTATGTGCTGAATCGATAGCTCCGTTCTTCGGTAGACTATAATAGAGGGATAAACGTCATTCGGATGCGTAACGGGGGACCGGTCGTGGATCATGTCGTTGGCTCGGAGTGGGAGGAGTCCCGCTTTCTTTTATATACAGTCGACACCATACATTCGTTGTACAGCACCTCGAATACGCCGGCGTACAAAATGAACGAGCGCCTGCCCGTGCTGATCGCGATCGCCGGAGGCAGCGGCGTTCTGCGGTCGGGCGAAGGCAGCTACGAGCTTGCGGAGGGCAGCGTCGTCCTGCTGCCCGCGAACGCGGCGGCCGAGCTCGTTGCCGATCCCGCATACCCGCTGCATGCGTACAAGCTGGCGATCGGCACCCGCGAACCGGCGGGGGCGGCGCGCGCAGGCGCGGCGATGAGGAAAAGCGAAGCCGTCTCGGGGGCGACCGTTCAATATCTCCTGTACGAGCCCGACATCGCGGCGCAGGCCGAAGAGCTCTACGTCCACCGGTCGCCGGGAAGCGAGACCCAGCATGTCCGCAACCAGATTCTGCTTCACCAGATCATCCTGCGGCTGTTGGAGCGTCAAGAGGCCGCGCATGCGGCGGGCGAGCAGCCCTCCATGTCGCGCAGTGTCGCCTATCTGGAGATGCATTATAGAGACAAAATAACGCGCGAGTCTCTCGCCGAGATCGCCGGCGTGAGCGCATCCCACTATTCGATGCTGTTCAAGCAACGAACGGGATTCTCGCTCAGCGATTATCTATCGCGCTTGCGTGTGCACAGAGCCAAGGAGCTGCTGCTCGGGGGGACTGGCACGCTTAGGGAGATCGCGCTGAAGGTCGGCTACAAGGATGAATTTTACCTGAGCCGCCGCTTCAAGCAGCAGACGGGCGCGCCGCCGTCGGATTACGGACGCGAATCGTTCGGACGCGTAGCCGTCTGGCTCACGCCGTATTCGGTACATTTGCAGACATTGGGACTGGACCCGGCCGTCCTCGTCTCGGACAGCGGCGAATACCTAAGCACCTCCGATCCGCTGGAGCGCAGGACGATGACGATCGTCGACGCCGCCTCATCCGCAGAGGAGATCAAAGCGGCATTGCTGGCCAACCGCGTCGAGCTGGTCATCGCGGCGAATTTGCATCTGCAGCAGTGCGGGCTATCGCCCGATCATCTGCGCGTCGTAGCGCCGATCGCGGAGATTCCGTGGATGGAGTTCGGCTGGCAGGCGCACTTGCGCCTGATCGCCCGCTTCGTCCAGCGGAACGAGCGCGCGGAGCAATGGTTGGCCGATTTTGAAAAGGAAGAGCAGGCGGCTCGCGCAATCGTAAGCCGCAGCACGGCAGCGGATGAGATCATCACGATCGTGGTCGTCAAGCCTGAGCATTTGTTCGTCTACGGGGCGCGCAACGCGGGATACGTCCTCTATCAATCGCTCGGACTTCGGCCGCCTGACAGGATCGCACGCGAGATCGGGAGACTCGGCGATCAATTCCACTCCGTTCCGATCCGGACATGGGAGCTTGCGGACTATGCAGGCGATCGGATTCTCACGATCGTATTCCCCGATGTACGGGGCTCCACCGCACACTCTGAAGCGGTATTCCGGTCTGTAGACTGGCAAGGGCTAGCCGCAGTCCAAGCGGGTCGCGTCCATGAGCTCGACCACAGCGAGTGGATCCCGTATAATCCGGTATCCATCCGCCTGCAGCTGCGGCGCGCGCTTGCATTGTTTGTGAACGACCAATAGTACAAGCTCATTTCCCAACAAAAAGGCATGGCTCAGCGCTAGAGCGCTCCCTATAATGAGGCTATGATGATGAGAATGATTTTCATAATCAAATCATTTCAGACATAGAAAAGGGAGAGAGTCATTACATGAAAAAGTTTGCGGTTCCGTTCGTTCTCATCCTCGTGCTGTTTTTAAGCGCATGCGGCGGCAATGCCAACAACAATAACGCATCCGGGAGCTCTTCCGCCCCGGCTTCCGCGTCTGCGGCCTCGTCCTCGGACGCTGCATCTCCGTCGGCCTCCGCGGTTTCGGGCAACGGCACCTTTACTTATCAATCCGAGAGCGGCCCTGTCGAAGTGCCGGCGAATCCGCAGCGCGTCGTCGTGCTCACCCGCTTCTTGACCGGCAATGTCATGGCACTGGGCGTACCGCTCGTAGGCGTGGACGAGATGTCCAAGGAAAATCCGAATTTCAAAGACAAGCTGTCCGGCGCCGAGACGATCAGCGACGAGAATGTCGAGAAGATTATCGAGCTCAATCCCGACCTGATCATTGGCGAAGCTGACAACAAGAACATCGATAAGTTCAAGCAAATCGCGCCTACGATCATCTTTACCTACGGCAAGCTTGATTTCTTCAAGCAGCAGGTCGAGATCGGCAAGCTTCTGAACAAGGAAAAAGAGGCTCAAGCGTGGGCGGACGACTTCGATGCCCGTACCAAGCAGGCAGGTGAAGAAATCAAGGCGAAGATTGGTGCGGACGCAACGGTATCGGTTATCGAAACCTTCAACAAGCAGCTCTATGTCTACGGCTACAACTTCGGTCGCGGAACGGAGCTCCTCTACAACCAATTCGGGCTCAAAATGCCCGAGAAGGTCCAGGAAGGGACCAAGGCCGACGGCTTCCTCGCGCTGTCCACGGAAGTGCTGAACGATTACTTCGGCGATTATGTGATCTTCAGCAAAAATGCCGACGAAGACAGCTCGTTCCAAAATACGGAAACTTACAAAAACACGAAGGCCGTGCAAAATCAGCATGTGTTCGAGGCCGATGCCAAGACATTCTACTTCAACGATCCGCTCAGCATGGAATACCAGCTGGAATTTTTCAAGCAGCACTTTCTCGGCTAACTTGATGGCTGGCATATAGATAGATAGATAGAAAGGCAACCGGCGACCGGTTGCTTTTTTTATGTTGTTTTGGCGGACTCGGCTCGGCGGGAGTGGGGAGTTAGAGGGGGCTGGATGCGGGGGTGTGAGCCGTTTGAACGATATCCCCTTCGCGCAGGAAGCAGTGGTTTTACGCGTTTGAACGATATCCCCTTCGCACAGGAAGCAGCGTCTCTAGCTCGTTTGAACGATATCCCCTTCGCACAGGAAGGTGGAGGAGGAGGACTCGGGCGGGGGAGAATGCTGCAGCGTTGCTTTCCGCGCATAGAGTCGGCAGGCAGCACTGTGTAGCGGCGCT
Organism: Cohnella sp. GCM10020058; assembly: GCF_042683485.1. NCBI lineage: Bacteria > Bacillati > Bacillota > Bacilli > Caryophanales > Paenibacillaceae > Cohnella > Cohnella sp. GCM10020058. The sequence goes on from NZ_JBHUJV010000009.1 coordinate 75,070, forward strand.
TTTCTCGCTTGCGGCGGCTCGCCGTCGCAATGAGCGCGCTGCAGCGTTGCTTTCCGTGCATAAGAGAGAGCAGGCATCGCTGCAACGCTGCTTTCCTCGCTTGCTGGCAGCGGCCATTGCACCAAGCCAGCAGCAGCCAGCCGGGGTTTCCCCTTCCGCAGCCAGCAGGGTTCAAAACCGCGATTTGCAGGTAAGGGATTACAGGTTAAGGGATTAGACGAACGATAGCTGTTACGCGTCTTCGAAGCCTATTCGTCGGCCAGGCCGAGAGAAGGCGCGCATGCTCACCATAAACGCAAAGGAGCTGTTTCCATGTCGCAGCACGAGCAGATGAACCTGAATCTGGATCTGGAGGAACCCGTTCACGCGGCTGACACGGAGGTGTCCTGGGGGGATGTCGTTCTCTACGAGCTGCCTGCCTTCGAGGCCGTCGGGTTGAAGTGGGAGGGGACGTTCGCGGGTGCGGAGGCCGGTGAGATCAGGGATCTGCAGGACGAGTTGAAAAGACGGCTGGGTGAGATCCCGAAGCTGACGCAGCCCGATACTTTGCTTGGTCTTTCGTCTCACGTGGTTAAGGAAGGCTTCCTGCACTACGCCGCAGTGGAGGTGCCGGAAGAAGCCGCCGTGCCGGGCGACATGGTCCGCCTCGAGGTGCCCGCGCTGACCTGCGCCAAATTCGAGCACAAGAAAGGGCAGTCGATCGGCCTGTCCTACAGTCATGTCTATGCATGGATCGAGAAGCAAGGCTATCAGTCGGCCAGCGGGGATTTCAAGCATATCGAGCTGTATCCGATGGATCAGGATTCGCACGATCCGAATCCCGCGTTCACGATTCTGATTCCGATATCTTGACGGCTAGCGAGTAGCGAGCGGTCTACCTGCCGCCGGAGCGCGCGTCTTGCGCATCCGGCGGTTTTTCGTATGCACGCAGGTTTTCAGCGCTCATCCATCGCTTTGCGATTCCGACTACTTTCCTTGTTTCTGGATATCCTATCCTGTTAGAAGACCGTGGACACAAGCGGCGGCGGATCGAATTTGCGGTGGAGGTGAGCGCGATGGGGCTGCTGTCCCTGTTCGGCGGCAAACACAAGCGGAACGAAAAGCGGATAAGCGGAAGTCCCAAGAGCCAAGCGCTGCCGGACGAGCCGTTTGCGACCGATCTGCGCGCGAATCTGGACAAGCTGAGCAGGCTTTTTCCGGATACGCTGGATCTGACGGTACGGCGGCTTAACATCCGGGCGACCGGCGAGGATGCCGCATTGATCTATATCGACGGGTTGACCGACAAAGTCGATATCAACACCAGTATCTTAAGGCCGCTTCTGATGCAGACGGGAACAAGCGGAGAAATTCCGATCGAGATCGGGCGCATGCTTCGCATCTATGGCTGGAACGATCTGACCGTCGCGGTGCTGAAAGGGAGCAGCGTGCTGCTGGTCGAGGGCTCGGACGAGGCGATCGTCATGCGCACGGGCGGTTGGCCCCAGCGGGATCCGACCGAACCGAAGATGGAGACCTCGCTGCGGGGCGCGCAGATGGGCTTCGTGGAGACGATCGAACAGAATATTGCGATGATCCGCCGCTATCTGCCGAACCGGGAGTTGAAATTTAAAAATTTCAATGTCGGGCGCAGAGGAAATACGCAAGTGTCGATTGCATACCTGGAGGACGTCGCCAATCCGGACATTTTGCGTGAACTCGAAGATCGGATCGGGCGGCTCGATATCGATCTCATCATCAATACGGGCGAGCTGGCCGAGCTGATCGAGGACAATCCGTATTCGCCTTTTCCCCAGCTGATGATTACCGAGCGCCCCGACGCGGCCGTCTCGCAGATTGCCCAAGGGCGGTTCGTCGTGCTTGTAGACCGCTCCCCGACCGTACTGATCGGGCCGGCTTCTTTTGTCACTTTCTTTCAAAATATCGACGATTACAGCACACGCTGGTCCATTGCGACCTTTATCCGTATGCTCCGCTTTCTTGCGTTTTTTATCTCGCTAAGCTTGCCGGCGTTTTATATCGCGATCTCGTCATTTAACTTCGAGCTGATCCCGATTAAGCTTCTGATTACGATCGGCACGTTCCGGGGTACCGTACCGTTCGCCCCTTTCATCGAAGCTGCATTCATGGAGCTGACGCTCGAGATGATCCGCGAAGCGGGCGTCCGGCTGCCGGCGCCAATCGGGCAGACCGTCGGCATCGTCGGCGGTATCGTCATCGGACAGGCGATCGTACAGGCCGGGCTGATCAGCAACATCATGGTAATTGTCGTCGCGTTTACCGCGATCGCCTCCTTCATCCTGCCTAATCTGGATATGGTGGCAGCGGTTCGCATCATTCGCTTTTCTCTCATGCTGGCCGCTTCGATGTTCGGCATATTCGGGCTGCTGATCGGTTTGATGATCCTCGTCAGCCACATGATTTCTCTCGAGACGCTCGGTACGCCGTTCAGCACGCCTTTCGCGCCGATGCGGTTCTCCGATTGGCGGGACACCGTCGTGCGCAGCCCGCTCTGGAAGCTGACGCGCCGTCCGCTCGGCGCGCATCCGGTACAGACCCGGAGGCAGGGAGACAATCGTCCGAAAGGAGACGGATGATGAAGAAATACGCCTTCAACGAGATCACGACCATGCAGTTTATTTTTATCATAAGCGGCATCGCGATCAGCTACGGATTTATCGAGATTCCGCAGGTCCTCTACAAAGGAGCGGGGAACAGCGGATGGATCACCTTGATTCTCGGGTCTGTGGTGACCACGGTTGCGAATCTGGCCACCGTACTGGCGATAAGGAAAATGCCCGACGGGACGATTCTCGATCTGCTCGCCAAATACATGGGAAAGTGGGCTGGGTGGGTAGCGGCGATTCTTCTATCCGCATATTACCTTTACTTTGCGTATACCGGCATCGTCTACTCGACGCGCGTCATCAAGGCCCGTATTTTGCAGGAAACGCCGGCTTATATGACATTGATCATGCTGCTCATACCCACATACATTGTCGCCCGCGGGGGCATTCGCATCGTCGGACGGTATGCAGAGGTGTCGATGGGACTGTCCCTTTGGATTCCTTTTGTGTTCGTTCTTGTGTGGGGACATACGCATTGGCTCTATCTGCTGCCCGTTTTGCCGGACGGATGGCGGCCGGTCCTCACTGCCGTGCCGAGCACGTTCTTTTATTTTCTCGGCTTCGGGGCAACCGCCTTTTTGTACCCTTTTCTGAAAAAAAAAGAAAAGGCGGTGCTCGGCGTATGCTGCGCACAGCTCATCACGCTGTTCGCCTACTTATTCATCACGCTGCTCAGCTTTTCTTTCTTCAGCCCGGGCGAGCTTCCGAAGATTAATCAGCTTTCCATTTATATGCTCAAAGCCGTCGAACTCCCTTTTTTGGAGCAGGTGGAGGGCTTGTTTATCGTGCTTTATCTATTCATCTTTTCCTTGTCCTGGATTCCGCCCTTTCAGCTGTCCGCATTCTGCTTGAGCTGGCTGGTCGGGCGCGCGGATAATCGGATTTTTCTGCGGATCTTGATAGCGGGAACGGCGATATTCTCCTTCTTCTATGTTCCCGGCTTTAATGTTTCCTATGAAATGGGGAGCTGGCTCGGAAAAATCGGCATGGCGGTCGAGTATGCCGCGCCTGTGCTGTTCTTGGGTTATCTGCTGCTATACGGCGCCATTCGCGGCAGGCGGAGGCCGTCGTGAGAAAAGTTAAAATTGCTCGCCTTCTGTTTTCAATACTGCTGGTATGGTCGCTGACGGGCTGCTATGACCGGGTCGATCTGGAGGATGCTTCGTTGTCGCTCGTCGCGGGCGTCGACATTACGGAAGACCACCGTATGCTCAACTATACGTCAATACCGGTGTTCAGCAAAACCGAGAGTAAAAAAAGCCAGGAATTGAAGGTCGTCACCAATACGCTGCGTCAAGGGCGGGGGAAGCTGGACGCCTTCACGGTAGGCTCCTTCAACGGCAGGAAGATAAAGATTATCGCGCTATCGAAGCGCTTCGTGCAGGAGGTTCCCGACTGGTTTCGTTACATGGACATTTATTTTAGGGACGGCAGAAATCCGATTACGCCGAGGGTGATCGTGTTTGACGGCCCGCTCGACCAGCTTTACTATTATCATTCGCCCAACCAGCCCATTCTTCCTCTGATGCTGATGGGCATGATTAAATCCTCTTCCAATCGTTCGGAATCGGTCTCGACGACGCTGCAGGAGCTGCACAGGCAGATGAACGAAGAGGGACAGACGCCTTTTATGACACAGATGTCGATCAAGCAGGATGCTATGATTGACGGGACGTCGCTGCTCGATCATAAGGGCAAGTACGTGGACACGTTAAGCATGCCGGAGACCACCTTGCTGCGCGTGCTGCAGAAGAACGCCGGACAGTCCGTCGGCTTTTCTCTGCACCTTCCGTCCAGTCTGACCGGATCGCCTGCGGCGGCGTCCGATTGGATCAGCATCGCGACCGAACGGATCAAGGTGAAAATCGATTCCGCGTATGCGGTAGGCCGGTTCAAGTATTCCGTGTACGTACATGTCTCGGCAAGCGTCGTGGAGAAGCTGTCCTCGCTGGATCTGGACGATCATCAGCAGGAGGCCGAGGTCGCCTGCGCGGAAGAGTTGCGCGACAAGTTCGAAGCATTGATCGCCAAGCTGCAGCAGAAAAAGGTCGATCCTGTCGGCTTCGGCATCTACGCCAGGGCATACCACCACAAGGCGTTCAAGCAGGTCAAGGAGAACTGGGGCGAGGCATTCGGCCAGTCGGACGTGCAGGTCCGCGTCAGCGTCTCATTCGCCGATGAAGGCTCCGTTAAGTAAGGCTTAGGCGCAAGGAGCGACGTTTAATAAAGTCAAAACCGCCCTCCCGACGGCTGTCGGAGAGAGCGGCTTTCTCTATGTGCGGGCGCTGTTGTAAACGAAAGTCGGTCAGCCTTCGGTCGCAGCGGATGGGGAGGAAGAGGCGTCGGAATCGGAGCCTGATGCGTCGGCGTCCGTCCGGGCCTTGCCGCCCTTGCCGTGCCCGCCGTCGTGGCCGGTGAACGCACGGCTCACGATATGATCGGCCTCATCGGCAAGCTTGGCCTTTTGCGCGTCGTATTCCGTCTGCGTGATCTTGCCGTCCGCGAGACGCTGGTCGAGCGCCGTCGTGAGCAGCGAGACGACTTTGGCGGTGACGGTGTCGACGGCAACGCCTTTATCGGCGGCCAGATTCGAGAGCGACTTGCCGGCCTCGAGCTGCGTCGACAGCTCGTCCGTCGTCAGCCCGAGCAGGGCGGCGATATCGGCGTTGTCCTTCAGATCGAGACCGCCGAAACCGCCGTGCCCACCGCCATGTCCGCCATGACCGCCTTTGCCGCCGCCCTTGCCGGAAAAAGCGTTGGTCAGCGCCTCGGTGGCCCGCTCAGGGAGCGTAGCCTTCTGCTCGTCATACTGCGCCTGCGTGATCTTGCCGTCCGCCAGCCGGCTGTCCAGCTGCTTGGTCATGGCCGACACAATCAAATCCTGCACCTTCTGCGCGTCGACGCCCTGCGCGGCGGCGATGTCCGACAGCGTCTTGCCGGCCTTGAGCTGCGTCTTCAACTCGTCTTCGGTCAGGTTGAGCAGCGCGGCCACGTCTGCGTTGCTCCAGCCGGCATGGAAGCCGCCGCCTCTGTGCTGTCCGCCGCCTTTGGTTGGCGTTGTCGCCGAGGCCGCGGCTTGCGTCTGCGCGGTCGTGCCGGTCGTCTTGGTCGTGGCGGCGAACGCGCTGCCTACGGAGACGGCGCCGCCGAATACGGCGCCGCCGAATACGGCGACGGCGAGGGCAAGCGAGGTGATGGCGAGTTTCTTATGCTTCTTCGGATTCATCATGGTAGATCCTCCTAAGATTGATGTTGTTGTCGTTCTTATAACATCATAGCCCGCTTGTCTGAATCTCCCGTGAACCCTCGCTGAACGCTTCCTGAGAATAAAAAATGAACCCCGCCGCTTCGATGAAGCGCCAAGGGTCCATTTTTGCCGTGCTATTTTAGATCAAATCGCAATGTTGTTATTAGAAAAACTGCTCCAGCTCGGCCTTGATCGCCGCGTTCGAGCCGCCGACCTGCTTCTGGTGCTGCGCCTTGCCGAAGAGCGCGCCGATCTGCTCCGGATACGTCTGTTCGATGCCGCGCAGGCGGATCGATTCGTCGAACTTGGCCGGGTGGGCCGTGGAGAGCGCGACCGTCACCTCGCCGTCTTCGGTCAGGCGATCGCTCGCCGCGACGCCGCAGGCCGTATGCGGATCGAGGAGATAGTCGTACTTGGCGAAGTAGTCGCCGATCGTATCGAGGCATTCGTCGTTTTTGACGCCGTAGGCGGCGAAGTCGGCTTGCACTTGACTAATCCGATCGGACGGAATAATGATGCTGCCCTCGGTCGTGAACTGCCCCATGAGACGGGACACTTCGACGGGATCCTCTCCGTACAAATAGTACAGATAGCGCTCGAAGTTGCTTGCCACCTGAATATCCATCGACGGGCTGTGCGTCCCGCGGAATTCACCCGGCTCGTAAACGCCTTCGTTCACGAAGCGCTCGAGAATGTTGTTCTCGTTGGTCGCGAGGATGAGCTTGCCGATCGGCAGGCCCATGCGCTTGGCCAGATAACCTGCGAAGATGTCGCCGAAGTTGCCCGTCGGCACGCTGAAGTTCATGCGCTCGCCCTGTCCCTGCTGCGCGAGCTGGAGATACGCGTAGAAGTAATAGACGGTCTGCGCCAGGATACGCGCGATGTTGATCGAGTTGATGGCGCGCAGATGGTACTTGTGCTTGAACGCAACGTCTGCGAACAGCTCCTTAATGATGCGCTGGCAGTCGTCGAACGTGCCGTCCACGGCCAGGTTCAGCACGTTGGCGTCGTCTACGGTCGTCATTTGCAGCTCCTGCACCTTGCTCACCTTGCCCGACGGGTGCAGAATGCAGATGCGGATGCCTTCTTTGCCGCGTACGCCCTCGATCGCGGAGGCGCCTGTGTCGCCGGAGGTCGCGCCGAGGATGTGGATGATCGAATTCGTCTGCTTCGAGACGTAGGCGTACAGATTGCCCAGGAATTGCAGGGCGATATCCTTGAAGGCGAAGGTCGGCCCGTGGAACAGCTCGAGCACGTACAGACCGTTGTTGATGCGCCGCACGGGCGTTACGTCCTCGTCGCGGAACGTGCCGTAGCTGTCCTCGACGAGCTGTTGCAGCTCGCTGCGGGGAATCTCGTCTCCGATATACAGCGTGAAGATCTCGAGCGCCAGCTCCGCGTAGGAGAGCTTGCCCCATGCCTGCAGCGTCGCGGCGTCCACATGCGGCACAGCCTTGGGTACGAGCAGACCGCCGTCGTCCGCCAGTCCCATCAGAATCGCGTCGATAAAGCCGAGGGGAGCCACCTGGCCCCGAGTGCTGATATATTCCATCTCGATCCCCTTATCCGTGTAAATGTTCTGTCTATTGTATCAAAAAAGAAGAGCCATGCCCACAAAGCGTCGAACTTCGTCGCAAGATCGATCGTATTTATGATACGATCAATATATCCAGTCCTATGCATCGCGGTTGTCCTTGCTGGGCAGGCGAACATGAGCTAACGGAGACAATCATCTATGGGAACTCCCTATTCAGCCATCTTAACGCTAATCATCACGGCAGGCGTCATCAACTTGCTTATGGGCATCTATGCGCTGTCCGGCCGCTCGAAGGTATCGATGGTCAAGACGTTCGTCGCCTTCAGCTTGCTGGCGTCCGTTTATACATTCGGTTCCGCGCTGGAGCTGTCCGCCGGTTCGCTCGAAGAGATCAAGCTATGGATCAAAGTCCAGTATCTCGGCTTGCCGTTTCTGCCGCCGCTCAACCTGCTCCTGGTCATGTACTTCCTTGGCATGGAAAAGTTTCTGAAGCGGCCGCTGCGCATCGGCTTCTTCGTTATCCCCGTCATCACCCTGGTACTCGTCCTGACGAACGGGCTGCATCATCTATATTATCGGGATATCGTGCTGCGTCCGGATACGCTCACGCCCAAGGCGGACCTCATTGCGGGTCCCTGGTACCTCATCGCGGGCGCGTACACCTTCGGCTGCATGATCGGCGGCGCTGCGCTGCTGATCGTCCAGTGGCGTCGCAAAAAAGCTTACAGGTTTCAGCTCGTGACACTGCTGATCGGCCTTCTCCTTCCGCTCCTCGGCGATTTCTTCTATCTCGGCGGCCTGACGCCCGACGGCGTAGACCCGATTCCCGTCATCATGACGCTCACGTCGGCATTCTATATGTGGGCGCTCGCTTCCCGGGGCTTGTTCCATGTCGTGCCGATCGCCCGGGACAATCTGTTCGAGAGCATGCGGGACGGCGTCCTCGTGCTCGACATGGAGGACCGGCTGGTCGACTACAATGCGGCAGCCGCGCACATCCTCCCGGAGCTGACCGCCACGGAGATCGGCAACCGGCTGGACCGGCTCCTCGCGCTGCATACGGGCGCCGGCTTGCTCGCTTCCGACACGGGCAGGGAGGGAATGGCGCGAGTGTCCGACGGATCGGACATCCGGGAGATCCCGTGGACGGTCGAAGATCGCGCCTACCATTATCAGGTGCGGACGTCGGTCGTGCGCAATCCGGGCGGACAGGTCGCGGGCAAGCTCATCGTTCTGATCGACATCACGCAAAGGGTGCAGCTGCAGGAGCAGCTAAGGCAGATGGCTTATTACGACAATCTGACCGGCGTCTATAATCGGGCGCGCTTCATGAACCTGGGCACCGCGATGCTGGAGGAGGCGGACGAGGCTGGCGAGCCGTTGGCAATCGTGTTGTTCGACATCGATTATTTTAAGCGGATCAACGATACGTACGGACACGACGTCGGCGACCAGGCGCTGCTCCATATTGCGGACATCTGCCGCCGCGGGCTGCGGACAGACGATCTGTTCGCCCGCTACGGCGGCGAAGAGTTCGCGATCGCGATGCCCGGACTGAACGCGGTGAGAGCCGAGTCCGCGGCGCACCGCATCCGGCGGGAGCTGGCGGCGCAGGCGCTGGACGTGCCGGGCGGCCAGTTGCGGATGACGGCGAGCTTCGGCATCGCGTCGACGTCGGAGGGCGCGGGAAGGGCGTGGGCGGCGGCGGAGGTTGCGGCAGCTGCAGATGACGGCGCGCCTGCCGATTCGCGGGCGGAAATGAGGCTGAAACGGCTGTTGAAGCAGGCGGATCTTGCATTGTACGCGGCCAAGAGCGACGGGCGGGACGCGGTGCGGGTCGCCCGGGTCGCTGAAGCGGGTGCGTGATGTTCCACGTGGAAATTTTGTGGAATTTAATGGTAGTGCATGACGGCCCATGCTATAATCTTCGCAAAGAGAAGCGGAGGGATCGCACTTGATGCGCAGCGGCAATCCAACATTGAACGACAAGGCTTTTGAAAGGCAGGGTCAGGGGTACGGCCGGGATACGATGACGATCGACGGCACGGTGAACAAGGCGTTTATCATGCTCGTCCTGCTGATGGCGGGCGCGTTCGTCGCCTGGAACAACTACTTTGCCGGCGGGGACATCATTCCGTTCGCGGTCGGCGGGGCGATCCTCGGATTCGTGCTGGCGCTGATCATCAGCTTCGTGCCGAAGACGGCGCCGTATCTCGCGCCTGTATACGCCATCGCAGAGGGCATCTTCCTGGGTGCCATATCGGCGAGTTATGAATCTTACTACAACGGCATCACGCTTCAGGCTGCCCTGCTCACGATGGGCATCTTCATCGCACTGCTGCTCGCTTACAAGACGAGGCTGATCAAGGCGACCGAGAACTTCAAGCTCGGCGTATTCGCGGCGACGGCGGGCATCATGCTCGTCTACCTGCTTAGCTGGGTGCTCGGCATGTTCGGCGTGACGGTGCCTTATCTGCACGACAGCACCCCGCTCGGCATCGGCATCTCCGTCTTCATCGTCATCATCGCGGCGCTTAACCTTGTGCTGGACTTCGACTTCATCGAGAACGGGGCCCAACAGGGCGCGCCCAAGTACATGGAGTGGTACGGCGCGTTCGGCCTGCTGGTGACGCTGGTGTGGCTGTACCTCGAGATTATCCGGCTGCTGGCGAAGATCCGGAGCCGGGACTAGAAGCGCTGCAGCTTGCGCTTGCGGCAATGAGAAGAAAATGAGTATGCAAGACAAGATGGAAGCCCGCGCCGATGGCGCGGGCTTTTTGATGTTGGGGGGAAACCCCCGTTGGGGGAGAGGTACTGTCGTGTCTGGGCGTGCTGGGCGGTAGAGGGGAGCGAGTTGCTGTCGTGTCTGGGCGTGCTGGGCGGTAGAGGGGAGCGAGCTGCTGTCGTGTCTGGGCGTGCTGGGCGGTAGAGGGGAGCGAGCTGCTGTCGTGTCTGGGAGTGAGATGCTGTCGTCCGGAAGTACCAAGTTGTCCAGGAAAATAATAGTGCGAACGTGTGCGTGGCGAAGTTCGGTTAGAGGTATCGGATAAGTGTTAAAAGGCAGCTAATCTGCTTGTGCTTGCCTGCGACGCAGCCGATAAGTGTCAAAGAGCAGTTAATTCCTCCGGTATCGCGCGATTGCGGCTTCCGGGACGAAAATAACTGCTCTTTGACATTTAATTTGGCCAGAAGGCCTGTCGTCGCACGAAATAACTGCCTTTTAACCATTATCCCACTGAGCCGTCCATAGCAATAGAGGACCTTGTTATCCGCGGGATGCGCGCTCCGGCACCTCGAAAGAGACGGTCGTCCCTAGACCCGGCCGGCTGGCGATACGAAGCCCTTCGCCATACAGACGCTTCAGCCGACGGTTCGTGTTGTACAGGCCGATGCCGCGGCGGCCCGGTGCGGACTGCGTCAGCGCCAGCCTGGCCTGCTCTTCGCTCATGCCGACGCCGTCGTCGCCGACCTCGATCCGGACGCGGCCGTCGGCGCGAAGGATTCGGATGCGCACGGTACCGCCCGCACTCTGCCGGAGTACGCCGTGCTTGACCGCATTTTCGACGAGCGGCTGGATCGATAGGGGCGGGACGAACGGCTCCAGACCGGGTTCCGTTTCCCATACGACCTGCAGCCTGTCGGGGAAGCGCTCGCGCTCGATGAATAGATAAGCTTCGGTTAGCCCGATCTCGTGGGACAGCACGACCAGCTCCTCGGTATTGAGCGAGTCGAAGCTCATGCGGAGAAATGAGGCGAAGGCGTGGCCCAGACCGCGCATGCGGTCCGGATCGGTCTCGCCGAGGGCGACGATTGAATTGAGCGTGTTGACGACGAAGTGCGGCTGGATCTGGGCCTGCAAATACGCGGCCTCCATGCGCAGGCGCTCGCTTGCCGAACGCTTGAGCGCGACGAGCGCGCGAATGCGGTAGCGCAGCTCCGGAGCGTCCACCGGTTTGGCGACGTAATCGCTGGCGCCGGCCTGGAAGCCCGCGTAGATGTCCGCAGGCTGGCTGCGCGCGGTCAGGAGCAGGATCGGCAGCTCCGAGGCGTCGTAGCGCGCCCGGACCGTCCGCGTCAGCTCGTAGCCGGACATGCGCGGCATCATTACGTCGGCGACGAGCAGGTCCCACTGTCGAGCTCCCAGCATGGCGAGGGCATCTTGCGCCGAACGGGCGTACGAGATGTCGTACGGCTCGCTCGAAAGGATGCCGGCGAGCACGCTCAGGTTCACCGGGTCGTCGTCGACGGCGAGAATGCGCGCGCGCGCCTCCGGGGCCTCGAGCAGAGCGGAGGCAGGGGCTTCGACGAAGCCCTGCGCATGCGGCCCGATTTGAATGCCGGCGAACGATGCAGCCGCACCGGAACCCGCATTGTCGCTGGATTGTGCAATGCCACGACGTTGCGCGGCTCCCGCAGCCGGCTCACCCGCGGTCCCCGCTGCAGCAATTTCACCGGCCACTCCCGTCACCGCAGCCGGAGCGATCTCGCCCGACGCTCCCGCGGCGTCAGCAGCCGTGGCCATCTCGCCCGCCGCTCCCGCGGCGTCTGCAGCCGTGGCCATCTCGCCCGCCGCTCCCGCGGTGTCAGCAGCCGCAGCCATCTCATCCGCCACTCCCGCAGCCGTGGCGATCTCGCCCGACGCTCCCGCCGCCGGCAGGTCAAACCTAAACATCGAGCCCGCGCCCGGCGCGGAGCGCACGGTCAGCGTGCCGCCGTGCAGCTCGGCGAGCTGCCTGGAGATGCTGAGGCCGAGCCCGATGCCGTCGCCATGGTCGCCCGGTCCTTGCTCGTAGCGCCGGAAGATGCGGTCCTGCGTCTCCTTGTCCATGCCGATGCCCGTATCGGACACCGAGACGACGATGCGTCCGCCCCGCAGCCCGGCGGCGATGATGACGTCGCCTTCGTCGGTGAACTTGACGGCATTGTGCAGCAGGTTGTACAGAATCTGCACCACGCGCTGCTCGTCCGCGAGGACGGCCGGCAGCGTCTCGGGGATGTCCGACCGCAGCCGGACGGTCTTGCTCTCCGCGAGGAAGCCCAGCATGTCCAGTACGCCAGGGACGATCGACTGGATCCGCAGCGGTGCGATCTGCAGCTTGACCCCGCCGTCCTGCAGCCGGGCGACGTCAAGCAGGTCGTTCAGCAGATGCGACATGCGCCGGCTGACGCCGACGAGCAGGTCCATGTCCTGCAGCGAGCCTTCGCTGAGACGGCTGCGCTCCTTGGCCATCACGGTTTCCGCGATGTTCATGATGCCGTGCAGCGGCGTGCGCAGCTCATGTGAGGTGTTGGCGAGAAATTCGTCCTTCAGCTTGTCGGCGGCCCGTAGACGTTCGTTGAGCTGCGCGTTCTCCCTGGCGTTGCGGAAGTAGACCTGAAACCAGTAAGCCGAGAAGCCGATGATCGCCACGATGACGTCGACCGGATAGTACATGGGCGTAAAGCCGATTATGCCCCAGACGACGCTCGACAGCACAGCCAAGCCCGCAGCCATGAGGAAGACGGAGCCTTCCTCGCTGCGCCTGCGGACGTACATCCGGACGATGAGCCAGGCCATTCTCGCGAACGGCAGGAGATAGAAGGCGCCAAACAAGAAATAGTGGCGCGAGATATACACCCAAGAGGCTGGCGCAATTGCGACAAAAGCCGTGTAGGCGCACAGTGCAGAGGCGAAGATGCGGGAGCCTGCTTTCCACGGGGGCTCCGGCAGGAACCGCTTGTATAGCAAGAGAATCAAGTAGGACAGCCACATGTAAGAGAAAAGCCGGATCTTGAGCCCCCAGGCGAAGTCGAACGGCAGCCAGAGCATGAGCAGGTTGTCATGGTCTGAAGTCACGGTCAGGCCGGCGGCGAGCGTGAGCAGGCTGAAGAGCAGGAACGTCCGGTTGCCCCGGTTGAGCAAATACAGGATGAAGGCGTAGAAGCCGTGGAGCATCAGCACGACGAAGGTGATCATCTGGAAGCCGATCGAATACCATCTGATGAAGTCGATCGAAGACTGCGCGCCGAACAGCACGGAACGGGTGAAGCCTCCGCGCAAGGGATGGTCGAAGTTGGACACCTGCACGAGCAGGTCGATCTGCGTCACGCCGACTGCGTCGTAGGTCGAGGTGAAGGAGATGCTCTCGGGCACATAGGTCTCCTTGGTCGCGCCCACCCGGCCGATCGACCCCTCCGAAAAGCCGTTCATCGACACGACGGTTGCGGACTGGACGCGGTTGAGCCAAGCCGTGACCGGCTTCCGAAGCGGATCGGTCAGGATGCGCAGCCTGTAGGTGCCATAGCCGTAGGAGGGCGCTCCGTCATGGGCGTCCAGCGCGCTCCGCCAGTCTCCCGGCACTTGAATAGGACGGGACGCATACGTCTCCGCCCTGGCTTCGTCCTCGGTGAGGAAGCGGGAAGGGTAGAACAGCCACTCGCCGTCCAGCGCGAACGGGCGAGTGGCTTCCAGGTCGACGCCGCGCAGATCGAGCACGCCGTTCTCGATGACGGGATGCTCGATCGGGAAAAAGAGATGGGTCCAGGACCATCTGAGGCCCAGAAGGACGGCGAAGAAAAGCGCGGCGACGGCGATATATTGGCGAGTGGAGAGCGGTTTTCGTGTCATAACGTGCAAAATTCGACAAAGCCCCGCGAAACTCCTAGCGGCGGGCTTATTTTTTTGTTTCCAGCGGGAGCGTCACCGTGAACGTCGTCCGCTCGCCGGGCGCGCTCCTGACGGATATCCGTCCGCGGTGCTGCTCGACGATTGACTTGGCAATGGCAAGGCCGAGGCCGTAGCCGCCCTGCTTGCGCGAACGAGACGCGTCGGCGCGGTAGAAGCGGTCGAAAATGCGGTCCACATGCTCCGCCGGAATGCCGGCCCCGGTGTTCGAGACCGCAAGCTGGACCTGATGATGCTGCTTGCGCAGCGTCAGCGAAATCTCGCCCCCCGGCTCATTGTACTTGACGGCGTTGTCCAGCAGGATCATGACGACTTGCTTGAGCTGCTCGGCGCTGCCGACGGCGGTTAGGCCGGGCTCGATGTCGTAAGCGAGCGCAAGATCCTGCTCGAAGATGACGGCCTCCATCGTCAGGAGCACGCCCTCCACGGCATCGCTGACGTCGAACGGCACGAAGATCGTCCGCGCGCGGGCATCCTCCATTTCGGTCAGATACAGCAGGTCGTTGGTCAGCGTCTTCATGCGCTCGGTCTCCGACTTGATATGGTGCAGCCACTTCGCCTGCGAGGCGATCGTATCGCCTTCGTTCGCGAGCAGCACGTCGGCGTTGGTGTTGATGACGGCGAGCGGCGTCTTCAGCTCGTGGGAGGCGTCGGCGATGAACCGCTTCTGCTTGTCGAAGGCGTCCCGCACGGGCGCGATCGAGCGTCCCGCGAAGTAGCGGCTCGTGCCATAGATAACTGCCAGCATGACGAGCGCGACCGCGGAGAAGGTGTAAACGAGATTCGTGAGGATCTTCTGCTGGGCAGTCACGTCCATAAAGGACACCGTGTATCCCGACGGACCGGGCTCCACGCTGTACGCCCACCGCGTATCGCTTAGCGTGAAGCGTCCGCTGTCCACGGGCTTGGCCTTGGCTTTCTTCAAGGCAGCGGCATAGAATTCGTCGTCCATGTCGTACCGGGAATCCGTAGAGACGAGGCTCCATGCGTCGTCCGTCCGCAGTGCGAACGAGACGGAGCGCTCCGCAAACGGACCCATTCCGCCGTCGTCCATCTGCTGCGGAGGCCGGTTGCCGTCTTGCCCCTGCCGCGGCTTGCCGCCGTTTATACCGTCGCCCTTGTGGTAGAAGTCCGCCACGCGGTGCAGCTCCATGTTGATGTCCCGGTTCGTATTCTGATACGTGATGACGTAAATGGACGTAAATGCGACCAGCATGATGATCGTGATGATGACCATGTTCATAAGAAGGAACCGATTGCGCAGCCGGTTGAACATCAGTCCGCCGCCTCCAGTACGTACCCGACGCCCCGTATCGTGCTTATGCGCGCCGACGCGTTCAGGAAGGTCAGTTTTTTCCGCAAAAAGGAGATGTAGACCTCCACGTTGTTGTGCTCTGCGTCCGAATCGAAGCCCCACAGCTTCTCGATGATCTGCTCCTTGCTCGTCACCGCTTGCTTGCGCGAGATCAGCAGCTCCAGCAGCTCGCTTTCCTTCAGGATCAGCTTGAGCTCCTTGCCCTTGCACGACAGCTTGAGCGTCGACGTGTTGAGCTCGAGATCGCCGAACCGCAGCCCGTCGTCCGGGATGACCGCCTCGCCCTTGCGTCGCAGCGCCGCCCGGATCCGCGCCAGCAGCTCGCCCGTAACGAACGGCTTGGCGATATAGTCGTCGGCCCCGTAGTCGAGCCCCGCGATCTTGTCGTCAGTCTCTCCCTTTGCGGTGAGCATGATGACGGGCGTCTGCACGCCTTGCTCGCGGAGCGTCCGCAGCACCTGAATCCCGTCCATCTCCGGCAGCATGATATCGAGCAGCAGCAGGTCGTAGATGCCGCTCAGCGCGTTGTCCAGCCCCGACTGTCCGTCGTGTACGGTGTCTACGGAGTAGTGGTTTTTGCGAAGAATCTGCGAGAGCGCCTCAGCCAGGTGCACCTCGTCCTCTACGATCAGTATCCTCATGGTTGTACGAACCCCTTCGTCTATCGTCTTGCCCTTAATTGTAGGGAGAGAACCTTTAATCAACCTTAATCGTACCACTGCGGGGCGCCGGACAAGAAGTTTTTACACTGCGTTTACAATTTAAGATTCGTTAAAGGTTCCGCCGCTAAGCTTGAGTCATGGAAGGGCGAGGCAGTCGCCGACAAGGAAGGGAGCGCGGGCGCATGGCGATCGAAGTTTTTAACCGCTACGAGAACAAATATCTGATGGACACGAAAGCCTTCTACGGCATCTACAACCGCCTGACGGAATACATGGACCTCGACGCGTACAACAGGGACAACAAATTTTACTCGATCAGCAACCTTTATTACGATACCCCTCAGCACACGCTGATCCGCACAAGCCTCTCGAAGCCGAAGTATCGGGAAAAGCTGCGGATCCGGGCTTACGGCGTGCCGGAGCCGGACGCGAAGGTGTACCTGGAGCTGAAAAAAAAGGTGTTCGGCCTCGTGAACAAGCGCCGGACGTCGCTGAGGCTCGGCGAAGCGTACGAATTCGTCCGGACGGGCCGGCCGCCGGCCTTCCGCGAGGGAATGAACAAGCAGGTGATCGCGGAGATCGAGTATTTCCTGTCGCGGTACGAGCTGGTGCCGATGACGTATCTGGCGTACGACCGGATCGCGATGTTCGCGAAGGACGGCCGGGATCTGCGGATTACGTTCGATACGAACATCCGGTCGCGGCGGTACGATCTGGCGCTGGAGGCCGGCGACTACGGCGACCAGCTGATGGAGAAGGGCCAATGGCTGATGGAAGTGAAGGCGGAGAAAACGGTGCCGGTGTGGCTGTCGAGGCTGCTGTCGGAGCTGTCGATGTACCGGACGGGCTTCAGCAAGTACGGCAACGAATACAAGAAATCGATCCGCTACGCAGGCAAGGTGCCGGAACTGTACGCAACAGGCGCCGGCGGGATCGATGCAGACGCCATGGAACGGACGCAAATGGAAAGGGAGAGAATTCTGCTATGATCGAGTCAATCTTCAGCACGGTCGCCGCGGATGCGGAACTGACCGTCACCCATGCGCTGCTTACTTTCGGCATCGCCATCCTGCTCGGGGGCATCATCAGCTTTACTTATATGAGAACGCAGGTCGCTTACTCCCCGAGCTTCACGCTCACGATGATGGTCCTGCCCACGATCGTCGCGATCATCATCCTCCTGATCGGCAGCAACATCGCCCGGGCGTTCAGCCTGGCGGGCGCCTTCTCGATCATCCGGTTCCGAAGCGCGCCGGGAGACTCGAAGGATATCTCCTACGTGCTGTTCTCGATGGCGGCGGGCCTGGCCTGCGGCGTCGGGGCTTACGGCTACGCGGCGCTGTTCACGGTGTGCCTGTGCCTCCTGATGTTCGTGCTCAAGGCAGTGAACTTCGGCGCGAACAAGGCGCAGACCAAGCTGCTGAAGGTCACGATTCCCGAGAATCTGGGCTATGAAGAAGCGTTCGATGAAATCTTTCGGAAGTTCGGCGTCGGCTACGAGCTGAAGAAGGTACGGACGACGGAGCTCGGCAGTCTGTATGAGCTCGTGTATGCGGTCCAGATCGGGCCGCAGACCAGTCAGAAGGAGCTGCTGGATGCCGTTCGCACCCGCAATGGCAATCTGGATATCACGCTTACGATGAACCCGGTCGTGCAGGAGTATTAAGCAAGTCGTTGTTAGAGGCGCGCAAGACGCTACGCATCAGCATCATCATCTTAACCGAGAAGAGGGAATCTTATGAAGCATTCGCACAAAGCAAAAGCCATCGCCATCGCGCTGCTCGCCGCCATGCTGGCGGCAGGCTGCAGCGCAAAATCTTCGGACGCGGCCGGCGCCGCATCCGCCGGCACGGTCCAGGCGGCAGCCGCATCGTCCGCGTCGTCGGGGACGGGGATCACGCTGGCCAGCGTGAACCTGGACGACAAGGTGACGTTCGACGAGACGGATACGACGGCGACGTGGACGGCGGACGGCGCGACGACGATCGCGCTGAACGGCGGCGCGGCGACTGTGACCGGATCGGGCGCGACGGCCCAGGGCGGCGCGGTGAAGATCACGGCGGCGGGAACTTACGTGCTGAGCGGCACGCTGGATGACGGCCAGATCGTCGTCGAAGCGGGCGACAGCGACGTGGTGCGCCTGGTGTTGAACGGCGCGGACATCACGAACAAGAACGGCACGGCTATTTACGTGAAGTCGGCCGACAAGACGGTCGTGACGCTTGCGGAAGATACGGAGAATACGGTGACCGACGGCACGACCTACGCGGATACTTCCGATGGAGCGCCGACGGCCGCGATCTACAGCAAGGACGACCTGACGTTTAACGGTACCGGCAAGCTGACCGTAACCGGCAACTTCAACGACGCCGTGAAGTCCAACGACGATCTGAAAATCGTCAGCGGCACGATCGCGGTCAAGTCGGCGGACGACGGTCTGATCGGCAAGGACGCGGTTGCGATTAAGGACGGCGACATCACGATCGACGCGGCAGGCGACGGCATCAAGTCGACCAATGACAAGGATGCGGACAAGGGCTTTGTCGCCATCGCAAACGGCACGTTCAAGATTACGGCAGCAAACGACGGTATTCAAGCGGAAACGGCGCTGCTGGTGGCGGACGGCAAGTTCGACATCGTAACGGGCGGCGGCGCGGCGAATTCGACGAAGACGCATGCGGAGGAAGGTCCGGGCGGGTTCGGAGGCGGCGGATTCGGCGGCGGGCCGGGCAACTGGCAGGGCGGGGACGGTCAGATGCCGCAGCCTCCGGCGGACGGACAGATGCCTGCGGACGGACAGCAGCCGCCGGCGCCGCCTACGGACGGACAAGGACCGGGCTCGAGCGGCGTGACCGATCCGGCGCAAACGCCGCCTACAAGCGGCGCGACGGCGACGGCCTCGGGAGATACGGGTTCGGCTACGGGAAGTACAGGTTCGACTACGACGGCTTCGGGCTCGACCGACAAGAGCGGGAACGACGCGGACGAGACGAGCGGTGCGGCGACGGAAGAGACGGAGTCCACGAGCGCCAAGGGCTTGAAGGCAGGCGGCGACCTGGCGATCGCAGGCGGCACGTTCGCCATCGATGCGGGGGATGACGCGATCCACAGCAATGCCAATATCGGCATCTCGGGCGGCACGTTCAGCCTGTCGACCGGCGATGACGGGATTCACGGCGATACGTCGCTCACGATCTCGGGCGGCACGATCGACATTACAAAGAGCTACGAAGGCATCGAGAGCGCGAGCATCACGATCTCGGGCGGCGAGACGCACGTCAAGTCGAGCGACGACGGCGTCAATGCATCCGCGGGCACCGCGGAAGCGCTGCTCACGATCTCCGGCGGCTATATCTACGTCGATGCGGACGGTGACGGCCTCGACTCCAACGGCTCGGTCGTCATGACCGGCGGTACGGCTGTCGTCAACGGCCCGACCAACAGCGGCAACGGCGCACTCGACTATGACGGCACATTCGAACAATCCGGCGGCACGTTGATCGCGGCCGGCGCAGCAGGCATGGCGCAAGCGCCTTCCGAGGATTCGAAGCAGGTCTCGCTGCTCATGACTTTCCCGAGCATGCTTGATGCGGGCACGCTGGTCACGCTGACGGACAGCGATGGCAACGCGGTCGCGACCTTCGCACCGGCCAAGACGTTCCAGACGTTTGTTTACTCAACGCCAGATCTGAAGGCCGGCGAGAGCTATACGATCTCCACGGGCGGCACCACTGGCGGCACGGCCAAGGACGGTCTATATACGGGCGGCGGCCAGGCCGGCACGACTAAAGTCGTCACGTTCGAGCTCGGCGAGAAGACGACCTATGTCAACGAGTCCGGCATCACGACCGGCGGCGGCGAGATGGGCGGCATGGGCGGCGGTCGCGGCGGCTTCGGCGGCGGCCGGGGCATGGGCGGCCAAGGCAGGGACGGTGCTAATGGCACGAACGGTGCTGCTAATGGCACGAACGGTGCTAATGGCGCGAGCGGTACGAACGGTACAAGCGGCACGAGCGGCTCGGCTGGCGGCACGAACAGCACCAACGGCACCAGTGGAAGCGGCACGACCAACTCGACGAGCGGCAGCGCCACCGGCGCCAACACCTAAGGATTGGAGCGCGTCATACGATACGGAAGTAAAAAGGGATGAAGCAGCGTGGGCTGTTTCATCCCTTTTTACCTGTATGGCGGGGATAGGTAGGATGGTAAGCGTGAGCACGTTCGGAGGGGCGGAGTTTCTCGGAGGTATGGCGCCGATGCAAGCGATAATAGCATAATTACTGGAGCGACGAGGGCGGCAGAGCGTGCTGCAAGCGATAAGAGCGCGGTATGCGGAAACGAAAAACCCGCCAGGGCGCTCCCTGACGGGTTTTATTAAATTTAGCGGCGATCCGTATGCAAGTAAGCGCGCATTCGGCATGCTGGAGCTTTTCAGATGGGTTGCGGGTCGAAAAGCCTGCACTTGTACAGGTATTTTCTTCGTACCAACGACTCGCGATGGAAAAGATGCAGATGCTGCAGGTAAATTCAATTCACATGCTGCAAATCGAGTTGATGGAGGAAAATACCTGCGTTTTTGCATCTTTTCTGTCCAAAAAGGCCGACCCCGGCGAAAAAAGATGTATATTTGCAGGCATTATAGCAAGGGGACGACGCGGGCGAAGATCGGCCGGGCCACCGGAATGGCGGTCGGCCGACCCACCGGCATGGCTGTGGGATGATCATGGGAACGGCTGACAGATGACCACAGAAACGGCAGTCAGATGAGCCAGAGAAACGTCAGTCAGATGGCCATAGAAATGGCAGTCAGATGACCATAGAAACGGTTGTCGGATGAGCCATCGATAGGCGTTCGGCGCGAATGGAATTTCGGATCTTAGTGAATATCGTGCTTTTTGAAGTTGCCGCCCTTTACCTCGGCCACGTCGTACACCATGACAAAAGCGCTCGGGTCGATTTCGTAAATGATTTCTTTCATTTTGCTTTCTTCGAGCCGGTTGATGACGCAGGTGATTTCCTTGAACTGCTCGTTCGAGTACCCGCCCTCTACTATGTTGTAGGTGGCGCCGCGTCCCAAACGGTCGCGGATCGTCTCGACCATGGCCTCGGGGTATTTGGAAATGATCTTGAACGTCTTGGCTCCGCTTAAGCCTTCTTCGACGATATGTATCACCTTGGAGGCGATGTAGTAGGCGATCCCCGACATAATCGCGCCTTGCAGGCCGAATACGGTCGAGACGACGATAAACACGAATGCGTTCAGGAACAGGATCAGGTCGCTGGTGCCGAACGGCAGCTTGCGGGACAGCAGTACGGCCAGCATGTCGATCCCGTCGAGCGCGCCGCCATTCCGCAACGCCAGACCCATGCCGAAGCCGATGATGATGCCGCCTACTACGGTTACCAGCAGCGTATCGCCTTCGAGAATCGGCTTGATGTGATGCATCGTGATCGTGCCGATGGCGAGCGATGCAATGCCGAGCACGGAGTTGATCGCGAAGCTTTTACCGATCTGCTTGTAGCCGAGAAAAATAAACGGGATATTCAAAACGGCGATCAACAGGCCCAGCGGCAGCCCGATCAGCTCCGAGCCCACGATGCTTAGACCGGTGACGCCGCCGTCGGATACGTTGTTCGGAATCAGTACCGCTTCAAGGCCATAAGCCGTTATAAACGCGCCGA
Organism: Cohnella sp. GCM10020058; assembly: GCF_042683485.1. Taxonomy (NCBI): domain Bacteria; kingdom Bacillati; phylum Bacillota; class Bacilli; order Caryophanales; family Paenibacillaceae; genus Cohnella; species Cohnella sp. GCM10020058. The sequence goes on from NZ_JBHUJV010000009.1 coordinate 96,804, forward strand.
TTATTACGGCAAGCGCGCGAAGCACTTTCTTTAATAAAACAGACTGTTTGTTTCCGCTCTTCAATAGGACGACCTCGTTTCCGGATTTTTCTGCATTGTTTTATTTTATCGGATTACGAGGCAAATTTCGAACCGGGCCGCCATACGCCGAAAATCTTTTCCATTATGTAGCGCGCATCACAGAATCCCGACTGCATATCGAATACAATGAAGTCATAGGATTCCCAACGGGAGGGGTCATTAAAATGAACAAGAAGACGGTGTTAAAAGCGGCGGGGTTGTTCGTGGCGGGTTTGGCGGGCGGGATCGGAATTATGCTGAGCAACGACGCTTATCAGGCGGTCAACGATGCCTTGGGCAACGCGACGAACAATGCGCTCGCGCTCTCGCAGCAGAAGCTCACAGCGCAGCAGGCGCAGATCGGACAGATGGCCAAGGACGCGGAAGCGTTGAAGCAGCAAGCGGCTGCTTCCGGGAAGGAAGCCGAGGCGTCCGGGCAAGCGGACCAACAGCAGCAGATACAGCAGCAGATACAGCAGCAGATACAGCAGATGATTCAGCAAATCCAACAAATGATCCAGCAAATGCAGCAGTCTCAAACCGAAACCATGAAGGCGCTGACGAGAGCCTAATCGCCCTCGCCATCTATCTCGGACCGGTCCACCTTGTGCCGCACGTATGCGGACGGCAGGGTGCCGGTTATTTTTTTGAACACCTTGTTGAAGTACGATTGCTCGCAGAAACCAAGATAATCCGAAATCTCTCCGATGTTCATCTGCGAGGTGAGCAGCAGGTCGCAGGCGGACGCGATCCGGATCTGCTGCATATAGTCCGTCAGCGTGCGGCCCGTCGATTGGCGGTACAGCGCGCTGACGTAGTTCGGCGTCTTGCCGACATGCGCGGCGAGCTCGCCGACCGTGATCGTCCTGCGGTAATGAAGCAGAATATACGCTTCGAGCCGGTAGACAAGTCCCGAGGCTGCGCCCTGCGATGCGGCGGACTCGGAAGCCTCCGCGAATAACGCGAGCAGCTCCAGCAGCGCGGCATGGCAAAGCGCCGGCCGGCAGGGCGACTGCCGCAGCCAGTATTGGACGAGCGCGGCGAAGCGGTTGCGCACATAGTCGTAGTTGTGAGGCTTCGCGACCCGCGCCTCCGACGCAGTCAACAGCGGCAGCCCTTCGCCTTCACCTTCCCCCGCATAGTGAAAATGCGCGACGTACATCTCGTGTGCCTCTTCGGGCGAATTGACCGCACTGCGCTCGAGGCCCCTGGGCATAAACAGCATATCCCCACGGCTCAGCTTAAAAATCCCCTGCTCCGTCTCAAACACCGCCCGTCCCTCCGTCACCAGCACCGCGATCAGGTTGTTCGTCCGCGACCGCGGCACCTGCCACCCCGGCTCGCAATGCTCGTAATAAATCGCCACCGGCTCGATCATCGCCCTTTTTCCCCCTTTTTCGCGTCCGCTGCAGCTTCCTTCCTCTCTCGACACGCACTTTTAGTATAGCACCAATCGTAATATTACTCTAAATCTTTGTTCGATTATTTGAGGTGTATGTATGGGTTTATAACTTATTTATGCCATTATTTAGATGTTAAAAATTTAACGATTTCCATAGAACCGATTGCAAGCAACTTGGAAGCAATTTGCAAGCAATTTGCAAGCAAACCGGCGATTCGCCTTAGCGTGAGTTATGTATGCTGTTCTCTTTTTCCTGAGAACTATATGTACCGCGGGAATTTAGCAAATGATTGAGCATCTGTAATGAAAAGGATAAGAGAAAAAATCTATCAAGCGCCCATGCATAATAGAATGGTAACGCTTACTTATCAGAAAAATACCGCAGCCTGGGGAACCTAAATACAATGGAGGGCAGTTTTTGAAGGTCAAGGTCAGTCAATCATTCCTTCCGTTTCAATCATTCTTTTTCTAAAATAATCGTAGAATAACTCCAAAATGAGTTGGTTACTTCATTGTCCCTTTTCGCTTGATTCCCTACGATTAAGAAAAGAGATTTTCAAGGCGAAGAGGAGGCAACATCATATGTCAAAAAATTTCCAACGAGCGCGCGCTCGTGTCGGCGTCATGACGGTGGGGCACGAACCGTATTGGGAACAGTTCCCTGGATTGAGAGAGGAGCTTGCCGGCTACGGGCAGGAATTTGAAAACCGGCTTCGCGAGATGGACGTCGAGGTCGTCAGCGCAGGGTTCGTCGATACGGTGGACAAGGCGTTTGCGGCGACCGAGTATTTAAAGAAGCAAGACGTCGACATGCTGTTCAGCTTCCTTAGCACGTACGTCACGTCTTCGACGGCAGCGACGCCGATCATCGGCTTGTCGGTGCCGACCGTGCTCGTCGCCTTGCAGCCGAGGCAGCGACTGGACTACACGAACACGACCACCTATATGCAGCTGGCCAACGACAACATCTGTTCGTTGCCGGAGATCGCTGGTGTGCTCGTGCGGGCAGGACGGCCGGCGGCAGGCATGATCGTCGGCACGTTGTACGACGACCCTGCGGCTACGGCGGAGCTGCAATCGTGGTGCCGGGCGGCGAATGCGCGGCGCGCGTTCAAGTACGCGCGGATCGGCTACCTCGGGCATACGTACGAAGGCATGTACGACATGAACTCCGATCCGACCGCGTTCACGGCATCGTTCGGCGCGCATGTGCAGATGCTTGAAATGTGCGATCTGGCAAAAACCGTGGCTTCCGCTACGCAGCAGGAGATCGATGCCAAACTCGAGGAGATTCATAGTATATTTACCGTGTCCGATCCGTTCATCGATCCGGTCACGCGGCCGATCAAGCCCGAGGATCTGGCCTGGTCCGCCAAGGTTGCGGTCGGTCTCGACAAGCTCGTGGAGGAATTCGGACTGACCGGCCTTGCCTACTATTACAAGGGAATCGACGACAACGAGTATGAGCGCATCGGCTCGAATATGGTGCTCGGCAACTCCCTCCTGACGGGCAAGGGCATTCCGCTCGCGGGCGAAGCCGACCTCAAGACATGCGCGGCCATGCTCATCATGGATCGGCTCGATGCCGGAGGTTCCTTTGCCGAGCTGCACCCGTGCGACTTCAAGGACGATATCGTACTTGTCGGTCACGATGGACCGCACAACATCAAGATCGCGGACGATCGCCCGGTCATTCGGGGGCTTGAGCTGTTCCACGGCAAGCGCGGCTCCGGCATCGGCGTCGAGTTCAGCATTCAGGCCGGTCCGGTCACGCTGCTCAGCATCGGGCAGACGGCGCAGGGCCGCTACAAGATGATCGTCGCCGAGGGCGAGTCGATCAAGGGGCCGATCCCGCAGACCGGCAACACCAACACCCGCTGCAGCTTCGGCCGTCCGGTCGCGACGTTCGTCGAGCAGTGGTGCAGCGCAGGCCCGACCCATCACTTCGCACTGGGCGTCGGCAACAAGGCGGCGGAAATCAAGCGCACGGCGGGTATGTTGGGAATCGAGGTTGAGGTAATTTAAGTGACTGCATAAGCAAAACAGGTCTTGTGCCGGAAGCGGTGCAGGGCCTGTTTTATTTTGAAAGATCGGAAAGTATAAATTAGGCGGCCATTCGCGGGCAATGAAGCGCGAAATCTTCATGCCGGAGCTTTAAAGTGGTTGGGGGGTTAAAAACCTGCATTTGTACATTTATTTTTTGTCGAAGCGCGACACTTGATGCATTGCCTGCAATTGTGCAGGTAAATGCAAAGCGCAAGCTGGAAATCTGGCTATTGGAGGAAATTAACTGCGTTTTGACATCTATTCTGTACATAAGGGTCGATATCGACAATAAAAGGTGTATATTTGCTGGCATTGCGGCGAAAGAGCGACGCTGACGCTGCCAACAGCCAATACGAGGGACGGTCAGATGGCGGTCAGGCACGGCGGGGCTCCTGTCTTGTGGGCGTGTTTTTGAGAACTTCGTCCGGACGGGTTGGTCAATCCGCAAGGAAAAACTTGTATACTGGAAGGAACGCGGGAACATGGCGGCGGGAGGGACTGAGTTTTGAGCTATTCGGCTATCGTATTAGATCTGGATGGAACGTTGCTGAATTCCGGCAAGCAAGTCTCGGACCGCAACCGTCTTGCAGTGCGGACATGCTACGAAAAAGGGATCAAAATTATCTATGCGACGGCACGTCCGCCTCGGTCTGTCAGGCAGTTCCTTCCCGAAGAATTGATTAGCATCGGCGCATTCGTCTACTACAACGGCGCGCAAGCGGTATGCAGCACGATCAAGACGGAGTGGCGGTCGTTCTGGAGAGAATGTTTAAACGATAGCAATAGATACGATGACGGGGGACGTCTCAATGAGCGCCTATTTAAACGACATTTTAATAGAAGCGGATATCGCTTCCATGCAGGCCGCGATGGAGGCCGGGACATTAACGTCAGAGGCTTGCGTGCGCTGGTATTTGGCGCGGATCGAGCGGTTTAATCCGAAGCTGAGAGCAGTGCTCGAGGTCAATCCGGACGCGATCGCGATCGCGGCGGCGCTCGACGCGGAACGGCGCGATCGCGGATCGCGCGGGCCGCTGCACGGCATTCCGATCCTGCTCAAGGACAATATCGATACGGGGGACCGCATGCATACGAGCGCCGGATCGATCGCGCTTGCGGCGCACTTCGCGCCGGCGGACTCGGCTGTGGCCGCGCAGCTGCGGGATGCGGGAGCGGTATTTCTCGGAAAGGCCAACATGACGGAGTGGGCGAACTTTATGTCAGGCACAATGTGGGCGGGCTACAGCTCGAGAGGGGGACTGACGCTTAATCCGTACAGTCCGGGCGAGTTTTTCGTCGGCGGCTCGAGCTCGGGCTCGGGTGCTGCGACGGCTGCGAACTTGTGCGCCGCCGCCATCGGCACGGAGACGTCGGGCTCGATCATCAGCCCGGCCTCGCAAAACTGCCTTGTGGGCTTTAAGCCGACGATCGGACTTGTCAGCCGCACGGGCATCATCCCGATTACGCATAGCCAGGATTCGGCCGGGCCGATGACCCGCACGGTCAGGGACGCCGCGATCCTGCTCGGCGCGATGACGGCGGCGGATCCGGCGGATGCGGCCATGGGAGAAAGCGGGCGAGTCGCGCACGCGGACTACCAGGCATTCTTGGATTCGGATGGCTTGCGCGGCGCGCGGATCGGCATTGCCCGGTACTATTATCAAGGATTGGACGAGGCGCGGGCCCAGATTATCGAGCGGGCGATCGAGTTGTGCAAGGCGCGCGGCGCGATTATCGTCGATCCGGTATCCCTGCCTTGCGAAGGCGCGAAGTGGGATTGGGACGTCATGCCGTACGAATTTAAAAAGGGACTGAACGATTACCTCGCCAAAGCCGGTCCCGGCGCTTACGTACGGTCGCTTGACGAGCTGATCTCTTATAATGAAGCAAATAGCGAGGCCGCGCTAAAATACGGTCAGGATACGCTCATCTGGTCAAATCGGACAAGCGGTACGTTAACCGAGTCGGAATACGTGGAGAGCCTGCAATTAAACCGCGAGCTGGCCCGGGAACAAGGCATCGATCACGCGATTCGCGAGCATCGGCTCGATGCGCTGCTGTTTCTCGGCAATGAGGAGGGCCTGGACTTGTCCGCGTGCGCGGGATATCCGGCGATTACGGTGCCGGGCGGATACGCGGAGACGGGGATCATTGCGGAAGGCGGCTATACGACCAAAGGGCCGCAGGGCATCACATTCGTAGGAACCGCCTACAGCGAGCCCGTGCTGCTCCGCTTGGCCTACGCCTACGAACAAGCGAGCAAATATCGTTTTGCGCCGCCAGACCCCGTCTAATTTCATAATAAGCATCTCAGTTGATGGGATAAGCCGGACAAGATAGAATCGGAGACAACGGGCGAAACGGGGGAACGGTTAATGAAGACAAACGATAAGCTGAGAACGTACGCGCTGTCCGAGATTGCGCATACGAAGGTGCATGGGCGCACGACGGGGCGTCTCGATCCGATGACCTTGTTCTGGACGGGAAGCGGCGTCGAGTGGAACGTGAAGGCAGGCGAGCTGTGGATCGAAGTCGAAGCGGATTACGATCGCAACGAGCCGTGGATCAGCGTTGTCGTGAACGGTGCGCCGGTGAGCAGGCAGATGATTACGGCGGGCAGGCACTGGCTGTGCGTGTTCAGGGTCATGAACGAGGATACCGTTAAAAACGTGCGGATCGTCAAGGATACGCAGGCGATGAGCGGCGACCCGGGCTGCCTGCTGCAGATCCGGTCGGTACGGTGCGACGGCGAATTCTTGCCTGTTGCGGACAAGCCGCACAAGATCGAGTTCGTCGGCGACAGCATCACGTCTGGGGAAGGCGCGATCGGCGCGACCGTCGAGCAGGACTGGATCCCGATGTGGTTCAGCGCCATCGACAACTATGCCGCGATGACGGCCGAGGCGCTGGACGCCGAATACCGGATCTTGTCGCAGAGCGGTTGGGGCGTGGTGACGGGCTGGGACAACAATCCGCATGCGAGCCTCCCGGCCTATTACGAGCAGGTAGGCGGATTGCTGGAGGGAGAGCGGAACGGCGAGCTGGGCGCGCGGGATGAGAACGACTTCGCCGCCTGGCAGCCGGATGTGGTAGTCGTCAACCTGGGGACCAACGACGACGGGGCGTTCCACTACCAGGCATGGCGGGACCCGCAGACGGGCGAGACGTACGAGCAGCGGTTAAATGCGGACGGCACGATGAACGCGGACGACTTGGCGGTCTTCGAGCGGGCGGTGGCGCAGTTCGTGGGCAAGCTGCGGCGCTGCAATCGGGATGCGCACATCGTATGGGCGTACGGCATGCTCGGCTCGGCGATGCTGCCCGCAATCGAGCGGGCGGTCGGTGCGTATCGGGCGCAGTCGGGGGACGAGAAGGTGACGGTCGTGGAGCTGCCGGGGATGACGGACGATACCGCCGGCGCGCGGAATCATCCCGGCAAGTCGGCGCATGCGCAGGCTGCGGGGGTGCTGGTCGGGGCGATCCGGCCACTGCTTGATTAAATACGAGAGGGGCATTCGAGATGCTGGCAGTTATCCGATCGATCGAGAACGGCGGGGCGTACGAGGCGCGGTTTGAGCGTGTATGGGGCCACTCGGTCGCGTCCGTGTGGGCAATGCTGACCGATAATGAGCAGTTGGCGAAATGGTTTCCCGAGCTGAGCGTGGAGGATCTGCGCGTCGGCGGGGCATTCAAGTTCGACATGGGCAGCGGTAGCGCGGAGACGATGGAGATTCTCGCGCTCGAGCCGCTCGCCGTGCTCGCGTATACGTGGGCGGAGGATCGCGTCCGCTTCGAGCTCGCGGAGACGCCGGAGGGCTGCCGGCTCGCGCTGATCGAGCGCATCGCGCGAATCACCGATCATACGCCGCGCGACCTCGCAGGCTGGCATGTGTGCCTGGACGTCATCGCCGCGCTGCTGGACGGCAGGGCGGTGGAGTCGCGCAAGGCGTTGTGGGAGAAGGAATATGAGGCGTATAAGGGATTGATCGATCGGGTGCGTGCGGGTGCGAGCGAATAGACAGATGGCGTCTCTGCGTTCCATCGACAGCCAAGATCCGAATCATTGCCCGGGGGCAATGGATCGGATCTTTTGCTTCCCTTGCGCTCACTTTGATTTTCAGAACCGGATTGCCAATTCAGTTGTCTTCCGAAGGCCGCTGTCAACAATGTCCATCGGATCGCCGCTATGATGATGTCCTTCGATGACGATCACTTCCGGATGTCGAATTCCCCACAAGCCTATCATGTTTCGCATATAGGTAACCGCCATCTCATAAGGTGCCGTCTCAACGGTCGAGTAGCTGCCGCCCCTCGCGTTGAGCAGCGCGACCTTCTTGTCCTCGACCAATCCAACCGGACCCTGCGACGTAAACTTGAAGGTCTTGCCCACTTGCGACAGATAGGACACATAAGTGATCAGCGGCGCGGGAACCGTGCCGTTCCATAACGGAAAGGCGAATACGACCTTATCTGCTTCAAGAAATTGATCTAAATATCGATGGACCAGTCGAGCGGCTTCCTCTTCTTGCGGCGTTAGCTGCGCACCTTGATCGATGCTGCGCAGGCCGCTAATGGCCTTGTCGCCGTAATACGGCAGCTCCGCCTGGTAAAGGTCCAGCACGTCCACCTGATCGTCAGGGTGCGCTTCTTGGTATGCATGTAAAAACGCTTCGTACATCCGTACGCTTACGGATTGATCGGCCGGGCGATCGTTGGCCTTTACCATCAACATTTTTGCCATTGGCATTTCCTCCTGAGGGTTAGTCTCTTTGGTTGCTGACTGCCTCAGGATAAACAACAAAGTATGACATCAGTGTGTCATAGTTCGGGGAAATTGCCGCCCCTACCTCGAATGCCTTAAGCCTGCGCGTCCGGCAGATCGACCGCTCTCAGCAAGGATTCATTTGCCGCATTGAAGCCCCGCTGGAGCTATACCGTGACAAAGACGTAGTATAATGATTGAGGTAAATTAAAAGCTGCTGCTGAGTGAGCAAAGCGGGCTTCTTAAGTGTCGGACTTTTTACTGACCGGTTAGTATGAACGTTGCAGGAGGCGTAAACATTGAAGCTGACGGTACTGGGCGGGGGGAGCGAAGTTGGCGCCTCTTCGATTCATGTGGAGATGAACGGCACGAGGCTGCTGATCGATGCGGGGATGCGGATGCACCAGGACGATCCGATGCCCTCGCTGGGCCTGTTGGAGGAGCTTGGCGGCATCGACGGCATATTGGTGACGCACGCGCATGCCGATCATATCGGGGCCTTGCCGGTCGTGCGGGCGATGCACCCGAATGTGCCGATCTATGCCACTCCGCCGACGATCGATCTGATGCGTATTATGATGCAGGATTCCTATCGCTTGTTAGAGTCCAGATGCAAGCAGGAGCAGCGGCTGATGCCCTATACGGAGCAGCAGATGCAGGATTTGCTCGCGTCCCTGCTCGCATTCCCGGCTTCGGGCAAGATGCGGATCGGCAATCTGACCGTGGAAGCGTGGCGCGCGGGGCATATTCTCGGGGCGGTCATGTTCGGGCTAACCGGCGGCGACGAGCGATTGCTCGTTACCGGCGACATCTCGTTCCAGGCGGGTCGCACGATTCAGGGCGTGAAGCTGCCATACGGCTTCCAGCCTCACACGGTCGTCATGGAATCGACTTACGGGAACCGCGTACATACGGATCGGCAAATGGAAGAGAAGCGGTTGGTCGAAAATGTGGCTGAAGTCATTGCCGGCGGAGGATTCGCATTAATTCCGGCATTTGCGCTCGGGCGGTCGCAGGAAATTCTGCTTCTGCTGCAGGATTATATGGAGCGAGGACTGATCCCGTCGTTCCCGATCTATGTGGACGGGATGGTGACGTCTATTTGTCGCATCTATCGCGACTATCCGCAATATCTCAAAGGGCCTGTCGCGCACCGCATTCGCCAGCATAACGATGTGTTTCTGACCGAGGGCCGCTGCGTGGCGGTCAAGGACACGAAGCAGCGCGAGATGCTTTTGCAGGGCAAGCCGGGTTGCATCGTCGCTTCATCCGGCATGCTGGTCGGAGGGGCGAGCCAGTGGTATGCGGAGCGCCTTATCGGCGGGGAGAAGAATGCGATCTTCATCACCGGTTATCAGGATGAGGAGAGCCCGGGGCGCAAGCTGCTGGCGCTCGCGGAAGCGACGGGAGACAGAACGCTGGAGCTGAACGGCGTCGTTCATCCGGTTCGCTGCCGCTTCGACAAGTTCGGCTTGTCCGCGCATGCGGATGCGATGGAGATGACCCGATTTATCGAGCAATTGCAGCCGGCGCATACGCTTCTTGTTCACGGCGACGACGACGCGCGCTTCCAGTTGTCCCAGCGGATCGACCCCGCTTTCGGGCCGTTGCTCGTGGAAAACGGGCACAGCTACGAATGGTCCGCTGCGCCGCCTCGTCCGGGCGGCAGCGAGCGCGCGGCCCTCCGCGGGCATCGGCAATCCGGCCTGGAGGACTATGTCGGCGAGCTGCTGTTGTTGCGGGATGAAGACGATAAGCTCTATCCCGCTATATGCATCGGCATCCATAGCAAGATGCGTACGCTGACTTGCCAGACGTTCCGCAGGAAGGCCATCGTGAAGGCGGGCACGTCGTCGGTGGCGGAGACGCTGGGCAAGTGGGGCGGAGCGGTCGACGAGCTGGAGGAGACGCTCCCGACCGTAATGGCGTATTCGCGGCCGCGGCTGCGGGAGCTGCACTGGGAGCGGCTGCAGGCTCCGGCGCAAGCGACGTTGCCGGAGGTGTGCGCGGCGATCGGGGCGGATTCGATCGGGCACAAGCTTGCCGCGGGACTTGCGCTGCTGGCCTTGCCTGATTCGCATAGACATCGCGTGCGGCAGGGCGAACGGGACTGGGTGCTCTATACGTTGGACGAATCGGCAATCGCGGCGTTAAGCAATCTGTCGCTGCCCGTCCAAAGCATTCGCATGGACCCGGCCACCGCGTTGAATACGGTGCGTGAGCGGATGAGCGGGCATCCGCGGTTTCTCCGATGCGGCACGGAAGGGATAGACGGCGCCCATCCCGCGGTCGTGGTCGCCTTCGATTATCCCGATGCGGTCGGAGCCGACGAGCGTGAGCGCATCGCCGGGGAGTTGCGGGAGCTGACAGGCTGGACCGTGCGCTTCTCCGATTCAGTGCGGCAGGATCAGATGGCACAGTTGGCGAGGACGCTCCTTGGCGCCGGGCTCGTAGGGAACCCGTCGATTCATTTGCAGACGAAACAGCTTGTCGTGCAATGTGCGGAACCGCCGGATTGGGCGGACATTCGGACGAAGTTCAATCGGGAAACGGGATATGAGCTGGTGCTAAGCGGACAAGCCGGGACAAACGGCGCGTCTGCGGCAGGTTTCGCATCCGCCGCCGGCGGCACGGAGGATATCGCGCTTCCCGGCCCCGGCAGCTTCCCGATGGAGGCGAATCAGGCGCAGCAGGAGATTAAGCGCTGGGCCGAGGAGAACAACCTGACCATCTACAAAGCGAGCCTTCACCAGACAGCCTCCGGCAGGCTGATGGAGCTTCATTTTATTACGCCGCAAGTTGCTGTTCGATACAGAGCGCGGATGGCAGAGCTTGCCGACCGGATTGGGCTGCCGATCTCCTATGCGCGCAATCCGAAGCAGAACGAAGTGCTGGCGGTCGTTATGCAGCGGGTTCCCCCGGCTTGGGGCGTCAAGAAGACGCCGTCCATTCGTATGGACAAGGGGGAGGTTACCGTGAAGACGGCGAACGCCGCTGCAATCGAAGCGGAAGAGAAGGCAACCGTGATCGCCGACATTAAGCAACTGACGGGGTATGAACTGATCGTCGATTGATTTATTGAAAAATGAAAGCACCCGCCCTTCCTTGATGGACAGGCCGGGAGCCTCTGTGAGGAAGGGCTTAATCGGTCCTTCCTTTCGCTTTTAATTCGCAAGCGTCGGAACCGCGATAGCTTTAAAAGTACCACATGCTGCTGCATCTATGTCACTTGTCCGGCGCCGGCAGCAGAATCGCATATTTCAACCCTTCGGGTGCTTGAACTTCAATCCAGCAGCTCGGAAAACTTGCCGTAGCTTCGCCCCGTCTTGAGGCGGTATTGGCGCCAATAAGCTGACTCAGCGCGGCTGTGAACGGTTACGATCAAAAGGCACCTGGGCAGGTGCCTTTTGACTTTGTATGATCAAGCTTGCGCGTCCGGCAGATCGATGGCCCTCAGCAAAGCGACGATCGACTCGGCAAAAGTCGCGTTGCCTCCCGGCTGGAACGCCTGGCCGCCGCGGCCTCGCAGCACGCCTTGCTGGCTCAGCGCGTAGACGCTGTCTCGCGCCCATGCCGGGAGCGACTTGTCGTCCGCGAAGACGGACGCCGACGGAACTGAGCTAGCCGACAGCTTGAGCGCTCGGGCCAGCATGACGGCCATCTGCGCGCGCGTCACTTCTTGCTCGGGCCGGAAGCTGCCGTCCTCGAAGCCGTTGACAATGCCGGCCCGGACCGCTGCGGCGACGGCACGCTGCTGCTCGTCGCCCAGTCCCGACACGTCGGCAAAAGGCGTGGCGCCGTCGGGCGCTTCAAGGCCCAGCGCGCGAACGAGCAGCTGCACCCATTCCGTCCGGCTGACCGGTTTGTTGGGGTTGAACGGTTGGCCGAGGGGCGGCAGGTCCCAGATTTTCAGCTCCGCTGCCCGGATCAGGTCCGCCTTGGCCCAGTGGTAGGCGATGACCTTCATCACTTCCTTCAGCTCCGCCTCGGGCAGCTGGGAGCCGGGATCGTCCTGGCCGGATTGGCCGCCGCTGCCGTTGCTGTTGCCGGACTGATTCCCGTTGCCACTGCCATTGTTATTGCCATTCCCGTTTCCGTTCCCATTCCCGTTATCCGGATTGTTTCCATTGCCATTCCCATTGCCATTTCCGTTGTCCGGATCGCCGCCGTCGTCTCCCGACGTGCCGTAGATACGAACCTCGGTGATGCTGTTCCACTTGTTGATCGTGTTGCCGGAGCCCGAGATGCGGATATACCGGCCCTTGGCGTTGTCCAGCGCAAACTGCTCAAGGTCCGTAAAGCGCCCGGAGCTCTTGCCGTCGAACAGGGTGCGCCACGTCTCTCCGTCGTCGGACACCTCGATGCGGAAGATCGTCGACCGCGCGGCGCCCTGGAAAAAGGCGATCGAGATCTGCGACAGCGCGCGGCTCTTGCCCAGATCGTACCGGATCCACTGCTCGCCCTCGGCCGACCAGCGGGTCGACAAGTCGCCGTCGATCGTTTTCTCCGGCCCGTTGCCTTCCTCATGGCCGCTGTCCGTAACGCCGACCGGTTGAATTCGCAGCTGCGCCAGCGGATCGTCGGCCGCATAGTCGCAGCCGCCTGCGTTCAGCTCGCACATGTCCGCGCGATGAGGCGACACTTTGACATCGTCGTACCAGACGTACGAGTCGTTGGCCGGCACATAGTCCTCGGTCGCGCCGCCGAAGAAGGAGGAGAAGTAAGCCTTGTCCACCTTGTCGGCGTTGGTCACGAAGCGCAGGCCGGTCACCTTTGTCGCGTGCTGGCCGTTGTACCAGATCTCCACCTCGCCGTCGGGATTGGCCTGGCCGTTCGTGACGGTGTTTACTTTTACCCGCTGGACGATGTTGAACCATTCGCCCTTCGGATAATAGACAGGCGAGCCATTGCGATAATTGAGGTCGGCCTCGTCACCATATTGTCCCGCGTTGCCCATCGAGTAAATATAGACAGCCGCTTGCCCGTCCTTGCGCCAGATGAGGCGGGAGCTGAAGCCATTTTCACCCGTGCAGATCTGACCGCCGGAGCAAGCCGCGCCGCCCGCCAGGCCGATGCCCAGCTTGCCGCCGAACTGCTTGGTGCCCCAGCTAAAGTTCTCGTCAAACCGCACCCAATACGACAAGTAATACTCGTCGGCAGGCTTCACCTCGAACGGCGCCTGATAGCCGGAAGCCTCCGGCCCGATCTTGCCCTTCGGATACAGCACCTTGAGCGACTTGAAGCCGCTGTGGCTGACGTCGGCATCGACTTGGCTCCGGTCCTCGCCGAGCAGCCACTTTGCCGTCCAGTCCATCTTCCGCCAGTCGCTTAGACCGTACGGCTCTCCGGCCGTGCCCAGCTCGAACGCGTTGACGCGCCGGTCAGCGCTCGGCGTGCCCGTGCCGGGATCATTGCCGCCATCCGGGTCGCTGCCGTCGTCGGGATCGATGCCGCCACCCGGCTCGTTGCCGCCGCCGGGATCGCCGCCGCCATTTTCCTCCGTGCCATAAAAACGTATTTCGGTGATGCTGTTCCACTTGTTGATCGTATTGCCGGAGCCTGCGATACGGATGTATCTTGCCTTGGCGTTGTTCAACGCGAACGGCTCGAGATCCGTGAACCTGCCGGAGCTCTGTCCGTCGAACAGCGTACGCCACGTGTCCCCGTCGTCGGAGGCTTCAAGGCGGAAGATCGTCGACCGCGCGGCGCCCTGAAAAAAGGCGATCGATGCCTGCGACAGCTCGCGGCTCTCGCCCAGATCGTACCGGATCCACTGCTCGCCCTCGGACGACCAGCGGGTTGACAGGTCGCCGTCGATCGTGTTTTCCGGACCGTTGCCTTCCTCATGACCGCTGTCCGTCACGCCGACCGGCTGGATGCGGTACGCCGCCATCGGATCGTCGGACGAATAGTCACAACCGCCCGTGCTGAGCTCGCACATGTCCGCGAGTCGCGTCGATACCTTGACGTCGTCGTACCAGACATACGAGTCGTTGGCCGGTACATAATCGTCGGTCGCGCCGCCGAAAAAGGAAGAGAAGTACGCCTTGTCCACCTTGTCGGCGTTGGTCACGAAGCGAAGGCCCGTCACCTTTGTCGCGTGTTGGCCGTTGTACCAGATCTCCACCTCGCCGTCGGGATTGGCCTGGCCGTTCGTAACGGTGTTCACCTTGACCCGCTGCACGATGTTGAACCAGGTTCCCTTCGGATAGTAGACGGGCGAGCCGTTGCGGTAATTGAGGTCGGCCTCGTCGCCGTACTGTCCCGCGTTGCCCATCGAATAAATGTACACGGCCGCCTGCCCGTCCTTGCGCCAGATAAGGCGGGAGCTGAAACCATTTTCGCCCGTGCAGATCTGACCGCCCGAGCATGCCGCGCCGCCAGCCAGGCCGATGCCCAGCTTGCCGCCGAACTGCTTGGTGCCCCAGCTGAAGTCCTCGCTGAACCGTACCCAATACGACAAGTAGTACTCATCCGCGGACTTGAGCTCGAACGGCGCCTGATAGCCGGAAGCCTCCGGGCCGATCTTGCCTTTCGGATACAGCACCTTGAGCGACTTGAAGCCGCTATGGCTGACCCCGTCGTCGATCTGGCTCCGGTCGTCGCCGAGCAGCCACTTCGCGGTCCAGTTCGCCTGCGTCCAGTCTGCGAGACCGTATGGCTGTCCGGCCGTCCCCGTCTCGAACGCGTTGACCAGCTTATCCTTCAGTGGCGGCCCGCCGGGATCGTCCTTTTGCACGCCGTAAATGCGCACCTCGGAGATGCTGTTCCACATGTTGACCGTATTGCCAGAGCCTGCGATGCGGATATATCGCGCCTTGGCATCGGTCAGGACAACCGGCTCGGGCTCTGTCGAATTGCCGGCGCTCTGCCCCTCGAACAGCGTGCGCCACGTATCGCCGTCGTCGGAGCCTTCGATTCGAAGCTTCGTCGACCGCACATGCCCTTGGTAAAAGGCGATCGAGATTTGCGACAGCTCGCGGCTCTCGCCCAGATCGTACCGGATCCACTGCTCGCCCTCGGCCGACCAGCGCGTCGTCAGATCGTCGTCGAGCGTATTTTCCGGACCGTTGCCTTCCTCATAGGTGCTGGCGGTCACGCTGACCGGACGAATGCGCAGATCGTGCAGCGGGTCGGTCGTCTCGTCGTCCCACTCGCCGCTGCAGCCCCCCTTGTTGAACTCGCAGATGTCGGTGCTGTTCGTGGACACTTTCACATCGTCGTACCAAATGTAAGAGTCGTTCGCCGGCGCGAAAGAAGCGGTCGCTCCCCCGGCAAAGGACGAGAAGTATGCCTTGTCCACCTTGTCGGCGTTGGTCACAAAGCGCAGGCCGGTGATTTTTGCCGCGGATTGGCCGTTGTACCAGATCTCGATCTCGCCGTCGGGATTGGCCTGGCCGTTCGTCACGGTGTTCACCTTGAGCCGCTGCACGATATTGACCCATTGCGCCTTGGGATAGTAGACGTCCGAACCGTTGTGCTGAAGCACGGCGTAGTCGCCGTACTCGCCTGCGTGGCCCATCGAGTAATAGTAGATGGCGGCCTGGCCGCCCTTGCGCCAGATGAGGCGGGAGCTGAAGCCGTTCTCGCCCGTGCAGACCTCGCCGCCGGAGCAGGCGCCGCCGCCCGCCAGGCCGATGCCGACCTTACCGGCATATTCCGTCGTGCCCCAGCTGAAATCCTGGCTGAATCTCACCCAGTAGGAGAGGTAATACTCGTCCGCCGACGGCAGCTGAAACGGCGACTGATAGCCCGAATCCTCGGGGCCGATCTTGCCTTGCGGATAGAGGACCTTGAGCGACTTGCCGCCGCTGTGGCTTGTGTTAGCGTCGATCTGGCTCCTGCCGTCGCCGAGCAGCCAGGGCGCATTCCAGCCGGCGGATGTCCAGTCGGTCAGACCGTAGGGCTGTCCTGCGGTGCCGGTGTCGAATGAATTTTGCAGTGCGCCGGAAGCTGTTACGGTTAAAGCAGGCGTGGTTGGCGCGGCCGCGGTAGCGTCGGGGGCAGGGGCAGCAGACAGGGCGCCGACCGTCAGTAGAATGGCTGTGAGAATCGTTAGCAGCGTTCGTTTCATTCTTCGCTTTCCTCCCTGATCAGGCTCGTTAGGCTTGTTTCATTTGCTTGCCGCCTTCGATCGCGCTGGTTGATCGTGTCGGTGTCGGATAAAGGTTGTGCGTCGCTGCCGGATGCGGATCAAAGCGCTTTCAATTTGCCGATGCAGCTGTGTCGGGAAAAGCGTCTCGCCCCCTCTAGTCCATGCACTCATAGCGCCGTTCGCGGATGCACTCGAGCACAGTTAGATGGCTACCTGGAGAGCTTACGCCCTGTGGGAGCGGGCTACCATTTACTAATGTTTTGGTTGTTTTCTTTTATTGAGAAAGCCGGGGCGGGCGGGTTGTTTATTATTTGGATTGTTTGCGATTTGACGGAAAGAGGGGGGTGTGGGGGCGGGGGCTGTATAAACACATGATCCTTTGCGTCCTTCGCGGCCGATGGGATAAGCTGTAGATAACAGAACGAGGATCGGAAGATCGGAAGGACGGTTGAATCATCATGATGCAAATTCAGATCGTATGCGTAGGCAAGCTGAAGGAGAAGTACTGGTTGGACGGCGTGGCCGAATATTCGAAAAGGCTGGGCGCCTACGCCAGGCTCGACATCCGCGAGCTGCCGGACGAGAAGACGCCGGACACCATGAGCCCGGCCGAAGAAGAGCAGGTCCGCGTCCGCGAAGGCGAGCGCATCCTAGCTGCGCTCAAGCCCGACGCGCACGTCGTCGTGCTCGCCATCGACGGCGACGCCTGGTCCAGCGAGCAACTCGCCGCGCATCTGGACCGCCAAGCCGTCTACGGCGGCGGCGCCGTCGCCTTCGTCATCGGCGGCTCGCTCGGCCTCTCGCCCGCCGTATTGGCCCGCGCCGACAAGAAGCTGAGCTTTGGGCGGATGACCTATCCGCACCAGCTCATGCGGGTGCTGCTGCTGGAGCAGGTGTATCGGGCGTTTAAGATTAATCGGGGGGAACCTTATCATAAGTGAATTCGAAAATAAGTGAAATACTTAATTAGAAGGTTCCGAGGAAACATTTTTTTAGGACTTTAGATTCATTTTCTGATAACAATTAACCCAAATACGACCATGTTTTCCAAAGCCGTGATACTATGTAGAAATAGAGGGTCGAGTGAAGAGTATAATGGGAGGGAACGTCCTTGCGTGCACCTGATCTGTCTGAAGAGCAAGTGCGAGAAGTTTGTCCCAATTGTAGTGATGTTAAATTCGTAGGCAAGGGAGGACAAAAAACGGTTTTCTCTTGTGTAATAGATGGGATAAAGTACGCTATTAAGTTCCTAGACCTTACAAATATACATAATCAGCCACCGCAATCGATTATGGATAGTATTCACGATACCACATCCCCGCTTGAGGATATTCGAGAGGATGTTTTGGCTAGAGCCAAAAGGGAAATTGACATCATGGATAGATGCGAGACCCCCACTTTGGTTAAGCTAGGCCCTGTCGGAATGACATTTGTAGAATATGATAACAAAAAACTTCTTTATTTTACAGAAGAATTAATTGATGGTGATGATCTACATACGATTATTAGAAGAGATAGACAAATATCGCTTCGTGAAAGTATACAACTTGGCATAGATATTGCCACGGCCATACAGAATCTTTGGAATATCAATATGGTTCACCGTGATGTAAAACCCAAGAATATTATGAGACGCGGAAATGGAACTTATGTGTTGTTAGATACCGGACTTGCGTTTGATCTTACAGATGAGTCGCTTACGGCGGCCTTTGTAACAGTAGGTACGCCCATTTACATGTCTCCCGAACAACTTAAAAATGTAAGAAGAGGGATTGATTTTCGTTCTGATCTATTTCTCTTAGGAATAGTCCTATATGAAGCGGTGACAGGACAACATCCCTTTTTCACTAGAGGAATAAACTCAATGCAATTAGTTGCTAATATAATTTCGAACGTAGTTGAGAAACCCATAAACTTACGTCCAGAGTTACCATCAAGCTTAAATAGCATAATTATGCGATTACTAGCTAAGGAGCCTCATTTACGTTATAAAACTTGCGATTCCCTCATAGAAAAACTCGTTCAGGTAAGGGAGGTTCTGAAATGAAATTGTATGTGCAACAAGGATACGGTAAGGGAACTAAGATTCAACAAGCATTAACCAATGGCGCTGTTGATGGAGTGGTTTTAAGTCCGAGGGATGATACCGAGGATAATTTGCGATTATTCCTAAATGATTTATATAACAATCATCCCGCAGCTGAAGTTTTTATAGATCCACAATTTTATTATACGATGTATATCGACGGAACGACTAAAAATTTATCTGATTACGCGTATTATCCTGGACAATTAAACATGTCATCATTTCGTTCAATACGTGAAATTCAAACGTTTGCAAAAGACACAATTGACTTCCAAATTTCTATGGGAGTTGATTACATTTTATCACCAACACTACTTATTAACAGTTTTAGTGATAGACAAACCCAAATTTGCTTAAGCCTGGCGGAAGAAACCAATGCAATACTCAAGTCGAGAGACATAAAAACTCCTCTTTTGGTATCGTTAATATTTACAGAGTCTGCACTTAATGAAACTGATCGAGTTAATGAATTTTTAAATGAAATATCTGTCCTGGAAGTGGAAGGTTTTTATTTAACCGTAGCTCGGAGCAACAAAGATTACAATCAAAACTTCGACACAGACCACGGACTATCAAATTTATTGTACTTTATTTATTCATTATCTGAAATCAACGAATTTAAAGTAGTTGTTGGTTATTCTGATATCATTGGGCTTCTTTATTTGGGTGTGGGCGCATATGGGATAGGTACTGGCTGGCATAACAGTTCAAGAAAGTTTACGATACAACAGCGGATTCTTCCTTCTACGGGCGGAAGATTACCACGTGAGAGGTACACTTCGGTACCCCTTTTAAATTCCATCCTAGTATCGGAACTTGATTCAATTGATGCGAATGTACCACAAAATTTGTTTCAAAGTATTCTATCGCGTACGGTTGAGGACAGAATTATCCTGGCAGGCTCGAATCCTTCTGATGGATGGAGTAGAGCGCTGTCTCACCAGCAACACTGGTCTGCTATTAAAAAGGCTACAATTGATATCTTTCAACGTGATGACGATATAACAACTCGACTCGATTACTTGGAGCAGGCCATTTCGAACGCGCAATCTCTATACACAATGTTGGATAGATATGCCGTTCAATTTGAAAAGGCATCTTCCAGATCACACTTGGACACATGGCAGTCCGCCTTACAAATCTTTAGAAGCCATACGAACGTTTGAATTTAATTTCATAATAGTTTTGCCTATACCGACTAAGTGGAATGCTTTTTTCCTCGGTCGGTTTTTTCTTGGCTTTAAAATCATTTTGTATTCATTCTCCGAAACAGAGATTAAACCTATACCATTAATTTTAAAATGTTCTAGGTTTTCGAGAGCAGGCTTAATATACCTAGCAGGCATAACAACTGAAGAGTAATGTGCAAAACCTAAGTAGTTAATTGCTTGATATAATGCTCTTTTCCAGTTATGGAGTTTCCCTTCATATGCGTGGAATCGAATTTGTGGAAGGAGCACTTGTGGATGAATTGTAAATCTATCCTGGTTATCTTGTTGTACAAGGCCGCACTCAGAAAGCTCTTTAAGATGTTTGCGAACAGTGGATTCAGACAATCCAGAAAGCGAAACAATTGTATTAAGTTTCTGTTTTTTCTTCGGATAAAGCACAGATAGGATTTGTGCTGGCCCAAGTCGACTTAACACTTCTTCTGATCTTCTAGGGAGACTCCAATGAGAAGTAAAGAATGCCTCAACTACATCAGCGCGTCCTTGCCAACAGTCCATTTCGCGAAGTATCAAGGTTGGTTTCGTAGAAGAATTTTGTATCAGAAAATCCTCAAAAGAATTAATCAATGTACTCTCTTTAGATTCAAAAGTATCAATAGGGTCAGCATAGCTTAAAGACATACATCTTCTCCTTTCTTCGGCTATGGTTCCCAATTAGGAGCAATAATTATACTGGATTGGCCCAAAAAAAAGCAGGTTCCTTCTGTATCCATAGGAACCGTGCTCGTTGAAAACAATAAATTATATCTCTAATATTATCATACAGGTTCAAAAATCTCGATAATTTTCTCTGATTTCCACGTAAAGGAAATACTCTGCTACAGTCATTGATTCAACCTTTCTCGGCCTGCACACTCACCACAAACCGCTCTATGCCTCCAGAGGACCCAACGCCCTCTGAAGCGCAAGAAACCCTTCTTGCCGAAGCAGAAGGGTCAAGGACGAAAAGTAGGATTCTGTTTTAGCATCGAAGCTGAGCTCCACGGCTTCGATTTTTTGTCTTTGGACACGACGATTTTGCTGACTACAAGATGTATTAAGGTCTTCCGCTGTACAAAGGTGGAGGCGTCCATTAGCTGGTCGAATGGATGATGCAGGTTGACAGCCGACACGCGCCGAATCACCTCGCGCGGGGAGCTGCGCGTGCGCAGGAGTTTGATGGAAACTGGCTCTGCGTTGTCATTGGTCATTTCAAGATCGAGGCGAGATTGTTCGTTGTGATAGCGATCCAGCTCAGCCCGTATCTCCAGAAGGCGTCCACTGAGAGTGCTCTTATCGATTCCGCCTTGTTGTTTATCCGCAAATAGAACCGTCAAGACGTTATCTCCATCTTTAATATAATGGTATACCCGTAACACAATTCGTAACCAACTCATCACGTCAGCTCAAAACCTCATTGATCATGTTAGCTCCAAGCTTGAACCCATGGATAAAGGCGGCTTCCACATGCAAGCTGTGCAGGCTCACACAAAGATCGGAATACTCTTCAAGCTCACGAAACCTCTCGTTGCTCAGTTCTTTTCTCCATTTATCGGTCATAACTCCGATTCTTTGGCTTAAGAGTCGATATTCAGGATGAGACGGCACAATTGTCTCGTCGGGATGAATCTGCCCGCGGTACAGGGCTTTTAAAATCGAATCCATGTTCATCCTCCCATGATTGTAATCGCATCGCTTGAATGAGATTTCTGCACATGGTAGGATATTTGTGCAGTCTGCTCACGTAGCGATTGCGGGATAGGAAGTGGCTCTGTTCTTCGTCGGACGCGCCGCTTCCTTCTTTATTTCTGGAGCTCGTCATACACCTTCTCAATCCCTTTGCGAACGATGTCTGAACGTGTCGTATTTAGCTTGACGGCGGAAGCATCGAGCTTTTTCATCGTATCCTGATCCATACGTATCTTGATCGTTTCGCTTTTGGGATTGTCAGATGGTGGACGCCCCATCTTTTTGGAGGACATCTCTTCACCCCACTTTTTGTCCCAACAAAAATATATTATTGTTCCCACGAAAAGTAAATCTGATTCGCTGATATTGAATGTTAATTTATACCGCTTGCAATATTCACTTGTTAGGGCTTGCCCTGAGACCTGTTCCTTCGACATTCATGCTCCACGTGAAACATATTTTATGTTCAGGCAGAATTTATTGTTTTTCTACTGAAATAACTGAGAATATCCGCGCAAAAACTTTCGCTAGTGGTAGCTACCCTTGCTACAAGCTATAACTCTGCCTTCCTTATTCTTAACTAATTAAACACCCAAACCGACTCCATGCCCCCAGAGCTCCCCGCCCGAATGTGCAAGAAACCCTTCTTACCGAAGCAGAAGGGTTAAGGACTAATAAGGATTAAGTTAAAACGTCGAAGCTGAGCTCGACGCTTCGAGATGATCTTCTGTCTAAAGCGTAACCAGTAATATTATATAAAGCACAGGAATAACAGTTACGACAAGTAAATTGATGATTTTGCTCTTAACAAATCTGCTTATATACATTATAGATGATGAAACGATACCAGTAAGAATAATAAATAAAATTGTATCTTGCTGGGAAACTCTAAAGATAATAATACTTAGTAAAGAAAATAAAGTTCCTAAAGCTAGGTATGCTGCAATTTTAAATCTACTTTTTATTAATTTATCCACCAGTAAGGAGATAATTCCTGCAACAAATACAAAAGGAGCAGTATACATTACTGAAACCAATCCAAAGCCTACGATTAGAGTCGCGTCAGTTTCTCCTCTAATCATAATTTCAAACAGCATCATACAAAGAAAAATAGTAGTAATAGATAAAATAATTGCTGTAAATTTATTTAGCATAACTTACTCCCTTCATGGAGTATAGCTTCCGCTTATTCTCAGATTCACGACTGAAGCGACACTGATTGAATTGGGGGTAAAAGAAAAACCTTGAGAAGCATCCTCAAGGTCTAAATATTATCTTATACCTCAATTACCATAAGCCCGTCCATATACGATTCTAAAGAAGAAATATTAACCCACTGTGATTCACTTTCCCTAAATGTATAGAAGCGTATTACAACTTCTTCTTCATCAAAGGAAAGTACGAGAATAAACCTCTTTGTTGGGCTAAACTTCCTATGAAGTATTGCCGCCCAAACTTCAATTAATTTTTTAGAAAAAGCCAATACTTGAAAGGGATTTAAATTTTCAGGGAGTAGATCATTCATGTGAATATGGTTATATTCTGCTTCCAATGCGGTCCTGTCAGAAATGAATTGATTCTGTGAGAAGCGACTGGGTAAATTTTCAATCCTATCTTGTTTGAGCAGAATGCATCCTACCCACTCAAAGAACTCAGGAAAAATAATAAAGTTATATACACTGAACAAATGATCTACAGGCGGATACAGAGACAATCGATGACCTCCGTACGATTGGCATTTGCACGCTTCATGAAGGCGGCAACGTTAATGCGGATGTGGTAGAACTTTTTGTAGAATACGTTGTGCACGACATCGCTCTTGAGCCACTTCCAAAGCCCTTCGACCAGATTTAGTTCTGGTGAGTACTTGGGCAGAAAGACGAATGCAAGACGCTTATGTTTCTCCAAAAAAAGCTGTACTTGAGCCGCATGATGGATCTTCCCGTTATCCAACACCATGATAATCTTGCCGGTTGAATAGCGTTTAAGGATGGTTTTGAGGAACTGGATAAACGCCGCTGCATCGTAACGCTCGCCGTCCTGGTACACGATCTCTCCCGTCTCATAGTTGAGAGAGCCAAACAACTTGGCGCCTTCGTGCCGGCCATAGGTCGGAACTTTGCGTTGATGGCCTTTGGGAAACCAGTTGTACTGCAAGGATTGATATGCTCGGATCATCGATTCGTCCTCAAACAGCAAATGGTCGATTTGTCCGTCTATAAGCTTTTTTTTAAAGCCGGAAATGTCTTGCTGCGAAAGGCTTCTTGCTCATCTGGATCCGCCAGCTCCAAGGTATAGGTAGCCTTGGTGTGGCTGAAGCCCAGACGCTGCAACAATTTGGACATGCCTCTTTCGGAAAAGGTTTGCTCGAACTCACGCTCAACATAAAGAATGGCGAGTTTCAATGTCCAGGTGTACTTGGCTTCAATACCGACTTCTGCCGGCTGCTTATCTGCAATGGTTTGAGACAATTGTTGCTCTTGTTCGTCGGTCAGACGATGCGGTTTGCCTGTCGAATGTCCTAGCGCCAACGCATCGAGACCGCCTTCACGATAGTGATGAATGTAACCGCTGGTCGTTTTCTCTGACCGTTTAATCATCTTGGCGATCTCCCGGATCGTATGGCCTTCCAGATGGTGTAGGACGGCCAGATACCGTTCGTACATTCTTTTATTGGAAGCCTGACGCATAGCCAACTTAAGTAAATCTATTTCTTGAGTTTGGGTTTGCATCTCGATCACGTCCTTGTGGGTTTTATTTCATCTTTTACCCGTTTACGACGTAGCTGGTAAGTTGCAACGAAGTACTTTAGTTCAGCCTATATAATAGAATTTAAATTAATAATTGTTTCTGATTCCTTTTCTTTTTCCACCATTTTGCTAAAAAACTGTTGCATCTTAGAATTTATTATCTAGCTCACCTCATTTATGGTGTGTATGGACTTTCTTTTAGATACTGGGTAAGACCGACATTTAGCTTTTTAACAAAATTAGCATCCCCAAGCATATTGTTTACACTTTTTGGAGCGGTGTTACCGCTAGAATCCACAAATGCTTTTTTATTGGGGTCATACAAATACTTTTTATTGTTTGCAACTTGATAGTGAATTTGTCCTGCTCGTTGTCCAGGGTTATGATTCTCAACATCGATCCTTGCCTTGCTACCGTTCTCTTTCTATAATGTCTTACCTGTAACCTGAACTCCGGATGCACCAAATAGGCAAGATTCGTCTGTATTATGCACCCAAATGCCAAGGTCGCTTCCAAAATACGTATGGAACTCATCCACCGTCATATTGTAAACCGTTGCTGTTTCATGTTTCCGCTCAATGCTCTCTATTTTGAGTTTATTACCGTCGCTCTGAACTAGCAAGTCTTTGCTACCCGTAGGCGCACCCGCGGCTGCTATAACCCTATTGAAATAAGTACCTCCAGCTGTTTCTCGTATTATCAGTTCAACCAAAGTTTTCTGGTTGGCCTTTTTGCATAGGCGCTTTAGATGACGGCAGTCGGGAGAAAAAGAAATTTTTTGGTAGTAACTCCGTATCAAAATTGTTCTCTCGGTGCCGGCTACAATTCGGAAGAGGAGATGGCGTAAAACCAGCGGATTTTATGGCGTATGAGGTAATCTCTCATCTAATCTTATAGTCGACGTAAAACTAAACCCCCTTGATTACATTGGTCAAATCCCAGAGGATTATCAATGTTTGTCAAAGGGGTCCAATTTTTATTAATCAACCGTTATAAATACGTTAAAAATACATCGCTTGTTACGAATACTTAAATTTATCTGCCGAGCTTTAATACTGGTTCCTTCTCTACTAGATGCCACTTCATATCCAGAAATATCGGCGGGATATAAACGGGATCCATCCATGCGTAAGTCAAAGTATCCTCTAGCAGGTCACCAATTAGCAATGAGTCCTTCTCGTCCAACTCGAGTTTCTGCTTGCCGCTGACGGCAGCCTTGTTTTCCTTGCGCATTCGCTCAGTGACCTCGGCGAAGCTATACTCCGGTCCTTTGGTACGTTCGATCTCGGCGAGTTTTTCTAGGTAACGCTGGCGCTGCATCTCTTCGGTTGCTGAATTAGTTTCCGAGTCCCACAGTTCGATGAATCGGAAACCAGTCAGATTGTACTGGAGAACGCGTTCGCGAAAAACGTCGGTAACGAAAATGTAAGTTGTTATAAATTCAGGGAGCTTAAAGATCGCAGCATCTTTGATGATTTCTTGCGAAAAGGCATACTGAGTGATCTTTCTTATCTCTCCATCAGGCCATAATGTTAGTTGGGATCGACTCCTGTCAAGCGCCGGAATAATATTTATGACGTTGATAGCGAATAGTTCCAACGAGTCATGTTCAAGCGGAAGCGTTTCAACTTTATCAGCAAGTAAATCCTGAGTCGCCACTATAGCTTTTTTACTGAGCGCCAGAGTTCCAGCTGATAAAGCAATTATATCTAGATCTAGACCTTTATTGGAGTAGAATTTAAGATCTCCCCAACGTTCAACGGGCACGCCATTAAACTGATTCTCGAAGTAAATGGGGTAATTGTGCTCCATATTATCGTAAAATAATTGGTCCTGATGATCAGAATTCAATTGGTAAACCTTCATATACAACCCTCATTTCCTAACTTAAAACGCCGGTTAGCAAGTCCTCTCGTATATCCTCTATTACACCCAACACTTTATTTCTATCAGTTTTTACCATTCGTAACCGAATTGCAACCTCCTCAAAGTAATCTCCACTACGGTAACCATTGTGTGTGGAAACATAAACGCCATTAACCTCAACTTCAGGCAGACCTGTTTTTCTAGGTAGCCAGACTCCATTAGCAGCTGAATTAATATCAATCCCATGGTTGGCTATGATGGCGCTCGCTTGGCCGTTGTCGTAGTAGGCGTATTGCCGTCCTGATAGATGTATGTCTCTGTGCCTTGAACGGAGTCTTTCTTGGACAAACGACGTCCCGGATCATTGTAGTTATAGACAATAAACGACAAGTCCGGAAACACTTTCTCGGTCAAGCTGGCCAGTTGATTGTACTTGTAGGAGGTCGTCGTAGGAGCCGTTGGATCGGTAGCCTGCGTCAAGCCGCCCAGCAGATGGCGTCCGTTTGCCTTAAAGCTGCTGATGCCGCCCATCGCGTCGGTCGTCTGCGATTTGAACTGATCGCCGCCTATTTCATAAGAAAACGCTATATAATATAAACAAAGTTGAAAAGACCACATGGAGTCATTACTCACATGTGGCCCTAACTGAGATAGGCACCATTAATTAAGGTTAATTCAAAGAATCCTAACCAGCCTAAGCTTTCTCATGCATAACTAAGTCATCCCATATTTGAAAGTATTCGTATAAGCTCTCTTTGTCCTCAACATATTTTTCTATGAATTGGTAGGGTTGTAACTTTATATTTACAAGGTTACCAACTCGGTCCAAAAATAGTGTGGATTTGTTTTCTAATCTCCAAGTTCCACCTCCTAAATTAATTCTGAAAACTTCTCCTAAATAAAAAGTAGCGTACAATATCGATTTTACAGAGTTATCTTGCATCAATAATTCCTCAAGATGATTTAAGCAAGACGGGTCATTTACTTTTAAGTTATTGGTATCGAAAAACTCATATGCAGCCTGTTGAAAGTCGTTTGTTAAAATCATATCCAGAGGAATGGAGTTAGGCTTGGTTTGATTTTGTTTAAACCAAAGTAGAGCTGACTCCTTTGTCACCTGTACTATATTTTGTAACAGGTTACAGAGAGAAGTTTCATCTTCGTAATGAAGCCATTCATTGTTATGCTCTACGAATGCCAGCATTTCAGTATGATTAGCAAATTTGTTTTTTAAATCTTGCATGGTCAGCGTAGCTTGTTCTTCATCTTGATTTTGTAAAGCTTGATAAGAAATACTCTTTTTATTGGTATAATATTGAACTCTTATCGCATTTTTGTACCAGTCACTCTTATCGATTTCAATTTGTTCTTGGTTTTGAGCATTATCTCGGCTAAAAATCCAAATATTTTTATCTTGCTTTAACGAAAATCCTATCCCTTTTAACTCAGGTACGATAATATCCCGAATTGCCTTTGAAATATTCAAGAGAACCTCCCATTTTATGGCACGAAGACAGGAAACCTAGGAAATGGTATGGGCAGGGGAAATCCATTTCCTGATCCACCTTGACCTGTGCCAGGTTTAGTAATTCCATCCGGCGTGGGTTCATTTGAAGGTATACTAAAGTTTAGTGTATCCCATATCTTTTTCCAAATACTAGACTTTGCTTTTTCGGTTGTCGGCTGGTAAGTTGGATTTGGGTCTCTTTTATTTCTTTCGCCGTAATAAATCATACCTGGATCATCTGGATATGTGTAGTACGCAATTTCTTTATTTGAATTATAAGGACTGGGGACAGCAAAACCATCGGCCGCCTCCTTTATTGGCTTTTAATGAAGTGTCTCCTCTAAATCCATTGAGATTAATACCATTTATATAGCTTTGCAACTGTTTTTTTCCAGAGGCATTTAGTGCAGAATTATTTCTGTAGGTAATAGGTTTAAGTTCATAAACCTCAATTCTATTCGATTGTTTAAAAACATAATCAGCTCTTCCTTGACTGCCATTAGTAAGGCGAATATATGGCTCAGTAAAAGCAACTGGCTCTTTAAATATGAGATTTGGTAGCTTGAACAATCCTCCTAAAACCTTATGAGCATAAGTTCCATAGGCACAGCTACCAAATGTAGGTATAGTATTTCTAGCTGTACAATACCCCGTCGGATCCACATTCACCAGCGGATTATTCTCCACATACGCATTCAAACTCTGCGGGCTATTCACCCGACCCTCATACGTATCCTCCGAGATAAACCGTCCTAACCCCGGATCATACCAACGCGCACGCAGGTACTGCAGCGTCGTCAGCTCATCCCAGTACTCCCCGGAGTAGCCAAACGGGTTATCGATGGTCTCGTTGGCGACGAGCGGATTGCCCCAGATGTCGTAGCTGTATTCGTTCAGCAGTGTACCATTCGCTTGGCGCAGGGCAGTAACATCGCCATGGCCGTTGTGCAGGTAGTAAGCTTTATTACCCGCCGCATCCTCGCGGTACAACAGCTGAGCGCCGCGCACGTAGCGAGCTTTAAACGTAACTGTGCTACCGGAGACCGTGCCTTCGGCGATAATGTTCGCACCGTCGTAGTAGTAGCGGATCGTCGTGCTCACGCCGCCCACAGTCTGGGTGCGCTCGGTCATAAGGCCGTCACCGTTGTATTTGTAGCTGACGGTGTCGCCGTTGCGCGTGACCGTGCTGAGCTGTTCGGCATCGTCGTAAGTGTAGTCGATCGTGTCGGTAGTCGGATTCTGGATGCTCGACTCCAGTGTCAGACGGTTGCCCTTGGCGTCGTACGTGTAGGTCTCGCTGCCTTCGGAGTTGGTCAGAATCTGATTCAGGCCGTCGTACGTAAATGTGCCGGTCGTCGTGCCGTCGTCACGGGTGAGGATGTTGCCGTTGTTGTCGTAGCTGTAGTCGTAATCCTGGTTGAACCCTGTTCCGGATTGCCCGAGCTTTGTCAGACGGCCATAACCGTCATGCGTATACGTCTCGAGCAGGCTGCCGCCCGCCAGCTTCAACTGATACAGCTGCGAGGATTTCTTGTAGCTCGGATCGGTCGTCGTCAGATTGTCGCGGTAGACGTACTCACCCTGCGTGGCGCCGTCTACGGTTACTTTTTTAATCTGATCATCCTGGTTGTACTCGTAGTTGATGACCTTGCCGAACGGATCGGTGATGGCGCTCACTTGGTCGTTGTCGTAATAGGCGTATTGAATGAACTTGCCGTCCGGATAGATGACTTTTTCCAACTGGTTGTCCAGCCGGTAAAAATATTGCGTCGTTCCTGTCTCGTCGGTCATCGTCTTGCGCAGGCCATTCTTGTAGTAGGTATAGCTGCCGTTCTCTGCGCCGCTTGCCCAGCCCTTCAGGCGATTGAGCTCGTCGTACGTATTGGTGACAGTCGTTCCCTTGCGCGTGTTGCCGCCGGTCAGGTTGTTGTTGTCGTCATAGGTGTACGTCTCCGTGCCTTGAACGGAGTCTTTCTTGGACAAACGGCGTCCCAGCTCATCGTAGTTATAGACAATGGACGACAAGTCCGGAAAAACTTTCTCGGTCAAGCTGCCCAGCTGATTGTACTTGTAGGAGGTCGTCGTAGGAGCCGTCGGATCGGCAGCCTGCGTCACGCCGCCGAGCAGATGGCGTCCGTTTGCCTTGAAGCTGCTGATGCCGCCCATCGCATCGGTCGTCTGCGACTTCAACGGGTCGCCGCCGATTTCATACGAAGTGCTGGTCGTCAGCGGGCTTGTGCCGATGTCGCCTTGAATTTGCGTGCCGGTCGTACGGCCGATCGCATCGGTCGTCTGCGTCACGGCAGCGCCGTAATCGCTGGTCGTCGTCGATTGATGCAGCAGATCGTTGAAGGCCTGGCCCAGGATGCGCCCCTCGCCCGACGTCGTAGACACTTGGCGTCCGGCAGCATCGTAGCTGTAGTCGGTCCGGTGCCCGGCGCCATCTACATTATAGGCCAATTCGCCCAGCTCATTGTAATAGTTGGTCAGCAAATCGTAGAACACGCGCGAGTTGTTGTTGTTGAGCTTTTCCATCTGAACCTTGTACAAGCGGCCCAGACCGTCATAAATCTCGGCCGTCTTCTTGCCTTCCTCGTCGGTCGAGACGAGCGTCGCTTGCTGCTGGTTCGTGTTGTAGGAGAAATCGTACGTGCGCGTTCCTGCCGCCGTTTCTCCCGTAACCTTCTTGTTCGTAATCTGCGTCAGACGGCCGACAGGGTCGTAAGCGTAGGACTCTTCGCTGCCCGCAGGCGCACCCGCGGCAACGGCATTGCCGTCATAATGCTTGGTCACGCGTCCGGTCGGCAGGTCGTAGACGTAGCGTTCCTCCAGCGTCTTCGTGCCGGTGCTGCTCGTTACATACTGCTTGATGCTGGTCGGGTATGCATTTTTGTACGCTGCGTCGTAGGCGATATCCGTGCGCTGGCTCTTGCCGGCCTCGAGCGCCTGCGTCACACGGGTGACATTGCCGTAGCTGTCGTACAAGTAGCTCCACTGAAGGCTGGCCGGTTGGCCGTTGTCGTCGGTGTAGTTCTGTGTCGTCGCGTTGATTTGTGGCTTGGCGCTGTCGATCGTATGGACGATGTCATCCGTCAGGGTGCCGGAAACTGTTGTCTGCTCGCGCTTGGCAAGCCCTCGGAATTGTGTATCGTACGTGTAAGTGCTGACATGGCCGACCGCATTGGTCGCGGTGAGTACATTGCCATAAACGTCATAAGTAAAGGAATTCGTCTCCGTGCCTGATGCAGCCGGTGTCTGCGTATAATCATGGCTGGTTGCCGTGATCGTCGTCGGCAATTTTTTGGCGGTATCGTAAGTGTAGCCAGTCTCGCTTCTGTACTCGCCGGTTTTTTCCGCAATCACGCTCGTGACCAGGTGCTGGCCGTTTAGGTTCGTCGTGAGTGAGATTTTCTCGACGCGCGGAATGTGCGATGCTGCGTTCGGATTGCTGATGATCGTGCGCTTGGTTGCGTAGCTCGTCTGCGCAGGATTGGTGAAGTCTGCGTTATTCGTGTAATCAAAGGTCGTGTAGTTGTACTTGGTATCCTTGATCTGGTCGTAACGGGCGGCTACGCGATAGTAACCAATATACCCTTTGTCGCCCAGACGCTTGGTTACCAGGTTGTCCGTGTATACATAGTTCGTAGAGGAGCCGGTCGGATATGTAATCCGCTCCAGATCGGAGTAGAGCGTGTCTGTACCGTTCGGACCCGAGGTGGAGTCATAGTCGAAGTAAACTTCGCCTTTGTCGTACGCGTAGGATGTCTTCTCGCCGAGTTCATTCTCGACAGTGGACAGGTTGCGTTTCTTGCCTTCGTTGCTGATCAGCGTTTTTCCGTACACAAACTGCTTGCCTGGTGCGTACGTAATCGTCACGGAGTTCGTCGTATAGGCAAACGTGATCTCCCGGTTGAGCGTATCGATAATTTTGCTGATAAGAGGAGATGGCGTGCCTTCAAGAATCGGCTGGTTGGCGTACTGCACGAGGATGACGTTGGCATAAGCATCCTTGGTGCCGATCCAGTTGCCTGCGCTGTTGAAGTAAACGCTCGTGCCGAGCGTGTCCGTCATCTTGTAAGCGGCCGTGGCGGATACCGATGTGCCGGATGCGTTATTGGTGGTAAGCGTTTCGGTCGACGGCGCAAAGGTTAGATCCTGAAGCGGGCGATTGACGAAGCCATTGCCGCCTGCAGCCACCTCGTAGACGGTGCCGTCGGACAGATGCGCGAGCAGCTTGGTACCGCGGATTTCTACGGACGGAAAGGCGAAGGACCAGCCGACGCCCAGGTTGGACGTGCGCTCCTCGTAGGTCGTGGGTTCCTTCTGGTTGTCGTAATCGAAGCCGGCGGACGAGCTCTGCGCGACGGCCTTCGGGCTCCAGACCAGCGCGGCGTTGCTCTGATAGATTCGGCTAACGTTGACGTCCAGTCCGTTGCGGCCAGGCAGGGTAAAGTCGGTGACGCCATACTTGAGCGCGCCGGACACATCGGAGATCTGCTCACCTTCCGCAACGCCCGCGGACGGGGAGTTAGCAGCCATTTCATAGATGGATTTGGGCGTCTCTATGCCGTTTAGCGCGGCGGAATTGTCGACGGTGTCGCTGGCATACGCGCGCGGGGGAATCGGTACGACGGCCAAGCTGGCCACAAGCAGCAGATTGAGCATGAACGACAGGCGGTTTTTCTTCTTCACGCGTAGGTTCTCCTCACTTTTTCGATCATGATAGATTTGCCGGTTGATACAGGCATAACGGCGGGCGTCTACTCGGCCGGCTCGGTCTCCTCCGTCAATGCGGACGGATTCGCGATTAGCTCCCGCCTCGTGAGATTGCCGTGGGCGTCGTACGTGAAGTGGATGCGGTCGCCGGTCGGGAGCATAATGTCCTGCAGCCGGTTTTGGGCGTCATAAACGTATTGGAACAATTGCAGCGAATTCAGGTTAAAAAGGGAATTCTTTTTCAGAAGGCTATCGGGCGTGTCATAACGAATATGCAGCTGCGGGCGAGCATTCAGGTCGGAGGCTTGCGAGGATGTAAGCGTCAAAAGGTCCTCGCTGTTCGAGGAGAGCGCAAGACCATAATTGGCTTGGTCGCCATTCACCCATTCAGAGGCGAGCGCCTTAAGCGGCAATTTAATCGGTTTCGCGCCGCTGACTGCAACACTGCCATAAGCTGCGTAGCTCGTCATAAACCTTCTCAATCCCTTTGCGAACGATGTCTGAACGCGTCGTATTTAGCTTCTCGGCGGAAGCATCGAGCTTGTTCATCGTATCCTGATTCATACGTATCTTGATCGTTTCGCTTTTGGGATTGTTTGATGGAGGACGCCCCATCTTTTTGGAGGACATCTCTTCCCAATTATTGTCCCAACAAAAATATATTATTGTCCCCACAAAAAAGCCAATCTGATTCGCTGATATCGAATGTTAAGTTGTACTGCTTGCAATATTCACTTGTTAGGGATTGCCGTGAGACATGTTCCTTCGACATTTATGCTTCACGTGAAACATATCTCATGTTCAGGGCAGAATTTATTGCTTTGCTACTAAAATAACAAAATTCTACGTAAGACGAACTGTTGAGTGTTGACACAGTGCAAGTAGAATAATCTGGGACCCTATCTTTCACTTTTTCGAATAATGAGGATTTGCAATAGTTTGATGAAAACGGCTGTACATTTCGGTGCCAAAGCTTTCGCTGGTTGTAGCTATACCCTTGTTACAAGTTATAACCTAGTGTTCCTTATCCTCTTAACCAATCGAACATCAAAGCCCGCACCATGCTCTCAGAGCATCACCGTCCCTAAGCGCGAAAAAACCCTTCATGCCGCAGCAGAAGGGTTAATTAAGGCTTTGGGTTAACAAGTTTAATGGCAAGCTTAGCAGTTAATTAATAAATTATGCACCTAACGTTGTCCGAGTTTCTTCTTTACATATTTTTTGAAGAGAGAATCAACTACAAAATACGTAACAACCATTATTAATGAAATTATCCCAAAAGTAAGTCGCTGAAATAGTAAGAAGAAAAGTGCACCCAAAATAATATAAACTATTAGATAGTAAAATGAGTTTGTAACTTTTAATCTCTTTAAGATAAATTCAGAAAACGATAAGAGCGACATGAAAATAAGAACAATAATGAAAAATACTAAGCCATAAAAAAGGAAGAAGAACTCGTTAGGAAAAATAGCAGCGATTATAATAGAGGATAACAAACTTGAAAGAAATAATTTTGATAACAAGCTGCTCACCACCCTCTATTACAAATACTTGAATGTTCTTGTAAATTTCCCGCGATTGTTATAAAGATTAGAAAACCCTCCAACTGCTTTATATTGATAAAGTGTATTAAATGGTCCTCCATTAATACTTAAGTACCCCTCATAGGCGGGGAACTTATCTAAACTTGTGGTAACAGTTACGTATTGTTTACCTGCAATTTTAATATTTGTTGTATAATCAATTGCTGGTGCTCCTACAACAAGTGGATTTCCTGCCGAAGTAGAGGCACCAATACTAGTATAATTACTTCCACCATTAGGACTTAGATTACCTTCGGACCAGAACATGTTTCCATTGCTGGCTCTGCCTTCTCTTGTCACTTCCCCTTTGCTATTTATTTGATGTGTTTTGCCAACATAATTCAAGCCAACAACGGAATTATAGTCTAAATTTATAACCCCATACTGTAAAGTTCTTACTGTATATTGATTAACGCCAAAAGCTCGATTTGACCCATCACCTTGAAACTCTGCTCCACCCAGATTCTTAACCCCACAGGATATGCATACAGGTGATGATCCTGAGTCTACAGGAAGAAATGTATCTAGACTTGCAATAGCGTAATTTGTCCCACTGCCAGCCACATACCGTAAATAGTTTGCAGTCGAGTGAATTTGATTTTGCATTTGTTTGTTTCCCTCAGCTCTATCGTATAGGCCTGTAAGGAAATTAAGCTGCTTGGATTTGGGATGGTATCCTTCAAATAAACCTTCCGGTAGATATCGATTAGTCTTAATAGAAATAAGCGACAGTGAAGAGAGCAGTGGAAATTGGGATCATCCGTTAATGAGTTACTGGACAAGGAACATACATAAGCTTCAACAGAAGATTAACTGGATTTTAAATGGGGTTAGCATGGGAAATTTGATTAATGTGGCTAGTGCTTGTACTGGTGTATCGGGCACTTGGATTAATCGGTGGAACAGTACATGAGTGACGGTAAAAACATGCCCAGGGACGGGGGAGGGCTGCTTAGAAGGATCGCAGCGCAGGCGGGTGCGTTCAGGCTGTTGGATTGTTCAGAATTGTCACCCCACACTCACAACAACGGAACACAACACGCTACTCGTATCACTTGATTTTCAATATATGGGCTGCGCTATACTCGACTAAAAGCGAGGTTGAACCCATGATATCGAATGCTCAAACGTTCAAAAAAGCGTTTGAAACCATATTTTCAGATGCGCGGGAACGCGGTCAAGAGTACGTCGATGTCGTCTCGGGGGAACTGCATGCGATTATAGGGGGATACCCTTCCTTCAATCATCGGATGCCTACTTGCTGCTCCGTTATGCGCTAACATATGAAAGCCGCCGATTTGGAGCTTTCAGCTCCCCCTAAAGGTAAAAGAGCCGAACTGAGGGTCAGATATTATCTGTGAGGTTCAAACTGTAAAAGCGATCACATGGACGCATAACCTAACTCGCACCAGCTTATGCGCGTGCTGCTGCTGGAGCAGGTGTACTGGGCGATACCGGCGTACCGGCCGCGTTGTTGGTCGTCAGCGTCTCGGTCGACGGCGCGAAGGCGAGGTCCTAGAACGGATGGTCCACAAAACAGTCGCCGCCCGGGGCTACATTGTAGACGGTGCCGTCCGACAGATGTGCGAGCAGCGTCTTGCCGCGAATCTCAAGCGAAGGGAAGGCGAACGACCAGCCGATTTACTAAACCTATAATTAACCATTTTAAACACTCATCATTTAAAAAGTGTTTATTTCCCTATTTGCGATTATCATCTAGCTTAAGTTCAACAATGAAAAAAAACGCCCGGGAGGACGTTCTTATGCACAATCAGAATGATAATACTTGGCGCCCACCAGGTCGCCATATTTTCTGAATTCTTTTTGGACACCACTTTGTAAGAAGGGTGTATGGTAGGGTACTAAACACTTCGAGATTTGGGGAGGTACACCCATTCTTGTCTTAGAACCTCAAGCCCAGCAAGGCTTTTGATTTATGAAATTCAATTGGATAGAAGATTATTTAGTGCATCATTAATAAATGAGATATCAGGCTGATGAATACCCCTTCCAGCAAAATGTCCCCAAATGGAGTCTATTGGATGTATGCATGCATTCGGCATATGATCGGCTTCGTACATGCTATCATCGTGCGTAAAGTAGAGATCTGTTTTTCCTGGCATAATGCAGGCTTGGGCCTTGATACTTTGGAGCGCCTTATTGAAATCACCCTTGTACGAGGGATTATTGCTGATGTCGGCATGTTGCTCTGTGCGAATCATTGCCAATAAGTTGTAAGGGTCAAGCGTAAGAAAGTTTTGCTCCCAGAAACCGGCAATAAACTCATCTAATGAATCGTACCCCAGCTCCTTGTAGCAGCTATTACGATAGAACGCATGCGAGAGTCCCCATCCGGCGTAAATACGTCCTACAGCTCGTAAGCTTGTACTCGTGTCGTTAGTCTCCAGTGGAGCCTTTACACCTTCAAAGAAGGCATAGGTGTGAGGCCAAGTCTTGGCTGTTCCGTTAAAAGGTGCTATCCGTTGAACCATATTGGGATAAGCGGCTCCCCATTCAAAGGCTTGCATAGCTCCTAATGACCAGCCTGTGACCAGAGCAATCTTCTTAATCCCTAGTTTGTACATCATGAGATGGTGCTGTATTCGCACATTGTCATAGATCGTAATGAGAGGAAATGAGTTCTTATCTGACGGTATTTCCATATTGCTAGGGGATGAAGACAAGCCGTTTCCAAACAGATTTGGAACAACAATAAAGTATTTATTTGGATCCAGTGCCATACCTCCGCCGATCAACCATTCATTACTTCGATGGGTATCGCCCAGAGCTGTAGGGTACAAAATAACATTGTTCTTCTCAGCATTCAAAGTCCCATAAGTTTTGTATGCGAGAAAAGCGTTATTTAGCACTGCACCTGACTGCAGGGTATAATCGCCTAGCTCCAAAATCTCATATTCCATGATAAAGTCCCTCCCAAAACTGAATTGATTTCATTCTGACCGAGTGATAGCGATAATCACGAAAGGATTTCATCGGGACTTTTCACTCAGCAATTACTAGAAGAATCATTTAGACTCTACGCTGCACCGAATCACCCCGCTGCATTTCTTCCTCAACTGGCCGTATCGGGTGAGCTGGAAAGAGGAGAATTCGCTATCCTTCCTTGGGAGATGACCGAACATAGAGTAGCGACACAGATAGCCTGGCATAAAGAAAAGTGGATTTCACCGACAATCCTTGCTTTTCTCCATGTTGCTTGCGAATCCCTAACGTGGATTCCATGTTAACGGGGACTGACAGTTTAATCATTGCAGCCGCCGCAGTTTAAGACTTTATTTACCTCCACATCATAGAGGAGGGAGACAGGGGATAGAGGCAGAAAACGGCACCGAGTGGAATTTCAATCAAGGCCAGCGATCTTCACCATATCTACGAAAGCTGTCAAGGCTTTACTGGAAAATGGAGCATTCCGGCGAACCAGGTTTGTCTGCGTACACCTGAACGCTGCCGGAAGCGTGAATGCACCCAGCGACTTGTAGGCTCCAGTCAGCACGGATTGAGGCAGCAACGTAGCAGCAAGACCGGACCGCACACAACTCAGCAGCGTTTCCAACGAGCCGATTTCAATCATATTCACTAGAGGTATTCCTTTGCTGCCAAGCCACTCCTCCAAAATAGCTCTGAATGGACATCCCTTCGGAAAAACAGCCCATTTCGTATTCTGCAGGTCCGGGTAAACCTCATCTGTTTTTTGGGTCAGCAGCTTGACCTGATCCTGCATCGTATATTCACAAATCAACTGAGGCGACTTGATATCACCAGTGATGAAGGCGCCATCCAATTGATAGCTTAGCACCTTGGCAAGAAGCTCCGATGAAATTCCAGTTATTAGGGAAAGCGATACATCAGGGTATTGCAATTGAAAATCTGATAAGATGTTCATAAAATTTCCGCACGTAACGGTCTCTACAACGCCGATCGCTAAGGGGCCGCTTGGATAAGAGGTCTCCCGGACCTCTTTAACCGCTTCTTCGGACAAATTCATAATCGTTAGCGCATATTTGCGAAATACGATCCCCTTTTCAGACAGGGTGACGCCTTTGGAATGTCTGTGGAACAACGCTACCCCCAATTCAGACTCCAGCTTACGGATTCGCGCGGTAACATTCGACTGCACGTACTCCAATCGTTCAGCTGCCCGCGAAATACTACCTTCTTCTGCAATGCTCAAAAATACTTTGAGGTCAATCAGTTCCACGATTAGTCCTCCAAAGGGATATCAGAAATAATGATACAAATATCAATATCGATCATTATTCAATTTGTAATTTCATTATTACAATGAGGATAAGAAAAGCGTTGAACATAAAACCGCATTTGGAAAGGGGAAATAGAATTGAATCCAGAAAACCATTCACCAAAGCTGCTTATCCTCGTTGGCAGCCCGCGACGCGAAGGGAATTCTGCCGTGCTTGCAGCAGCTGTTCAGCGTGGGGCGGAGCAGGTGAGGACTCAGGTATCGTTGCGGTTCATCGACTCGTACATTTCAAGCTTTCTCCATGATTGCCGGACCTGTCGTCTTCCGGACAGCGAGTGCGCTATTGCCGACCAGTACCGGACGCTGTTTTTCGATGACTTTCTACCGGCCGACGGTGTGGTGTTCTGTTCCCCGGTGTACTGGTACGGCTTATCGGCCCAGACAAAAGCGTTCTTCGATCGCACATTCTGCTATTATGCAGCGTCGTACTCGGAATCGGCCCATGTTATGGAGAGGATGTCCCGCAAGCGCATTGGCCTTGCGCTGGCTTCCGAGGAGACTTATCCGGGCGCCTCGCTCGGCATTATCCATCAAATTCAGGAGTATTCCCGTTACACAGACTCCGAATTTGTTGGTGTCGTGCGAGGCTTCGGCAACAGCCGCGGCGAGGTGGTGAATGACCCAAGCTCTCCGGTTACCGCCGCCGAGCAGCTTGGCCGTGAATTTTTCCGGGGCAAATATTCCGATTACCGCATAGACACCCAGAGGAGCGGGCGAGTGTGGCCCTCGGATTCGACTAATTAGTTGCTCTTTTCCACATCCGTCAAAAATGGATTAAAGCTCTTCTGGGCATATTCCATAGCATCGATATACGCTTGCTGTTTTGACCGCTCTATCATTTCTTCAGGACTAACTTCCTCTATTTTGGATGTTATCCACCATATATTCCCGAACGGATCAACTACTCTTCCGCCTCGTTCCCCCCATGCCTGGGTTATCACTTTCGTCATGGATGTAGCGCCGGCCTTTATGGCCTGCGCATAAAATTCATCGCTGTCACCCACATACAGACGGATCAAGCAAGGAAACGACGGCCATTCGGCAGGAGAATCGAACATCAGAATCTTTGAATCGCCGATGCGTACCTCTGCATGTCCTATGCTTCCGTCAGCATTGTATACCCGGCCCAGTTCCTGTGCATTAAATGCGGAAGCCAAAAAAGCAATCAATTTTTCTGTGCTTTTTGTAGTGACCCAGGGGGTAATGGTATGGTTCTCAGGTTGCAACATTTGGTTCTCGTTCATTCGGTCCAACCTCCAATAATAGAATTGGATTTGATTGTAACATGGAAAACTTGACAACATTATGTCATAGTTTAAAGGGTAGAGGGGGTGACAGAATGAGGATTGACCGATTAATTTCCATTATTATGCTTCTCATGCAACGCAGAAAAATGGATGCTAAAGAGTTGGCCGCAATTTTGGAAGTGACTACCCGTACGATTTACCGCGATGTTGAAGCAATCAATCAGGCGGGTATTCCGATCATAACCTACCCTGGACGTCAGGGCGGCATCGGTATTCTGGAAGAATATAAAGTAGATAAAAAGCTTTTCACAAACAAGGACATTCGCACGATGCTTATTGGCTTGTTAGGCGTTCAATCTGTATTAAAAGACGAGCAATCCAAAAATGCCATTATTAAAGTCAAAGGTATGGTGCCTAGTAATCAATTATCGTTGGTTGAAAGACAAACGGAACAAATCGTCATTGACCTGACGCCGTGGTATGCAGATGCTCGTTTGGAGCAATTTCTAGAATGCGTGCAAAGAGCTTTGGATCAGCAGAAAATATTATATTTTGAATATTGCAACGCACAGGGAAGGACGTCCAACCGGGAAGTCGAGCCGTACCGACTTGTTCACAAGGGAAATCATTGGTACTTGCAAGGCTTTTGTCGGACAAAGCAGGAGTTTCGAACATTTAGAGTTTACCGGATATCTAATATTTCCCTATCAGAGACTACATTTGTCCCGAGCAACTTTGAAATCAATGAGATGGATGCATCATTCTCCAAAGAAGTATCATGGATAAACGTTCAAATTAGATTTAATGAGAATATTAAAAAGACGATGATAGATTATTATGGTGAAGATTGTATGGTTTCTTATACGGATGGCTGGTACACTGCAACAATATCATTGGAAGATAATGAGCAAGGTTATGACTCCTTATTAAGGTTTACCGATCACTGCGAATGTTTGAGCCCTTCGCATATCAGAGAACATTTAATTAAAAAAGCGGCTGGTATTTTGTCTTTATATGGACGATAGACGGACAGCGCGGAGAGCCGTACCACAGTGCCGAAAGACCTGATACATCGTTTTATGGGAAGTTCCCCAATGCATGTGGGGCGACGTACTTTAAACCACAATATTATATAGCATAACTGAAATAAATCACGTAATAAACGCACGCTGAGAGCTGCTACGGCAGCATGATTCGCATTTTTCGCCGATAGGACCGTTAGCTCAACCTTATCATAAGTAATGGTGAAAAATATTAACGGAATGGAGTGGACGAGCCCATGCCACTGCCACTTGTACCATTGAAAATTCCAGAGGATTGGACGGTTGTATGGAATCACTTT
The DNA here is from genome assembly GCF_042683485.1 of Cohnella sp. GCM10020058. NCBI lineage: Bacteria > Bacillati > Bacillota > Bacilli > Caryophanales > Paenibacillaceae > Cohnella > Cohnella sp. GCM10020058. The sequence continues at coordinate 137,442 of NZ_JBHUJV010000009.1, forward strand.
ACCGAATCGGAACCCGAGAACTTCATAAATAAAGGGTACATTCATAAAGATGAATTTCAAGAAGATATCTTCTACTTTAGAAATGAAGAAAAACGAAGAATATTGGATTTGGGTTGGTATCCTGCGCATAAACCTAGCGGTAGATATCGATTAGTTTTAATTGAAATAAGCGACAGTGAAGAGCACAGTGAAAATTGGGACGACCCGCTTATGAGCTATCGAACAAGAGACATACATAAACTTCAGCGAAAGATTAACTGGGTTTTAAAGGAGGTTAGCATGGGGAGAGTATAAACCCGACTTCCTCTGAATGAATTGATGCGGGTATTGCTGCTGATGGAGTGGCTTTTGGGTAATTAGTTACCCAGGGGAATACTGCCATAAGTGACGGCGAAGAGAGAGGCGTTAGTGGCCCAACTCCAGATTTCATAGATAAGTATCCAACATTCGTTCTGATATGCTGAGAAAAAAGGAGGATTGTAGCATGGGAGTTTCTGTATATTACACTTGTATGAGAAACCATAGCCTTACCAACAGTGAGGAGCAAGAGATAACGGACATCATTGATAAATACAATGCGGGTTTTGAAATGAAGGATATTGGAGAAACATTTTGTGTTTATGACTATGATCAGGATAAACCAACAGTGATCTTTGCAGGTTCAACAATGCTACCCTTTTCAGATGATTTTGAAGATACATTACATGCGCTGTTTTATTGGTTGACCTGTTTGACGGATATTAGAAGAAGTATTTCTAATGGGGATTGGCATGTACATCTAGATGATACGGATGCCATCTGGGATGAGGAAACGGGTTGGAAGATGCCGGAGTATTAGTACTCGTACTCCCAAATGGGCCCTCTGAGGCCCAAGAAACCCTTCTTGCCGAGGCAGAAGGGTTAAGGACGAAAAACTAGGATTCAGTTTTAGCATCGGCTTTTTGTCTCGGGCACGACGATCTTATAGTCTACAAGATGTTTAAGGTCTTTCGCTGCTCGGAGGTGAGGCGTCCTTTAGGGATCAAATTGTTGACTTGACGCTGCCAGCCTCCGAAGTGTCATACGAGGGCCGTTGACTTGAACTCCTTATAACCATGTTGCATCAGGGCTGCAAAATCATCCGTCCGACGGAGCGAACTTTCCCACGTCCGGCTCGAATGCCGCTCCACTCGCCAGGTCCAGCTCCACGTGGGTGGTTCCGCGATCGTCGGTCAGCACGATCATTCGCGACCCGACGAGGGGAACGCGGTCGGCGCTGGTGCGCATGTGTGCGGAGACGACACGAGGAGCACCGTCAACCATATAATTTACCTCAATCGTGAACATCGGATAATTATGGAGCCAACTGTTAGTAAAATTTACGGCGGTCAACGTCCCGGTGCATGACAAACCCTCCGCGCGGAGTCGCTCGATATCCGCCTGACGCCGCCGGGCGTGGGCGATAGAGCCGGGCAGCCGCAGGAGCGCGATGGCGGCCCAGAGGGCAAAGCTAGCTCCGACTACAGCGCCGAGCTCTAGCGGGATCGTCGGCGATGTCGCTATGGCCTCGAGGTCAAAGGGGCGCGACGAGTCGCTTGTCAGCGTCCAGAGCAGGAGGACTCCCGCGGCTGCTGCAAGTCCTCCTGTTACCGATAGCGTCGCAAACAGGCCAGCCACCCTGGCCTGTCCAAACTGCTCAATCGATCGCGAGTACACGCCGCCGGACGCACCGATCGCGACGAACAGCAGCAAAACGGCGACGCCCACTGTGACCGGATGACCGAGGAGCATGTTGATCGCCGGTGTCGGTGCCATGCCGAGCAGTGTGCCGAAGGGCACGGAGCCTGTCAGCGACCACAGTGCACCGGCTGTGAGCAGCCACGGCATCAGCGGAGCCGTGCGTCCGACGCGACGTCCCGGCAGGAGCATCGTCATCCGTCCGCTCTTATCCGTGGAGGAGAACAGTGGCAGCGACATCCCTTCACCCCCCAACTTTTTATCTATATTTTACCACTATAAGATTATCCGCTGTAATCCCCCCAAGTCGACATGCAAAGCTGTTGGCTAAGGCTATGCGCGAGGAAGCGGTTTGCGAAAGAGGAATGTTGGTGTGCTTGTGTAATAAAGTTAATGTTAACTCTGTCGAGTCCGGATCGGTGGGTGCGTCAACAATGTCTGGACGCGTCTATTCATCTATGTAATGTTTATGTAATATAAAATTTTATTTGTTATTAAACATAACAAATTATTTCGTTATTTTTAGGATAATATCAATAAAAATAATAAGTTTTAAGAATCAGTATTGACCCCCTCTCTTTATGTTGTTATATTTCCTTACATACATAGGAGGGGATACGACATAATGAATCATTTAAAACGTCTGCGTAAAGGTAAAAAGCAAGTTATTGCTACTTCAATTGCGTTATCCGTGATTGCAACGGGCGTGTTTCCGTTTCAATCGGCAGATGCCTTAACGCGCGTTACCTCGGAGAGCGGCACGGTATGGGAGATTCACGATGCTTTTGCCCCTAGCTTAGACACGGGAAGTTTACGTACGGTCGGTACGACGCAAGTACAAGGCTTCGGCAATATCTTTGTTAAAGTGTCATCGCCCTCAGCTTCGCTGATGAATGGTCAGATGATGCGCGGGTTTAACTTGTCCTATGACGGCGTTAATAAATTTGTTTCCACGCAATCTGTAAATCTGGGAAATATATTGATCACCCGCGAGGTTTACGTTGATACCAAAAATAACAGAACGAGATTCTTTGATACTTTCACGAATACAAATAACGTGGCCGTGAAGGTTGATGTCTCTTTCGGTGGCTCACTAGGTTATGGTACGACAACAAATGCCGCAGTCGTAAAGGCAACCTCTTCGCACGATCTCCAGGTCACGACGGATGATTCATGGGTTGTTGTCGACAGCACCGCTAGAAACAATAAGCCGCTAGGTATCGCAGTCGGATCTCCGGATCCATTCGATAATGGATTAACCGGATTAGGCGACCAGCAAAAGGATCCATTTACGACGCCGTTAGCCGAATCCGGAAATGAAGCGAATTTCTATGGATTTATTCATACCTTACATATTGAGCCGGGCGAGTCGAAGTCTCTCGTCAATTATGTGCAAGTCGGAGAAACCGGTGAAGAAGGGTTAAATAATCTGGTCGCTACGCTGGATGGACTTAACGGTCAGCTGGATGTAGCCGGATTAAGCAACGCGCAAATTCGTTCGATCAGCAACTGGGATATTTCCGGCATCGAGGGACTTGATACGGGAGATCAGCTGAATATTCCAAATGCGCCTGCAGCCAATCAATTCGTAACTTCATCCCCCTATGACGTTACCAATAAATCGATTGCAGAAATGCAGCAGGATATGATCAATGGCAGGGCCACTTCCGTACAAATTACGCAAGCCTATCTGGATCGAATTAAGGCATACGATATGGGTCACTTAGGATTTCATGCCTTCCTGCATGTATCGGAGACTGCACTTAGCCAAGCACAAGCGGCTGACATTGCTCGCGCACAAGGTGCAAAAGGCGACTTGCTGGGAATTCCAATTGCGATAAAAGATATTTATGATACGAAGGATATGCCGACCACAGGCGGCAGCAAAGCGCTCGAGGGCTGGCAGCCTGAATCCGATGCCTTCCAAGTCAATAAGCTGCGAGAAGCCGGAGCCGTCATTATCGGTAAGGTAAACACATCCGAGTTTGCGAATAGCGGCAGCTTTAGCGAGAGTGGCTGGCAGCAAACATGGAACGCGCTGTATCCATCCAAAACATCTTTTGGCTCGAGCGGCGGGTCCGCAGTATCGGTTGCGGCTGATTTTGCGGCAGCGGCAATGGGATCGCAAACAGGGGTATCTCTCTATGCGCCGACTACAGGCGCCAGCCTGAAGAGCTTCCGCGGTACGGACGGGATGGCAAGCACGACGGGCGTGATTCCGCTCACTTGGGGACAAGATTATGCAGGTCCGATTGCTAAAACGGTAACGGATCTGGCTATTATGTTGAATGCGACAACGGGTACGGATCCAAAGGATATTTTCACAGTGACTGCCGATGCAGATCACAAACGTCCAGTCGACTGGAAGGAATCTTTAGACGTTAATGCCTTGCAAGGAAAGAAAATCGGATATATTCCTTCATCCTTCGTATCTACCTATGCTGACGATGATACTGGACAAGCCGTCATGGATAAGTTCTCGCAGCTTCAAGCAGCCGGCGCGACCATGGTTGAGATGTCGGCATTACCGGCAGCGCCTACTCGTCCTTCAGGTATTAACGGATCTACGGAGGGTTGGGCACGTTATATTGAGCTTCATAAAGATTTCCCTTACATCGATGGAGCAAGCGTATTAGCTTCGGATAAGGTGCTTATCTATAATAAAAGAGATTATTCGGCACCTACCCGTATGACGGAACAGGCTGTACAAGATTACATTAAGTATCGAACGGACTATAAGGAAGTTATTAAAGGCTGGATGGACGCGAACGGCGTCGATGCCGTCGTTTACGCAGGTTTTATTAGCGACGTATACAACAATGATGCAGCCGCCTCCCAATTAAGTTCCGACCGCGGCACGGGCGTATTGACGTCCAATGTCGGTCTGCCTACGGTAGTTGTTCCCGTAGGGACGAACGATAGCGGATATTCGATCTCTATGCAGCTTGTGGGCAGAGCATGGGATGATGCAAAGGTTCTAGGCATGGGCTATGCGCTTGAACAACAAACGAAAGCCAGATTGCTCTCCTCGTTTGTACCGGCGCTTCCATACGTTTCAAGCAATCCGGGCCCCATCATCGATAATGGAACAACACCTCCAAGTAGTGGAGAGACCGAAACGCCTCCAGAAACAACGACACCTCCAGAAGAGCCGGAAGTTGTTCATTTCACGGATGTAACGACTCACTGGGCTAAAGCAAGCATTGACGTCCTTATTGCCAAGGGATTACTGACGGGCTACGCCGATGGCACGTTCCGTCCAAACGCAGGATTGACGCGTGCCGAAGCCATTAAGGTTATTGCCACTTACATGGGACTTGAAGGAAAAGAAAGCAACTTTGCAGACGTATCTTCCAAGCATTGGGCGAATAAGTTTATCGGCGCAACTGCCGAAGCGGGCTTAATGACCGGATACAGCGACGGAACATTCCGTCCGGACGAGAAGATGAGTCGCAGCGAGCTAGCGGCACTCATTGCCAGAGCCTTTAAGTTAACGGGCACCGGACAAACGTCATTCAAAGATGTTAAAGGAAATGCATGGTCGTACGAATACATTGACGCGCTCGCATCCAACAAGATTATTACAGGCTATGCAGACAATACGTTCAAGCCTGAACAAGGCATTACCAGAGCGGAGTTTGCGACAATCATTGCCAGAATGATAGAAACAAAGGCATAAAAGCGACAAAAAAGAGACTTAGAATCGTTGATTCTAAGTCTCTTTTTGTCATGCATCTCGCTTGCGCCCCCGCGACAATGGGAGGGAAAGGATGTGGAGAAAATTCTCGTTACAACCTCGATAACCTCTTTGCAAGCCTTTCAAGGATTTGTTTTTGTTCTTTCTGCCAGCTTCGCAATCGAATCCATATCTTGCTCGGTTAATTGAGTTAGAAAATATTTTTGTATGGCCTTAGCGACAATGGGACGGGCTTCATCCAATGCCGCTTGTCCGGCAGACGTGATGAGGACTTGGACACCGCGATCCGTATCGATTGGTTTCCTCGTCACAAGCCCGCGCTTTTCCATCCGCGTCAGATGATGCGACAATCGGCTCTTATCCCAGTCCATCGAGTCGGCTAACTCCTGTTGACGAAGATTCCCGTTCCCCGAAAGGGCTAGCCGGTCTAATACGCCGTAATCGCCCTCCGATAGCCCTGTGTGCTCGGACAGCTCTTTAATCACGCGACCAAATATGCGTTGAAATGAGCCCTTCCATAAATGCCATATTCGCATTTCCGCTTCGGTTAACTCGTATTTGTCCATAGAATGATAATAGCATTGTTGACGCGTCAACTTCAATGTGCTATTTTTATTTCAGTTGACATGTCAACCTCGGTTTGGGTGGCTAATTCTGCTCAGCAATGCGAAAAGGAGTGTGTTTCGATGCAAGAGATGCAACAGAAACCAAAGCAAGATCGTCCGGTGAGCAAGCCGTTCACAGAAGCTGCCGACATTCCCGTCAGCGATCCCACGCCTGTCATGACCTTCAGTCCTGTCGTGCTGTCGACGCCAGACCGTATGGTGGATTTGCAGATTAAGGTCTCTGTGCCCGCGAGGGGAGCCGACCTGCCCGTTATTCTCCTGTCCCATGGCCACGGGCCTTCGAACTTCATCTCGTCCCTGCACGGCTACGGCCCCCTCGCGCACTTCTGGGCAGCTCGCGGTTTTGTCGTGATCCAGCCCACTCACTTGGACGCGAAGATGCTGGGCCTGCGTGAATCCGACAACCCGGAGGCACCGTTGTATTGGCGTTCCAGAGCTGAGGATATGCGCTGCATCCTCGATCATCTCGACCAGATCGAGGATGCCGTTCCAGGACTCGGCGGGCGCCTTGACCGAAGCCGGATCGCCGCTGTCGGGCATTCTCTGGGCGGACATACGGTAGGCCTGTTGTGCGGTCAGCAGGTTACGGATCCGATCGACGGTACGGAAATATACCTGGCCGATCCCCGGATCAAGGCGGGGGTACTGATGGCTGCGCCAGGCAATGGTGAGGACCTCGCCGCGTTTGCAGCCGAGCGTTACCCTGTCTTGGGAACAACGAACTTCGCCAAAATGACAACGCCGGCCCTCGTGGTCGTCGGCGAAAACGATTGGAACCCTGCATTCTCCGATCGAAAGGATTGGCGCGCCGATGCGTACTTCCAGAGTCCCGGACCCAAAAGCTTGTTAACTTTGTTCGAAGCGGAGCACGGACTCGGCGGGATCGCCGCATTCGACGCAAAGGAAACGACGGACGAAAACCCTGAGCGTGTGGCTGCGCTGCGAGCGATTGTCTGGTCCTATCTCCGCACCGCGCTCTACCCTGAAGACTCCGCCTGGCCTACCGCGCGTGCCGCGTTAATGAATACGGACAATCCGGTGGGGATTATCCATTGCAAATAAACGCAAAAAACGCGCCGAACCATTGCTGGTTTCGCGCGTTTTATCTTGCCGAGATACGGCGTCAGGACGGAATGTTCATTGCCGTCTCTATGTTTTTCAGATCGAGCTGGACCTGCTCTGGCATATGATAGGGGTGATACAGGCCCCGCTCCATCATGTAGTTTGTTATCTTTTCATGGCAGTCGATCGCTTCGTCAAGCTGTTTCATCAACATTTGCTTGATTTCGGGGGTGGCGCATTCGGTTACGGCCATGGCGTAGTTTCTGACGCCGCTCTTGGCGTTCATCAGAAAATCCATCGCGATCACGTCGTCCGTCAGCGTATGAAGCCCGGTCATATGTTCTATTATTGGGTTCATGCTTTACCTCCTATATAGTCGCTCTAGACAGCACTCCACCGAGCGCTTGAAGCTGCTGCTGCGATATCTGCACGTCTTGCTGCAAAATTTGCTTAAGCTCCGGGTCGGTTACCAGTGCTTGCATGGTTTTGGATTTGGTCATACAAACGGTTTTGAACGCAGCTATTTCATGAACCTCCAGCATCTCATGCAAAGCGTAATTGGAATTCATTCGGATTGTCCTCCCCAATATTTGCCCTTATTCAGGGCTTCAAGATGACTTTGATGCAATTGTCCGTTTTCGTATCGAACTTTTCATAGCCTTGCTTGGCTTCGCTAAGCGGAATGACGTGCGTGACGATGTCTCCAGGGTCTACTTTGCCCGACGTAACCAGCTCGTACATATACGGCATGTAGTGAATGACCGGGGCTTGCCCGGAACGAATATTCACGTTACGCTGCATGATGTCGCCAAGCGGGAATCCGTTATAGCGTCCGCCGTATACGCCGGTGACCTGGATGGTCCCGCCTTTGCGGACAGCCTGAGACGCAATGACAAACGCGCTCATGGTGCCGCCTTGCAGCTTCAAGCCGCTGGCCAGAAATTCAAGATCGCTCATCTTGCCGTCCATGCCTACCGCATCGATCACGACATCGGCGCCGCCCTTGGTCATTTCCTTGAGATGGTTGCCGATATTCTGATCCTGTTCGAAGTTTACGATCTCCACATGGTTGGTTCGCTTCGCATGCTGTAAGCGATAATCGACGTAATCGACGGCTATGACGCGCTTTGCTCCTTTAAGCCAGCAGAATTTCTGGGCGAGTAGTCCGACCGGACCGCAGCCGAGCACGATGACCGTATCTCCATTCTTGACGCCGGCGTTATCAACGCTCCAGAATGCCGTCGTCATGGCATCGGCGATCAAGCTAAGCTTTTCGTCGGGTTGTTCGCAGTTTTCGGGTATTTTGAAATGGGTAAAATTCGCAAACGGTACGCGTAAGTACTCGGCTTGCCCGCCAGGATATCCGCCGGTCGTCCCGGAGTAGCCGAAATAGGCGCCCATATCCCCGTGTTCGTTCGAATTGTCGCATTGGCTTTCCAGCTGATTTTTGCAAAAAAAGCATTCTCCGCATGCGATGTTGAACGGGATGATCACGCGGTCGCCTTTCTTTACCTTGGTCACGCCAGGGCCTACTTCTTCGACGATCCCCATCGGTTCATGCCCGATGACATAGTTTTCCTGAAGGTTGGGGATCATCCCGTGAATGAGGTGAAGGTCCGAGCCGCAAATGGCGGAACTGGTGATCTTTACGATCATATCGTCCGGTTTCTCGATCTTCGGATCCGGCACCTCTTTGACCACGACATTTTTAATCCCTTGATACGTTACCGCCTTCATGCTTGATGTCCTCCAATATGTTCATCTGGGGTTCGATCGAACATCCCTTTACGCGACGTATCGCCCGGGAACAAATTCATCTGCGCGATCATCACCGTATTTTTCGCCGAAAGCTGGTCGAGTTGATACTGTTCGTTCAGCTCGTAAGGATGGAACCATTTTTTGCGAATCATGAGCTCCGTGATTTCCTGGTGCAGCGCAATCCCTTGCTTAAGATGATTGCGCAGCAGCGCTCTCACATCCGGAGAAGCGGTCTCCGTCAGGGCGACGGACAAATTTCTTACGCCTTCCTTGGCGCGAAGAAGGAAGTCCATGGCGAAAGTCATATCCGCCATTTCCGGCATATTTAACGAATTGATCGGGTCTAAATAATCCGTATTCATTTGCGTTCCCCTTTAATGAGTGATAGGTGTGGGGCTATTCGGAACAGGCGCTTGGAAAGGAACTCTTGCGTAGATGGCTTGCAGCTCGGCGATCTGTTGCGTGGATTGAATGACGTCTTTCTGCATCAACGCTTTCAGCTCTTGGTCAAAGACCAAGCCTTGCATCAGTTTTGACTTAGCGACGCAGAGCGTTTTAAAATTTAACGCTTCATGCAGTTCCATCGATTCGTGCGGCGCTAGCGTGGGCGTATTCATTGCGTGATGATCCTCTCCTTTTTTTCGTTCGAGTTAGCATTTCCTAGGTATGGGGTCCTATACAAAATGGATTGCCGGAAATGTGGGGCAGCCTAATCCCATGCAATCGTAAGAATATAAACAAAATTTCAACCGCATACTTATTTCGGTATGCGTTATTGATCTTTGCTCAAGAAGGAGGAATCACCTTGCCCAATGAAGACAAAATTGATCTAGCCACCGAAAATGCAAGAAAACCGGCAGAAGGTGCACTTCACTCGAGCGGCAATACGTTAGAGCAGCATGCATCCAACGCGGTTTCTGAGGCGCAAACGGCTTTAAATCAGGCGATAAGCTCGATGAGCGAATCGAATGGGGCAACAAATTCACAAGCTTTGGAGACGGCCCGGCAGCAATTGACCCGAGCAGAGGAATTTTTAGATCAAGCCCAAACTTCGGCAAACGCATTACGATTGCCGGACGCCGATCCTCACCGCGTGGGCAAATGACCTGCTTGGCGCTCGGAAGAACAACGTAGTTGCCATAGACACGGAGAGCCACCCTTTACATGGTCAACCACAAAAAAGAGCCTTCGATCTCCATTGTAATAGGGGTTTCGAAGGCTTCTTCAGTCATATAAATAGGTGACAGCGGTTCGAACCAGTTGAGGAGGCGCTTATACAAGTGACGTTACCTAGTGAAAGGTACTTTGGTAAGTTGGAGGCGGTTTTTTTATTTTACGGAGCCATGCCTACAGGCGTTGCTGTTTCTGAAACCGGGCGTATTTTCATTTGCTTTCCGAAATGGGGAGACGACGTTCAATTTACGGTAGCTGAAATCGTTCACGATACCTTAGTGCCTTATCCTAGTTTGGAAGCTAATGCGGTAAGCCCATCGAGTATCGTAACGTCCTTCATTAGCGTTCAAAGTGTCTTTGCTGACGGAAAGGGTACGCTCTGGGTACTGGATACGGGTGCTCCTAATTTCTCGGAACCCATCAAAGGGGGGGCGAAGCTAGTCGCTGTAGATTTAAATTCAAATACCATAAGACGTGTATATACATTTACGGAGGATATTGTCCTGCCGACCACTTATTTGAATGATGTCCGATTTGATTTTCGTGTCGGTCAAGCAGGTTATGCTTACATAACGGATTCGTCTTCCCGGGGGCCAGGAGCCATTATTGTGGTTGATTTAGAAACCGGTTATGCCTGGAGACGGTTAAACGGAGCCTGCGCGACTTCGCCCGATCTCTTTTTCTTACCGAAAGTTGAAGGCCAAATCCTGATGAATCGAAACAAGGACGGGTCTACTTCGCCTTTTAGATTGGCATCCGATGGTATAGCGATTTCCCGGGACGGCAAGATGCTGTATTTTTGTCCCCTTTCCAGTCGTCATCTGTACTCGATTTCAACGGAAGCGCTAAGAGACCGAGCGATACCGGATCTGAATTTACAGTATCACGTGAAGTATTGGGGAGAAAAAGGCGCTTCGGATGGAATGATCACCGATGCCAAAGGAAACGTTTATGCCGGGGACTATGAAAACAATAGTATCCGAAAGATATTGCCGAATGGAATCATGGAAACCATCGCGCACGATCCGACAATTTTATGGCCGGATACTTTTTCTATCGGTCCGGATCGATACTTATATTTCATCGTGAACCAATTACATCGGCAGCCCAGATTTCATTATGGAAATGACCTGCGGCAGCAGCCTTATAGTTTACTCCGTATGGAAATAAACGAATTAGCCGCGCCTACCTTTTAGTCAATATTATGGGCATAGAATGTAGATTCTGTGCCCCGCTTGTAAGTCTGCCTACGGCAGTTGCCTGAATTTGCGCGGCCATCCGATTGTCGGCTGTATACGGACGTCGCTGCGCGGATCCGGGCGCAGTCCCCCTTTTGTTGCATTCAGCTCAAGGTAGCAGTATACTAGATCTGTTATTGATCAATCACTATCTATTGGGGGTCATACGTTGGTTAAATCCGATTTCACGTCCGTTAATCGCAAAGCGGAGATTATTTCCGCGGCGATCGAGGTATTCGCCGAAGTCGGCTATTACCGGGCTACAACGGCACAGGTGGCACAGCGGGCGAACATTTCACAGCCCTACGTTTTCAAGTTTTTCTCGACGAAAGAACTTCTGTTGCTCAGCGCGGTGGAAGCCTCGTGGTCCAGAGTGATCCAATCGTTCCGTCAGGTGGTAGAGAAAACGTCGCCCGAATTGTTGGAGGCCACGCTCATTCAAGAATATGAGAACATTCAGTCGACGCACCATAACGAGATGTTATTGCAGATGCAGGCGCAGACGATTCAAGAGGAAGCGATCCAGCGGTCGATGAGGAACGGATTTAAGGAAGTCCGCGAAATGGTGCTGGCCGCATTCCAAGAAGCCGGTATCGAGAAGGCCGAAGAGCGGACGATGCTGTTTCTTGCGCGAGGCGTGCTTTGTAACGTTGCAGTTGCGCTAAATATGCCCGAATTAATGAAGGGATGAGGCGTAGATCCCTTCATCAAAATTAGTTATTGACCAATCACTCATTGTTTGATATAGGTTGAGGATGCTGCCAGGTATGTGTTGGAGCTGGCTTCGACGGAATCCGCTTATGGAGGGCCTTCGGCGAGATTCCTCCCATGCTCGTGAAGGAGGGGGACCATGTAAGCATCACCGTCTCCAACGTAGGCGGGGGCGATCACCCGTTCCATGTTCACGGGCACGTGTTCCGCGTCTTGAGCAAGAACGGGGTTGCCTTGCGCGGCAGTCCGGTGTATCTGGATACGCTCCTAACGAAGAAGGGCGAGACCTACGAGCTGTACCTCGAAGCTGATAATCCAGGCCTCTGGATGGTGCATTGCCACAATCTCAAGCATGCCTCGATGGGGATGAGCATGATGCTGAATTACGAAGGCATTACGACGCCATACCGGGTGGGAACCCAATCAGGAAATCTTCCCGATCTTTAAAGCCGCGCAGACGCAACGATTTTGTGAAGCATCGTTCTGTTAGTAATCAATCAATCACAATATGAAAGAGGTCGAATGGGATGACGATCACGAAGGCAATGGTTATTGGAGCAACCGGCGGAACGGGTGCCGCAATTACAGAAGAGCTGGTAAGTCGCGGGATCGACACGATTGCGTTCGGGCGTTCACGTCACAAATTGGAGCAATTCGCGAATCGGCTAGGCAACCCTGCTCATCTGACGCTTGCCGTTGGGGATGCCATGCGACCGGACGATATCGCTTCTCAAGCAGGCGGGACGGACGTATGGTTCCATTGCGCGAACGTTCCGTACCACGAGATGACGAGTAAGCTGATTCCGCTGGGCGAGTCGGTGATGGAGGCGGCGGACCGCATGGCTGCTCGTGTCGTCGCGATTGACGGAATGTACCCTTATGGCAGGAGACAATCCAACCCCGTAACCGAGGAGCATCCGAAAGCGCCGCATACGCGAAAAGGTAAAGTTCGCTTGGACTATGAACGGATGTTGTTCAGCAAGCGGTGGAACAAGGCCAAGGTTGCGATCGCCCGATTGCCGGATTATTACGGACCTACCGCCAACGAAGCCTCTTATTTGGGCTCGACACTGGAAGCAATCGCGGCGGGCAAGATGGCGTTTTATATCGGGAATATGCATATTCCCCGCGAATTCGTCTACTTGCCGGACGCGGCGGCCATGATTGTCGAGCTGGCCGATAGAGACTTCGCCTACGGCCAGAATTGGCACATCCCGGGTGCGGGGTTAATCGCAGGGCGGGACATCGTGAAGATCGCGCAATCGGCAAGCGGCAGCGTCAAACCGGTCATTCCGTTAAAGAAACTGGGCTTGTCTCTACTCGGAATCGGCATACCTGTTATGAAGGAAGTGGTGGAGATGCTTTACTTAACCGAAGAGCCTCTGACGCTTAGCCGAGACAAGTATGAGCGGTTCATCGGCCAGGTCGTGGCAACACCATTCCAAGAGGGAATCGCCTCAACGATCAAAGCCCTACAAAAGAGAATATAACCAATAGCCATCTCAGTATTTATCGTGTTGAGACAGCACAATTGATGAATGAATAGAAAAACTCAATTAACGATCATCATAAATTTATGTTAGAGTGTATTTGAGTTTTATTCCGAGAGAAAAACTTGAATTTTAATCTCTTTTGCAGGGAGTCCTTTGAGGATGAGTGAAATTTATCGTTTAGCGACGCAAGCGGATGCGGAGAGAATACAAGAGGTTATCTATGAGGCTTATGTCACGATACGCGAGCTTCAGCTTCATTGGCCTGCCGCTCATGCGGATTTGGCCATGATCCAGACGAATATCGCTGAACATGAATGCTATGTTTTGGAGATTGATGGTGAAGTAAAAGCGACGGTTACCTTGTCTAAAGGCAATGAGCTTAAAGGAATAACGGATCTGCCTTTCCTGAGATGGTTTGCCGTGGATCCTGCGTCTCAGGGAAAAGGGGTCGGCAACAAGCTGCTCACCTGGGTGGAGGAGCAAATCATTCGCGATAAGTGGGGTGCGCCAGCCGTTACATTAGCGACTGCCGAGAAACACCCATGGCTGCTGCCCATGTACGAACGTCGAGGCTATGAACGATTGATGGCCTTTGACCCTGGGAATGGGGACGGGACGATGCATTTATTAAAGAAAAGTTTTTAAGCCTATTTATATGAGCTTACGCTTTTGGAATAGGGCAGCGGCTTATGCGACCGTAGATTCGGGGTCAAACCGGCTATAGCCGTACGGGGGTTCGCCCGTGCGGCTAAAGTCGGTACGATGACCCTATTATTTTTTAACCACCGGAACCCAAAATTCGCCGTAGAACGTGCCGTCGCCATTTTCTTTGCGATAAGTCGCATTTGGACCGCCGATGTATGCATAGTCCGTGACTTGCGACAAGACTTCGGCAAATGCGCTGTAAGTCAATTGATCGAACAAAGCTTCCTTGTCGCCGGTTCCTGCGACCACGATGTACTCGCTCTCCGGAAACTCGATCATGCGCGTTGCGTCAGCCACCGATTTGCTAGCTTCTACCGCGAAGTAATTCCACGGTCTGCCTTGATAAACCTCGTTGACTGACCATTCACGATCATCTTTTGCGGCCGCCTTAAGCTTGTCAAAACGCCCGTCAGCCTTCAGCCCTCCCCAAAACGCCGCTTTTTCTTGTTGCAAAGTCGGCAAGTCCCGGAAATTGGATTGTATCGAAAAACCATACGCGGTCAGTGTAAACGACTTTTTGTGTTCGATGGAGTAACTTTCCACGAGAGCGCTCCTTTGCTTAAGATTAGTCTCCTGCTTTTTTCGCGCGAAGCCACATTTCGCCGTAGAATTTGCCGTCTTCAGCCGCTTTGACGAATGTGGAGTTGCCGGGACCAACATATTTGTAGTCCGTGATTTGTTGCAGCAGGCCGCCGAAAACTTTCCCTGTTATTTCGTCGGGAAGGCTGTCTTTGTCAGCGCCTGTGCCAGGCACCACGATGTATTCCCCGGCGAGGAAGTCGAGGACGACCGCGTCTTCCACGTCGTATGCGCCCATCACGCCGAAGCCGCGCCAAGCCTTGCCGCCGATGACGTAATTGATTTGATATTCCTGCCCGTCAGCGAGCGCGAGAAGCTCGGCCAGCTTGCCGTTTTCAGTGATTTCCGTTTTTTTCGCCGCCGTTTTTGCCGCATTGCCTGCCCAGTCGTTGTAGTCTTCCAGTATAACGCCGAAAGCAGTCATTTTGTAGTTTTCCGAGACGGTTTGGATGGAGTAGCTAGCCATTTTTATTCTCTCCTTTGGGATGATTCTTTACAAGATTGATACTAGTCGCTAAATGTATCAAAAAACGATACTTTTTTTGGTGGATGCCAAAAAGCAATGCTCCATTTCTGATACAATACAATCATGAAAAAGACCGAACGAGTGAACCTGATCATGCGGTTTATCAATAACCGCGCGCATTTTACGATTGCGGAGATTCAGCGGGAGTTCAAGATTTCCCGCGCGACGGCGATCCGCGACATTAACGAGATCCAGGCGATGGGTTTCCCGCTGACGTCCGAGCTTGGGCGCGGGGGTGGCTACAATGTCCTGCAAAATCAGTACCTGTCCGCCGTCCGGTTCACGCCGGAGGAGCTCAAAGCGATATTTATCAGTTTTATCGCTTCGAAAAATTCGCAGCTGCCTTATTTGCAAAATCGGCGCTCGATCACTGAAAAACTCATCGGCATCGCATCGCAAGCCCAGCACGACGAGTTGATCGCGCTGAATCATATTTTGCTTTTTGAAAATACGAATCCTGCGAATCCGAATCTATTGGAGCTCGACGATGCGGCGCCTGCGGAGTTGAACCAGTTGATCTCGCTTGCCGTGCGGGACAAGCACTTGCGCTTGACTTATGAGCCAAGTGCCGGCTGGCCTCAATTGATGGACGTTTTTTTGATTTATATTTTTAACTCAAACGCGCATTGGCTGGTCGAGGTTTATGATTTTGATACGGATGCGTTTCGGTATTTACCTGTCGAGATGCTGCGGGATTCGGCCATCTCCACGGAGAAGATGAAGCGTTCGGAGCAAGAGATCTTAAGTAAAAAACGGCTTGTCGCACGCGAGTCCAATCTGGTTGTAAAGCTTGATTGGACGGGGATTCAGCGCTTTAAGCGCATGCACCCGCCGGGAATTATTTTGTCCTTTACAGGGATGTTCCAGTCGAGCGGGATTTTTAACGTTCAACTGGACGCGGCCGATGCCGAGACGCTGGCGTATTATGCGGATTGGCTTTTGTTCTTGGGGAAAGGGGTCGAGTTTGAACGGATTCCCGATGAGCTGCGCTTGATTATGGAAGAGCGGTTAAAGGGAAGTGCCGATACGTTAGCAAAATACATGCCAGGCGTTGAGCCCGAATAAAACAGTTTAGCCGAACTCAGGATTCTGGGCCCTACTGTCGACATAGTTATTATTAGAACCTATTTTCCGTCGTTTCCGGAGGGTTGCCAGTTGATTGTCCAGACCAAGCTATACATTCCACGGTTGCGTAACGCTTTAGTGCCGCGGCCGCAGTTAATGCGCAAGCTCGACGAGGGGATGACAGCCAAGCTGACGCTGGTCTCCGCGTCGGCCGGCTACGGGAAGACGACGGCGCTCGGCGAATGGGCCAGACAAAGCGGCGTCCTTGCGGCGTGGGTATCGCTGGATAAGGAGGATGACGAATGGGTCCCGTTCTGGAGCTACGTCATCGCTTCGATCCAGAAGCGGATCCCCGGCTTTGCGCGGACGGTCTGGCCGCTGCTGGAGAAAGGGCCATCCGCGTCGTCCGAATCGCAGGAGCCTGCGATCTCCGCTTTGCTGAACGAGCTTCGTCAACTGTCCGCCGACCTGGCGATCGTTCTCGACGATTTTCATCTGATCGAGCTGCCCGCCATTCAGAAGTCGTTGCGTTATTTGTTGGCGTGCCTGCCTCCCCACGTTCATCTGTATATCGCGAGCCGAACCGATTTGGCCGTTTCCGACGTGGGACTTCTGGCTAAGGGGGAAATGCGGCGCATCACGGTTCAGGATTTGCGGTTTCGTCCGCACGAAGGTTTGACCTTTTTACGGGATACGAAGGGTTTGCAGTTGTCCGAACAGCAGGCGGCCGAATTGTGCGAGCGGACGGAAGGCTGGATCAGCGGCCTGCAGCTCGCGGCACTCGCGTTTACGAGCAGTCAAGACATCGCCAGAGCGATACGGCAGTTTGACGGCCATCAGCACCATATCTCCAACTATTTGCTCGAAGAAGTGTTTCGTCATCTAACGGACGAGATGCGCGCTTTTTTGCTCCGAACGTCGATTCTAAGCCGCATGAATCAGGCTCTATGCGAAGCCGTAACGGGACACGCGAACAGCCAGGCATACTTGCAGCAGCTGGAACATTGGAACTTGTTCATCAGTCCGCTGGACGACCGGCGGAGCTGGTATCGATATCACCAGCTGCTGTCCGATTTTCTGCAGCGGCTGTTCGCCCAAAGCGCGCCGGAGGACTGGAGGCTTGCGCATACTCGCGCGGCCGAATGGCTGGAAAGCCATGGCTTCGAGGAGGATGCGGCCAGGCACTATTTGGAGGGCCGGCAGTACGACGGCGCCGTTCGCGTGATCGAGAACAATCTGCAAGCTTTCTTGCAGAAGAAGTTCGCTACGCTGAGCAGATGGATCTTGCAGCTGCCGGAGCCCTTCATCTCGAAGCGGCCGATGGTCGAGATGTTCTATCTGCTGTTGCTCATCGGCATCCGGCAATGGGATAGAGCGCATGAGCAAGCAGAGCAAGCCAAGCGCCGCTACGAGAACCTGCAAGGGCAAATGGACGAAGCGGAATGGAACCAGATCATGAGCAATATTTGCTTCGTATGCGCCTCCGCCAGCTATTTTCAGAAGGACCTGGACCGGGTATCGGCCTATTTCGAGCTCGCGGACCGGTATACGCCGGAAGGCGGCTTCCTTCAAGCGATCGGGGACAATCGCTATAGCGGTTACGAAGAATTCGAGGATCATTTATCCTTCATTAACGATTATCGGGCAGCGGCTGCGTTTCTGTTGAAGTGGACGACCAGATGGGCGCATCAGAAGGGGCATCCGTTTGCCGGTCGGCTGTACGCTTCGTACAGTATGCTGCTGTACGAATGGAATCGGGTGGAAGAGGCCGAGCGCTGCATTCGTCACGTCCTTCTCCCCGATGAAGCGCAGCTCAATACGCGGAGCTTGATGCAGATTTACATCGGCGCCTCGCGAATTCAGCAAACGCTCGGCCGTCCCGCGGAGGCGGCGGAGCTGCTGGTGCATTTGGAAGGCCGGATCGAATCTCCCGACTATGCGCTTTTTCGGCGAAAAATAGAAGCGGAGAAGGCTTGTCTGGCCGTGCGTCAAGGCGCATTGGATGCGGCAGCCGAATGGTTGGAGCGGTGCGGGATGGCCTCGACGGATGAAGTAACGTTGAATGGCGTCGCGGCGTATATCGCTTTGGCGAAAGTGCTCGCAGCATGCGGCCGTACGGAGGAAGCGTCGGCCTTGGCGGAACGCTTGCAGCAATTGTTCCGGCAAGAGGACCGTCTCCGCGATCGGATTCGAATCCTCATTCTGCAAAGCTTGATCATGCATCGCACCGGTCGAACGAAGGAGGCGCTCGATCTGCTGACGACCGCTTTGCGCCTGGCGGAGCCGCAGGGGTTCGTTCGCAGCTTCGTGGACGAAGGTCAGGCGATGGCGGAGCTGCTGAAGTCGATCGAGGCGAGCCCGGTGCCCGAGGCCGACTATGCCGGGCAAATCTTGCGCGCCTTCGCGGATGCAGATCCGCTGTTCCGGACGGCTGCGCGTTGAGACGGGGAGGGAGGCGCTCAAGCGGCGGACTTATAGGAGGACGGCGCATTCGGACCGTCGGAACATATGCGATTGAAGTCGGTTGCAAACAGTGTTACGCTAACAACGGCAAACGCCAAATCTATGTTTTGCAAAGAAAGGTCATACGATGATAAAAGTCGATAAACTCTCCTTCTCGTTTCCGCAAAAGGAACTCTATAAAAACATTTCATTTACGCTTGAAAATGGACAACATTGCGCTTTTATCGGAACTAGCGGCAATGGGAAAAGTACATTGATAGACCTATTGATGGATCCGGACAGCTATCTGTTCGAAGGCCGCTTAGAAATAGACCCGACTTGCAAAATCGGGCATGTAAGTCAATTCTCGCAGCTCGATCAAACGAAAGAAACAACCGTTTTTGAGTATATAGGAGAAGAATTCATTAAGATACAAGATGAAATCACTTCGATTTGTACGGAAATGGAATCAGCCTCGGAGCTGGATTTATTATTGGAAAAGTATCAACTCGCTTTAGATGCATTAGAAGCAATCGGCGGGGATGATTTTGAAAGCAACATCAATAAGAAACTAAATCTAGCAAACCTCACGAAGCTAAGAGATCACAGGGTATCCGACCTGAGCGGCGGGGAGTTCAAGCTTATTCAGGTGATGAAGGAAATGCTTCGTCGTCCCGACGTACTGATTATGGACGAGCCGGATGTATTTTTAGACTTTGAAAACCTCAATGCGCTTAAACAGCTCATTAATGCTCACAAAGGAACATTGCTGGTCGTTACGCACAACCGCTATCTGTTGAATCATTGCTTCGACAAGATCCTGCACCTTGAGAACACGGAGATCCAGGAGTTTGACGGGCGGTATATGGATTATAACTTCTCCTTACTTCAGACTAAAGTGGAGTTACAAGAAATCGCAGTCGCCGAGGCAGAAGAAAGTGAGAGAAACGAGAAAATCATCAATAACCTAAGAGCGATTGCAACTTATAACTCAGAAGCCTCAAGAGGTAAAGCGTTAAAGGCTAGAGTCAGGTTTCAAGAGAGACTGGAGGCGCGTAGAATTAAAGCGCCGTTCGTTGATCTGAAGCAGCCGGCGATCCGTTTCGATCTGGAGCATGAACCTGAAGATCGTACCGTTATACAGGTTAGTAATTATAGCGTTGCCTTTGATGAACTGCTCTTAGACCATGTTAACTTTGAGATTAAATCTACGGATAAAGTAGCCATCATCGGCGCAAACGGGACCGGGAAAACGACTTTACTCCGAGATATCTTCAAGAACAGTCATGATTCAATTGAGATCGACGCCGATGTTAAAGTGGCGTACTTATCTCAGAATCAAGGCGAAGTGCTAAAGGATTCGAACACGATATTAGAAGAATTCATCGAGGCCGGGTTTAAAACTTACGATGAGATTAGATCGTATATTTCAAGCTATGGCTTTGAAGGAGAAATCGTTAATCAAAAGATAGCCTCTTTATCCGGCGGAGAGAAAAATTTGCTTCAAATCGCTAAAGTCGCCGCCAGTAAGGCAAACGTACTGCTTCTTGATGAACCGACCAGCCATTTAGACACCTATACGCAAATCGCCCTGGAGAAAGCCATTGAAGACTATAAAGGCGCTATTCTCATGATTTCTCATGATTTCTACGCGGTTGTAAACGGCATGGACTATGTGTTAATCGTAGAAGATAAGACGATCAGAAAAATGAGCATGCGAAAATTCAGGCAGATGATTTATGCCAGCCATTTTGATCGGGATTATCTGGAAAAGGAAGAAAAGAAAAAATCGGTTGAAATGAAAATAGAATCGGCTTTGAAAGATACGGATTTTGAACTTGCCAAAGGATTGGTCGATGAGCTGGAAGCGTTGATTAAGTTGCTATAAGTTTACGGATAATCCGGCCTGTTTTGTGAGAGAAGCTGCCAGCGACGGCAGCTTTTTTCGTCTATAGAATATGGTGAAGGCCTACAATATTCAGGTCAGCGCCGACGGTACGAATGGAGCACGGTGGTCAACGTAACCAACAATAAGAGTGGGATTACGGTAAACAAAATAACTGAAGTCTCGGCTCGATATATTAAGCTGAAGGTGACGACGCCTACGCAAACCACGAATGCGGCAGCAAGGATTTATGAGTTTGAGGTATACGGCGTCACTCTCGGCAACTAATCAGGGGTAACTTTGACTTGGGCGTCGCCTTGCAATACGAGGACGGCGTTGGCCGAGTTCGAATCCACCCCATGCATATACGGATACAACAAAATCAACCCGGCCATATAAAGCGCGAATGCAAACCAGGCAGGCAGCAAATGGATGAAATCGGTGTAGCCGATCCCGTAATGGACGCTCAGGCCGGCGATAAAGGCGGGCATGCCGCCGAAGAGGAGGGTTCTCCACAGCCAGCGTTGTCCGCGTTGGATTCCCCACAAAGCCGTAATTAATAGCACGACAGCGTCAGAGAATAACGCGCCGCCGAAGCCCGCGCGGTCGTGGGCGATGAGCGGGATGAGCCGGGGATTGAAGGCGTCCAGCTCTGCCGGCGTCAGCCGCAGGAACGTTAAGTCCGTCGGCACGAACACTTGCGTCACGCCGATGGCTGCAATCGTCAGACCCCCGATGGCTAAAGAAACGCCCAGCACGACAAAACATAGCTGTCCCCACATCGCACGTTTCCATATGCGATCGTTAACCCTACTGACGGACCCTCGAAATGGCCGGTCGGGATTCGTTCTCAGCGACAGAAGGAACATGGGCAATAGAATAATGGCCGCCGCGGCGTGCAGAGGATCAAAGAAGCCATATCCTAAATACAGGAAGAAGGTTGGAAAGCCGACCATGCAAGAGATCGTGACGGCCGTTTTGGCCCAATGCAATCCATCGCGCAATCCATGCTTGGCCAACTGGTAGTAGAGTATGCCAATGGAAATCAGCGTTCCGCTTAAGGTGATACGGTCATGGGACATGAAATGGAGCAAGTGCGCGTTAAATGCGATGAGTTCGTCCCTATTCATATGGAGGAAGCGCTCGTCGTAGGGAAGCAGCACGCTCGATAGCGCGATTAACCAAGCGATGAATCCGCCGATAATCATGCCGGTTCCAAGCAAACACATCCAGCCCCAATGCCTCCAGAAGGATGGCGAATCAGGGATGGCGGTGCATTTTACTTTTTCGCTAACAATTGCGTCGTTAATTCTCTTAGGCAGGCCCGGTCCGGCGAAAACAAATCCGCTGCCGAGAAGTACGGCATCTGCGCCGTTTTGAAGGAAGAGCGTTGCATCCCGGGGCTCATGGACGCCGGCAGCCACTTTGACGATCCATTTTGAAGGCCCCAGCTCCCGTACGAGCCGAAGCGTCTCCAGGCCCGATGGCTTTACGCAACTTCCCTGAACCGCCGCTCCATCTTCCGCAGATTGCTCTCCCCCGATCACGACACCGTCCCAAGCCGAGCAATCGATATGTTGAAGCAGATGGCGAAGTCGATCCTTCGATAAGTCAGGCGGAAGGTATAAGAAAAGCGAGCCTTCTGGTCCCGCACAATCGGCCACTCGATTTAGTATGCGATAACATACGGAATCATCCCAATGAAGGGACGTTGTATCTACATAAATACCGGCTGCCCCAACCGCCATCAGACGATCGATCAGGTGAATGAACTGTGAAACCACCTCATCATCGGACGCGCCAGGCATGGCGGCGATCCGTACGTACTTGGGCAGGCTGTGTCCTGCATTCGCGAGCTTTTGTAAGACGACAGGCAAGCCTATGTTTTCCAAAGGCTCGGGAAAATGAATCAGCTCTTGCTTGGCATCAAGTTCGATCGGCTCGCGGGATGCGATCGGTTGTACGGTGACGGGGCCGATCTCCATGAAGCCGAAGCCAAGTCTGGCCAGCCCGCGTTGGGCGGTTCCGAGCGGATCGATGGTGCCGGATAGACCTACAGGCGTCGCCGACCACCCCGTCTCGAGCAAGGGGGAAGGCTCCTGGTGGCCCAGCGTCTTAATGAGGAGTGCACCGCCAGGCATACGTCCGACAGCGCCGAAGGCATTGAGCGTGATGCGTCGTGCTGTTCGAGCCGGCAGACGGGACAGCAGCGGGCGAAACAAGGTTTGATAGGACCAATCCGGCACGTATCACGGTCTCCTTTGGAAGGACAACTTTAATCAGATCATACCATTGGACAGCTACCCACCAACTTACCGCCAACCGCAATCCGGTTGACGCCGTTAGTATTGGCGATATACATCGATTCGTCGGCCATCCGAATAAGATCGTGCTCCGTCGTATGCCGAGATAAGGCTGCGGGGTGCCGCTGACGGCGGCAT
Source organism: Cohnella sp. GCM10020058 (assembly GCF_042683485.1). NCBI lineage: Bacteria > Bacillati > Bacillota > Bacilli > Caryophanales > Paenibacillaceae > Cohnella > Cohnella sp. GCM10020058. The sequence goes on from NZ_JBHUJV010000009.1 coordinate 160,559, forward strand.
ACACCATTTCATCGCCCGCAAGCGTCTCGATCGTGGAACCGTCGGCAGCGGTTAATAGACACATTCGATCGCATATCGTCCGCATAAACAACTGCAGGTCCGTGCTCGTATCGTAATTTGTCGCATATTGTTAGCTAACATGCTAGCATTTTTAAGTAGGTTTGTCAGCCGGGCCGGCAGGCTCTTTTTATTACCGACCATCGCCTAGAATTCAGCTATAATAAAGAAAAGATCCGACAGCCGACTCCGAGGTGCCGACATGATTCTGAGTACCAAACTTCATATTCCGCAAACGCGGCGCGACGACCTTGTTGAGCGTGAGACGATTACCGGGCTATTAAATAAAGGCCTAAAGAGCAAGCTTACCGCCTTAACGGCTCCCGGAGGATACGGCAAGACCACGGCGCTAAGCCAGTGGCTGCAGCAGTCTGCCATCCCTGCCGTATGGATCTCCTTGGGACCGCAAGATAACGACCTGATTACATTTTGGAACTATACGATCGCTGCGGTCGATAGCAAGATGCCTCATTTTGCGGAAGCGGTTACTCCGTATTTGCCATCCTTAAAGTCGGGCGCGTTTGAGCCCTTCATCTCTGCTATGGTTCGCGCGCTTGACAGCTGCTCGGATGAATTCGTTATGATTTGGGACGACTATCACGCGATTGATCTTGCACCTATTCACGCATCGGTCGCGTATTTCCTTGCTTATTTGCCTGCTCAATTCCACCTTTATGTCACAAGCCGGGCTGAAATGCCTTTTCCGACGGCAAGGCTGCAGACGACTGGCCAAATGGTGAAAATCACGGTTCAGGAGCTGCGATTTCAACTTGCGGAGGGCATCCGTTACTTTCAGGATTGCATGGGATTGTCGCTGTCGGGAGATAAGATCGCAGTGCTTGTCGACCGTACGGAGGGATGGATCAGCGGACTGTATCTGGCGGCTATTTCACTGCAAAGAAGCGGCGATCATTCGGATTTTATCCGTGCCTTCAGCGGGGAGCACCGCAACATATCCGATTATCTGTTTCAGGAGGTTTTTAGTCTCCAGCCGGGCGAGATTCAGTCCTTTCTATTGGAAACCTCGATCTTGGACAGGGTAAACGGCCCGTTGTGCGAGGCGGTTACCGGACAGGCGAATTGTCAGGAACTGCTGGAAACGCTGGAACAACAAAATCTGTTCATCGTCCCGTTGGACGATCAGCGGGAATGGTATCGCTATCATCATCTGTTTTCCGAGTTTTTACGGCGGCTTTTCCGGAAGCGCTATGCGGGACGGGCGCAGGAGCTGCATGCCAAGGCGGCCCAGTGGTTGGAGGCGCACGGATTTTTAGAAGAAGCGGTAGAGCAGCTGTTCATGGACGGGCATTACCATGAAGCGAGCGACTTGATTGAAAGGCATCTGCACAACCTCCATGCGAAGAGAGGCGTGCTTTATCGGTGGCTGCACGAACTGCCGGAGTCCTGTTTTACCGGAAAGCCGGGCATCCAGTTTCTTTATGTCAAAGTGATGGTGGAAACCAATGAGCTGGAGCTGGCGCAAGCCAGACTTCGCCTGATGGAGGACAAGCTAGCGGATCCGGCATGGGCGCCCTACGCAGGAACCGTTCATTTTTTGTCCGCGGCGGTTTCTTTTTACCGTAGAGACTTTCGGCGGGCGAATGAATATTTTGAAATTTTTGACCGGCATACGCCGCAGGGCAGCTACATTCAAATGGTTGAAGCGAACTCGTTCTCGATGTATTTCGATACTTTACTCAGCTTTTTCGATGATCTGCACGATGCGGAGCGTTTCTTTTATAAGTGGATTAAGACATGGGAAGAGAGGGACAATTACCCCTACGTCGGTTTTTTCTACAATACGTATAGCTTGCTGTTATATGAATGGAACCGGTTGGACGAGGCCGAGGCTTATGCGGAGAGGGTGCTGAAGTCGACGTGCATGCAGCCTTATGGGCTTATTCTGTTGAGCGCTGCCGTCAATGCTGCACGGATCAGTCAGGCTAAGGGGGATTCGGATAAAGCGCTTGAATGGCTGGAGTGGGTTCAACCCAGGATCGATTCCGTGGACAAAAGAATGTTTATAAGGCGGATTGAGGCGGAGAAGGCCTATTTATCGCTGGCCAACGGTTCTTTCAATGAGCGATGGCTGCAAACCTGCGGCATCAAGCCTACCGATACGATCCCGCTCGGTCCGATTAAGGAATATCTGATTCTGGCAGGCGCGCTTGTGGATCGCGGGGAAGTCGATGAAGCGCTCCAACTGCTGGAACAGTTGTATCAGCTTGTCGATCAGGCCGATCGAACCTGGGATAAGGTGAAGGTGGCGATCCTGCAAAGCTTGGCTTTTGATCGTAAAGCAGATAGGACGAACGCCGTAATGAAGCTGGAGGCGGCACTCCGGTTGGCGGAGCCGGGGAAGTACATCCGCAGCTTCCTGGATGAAGGGACCAAGATGGCCGAGCTGCTGCGCGAATATATCGGGCATAGGCAGATCAACGCTAACCTGATGTCTCCGATCATGCGCTACGCCAGGGAATTGCTGCTGCTCATGTCGGACCCTGCGAATGAGACGGCCAACGCGGGCGCCTTGATCACCAAGCAGGAATTAAAAATATTACGGATGATTGAGATGAGGCTGTCGAATAAACAGATCGCCGACCAACTTCAGATTACGACGGAGACGGTCAAAAGCCATCTGAAGAGCATGTATAGAAAGCTTGGCGTGAACAGCAGAGAGCAGGCGCTGGCGCAAGGAAAACAATTAAAGTGGTTGTAGTGCGCATTGTACAATTAATACCGGTATAAGAATATCCCCCATAATTTTACCCCCCCTCCCCCTTGGATGGGGGATTTTTTTTGCGCTGTAATCATCTTATATTAGTGCAAAAGTAACAATATTCGACGTTTTTTAATCCCATTACAAGCTAAGAGGTGTTCATGTATTTATGAAACGATCCGCATCTAAAATGAAGACATGGTCTTCCCGGGCAGGGAAAATCGTGCTGGCATGCTTACTCGCCTTGATGGCCGTCCCATTCATGGGTACAGGAACGGCAGTCCATGCCACCTCGCCGACTTGGGCGGCGGTGGGACAAACCGAGCAGCCGTCCAACGTACAAACCTTTCTCAAAGCGGGCGGCACTTTGTATGCGGGGACGGGGAGCTTCGACAATAATGACGTATGGTCGAACAGCGATGGTACCTGGACGCGAATGAGCGGCTCGCCGAGCTATGTGCGAAGCTTGCTCGTCGATGCGGGCGGTACGTTGTATGCAGGCGCTTGGGGCGACGGCAACAACGTATCGACGTATACGGCCGACGACGGTTGGGCGCAGATGATTGGCTCGCCGGGCAATGTGTATGCCTTGGTCGACGTGAACGGCACGATTTATGCAGGGGCTTCTAATGGCAGCAACGACGTATGGACGTACACGTCTAATGACGGTTGGACGCAGCTGGTCGGTTCGCCGGGCGATGTACAATCTTTAGTTAATTTAAACGGCACGCTGTATGCACTGACTTTAAACAACGGCGCATGGGCGTACAGTAGTGGTACGTGGGGGAAGGTAACCGACTTGCCCAAATATGTCGTTTCGCTGGTGGATGTAGACGGCACGCTGTATGCGGGGGCTTCGTCAAACGGATTGAACAGAGTTTGGATATACAGTAACGGCACCTGGACGCAAATGAGCGGCTCGCCGAGCAGGGTGCGAACCATGCTCAATGTCGACGGCACGTTATATGTAGGGACGAACAACACCGCCGACGACCTATGGACATACACCGTCAGTGACGGTTGGACGCATATTTACGGGGCACCGGCCAACGTATATGCCTTGCTTGACGACAACGGCACGTTGTATGCGGGGGCGCAGACCGGCGGGAAAGACGTATGGACGAACAGCAACGGCACGTGGACGCAGATGGGCGGTCTGCCCGGCAGCACCAACACCTTGCTCAGTGTCGACGGTACGCTGTATGCAGGGAGTGACGACAATAATAACGCCGTATGGGCGTACACCGCGAGTGGCGGATGGACACGGATGATCGGCTCGCCGGGTGTTGTGTATGCCTTGATCGAAGTCGACGGCACGCTGTATGCGGGGACAGGGGACGAATCGAACGAAGTATGGACGTACGACACGAACGCTGCCGCGCCCGAATGGTTGCCGATGGCGACGCTGGGCAGCGTGAACGTCTTTCTCAATGTGAACGGCACGCTATATGCGGGGGCGAATAACGGCAACGACGATATATGGACCTATGACACGACCGCGAGCTCGCCCGAATGGACGCAGATAACGGCCGGCGATGTACCGATTTATGTAAATGCCCTGGTCAATGTGGACGGCACGCTGTATGCGGGGTCGGGGAGCGGTGAAAACGACATATGGACGTATGACACGACCGCGGCTGCGCCCGAATGGACGCGGATGACCGGCAATGTGCCGAAGGTTGTACATGCCTTGCTCAATGACGATGGTACGCTGTATGCGGGCACTTCTATCGGCCTCAATGATGACGTATGGACGTACGACACGACCGCGGATGAGCCCGAATGGACGCAGATGACGGGTGCGCCGGGCGGCGTGAACTCCCTGATCCTTGTCGATGGTACGCTGTATGCCGGTGCGGATAATAACAGCGACGACGTGTGGTCGTACAGCGGCGGCACATGGGAACAGTTAAGCGATTCGCCGAGCCAAATTCGCGTGCTTCTGGAAGCGGACGGCAACCTGTATGCGGGGGGCGTAAATGGCGTAGATCAGCAGATCGCGCCGACCTACACGTTGACGTATGACGACAACGGCGCGACTTCCGGCAATGTACCGGTCGACAGCGGCTCCTATGCGCGAGGCGACACCGTCTCCGTGTGCGGGAATACGGGTAATCTGGCAAAGACGGGCTATACGTTCGCAGGCTGGAATACGGCAGCGGACGGCAGCGGAACGAGCTACGAAGCAGGGTCGAATTTTAATATAAACACATCCGATGTCACGCTGTACGCACAGTGGACGATTAACGCGTACACGGTCAGCTTTAACAGTAACGGCGGCTCGGCTGTGGACAGCCAGCCGGTGAACCATGACAATACAGCCGCCAAGCCGGCCGATCCGACGAGAAGCGGGTACGCGTTCGGCGGGTGGTACGGCGACAGCGGGTTGACGACATCGTTTGATTTCGCCGCTCCGATCACGGCAGACACGACGCTGTACGCCAAATGGACAATCAACACTTATACGGTCAGCTTTAACAGCAACGGCGGTTCTGCGGTGGACAGCCAGCCGGTGAACCATAACGGCACGGCTACCAAGCCGGCCGATCCGACGAGAAGCGGGTACGCGTTCGGCGGGTGGTACGGCGACAGCGGGCTCACGACATTGTTTGACTTTGCTTCTCCGATCACGGCCGACACGACGCTTTATGCCAAGTGGACGATTAACGCGTACACGGTCAGCTTTAACAGTAACGGCGGTTCTGCGGTGAACAGCCAGCCGGTGAACTATAACGGCACGGCTACCAAGCCGGCCGATCCGACGAGAAGCGGGTACGCGTTCGGCGGGTGGTACGGCGACAGCGGGCTGACCACACCGTTTGATTTTGCCGCTCCGATCACGGCCGACACGACGCTGTACGCCAAGTGGACGATCAACGCTTACACGGTCAGCTTTGACAGCAACGAAGGTTCTGCGGTGGACAGCCAGCCGGTGAACCATAACGGCACGGCTACCAAGCCGGTCGATCCGACGAGAAGCGGGTACACGTTCGGCGGATGGTTCGGCGACAGCGGGCTGACGACACAATTTAATTTCGCCGCTCCGATTACGGCAGATACGACGCTGTACGCCAAGTGGACAGCCATCAACACGGATGGTTCTTCCGGCAATGGCGGCAATCCGCCAGTAACGTCCTTGAACCAAACCGTGATCTCGACAGACGGTAAGCTAACGCTTGCCACCGGCCGATCCGGCGAGGTTAGCCTGGGCGATGAAGTGAAGGTTATCATTCCTGCCGATGCGTCGAACAAAGAACTGAAGTTAACGATCGAAAAAGTGGCGGATACGCAAAAGCTGCTTACAAGCAAGGAAACGCTGGTCAGCCCGGTGTTCGAAATTCTGAAAAACTTTTCGGAAAACTTCAGCAAGGAGATCACGCTGATCTTTACATTCGATTCGAGTAAGTTGAAGGCCAATCAGAAACCTTCCGTCTACTACTACGACGAAGTAAAGAAAGCGTGGGTGGAAGTCGGCGGCGAGGTTAAAGGAAATACGATCACCGTAAAAGTGAACCACTTTACGAAGTATGCCGTACTCGGGGCGAATCAAGGCGAAGATCCGGGGACAGGCACGGAGCAGCCGGCCAACTTCAGCGATATCTCCAGGCACTGGGCCGAGGCGAGCATTAAGCAAGCGGTAAGCTTAGGCATCGTCAAGGGCTATCCGGACGGTACGTTTAATCCGAATCGTACGGTAACGCGCGCCGAATTTGCGGTCATGCTGATGAATGCCCTCAAGCCGCAAGTGGAAGGCACTGCGCTGACGTTTACCGATAAAGAAAAAATCGGCGCGTGGGCGCAGAAATCGGTCGCGCAAGCGGTGCAAGCGGGCATCCTTGCAGGCTATGAAGACGGCACCTTCCGGCCGAACGCCGAAATTACGCGTGCGGAGATGGCCGTGATGATCGCAAAAGCATGGGGTCAGTCAGCGGAAGCTGCAACGGCAACAGGCTTCGCGGACGACAAGGACATTCCGGCCTGGGCGAAGGGCGCGGTCGGAGCCGTAAAAAAGCTCGGCATTATCGAAGGCAAAGGCGCGAATGCATTTGCGCCGGGCGATAAGGCGACCAGAGCAGAGTCCGTAACCGTGCTGCTGAAAATGCTGGCGCAATCGGGCAAGTAAAGGTAAATCAAACAGGGCTGCTTTGAAGTTAAATTCAAAGCAGCCTTGTTTTTTATGCGTTCTCTAAGCCGTGATTATGGACAATTTGATCGTTTAAGTGAGGCTGGCCTTTACCCTCGCTAATCAATCTTCGCAGGCTGCCATTAATATTCAAGCCCCAGGCGTCCGAACAGACGTTATAGCATTCGTACGAGGGGACGAGACCTACGTGCGTAAAGTTCATCTCTGTTTGGTCCCCCCGCTTAACGATCTCAAACACAATGTCGGTACCCTTCCACTCGCTATTGTCTGTTATGAAGTTGAAGTAATTGTCTACGACGTGCCAGACTACCTTTTTACCTGGAACAAGTTCTGTGATTTCCATGGTGCAGCGGTGGATGTCTTGGTATTGATGCTTAAATTCACCGAGTTCGTCGGTCTTGCCCACGATTTCTTCGGACCACCATCCGCGAACGTTAGTGATGGCAGCAAAGACTTCTTCGGGGCTTTGGTCTACCGTAAAAGAAATGTTGTAATTCTGATTCATGCTGGTCAAACTCCTCTCGATTTGTTGATGGGCAAATCGAGTATAAAACTCGTAATTGCAAAATGCAAGTACAATTATGATCCTCCCTCTTGAATACTTGCGAAATGCAAGCGCCGGGACTATAATCATGCTTATGAAAAAGCGAGAATCCACCGTTTGTCCAATCGTATATTCGCTCGACATATGGGGCGATCCATGGAGCTTAATTATCCTTCGTGACGTCCTGATCCATAACAAGCGGCATTACCGCGAGTTTCTCGCTTCACGCGAGCGCATCTCAACCAATATTTTAAGCGCACGACTCCAATCGCTCGTCGATGCAGGCTTGCTAGTTAAAATAACAGGCGATTCCAACCGGGCACAAACGATGTACCGGCCAACTCAAAAGGCACTGGATCTGTTTCCGGTCCTATTTGCCATTATGCACTGGGGTCTTAAATACAACCCAAATACAGATATGAGCATTCCGATCATGCAGCAATTAAAAGAAAACGAAAAAGAGCTGGAGCAGCGCCTTTTGCGGAATTTTGACGACATTACTTCATACACAGTGGAGTAAATCTGTCTTCGATCTCCACCGAATCCGATATAATAAAGAAAGGGTGAATACAGCTAGATTAGAGGTGCCGAACCATGGTCCTGCGTACCAAACTTCATATTCCGCCAACGAGACGCGATGGACTGATCGAGCGAGCGGGGATCACGGAGATTTTAAATAAAGGGTTAAAAAGCAAGCTGACAGCCATAACGGCTCCCGGCGGATATGGCAAGACCACAGCCTTGAGTCAGTGGCTGCAGCAGTCCGGCATATCTGCCGTATGGGTCTCCCTCGATCCGCAGGATAATGATCCGATCCAGTTTTGGAGCTGCGCGATCGCTGCTGTCGGCAGTAAGCATCCTCGTTTTGCCGAAGCGGTGAGCCCGCATCTCTCTTCCCTTCGATCGGGCGCCTTTCAGCCTTTTGTTGCGGCCATGATCCAGGAGCTTCACTCGTACCAAGAGGAATTGGTCATTGTTTTTGACGACTATCACACCATCGATCTTGCTGCCATTCACGCATCGGTGGCTTATTTTCTCGCATATCTGCCCGCTCATATCCACCTCTATATCACAAGTCGCGCAGAAATGCCTTTCCCGGCAGCACGGCTGCAAACGACCGGCCAGATGGTGAAAATCACGATTCAAGATTTGCGGTTTCAAGTCGAGGAAGGGACGCGCTACTTTAAGGACTGCATGAGAATATCGCTCTCGGAAGAAGAAATAGCGAGTCTGGTCAGCCGAACGGAAGGATGGATCAGCGGACTGCATCTGGCGGCTATTTCGCTGCAAGAAAGCAGCAGCAACTCCGCGTTTATTCGCGCTTTTAGCGGGGAAAACCGCGGCATATCCGACTATTTGTTTCAGGAGGTTTTCAGTCTTCAGTCCGAAAAGATGCAGTCTTTCCTCATCCAAACTTCAATCTTGAACAGGATGAGCAGCCCGTTGTGCGAGGCTGTTACCGGACAGAATGACTGTCAGGCGCTGCTGGAAACATTGGAGCATCGCAATTTGTTCATCGTTCCTTTGGATGAGCGTCGGCAATGGTATCGCTATCATCATTTGTTTTCCGAGTTTCTTCAGCGACTCTTTCGGCAGAAGTATGCGGCAGCGTCGAAGCCTTTCCGTGTCCAGGCAGCTCATTGGCTGGAAGAGCACGGATTTATGAAAGAAGCGGTCGAGCAATTGCTGATGAATGAGGATCCTGTCGTAACAAGCGCCTTCATCGAGAAGCACTTGCGGGATTTTCATGTCAAGAGTGGGTTCGATCAATTGCCCTGGAGCGCGGATACGCGCGCCTGGGATTCGCGGGCGCTGCGTACGTTGCCAGAATCCTGCTTCGAGGGGAAGCCGGGCATTCAGTTTCTTTATATCAAAGTGCTCGTGGAAGCGGGAGAGTTCGAGGCGGCGGATTCACGCATCCGTCTCATGGAGGACAAGCTGTCGGAGCCGGCGTGGGAACCTTACGTAGGAACGATATTGTATTTTTCGGCGGGGGTTTCCTTTTATCGGAAGGACTTTCAACGGGCCAACGAATATTTTGAGCTGTTCGATCGGAAGATGCCGAAAGGCGCTCATTTCCAGTTAATGGAGGCGAACTCGTATTCGTTCACCTTCGATACGTTTTTGACCTTTTTCGGCAATCTGCATGAAGCAGAGCAATTCCTGCATCCATGGATCGGAGTATGGGAGGGCCGTGAGAACTACCCGTTTATCGGTTATTTATACAACTCATACAGTTGGCTTCTCTATGAATGGAACCGCTTGGAGGAGGCGGAGATTTATACGGAGAGGGTGCTGCGGTCTAATTGCATGCAGCCCTATGCCCTTATTACGGTAATCGCTTATATCGTTGCCGCGCAGATCGGTCAGGCCAACGGAAATTCGGCTAAAGCGTTCGAATTGCTGGAGCAGGCGAAGTCCAAGATTCACTCCGAGGATAAAAATCTTTTTATGAGAAAAATAGAGGCGGAGCAGGCCTACTTGTCGCTGATCAACGGTTCCTTCGATGGGAGCTGGCTGCGAACATGCGGAATGCAACATACCGATACGGTCCTGCCCGGCTCGATCAGGGAATATCAGCACGTGGCCAGGGCGCTTATGGCGTGCGGAAGGTTTAACGAGGCTTTACTACTGCTCGACCAATTATATCGCCTTGCCGATGAGCAAGACCGGCTCTGGGATAAGGTCAAAGTGACCGTCCTGCAAAGTATAGTGCTCTATCGAAAGGGCGATGCGGCAAATGCGGCGGTAAAACTGGAATGCGCCCTCCAATTGGCGGAACCGGATAAATTCTTACGCAGTTTCTTGGATGAGGGAAGCGCGATGGCCGAGCTGCTGCATGAATATGTCCGGCAGAGACGGCGGCACGCTAACCGGGAATCTTCTGCCGTCTCCTTGAACTATGTCGGAGATTTGCTTCGCAGGTTGACGGAGCATACGAACAAGCAAGAGGTGCCGAGCTCTCTGTTGACCAATCAGGAATTGACGGTCTTACGGATGATAGACACGGGGCTATCGAATAAGGAGATTGCCGAACAGCTTCGGATCACAGCCGAAACGGTAAAGAGCCATCTAAAAAATCTATACAGAAAATTGGAAGCGAATAACAGAGTGCAGGCGCTGAAGCAGGGAAAAGTACTGAAATTGTTGTAGAGAGCACCGCGGTAGAAGGGTAACGATATTATACGCAGATACTCCCTTATCAGATTGCAACCGCCGCTCAGTTGGATGCGGTTCGCAACCATTTGGCAGCGGGTCTATATTACAAGCTGACCGAGGATATTGATTTGAGCGACTACGCATCCGGAGAAGGCTGGCTGCCGATCGGCGAAGTGGGCAAGACGGAGTTGTTCATCACAAAATAGCCCCCGTCTCTCCCGACTTCGGCGACTAGCGGCATTCCCATCGCTTCAATTTCCCTGACGTCCCGGATTGCGGTCGAACGGGAGATGTTGAAACAGTATCAGATTTTGACATGATTAATCGTTACTATAAGCTCATCAAGAGAAAAAACAAATGACAAAATGAAAAAGGAGCTTGAACGATGGCAACAGGAATGGAAATGAGTACGATGGCCGGTAATGAGAAGCTCGCAAAGGCGGGATCCCGCCCAATCGGAAGGACGGCCGCTTATTGGATCGTCACCGTCATTCTCGCATTTTCTATCGCATTAAGCGGGATGGGGCAATTGATGCGCTATGGCGGCAATGTCGATCTGGTCACCGCGCTTGCCATCGCCTCCTGGGCGCTGCGTCCGCAAAGCCGCAAACTTTAAAGGTCGGAACGCGAAACAGGAACAGATTTTGACACATCGGAACGGAACTGAAGAGCGATTACACGGATTATGCCGGCATGAATAAGGAGAAAGAAAACTTCTGGCGGTCCGTGGAGCAGGACGGAAGGCTCGACACGCTCAAAGCGGTCGCCGCGAACGACTACATCTTTGCCGTCAACGAAGCGGTCAATCACAAGATGATGTACTACGCCGGCGTCATGACGGATTCGTCGATACCGGAAGAGCACAGAGTGATCCAGTTTCCGAAGGGACAATACCTCGTTGTGAAAGGCGAAGGGAAGTCGGCCGATGAGCTCAGCAGCATGCTGACCGGCATTGCCTTCGGTCAAGCCCTGCCGGCAGCCGATAATTACGCCTATGTCGGCGGGCCTAATGCGACGGTTGAGATGGGACAGCGGGACGGTTTCGTATACGGCGAAATGTGGGTTCCGGTTGTCGAGAAGTAAGCGAGATTGGCAGGAGGGATAAGGGATGTCCGCTATCGTTGATTATAAAAACGTGTCTACGGCCGGTCTGGAATCTTCGCCGGTTGCAGAAGCGCTAGCCGGTTTGCGCGCGAACGAAGCCCGTTATTTCATGAACAAATACAAGCATGAATTTACGGTCGTACCTGCCGGCGACAGCCGGGAGACGCTGGATTATGTGGAACGCGTTTTGAAAGAAGAGCGTGGTATTGCGTTTGCGGCCCGACCGCTGGAAACATCGCGTTTTCAAGTCGAAAATATCGATTGGGCCTTTGTCTTTTATGAGGACGGCTTGGGCGTAAATGTCTTGTACACGGTGGATGATCCGAAGAAGCGGGCCGTTGGCTTTAAGCTATCCGAAGGGATGGAAGTCCCTAAGGAGCTGGAGGAGAAGAAGTTTAAATTTGCGAGGCAGAAGTCCAAGCTCGCTGGCACCATTCGAGGTTCGTTCTTCGTCGTTAAAGGCGAGTATTGAGTCAAATAAGCAAGCGCAAGCAAGACGTACGGCGGCCGCCTGGCCGCCTTTTTTTGATTGCTGATTCCGGCGGCGATTGGCGTACAGGTAAGCGCGCGATCCGCGAAACGGCCGCTTTCCGGATATGTGGCGGGAGCGTAAAGCCTGCATATGTACATGTATTTTCCAATTGCTCGCGGCTGTTGATGAAATGCCTGCAAATATGCAGGCAAATTCTAAAGCACAGCCGGAAATCGGGCTGATGAAGGAAAATAACTGCGCGATTGCATCCTTTCTTCTCGAAAGGATTGAAATCGGCGAAAAAGGATGTATATTTGCAGGCATTGCAGCGAAAGAACGGCGTGGCGGCGATAGGCCGACAGGGGATGATCTGGGTCAGCGAGACCGATCTGCAGATGGACGCCCTGACGACGATCGTGAAGGAAGAAGCGCCGGAAGAAACGGAGACGCCATCCGATGACACGAGTACAACCGTTGAAGTAGAACAAATAATCCGCATTTCGAACATACGCGGGCAGCTCGTCGATCGGCAGATTCTGCACGATTTGCCGGCCGCTGTCGATCCATTTATTTACCGTTTCTAGCCGAACGAATCTCTAAGTTATATTGATTGAATATGGCGTTGCCGTTGTAATTTTGCATGATCTCCTTACGGTATGCGGGCCAATTTTTGCCCGACTTGTCCGAGAAAAGCATCTTGACCTGCAGCTCGTCTTGTTTGTCGCGCATCGTCTCGACGTTAATATCCAGCGGCGGCGTCAATGGCGTCCCTACGCTTTCATATACGGGAATCGCGGAAAGCGTCTGCGCGATCGCTTCGTCTCTTGCCGTTTTTCTTGGATCCATCACCTTCAACCCGAACGTCTGAGGAGAATCCGGCGTGAAGAAGTCCCATATATCGAGAAAGTTTCCCTTCTTGACGATGTCGTTCTCGTAGGCGGACGGGATTCGCGTAATCGTGTTGCCTTGGCGGGTATAGTGTTTTCCTTCGATCCCGTAGTGGGTCATCAAAAAGCCTTCTTCGCTGCTGAGCCAATCCAGGATTTGAGCGATCCGCTTCAGCTTGTCCGGGTTCAGGCCGGCAGCGTTATTCGAGAATACGAACGGAGCGCCGGGCAAGACGGCGGCCTGCAACGGCGATTGGCCCAGCGGATTGAAGGGAACCCAGTTCGCGTTCGGATCGAACGCTTTGCTTCGGGCCTGAAGACTCTTGGGATTCGCATCGTAAGCAAAATCCGCCGTTGTCCCCAGTACGACGCCGGCCTTGCCGCGAACCGCTTTCTCAAGCGCATCGGCTCGATCGTTCAGGAACCAGTCCGGTTCCACTACGCCTTCGTGGATGATGCTCAGGATATCGTCCACAACCTGGCCTACATGCTCGTCCATCTGCATATCGACGAGTCTGTTTCCGTCATAAAAGGCGGGATAGATGAGTCCATGCTTGATATATTCCGGCCAGTCCGTAGACAAGCTTCTCCCGTCGCCAGCGGCGGTGAAGCCGTAGGTATCGTCCTTGCCGTCGCCGTCCGGATCATTAAAGGTGAATGCGCGAAGCGTTTGAACATAGGCTTCGTAATTATCGGGAATGGGCAGGGCCAGACGATCTAACCAGTCTTTGCGAATATAATAAGCCCTGTATGCCTGCTTGTCGTAAGGCAGAGGCGCCCGCACAAACTTGTTGTGGAATTGGTATCGGCGCAATTCAGTCTCATTTACCCAATATTTGAAATAGTTCGGCATGGTTTCCGGGGTTACGAATAACGTCATTTCCGCGAGGGCGTTGTCCAGTGCGTAAGAAGCGCCTCCATCCGCCCCGATGCCGAGCCACATGTCCGGCGGAGCGTTCGAGGCGAGCAGCGCCGCTAATCGGGTGTCATAGTCGCCCTCCGGCACGGCTGAAACTTCAAGCCGAACATGGAACTTGGACTCGATCGTCTGTCGGACAAAGTCCACCGATGGGTCAGGCAAAGAGGAAGAAGGAGGGCTGCTGACGAAAATATGCAAGGACAACGGTTCATCTTGCTTCGATAGCTGGGGAGATTCCGAGTGGTCGGAGAAAGGATCCTGTATCCATAAAGCAAGCCCGCTCACGAGTACCAACGACACAACTGCTGCAATGATTGTTCGCTTCACCCGGGTCACCTATTCTCCAGCTCCATCGTTTAATCCGATTTATACAAAATTATATATTCTATGATTATGACATGGCAAACGAAATCATCCGTTTTCTACTGCCGCACTGAAAACTCCCTGATTCCATCTATATCGTGATATATATAATGTATCCATATTCAGGACGAGTGCACAAATGAGATTTTGCCGCAGACGGGAGAGGCCACCATGCCAAAGACCGGCGTTAACCGCATTTTCTGGTCCTTCTTTCCTATTGTATTCGTGATCGCATTAACGCTGCTCTCCATGTCTTATATGACGCTGAACGAAATGTCCAAGCAGTCCGCCAAAAAAGCGAACGAGGTTCTGTCGCACGACATTTCCCGGATGATCGACTCCTCTCTGCAAGACGTCGAACAAAAAATGCTGGCCTTGCTGAAGGAACCGCGGATCGAGCGTTTTTTTCGGCGTGCCGACGAAGGGGGCCGTTTGTATACGGATTACCAAGCGGCCGGCGCGCTTAAAGAAGCGATTGCGGATAATCCGCTCATTCAATCGATCGTCCTTTTTCGTTCAAGCGACCAGAAGGTGCTCACCCCTTGGGAGAACACGACGATCGATCAGTTTGCGGACAAAAAATGGATTGCCCTCCATATCGCCAGCTTAACGCCCTTTCGATGGGAAGGGCCGAGGGAGCTGCAGATCACGCCTGGAAGCGTCGAGCCTGCAAACGTGGTCTCGCTCGTCAAAATCGCCAATTTATCCGACCGCAGCATGATTATGGTCAATATTAGTACGGAAGCGTTAGGGGCGCTCATTCATCGCATGGCCGATTCGAATTTGACCTACATACAGCTTGTCGACGATGAGGACAAGCTGCTGGCCTCCGGTCTGCCGGCTTCCGAAAAGGATGCGGGAAACGAATGGTCCCATGTCCGGTCCGATTATACGGGCTGGACGATCCGCAGCGGCATATACAAGTCGGGCATCGTCGAATGGATCGCTTCGTTGTTTTACTTGTGGCTCGCAGTGGGGCTTACGACCGTCGTGATCGCGGTCCTATGGCTGATCAACGCTTCCAGGCGCAACTACAAGCCGATCCGTCAGATTGCCAGCAAGATTTACGGCATCGGAGATCGCAAGTATACAGCATGGCCGGACAAGCCGAAGGACGAATTCGGATTGATCGAGAACGCCATCGAACATCTGGTCGACCGCTCCAATATTCTTCAGGAAGAAAACAAAGAAAATCTCGCCTATCGAAAACGCCATATGTTTATGCAGATGCTGGAGGACAGCAGCGGGACGAAGCGATGGGAGGAAGAGCTGAGGCGCTTCGCCGTCGATCCGAACGGACGTGATTTTGTCGTATCGGTTTTGGAGATCGACCGTTTCGCTTCTTTCTCGGACATGTATCGCTCGGGCGACCAAATATTAATGAAGCAGGTGCTTCAATCCGTTCTGTCCGAGATGGCGGCGAATGAATCCGTGGTCATCTGGGCGGAATGGATCGGCCAGGAAAGGCTGGGTGTTTTGTTCGGTTTATCGAGGGAGCGGGGCGATTACGGGCAGCTGGTCCATTTGTCCGAGCAGATGAACAACTGGATTCGCGAGCATTTGTCGTTTACGGCGACGATCGCCTTAGGCTCGAAGGTACAAGAGATCGCGAATATTTCGGTTTCCTACAAGCTAACCCGAACCGTACTCGATTATAAGCCTTCGCTGGGCTCGGGCCGGGTGATTCGTCCCGAAGACATCGGTTCCGGCCCTGAAATTGAAATCTCCAGATGTCTGAAGCATATCCGCGAATTATGCCGCTCCTACCGCGCCGGGGAGGAGGAGTGGAGCGCGCATCTAGGCGACTTGTACGCTTTGCTCGACGGGCGGCTGTTGTCCAGAGAGCAGTTGGCTAACCTGCTTAGCTACCTGTCCACGAATTTATTCAAGGAAATGGAGGAGCTTCCCGGCGAGCTGCGCGAATTCTGGGACAACGAGGCGTACCCCGAAGTGAGAAAGGCAATTGCCGAAACGGAAACGTTGGAGGATGCAAAGCGTACCTTGTCCGATACGCTGCACGGCATTTTTAAGCTTCTTCGTAAAGAGAGGGAGCTCCGGCAGGGCTACGGAATTATTATGGAGGTACGGCAGTATATCTCCGATCATTTCTGCAATCCGGATTTGTCCCTCAACATGTTATGCGATCAATTCGGCATTCGGGCAAGCCACCTGAGCCGGATCTTCAAGGAGGAGCTCGGCATTAACTTCGTCGACTTCGTCGGGCAGGTCAGATCGGAGAAGGCGATCGAGCTGCTTCGCGAGTCGGACCTCGCCATCCAGGATATCGCGGCCGAGGTGGGCTACTTGCATGTCAACACGTTTAATCGCGTATTCAAGCGGCATACCGGAAATACGCCGGGGCATTACCGCCGTCAATGAAGGTAAAAACCGCCAAGCCGGCAAAAACGGTATAGATCTGTTCCATCGGGCGAATCTCAGGTTCCGCCGGGCGGGACCGGTCTTTTTTTGTTTATCCACGGAACGGCGAATCCTTGCGTCCTTCATGGGGGAACGCCGAAATGCCTGTAACCATGCGGGTTTTTCGGACCGCGTAATTTATGGTGAGCCGGAAAAAACGGTCTATTTACCGGCTGCGAGGCAGGATGGTACATTTGCGGTGCATTTGATTGCCGCCTAGGAACGGGTTCGACAGTTGCAGCGAATCGAGCAGCGAATCGAGCAACGAATCGAATGTAAAAAATCAAAAGGACGTTAAGGGGATGAAACCGGTGAAACTAAAAATCGGAACGAGACCGGCACTGTTAGCTGTCATGTCGACGCTGCTGGCCGCAACGGGCACTGCATGCAGCGGTGGAGGAAACAGCGCGGAACAATCTTCGCAGGCACCCGCATCGTCATCAGCGGCCGCTTCTTCAGCCTCGGATACGTATCCGGAGAACGGACTGCCGAAAAATGAAAAAGTGGTGCTGAAATACGGCTTTTTCGAAGGCGGCCTGGGCAGAGAATACATCGATCTGGCGATGGATTCATTTAAGAAGAAGTATCCGAACGTCAGCTTCGAAGTGATGTATTCGCCCAAAATCAATACGATCATTCAAACGAAAATCGCTGCAAACGACGACGAGAATATGTTCGATCTGTTCAACACGACCCTGCCGGGCGGAAGAAACGCGATGATCCCGCTCGTGCAGGCCGGCAAGCTCGAACCGCAGGACGACTTGTGGGACAGAGTCGTCGCCGACGGCAACGGCAAAACGGTCAAGGAACTGGCGATTCCCGGCATCTATGAAGGGGCCCTCCGCTATTTCAACAAATCGTACAATCTGCCTAACGTCGTGAGCAACGGCGGTTTGTTCTTCAACAAAAAGCTGTTCGAGAAGTACGGCTGGAATCAAAATCCGAAGACCTGGGACGAATTCGTACAACTGCTCGCGGACATCAAGGCCAAGGGGATCATTCCGATGACGTATCCGGGCCAATATCCGGGTTATCTGGACAACGGCTTTGGCTTCGCCAAAATGTTCGAGCTCGCCGAGCAGAACGGAACGCTCGATACGTTCAAGAAAAACTACGAGACCTATGCGCTTCCGCAATATTTGGCTCCCGAAACCGTAGAAGTTTGGAAGCGCATTTACGAGCTCGGCAAGAAGGGATACTTCCCGGACGGCGTGGCCGCATTAAGCCATACGCAATCGCAAATGCAAATGCTGCAAGGCCAAGCGGCCATGGTGCTCACGGGCGACTGGGTTCAGAACGAAATGAAGGATTCGGTTCCGCCGGATCTCGAGTGGGGATACATGGCCGTGCCGATGGGGAACGACCCGGACAGCACCAAGTGGATCTCCAGCTCTACAAGCAACGGCAACTACATTTGGGCCGCCAAGCCCGAGTTGAACAAGAAGTGGGCCAAAGAGTTCTCGTTGTGGCTGTGGACGCTGGACGTCCAGAAGGCGCTCGCGGAAAAAGGCGGCGCTACGCCGGTGCGCCAAGAATTCGTAGCAGACAAGACGTTGATGGAATCCTTGCAGAGTGCACCGAAAGCGGTCCTGCAATATATGAGCGCCAACAAAACCGTCGTGACCAGTCAAATCCGCACCGTAACGCTTTCCGATCCGGCTGCGGCGCAAGCGGAAAAAACGTTGACCGAGGCCATTACGGAGATCACGTCGGGCAAAAAGGACCCGGTTCCGGTGCTGGAGCAAGCGGAGAAGCTGCACACCCAGGCGCTCGAGGCGCAGAAAAACGCAAAATGACCGGGGCGGGGGAAGCGGAGCCAAATCTGCTTTCCCCAACCCTGAAAGGATGAAAACAGTTGAACCCATCCGCTGTCGAACCCTCCCGCATAGAAGGCCGCAAAGCCAGGTCGCTTTCGGCGCAAGCGCAAAAGCGGATTTTTCTGATCGTCGCGCTGACGCCCGCATTGGGCGGGTATGCACTCTTTACGCTATACCCGAATCTGCTCGCGATCGTGTATTCGCTCCTGGACTGGAACGGCATTTCGGAGCCCCGATTCGTGGGACTGCAAAATTTCAAAGCGCTGGCGCACGATCCCTACGTGTGGCGCGCGCTGAAGCACAATCTCTTTTTCGCCGTCACCGTTCCTGTGTCCGTGATCGCCATCTCGCTGGTGCTCGCCTATATATTGACGAACAAGGGCTACAAAGGGAGTGGAATTTTCAAGGTGCTGTTCTTCTTTCCGAACGTGCTTTCCTCCGTCATCGTGGCTTTGCTGTGGACCTTTATATACGACGGCAGCTTCGGCATCTTGAACGCGCTGCTTCGCCTGATCGGCGTGCATATGGACAACTATTATTGGCTCGGAGAGAAGAGCACCGCAATCTGGGCGATCGTGCCTCCCAGCGTTTGGGGAGGCGTCGGATTTTACGTCGTCATCATCATCAACGCGATGACGTCCATTCCGCCTTCCTTATACGAATCGGCCAAATTGGACGGCGCCAGCCATATGACGCGGCTGTTCCGCATTACGCTGCCGCTGATCATGCCGATCATCCGCGTTTGCGCCTTGTTTCTGATGCTGGGCACGATCAAAGGCTTCGAGCAGGTGCTCATTTTGACGAACGGAGGACCTTCCGGCTCGACGGAGGTTATCGGTCTGTACATGTTCAATATGGCGTTCGGAACGGACTTCCACAATTACGGCTATGCCTCCGCCGTCGGCATGCTGCTGTTCGCGATACTGGTAAGCGCGAAGGTCATCATGGATAAAGCGTTGCCGAACCGCTCCTATGAATATTGATCTTGCTGCCGGGAGGCGACACTTTATCGGAAAGGATAGGATGACGTGAAAGAGCGCCGCTCGCTGGCCGATCTGCTATGGTGGACCATTCTGATTATATGGTCGCTCGGCATTCTGTTTCCGTTGATATGGGTGTTCTACGAGTCCTTAAAGACGAACATGGCGTTTTTTCAAAGCGCCTGGCGGCTGCCGGAAACGCTGCATTGGAGCAACTACGGCAAAGCCTGGGTGAAATTCGGCATCGGCCGGACGATGCTGAACACGCTCTATTATGTGGGCGTCAGTCTCGTGCTCGGCACCCTGCTGACCGCAGTCAACGCTTATGCGCTAACCCGGTTGACGTTCAAGGGACGCAAGCTGATCTGGGCGATTGTCATGCTGTCTCTGTTCCTTCCCGGCATCAATTCCCTTATTCCGCAATACGTGCTGATGCGCGATTTGCATCTGACGAACAGTCTGACCGGGCTCATCGTTCTCGATAGTCTCGGAGAGAGCGTGTTCTATTTGATGCTGCTCGGCGGGTTCATGCAGTCCTTGCCCAAGGAGTTGGAAGAAAGCGGCTATATGGACGGCGCCTCGTTGTTCCGGTCCTTTTGGAGCATCATCCTGCCGTTGTCGATGCCCGGGCTTGTGACTGTCGGCATATTCAAGTTTCTGGGCTTGTACAACAACTTTCTGGGACCATTCATTTATTTGAGCGATCCCGCCAAGTACACGATCGGGGTCAACATGTATCTGGCGAACCAGATGATGCAGTATACGACCGACTGGGTCACCCTTTTTGCCGGGCTCCTGATCGCCATGGTTCCGTCGATCGTGGTTTTCGTATTGTTCCAGCGCATGATTATGGAAGGAGCGACGCTCGGCGGCGTAAAAGGCTGATGCGTCGCAGCCGGATGACCGGCCGATTTTCCAACAAGCCATTAGGAGAGGTGGAAGCGCAATGCCGGACAACGGGGAAGAGACGGCCTGCTGCGATTCAGTCACGATAGCGGAGCTTCGGGCGCTTGCCGCGCCTTCTGTCAGCTGCAACTATTACGTGCGGGATGTGGGGAAGGAGGGGCATTTTCGCTACGATCCCGGCGATACCGCATCAACGGACAACACGGGGACGGTCGTCGTATCGGCATCCGGAGCACGATTCAAGCGCATATACGGAAACGAATTGGACGCAAAATGGTTTGGAGCGGCGGGCGACGGTACTGCCGACGATACGGCTCCGCTGCAGGCGGCCATCGCTGCGGGAACCGGGCAAACGGTGCTGCTGAAGGGCGTTTTCCGGATTACGCAATCGCTGCTGCTGTCGTCCGCTTCCAAGACCAGCCTCGTCGGGGCCAATCCGGAGGCGAGGATCGTGCTTAACAGCACGACGGCGGGAGATGCGGCCATCGTAATCACGCCGGTCAATGCCTATCCCCCTTCCGATGCCAGAGCGTTTATCCGGAGTCTGATCATTACCGCGACAGGAGCCAATAATCAGGCGGGCATCGCCTACCGTTGTACAGGGCTTGCGAACAAGTCGCTGTGGTACCATTTCGAGGATCTTGAGGTGGTGGCCTCCGGCTACTGCTTTGACTTCTCCGAGATGGTTTACTCCGGCAACATGCATTTTACCCGGATTATGTCCAAGGGCGGCGGCGCGATCAAAATCACGCCGTACCCCGGCGTCAGCTACTATCCTCACTCGACGAGCGGTTTGCGCATAGACAACTTCCGGTTTTACGGGATGGACCGGATCGGACCGGCGCTGCATTTGGTCGGCTGCAATATGTCGCTGCTGACGGACGTCGTATTGGAGGGCAGCGGCATGTTCCGCAGCGATCTGGCTCCGACGTACGCCGGGGCCAAGCACCTGCATATCGATAGCCCGTGCCGCTCGTTCGAGATTCGCGGACTATGGCTTGAAAGCGCGGGCAGCAACGCGCCGAACGCGGTCGGCTGCATCTTCAGCAGCGATTACGTCGGCGACGCCGCCCAAATGGTACGGATCTGCGAATCCAGATGGATGGACAATCTCGTCACTAGAAGCAGCGGCGGCAGCCTGCTTGTGCATCTGGAGGCGATCCCGTTTATTTACGACACGGACCTTCCGATCCGGGCCGCCGCGGACATCGCGGACAAGACGCAGGTCATTTTCGACCGATGCCAGTTCCGTTCCGGCAACTATGTGTACAACTGGCTGTGCGCCATCCCGAAGGTGACGCTCCAGAGCTGCTTTCTCTACAATGTGACCGGCAACGCGGTATCCGGCACCGGCATGCTGACGCCGGCTACCCCGCCCACGGCGAAGAGGCTTTACGAATATACGGGGGGATTCATGAGCAATACGAACCAGAAGCTTGTCTTGAAAAGCACTTACGCCGGCATCGGCGCGCATCATCCGCAGCATGACCCGTACCTGGGCTCGACGCTGCTGATCCGCAAAGGCGCCGAGTCGGCCAGCGTCTGGCGGCTGGCGGAGCTAAGGAATGTCGGACTGAACATCGCGGAGATGAAAGACCGCTACGTCTATGTCGCCCTGCAGCTGCGCTGCCCGCACTTGTCCGCAAGCGCGACATTTAACGTCAAGCTGTTCAGCAATCCCGGCGCGATCGCGATCGGCAGCGTTGCGTTCGAGCCGGGCAACTGCTGGGACTGGCAGACGGTGGAGGGGTTCTACAAGATAACCGGCACGGAGACGGCGATCAACGAGCTGCTGGATTTCTCGTATGGCACGGTCAAGCCGGATTGGGTGCAAATCAAAGGCTTGACCCTCTCTGCAGGCGACGTCATTCCGATACCGGTAAGGAACAATGCGGACTGCTACGACGAGGGAAAAGGAATGCCCACGACGGGAACATGGGCGGCCGGAGACAAGGTTTCCGTGCAAAATCCGGTGGAGGGCGGCAATGCGGGCTGGGTTTGCGTTGCGGAAGGAACGGGACGCGCGATCGGCGGCGTGACGGCGACGACGGCTACCGGGTCGGATTCGCTTACCGCCGTCGCGAACGTAACGGAGCTTATTCCGGGAGACTTCATCACCGTGGCCGGCACAAGCGGCTACAAACGCGTGCTATCCATCTCGGGCACGACCGTCAAGGTAGACTCCGCGTATACTGCCTCCTTAACCGCAGCAGCCGTAGCCAGCCAGCCGTTCCAATTCCGCGCGTTCGGACAGAACGGATACCGGAGCCGTGCGGGAAGCCCGGCCGGTTCGACGGTCCCTCTTTTTATAGGCGAAGAACTGCTGGATACGACAAACAAAGCCTGGTACAAATCGACGGGTACGAGCACTGCCGACTGGGTCAAGACGGGCGTATAGACTGTCGCACGGCCATCAAATCATTCAAGGAGTGATTGACGAGTGGGCAAAAACAAGCTTTATAAGTCGGTTTCGCGCATTTTAATCATGGCATTGCTGATATCCGTATGGCCGGCAGCCCATGTGCGGCAGACGGCCGCAGCGGATACCCCCGAACCGCATTTGACCATCGTCGAGAACGGCCAGGCGCAAGCCGTCATCGTCGTGCCGGACAGCAGCGACGCCAACCTCCAATATGCGGCGAACCTGCTCAAGCAATACATTAAAAAATCGACGAACGCGGATTTGGAAGTGAAAAGCAAAACGGCTGTCGACAGCGCGGCCGCAACCTATCAAAACATGGTCAAAATCGATGTCGGCTTCGCTTCGGCGGGGAGCGATCCCGACATTCAATCGGATCTGAACGGGATGACGAACGACGGCTACTTGATCCGGCCGTACGACAACGGCATTACGATCATCGGGCCAACGACCTGGGGAACGCGGTTCGGCGCAAGCGCTTTTCTCGAACGCTATCTGGGCGTGCTCTGGCTCATGCCGGGCGAGGACGGCGAATATGTGCCGAAGACAAGTACGGTGGACATTCCGTTAACGCCGGTTCGCGAGGAGCCTGCTTTTACGGAAGGGGTGCTTTATAGCGGCGGCGCAGAAAATCAGGAATGGATCGACCGGAATAAACGAAATACGGCAAACGACTCCAACGTATGGTTCAGCCATAATTTATACAGTCTGTTTCCGCCGCAGGAATTTGCCGCAACGCATCCGGAAATTTATCCGATCATCAACGGTCAAAGAAAGATTCCGAGTGCAGGACAAACCACGGTCTGGCAGCCCCGATTCACCGAGCCTATTACAGTATCGATTGCGGTTTATAAAATTAAAGCCTATTTCGACGCGAATCCGACCAAAACCTGGTTCGCGCTTGGCGTAAACGATTCCGGCGGCTACAGCGACGAATACATCGCAAATGCCCCGCTGAATTCAGTAGGCCTGCCTAATCTGTCCGACGTTTATTACCAATGGGTGAACGATGTCGTGGGCGAGGTCGTTCAGGATCCGAAATATCAGAATAAAAAATTCGGATTAATCGCCTACGACTGGGTGGCCGATCCGCCCTCGTTCGATCTGGATGCGCATGTCGTGCCCTTCTTGACCAAGGATCGGACGACCTGGGTCGATCCCGGGGTGGAAACGGCGGGGAAAAGCCTGAATGCCGCATGGAGCGCGAGAGCGAGCGCCCTCGGATGGTACGATTACGACTACGGATTGACGTATGCCATCCCCCGCGTATACATGCATCAAATGGCCGATAACTACCAATTCGGAGAATCGCAAGGCGTAAAATACTTTTTCTCGGAGCTGAACCCGAACTGGGGAGAAGGGCCGAAGCCTTGGGTCATGGCCAAGCTGCAATGGGATCCCGATCTGGATGTCGATGAGCTGATCGATTTATGGTGCGAGCGGGCGGTAGGCGCTGAAGCGGCCCCCTACTTAAGGCAATATTACGACTACTGGGAAGCCTTCTGGAGCCAGGATATACCGGGTTCGACCTGGTTCGAAACCTTTAAAAACGGTACGTATTTGCACTTCTACGACGCCTCCTATTTAAATGTGCCGACGAGCGAGGATATGGAGACAAGCAGGGGTTTCATGGAAGCCGTTCTGGAAAAGGCGAGTACGCCTGAAGAAAAGAAGCGCGCGCAGATGCTTGATCGCGTCTTCGAGTATTACGAAGCTTCCGTGCTCAGTTATCCGAGAACGTACGACCCGATCGCCGACGAGAGCACGGCACTCGGCTATCTGGCGGATAACGGGACGCTTGAATCGGCATTGACGATGGCGGTGAAAAGAAACCAGATTCTCGATCAGGAAATGACGAAGAAGCCGCCATTATTTGAACGGGATCCGCGGTATCTGCCGGCCATGCAATGGAACGGGTTGAATTCCAGCTTGTTTTTCGCGCTCGACGATTACATGAAGAGCGCGGAGCCTAACGGAGGTCCCGTCGTTGACCGGGTTTTGCAGCTTGCCAAGGCTCCCGCCTCGTCGCAGCAGCGCGATTTTGCCAGATTGCTGCTCAAAGCGTGGAAGGACAAATATGTCATCGCGGATCCGTCCTTCGAATCGGGACAGCCGGGCGAGCTGCAAGCCGGAGACGTCTGGGAGCCGAATGTCATTATGGGCGGCTCGGGCAATTCCATTCGTTACGACAACATCGTCGCGCACACGGGAAGCATGAGCGTCAAGCTGGAGAATATCGGCGAAGCAGGACCCGCCCAATATGTGCCGGTAACCGCAGGCCTGACCACCGTCAGCGCGTACTATTACTCGCCGCCGGGCACGCAGACGCGCGGCTCGATGGTTGTCATCTGCGATTTGTACGATGCAAACAAGAACTTGCTCAAGGCGAACTTCGCGTATACGGGACGCAAAATGTTCAAGGATGCGGCCGGCGAATGGAAACGCGCCGAATTGCTCTTCAATGTGCCGGGTTCCGTTAACAATGTGCCTGTCAAATATATGCGGGTGTATATGGATGCCTATCAGCTGGATGACGGCGTACCGGCTTATATCGACGACGTTTCTGTCTATCAAGGCATCGATACGAGCCGCTTGGACGCGCTGATTGACGTTACGGACAACTTCCTGTCCAATTCCGGCGCGCTGCACTACACGACGAACTCCATCTTAAGCTTGAAGGCGGCGGTGGACCAAGCGAAGCTGCTGCTGACGCAGCATATTGCCGACGCCACCCAGGAGGAAGTCGAGACGGCTGCGATGCAGATTGATAGCGCGCATGACAGCCTCGTGCTGCTGCCGCTGACCTCTGAAGTTGAAGCCTTCTTAAGCGAGCTGTCGTATGATCCGGTCAAGTCGTGGGCAAAAGCCGAAGGTCAGCAGGACGGCATCCATTACGATGCGAACGCGCAAGGCAACGCCTATTCCGTGCGGACCGGCGGGCAGGCCCAAGCCTTTGCCAAGAGCGTCGGCGCGGTCGCGCCTTCCAAGCTTTATTACGATTTGACCGGCAAGGGGTTCGAGCAGTTCGAGGCTTATGCGGGCATCGATCAAGGCGCCGAGCTTCCGAGCGGAATCGCGTACAGCATGTCTCTGGGAGCAAATTCGACCTACGCGGAAACGGATGTAACGACAGGCGCGGTGCAGTATGGCGGAGACGGCACGCTTAGCTTCAAGCTTAGCGGAAATGCGGACGGGAACAACTATTTCCGCACGAAAACGCAGGCGGCGCAAGGCCAGGCGCCGGTGCTTGAAATCACGCTGAACGATAACACCACGCGTACGATCGTAGCAAGCGAAAACTCGCAAGTCGTCGGCGGCACTTCCGCGGACACGAATTATAACGCGGACGGCGCGCTGAAATCCCAGCTTGTCGTCAGCAGGGGTGCGCTGAAAATCGCCTACCTGAAGTTTGATCTGAACGCTGCCGGCTTGTCGGCGGGCGATATCCAATCGGTGAAGCTGAAGCTGTTTATATTGTCCAAGAACAGCCCTAGCGTTCAGATTACGGCCATAAGCAACGACAATTGGAGTCCGTCGGCCATTACCTGGAACAACCAGCCCAAGGCGTATTTGCAAGCAGAGCTTGATGCGGATCAGGGACCGATTTTCCGCATTTACGGCGACGGGAAGCTGCTTTATGAGAGCGGCGCGGTTGGAAACCGGAATCAGAACGCTGTCAAGATCAGCGTTCCGATCAACGGCGTTAACGAGCTGCGTCTGGAAACGGTCGCGAACGGCAGCTTGCTCGCCGATCAGGCTGTGTGGGCCGACGCCAAGTTTTTGACCTATACGATCTCGGACGCCGACAGCGTAGCCGACGATCGGTCGGCGCTTACCTGGGATGTCATCAGAGGTGAAAATGCCGATCCGAGCAGCGTTACCCAAGCGGTGTATCTGCCGGATGCAGGAGCGCACGGCAGTACGATCGCATGGAGCGCTTCGCCGGCAGGCTTCCTAGATCTTGCGTCGGGGGCCGTCGCCAGACCGGAAGGCGCCGATCAAACCGTAACGCTGACGGCCGTCGTGGCCAAGGGCGCGTCCAGCGCCGTCAAGGCGTTTGAGCTTACGATACCTGCTGCGCCTTCCGTGTTCCTGAGCGGCGCTAGCATGGGAAATCAGACGGTTGCGGGGTTTGCCTACGATAGAGAGGACTATACCATCGTATTGCCGTACGGCACCGTCTCGGTTCCGGCGATAACGGTCGAAGCCGCCGACCCGCAGGCGACGGTCGAAGTGACGAAGGCCAATACGCTGCAAGAGGTAACGAGCGTGAAGGTCACCGCCTCGGACGGTCAAAAATCGAAGACGTACCGGTTTTCGTTTCAAGTGACGACGGAGACGGAGGCGATCGCTGGCATCCTGCATTTGATCGAGCAAAACGAGTCTTCGGGAGCTATTGCGCACGCCCTGGCCAGCCAGCTGAACAATTCGCTCGATCAAGCCGAAAGCATGCGGTCGAAAGGAAAGCCCCAGCAAGCGATGAAGCATCTGGAAAACTTTTTGAAGCATCTGAACAATAAGGGACAACAGAATAAGATTACCGCCCAGGCGCGAACGGCGCTTGAAGCCGACGCCACCGCAATCCTGAACGTATGGAAGCGATGATTTTTGAACCCGTAAGCGGAGTATGGAGGAATGGCACATGAACAAAATTGCAGTGGCCGTAATCGGGTGCGGAGCTATGGGACGAACGATCATCGAGCAAATATCCGGTTCCCCGTATCTGGCATCCATCGTGGGTTACGATATTTCCGAGGATTCTCTGGAAAAGACAAGGGAGAATTTCCCCATTGCGGTGACGACGGATTTGGACGGCATTCTGAAGGACGAACGCATCAAATTGGTCTTTATCGCCACGCCGAATGCAACGCACGCGCCGCTGGCGATCCAAGCCTTGCGCGCCGGCAAAGCGGTAATGACAGAGAAGCCTTCCGGCGTCAACCCGGAGCAAATCGGCGATTTATTGAAGGCGCAAAGGGAAACGAACGGTTTCTTACAGGTCGGACTTGAATTGAGATATTCGAAAGTGTATCAGCTTGCCAAATCTTATATCGATTCAGGCGAGATCGGCAAGCTGGTCAACGTGCATTTTACGTACAGCATGCCGCCTTACACGAAGGATTCCTGGCGCGTCCGCAAGGAATTCTCCGGGGGGATGTGCCTGGAAAAGCTCTGTCATTATATAGACCTGGTACGCTGGTGGAACGGCTCGCGGGTGAACGATTTTATCGCGACAAGCGCCCCGAACGTCATTCCTTACTTCGAGATTAAAGATAATGTGCATGTGTCCTACCGGTTCGAAAACGGAACCGTAAGCCAATTGTTTTTTACGATGACCGCGGCGCCGGGGTACAACAACGATCTGATCAAAGACGGCGAGGACCTGTTCGACCAGGACAAACTGGGGCACAAGCTGAACTACATCATCACGGGAACGGAAGGAGCCATCGAGATCGATTTGTTCCATCGGGAGCTGCGGGTCTATCACCATCCGGGAAAGCCGCACCACGATACGCCTTCCGCGGTCATAGCGGCGCGTTACAGTTGGGATAAAGAAGAGGATCATTTTCACTTTCATAATACGTTCGCGCAAAATCGGGATATTGTGTACCGCGTTGCGGCAGGCCTGCCGCCGTCGATTACGCTTGAGGACGCTTCGGAAACGATGCGCCTCTGCATGGAGATGGAAGATGCGTCCACGAATCGGCCCTGGGAAGTCATCCGGAGGAGCGTGTAGATGGAGCGAAACTACGAATTCCGCAAGCGATTGGAGGAAGTGCACCGGTCGGATCGCCGCAACCCGGAGGTGCACGCCTCCCCGGACGATCTGGAGATCACGGAAGAATGGCGCATCGTGGTAGGCGTGGAGGCAGGGGATCTGCTGCTGAATACGGCAAAGGATTTGCAGGACTACTTGTTCGCGAGCATGAACGTGTCCGTTCGGCTATCGCGGGTAACGGACTTGGAGCAGGCAGCCCGCGACGCGGACCAGGCGATCGTGTTCGCGACGAAGACGGATCTCCCGCCATCCTATGGGGAGGCGTTGGCGCGACCCCGCAGCTATCGCATCATGGCCGGAGATCGCCGCATCCTGCTCTGCGGGTACGATGAACGGGGCGCGGCGCAGGCCAGCTACTACCTCGAGGATCAGATGAATCTCCGCGAGGCGCCGCTCTGGCCGCACGGAGATATCAGCCGCGAGCCGCTGTTCTCGCCGCGAATGGCCCATTCCGGCTGGGGACTCGACCGCTTCCCCGACGCCCACCTGAACGCGATGGCCCATGCGGGCATCGACGCGATCCTGGTGTTCGTGAAGGACGTCGACGAGACGCCGGAAGGCTACCAGGATTTCAACTACCTGGTAGATCGAGCCGCTTTATACGGATTGGACGTCTACATGTACAGCAATCTCGCCAGCCGGCTCCACCCGGACGACCCGGACGCGCCGGACGATTATGAGCGAACATACGGCCGGGTGTTCCAGGCTTGTCCGCGATTTAAGGGCGTCATCCTCGTGGGCGAATCCTGCGAATTCCCGAGCAAGGACCCGAATACGACTGGCAAGCTGCGCCTCGATTGGCCGGCCGATCAGCCTCGCACGAAGCCGAGCCCCGGCTGGTGGCCGTGCACGGATTTCCCGCAATGGCTGACGCTGCTCGCCAAGACGATCCGCGCCCATAACGCGGAGGCGGATATCGTGTTCTGGACGTACAACTGGGGCTATGCCCCGGAGGCGGATCGGCTCCGGCTCATCCGGGCGCTGCCCGAGGGCATCACGCTGCTCGTGACGTTCGAGATGTTCGAGCAGATCCGCCGCGAGCACGTGACGAACGTATGCGTTGACTATACGCTGTCCTCCATCGGCCCCGGCGCGTATTTCCGCAGCGAGGCCGCCGTGGCGAAGGAGCGCGGGATCAAGCTGTACGCCATGAGCAATACAGGCGGGCTGACGTGGGATATCGGCGTCATTCCGTACGAACCGTTCCCGGGGCAATGGAACAAGCGGCATCGGGCTTTGCAGCAAGCCCGGCACGATTGGGGGCTGAGCGGCCTGATGGAGTCCCATCACTACGGCTGGTGGCCGTCCTTTATCAGCGAGCTTGCGAAAGCTGCTTACTGGCATCCGAGTCCCGCCTACGAGGACGTGCTCGCTCAGCTGGCGAGGCGCGACTTTGGCGCGGAAGGGGCCCCGCTGGCCATGGCGGCCTGGGCATGCTGGAGCGAGGCGATCCAGCATTACGTGCCGACGAACGAGGACCAGTACGGTCCCTTCCGCATCGGTCCGTCCTATCCGCTCGTATTCTGCAACCCGGTAAACGTTCCCGCCGATCAGAAGGCCATGTTCGGCAATGAGATCGTTGTCACGAACTATCAGCCGTTGGAGGGACCGAGACAATCGCTCGGCAGCGCGCGCGTGGACGTCGAGCTGAGAAGTCTGGAACGCATGCTGGAGCGGATGCATGCCGGCAATGGCTTGCTTGAGCAGGCGCTGGCGGCGACCCCTCCAGGGAAGCAGGCGGAAGTCGCAAGGCTGCTGGGGTTGGGGCGGTTCATCGCGCTTTGCGTCCAGACGACGATTCACGTGAAGCAGTGGTGGAAAGCCAAGCAAGCGCTGTTCCGGGAGCCCGATCCGCAGTTGGCGGAGAAGTGGCTCGAGCGGCTGGCGCAGCTGGCGGAGCGGGAGATCGCCAATGCCGAAGCGGCGCTCCCGCTCGTCGAGGCGGATTCGAGACTGGGCTGGGAGCCGAGCATGGCCTATATGACGGATCCCGATCATCTACGCTGGAAAATCCATCAGGTCCGCACGGTGCTGGACAGCGAATTCGCGGACTATCGCCGGTCATTGGCTCTTACCTCCCCGGCGAGGCCGGCTGAGAGCGGCGCGACGCCATGAGGCGGGACAGCCGGGTTAAGGGCCACGGGTTAAATGAACAAGCACAAGGAGGCGAACGGCATGGAGGATCGCAATGGAAAGTTGCAGTGGGTGTACCCCGACTGCGAGCTGCCGCCGCCTGGCGACTCGCTTCTCCAGGGACACGAATCGATTATTGTGCTGAATATGAACGACGCCCCGGCAAGTCTGGAGCTGACGCTTTATTTTGCCGACAGGGAGCCGGTGAGGCTATCTTCCACTATGGTCGAAGCCCGGCGGGTTCGCTGCTACCGGTTGGATAACCCCGAAGATATGGGGGGCTTCGTGGTACCGACAGAAACCCAGTACGCCGTCAGATTGGTTAGCGATGCACCTGTCGTCGTTCAGTACGGCAGGCTGGACACGCGGCAATCCAATATGGCCTATTACACGACCATGGGATTAAGCGTCTAATGAGCGTCTGAGCAGGGAGAGATGGAATCGGATGAGCGACAATATCCAAGTCATTTTCGGGTTCGATATGGAGACGGACGTAGGCAGCTTCACGCCTTATTATGAAGGCGTCAAGAACGCGACGGCTCCGCTCGTCGAGCTGTTCGACAAAAAAGGCATCAAGGGCACGTTCTATTATACGGGCGATGCGGCACGGCGAAATCCGGAAAGCGTCGAGCTGGTGAAGCGAAGCGGTAACGAGGTCGGCTGCCACTCGCTGTTCCATGAGACGGTGGGGGATGCGCTGTTCCCGATTCCGGGGGTCGTCCCGCTCCTCCCCGAAGAGGTTCCGCTTCGGATCGCCAAAGCGACGGAGTGGGTGCGGCAGGTGCTCGGCGAGCAGCCGGTTTCGTTTCGCGCGCCCCGTCTGTGGGGCTCCACCGCTTTGCTGAACGCCCTTGAGGAATTAAATTACGTATCCGATGCCTCCTACCCGATGTACTTCTACCGGGAACGCTTCGTTCCTTACCGTCCAAGCGCGTCGGACTGGACGCAGGAAGGCGAGATGAATATCGTCGAGATTCCCAACTTCGCCGATATGGCCATGACCAGCAACGACCCGGGACTGGAGCGGGATCGGGACCAGTGGCCGCTGTTCCGGACGAAAGGGGCCGATGCGCTGATGAGGCATATCGAGCGCTTCGTGGCCTTTTTGCGGGAGCGGAATTTACCCGTCGTTCTCTGTTTTTATTTTCACCCATGGGAATTCATCCCGGTCCGGGAGAGCTACCATTATGGCGAAGCGACGGTAACGCCGGACCGGTTTCTCACGCTTGGCTGCGGGGACACCGCGATGAAAGCGTTCTCGCTGCTGATTGACCGACTGAAGGACATAGGCGCGACGTTCCACCGGGCGGATCAATTCGCCTTGCAGTGGAGCAAGACAGCGGGCCGCCAAACATAAGGAGGGATCGAGATGACCGCAAGGGTGCGTATCCCCGACCGGGAGTACCAAGAAAGAATTCAAAGGGCGTCCAAGATGGTCGGGCAAAGCGGCCTGGACATCATGATCGTCAATTCGAACGAAGCGGACTACGCGAATGCCCGGTACTTCAGCGGATTCTGGCCGCTGTTCGAACGGGCGGGGGTGGCCATTACGGCTGCGGGGGACGCAGCGCTGCTCGTCGGACCGGAGAGCACAATCTACGCATCCGACTTCGGGAAGATCGACAACATCTTCACCCTGATGGAGTACCGCGAATCCGCGAACCCCAGCTACCCCGAGCTTAGACCGAGTACGTACGCCGATGTATTCAAATCGCTGCGCGTGACCGGCGCGAAGCTCAAGATCGGCGTCGCCAGCCTGTTGGATACGAGCGTCGTCATGATGGAAGGGCTCAAAAGTAACTTTCCGGAAGCGGAAATTTCAAGCGCAGATCACATCATGGTCGCCCTGCGCAGCATCAAGTCGGAAAATGAGCTGGCTTGCATGCGCGAAGGGTTCCGGATTACCGAGCTTGCGACCCAAGAAGTCATTCGAAGCATCCGCCCGGGCGTGACGGAGACGCAAATGGTCGGTGTCGCCCAGCGGGTCATCTATGAGAACGGCGCGGAGTACGAAGGCCTGCCGATGTATATCTTCAGCGAAAAGTCCACCCGGCACGCGATCTCCCGCTCTTCGCACCGCGTCATCAACAAAGGCGACATCGTGCAGCTGAATCTATCCGCCAAGGTAGACGGCTACTCCCCGAGCATCGGGATGCCGATCAGCCTCGGCAAGCTGGCGCCCGAGCGACGCGAGGTCATTGAATTCGGCTTGAAGGCGCACGAATGGACGCAGGCGCAGCTGAAGGCGGGCGTGCGCGCCAGCGATGTGGCGAAAGGATTTTATCAATTTTTCAAAGATCACGGGTACGAGAAAAACTACCTGTACGGACCGTGCCACGGTACGGGGATGATCGAGGTTGAAGCCCCCTGGATGGAAACGTCGTCCGATTACTTGCTGCAGCCGAACATGACCTTCCAGATCGACACCTTCGTCACCACCGATACGTTCGGCATCCGCTGGGAGAAGGGGGCTGTCATCCGGGAGGACGGCTGCGAGATCTTGTGCAATCCGATCGGCGTCATTCATGAATTAGAATTTTAAAGGTAAGGCTCCCGGGTATTGCAAGTCAGTCTACTCAGCACGTGCGCCCCTTGCGCGACGGCCGGCAGATGAAGCCATGCAGGGTTATTGCGCACGTGCTGAATCCTATACATTTTAAAAATCGCAATAGTTCACAAAAACAAAATCGTCATCCGTTATTACACGGTCTTCTAACAAGAGCTGCATAAAGTTACGGAGGGTGTCTTCTAATGCCTCTGTTGGCGATCGCCCATTACCTACTCCGGCTTCCGGGTAACCGTCTATGGTATTCTTAATTCGCAAATTCGTTATTCCCATAAACCAATGATTAGCGGATTCGTAGATTCTTACTCGAAATCTTCCCGTAGGTACATCTAGCTGCGTAATTACATACTCAGCAACTAATTTTTCAATCTTGGCAATGCCCTCAACCTCTAATCTTGTCCAATCGGCATCTCGCATATTCTCACCTGGTCCCATGATCAAGTTCACCGTGCCCGGCTTCGGAGCGTTCAACGACGAAGCCGGTATTTATCATTCCTAAAAACCCATATGATAAAATGAGATATTAAAAGTTTGATAATAGTAACTTATCCCTCCACGGCTCCTTGAAACAGCAGCCTATTCAAAAGCGTCGCCGATAAATCGTTATTGATTGCTCGCAAGGAGAAAGGAAGCGGACATCTATGAATAAAACCGAGCGCATGTTGGCCATCGTCATCGAGCTGCAGCGCAAAGGGGTCCTGCGCGCCGAGGATTTGGCCGGCCGGTTCGAGACGAGCGTCCGCACGATCTACCGCGACATGCAGGCGCTCAGCGAGATGGGCGTTCCCGTGGCAGGCGCGCCGGGCGTAGGGTACTCCTTGATGGAGGGCTACTTCCTACCCCCGGTAAGCTTTACGGCACAGGAAGCGATGGCGCTGCTCGTCGGGGCGGACTTCGTCGAGCTGAGGCTGGACGCCGAGTACGGCTCGAGCGCCCGCAGCTCGCAGGAGAAGATCGAGGCCATTTTACCGGAGAGCGTACGCGAGGAGACGGCCCGGCTGCGTTCGGCGATCCGGCTGTTGAACGATAGAGCGGGGAGAACGCGCGGGGAGGAGAAGGAGACGTTCGAGCTGCTGCGCCGGGCGATCGTGCAGAAGCGCAAGATTCGTTTCCGCTATTCCAAGAATCTGCCGGACACGGACGGCAATCGCCACAGCGAGCGTACGGCCGATCCTTACGGGCTCGTTTTTTCCCAGGGGGCGTGGATGCTTGTCGCGTTTTGCGGCCTGAGGCGAGACGTTCGTCACTTTCGGCTGTCCCGCATGAATGAACTCGTCTTGCTCGAACAATCTTTTGAAGTCCTTCCCGGCTTTAATCTGCAGGATCGGCGGCCCGCGGACGACCGGAACGTGATCGTGCGGATGCTGGTCGAACCGGCCGTCGCCGACCTGGTTCAGGGAGCGGACAACTTCTATATGGAATCGTTCGAGCCGGGGGAGGACGGCTGGCTGGCGACGTTTCGCGTGCGGCGGATCGAGGAGCTGCTTCAGTGGACGCTCGGTTGGGGCGGTGCGGTGCGCGTGCTGGAGCCGGAATCGCTGCGGGATCGCATGCGCGCGGAAATCGAAAACATGCGAAAAAGGTACGGATAGACTTGTGTCAGGACCCGTTGTTGTATGCTGGAGCCGACTCGGTTAAAGGGAGTGGTCCCGCCATGGATACCAAGGCGGTTCCAACTGAAATCATATCGCGCGGTTTTATCTGATTCTTGGAGTTGGCTTAATCGTTCCAAAGCTGAAAGCGTCCGGTCCCCGGGAGGGGCGGGCGCTTTTGCGCGTTCAGAGAGGTTGACCTCATCCGCTTCGTCCAAATCGTCATTTTATATGCGTATCTCCAGCGTCAGATAATCGTATGCTTAATTGATAGTAAAGTATATTATTTACGAAATTCATTAATTATAATATACTTTAATCGAAATATACATACAATGATGGGCGGATAGTAGAGAGATAACATACTGATTAGCTTGGCGGGCACGGATAAACCAATCGAAAGGTGTGAATGAGATGAGGAAAAAAAGCGGTTTGTTGTCGAGTCTGCTCGCGTTATCCATGGTCGTTCAGCTGTTGCTGCCGATTCGGACGTTTGCCGGAGCTTACGACCCGCTGCTAGAGCCTGTCCGTTCGACAAGTGGCAGCGCCATCTATGCACGGCAGGTGATCAACGATTTCAACACGGCGGATCAGGCCGCGCAGTGGCAGGCCGGAAGCAATGTCAATCAGGCCAACTTTGCAACGACGATTCTGAACACGCCCGGGCTGCCCTTTGAAGGCGCAGGCGTTCTGGAGGTTGTGCCGCAGCAAGTAAAGGCTTATGAGTGGCGGACGATCTATCGGACGTTCGACGATCCCCTCGATCTCTCGGATGCCAATTTCATTGCATTGGCGGCGAATATATGGGGATGGAAGCAGGACGATTACTTTTTACGAATAAAGCTTACAAGCGGTACAGACACCTTCGAGGCGGTCTCCGCCATGGCGCTCAAATGGAATGTCATCTATTTCGATATCCACGACTGGGCAGGCAAAAACGGCATCGACCGAATCGAATTTTCCTACATGAAAAATTTCGATCTGGCAGGCGTGTCGCCGGGGGATCCGGGCTACGCCTATTGGGACGGCCGGCTGCAGTTGGATTATTTAAGCGCTACGCAGGCGGCCAATCTGGATTTTGACGTGACAGGCGTTACGGAAGGGTTTACGGTTGAAGGAGGGACGATGTCGGCGGACCAGCAGGCGCTGCAATATACGGTCACGAATCCGGCTGCCACGTATATCGAAACTCCCCGCTTGGAGCTGGACGCGACCAAGCGAAATGTCATCAAGCTGCGGATGAAAAACAATACGGAGGCCGAAAAAATGCGCATCTCCTGGATTACCGATCAGGATCCGGCTTGGGACGAGGCCAAGTCGATGCAGTTCGACTTGGCGGATGCGGCTTCGTATGCCGAATACAGCTTCGAAATGTCCGGCGCCGAGTGGCAGGACACGATCGATCGCATTCGCATCTCCCCCGTGACCGCGGCCGAGGCCGGCCGGAAGCTGGAGATCGATTCAATCGCATTCGCGCTGCAGACGCTGGATACTTACGATTACCAAGGAAACGTTGAAAGCGTTACAATCGATGGCAATAAGACGACAGTTTCCGTTGCGGGAAGCGTGAAGGCCGAATATCTCGCCGATCATCCGTCCGCCGAGGTCGAGGTCTTCGAGCTGCCGGTGTACGCCAACGAGAAAACGACGGACTACAGTCAGTTGGACGCCCTCGATACGCAGGCCGCGGCCGCTTCTTTTAACCTTGGGTTCGCGGCGGTCGAGAACGGGATCTCCAGAATATTTTCCAAATTCGCGGTCGTGCTGAACGAAGGCGGCGAATACACGTTGGCCGATACGCCGCAATCCATTACGAATCCGGAGATGATGGCGGAGCATACGTATCCGTATACGGCGACTTCAAGCATCAAAGGGCAGGACGTGCAGATGCTGACGGATGCCGAACGCCTGGGGGCGCAGCATGCCGCGATCAACATGACGTACAATCAAATGCTGACCTTGAGCGATCATGGCGCGGATTCAATCCCATACGAGTATGAGGGCCGGACTTACTATTTTCGCAAGGCGACCATGGACCGTCTTGACTCCAACATCAAATCCATGACGGCAAACGGAATGGCCGTGACGGCGATTCTGCTCATGATGCGGACCGGAATGGACGACCCGGATTCGCCCAACAGCGATATGATCCACCCGGACAGCACGCCGGACGGAACGGTGTTCGCCCCCAACCTGACGGACGAAACCGGGGTGAACTACTACAAGGCGATTACGAGCTTTCTCGCGGAACGATATTCCCGAGAGGACAAAGCCTACGGCAGAGTCATGGGCTTCATCGTCGGCAACGAGGTGGGGAACAACCAGACGTGGAACAATATGGGCCCTCGTTTGATGGAGGATTACGTTCAGCAATATGAGCGCACGCTGCGGCTAACCTACAATATCGTGAAAAGCAAGTCGGCCAATGCCAGGGTATACGTTTCTCTGGACCATTTCTGGAACGACGGGCATGCGCCGGATTCGACGTGGACCTACAGCAACAAGGCGCTTGTGGATACGCTGGGCCAAATGACCAAGGAAGGCGGAGACTTCGGCTGGAACATCGCTTATCACCCTTATCCGGAGGATCTGTTCAACCCGCGCACCTGGGCGGATGCTTCGGCGACCGACAGCTTCGACACTTACCGGATCACGTTTCGAAATCTGCAGGTGCTGACGGAGTATTTGCAGCAGCCGCAGTTGATGTATAACGGCTCCCAGCGCCGCGTGATCTTGTCGGAACAGGGCTTCCACGGGGGAACGAACAGCCTGGAGGACCAGAAGGTGCAGGCTGCGGGCTTCGCTTACGCTTATTACAAGGTTAAGTCGCTGCCGGGTATCGACGCATTTATCCTGTCCCGCCATATCGATCATGCCGCAGAAGGCGGACTGAACCTGGGGATGTGGACGAACCTGCCGGGTCACCTCAACTCGCCGGGTACGGAAAAGCTCATTTACGACGTGTTCAGAAAAATCGATACGGTTGACTCGCTTGCCGCGACCGAGTTCGCCAAAAGCGTGATTGGCGTGGACGAGTGGAGCGATATTATTCCGGGGTTCGATCCGCAAATGCTGGAAAACCGACCGGCCAGGACCGAGGCCTCGGCGGGCATCGTCTCGGGCACGGTCGGCGCAGTGTCTATCGACGGGCTGGACAGCGATTGGGATGGCTGGCAGGACAACGATAACGTGACGGGCTTGGTTCTGGACACGGCGGACAAGGTGGCGGGGGCGGGGAGCTTGAGAGCTACGGTTGTCGCCTCGCAGCTCAAGGATTTCAAGGGAATCACCGGGCAGTGGGATACGCCGCTGGATTTGACGGCCACTCCGGTCGTCAAGGCCTTCGTCAAAGCCGTCGGCATCGGCGCGGGCAAGCAGGCGGAATTCATGATTCGCGCTTATAGCGGCGATAAGGTGATTGAAGGTTCTGTCTTGGCGACGGCGGAGACCTGGAACGAGGTTGGGTTGGACCTGGGCGACTGGGACGGTGCGGGGAGCGTCGATCGGATCAAGATCTGGGCGCGGCCTGCCGACGCAGTTGACTGGGCGACCGGCGCGCTGCTGGTCGACGAAGTGTCCGCCGCGGCCGACGCCGATCTGACGAATCTGGTAGTCTCCTTGGATCGCGAAGAAGCGCTTGAGGTCGGCGATACGCTGACGATCCATATTCGGAATAAGGGTAATCGGACGTATGCGGGCGTCGTCGGGGTCGCCGGCTTAAACGGCGTCACGCTGGATAAGACCGGCAGCCCGGTGTCCCTCGCCTTCGGCCAGCAAGCCGACATTGAGACGACGATTACGGGCATGACGATCGAGAACTACGAGAGCGGGAAGCTGGAATTGACGGTGGACGGCAAGGTGTACACCTACGAGCTAACGGAGGTAAACCTGCCGGATTACGTCGTTGACGACGACGGTATGCGGGTGCTGGGGGATTTCGAGGACGGCCGAACGGACGGCTGGGTAGCGGGCGACCATACCGCTCTCGTGCAATCCGTGCAAAGCGACTCCATCCATCATTTGTTCCCGGCCGCGGCAAACCATGGGCTCAACATGCTGGAAAGCGCCAAAGTGCCCGAGCCCGCAACCAATGAAAGCAAAGTCGTCAAAACGTTCTCGCAGCCCGTGGACTTCAGCGAATACAGCGTAATCAAATATGATTTGTACGGCTGGGGAGGAACTTCGTCCCGTTATCTGACCAAGATCCGGGTTGTAGCCGCCGACGAAACATCCTTTGAATTTGAGCAGGAAACCGTCCTCTCCAGCGATTGGACGCACGTATCCGTGGATTTATCCGGGTTTGCGGGCCGCGACAGCGTGAAAAGCATCGAGATTTCTTACCGGGGCAAGGATCTTCAGTATTACGCAGGTCCTTGGGCAGGATTTTTCTACGTCGATTACGTCAGAGCCGAGCCGAACGAGGTGCCGGAGCCTACGCCGACACCGGAGCCAAGCCCGACACCGGAGCCAAGCCCGACACCGACATCGGAATCGAGTCCGACACCGGAACCGAGCCCGAGCCCGAGCCCGAGTCCGAGCCCGAGTCCGAGCCCGAGCCCGAGTCCGAGCCCGAGCCCGAGCCCGACACCGACACCGACATCGGAGCCGAGTCCGACGCCCGGGCCGGCCGCATCGCCAGGAGCTAACGGGTTGATCGCAGCAGTGCCGACCGAAGCTAGCGCGGGTCATGTGAAGGTTGCGTTAACGCTGGACCGGGCCTCCGGCAGCCTGGCGGCGAATCTTACGGCCGCTTTGCTGGATAAGGCGTTTGCCGCCGAACAAGCCGATGACAGCGGCGGCAAGACGGTAACGGTGGATCTTCCGAGCGTGGAAGGCGTCAGCGCCTATTCGCTTGAATTTGACGCCGCCTCTTTGTCCCATGGAGACGCCAACCGCATTGTGAAGGTGAATACGGGGCTCGGGGCAATCGGCATCCCCGGGAACATGCTCGGGCAGCTCGGATTCGGCGAGTCTGGCAAGGTTTCCATCCGGATCGAAGCGGCGGATAAATCCGCGCTAAGTCGAGAAGCGCGGGAGCTGATCGGCAATCGGGACGTTATCGAGTTCAGCTTGTGGGCCGACGGAGAGAAGCTGGATTGGAGCAATCCGAGCGCCGCGTTGACCGTGTCGCTCCCGTACACGCCGACGGAAGAAGAACTTAAGTCGCCGGAGAATATCGTCATCGTCTATCTGGACGGAGAAGACAATATTATCCCGATTCCAAGCGGACGATATGACATTGGATCCGACACGGTTGCTTTTACAACGACCCACTTTTCGAAATACGCAACGGCCTTCGTCGTCAAAAAGTTCGGCGATCTCGGAAGCTATCCGTGGGCCAGAACCGGCATTGAAGTTCTCGCGTCGAAAGGCGTGTTCCAAGGCGTTGCGACGGACAAGTTCGCCCCGGAAAAAGCGATAACCCGCGCGGAATATGCCGTCATGCTCGTAAACACGCTGGGACTTCATGCGGAATCGACGGCTCGATTCGAAGACGTGCTGACATCGGACTTCTATAGTCAAGCGGTAGGCATTTGCAAAGCTTTGGGCATTGCGGAAGGAACGGGGAACAACCGCTTCAACCCGAGGGGAATTTTGTCGAGGCAGGAAATGCTGGCGATGACGGAGCGGGCCTTGGCGACGATCGGCAAGCTGAACTCCGACGCAAACGGCGATTGGAGCCGATTTAAGGATGCGGACAGCGTCGGCAGCTATTTTCGGAACAGCATTGCAAACCTTGCTGCCGCCGGATTGGCGGAAGGCTCGAACGGCATGATCCATCCGATCGAAAAGGCGACCCGAGCGGAGGCAGCCGTCCTGCTCTACCGAGTTTACTATTTCCATTAATATGTAGTATACTCCTTCCGGCAGCTAGAGGAGAAGGTAATGCGTACTATGAAAATAGGAAAAGGAAGTGGTGGAATGGCGGATCGCAGCGGCGTTAAACCGCAGGAGCTGGATGAAAATATGGTCATTGCGGAACGTAGCGGGGACGAATTGCGATGGCTGTCGCCGCTCGCCGAACCGTTTGTGATCGCGGGCCTTCCGTGGCTGAAGAAAGAAAGGTTGTACCGCCGCCTGCCCGCAGCTTCGGCGCATAAGCTGCCGCCGGCGGTCGATATGCTTGCCGACTGCCCGGCTGGCGGGCAGATTCGCTTCCGCACCGATTCCCCGACCGTCGTCGTCAAGGCGGTGTTGTCGGGTCCGGCGGATATGGACCACATGCCTGCCAGCGGACAATGCGGCTTCGACTGCTATATCGGCGGTTTCGGGGCGCAAGTCTATGCCGGAACGACGCGCATGAGTACCGCGGCGACGCAGATTTGCCATCCGCTGTTCGAGCAGCTTGCGGCGACGCCTCGCGAGGTGACGATCAATCTCCCGCTCTATCAGGGCGTGCGGGAGATATGGATCGGCGTCGCTCCGGAGGCCGCGGTCGAGCCGCCGGCGTCGTATGGCGATAGCCGCAAAATCATCGTATACGGTACGTCGATCACGCAAGGCGGCTGCGCTTCCCGCCCTGGCATGGCGTATACGAACGTGCTGAGCCGCAGATTACCGTATGAGTTCGTTAATGAAGGGTTCTCGGGAAACGGCAAGGGCGAGCCGGAGCTGGCCCGTATGCTGGCCGAGAT
This sequence comes from Cohnella sp. GCM10020058, assembly GCF_042683485.1. Classification (NCBI taxonomy): domain Bacteria; kingdom Bacillati; phylum Bacillota; class Bacilli; order Caryophanales; family Paenibacillaceae; genus Cohnella; species Cohnella sp. GCM10020058. The sequence goes on from NZ_JBHUJV010000009.1 coordinate 202,172, forward strand.
CGACAATCCCGGATTGCTCGTGCTCGACTATGTTGCCAACGTCTCGCCGGAGGGCTACCGGGAGACATTGCCGACCTTTATCGGCCTGTATCGCGAGGCTCATCCCGACGTGCCTATTCTGGTCTTGTCCAAGATTCGCTACGCTCGGGAGACCTTCGACGATGCCGCTGTGCAAAGTCGTCTTGATACCCGGGCGTTTGGGATGGAAACGGTCGAGCGGCTAAAGCGAGAAGGAGATGCCCATATATATTTTCAGGATGGCGGCGAGCTGCTCGGCGACCGCTTCGACGAATGCACGGTTGACGGCATTCATCCGACCGATCTTGGCTTCCTTCGTATGGCGGACGGCTTGGCACCGACGTTGTCGGATATCCTGGGCGCTCCGGCGCGATCGGCACGTTTTTCCGTAAAATGAAAACCGCCCGAGTCCGGACCGCCTTGGTACGGTCTGGATTCGGGTAAATTCAATATTAACTCTTATGGTCTTGCTGCTGGTTTAAGAGGCGTTCGCTTAGTTGGGTTAGAAAGGTTGACCACCTGGCTTGAAAATCCTGATCGGTCGAATCGAATCCGGTAATCAACTTGGTAATATTGCTGAAAATAATAGGATAAACAGTCAAAGCGGTTAATGCCAGCGTCAAAAGCTCAGGCTCGATCTCCGGCGGGACAAGCCCGTTTTCCTTTTGAGCTTTCCAGTACTCCGCATAGGATTGAAGAGCAAGTTCCCCTCCTTTATTCCAAGACGTTGGCTCTGCCCAAGATTCAAGCGCCTCCCAAGCGGCAAACCTGATAAAGTCCGCTCTCGCCTGGCTGTTGACCCTGTATCGATGCTCGGCAATTTTAACCGGATGATCGGGAATTTGCGAAGCCCACTCGGGTTCGTTCGTTGCAGAGTTAGCCAGAACGGCTTCAAGCAATTCTGCTTTTCCTTTGAAATAATGGTAAATCAACTGTTTCTTTACCCCCGCGGCTTCTGCGATCGACTCGATCCGCGCCCCCTTGAACCCTCTGTCGAAAAACTCTTTTTGCGCAGCTTCGAGAATATTGTTTCTCGTGCGTTCCGCATTCCGCACTTCTCCCATACGGTTGAACCTCCATACCCACTCTAATAAAGTCATCGTAGTTGATTGCTGAAAAGGCGTCAAGTTATAACTTTCCAACAGTTAAATTATAACTTGACAACTAGAAAGTTATAACTTACCATTTGTTCAGCAACCGATAAGGGGAGGAAATCCAAATGATCGTATTCTCGATCGCGCTTCAGAGCTTGTTGATTTTGTACTATGTCTTTTCGGGTTCAGCTAAGATTGCCGGGGTCAAGTACTGGGTCGATATATTCAACGATCTAAGGATTCCCCAATGGTTTCGCGTGATCACGGGAATCGTTCAGTTGGTCGGCGCCGTAGTGCTTGTAAGGGGCTATTGGGATGCGGATGCGATCGCTTGGGGCGCAATTTGGCTTGGAATTACGATGACAGGGGCACTTCTCGCGCACTTAAGGGTCAAAGATGCGTTTGGCAAAACGATGCAACCTGTTGTGTTCCTTCTGTTCATCATCGTTTTAGCCCTCATGAATGCGGACGGGCTGACCATGTGATTCTTGGAAACGAATCGCTGCGCGATCGCATGCGCGAGAAAACCGAAAACATGCGAAAAAGGTACTGACAGACTTGTGTCAGGAGCGTTGTCGTATGCTGGAGCCAACTCAGTTAAAGGAGTGGTTTCGGCCATGAATACGAAGGAAACGCTGCGTAAGTTCGAGGACACCGTGAATGGCTATATTCAGGAATTAGAGGGCTTCAGCTTGGAGCAGCTGCTATGGAAACCAGCGGCAGATGAATGGTCGCTTGGTCAGATGCATATGCATTTGATCCGTTCTGCGCAGTTTATGCATTTGCGGAACGTAGCGCAGTGCCTCGCGCCGAATGACAATCCGACGGATTCTTTAACGGGAAAGACGGAGCAGGGGGAGGCGTTGTTCGGAGCGGGAAGCTTTCCGCCGGAGCGCATTCAGGTCCCCCCATCGCCTCAATACACGCCGCCGCAACCGGAAAGCAAGGAACAAATCATGGACGGGCTGCGCGATACGGTTAGTCGGATGACCGAGATCGAACCGAAGGTCGCGGCGGCGTTTGATCCGAAACAAGATACGACATCCGGGCTCGTGCGAAATGCGGTCGTTCATCCGCGACTCGGCGGCTTGAACGCGCTGGAGTGGTTCCAACTGATCGAGATGCATTATCGTCACCATCTGCTGCAGAAGAAGCGGCTGGACGACGCTTGGAGGAAAACGTATGCATGAGGCGGTACGAATGCCTGACGCATTCACGGGCGAAGCGGGTGCCGGTTCGGAACATGCGAGACCGCGCTATTGGATCGGCGTCGTCTCGGCGTCGCACGTGCAGCGGGGGATTCAGGGCGGCTTCGCCCAAATGTGCCACGGTAAGTCTGCGCCGCTGCGCAGGATGCAGCCGGGGGACTGGCTGGCGTACTACTCGCCTCGCACCGAGATGGGAGGCGGGGAGCCGCTCCAAGCATTCACGGCTATCGGTCGGGTAGCGGACGATCGTGTATACGAGCACGCGATGTCCGCGACGTTTGCGCCCTTCCGCCGGAACATCGCGTACGTTCCCTGCCGGGAAGCTAGAATCGTGGACTTGCTCGATCGGCTTAGCTTCACCCGCGGCCGGCGAAATTGGGGTTACCCGTTCCGAACCGGCCACTTCGAGATCGAGCGCGAAGATTTTTTAATCATTGCCGAAGCGATGCATGCGACGGTTACGGATTCATCCCAAACGCACGATTCTGCGATATAAGGTATAATCGCCGCCGATATCGGCTTTATAATCCGCCTCCGCCGCTTCTCCCATATAGGACTGACGGTAATAAGTCGCGGTCGGCAAATAACCGATCGCCATTCCCGTGCCTCCGCAGATCAGGCTTCCGCCGTCGCCGCCCTTCAAAAAGGCGGCGCCGTCCACGACCTCGTATTTGTACGGATCGTAGGCGATGCAAAGACCGAATTCGTTAGGCAGCTCCAAGTCGTACGGCTCGCCTTTTCGCTCCGGAGCCTGGAAATGCCGAAGGTGCATGCCGTAATCGAAGCTGTCTCCGAAGCGCCATAAGGTCCGGGAGCCGCCGCCGCACAGGTATTCCCATTCGTCCTCCGTCGGCAGGGAAAAGCCCTCCGAGCGAAGGCCTTGAAGCAATTGTTCGTAGCTCACCGGCGCGTAGGTGGCCAAGACCGTGAAGCCTTCCGATCGGTCAAGCCGCAGTCGTTTATCGATCGTAAGCCGATTCGTGGAAGTACGCTCGAAGTTGTCGATGACCGCTTTCCATCTCTCCACGATCGCTCTATCGTCGGGCTGCGCCTTTGTCCAGCCGATCTCCCGCAGCTTGCGTTCGACCAGCATCGGCGGCACCGTCACCGTACGGACCGGCGACATGAGGCTCCCGATCCACGCCTCGCCATCCGCGATATCGAACTCCCCCAGCGTTTCGTCCACATCCTGCTTCGTCGTGTCGTCGAAGCCGTCGGCGAACGAATGCCATCCCAGCGTCACCGTATCGCCCGGCACAAAAACAAACTCGCTTCCTTCTAACGAATAAATCGCCGTATCCGTTCCCCTGTCGAACCGCTCGAAACGGTCAAATCGCTTCAGCTCAAGGCCGGGATGCCTCTCCGCCAGCGAAGCAAGCAGTCTCTGACGCTCCTGCTCGGGGAGCTTCGCGTATGTTTCCCGATATAGCTCGTTCATGTCGGTCTCCCCTTCCCTTCATCCTAATTGAAAAGTTAAGCAGATCTGCTCGAATATCGACTCGGGCGAGTGGCCGTGGACATCCCTTTGGATGGAATAAAATTGGCTTAGCGCCATCTGAAGCATCTCGGCTCTAAAAACGCTGTTCGGGCTTGACGTCTCGGAAGCGGCCATCTCGTCGAATAACGGCACGAAAATTTGGTTCAGCTCGTTGAAAATCGGACTGTTCGTCGGCGCCTTCCTCCGGTTGGCGGACGCCGCGTCCTCGACGCCGATCAGCAGCTGCGCTTTCTTTTCCCGGAACCCGATCAGCAAACGGAGAATGCCCTTCGCGCGTTCTTTTGCCGGTTCGGTGCGGTGTCGCTGCAAGTAGGACTCGAATTCGGCGAACAGAAGGTCGGCGCTGTCCCGGATCAGATCGAGACATAGTTCGCTTTTATTTTTGTAGCGGCGGTAAAGCGTTCCAGGTCCAACTTGCGCTTCGATCGCAATCTGTTTCATATTGACGGCTTGGACGCCATGCCGCTCGAACAACCGCTGCGCTGCATCCAGGATGCTTTGCCGATTCGCCGCCGCGTCGCGGCGTTCGGAACGTACGGAAGAAGTAACGCGATCCTGCATAGGCTCGACCATTCCTTTAATTTCGTTCTTTTCTCGGTTGACAAGCGGAGCGCTCTCCGCTTATTATGAAGTGGAGTCGACTCCGCTTTATAATAGCATACCGACTAAGCGCATACAACGAATGACATGCATCTGCTGATTTGCAGGTTCGTGACCGGGGAAAGCGGCGGCCAGTCTATTGAACGCGGGGAGTGTATTCCTTATGAAGATTAAATGGTACGGACATTCTTCTTTTCTGCTGACTTCGGATGAGGGGACGAAGATTCTCATCGACCCCTACTACAAGTTTCTTGGCTACCGCATGCCGGTACCCGTTGAATCGGACATTGTCGTGGTTACGCATAATCACGGCGATCACAATAAAGTTAAAGCTGCTTCGGGCGAGTACTTGCTGGTAAACGAGCCGAGAGAATACAGCCGCGGCGATGTGAGCATTAGCGGGTTCAAGACTTTCCACGATAAGGTGAACGGCCGGAAGAGAGGTCCGAATATTGTTTTCCGCTTCAAGATCGACGGACTGACGATTTGCCACTGCGGGGATCTGGGCCATCTGCTATCGGAAGAGCAAGTCAAAGAAATCGGTAAAGCGGACGTACTTATCGTGCCGGTAGGCGGAAAGAAAAAGACGCTCGACGGGCCGGAAGCGGCTCAAGTGATGCGTCAACTGCAAGCGACGATCGCGATTCCGATGCACTATAGCACGAAGGCTTTGGGAATCCTTGGGAAGATAGCCTTCGATAGTGCGGACAAATTCCTCGAGGCTGCCGGGACACGGACGACAAACGTAAAGACGTTGAGCTTGTCCCAGGAAAACCTTGCCCAATATGCAGGGGTCGTTACGATGCAGTATGAATAGCGGCGTAAAAGAGAAAACATTCGGTTATCGAACCCCCGTCTTCAAAAAAGGGCCATCCCGCAAAGGATGGCCCTTTTAATCTTTACCGCCGAACTGGCGCAACGGCTGAAAGGCACAAATGTCGGTGCGTATTGCTTCGATCCGGGACTTGTCGCCACGAATTTTAATCAGGACAACGGATGGATGGCCCGAATGACGATGGCCGTCATGAAGAGACTGGCCAAAACGCCCGAGAAGGGCGCGGATACGCTTGTTTGGCTGGCCGATACCGCCGCAAAGAACTTAGAGGCTCGGAGATGCCCGGGCCGTCATCCAGAATGGTAATGCGGAGCACACGATCCGATAGTCGCGCCCTCACTTTCAGCTTTAACTTGTCCTTCGCCTCGAGCCCATACTGGATGCTATTTTCGATGATGGGCTGCAAGCTCAGCTTCAAGTAGGAGGGATTGACGTTTAACACGATGAAGCCCTTGCCCTTCACAATGGATTTGTAGATACTCACCACTTCGCTTGTCGTATGGTCTCTGATCCGGCGATATCCGATATTCTTCGAACCGTCTGCCAAGCGCTGCAGGCTGTCCTGGATGTCTACGACAGCTAATCAGAAAACGAGAGAAACCAACGCCGGCCGCGGCCTGCGTTGGTTTCTCTGTTTAACGGATTCGATCAGAAGCTGCTCGCCAACTTCGTTGCTTGAGCGATGCTGTCTTCAATGATTTGCTGCGAACGGTCCTGGAATTGGTTGTGCCCTTCGGCGATAACCGTCTCGATGTCCGTGACGCCCCAGAAGGCAAGCGTGTTCTTCACGTAGTTGACCGACATTTCGAGCTGAGCCATCGGACCTTCGGAATAAACGCCGCCGCGCGCGTTCAGGATAACGACCTTCTTGTCGCCGGCCAGACCGACAGGGCCTTCTGCCGTATATTTGAACGTTTTGCCCACTTGGCCCAGGTAGAACAGATACGTCAGAAGCTGAGCCGGAATCGTGAAGTTCCAGAGCGGAAAAGCAAACACGATCTTGTCGGCGGCCAGAAATTGATCCAAGTAGCCGTTCGCGAGATCGGCCAGCTTCTTCTCTTCAGCCGTTGCTTCGATTCCTTGCGCCGCTTTGTACAGTCCCGTCATCATGTCATTGTCGTAATAAGGGAGTTCTGCAGCGAACAGATCGAGTACGGTAATCGTATCGTTAGGATTGCTTTCCTTATACGATTCGAAAAATGCATTGTATAACTTCACGCTGACCGCTTGCTCGGAAGGGCGGTTATTGGCCTTGACGAACAGTACGTTTGCCATGGGGAATTGCCTCCTATGATGTGTGATCTGTCAGTGCTTAATAATAGCACAGTATATTAAAAAGTAAAGCATCTTACGATATTATAGTCTAATTTGGAAATTTAAGACGGCGACGGCGATGCCGAGAGGCGCGCGACCCAACATTCGTACACCTATTTTCTGCTCTAAGCCAAATCAGCGCCGGCATAAGCGGCAGTTACCCATATTTTCCATGGACTCCTGTTTGACTTCTTTTGTTTACGCGTGTAAACTATAAATTAACGTTTACGGTTGTAAACAGAAAAAGAAGCCGTAGTGAGGTGACGTTCGTGAACAATCTTCCCCATATCACCGACGCTGAACATGAAGTCATGAAGCTTCTTTGGCAGAAGGAGCCGTTGTCCGCCAATGAGATCATTCTCAAGTTGACGGAGCAGATGCAATGGTCTGATCAAACCGTCAAAACGTTTCTGAACCGCCTGCACAAGAAAAATGCGATCCGCTTTGAGAAAACAGGCAGGAACTATCTGTATTCTCCGCTGGTTTCCTATGATGAATACTTAAAATCCGAGAACCGCTCCTTTTTGAACAGAGTTTATAACGGTGCGGTAGGTACGCTGTTTGCCAGATTCATAGAGGAAGAGCAGCTTTCGGACAAAGAGATTAAGGAGCTGCAACAACTGCTGGAAGAGAAGAAGCGATCATGATCGTCCTGAAAACGATATTCGCCCTGATCGTGAGCGCATCGTTGGCATCGGCTGTAATCGTCTTGCTGCTGCTCTTCGTTCGGCGTTTGTTTCATCTGCGATTGAAGCCCGCCATCATTTATCTTCTGTGGCTCCTGGTCTTAATTAAGCTGCTCGTCCCTGTCGGCCCGTCGAGTCCGATCAGCTTGTTCAATCTGATTCCCCAGACGGTTGGAAGTCCATGGACAATGGAACCAAGCAATCTTGCCGACCCCTTCGGACTCGTGCAGAACAGAGAAGGCAGCCAGCCGCAACCGCTCGCTTCTGCCGCTCCCGCATCCAATAGCGACTTGGACGTCGGGTTGCATGAGGGCCACCCGTCTCTCGATTCGTCCGTGACCCCGTTAACGGATTCCACGTCGGCTAATGGAGCTTCTCGTTGGTCAGGGATACTTACCGCAGGCGCATTCATCTGGCTTGCAGGATTGGCGCTGCTCGGCATTCAGTATCTCATCGTAACCCTCGTATTCAGGAAAAGAGTCAGGCACGCTCGCCCGGTTCATGATGAAGAGATGCTGTCGGCTGTCAGAGCATGCAGCGAAAAACTAGGTATTAAGCACACCGTCCCCGTATATGAGGCAGCAGGCATTCACAGCCCTTGCATATACGGAACGGTTAAGCCGCGCATTTATTTGCCGGAAGATATACGCGTCATCGCCGATTCCCGGCAGCTGACCCATATTCTTCTGCACGAGCTGACGCATCATAAGCGCAAAGATCTATGGCTCAATGCCTTGTGGACGCTAGCCGTATGGCTGCATTGGTTTAATCCTTTGGTCTGGCTGGCCCGGCGCAAGATGGCTGCCGACCGGGAAGTGGCCTGCGATGCGGTCGTGCTTGAGGCGCTGGGCGAAAAGGAGTCCGCGTCGTATGGTCTGACACTTCTCATGCTGTCGCGGTTATTTTCCCGAAGCTCGTCCATGCGCGCAAATCTACCTCATTTCATCAACAACAACAATGAGACCAAACGGAGAGTTACTATGATTGCAAAGTTCAAGCAAGGCTCGTCCAAGCTGTCTGTCATGGCGATCTTGTCGATATTGATCTTGAGCGCGATCCTGCTCACCAACGCAAATGCCGAATCGAACGCCTCCAGGACAGGGGGTGCCAAGGAGCAGAATACGGTTTCCTCCTTTCGCATTGACAGGCTGATCCCCTCGTTCAAATGGTTTAATCGTCTGGACAGAGCGCTCGCTTTTTCGAATTTTGACTTTAAGGTGCCTGACTATATGCCTCAAGGGTATCGCCTGAAGTATATCGATCTGAATGAGAACTTTAGCAAGGCCCACAAAGCGGATTTGGTTGAATATGTATCCATCACCTTTGTGGAAAACTTCGGGCAACAGGACGAACGGAATATTGAGGTGTATGCTTCCAGAGGAAACGGCACTTTACTGGAGCATCGTTTATTGTGGGGGACTCCGAATTCCGGGAAGCCGGGCCAAGAAGAAGCCTTGGCTGTCGGCGATCGGACAGGCGTGATGTACACGGCTTCAAGAGCGAAGTATAAGCAAAAGCCTGAGACAGCCAAGAGCTTTGTATGGCAGGAAAACGATCTAACGTATGCGATTAATTACTACAGCAAGGATCTCGAACAAACGGAGCTGGCGGAAATCGTGCAGTCGGCGGTGTGGCCGGACGAGGTTCGGCATGTAGACTATAGCGGCGCGGGAAACTCATTCCCGTTATACGATGAGACGGACCTGCAAGAAGCGAAGCGCATCCTCGGCTTTCCGGTGAAGTTTCCGTTCGACATTTCCGCTTATGGCCTCAAGCTTTCCGATTCGATGATGCAGCGGGCCGACGATCAGAATACGGGATTCAATATCAGGCCGGACGCGGACGCCTTATGGAATTCTTATCGCGTTCCCTACAATTCTTCCGCTTACGAGATCAATGACACGATTTCGTTTTATCAGAGCAGCGTGCCGGCGGTGGACGTCAACAAGCTGTCGTTCGTACGTACCCTGGTGATTGATGGCATCGGCATTTCCGCTTACACGGATCAGGACCATGTCTACTCGGAGCCGATTCATTCAGACAACGATCAGTTAAAGTTTAAATCACAAACGTATTATGTCTGGGAGCAAAACGGCATCCACTACACGGCCTATTTCGTCGGGGTGGACCGGCATCAGGAGGAGAACCTGGAAGCGTTCGTGTCCGCCCCTTACGAATGAATCGATTAAGGAATCGCCGGGGACGGTTACCCGCCCCTCCCCGGCCCGCTTCCTCACCCTGTGGGACTATGCTATATTTAGGCTATGCTGCAAGGCAAATTTACGGGTTGAAGAGGTTCTCCATGTCCAAGTCTGTGACGGTTCACGACATCGCCAAGTTGGCCAACGTATCGTCAGCTACGGTATCCCGGGTGCTCAGCAACAGCAACTATCCGGTCAGCGATAAGCTCAGAACCCGGATTCTCAAGATTGCCGAGGAAGTCAGCTACGTTCCGAATTTGCTCGGCAAGCAATTGAAGAAAAATTCGACGATGACCATCGGCATCATTATTCCGTCGATTATCAATCCTTTCTACTCTTCTGTCGTGTTCGGCGTGGAGGAAGTGGCCAGACAAGAGGGATTCACGGTGTTTGCCTGCAATTCTCTGCAGGATCCGGAGCTGGAGGAAGAGTATATCCAGACCATGATGGAGAAGCAGGTCAAAGGGGTCATTATCTCCTCCATCACCACAAATAAAGAGAAGCTGAAGCGATTAATTGAAATGAACGTGAATGTCATTGCCATCGATCAAAAATTGGACGAGGAAGGCCTATCGCAAATCGAGTTCGACCATCACAAGGGCGGTTTCCTGGCAGCCAAATACTTGCAAGGCAAAGGGCACACCCGCATCGGTTATGCGACGACCAAGCTCAATCGCCCCAGCCGAAAAGGGATCTGCCGCGGCTACATGGATGCGATGAAGGAAGCGGGTCTTGAGCCGCTTGTGGAAGAATACCGCTCCGACGAGCCTTTTAATCCGATCTTCGAATTCGAGACGGGCAGGGAGCTTGCCCGGCGCATGATGGATGCGGATTACCCGCCGACCGCGATCTTCGCTTGCAACGACCTTCTGGCATTCGGCGTCATTCATGAGCTCAGGGCTCGGGGACTGCAAGTGCCGTCCGACGTATCGGTCATGGGATTCGACGGAATTGACGTGGGGCAGATGATTCATCCTCCGTTAACGACCATTAAGCAACCCGATTACGAAATGGGCAAGATGGCTTGCAGAATGCTGGTCGACATGACGATGGGCAAGGATAAGCCGATGTTCAACGTTACCCTTCAACCCAAGCTGCTGGAACGGCACTCGGTCCGGGACTTGAATGGCTAACGCTAGATCATTGCGTGTGGGCCATAAAGTAATCGATTACTAATTTAGCAAATATAAAAACAGTAAAGTCATCGTTATAAGCGATATTTCAATCAATTATCAGCAATGAATGTTGATCTGCAAACACTTTCATGGTACGCTCCAAATAGATATCGATTACTTTTCTTATCGAGGCTAATCAGTCAGGAGATGTTTGGAGAGTGAAAACGTATGTCATTGCAGGAGCCGGCTCCAGATCCCTGTATATGTTCGCCAAGCCGATGGCATCGGAGTGGTCGGATCGAATAAAGCTTGCCGGCGTCTACGACAAGAACCCGGTGCGGGCGGCGCTGCTAAGCGAGGCGTGCGGTCACATCCCGGTTTACCGAACGTTCCAGGACATGCTGGCGCAGACCGTTGCGTGTTCGACGATCGGATCGACATTTACGACAACATGTCTGTGAACGTGAGGTACGACAGCGGCGTCCTGCTCACGTACTCCTTGATCGGGGCGCTCGCCAATCGCTCCATCGCGGAAGGCCGCTCGCTTCCCTTTCCTAGTCCCGAAGACTGGTGAGATGACAACTGAAGCCAAGGAGGCAGGCTCCCATGCTTTTGCCGCAAGCGCTTGAGCGCACGGTATTTATGCTTTACGATACGCAGGATCAATTGAAGCGCCACGTTTATGGGAGGGCGGACCTGGCGTTTGCCCGAGGGGACCTGGAGCGGGACCGAGTCTCGACCGAGAGCGGCTTGCGCGAACGGCAGCTTGCGATGAAAACGGCGTTCATTCATGCGATCGGGGGGATACCGGACCGGGAAGCGGAGATGAGTGCCGTGATCGTCGGGCAGGTGCGGGAAGAGGGCTACCGGATCGAAAACATCGTCTACGAACCGCTGCCGGGCTACCGCGTCACGTCCAATCTGTATCTGCCTGCGCAAGCGACACCCGCTTCGCCCAGCCCGGTCGTGCTCTTCTTGTCCGGCCACGAGCTTGAAGGCAAGCATGGCGACTATTATCACCGGGTCATCCTGCGATTCGTGGAAGCGGGGCTGGCCGTGTTCGCCTTTGACCCCCCGGGACAAGGAGAACGTGTCGGGGAAGCGCTGGACGACGCCGGCGACCGCATATGGGGCACGGGGGAGCACCAGCGGATCGGAGTCCGGTGTTATCCGTTCGGAGAGAGCATTGCCCGATACTTCGTCATGGATGCTATGAGAGCGATCGATTATCTGGAGACGCGTCCGGAACTGGACACCTCCCGCCTTGGCGTGACCGGCAATTCGGGAGGCGGAACCCAGACCGCGATGATGATGATTTGCGACGAGCGCATCGCCGCCGCTGCGCCGGCTACGTTCATCATGGACCGGCAGAGCTATATGTACGCCGGAGGGGTGCAAGACGCGGAGCAAGTCTGGCCCGGCCTGACGGAAGCGGGGTTCGATCACGAAGACGTACTGCTAGCCTTTGCGCCGAAGCCGCTGCTTGTGCTTGCTGCCGAATATGATTTTTTCCCGATCGAGGGCACAAGGCGGACCGTGACGAGATCCCGGCGCTATTGGAAGATGCTCGGCAAGGAAGCCGATTTTGAATGCTACATCGAACCGTCGCTGCACCTCTATACGGACGGCATGGCGAAGAAGGCCGCGGCTTTTTTTGCGCAACGGCTGCTTGCGCATCCGCGGGATTCGGCCGGGCATGCGTTGCCCGCGGTGCCGCCCGACAAGCTGTGGTGTACGAAGCAGGGCCGAGTGACGTCCGAATGGCCGCAGGCGTTGACTTTGTCCGATATTGTGCAGAGCCGTTACGAGAGGTTCCGCTCGAACAACAACGGGCGGTCGTCGGATGCGCTTGCGCCGAACGGAGAACAATGGCTGCGCGATCAGGTTTATGCCGGCCGTACGCCGTGCCCGTTCAATACCAGGCATATGCGCCTGGCGGATACCGACGGTCTATCGACGGCGTATTGGATGTGGTGGTCGCAGAGCGGCGTGATGAACAGCGCGCTCTGGTTCGACGGCGCCCGGGATGCGGATGCCTGTCCGGCTGAAATCGTAATGGCTGTTTGGGCGGGCGGCACGACTTGTCTGAGTCGGCATTGGCCCTGGATCCGCGAGCAATGCGAAGCCGGAAGAAGCGTCGTGGTGCTGAACGCTTCCGGCGCCGGTCCGCACGAACCGGCCCCGGTGTACGGCCGACCGGTACGGGAGCTGTTCGGGATGCTGCATAAGCTGGCGGACGAATTGATCTGGCTTGGGGACAGCCTCGCAGCCTTGCGGACGTACGATACGATCCGATGTGCGGAATGGATAACAAGCGTCGCCGGAAATGCCAGCCTGTCGATTTATGCCCCGGGCAACGCATGGCTGTCCGCCCGCCTCGCGGCGCTGTTGTGCGATCGGATCGGGCAAGTTTACTCGGATATCGAATACGATCAAATAGCGGATTGGTTCCTGTCGGCGGGCGATCCGAACGAGGATTGGATGAGCGCCGTTTTTCCGGGCCTATTGCAATATGTCGATATCGCCGGTCCAACGACAAGGGAATAGGGCTCCGCGGGATGGCTAAATTCGAAATGGAAGGGAATGGGGAGCAATGAATTTAAAAATATCGGATACGCCCGATCAATCGGGGCTGGAAGCGGCGATCGAGGCGGAGCGAATTCTGCAGGATACATTGGCCAAGCAAAAAGAGGCACGGCTGTTGTTATCGACCGGCGCGTCGCAGTTTGAATTTCTGAAGCATCTCACAACCAGGAACGTCGATTGGAGCCGGGTTGAAATGTTTCATCTGGACGAGTACATCGGCTTGCCGGAAGCGCATCCTGCGAGCTTTCGCAAATATCTAAAGGAACGGTTCCTGCAGGATGTGAAGGTAAAACGCGCTTATCTGGTAGACGGAGAGGGATCGGTCCCGGACGTGTTGAAGTCGCTTAAGGAGGAGATTGCCCGGGCCCCGATCGATCTGGCCTTGATCGGCATCGGAGAGAACGGTCATATCGCTTTTAACGACCCGCCTGCCGACTTCGACATCGAGGAACCGTATATGGCTGTCGATCTGAACGACTCCTGCAAGGATCAGCAGGTTGGAGAGGGCTGGTTCGCATCGCGCGACGAGGTACCGAAACAGGCGATCACGATGACGGTGAAGCAGATTATGAAAAGCCGCCATATTCTCTCGGTCGTTCCGCATGGGGTAAAAGCGGAGGCCATTCGCAACACCATGCTGAAGGGCGTGGATCCGCAGTTTCCCTCGACGATTCTGAAGACGCATTCCCATTGGCAATTGTATCTGGACCAAGCATCGGCATCCTTGATCTATCAGCCTTGCTAAGGACTGTCGGGCATGCAATCGTCTTGACAGAGGGGGATTAGGCATGACGTGGAAAGGTAGAGATGCGGTAACGGGACAGGCGGTGGAAGTGACGGTCTCGCAAGAGCGGATCGTTGACGTCAGAAGCGCGGCCGAGCCGCAAGCAGGCGCCGAAGACCTGCCCTGGATCAGCGCCGGCTGGATCGATCTGCAAGTGAACGGATTCGGGGGATACGATCTTAACGGAGAGATGCTGACGCCCGGGGATCTGGAGGGCGTCGTCCGCGCGCTGCACCCGAAGGGGGTCTCCGCCTTCTTGCCGACGATTATCACGGGGCCGATCGAACAAATGCGGCACGCATTCGGGACGATTGCCGGTTATGTAAGAGAGAGGCGCTTCGGCAGCCGTTCGATCGTCGGCATTCATATGGAAGGTCCTTATTTATCGGGTGAGGACGGGAGCCGCGGCGCTCATCCTGCGGCGCATATCCGCGATCCGGATTGGGACGAATTCCAGCGTCTGCAGGAGACGGCCGAAGGCTTGATCCGGATGGTCACGATCGCGCCGGAACGCAAGGGAGCGATTCCGTTCATTCGACGCCTCTCGGATGCGGGCGTCGTGGTTGCCATCGGGCATACCCGAGCCGGCGCCGAACGACTGGAGGAAGCCGTACAAGCGGGAGCCCGCGTGTCTACGCATCTGGGCAACGGCTCGGAACCGGTGCTGCCCCGGCATCCCAATTATATCTGGCAGCAGCTGGCCGACGACCGGCTATGGGCGACGTTCATACCGGACGGACACCATCTTGCGCCCCCGGTGCTCAAGGCGATGCTGCGGGCCAAGCGCGACAAGGCACTGTTCGTCAGCGACAGCGTTCGCTTCGGCGGCATGGCGCCGGGCGCCTACAGCAGCCCGATCGGCGGACAGGTCGTTCTGCAGGCGAACGGGCTGCTGCATACGGCTGCCAATCCGAACATTCTGGCCGGCTCCGCCTCCTCGCTGGCGGATGGAATCGCCAATGCCGTTCGATTCACGGATCTGTCCCTGGCCGAGGCCGTGCAGGTCGTAACCATACGGCCGGCAAAGGTGATGGGATTCGAGACGCTCGGCGCGCTCCGGCCCGGCATGCGGGCCGATCTGACGCTCTTCCGCTACGAACCCGGCGGAGCGGTCGTCGTCACGGAGACGGTAGCGGCAGGAGAATCCGTGTATCGACAGTGAACATGACAGACTGCGTGCGGGCCGAAGAAAACCTGCATTTGTACATCTATTTTCTAACAAACAGTGGCCGAGGAAATAAATGCAAAACGGTAACTACTTAGGAACACCAAGGCGCCTCATACGCAAGGCCGTCCGGACTTGTTCCTCCTCAGGAACACCCTGGCGTTCCAAGCGCAAGGCGGGCTGGATTGTTTTTGCATTTACCGCAATAGAGAGTGACGTGGGGGATGCACAGACCAACAAGTTGGAACTCGCTCGGATGAGCAATAAAGCGTATCTTCCCAGACGAATCGTATAAGTAGCCGGCGCTGCCTGTCGATCCCGATATTGAATCTGACCTGTCTAAGCTTCGGGTAGCGCTCCCCCAGACGCTTGGCAGCGAGTCGTGCGAGCCGTTCCACTCTACCAAGCAAGCTCGGGTCTTCGATCCGGGTTAACTTTAACGCTTCAAGCACCGGAATGGTGCAGCTCGTCACATTCGTGACCAGATGTTCTCGCGCCGCCACTTTTGCGTACGAGCCAGTCGCGGCCCAAGTGGATGAAAGGCCTTTTTTTCGCTGAACCATGACCCGAATGTCAAATGGCTTGCGCTGAATTCAGGCAAGCTGCAGACGCCTCTGAACGATATAGCCGCGACCTTTGCTTTCCTTGCGGAGCCATTTGAGCACTTTAACGGTGTCTCTCAGGGTGACCGCATTTTTTTCGTTTTGAATACGATAGGCGTTCGCGCCGTTCCGCGTAATGAACAGAATATTCCTTCCGAAACTCCCGTCCCGAGGTTGCAGTACGACGCTCCGATGTTGAAGCAGCATCTTGGATAAAGCGTTTTTTCCGTTCCTCTTAAGCAACCGTGTTTCCGGCAGCCGTCCGGCGAGCGAGGGCGCATGGCTGAGGATGCGATATTGCAGCCACTTGTCCCTTCTGATCGACATTGGAATCACATGCCTTTCAGTCGTCTACGGTAACTACGCTAAGCCAAATCAACGGTCGGCATAAGCGGCGATTCGCCCATATTTTAACCGGCACTTGCTGGAACATTTACACCGAATGGGCGGTGATCGGGGAAGCCGGCTTTAGGTTCAAACGATTGTGATTTTCTCCCCACGCGCACATCGTTTCCAAGACCGGAACCATCGTTTTTCCATAGTCGCTCAGCATATACTCCACTTTTGGAGGAACCGAAGGGTAAATCGTTCGCGTCACCAAACTGTCGGCTTCAAGCTCCCGCAAATGCTGCGCCAGCATTTTCTGGGTCACTTCGGGAATCAGCTTCTCCAGCTCGCTGAATCGTCTGGTGTCTTCCAACAGGTGCCACAAGATCAAGGGCTTCCACTTTCCGCCCAACAAATGCATCACCGTTTCAATGGGACATTTCCGCTCTGCCGCAGTCTCCACGTCCGCTTCCATCCCAACCCTCCTCCGCCATGCTTACTTGGAAGTAAGTGCCCTACAAAAAAGTGGGTTCTTACCAAGATTTTATGCCTCGTGGTAGGCTGGAGTCAATCCGATGACGACAGCAAGAAAACAAATCAAGTCAGGGAAGAGGGAATCGCGAAATGAAAATCATTGTGTTCGGGGCGACGGGGAATACAGGGAAAAGAGTGCTTGCCCAAGGCGTTCGTATGGGGCATGAAATGACTGCCTTCGTACGCAATCCGGAAAAGCTTAACGAGCAGCAAGACGCGCAGTCCGCCGAGCGAGTGCGCGTAATCGCGCAAGATATCCTGGATCCGGAGAGCGTCTTTGCGGCGCTGGCGCATCAGGACGCCGCCGTTATCGCGGCAGGCCATGCAGGCCAAGGAGAAGAATTCGTTCGCATCGTCGACTGTATCGTTAGCCAGTGCGAGCGTCAACCGCTGTTTTCCGGACGCGTATGGATGATGGGAGGCGCCGGACTGCTCGATATTCCACATACCGATCTCATCGGCAACGACTTGCCAGGCTTCCCGCCGGCGTTCCAGTACCACAACCGAAACTTGGACCGGCTGCGGTGCACGGGTCTGGACTGGTCCGTGATGTGTCCGGGAACGATGGTCGATGCCAGGCCCGACGCTAAGCCCTACGCCTCGTCGCTTCGTTTGCATACCACCGCGGATATCTTGCCCCTGCCGTTTCCCGACACGATACGAGAGCTTTCCGGGGCCGAACTGGCGGGTCACTTGTTCAGCCGGCTTCAGGAGCTGGACGTCACCTATGAGGATGTCGCGAATTTTATGCTAAATCACGTGGATCTTGCGGGGCCGTATAAAGGCAAAAGGGTGGGTCTCGCCTATCGGGAAGAGAAGTCGGTTCGCTAATCGAAGAGAGGGGTTGATCGCTTGTTCGCCTTCCTGCTTGTGTTGCATATTTTCAGCGCGGTCGCAGTCATCGGCTCGGCCTTCCTGGTGCCGATCATCCGCAGATCGGCTAAAACCGCCGCGCAGCTTCGCTATTTTTTCGATATGACGGCTAAGATAGCCTGGATTTCTAAAATTGGCGCCGCATTGCTTGTAATCACCGGCATTTGGCTCATGGTTATCGCCAAGGCGGGGCTTGCTCAAATGTGGCTAAATCTCTCTATCCTGTTATCGCTGGTACTCGTTGTCACGATAGGGGGATTCATTGAACCGCTTATTCACCGGATTGAAGTCGCATCCCAAAGCCAGAGCCACGAGTTATCCGCCGATATCAGGCTGGTTCTGCGAAAGCTGGCGCCCCTGGAAACGACTGCGCAGCTGTTAACGCTGGCCGTAACCGTACTGATGGTCGTTAAGCCGATGCTTTAAATAAGTACGTTATCCCGCCGCGTTCGCAGAAAAAAGGATGGCGCCTAAGCGTCATCCTTCTTCGTATGTAATTCCCTGCTCTTCGAACACCTTCATGACCACGAACATGGCATCCAGCGTCTTGGGGAAGCCCGCATACGATACGCAGTGCATGACGGCTTCTACGATCTCGTTGGGCGTAAGGCCGACATTCAGAGCCCCTTTGATATGAAAATCGAGTTGCGTGGCAGATCCCGAAGCAAGCATAGCCGCTATGGTAAGCAGGCTCCTTTGCTTTAAGTCCAGCCCAGGCCGGGAATATAGCGAGCCGTAAGGGAACTCGACGATCAGCTTGGCCATGCCGGGACTGAATTGCTCCATTCTTTTGACCGTGGCGTTCAGCGTTTCTTCGCTGGCCATCCGTTGCAGCACTTCGATGCCTTTATCGTAGCGATTCGTTTCCATGTACGTCCTCCGTAAGCTTTAATCTAAGCTAAGCAGTCTGGTCAGAATCGGCGGGATTTCCTGCGGATCCACCATGACCTCGATGACCGATGCCGTGTTGGACTGCAAGGCGGACTGAACCGCGTTCTCGACTTCTGCTCCGGTGTTGCAGCGATAGGCCAACGCGCCCATGGATTGGGCGAAAAGGCTGACGTCGAGCGGCCGCTCGTAGACTGCGCCGACGGAGCGTCCCGTGTTATAGGACATCCCCTTCTCTACCATGTCCAGCCGACCGTTGTTCAGGACGAAGAAGATCACCGGAATGCCGTGGTTCACCGCCGTCGAGATCTCGGTGCCGTGCATCATGATGCAGCCGTCGCCGGTCACGCACACGACAGGGCGGTCGGGCATGGCGATCTTGGCGCCGATCGAATAGCCGATGGCCGCCCCCATGGCGATGAACACTTCATCGAAGAAAAACGTCCCGGGCTCGATGATCTCGAAGTTTTGAACGGCATGGAAGGAGTGGCTCCCGGCATCCCCGAACAGCACCGCGTCGCTCGGAAGCGCGGTCCGCAGGCGCCTGAACGCCGTACCCGCCGATAACGCGGTCGCGGATTCCGCTTGGAGGGTCGCTGCTGCCGCTTCTGCCCACGCTGCCGGCACTTCGAGTTCCCTGGCAGTTGCTCCGCTCTGCAATACGAGCTGCTTCAGGTTGGAGTGGATATCGCCAAGGATGATCTGCGTCGGCACTTGAATGGTCTTGCCTGCGAACTTGAGGTCATACTCGAATTGCAGAACCTTCTCAGGCTCCATATCGGCCGTAAATCCCGATAAGGACATGTCGCACAGTCTGCTGCCGACGACGATCATCAGGTCGATGCCCGACTTCATATATTCAGTTGCGCGCTTGGCGCCGCCGAGACCGTATCCGCCCAAATACAAAGGATGATTGGTGGGAAAAGCCCCTTTGCCGCCAGGCGTGGTCATGACGGGAATCCCCCAATGCTCGGCAATGGCCTGCAACTGGGGATAGGTATCCGACATGACGGCGCCTTTACCCAAAAAGAGGACCGGTTTCTTGGCTTCGCTCAGCAGCGTTACAGCCTTATTGATGTCGGGGGATACGACAGGCGAGATGTGGTCCGGCAAAGGCAGGCTGAAAGGCTCCACCTCCTCCATCAGCACATCGAACGGGATGCACAGATGAACCGGACCCTTTTCGCCCGTATAGGCCTTTTCCAGGGCATGCTTCAGGTATAGGTAAAGAAGATCCCCCCGCTCGATGCGGGCGCTGAACAAGGTGACGGGCTCGAACATCTTAACCAGATCTGCGCCGAACTGGCTTGAATCCTGGCTTAAAGCGCGCCCCGTGTCCTGCATCGACGGCTGTCCGGTGATGAACAGTACAGGCAGCTGGAACTCTTTGGCCTGTCCTGCGGCTGTGATCAGATTCGTCCCTCCCGGTCCGGAGGTGCCGATCGCGATTCCCAGCGTTTTTTTCGCCAGCGCATAGCCCGACGCCTCAAACCCGCTGCCGGCTTCGTGGCGTCCGAGCACATATTCAATGCCATAGCTTTCAAGTTCAAGCATCAGCGGAGAAATGGACTTTCCAGGGATGCCGAATACGTGAGTAATTCCCCAATTTTTAAAATGCTCGACCAATAGGGTATACACTCTCTTTTTCATCGTATCACCTTTGCAAATTGGTTTTTATTTCCGCCGATTTCGTCAACAATTGCTCGATTTGTTCTGCCGGTAGCGGCTGGAAATAATAAAAGCCTTGTACCTCATGACAATTCTGACTGCGCAGGAAGTCCAATTGCTCGATGGTTTCCACGCCTTCTGCGATCGCATCGATGCCAAGCTTATGGGCCATCGCGATGATCGTAGCCACGATGTCCGCGTCATTTGAATCCGTCATGATATCCCTGACAAAGGAACGGTCGATCTTCAGCCGGTCGATCGAGAACAGCTTTAAATAGTAAAGATTGCTATAGCCCGTCCCAAAGTCGTCGATGCACAGGTGGATCCCCAGCTCCTTCAATTTCCCGAGCACTTCGATCGCGACATCGACGTTCATCGTCATCGACTCCGTGATTTCAAGCTCAAGGTATTGCGGATCTATGCGGGTTTCGAGCAAGATCTCTTTGATCGTCTCCACCAGGTCATGCTTTGAAAATTGGCGAGAGGAGAGATTGACCGACACGCTCATCGGGGCGAAGCCTTGTTCTCTCCATACTTGATTCTGCAGGCACGCGGTTCTGAGCACCCACTCGCCGAGGGGGACGATGAGCCCTGTCTCTTCGGCGATCGGGATGAACTTCGCAGGCGGAAGCAAGCCGAGCGTCGGGTGATTCCAGCGAACGAGCGCCTCGGTACCGATGATTCTCCCGGTCAGAATATCGATCTGGGGCTGGTAATATAACACGAATTCACCCTGCTGCAACGCTTTGCGAATCGAATTCTCCAAGGTCAGCCGCTCGATACCGCCGGCATTCGGATTCGGCTTAAACACGTTATAGTTGTTCTTTCCGTCGTCCTTCATCCTGTAAAGGGCAATGTCGGCGTTTTTCATCAGCATCTCGACATTCGTCCCGTCTTGGGGATAGAAGGCAATGCCAATGCTGGCCGTGATGT
The DNA here is from genome assembly GCF_042683485.1 of Cohnella sp. GCM10020058. Lineage (NCBI taxonomy): Bacteria > Bacillati > Bacillota > Bacilli > Caryophanales > Paenibacillaceae > Cohnella > Cohnella sp. GCM10020058. Next base: position 223,101 of record NZ_JBHUJV010000009.1, read on the forward strand.
AGAACTCGTAGCTGTCCACGGCAAATGGCTTCTCAAACGCTTTAATGATCTCTTCCGCAACCTGAATGGCTTCCGTACGATCCGTAATATCCTGCAAGAGGATCGTGAATTCGTCCCCGCCCATCCGGGATACCAGTTGACCCGGCGCGTGGCAGCAAGCCGTCAGCCGCCCGGCAACCAGCTTCAACAATGCGTCCCCGTTGTTATGGCCGAGCGTGTCGTTGATCTTCTTGAAGCTGTCCAGATCGAGAAACATGACGGCAAAGATACTGTTTTCGTTCACCCCGTGTCTCAGCAATTCATCGATATGCCCGGTAAAAAACCTGCGGTTCGGCAGACCGGTCAAGTCGTCGTGATAGGCGAGATAATTGATTTGCTTTTCCGTATGATAACGCTCCGTAATGTCTCTAAACTGCGCAAATGCACCCATGACCTGCATGTTCTCGTCGAGAATAGGGAAGGCATCGAACAGACAGACCAGTTCGCCTTGTCCCGTCTGGGGACACAGCATGAATTCCATGTCTTCGTAATCTTTTCCGGTTAGAAGGACCTCTTTAATGAAGTCATTTATTTTGGCATCCGGAATCGGCCCGTTGATGACATCCTGTTTTTTGGAACCGGTTAAAATTTCCGCAAACTTGTTGAATTCGGTGACGTTGCCGTCCCGATCCGTAATGATGATGCCGTTTCTCGTGGTCTCGATGACCACCTGATTCAATATATGCAATCGTCTATTTTGCTTTTTCAGCAGCAGCTCTCTCTCGATCGAATCGACGACCGTGCATAGCATCGCCAGTAAAAAGGGATTATGCTGATCGATCGTCGTCATGATCGTGATCGTGCCGAGCAAATTAGAGATGTCGGTATATTGGAAGGGCACGGAATAACAGGCGGAAGACCCTAAAAATTCATAATAATGCTCATCGCCGACAAGCTGGATGGGCTCACGGTGATCCAATACCAGATTGATGCTGTTGGTTCCCGCTTCGTGCTCGTTGAATACAAGGCCAACCTGAATGCCCGATTGCTGAACCACGCTCTTGATCGCTTCATCCCCGGCCATTTCCAGAATGCAGCCGTTCTCGTCGGAGATCAGGATCAGCAGCGGAAGTCCCTTCATGAGCTCCAGCATTTTATTAACGAAGAAATCAATGACGGACAATATTTCCTCGTACTCGGCCCGCTTTAAATGCAAATCGACTTCCGATAAAAAGTTAGAAAAAGAGGGAATCCCCTTGGGATCGATCCCTCGCTGTTCACATCTCTTTTTAGATTCCGAGATCAAGGATACTTTCGTCAAAGCAATCCCCCTACTCTACCAGAAAAAATGCAATAAATTTACTTAATTGATGAGAAACCCCGCTATTTATCGATTCTGTTTTCATTATGCCGACGCTTAAAGTTTTTTGTCAATTTAATTCTGTTAGATTCTGGGTAATGATGCCAAATAAAATAAAGCCGCGATAAATAAAGCATGTTTGCGTTTACACGACGGAAGTAAATAAGGCTGCACTCTGCGGGTAAATACAGAGGTAAGGCATGAAGAGGGGAGCGCAATGAATATGAAGCAGGCGATCATTATTATGAATCCTTCGTCGGGAAAAGAGGAGGCCCCCGCCTTCGTGGAGAACGCCGCCGGACTGCTGCGCGCGCAGGGCTACGAGGTGTCGGTGAAGGAGACGGAGGCGGAGCACGACGCGACCCGCTTCTGCGCGGAGGCGTGCGCGGCACGCTGCGAGCTGGTCGTGTCCATCGGCGGGGACGGCACGCTGCACGAGACGATCAACGGCTTCGAGAACCAGGCGCACCTGCCGCGGCTCGGCATCGTCCCGCTCGGCACGGTGAACGATTTTGCACGGGCGCTGCGTATCCCGCTCGATCCGTCGGCCGCCATCGACGCGCTCGCGTCGTCACGGACGCAGCGGGTCGACGTCGGCCGGTTGAACGGCCGGCTGTTCGCCAATGTCGTGGCCGCCGGCCCGCTCGCCGAGACGCTGTCGTCCGTCACGTCGGCGGACAAATCCCGCTTCGGCGCGCTGGCTTACTTCAAGGAAGGCGTGAAGGATCTGCTGGGCCGCTCCGGGCATCCGCTCGTCATCCGTTACGACGGAGCGGTCTGGGAAGGCGAGTCGCCGTTATTCATCGCCGCGCTGACGAACTCGGTAGGCGGCTTCGAGCGGCTCGCGCCGGAGGCCGCCGTCGACGACGGCCTCATCCACGGCTTCATCGTCAAGGATCTGAGCTTCTTCCGCACGTTGACGGCGGGGCTGTCGCTGCTGCGGGGCCATCTGCAGGATCATAAGGACGTCATCTACTTCACGGCCAAAAGCGTGTCGGTAAGCTCGCCGAGCCTTATCGGCACGAACGTAGACGGCGAAGAGGGGCCGCCGATGCCGCTCGAGCTGGCCGTCTTGCCGCGACATATCGACGTGCTCGTGCCCGAGCCGGCAGACGGGTAGCTTGGCAAGACGAAGGACAAGAGCAAGCTCCTGCAGGCTTTACGTTATTCCCTTTAACCGGCGTTCCTTTCACAGCAAGTAGATAAAGTAAGGAGCTCCGCCAGGGAAGCAAAGAGAAAGTGGACGGATATGCCCGCGAGCGCGAGCGTGACGAACTGCCAAGACGCCGCCGACAAACAGAAGGAGCAGAAGCAAAACCACGCGGATGACAGCTCTGCGTGGTTTTGTCCTGTTAAAGTTGCGTAAGGCGCGTTATACCTTATCATAAGTGTAGGTGTATAAACGCTGTAAATAACGGGGGGTATCATCTTGAACCATCTTCTGCTGGCCGACGACGATGCGAATATAAGAGCGCTGGTGCGCTATGTCATGACCCGGGAGGGATATAGCGTGCATGAGGCGCAAGACGGCGCCGAAGCGGTCGCGCTCATGGAGCGCCTGCAGGTGGATCTCGCCATCATCGACGTAATGATGCCGCTGATGGACGGATTCGAACTGTGCGAGCACATACGGCAGCACTATGATATCCCCATTATTTTGCTGACGGCCCTAGGCGAGCTGTCCGACAAAGAGCGAGGTTATCTCAAAGGGACGGACGACTACGTGACCAAGCCGTTCGAGCCGGAGGAGCTGCTGTACCGGGTCAAGGCGTTGTTCCGCCGGTACAAGCGCGCGGCGAGCGACATCATCCGGATGCATCGCATTATTATTGACCGCAAGAACGTCGAAGTGACCGACGGCGAATCCGTTTTTCTGCTGCCCATGAAGGAATTCGAGCTGTTGTCCCAGCTGGCGCAATATCCGGGTCGCCTATTCACCCGAGACGAATTAATCCGCCTCGTATGGGGACACGATTACGAGGGGGACGACAATACGATAAACGTCCATATCAACAGACTGCGGCAGCGCTTTGCCGAATATACGGATGACTTTGTCATCCAAACGGTGCGCGGCTTCGGCTACAAGCTTGTGGTGAAGGACAAATGAAGAGCTTGTATTATCGCGTGTTTCTGATTACGTTGGCAGTCATATTCGCCAGCAGCGTGCTGGGATTCCTCGCTTCGAACGTCTACTACCATATGAAGCTTAAGCCCTTTAACGATAAAAAGCTGGTGGACATCGCCGAGAATATGAAGCGCTATATTGAATCGGAGCCCGCGGATATGGAGCGTTATCTTCGCAACGCGGCTGCGCTTGGATACGAGATGTATGTGACGGACGGGCAAGGGGACGCGCATTTTTACGGAAAAAAATTTCGACAGGAAGACTTGGATAGGCAACACATCGCACTCGTGCTTGGCGGCGGCGTCTATCACGGCGTGGCGCAGTTTCCGAACAAACCATTCATCTCCGGCTTTTTCGATAACCGCTTGAGCAATACGGTGGGCGTGCCCATTCAACTGTCCGGCAAGAACTACGCCTTATTCATGCGTCCGGACGTGCTGCTGCAATTCGGCGAACTTCGCATTTTCTTTGCGCTGATCGGCTTGCTCACCATCGTCATTAGCATCCTGCTGTTCCTGGCCAGCACGCGTTATATCGTCAAGCCGATTACCAGGCTGTCCGAAGCGACGAAGCGTCTTGCGCAAGGAGATTACAACCTCCGGCTCACGACGCGCAGACACGATGAGATCGGTCAACTGGCTTCACACTTCATGACAATGAGCCGCGAACTGGAGCGGGTCGACCTTGCGCGACAGCAGTTCGTATCCAACGTATCGCATGAGATCCAATCGCCGCTCACTTCTATTCAGGGCTTTGCCAAAGTATTGGCCAAAGGGGAGCTGTCAGAGGAGGAACGAAGACAATACGCCTCCATCGTGGAAGGCGAGAGCCGTCATCTCTCCTTGCTGGGCAAGCAATTGCTGCAGCTCTCCACTCTTGAGCAAGGGGAAGAGGCGCTGAATAAAACCCATTTCTCCTTGCGCGGTCACGTTCGTCAAGCGGCCGATATGCTGCAATGGCAGATGGAAGAAAAGGAGCTGCTGCTTAAGCTGTCCATCCCGGCATCCTTTGCCCTGTATGGCGACGAAGTATTGCTTTTGCAGGTGTGGTCGAACTTGCTGGACAATGCGGTAAATCATATTCCGCGGGGCCGGAGCATCGAAGTCCGCGCGGAGGACGGGCCGATGCATGTCACTGTCACATTCAAGGATACGGGAGACGGGATCGCGCCGGCGCATCTGCCGTTCCTGTTCGACCGGTTCTACCGCGCCGACCGCGCGAGGGAACGCGCATCGGGCCGAACGGGTCTGGGCCTGGCGATCGTGAAGAGAATCGTGCAGCTGCACCAAGGTAATATTGAAGTAAGCAGCTCGCCCGGTGCAGGCACGCAATTTACGGTCACCCTTCCCAAATTGTAATTTGTTATTTATGTGCCGTTTATGTTGGTTTCCTACACTGGAGACATCCAGGAGGAGGGGAAGCCGGATGTATCTAGCCATTCGAGAGATGAGATTCGCCAAAGGACGCTACTCGCTTATCGCCGTCATTATGCTGCTGGTCTCGTTTCTGGTGCTGTTCGTAACCGGGCTGGCCCGCGGGCTTGCCTATGACAACGCCGCATCGGTTCAGAATATGGACGCGACGCATTTCATTATGGAGAAAGACGCCAATCATCGCTTCACCCGCTCGCAGATCGGCGAGCAAGCAGGGGGACAGGCAAGCCGCATCGTCGGCGAAAAAAACGCGGAGCCGCTAGGGGTCAGGATGACAACCGTGACTGCAGCAGACGCGGCAGGCAAGCTCGACGTGACGCTGCTCGGCATGAGGCCGGAGGGATGGCTGATACCCGCGGTCGTTGAAGGGGCGGCGCTCTCGTCGGAAGGAACAGGGCAAGTGCTCGTCGATCGCAAACTAAAGAAATCGGGCGTTGGCCTTGGGACCGTTATTGTCGATCAAGCGACCGGTACGAGGTGGACGGTCGCCGGCTTTGTAAGCGAGGAATCGTTCAGCCATTCGCCGGCGGTCATCTTGAATGCTTCCGACTGGCAGCAGCTGCAAGACAAGTCGGCTGTGCGGCAGGAAGGGGAGGGCGCTGAGGACGGCGCGACTTACAGCGCCATTGCGGTGAAGGCGACCAAACTCCAGGCGGAGCAGCTGTCTGCGGCCTTGTCGGATGCCGAAGTCGTCGCCAAGTCGGATGCTGTATCGGCTATCCCCGGCTACAAGGAAGAGCAGGGCTCGCTGTGGATGATGATTATCTTTTTATTTATCATTTCTTCCTTTGTGCTGGGCGTGTTTTTCTATGTGATTACGATTCAGAAGAGCAGCCAGTTCGGCATCCTGAAGGCGATCGGCACGCGCACGGCTTATCTGGCCCGCAGCGTTGCCTTTCAGGTATTGCTGCTGACTGCGGGCAGTCTTGTCGTCAGCATGCTGCTTGTTCAAGCCATGACGGCTGTTCTGCCTGACGGCATGCCCTTCCGGCTGCAAGCCGCAACGCTAGCGTCAACAGGCGGGGCATTTATCGCGATGTCGCTGGCCGGATCGTTGCTCTCGGTCTGGAAAGTGACGCGAATCGACCCTCTGGATGCGATCGGGAGGACGGCGGCATGAGACATAGACTGATCCTGCGCGATATCACGCACGCCTTCGAGGACGGCGGCACGAAACGAATGGTACTCGATCGCTTGAACCTGCAAGTATCGGAAGGGGAGCTGGTCGCGGTGATGGGGCCTTCCGGCTCCGGGAAAAGCACGTTCCTGTCGATCGCGGGCGCGCTGCTCGCGCCGACAAGCGGCGAAGTGCTCATCGACGGGGAATCGCTGGCCGGCAAGGAGAAGCAGGCGCTAACCGATCTGCGGCTTCGCAAGCTCGGGTTTATTTTCCAGAGCGCCAATCTGATCCCTTATCTGAAGGTGGAAGAGCAACTGATCCTGATCAATAAGCTGGGGACGATGAGTAAAGCGCAGGCTGCAGCACGTACAAGCGAGCTGCTGCATCAACTGGGCCTGGATCATCGCAGGCATGCCTATCCCGACAAGCTGTCGGGCGGCGAGCGCCAGCGCGTCGCGATCGCGAGAGCGCTCATGAACGATCCGGCCGTGCTGCTGGCGGACGAGCCGACGGCGAGTCTGGATGCCGCCAGAGGGACGGACGTGGTACGGATGCTTGCCCGGGAGGCACAAGAGCGGGGCAAGAGCGCCGTTATGGTGACGCACGACGAGCGGGTGCTGCCGCTGTGCGATCGCGTGCTTTATTTAGAGAATGGTCGTCTGGTCGAAAAATAAGGGTCTAAACAGAAGTCTCGGGAGAGGCGGACTTCAGGCTTAAATACGCCTGATGGGCCTTTCCCCAGCCGCACATGCCGTCCATCACGTCGGGAATCAGGCGGCGCAGCGCTTGATCCCTTCTTTGGACAGAATCAACAACAGAAGCGGCTTTCACTTGCCGTTAATCGTATCCAGCGCGGTCAGCACGCCCTGGATGCGAGGCGCGTACGCATCTTCCACCCGAATCTCCTCCTGCGCTGCCGAACGCGCCGTGCTAACCGCGCAATCTCGCTTGCACGAGCTTGCTGCTCACGCAGCAGGCATTTTACTAGTCATCATTTACCAGGAAAAAATCCGCCTCGCCCGAGATAACCGATACAGCTCGGGCAGCGCGACGCCGATAAGCACGACGATCACGCCAATCCACTGCCATCCGCTCACATGCTCGCGAAGCACGGTAGCGGACATCAGCACCGCCACCGGCAGCTCGACCGCTCCCATAATTCCTGCCATCCCGCCGCCGATATGCGGTACGCCGTAGACAAACAGGACGGGCGGAATGAACGCGCCGAAGAAACCAAGCAGCAAGCCGATGACAAGGAGCGGGCTCCAGAGCAATCCGTTGAAAAGGAACGTCGGCGGGAACAAGATGCACAGCAGAACGAAGCCGCCGGTTACCATCCAGGCACTCCGGTACACGGGATGTGCCTCCGGCACGACCTTGCCGCTGAACAGCACGAACAGCGAATAGCTGACCGCCGACATCAGGCCCAATGCGATGCCCCAGACATTGATTTTGCTAAGCCCCTGTTCCAGAAACCCCGCCGCGATCAACGTGCCGCCAAACAGGACCAACAGCGTGAAGAGCGTTACTTTATTGGGGCGCTGGCGTCGCATCAAAGCCTGAATCAGCACGCTTATCCAGGTGAACTGGAACAAGAGGATAATCGCGAGCGATGCCGGAATATAGCGCAGCGATTGATAGTACACGAGGCCGGTGATGACCGTCGGCGTGCCGGCAATCATCAGAATCAGACGCTGCTTCCACTTCAGTCGCTGGGACCCCGAAGGGAGACGAGCTGCGTCTTGCTCTTGTCCCGCTGAGCGCGTCTTGCGGATCTGTCTGAACTTGGTATAGATCACGAGCAACCAGGATAAAATAACGCCGATTAAAAGCTGGCTTCCGACCACCTCGCCCAGCTGATAGCCCCGCCCGTAAGCCAATACCACGATCGTCGACAATATGCCGTAGCTCATCGCTCCTGCGAGAACGGCCACATAATATTTCATTTCTTCGATAACTCCTTATCTGCAAAATATATTTGTTGAAGCCGATCCGGACGCAAAAAATCCTAACTCCGTCACCTGACACAAGCGTTAAGCTTGTCTCGAGGTTCGTAGTTAGGAAGTTAAGGCCCCTGTAGAAACCCTCGCCCTGTGTGCTGCATGCGTCTGCGAGGTTATACGAATGGAGTCTAGTATAAAGCGTTAAGCGGTTTGTGGCAACTTATCAATTATTTTTTCTCCAATTTGTGAAATGTCTACAAGTCTTGCATCATACCGATCAATGCCATGAGCAGCTCGTACAATTCCCAAAAGCAGACCAGGTTTGGCTCGAGAATCTGCGCCTGATTCGTGCGGATCAGTCCATGCGGCGTGGGCTGCTTCCAGTAGTCGGACCTTTTCAGGAAGCTCACCGTGATATTCAACACCGACAGAACGGTAGTTTTCTCCATCCGATCTTCTTCCGCAGCTTGTTTAATCCCATTTTTAATTTCTTTCTTTATAGCGGCGTACTTCTTATTAAACTCGCGCGTGCCTGCCTCATGTTGCAATAGGTCCACGACTTGGCGGTCTAATCCGACTTCTAGCGGACTTGTTGGAGATGCCAGCACGCTTTTGAGGGCATCGTAAGTTTGTTGAAACTCTGCAAAGTACAAATCGCCGCCGACTGAATAATTGGACTCTACGACGAACTGGAAGCAAGTGTACACGATCTCCTGAACGACTTCTTTGCCGATTGTTTCATTTTCGTCTTCGTTTTCTTGCACCCAAACAAGCGATAAGAAAAACGGCCGTAAAACTTCAGGCTGCTTCTGCTTTTTTCTGATCATCTCTAAGACTTCGGCGTTTAGACTTTGAAGCCCGTCATCATTCATTCGAATTTTGCCGCACGATCATCAGCTTGGCGGGGCCGATCAGCCCCGCAGGCGTCGGGGTCCGCCGGCCGAACGCTTCGTCCCGGAAGAAACCGCCGAGCGTGTTGGTGATCTCCGCGGTAATGCGGACGCCGGACGCCAGCCATTCCAGCGGGAACGTCCAGCGGTACGGCGGGCAGATGGCCGGAGCCAGCTTGTGCCCATTCACGGTGACGGCCGCGAGTTCCCCGACCTCGCCGAGGTCGAGCAGACCGTACAGCTCTGCGCCTCCCGCCGCGTCTTCCCCATGCGCTTCGTCGAGCTGCCCGAGCGCCGCCCCGATCGGTCCGACCTCGATCTCATAGACGAGGGTGCCTGAGAAGGCAGCAAGCTCAGCGTATGCGTGCCAATCGCCTGCGCCGAAGGCTGACAGCTCGGCGGGGATCGATAGGCTGCCGGATCGGGACAGGTCGGCCGGCAGCGCAGCGCCTTCGAGCGGCGTGCGACATGCGGCGACGCGCCAGTCGTTCAGCGCAAGCGCCGCGATCGTATGCGTCGCCGCGCCGATCATTCGTCCCGCGCTTGCCTGCGGCTCGTCGTGACTCGCTCCGGCTGCGGGCGCCGACGCCTCCGCAGGCCGCAGCACGACGAACACGGCTTCGTACGGCGCAAGCCGGAGCGGGACGGCCACGCCGCCGACATCGCCGTCAGCGTTACCGTCCCCGTCCGGGCCGCCGCCTTGCGAACTTCCTGCGCCCGGCTCGATTCGGCCGTCCATCGGATGCCAGAGCTCGGGCACGCCCGCGCCGGGCAGCGCGACCTCGCCGTCGAAGACCGCTTCCACGCTCTCGTTGCGTAGGAAGAAGATATCGAGCTTCCCGCGCCGATAGTGGCAGTAGCGCAAATCCGCAAACGGCGCCCCGATGCCGATGCCCGGCGGGACCGTCTCGCGCAGCGCGGCGCCAAGCGTCTCGGCGGAAACGGCGCGGATGCCGCCCGCCGCAATCGTTGCCGCAGCTGCCAGCTCCGACCGGAGCGCCGCATGCTGTCCTTCGCATTCGAACGCCGGTATCCCGCCTACGGCCAGTATGTGTCCGCCCGTCTCCGCGAAGGCGCGCAGCCGCGCCGCTGCGGCTAGCGGGAGTGTCTCGACGCCGGGCAGCACGATCGCCCGGAAGCGCTCGCGGCCGATCAGCAGCTCGCCGTCGCCGATCCGGCAGCGCGTCTCGTCCGCCAGCAGATCGCAGGACAAGATATCGAAGTCGTACTGGTCCTCGGACAGCAGGCGGCATACCTCGTCCAGCCGGTCGTTATCCCCGCACCAGTGAGATTCCGCCGGATACAGCACGGCCACGGGGGCGACATGATCGCCTTCCTTCAGCATCAGGCACGAACGGTTCGCATAATCCGCCCACTGCCGGAAGAACGGCCACTGCGGATTGCGTCCGCCCGCATAGAAGTGCGGCGGACAGTCCGGATCGGGGAACAGCGGCGAAAAGGCGTGCGGAACATACCAGTTCGTGCCCCGTGCCGTCATCCAGTCGGTCAGCCACTTCATCTCTCGCAGTCCGAGGTCCCAGCCGTACGCGCCGAAGTTTTCGCACATGACCAGGTTCGTGCCGACCTCCAGATGGGCGGCGGACTGCGCCAGCTTCGGCAGCGTGAAATGAAAGAAAGCCGGATACGGCGCGTCGCGGTAGTGGTGCCACTGCGGATACGACTCCTCGTACGGCGTCCGCTTCTGCTCCGAGTCGAGCTGGCGCAGCACGAAGTCGTACCCGCCCATATCGAAGTGCCTGGTCGAGCGAAAGAAATGGCCGACGCCGTAGCCGTGGTGCATATGTGCGTGATTGTCTTCGACGACATGCCCGATGAAGGAGACGCCGTGACGATGGCACCAAGCCTGGAGGCGGCCGAAAAAGTTCGCCGAGAACAGGCGCGTCATGACATCCATAAAGTCGTAACGCACCGGAGGGACGATGTCTTGGGCAGCAATCCGGTCGTTCGTGGAAGGTCGGGCATTTCCGGCATCCGGGGAGACGCCGCCGGTCTCCGCCTCGTGCCAGAGCAGATCGGCCCAATCGAGCAGCTCGTAGCCCTTGGCACCGGAAAACTGTTCAGCCAGATCGGCCGTCCAGGGGAAGCATGGCGTATCCTCGCCGAACAGCGCATCGTAGGCGCCGAAGTTTTCAAAGCTCGTCTCGTCGCCGAAAAAGCCCTTGATCGTCGTGCCCCAGTACGGGGCGAATCGGCGCCGGGTCTCCTCGTAAGTCAGCTCGATAAAGCGGTCCGTCACCTCGGGATCGATATAGTCGACCATCTTGTCGAACATCCGCCCGCTCCAGGATGGCGTCAGGCCGATGGCATGCACCGTCCACAATTCCCCATCCCCGTTCCCATCTCCGTTTCCGTCTCCGCCCCAGTCTCCGATCCCGCCGCCGATCCCGTCGCCGTTCCAGTCCCGTCGGACTTCGTCTCTCCAGAACGCGAATTCCTGCTCCGTGCGGAAGACGGCCCGCTTGCCGCTCCCCGTCGCCGGATCAGACGTGCAAATGATGCGCAGCAACGTCTCGATGCGACGCTCGCCGTCGTCCGGAGGCGGTTCGTACGCCGATGCGCTGTCCCACTGGGAGGTTCGCTTAATCAGCACGCGCATCCGGTACTGCGGATGCCCCTCCAGCACCCGGCCCCCAGCAATGCCGGACGGATAATATTCCTCGTCGAAAATCCAGACGTCCATGCCGCGCGCCGCGGCCTCCTCCAGACAGTAACCGACATCGCGCCACCAGCGTTCCCCGAGGTAATCGCTATGCGGCCGGGACTCGATGATGAAGCCCCCCGAGCCGCCTTCGTCCATCGCCGCGATCTCTGCGCGGATGACGGCCTCGGTCTCCCGTTCGTCGCCGTGCAGCCACAGCAGCGGATACAGGCTGCGCGGCGGATTGGCGGACTGGAACGCAGCCCGCAGCTTGTCGTATTCGCCCATGATATCGTCACGCTCCAAATCGTATTCTTTTGGTCCCAGCTATCGTTTGCTCTCGATCCCATCGGTCTCTGCGCTTGCCGTTCTATCTTCGGCAGCGCGCCTCGCGCATCCGTGCCCGGTACTCCTGCGGGCTGGTCTCGTACTTGTCGGCGAACAGCCTGGAGAAGTAACGCGAGTTGGGAATGCCGGTGCCGGCGGCGATCTCGTATATTTTCAGGTCCGTGCGCAGCAGCAGCTCGCGGGCGCGCTCCAGCCGGTAACCCTGCAGATAGTCGGAAAAGCTCTGCCCCGTCTCTTGCCGGAATAGCGCGCCGAACCAGCTCGGGCTCAGGCTGACATGCCTGGCCGCCGCCTGCAGATCGAGGTCCTCGCCATATTCCGTCTCGATGAGGCGCAGCGCCTCGCGAATCTCGGACCGGATGGCGGGAGCCGGAGACGGCGTCTCCCGCAGCAGCTCCGCCGCCTCCTCTACCGCCGCCCGCAGCTCCGTCATATGGCCTACGGCCGCGAGCCGCTGCTGGAGCCGCTGCCGCAGCGGCGCCTCCGTCCCGTCGCGCAGCCTGACCGTGCCCTCGTGCAGGCAGCCGGCCAGCGCCGCGCCCATCAGGCGAAGCCGGGCGGGCGCCGGCCTGTGGGCGGCGGCTTCATCCGCCCAATGCAGCAGCGCCTCCGCCGCCGCGGCATAATCGTGGCGCTCCATTGCGGTCCGGCAATCCCGCAGCAGCGCGTCGAGCCGCTCCGGCGGGTATTCGCCCGGCGCCGTCTCGTCCCGCGTCGTGACCGGCTCGCCTGCCGGCGCGTAAAAGGCGGCGTCCAGCAGCCGTCTGCATTCCGCCAGCGCGCGCGGCAGCAGCAGCAGGTCCGCGCGCTGGTCGGACAGCGCCTGCACGGTCGGTACACCCAGCATCCGGCAGGCTTCGCCGCCGCGGCGCAGCGCATTCATCGTCCAGGCGAGGAAGTCCGCGCCCTCGCTCCGCTCCCGCGAGACGGCAAGCATCGCCCACAAGCCGGGCTCTACGGGCAGGACGAGCGATGCGTAAGGCCCGCCGCTCTCGTCCTCGAATGCCGGCTCCGCCGGCAGGAGCGTCCTCGCGCGCTCCGGCGCGAAGCGGATCAGCGCCAGGCGATGCTGGCGCGCCGGAAAGGACAGGGCGACCAGCTGTTCGAGCGAGGCTCGCGCCTCGTCCCCGGAGAGCAGCAGCTCCAGCAGCAGCTGCCGTATCGCCTTGTGCCGGTGGCGGCGCTCCCGCCGGATATCGTCGGCGGCCTTGGACAGGCAGGCGACGAATTCCTCCTCGGACAGCAGCAGCTTGGTGATATAATCGTGCGCGCCGAGGCGGAGCGCCGCCTGGATCTTGTCGAATTCCTCGTAGCACGTGAGCAGAATGAACTTCGGAGCCGGCGCGAGTCCCCGTACCCGCTCCAGCAGCCGGAGGCCATCCAGCACGGGCATGCCGATATCCGCGACCACGATATCCGGGGCGGACGCCCGAATCATCCGCCAGGCCTGCTCGCCGTTCTCGGCCTCGCCCGCGATGACGAAGCCCCGTTCCTCCAGCGCGAACGAGCGGATCCGCCTGCGGGCCATCGGCTCGTCGTCCACGACGAGCACCTTCATCGCCGGTTTATCCATCCGCCGTGCCCTCCTTAAGCGCCGGACGGGCATTCGTTCCCGCCGGCAGCCTGATCGTCATCACCGTGCCTTCGCCTTCCACGCTGTCAATGGCGATCCCGTATTCGGGACCGTAGAACAGCCGGATGCGCCGATGCACGTTGCGCACGCCGATGCCGAAGTCCTCGGTGCCGCCGTCCTCGCTCTCCAGCGCGACGAGCAGCGCGTCAAGCCGCTCGCTCGTCATCCCCACGCCATTGTCCGCCACAGTCAGCAGCAGCATGCCACCCTCCCGCCCGGCCGTCACGCGCAGGCTGCCGCGGCGTCCTTCCAATGCGTGCAGGCCGTGGAAAACAGCGTTTTCGACGATGGGCTGGAGCACGAGCTTGAGCACCCGGAGGCGGGCGAGGTCTTCCTCGGCCGGAGCGACGCGGCACTCGAAGCGATGCTCGTAACGTACCGATTGAATGTACAGATAGTCCTTCGTATATTGCAGCTCGTCCGCCAGCGTCCGTACCTCGTTGCCGTCCAGACTGTACTTCAGCAGCCGGCACAGCACATGGATCATGGCGTGCAGCTCGGTCTTCGGGCTGAAGTCGACCATCATATCGATCGTATTGAGCGTATTGTAGAGGAAGTGAGGATTAATCTGCGACAGCAGCGCCTGCAGTTCGGATTGCCGCTTGGCGGCCTCCGTGCGCCGCAGGTCGGAGATCAGCTCCCTGACCGTGTCCGTCATCCGGTTAAACTGGTTCGCCAGCTCGCCGAACTCGTCGCGGCGCACGACCGCCAGCTTCGTATCCAGCTTGCCTTTGGCTACCGTGCGCATGCCTTTGGTCAGCAGCAGGATCGGCCGCGTGAACCACCAGGACACCGCGATATGAATGCAGAGGAAGCCCGCTAATCCGAACAGCAGGATCGCCCAGGCGATCTGGCTAAGCGGCTCGAACCGTGACTCCAGTTTTTCGACGTCGCCCACGACGACGACCTTCCAGCCCAGATTGGCTTCCATGCCTGCGACAGAATGGTAGATGCCCCGGCTGTCCAGATAGGCCAGTGCGGAAGAGAGCGTTTGCACCTTTTCCTCCGAAAAAAGCACCGGCGGGGAGGCGAGATCGGTCGCGCCGAGGTAATCGATCAGCGCGTCCTCGCGGTCGTACAGCAGCGTCTGCGTCTCGTAGCTGCCGGCGAACGCCGCGCTGCGCTCCAGGAACGCGGACAGGTCAACAAGAAAAGCCAGATAGCCGATCAGTTGCCCGCCGTCGTCGTATACGGACTTCGTGACGATGCTGGTCGGCCCGAACGTGCCGGAACGCCCGATGTCGGAGCGGATCGTATTCGACCATTCGAACACGCCCCGGCTGCGCGACGCCTGCTCGTGGATCAGCGCCTCTTCTTTGTCGGAGAAGTTGCCCCAGAAAGCGGAGGGATAGCCGGTGATCGCGCCGTCCGCGCCGATATAAACGACGCCACGAACGAAGTCGGCGCGCACCTTGGCGACCGTATGCATCGCCTCGTACAGCCGGTCCCCCGCGCCGCCCTCCTGCTTGACGATTTCCTCCGTCTCCAGCATGTTGTACGTAATCTCGTTATTGTAAATCCCGATCAGATGCACGACCTGGCCGGCCATGCCCGCCAGCGCCTCGTTCTGCGTATCCCGCAGGAAGTGCAGGGCGTTGGCCTTGGCGATCTGCGTGACGATGATGACGAACAGCGTGCTGGGAATGACCAGCAGCAGGATGAGCTTGTAGCGGGAGCCGATTCTGTACCAGTCCAAGACGGTCGTGCTCCTCCCTCTGCGGCTCATGAAATACACCGATTATACGCACGATCGTCCGTCCCGTACAAGCCCCCGCAGAGCCATACGCCACCGCGCCAAGGTCCGCGAACCGCCCAAACCGGAGTCCGTCGACACCGGTTCGGCCTGGATCGTTACTGCTTCTCCACCTTAAGCTGCTCGGCCGCGCTGTCGATCAGTTTCTGGCCGCCGGCTTTTTTCCAGTCCGCCACGTATTTGTCCCAGTCGTCGAACGACTTTTTGCCGAGCACGAACGAGATCTCGTTTTTGTTCTGGAAATCGTTCAGCTTCGTGACCGTAGGTCCGTCGAGCGTCAGGTACATATCGTAGTTTTTGTAACGCGGCATGGCGACGATCTGCTGATTGTACTTGCTGCCGGTGACGCCTACGGGCTCGTCGTCGTACACCTGCCAGATCAGCGTGTAGCCGAAGAACTGCCAGTCTGCGAGCGATTGATATTCCGGCTTCGCTTTCTGGATGTGGGTGTCCTTGATGAAAAATACGTTCGTGCCGTCTTCGTTCATCTGTACGCGGGATTCGCCTTGGAAAATCTCCGGTCCGCCGCCCTGCGATACGGCCCAGTAGTTGACGTTCGGATAGATCATCGAATCGATCAGATGCGCGATCCGCTTCATCTTGCCCGGGTCGCTCGCCACCTTTTTCGACACGATGAAGAGACCGCCGGGATTGCCGCCCGGACCGTACATGCCGCCCTTGCCGTCGCTGGATTTGAGCGGCTGGACCGGCTCCCAGATCTTGACCGCCTCAGGATCTTTCTTTTTGGCGTTGTACTGCTCGTCGACGATGTTCCAGCCCGGATACCAGACCATGCCGATCTGATCGTTGAGACTGTAAGCCTTGAACGGCTCCCAGCCGATCGTGTACCAGTCGGGGGCGAGCAGCTTCTCGTCGTACAGCTTCTTGACGAATTGAAGGAACCGCTTCGTCGTGCCGTCGAGCATCGGATGGTTGATCCTGCCGTCCTCTACGTTCCAGCTCGGATGCCCGTACATCGTCTTCAGCGCGTCCATCATCGACCAGCCGTTGCCGCCGCCGGCCGTGGCCATCAGCCAGGTGTCCGCTTTGTTGTTGCCGTCCGGGTCCTTCTCGACGACCGCTTTGGCGTAAGCATACAGCTCGTCTTCGTTGGTCGGTGCGCTCATGCCGAGCTTCTGCAGCCAGTCCTGGCGGATGAAGTAGCTCCAGTTGTCCGGGAATACCGGATAGCGGGGGATACCGATCATATTGCCGTCGACGGTCGCCCAGTTCGCATAGTCCTTGGTCACATACTGCATCGTCTGCGGCATATACGGCAGCATCTCGCGGGCATCCAGCAGTTGGCCGCTGTTGTACAGCGATAGCGCTACGTCCTTGAACGGGAACATGACGAGATCGGGCTCGTCGCCGGAGGCATAGCGGACGGTAACGGCATTTTTCAGATCCTCGCTGTTCATGCTGGAGAACGTCAGGGATACGTTGAACTGCTTCTCCAGATAGGACTTGATCTTGTCCTCCGGCACCGGCTGGTTGAAGGCGCCCGACACCATTACGTCCAAGTCGTATTTCTTGCCCAGATCGTCGTAGGCGTAGCTGGCGCTGTCGACCGCCTTCGGCACGGCGGGGAATGCATCGGGGTAGTTCAGCTCCTTGATGGGCGCTCCCGTATCGCCGCCGGACGGCTTGGCGCTCGCGTCTCCGGTTGCGGCAGCGCCGCTGGACGGCGCTGCCTGCTTGGGCTCGTTGCCGTTGCCGGAGCAGGCGCTCAGCAGGGTACAAGCGGCGACGGCCGCGGCCATGGCGGCGTAATGCTTTCTTTTTTTCACAGGAATGCCCCCTCAATAATAGTAGGCGAATAGTAGGCGCCTCAGCCCTTCACGGAGCCCATGTACATGCCCTTGGCAAAATGCTTTTGCAAAAACGGATAGACGCACAGCACCGGGATAATGCCGACGACGACGGCCGCCATCTTCAGCGTCTCCGTGCTGATCGATTGCGACGTCTTCAGCATCGCGTTCATCGAGTCGCCGCTGACGGAGTCGATCGTGAGCATATTCTTGAGCACCATCTGCAGCGGGTACATCGACTTGTCGTTCAGGTACAGCAGCGCGTCGAACCAGCTGTTCCAGTGCGCGACCAGATTGAACAGGCCGATGGCCGCAAGTGCGGGCGCCGCGAGCGGCAGCACGATCCGCCACAGCATGCTCCAGTCGCCGGCGCCGTCGATCCGCGCGGATTCGGTCAGGCCGTCGGGCAGATTTTCGATAAAAATCTTGATGACCAGCAGTCCAAAGCTGTCCACCATGATCGGCAGGATCATCGACCAGAACGAATCGATCAGTCCCGTCTGCTTGACGACCAGATAGGTCGGGATCAGTCCGCCGTTGAACAGAATCGTGGCGAGCACGAAAAACAGGAAGATGCTGCGTCCGGGCAGCGTCCGCTGTGCCAGCACATAAGCGCCGATGGCGGTGAGCGTCAGCGTCAGCAGCGGGCCGACCGTGCTCCGCAGGACGGAGACGACGAACGAATGCCAGATGACGGAGGAGGACATGATCCGTTTGTAGGCCTCCAGCGTCGGGGCATGAGGGACGATGACGAAATAATCGCGGGCGATCATCTCCGACTTGGTCGTCAGCGACATGCCGATGACATACAGCAGGGGAAAGACGGCGGATGCCGCGACGAGCAGGACGATGAGATGAATGACAATCTGGTAGACGCGCTCGCCGGTTGAATTGCTTTTCATATGCAGCCTCCTCTACCAGATGCCGCGGCCGGTATACCGCTTCGCCAGCGTATTCCCGGCCAGGATGACGACCATGCCGATCAGCGACTGGAACAGGCCCACGGCCGTCCCCACGCTGAATTGCAGCCGGCTCAGTCCCTCGCGGTACACCCAGGTCTCGATGACGTCCGCCGTGTCGAGCACCGCTTTATTGTAGAACAGCAGGATCTGCTCGCCGCCCGCGAACAAAATATTGCCGAGACTGAGGCAGAGTACGAAGGTGACGACGGGCAGGATGCCGGGCAGCGTGACGGCGAAGATGCGTCGGATCGGTCCCGCGCCGTCGATCCTGGCCGCCTCGTACAGCTGGGCGTCGATCGTGCTGAGCGCCGCGAGATAGATGATCGTGCTCCAGCCGATCTCCTTCCACAGCGCGGAGCCGATCAGGATCGGCCGGAACCAGCCCTCGGACAGGAAAAACTCGACTCGGGGCAGGCCCATCGCTTCCAGCACATTGTTGACGAAGCCCGTGCCGGTGGAGAAAAACGCGAACACGATGCCGAAAATGATGACCCACGAAAAAAAGTGGGGGATGTAAACGGCGCTCTGCAGCCATTTTTTCAGCCTGCCGGACGACAGGTCGTGGAACATGATGGCCAGAATAATCGGCGGAAAAAAGCCGACGACGATGCGCAGCAGGCTGATCTCCACTGTATTGCGCAGCACGTTGACGATCTCGGGGTCTTCGAACATGACGCGAAAATTGTCCAGTCCGACCCAGGCGCTGTCGAATACGCCCATGCCGAGCTTCAGATCCTTGAAGGCAACGATCCAGGCAAGTCCGATCGGCCAGTAGCGGAACACGATGTAGTAGACGGCTACCGGTAAAAACATCAGGTACAGCATGCGATGCCGCACGATCCGCCGCCACAGCGTCACTTCGGCTGCGGGCGCTCCTGGGGCGGGCACGGATGGGGCGGCCGGAACGGGCTGAGCCATTGCTCTCCTCCTTTGCGGTACATGTTAGCGTTTACAATTTTAGATTTTAGCACGATGCTTCGGCGGCGATGTGCACGGCACGACTGAAAATGTGCACGGGCGGATCGGATTGGACGCAGATAGGAATGACCTGGTGGTATGATTGAAGAGGGTGAAGCCGCCATGCCATGCGCAATTCGAGAATGGCTCGCATAGAGGAGAGTGAATCCAATGGCCGAACGTATACCTTGTCAAAACGTCGGCTGCTCGGCCACGATCCTTCCCGCAACCGCGCTCAAGACAGGCGGGACCTGTATGCCATGCCATCAGAAGAAGCTTGCCAGGGAGAGGGAAGCTTATATTCTGCAAAATAGAAAAGACGTCGATCGGTACGATGGCGTTACGGATTCCGTCGAGATTCTTAAGATCATGCATGCGCCCCGGCCATACGACCCGCTTGTGCGGGAAATTCCATATCCTATAAGCGCGCAGGAGCTTTACCGTCAACTGACAGCGGCTGAACGGGAGCACATGGAGACGTACGCGATCTCGTTGATAGAGCAGGAGGATTTGGATCAAGCCGAGAAGATCCTGCTGTCGCTGGTATGCTTTACAGATGAACGCATCGAGCGAGGTTTGACGCAGGACGGCGGCTATTCTTGGAGTCCGCTCAATATCGTTCCCGAATATTTGCCGGATACGGATCCGGACGAGGAAATTTTATTATTTCCATTGCGGCTGTCGGATCGGCCGATGGGAATGTACGAAGGGGCTTACTGGACGCTCGAGGCACCCGCCTCTCAGATCGGCGGCCACCCGGCCTGGATTCAGGATGCGGAGTACCCCGCATGTCCCTGCTGCCAGGAGACGATGGCATTTATCGGACAGATCGATATGGAGCAGGAGGCGGACAGCGAGGGAATTTATTATGCCTTTCTGTGCGGGGCTTGTCTGATTGCGGCCGTAAATTATCAGCAGTCCTGAATAAGAAGGGCAATGGGAGTCAGCCTGATCGAGACAGTTCCTGGCTCCTTTTTGCTTGAACAAGCAACCTTTCTGCGGAGTGAAGTGTTTATAGATTATATAAAGGATTTCTAGGAGGGCTTGATGTTGATGAAAAGGATCTCATCTATACTGGCTGCTGCGATGCTGATCGTGCCGACCTTTGCGACATACAGCTACGCGGACAGCACGCCTGTTCAATTAGACAGCGGAAAACTTCAAAACAATCGGGTGCTGATTCCTTTGCGGGCTGTATCGGAAAATCTGGGTGCGGACGTACAATGGAATCAACAAACGAAACAAATTACCATCATCAGTGGCAGCACAAAGATTGTGCTCGCACTGGATTCTCCGAAGGTATCGGTGAACCAAACCCAAGTTACGCTTGACGTTCCCGCGCAGTTATTTTACGGGGGCATGACGTACGTTCCGCTGCGCTTTGTAAGCCAAACGCTGGGGGCGGAGGTTGGTTGGAATCAGCAAGCCAGGCAAGCGACGATTACGACGGCAGAACGACAGCTTGTCGTCAGTATGGACCAGAAAGTCGAAGTTCCGTCGTCCAGACGGGTCACGGATCAGCGAGTCCAAGTGTTGGTCGACAAATTAAACGAAGCGACCGACATTTCTGCGATGAAGCAAATCCGAACGTATTTCAGTCCTTATTTTACGGACCCATTCATTAATGCCCTTGTTCAAAATAAAGGGCTTGAGAACGACGTTGAATTTAAAACGATCTATCAATCAGGCGTTACCTATAAAGATGATCGTACGGCGACCCTGGTTCAGTCTTCCGGGATGAATTCGAATAACGAGACGCTTTACCGGTATGCTACGCTGGTTTACGCGGATAAGGATAAAAGCTGGAAGGTCAGTGCCGTTTCTTTCAAGCGGGTGACTGAAATTTTGAATCCATAGGATCTGTGCGCGGACACAGGATCCCTTATTTCCACCGAATGCTGCGTTTCCGATGTCTTCGCGGACAGGAGCGCCGCTATTTGCCTTCTAGGGCTTTCCAACATGACAAAACTGTAACTTTCCCTCGCCTGATTGTCATCCCAATCCAACGACGCTCCTCCAACGATCCTTTACACTAAGCCTGTATGAAGCACATTTGCTTCATGCAGGCTATTTAACATGGGGGAGAGGATTATATTGAACGAACATAGGAAAAAGACGCGTCGGACGAGTGGCTTTTTGGCCGCTTGTCTGGCAGTGAGCATCGTCGGGGGGATGGGCGTTTATGCGCGGACGCAGTCGGCATCGGCGGAGACGCTTGCGGGTTTCCATGTAGCTGCGGCAGACGGCGAGACCGTCCCGGACGCTTATACGAACGGACCGCGATCTGCCAAAGAAGTCGAGGCGTTTCTCGACGCGTTTTTTGCCCAGGCTGCGATCAGGCAAAAAGCCGGGGCTGTCGCGGTGTCCGTTGTCCGGGATGGGGAAGTGCTCGTCTCCAAAGGCTACGGCATCGCCGATCGGACGTCGAAATCGCCGGTGGACGCAAGCCGTACCGCCTTCCGCATCGCCTCCGTCTCCAAAGTATTTACGGCCGTCGCCGCCATGCAGCTTGTCGAACAGGGAAAAATTTCGCTCCAGGACAATATTGAAGCTTACCTGGACGGATACAAGATCGACAATCCGTTCGGAAAGCCCGTTACGATCGAGCAGCTGCTCACCCATACGACGGGCTTTGAGACGCGCGAGCCGTCCGATGCCAGCTATGTGACGGATCCCGGCCTCAAGCCGGTCTCGTTAAAAGAGAGCATTTTCGCCGTATTCCCGCCTGTCGTACGCGAACCCGGCACCTCGTACATGTACGATAACTTCGCGACAAGATTGCTCGGCTATATCGTCCAGCAAGCAAGCGGGGAGTCTTTCGGTAGCTATGTGCAGACGCATATTTTCAAGCCGCTCGGCATGACCTCCAGCAGCTTCGCCCTGACGAAGGAGCTGGCCGGCCGTCTGGCGACCGCTTACGATCCGGCGAACGAGGCGCTCCCGCTGTACGATTTGTCGCCGCGCGAGTGGCCGGAGGGCAGCATGATATCGACCGCTTCCGATATGAGCCGGTTTATGCAGGCTTTCCTGAATGACGGACGCGCCGCCGACGGCAAGACGATTCTCACGCCGGCATCGGTGAAGGCGATGTCCGCCTATCATGTGGCCATTCAGCCGGAAATGCCCGACATGACCTACGGCTTCGAGTCGCCGGTCCTGCCGGCCAAGGCCATCGGCGAGAACGTCATCTCCAAAGGCGGCGACATTCTGGGCTACAGCTCGCTGCTGTGGATGCTGCCCGACAGCCGGACAGGCGTCTTTGTCACATACAATGCCAATGACGATCTGCGAAACGATCTATTCGGCGCATTCATGGATCATTATTATGCGGGACGTCCGACGACATTCGGACAGGCAGGCTTTAAACCGCAGTCTAAGGCGACACTTGCCAAGTTCGAAGGCTTGTACGCCGATCTTCGAGTCAAGTTTCTCACCAAAGTCGAGGCAGTCGGCGACGGTGTCCTGGCGGTGAGCGACATGACGGGCGCTCATCGACTGGAGCAGGCAGGCGAGTCGTTGTTCGTGGACGAAGAGGGCAATCCCCTTGCCTTCAAGCAAGCTGCCGACGGCAGCATTACGGATCTAAAGTATTTGAACTTATTCAGCTATGCGGCCAAATTGCCGGAGGTTCGGCAAAGCTTCCCGGACGTCGCCGCAGACCATCCTTACGCTCGCTATATTTCTGCGCTGCAAGCGATCGGATTGCTGCGGGACGACCCGGACAAGCCGTTCGAGCCGCAGAAGCTCGTAACCCGCGGTGCCTTTATCCATGCGTTTAACGTCATTTGGGGCATTCAGCCGTCTTCCAACCCGTCCGCCTTCAAAGACTTGGACGGCACGGCTTACCGGGGAGACGTGCAGGCCGCCCTCGAGTCCGGCCTCGTGAACGGAACCGCCGACGGCTTGTTCGAGCCGAACCGGCCGATCCGGCGCGAAGAAGCGGCCGTGATCGCCTTCCGATTGCTGGCCGGCAACGGGATCCGAATGCCGGATGCGACGGTCGCGATGGCGCCGGGTACGTCGAAATGGGCGGTCGAGGCGGTCAGCTCCGTCGTCAGCTGGAAGCTGCATGGGCCGGAAGTATCCGAATCGGGCGGTCCGATCGATTACGGCTCGCAGCGGGCGCTGAACAAGCAGGAAATGGCGGCCCTCTTATACGCGATGCTGCTGCCTGCCGAGTAGATGGAATAGGAAAAGGGAAGCGCGCGAGCGTGGCTTCCTGTAAAGCACACTTTCGTAAAGCACAACTTTCGCGTGCCGGCGCTTTTCGATGTGTGGCGGGGTCGAAAGCCTGCATATGTACATGTATTTTCTGTCGACCGGCGACACTTGATAAAATGCCTGCAAATATGCAGGCAAATTCAAAACACAAGCCGGAAATGGCGCTGATGAAGGAAAATAAATGCGCTTTAGCAGCTATCTTGTTTAAAAGAGCCGGCAGCGGCGGAAAAAGATGTATATTTGCAGGCATTGCGGCGAAGGAGCAACCCGTGCGACGATCTCCAAGCCCATCGGACCGGCTTCCGGATGAGCCATCGACGGGCATTCCGCACTAATCAAGTTTCAGCTATAAGCCAATTTAAAAAGAGACGGTCAGGGCGATTATCGATTTTCCCTGACGGTTTCTTATTTTTCGTCCGCAACCCTGCTAGTATGGGGAAAGATAGAAGCGAACGGCAGCCGGGAAAGGAGCCTGTTCTGGATGAATTGGAGCATCTTTATCATTGAAGACGACGTCGCCGTTTTTCGGTCCTTGAAGGAGAGGCTGGAGCAGTGGTCGTTTCGCGTGACGGGACCGGAGCGTTTTGACGATGTGATGAGCGCGTTTGTTGCCGCTCAGCCTCAATTGGTCATGATCGATATTCAGCTTCCGATGTACGACGGCTTCCACTGGTGCCGCGAGATTCGCGCGATATCGAAGGTGCCGATTCTGTTCCTGTCCTCGCGGGATCATCCGATGGATATGGTGATGGCGATGAATATGGGGGCGGACGATTACGTTCAGAAGCCTTTTCATATGGACGTGCTGCTGGCCCAGATTCAGGCGATCCTCCGCAGGACGTACGCATACGGGGAAGAGGCGGCCGATCTGCTCGAGTGGAACGGCGCCATCCTCGATATGAACCGCGGCTTGATCCGCAAAGACGGCCAGGAAGTGATGCTGACCAAAAATGAATTTTACATTCTCGTCGTGCTCGTCAAGGCAAAGGACACGATTATCTCGCGCCACGACTTGATTCGCAAGCTGTGGGATGACGAGCGCTTTGTCAACGACAACACGCTGACCGCGAATATAACCCGGCTGCGCCAGAAGCTGACGGCGATCCGTCTCGAGGAAGCCATCGTCACGAAAAAGGGGCTTGGCTACATGGCAGCTTCGCTATAAAGGGGGGAAATGACTTGCTGCTCCGTTATGCGGCTGACAGAGTCAGCTGGATCGTATATTACCTGCTCTCCTTGCTGTTCGTAGATTTATTGGTATGGCTCGACAACGGCATGGCGATTCGGACGGAATCGCTGATTTATCTGAACGCGCTTCTCCTGCTGTCGATGATCGTCTTTGTTGCGTGGCGTTATCGCAAAGAAACGGCTTATGCGCGATCGCTGGCGAAGCTGGCCGACGACCTGGCGGAGGATTGGATGGACGCGCTGCCGCCTGCCCGCTTTCATCACGAAGCGGCAGCGCAGCGGCTGCTGCTGGAGGCGGGAAGGCTGCATCGGCAAAAGCTGTCGGACAGCCGTACGGCACGGATGGTGGATCAGGAGTATATCGCCGCCTGGGTACATGAAGTGAAGTCGCCGCTGACCGCGATGAAGCTAACGATCGACGCCAACCGAAGCCATCCGGTCATCCGCAAGATCGAATCGGAATGGCTGCGCATTCATCTGCTCATCGACCAGCAGCTTTATATTTCCCGCCTGCCGACGCTGGAGACGGACTATGTGCTTGAGAATGCAGGCATTCAGCAGCTTGTCGCCCTGGAAGTGCGCGAGCTGGCCTCCATGTGCCTGGAAAAAAACATCGCCGTCGAGTTCGATGGCGATGAAGTTTCCGTTACGACCGACCGCAAGTGGTGTCGATTCGTCGTTCGGCAATTGCTTACCAACGCGGTCAAGTACAGTCCGGAGGACGGGACGATCCTGGTCGCGGCAGCCGTCTCGCGGGAAGGTTACGGTCGCCTCACGATCAGAGACGAAGGTCCGGGCATCGCCGACCACGATTTGCCGCGCATTTTCGATAAAGGATTTACCGGCGACAACGGGAGGCTGCAAAACGCCGCGACCGGCCTTGGACTTTACCTGGCGCAGACAGTGGGGAGCAGAATCGGCATTCATCTGGTCGCGAGGTCGGCGCTGCATAAAGGAACGGAGATGGACATGATTTTTACCGCAAGAAATGCATTTGAAGGCGTTCAGATTTCAGGATTCCCAGAATGACAATAATGTCACTTTGATCTCCCGCTTGTCATCTGTTGCGAGCGACGGGTGCGATCTGATTCCCTACAATGAAGGAAAGATCAAAGCGGGAGGCTATAAATGATGAGTGCGAACGATAGTCAAAAAACCGTGCTGCATGCGCAGTATGTCCGAAAATCGTACGGTTATCGGGGCAATGTCCAGCAGGTGCTCAAGGGCATCGACCTGCGCGTGACGGAAGGGGAATTCGTCGGCATCATGGGACCTTCCGGGTCGGGCAAGTCTACGCTGATCAACGTGCTGGCGACGATCGATCAAGCGACGGAAGGGAAGATCGTCGTCGAGGATTCGGACATCTCGAAAATGAAAAACGCTGAATTGGCCAACTTCCGGCGGGACAGGCTCGGCTTTATCTTTCAGGACTACAACTTGCTGGACACGCTGACGGTCAAGGAAAACGCGATGCTGCCCGTCTCGCTTGGCAAGGCGAACCGGTCGGCGGCTGAAGCGGCCTTTCATGAGCTGGCTTCGCAGCTCGGCATTTTAGACATTGCGCACAAGTATCCGCATGAAATATCCGGTGGCCAGCGTCAACGAACATCCGCGGTGCGGGCCCTCATCCATCGACCGGCCATTGTCTTCGCGGACGAGCCGACAGGCGCGCTGGATTCGAAGGCTGCCTCTTCGCTGCTTGGCGTGATGGAGGAGCTGAACCGGCAGCGCCGCATTACGATCATGATGGTGACGCATGACCCGGTCGCCTCGAGCTACTGCAGCCGTGTCGTATTTTTGAAGGACGGCATGCTCTATTCCGAGCTGTATCGCGGCAGTAAAACGAGGCAAGCCTTTTTCAAGGACATCATGAACGTTCAGGCCGTGCTCGGAGGTGGCCACGTTGACGTTGTTTGAACTGGCCGTCCGCAGCATGCGCAAAAACATGAAGATGTATTACCTGTACTTCTTCGCGCTCATGATGAGCGCAACGCTCTATTTTGTATTTGCGGCCTTGCAGAACGACAAGTCGATCCTGGCCGCCACTTTCGGCGACGTTCAGTTCGCCTCGCTGTTTCAAGCGTCGGGGGTGCTGCTGCTTGCGATCGTCGCGATCTTCATGCTCTACGCCAACGGTATTTTTCTGAAAAGGCGAAGCAAGGAGCTCGGCCTTTATCAGCTTATCGGCCTGACGCGGAGCAAAGTGGCGCTGCTGCTCACGACCGAGTCTGCCGTGCTTGGATTGGGAGCGCTGTTAATCGGGATTGGCGCCGGCGCGCTCATGTCCCGGCTCTTCTTGCTTATATTGATGAAGCTGATCGGAGCTTCCGGCGTCATTTCGCTTACCTTCTCTGCCGCGGCGGCCATTCAGACCATCTATGTATTTGCAGCGCTGATCGCGCTAACGCTCGTTCAAATGCTCAACCATGTCTACCGTACGACGCTGCTCGACCTGTTCCGGGCGGACCGGCAGCATGACCGCCCGCGGCGGACGAGCCAGGCGCTGGCGGCCGCGATAGGGCTGCTCGGCATCGCGTCGATCGCGGCCGGCTACTGGCTGTCGGGCAAGCCGTCCGGAGATCAACTGCTGCTGCATATCGCGATCGTGCTCGCCTCAACCATTTTCGGCACTTATTTGCTGTTTCGCGTTACGATCGGCTGGCTGTTCGACCGGTTTAGACGGAGCAAAAACGGACAACTCGGATTAAAAAACAGCTTGTCGCTGGCGCCGATCATGCATCGGCTGAAGGCGAATGCGAACTCCCTGACCCTGATTACCGTCCTGTCCGCCATGACGCTGACGATGATCGCCATTGCGTATTCGCTGTACTATTCGGCCAATCGCGAATCCCGCGCCATGCTGCCCTACGATTTTATCTTCGAAAATAAGGAGCGGGTAGCAGCGTCGTTTCAGTCCGATCTGGAAAAGAAGGGGATTGCTTTCCGGCATGAGCCGATTGAAGCCGTGCGGCTGACAGGCGTCTTCGGCAGCGAGAAAGAGGAGGCGCGCGACAGTCTCTTGCTGCTTCCCGCCGAGCAGTTGCAAAAGACCGGCGTCGATGTTCTCGTTCCGCAACAAGGCGAAGCGGTATGGTATAAGGGGCAGCGGCAAGCGCTCGACAACGGGGAGGACGCTTCAGTCTTTCCACTGGAGGCCGAGATAGAGGAAGGCGATTTCCGGCTTGCGCTGCCAATTGCGAAAAGCGTGGATCGTTATGCCATGAACTTCAGCGTGAACGGTCGTCAGCTGGTCGTGCCGGCAGCAACCTTGCAGCGAATCCGCGATCAGTTGCCTGCGCATGCGGCGCATGCCGTCGTCAGGCTAGATTCCTATCGGATCGCGGCCAAAAGCGATCTCGCGGCGGCGTCCGATGTTTACGCCAAATACGTAAAGGACAGGGAAGCGAGCCCCGATTTCTACGCGTATGCGCGAGCTTCGTTCCAGAAATTCGGGCTCATCATTTTTACGGCGGGCTTCCTCGGTCTTGTCTTTTTGATCGCGACCGGCAGTATCTTGTACTTCAAGCAGATGACGGAGGCGGAGCAGGAGAAGAAAAGCTTTACGATACTGCGGCAGCTCGGCTTCGGAGAACGCGAGATCATGGGCGGCATTTTTCGCAAGCAGCTGTTCGTGTTCGCGATCCCGCTCGCCATCGGTCTTGTGCATGCCAGCTTCGCCGTCAAGACAGCCGCCGCATTGACACTGTCGGACATCAGCTTTCCCGCCGCCGTTGCCATGGCCGTCTACACGTTCGTCTATTTTCTGTTTGCCGTCCTAACCATCGGGTACTATCGACGAATTGTCGGGGCTGCGTTGTAGAGCGGAGTGCAAGCCTGTCAAAAACATGCCGATCGGCGATGATGCATCAAGTAAATGGTGAAGGAGAAGAGATGCCACGGGGCGAATACTGCTTAAGAGAAAAACTTTGCATTGTGCAAGGGGTGGAATGATAAGCGTTGTGAGAATATCGTTTGAACCTAAAGCGATGATGACCCGCGAAAAGCTTGAACATAACCAGGTTTGGCTGTATGTCGCGACATTAATATTAGCGGCCTGTCTTGGCCTGGCGGCTCCTGATCTGATGACCGGCCTGGATCATCATATCCTCATTTCAATCGTCATCGCCGTTCTCATGTTCGGGATGTTTACGCAGATTCCGTTCACCTCCATCAAGGAGTCGCTTGGCAATCGACGCTTCATCCTCGCCATCCTGACCGCCAATTATATCGCAGTACCGATTGTCGTATGGGCGCTATCTCTGTTTTTACCCCAACAATCTCCTGTGCTGCTGGGCGTGTATCTGGTTCTGCTGGCGCCTTGCATCGACTATGTCATCGTGTTCACTCAAATCGGGCGCGGAAATGAAAAAGCGATGCTATTATCCACGCCTATCCTTTTTGTTACGCAAATGCTTCTGTTGCCCGTTTACCTGTGGCTGTTCATGGGCGACAAGGCGTCCGAGGTTGTTAACCCCGGCCCCTTTATGGAAGCTTTTTTGATCATCATCGTAATGCCGCTTCTGTTGGCTCTGGGACTGCAATTGTTTTCTAAAAAAGCCCGCAGTGGCGGTGGGCGACTGTTGGATGCGTCTGCGTGGATTCCCGTTCCGCTGATGGCCTTAACCCTTTTTATTATCGTCTCGTCGCA
Source organism: Cohnella sp. GCM10020058 (assembly GCF_042683485.1). NCBI lineage: Bacteria > Bacillati > Bacillota > Bacilli > Caryophanales > Paenibacillaceae > Cohnella > Cohnella sp. GCM10020058. The sequence continues at coordinate 252,128 of NZ_JBHUJV010000009.1, forward strand.
GATCAGCAAGTTATCCGTTTACGGGGCCACGATTATCAAAGTCATTCCCGTCTACGCCGCCTTTATGTGCATCATGCCGATCGTTACCCGGTTGATCGTAAAAGGGTTTAGACTGGACGCGAGATCGGGCCGGGCCGTTATCTTCAGCGCAGGAACGCGCAATTCCCTTGTGGTTCTTCCCCTCGCGCTAGCGCTGCCTGATGATTGGAGCACGCTTGTCGCTGCGATTATTGTAACGCAGACGATCGTCGAGCTCGCAGGAGAGCTTGTCTATGTTCGCCTCATTCCCCAGGTGGTTCTGCGTGACATGCCTTAAGAGTGTCAATAACGCTTAAAGCAGGGTGCCCGACTGGGCGCCCTGCTTTTTTCTCTTTGGCCCTAATAGGATGACCGTACCATTTTTAGTGTATGTACGGGAGTGTAGCGGTCGCGTAAGCGCAACAGGACAATTATTCATTCAAAATTTGGAGGAATAAGTAGTAACTTGTCGAATGACACAGTAAGGAGAGTGGAGTAATAGAGCAGCCTTGCTCTGACTAGCGCATACAGCATTTTGCAGCACAAAAAACAATGGAGAAATTGGGGTGGATTATATTTTGAGCATGGTAAAACGGAATAAAATCATGATGGTCGTCCTCGCTTTGGCCGTATTCGTCATCGTATATTCGGGGATCGCCAAGGCGCAGGGTACGGCCACATTGAAGGTTTCACCCAGTGCCAGTACTTCGACGGTCGGGGAAGAAGTAACCTTTACCGTTACCGCCTTAGATCCGGTCATCGGCGGCACGACCCCCGGCGGGACAGTCACCTTCAAGGACGGCAATCAGGATCTTCTGACAGCTGAATTATCTACGGCTGTGCCGGTGATTACGACAAGAGCCGGCTGCAGTTTCGACTGTCCCATGATTCAATGGGGGGTATACACCATCAGGGCTAACAGTTATGAGAACAATCGCATTGCGTTGAATATTAAGACTTACGATGCTTCCGGCACTGTTGTTCAGGACCTTGAAAAGGCGGGAGCGCGTTATTTATCGCGAATTGAGATGGATGCTGCAGCTCGAACCTTCACCTTCTGGGGCCAAGATGACAAGACGATCACGATGGGATGGGACGAGTTCCTCAGCGCCTCTTCCAGCGCCGGCTTGAAGACATCCGATCTGGCGGTCGGTACGCATACCATTACCGCGGCCTTCCCGGGGGATGCTGCCCACGCCGCAAGCGAAGCGTCCATTACGTATATCGTACACCCTAGGTACACGGTGACGTATAACGGCAATGGCAGCACGGGCGGAGACGTACCTGCTAACAGCAGCTCGTATAGCGGCACGAAGGCTTCAATTCACGACAACGACGGACATCTGGCGAAGACGGGCTACGCGTTCGCGGGTTGGAACACGCAAGCGAATGGACAAGGAACGTATTATGCAGCGGACGCTGAGGGCACGATTACGTCGGACGTGACTTTATATGCGCTATGGACGAAGGTTTTAGACGTGGGGACGGGTACGGAAAGCGATCCTTATCGGATTTCCACGAGCGAGGAGCTTGATACGGTCCGAAATTATTTGAATCCGGATCTTTATTTCAAGCTCACGGCGGATATCGATTTGAGTAGCTACGGCCAAAGTTGGGTGCCGATCGGGGGTTCCGGTCAACCATTTCACGGGCATATGGACGGCAATGGACACAAGATCACAGGATTGACGGTTAATAGGCCGGATACTAATTACGCAGGGCTGTTTGGTTATATTTACTATGAAGCGAGTATTACCAACGTAATACTCGATAACGTTAATGTAACAGGCAGGCAATATGTGGGTGGGTTGATCGGCTACAATTACGGCACGGTCAGTAACAGCTATGTCAGTGGAAGCGTGACAGGAAAAAGCACCTATGCAGGCGGTTTGATCGGCTACAATTACTACGGCACAGTTAGCAGCAGCTTCTCCACGGCCAGTGTAACAGGAGCCGGTAATAATGTAGGCGGTTTGACTGGCGGTAATACTGGAGAGATCAGCTTCAGCTATGCCACAGGAAATGTAACGGGAACCGGGACCAATGTAGGCGGCCTTGTTGGCAACAATGGTGGAGAGATCAGCAACGGTTATGCTACAGGAAGTGTAACGGGAACCGGCGCCAAATTAGGCGGTTTAGTTGGCAACAATGGTGGAGTGATCAGCGCCGGCTTCTACGACTCCGATACGACAGGACAATCGGATACAGGCAAGGGCGTTGGACAAACGACCATAATGATGAAGACGCAGAGCACCTTTGCAGGCTGGGACTTTGCAAGCGCATGGGGGATAAGTCCGTCGCGCAATAACGGATATCCCTACTTGCAGGCGATACAAAAGTTCGTGACTTACGACGGGAACGGAAACGCAGGCGGGAGCGTGCCGACTGACCTTACATCGTACGCACCGGGCGCACAGGTCGACGTTAATAACCAAGCGGTAACTTTGGTCAAAGCACACTACACGTTTGCAGGATGGAATACAGCGGCGAACGGCAGCGGCACGGATTATGCGCCAGGCGCCGCATTCAGCATGGGCGCGTCCGATGTAACGCTATATGCGAAGTGGATGCCGAACCCGACTTACACGGTGACGTATGACGGCAACGGCAGTACGGGAGGCAGCGTACCGACCGACAGCGGCTCGTACGAGCAAAGCGTTGCGGCGTCGGTATACGGCAACGACGGCAATCTGGTGAAGGTGCACTATACGTTCGCTGGTTGGAATACGGCGGCGGACGGACACGGGACGGATTATGCGGCAGGCGCCACATTCAGCATGGGCTCATCCAATGTGACGCTGTATGCGCAGTGGACCTTGAACCCGACCTACACGGTGACGTATGTCGGCAACGGCAGTACGGGAGGCAGCGTACCGACCGATAGCGGCTCGTACGAGGAAAACGCAGCGGTGACGGTGGCCGGCAACGGCGGGAGTCTGGTGAAGGCGCACTATACGTTTGCCGGTTGGAATACGGCGGCGAATGGCAGCGGTACGGATTATGCGGCAGGCGCCACATTCAGCATGGGTGCGTCCGCTGTGACGCTATATGCGAAGTGGGTGCCGAACCCGACCTACACGGTGACGTACGACGGCAACGGCAGTACGGGAGGCAGCGCACCGACCGATAACGGTTCGTACGAGGAAGGCGCAGCGGTGACGGTGGCCGGCAACGGCGGGAGTCTGGTGAAGGCGCACTATACGTTTGCCGGTTGGAATACGGCGGCGAATGGCAGCGGTACGGATTATGCGGCAGGCGCCACATTCAGCATGGGCCCATCCAATGTAATCCTTTACGCGAAGTGGATGCCGATCCCGACCTACACGGTGACGTACGACGGCAACGGCAGTACGGGAGGCAGCGCACCGACCGATAGCGGCTCGTACGAGGAAGGCGCAGCGGTGACGGTGGCCGGCAACGGCGGGAACCTGGTGAAGACGGGCTACACCTTCGGGGGCTGGAATATAGCGGCGGACGGCAGCGGTACGGGCTACGCCGGCGGGAAAAGCTTTCCTATAGGTACGCAAAATGTCACCTTATATGCGCAATGGCTGTCAACGATCGCCTTATTGTCCGGCTTGTCGGCGGATCAGGGATCCATTCATTTTTTGCCATCGCAGACGAATTATGCTGTAGAAGTGGACAATTCGGTATCAAGTCTCAACCTTTTCCTGAGCAAAGGAGATCCTGCCCAATCTCTAACGGTTGCGGGGGCGACTTATCTCTCGGTAACCGACAGTGTGTATGCCTACAACGCTGCAAGCTTGGTCGTCGGACCCAACCCCATCCGGATCACGGTGACGGCGCAAGACGGGTCAAGCACGGCCTACGTGGTCACGGTCACCCGAAAATATGCGATCGGAGAGCCGGTGCGATTAGATCCGTCGGTTCGCGAGCTTGCTTATTCGGGCGGACTCACGATCAAGCTGCCTGACGGACTGGCGATTCCCGAAGGGGCGACATTGACGGTGAAGGATTCGACCGTCGCTCCGTCCGGGGAAGTTAAGCTCGATAAAGCAGGACAGGTTATCGATTTTAAATTCGAAGGCATGACCATTAACCAACCTGTAACGATCACACTTGGGTACGACACGGGTTCGAATCGGAATCAAATCGCGATCTACTATTACAACCTGTCTACAGGCAAGTGGGAGTATCAACCTTCTCGCGTAACGGACAACGGCATCGAGACGACGGTCGGCCATTTCTCCACCTACGGCGTGCTTGCAGATATTGCTGCACCGGATCGGGTGACCATCGCATCGGGCGCAAAAACGGCAAATTCAATTACGGTTCATCTGGACGCGCACGATGATTCAGGCATAGCCAAGTATATGGTTTATCGCGACGGGACGCTCATTGCGGAAACGGCTGAAAGCACGTATGTCGATACCGGACTTTCTTCTTCAAAGACCTATACTTATACGGCCAAGGCCGTCGACATGCTGGGCAATATCTCGAATGTCAGCGATAGCATAACGGTCGCAACGAACGACAATAGCGCTGGCGGCCCATATACACCGGTCCAGACAACGAGCGACCCCAAGGTCACCTCCGCGGACGGCCGTTTAACGCTTCCGGCAGGTAGAGCGGGAGAGGTTAGCCTAGGCGATGCGATCAAGATCGTCATCCCTGCCAACGCTGCCGGCAAAGAGCTAAAATTAACGATCGACAAAGTCTCGGACGTACAGACGTTGATTACAAGCAAGGACATTCTGCTCAGCCCGGTTTTTGAAATTGTGAAAAACTTCGCGGAGAACTTCGATAAACCGGTCGCGATCTCATTCAAATTCGATGTTAACAGCTTGAAGGGCAATGAGAAGCCCGTCGTCTTCTATTATGACGAAGCGAAAAAGGAATGGGTGAAGGTCGGCGGCATAGTGAACGGCAACAACATCGCCGTAGAGGTCAACCACTTCACGAAATACGCTGTACTCGCCGTAGCCGAAGCCGCTCCTCCGGCAACGGAAGCGAGCTTCAGCGATATCGCCGCGCACTGGGCGGAAGCCAGCATCAAGAAAGCGGCAAGCGCAGGCATCGTCAGTGGTTATGCGGACGGCACGTTCAAGCCGGGACGTTCCGTGACGCGCGCGGAGTTTGCGGTCATGCTGATGAACGCGCTCAAACCGCAGGGAGACGGAACGGCGCTGACGTTTGCCGATAAGGCGAAGATTGGCTCCTGGGCGCAGAAATCCGTCGCGCAGGCCGTCTATGCGGGCATTATTAACGGTTATGAAGACGGCACCTTCCGCCCGAATGCAGAGATCACTCGCGCAGAAATGGCTTCGATGATTGCAAAGGTGCTGCGCCAGACCGGCGAATCCGTCGCGGCAACCGGCTTTGCGGACGATAAAGACATTCCGGACTGGGCGAAAGGCGCAGTGGCTGCTATGAAAAAGCTGGGCATTATCGAAGGCAAAGGCGCGAACCGGTTCGCGCCTGGCGATAAAGCGACAAGGGCAGAGGCGGTAACGGTGCTCTTGAAAATGCTGGAGCAACGGAGCGAATAAAGGCACATAAAACAAGGCTGCTTTGAATTCAAATTCAGAGCAGCCTTGTTCTTTTATATTCACCGCTCCGGACTTCTGCCGCCAACGCTTTCCGCGGATTATCCGGCTTAGGTATGGGAACTTTTTAAAGATAAGTTGCGGCGGCTCTTCGCGCTTACGAACGTCTTTGGATTAATACGGTCAGGCTGACCAAGGTGACAAAGATCGTAGCGCCCATGTCGGAGAGGATCGCGATCCACAGCGTCAGCCAGCCGGGGATCGTGAGCAGCAGGGCGATCAGCTTAAGCCCCAGCGCCACGCTAATATTGAAGCGGATAATCCGGTTCACCTTGCGCGCGATCCGGATCGCGGTGGGCAGCTTGCCGAGATGATCCTGCATCAGTACGATATCCGCCGTCTCGATGGCGCTGTCCGTTCCTTTGCCCATCGCGATGCCGAGCTGAGCGGAGGCGAGCGCAGGCGCGTCATTGATGCCGTCCCCGATCATGCCGACCGTGCCGGCGGCAGCCAGTTCCTTCACCTTCGCTACTTTGTCCTCGGGAAGCAGGCCGCCGTGGTATTCGCTGACGCCGACCGCTCTCGCCACCTTCTCCGCCGTCTTCTGGTGGTCTCCGGTCAGCATGACCGTGCGGCGGATGCCGCTGCGGTGCAGCTCCCCGATCACGCTCGCGCTCTCCTCGCGAATCTCGTCGGCGATGCCGAACATGCCCAGCACATCGTGCTCATCGGCCAGCAGCACGAGCGTCAAGCCGTCGTCCTTCAGATGCTGAACGGCCGTGCGAACCTCTTCCGTGAAGGAGAGATGGGCCATGCCTTTCTCGTTGCCCAGCCAGTACTTGCGACCCTCGTAAGTTGCCGTGATTCCTTGGCCGGAGACGGTCTGAATGTCGTCGGCTTCGCCGACCGCCGTACCGAGCCGGTCGATCTCCTTCATCACCGCTTTGGCCAGCGGATGGATGGAGGCTTTCTCAATCGCGCCCGCCACGACATAGAACCGTTCTTTATCGTACACGACGGTCTTTTCCACATGGGGTTCGCCTTTGGTCAGCGTACCGGTCTTGTCGAAGGCGAGCGTGTCCAGCTTGCCGAGCTGCTCCAGGAAAACCCCGCCTTTCACCAAAATCCCGTTGCGTGCATTGCGGGTGATGCCGGACACGATGGCGATCGGAGAGGACAAGATGAGCGCGCAGGGACAGCCGACGATCAATACCGACAGGCCTTGGTAGAGCCACTTCTGCCAATCGCCTCCGAGAAGCAGGGGCGGGACGAGGAGAACCAGAAGCGCGACAAGGATGATGAGCGGCGTATAATACCTCGAGAATTTATTGATGAACAACTCCGTAGGCGTCTTGGTCTCCTGCGCTTCCTGCACCAGATGAAGAATTCTGGCCAGCGAGGAGTCCTCGTAAGCTTTGTCGATGCGGACCTGGAGCACGCCTTCGTTGTTGATGCTGCCGCCGAAAACGGATTGATCGTTCGTCTTCTCCACCGGAAGCGACTCGCCTGTTATCGCGGCTTCGTTAACGGAGCTCTTGCCGCTTGCGACCGTGCCGTCGGAAGGGATCTTCTCGCCGGGCCGCACGATGACGATATCGCCGACCGCCAGGCTGGCGATGGGGACAACCGTCTCGGTGCCGTTTTCCAGCTTCACGGCTTCTTTGGGAGCGACCTGCAGCAGCGTCTCCATCGACTTGCGCGCCTTCTCCATGCCCATGCCCTCGAGCAGCTCGTTGAGACCGAACAAGATGGCGACAAGCGTCGCTTCCTTCCAGTCCCCGATCGCCGCAGCTCCGACGAGAGCAATCGTCATGAGGGTGTCGATGTTAAATTTGAACTTCGCAAGGTTCTTGACCCCACGCCAGAATGTGGAATATCCGCTAAGGAGCGAAGCCAGAATATAAACGGAAATCGACACGGCTGTCGGCAGCATGTCTTGCGTTATCATCGTGCCCGCGTACAAAACGGTGGAGACGGCCAAAAGCCAGACAATACGCTTGGTGCCTCCGGCTCCGTGGTCATGTGCGTGGTCGTGGCCGTGGGCGTGGTCATGTCCATGAGCGTTGTCGTGAGCGTGGTCGTGTCCGTGATCATGTCCATGATCGTGGTCGTGAGCGTGTCCATCATCGTGGCCTGTGCGGCTTTTTTGTGCGTCATGTCCATGATCCTGCGCGCGCTGGCGTTCCAGCGAAGCGCCGTCCGACTTGAGGATGCGTTCGATTTTAACCAGATCGACCTTCTCGTCCACGGTCAGCTTGCCGGAATTATAGCTTAACTTGGCCGATTGCCCGTGTTCCAGCTGTTTGATTTCTTGTTCGAGCTCATGGGTACAATTTGGACAGGACAGTCCCTTCACCCGGAGTTCCATCGTCATCGCAGCAACGCTCCATTCTCGATAACAACATATGAGTATATGTTCATATGATATGCCGGAGAAAAGAGGATGTCAATCTTTTCAAACGCTTTACTACATGCGGGATCAAGCGTATTGGCTTCGGCCAGAGGTTAACCGTAATCTTTTCGAATTAAACGGTCGTCTGTTATAATGAGTCATCGCTTACGGAAGATAAGAGGTGTCAGGATGCAGCAGCATATAACGGACGATTGCGAAGTTACATGCGGAGGTTCGGAAGCGGACCTGGTTCGCATCAAATCGGAGATGATCGAAGAATCGCTCATCCATGATATCGCGGAGTGGTTCAAAGTGCTGAGCGACCCTACCCGGGTTAAAATTATAAGTGCGCTTATGCGCCGCGAATTATGCGTACACGATTTGTCCGAGCTGCTTGAGATGGGACAATCCGCCGTTTCGCATCAGCTCAGATATCTCAGGAATATGCGAATGGTCAAGCGACGCAAGGTCGGGAAGACCGTCTATTACTCCCTGGACGACTCGCATATCGAGGAGATCATACAGGTTACGTTAGAACACTTGAAGCATAAATAGATCGCTTGAATGAATGTCCATCTCGCGCCGCGGGATGGATATTTTTATGCGCATTCTCTGAGTGCCGGCGCTTTATAAATGTTGTACATGTCAAAAACCTGCATTTGTACCTGTATTTTTTGCCGGCCAACGGCAGGTGATGAAATACCTGCAAATGTGCAGGTAAATATAACACATAAGCCGGAAATCTAGCCGGTGAAGGAAAATACCTGTATTTTCGCATCTTTTATGTCCAAAAGGATCGATATCGGCAAAATTTCCTGTATATTTGCAGGCATTCCGGCGAGATAGTGGCGCGGGAAGAGAGGTGACGCGGGAAGAGAGAGTGACGCGGGAAGAGAGGTGACGCGGGAAGAGATAGTGGCGCGGGAAGAGAGAGTGACGCGGACGAACAAATACTTGCGCGAATCGGCGGCGGCGCTGCCGGGTCGTTCGTCATATCGGTTGTCTCAGAGGCCCTGCCGGCCTTCGGGATAACCGTTTTTTTGCCTGCGCAGCTTTTTTCGAGAAATAAACCCTAATAACCTTCCGATTTTGTCGCCTATCCGACAGTTTTTGCTTTAAACTATCCCATATAATCATAAATACCGATGAGCAAACTTTGAATTACCCGGACAGCCAGAAAGGGGCGCATGGACGATGATTCAAGGGGGGATGTCCTCCTTTTCGGAAGGAACCGCAACGGACAATGGCGAAGCCGAGCAGCTCGCGCTGGCGAAGCTCTTCGAGGCGTTCGGCGCTTCCCGCGACGTGAAGAAGAATGCCTTTATCTTCAGGAGCGAGGAGGACAGTCAGGAGATCTACTTCGTGCAGGACGGGTTGGTGAAAATCTCGCAGTTCGCGCAGGAAGGGCAGAGCATTACCTTGTTCCTGCGGCACAAAGGCGAGGTGTTCGGCGCGGCGGAGGTGCTGACGGGGCAGAAGAGGCAGCGTTACGCAAGGTGCATCACGGACAGCCGCATTCTCTCGATCCCGGCTGCCTCCTTCACCGGTCTGCTCAAGCAGCATCCGGACGCTCTCTACGCGTTGACGGTGGCCAACGCCCGCCGGCTGCTGCAGACGCAGCGCTACGTGGAGACGCTCATCTCGCGGCCGGTCGCCTGGCGTCTCGCGCAGCTATTGCTGCAGCTCGGCGTGCGCGCGGGGAAGGAGACGGTCGTCACGCTTCCGCTGAGCCACGAGGAGATCTCCTATGTCATCGGCTGCAGCAGGCAGACGGTGACCGAGACGCTCGGCCGGTGGCGGGATGAAGGCATCATTCGCTATGAGAAGAAGCAGGTCGTTATTTTCGATACCGATGCATTTGAGCAGCGCGTGTAACGATAAGAAAGCCATGGGGGTGGCGGAGCATGATCCGGTTAGAGGGAGTCGGCAAGACGTTCGCGCAGCGGGGCGGAGCGGGCTACACCGCATTGGACGACATCGCCTTCGAGATCGGGAAGGGGGAGTTCGTCTCCATCCTCGGTCCTTCAGGCTGCGGCAAGTCCACGCTGCTGAATCTGGTAGCGGGGCTGGAGCGGGCCGACCGCGGCAGCGTCGAAGCGAACGGCAAGGTCGTCACGGGTCCCGGGCCCGACCGGATCGTCGTGTTCCAGGACCATGCACTGTACCCTTGGCTCACCGTGCTGGAGAACGTCGCGTTCGGCCTCAAGCAAAAGGGGATCCGGAAAAAGGAGCGCCGCGAGCGCGCCATGGAGCAGATCCGGACCGTCCATCTGGGCAAGTTCGCGGACCGCTATCCGCATGAGCTGTCGGGCGGCATGAAGCAGCGGGTGGCGATCGCGCGCGCGCTCGTCATGGACCCGGAGATTCTGCTCATGGACGAGCCGTTCGCCGCGCTCGACGAGCAGACAAGGCTGCTGCTGCACAAGGAATTGGAGCAGATCTGGCTCAGCACGCGCAAGACGATCCTTTTCATCACGCACAACATCCGGGAAGCGGTCACGCTGTCGGAACGGGTGCTCGTCATGTCCACCAGGCCCGGACGGATCAAGAAGGAATTCCGCGTACAGGCGGCGCGGCCGCGGGCGCCCGGCGATTCCGTGCTGCACCATATCGAACGTCAGATCATGGACACGTTGGCCGCCGAGCTGGAGAAGGTGGCGAAGGAGGAATACGGCGATGACTACGCTTTGGAGAAAAGCCCTCTTTCTCCTTCTGCTGCTCATAATCTGGGAGACGGCATATAGAACGATGCATTGGGGCTGGCGCTTCCCGTCGGCGCTGCAGACGATGCGGACGTTCTACGACGGGATGGCGGACGGCGAGCTGCTCAAGGCGACGCTTGGCAGCCTGCGGCGCATCCTCGTCGCGTTCGCCCTGTCGTGCGTCATCGGCATTACGCTGGGCGTCCTGTTCGCCCGGATCCGGCTGCTGGACGAGACGTTCGGCTTCGTGGTCGTCGCGCTGCAGACCGTGCCGAGCATCGCCTGGCTGCCTTTTGCAATCATCTGGTTCGGTCTGAACGACTTCGCCGTTGTGTTCATCACGACGATCGGGGCGACCTGGACGATGACGATCGCGAGCCGGAGCGGGATTAAGAACATCCCGCCGATCTATCTGAAGTCGGCGCAGATGTTCGGGACGGGCCGCGGATTCCGGCTCTTCTACCAGGTGATGGTCCCCGCCGCGATCCCGCAGCTCATCACGGGCATGCGCATGGCCTGGGCGTTCGCCTGGCGGGCGCTCGTCTCCGGCGAGCTGATCGCGCGCGGCATCGGGCTGGGCCAGCTGCTGGAGGAAGGTCGCAGCCTCGGCGATACCTCGCTCATGCTCTGTATCGTGCTTGTCATCGCGATTCTCGGCACGATCTCCGACCACCTCGTCTTCAAGCGCATCGAGGATCGGGTCCTGCTCCAATATGGCCTGAACACGGCCAAAACGTAAGCTTATCTAAGAAAAGGGGATACATCCATGTTCAAAAAGGCGGCTTTATCGCGTTCTTCGGTTCTGATCCTGACCATGATCCTGATCCTGACGCTGTTGTCCGGCTGCGGCACATCGAATTCGGGGAGCGACGCCGGCGCCAAGCCTGCCGACCCGGTCACGGTGAAGATCGGAGTGCTCAAAAACGTGACCCATGCCCCGGCCTTCGTCGCGATCAAGAAGGGCTATCTGCAAGACCGTCTCGGCGCGAACGTGAAGATCGAGGTACAGGGCTTCAACAACGGCTCCGACTTCTCGACCGCGATGGCGACGGGCGAGATCGATATTGGTTACGTGGGGCCGAGCCCGGTCATCAACCAATATGTCAGGAGCAAGAACATCAAGATTTTGTCCGGCGCGAACAACGGCGGCGCCGTGCTGGTGGCGAGAAAGGGCGCCGGCGTGACGGGCGCCAAGGACCTGGCGGGCAAGCTGGTCGCCATCCCGACCAAGGGGAGCACGAACGAGATCTCGCTCCGTCTGCTGCTGCAGGAGCAGGGCCTCAAAATAACGGCGGACAAGAGCGGCGTGCAGATCATCGCGATGGCGCCGGCCGATACGCTGACGGCCATGAAGCAGGGCCAGGTGGACGCGGCGCTCGTGCCCGAGCCATGGGGCACGCAGATTGCGAACGAAGGCATCGGCGAGATCGCCGTCGACTGGGATCAGATTCCGCCCAACAAGGGGAATTATCCGCTCACGATCGTCGTCGCCAGCGACGGCTTTCTGAAGGCGCATCGTGATCTGGCCAAGTCCGTTCTGCTTGCCAATGAGGACGCGATTCAGTACATCCAGGGCAATCCGGACGACACGTATAAGCTGGTCAGCGACGAGCTGAAGGAGCTGACCGGCAAGGGCCTGGAAGCCGAGCTGATCAAGGCCGCGCTATCGCACCTCAGCCTCACGACTAACATTGACCAGGACGCCTTGCAAGCCATGGCTCAGGTCGCGGTCGATGCCGGCTACATCAAGGACGTGGGCGCGGGCGGCCTGGATCTGGCAGGTTTGTACGATCTGTCGCTGCTGAAGGAAACGCAGGAAGGCAAATAGCCTGACGGAGAAAGGGATGACAGCGATGACAGAGATCTACATCCAGCCTCAGGAGAATCTGCGACCGGATTACCACCCGCATCTGACCGTCGTTCTGCTCGGAACGGGGTCTCCCCGCGCCTTCTACGGGCGAGCGAAGCCCGGTGTCGCGGTGCTCGCGGGAGACAAGGCGTTCCTCGTCGACTGCGGGGGCGCCGCGGTGGACCAGTTGGTCCGAGCAGGCGTCATGCCCCAGCGGATATCGGACGTCTTGTTCACCCATCACCACTACGATCATAACGGCGGATTCTTCGACGTATTCATCACGAGCTGGCGCACGCATATTACCGCCGAGCAGGTCTTCGAAGGCCGCTCGGTGCCGATGCAGGTGTACGGACCGGAGACGACGAAGGCGATCATCGGCAAAATGCGGGAGTCCTTCGAGTTCGACGTCAAGCTACGTATCAGCTATAACCTGTCGGACGAAGCGGGCTCGCGAATCGAATACACGGAATGCAACGAGGGCGTCGTCTATGACAAAGACGGTATCCGGATTACCGCCTTCGAGGTGGACCATCGCCCGGTTTATCCGGCTGTCGCCTACAAGTTCGAGTATAACGGCAAAACGGTCGTGATCTCCGGCGATACGATTCCCGTGGCGAGCATGGAGCGGCATGCGGCCGGGGCGGACCTGCTCATTCACGAGGCATACAACAAACTGTGGCTGGACGCCCTGATTGAGAAATATCCGCAGCACGGGAAGGCGCTGTCGAACCCCGCCAAGTATCATACGACGACGCTCGAAGCGGCGCAGATCGCGCATCGGGCCGGGGTCAAGCATCTCGTGCTGACCCATCATATTCCAGCGCCGGAGGCCAACGAGGCGGCGGAGCAAGCGTACATCGAAGGAATGAGCGATATCTACGACGGTCCGATCACGGTCGGCCGGGACTTGATGGCGTTTGAATTGAAGTAGCGTGCAAACCCATTTTATATTCCAGCATCCGGTTAAGCGTGGCCAGCACCTGATCGTACTCTTCCTTCTTGCGCTCGATTTCTTTGATTTTGGATAAGACCCAGTCAATCCCCTGCTGCGTGGTCGTCGTGTTGGTATCCAGGCCCTGCAGAATTTGCTTCAGTTCGGTTAGCGAACAACCGACGCTTTGAAATCTTTTGACCAGCGTCAGGCGCTCGATCGCTTCGTCGGAATAATGGCGATAGTTGTTTTTATCCCGGCCGACGTGACGCCCATCCAGCAGCCCTTCCTTTTCGTAATAACGAATGGTATGAACCGATAAACCGGTCTTCTCCGCAAGTTCCTGAATTTTCATGAGGGATGCTCCTTATTAACGGCTTGCCTTAGAGTCTACTCTATAGTTTACAGTAAAGCAGTGAGCATCAAAAGCCGAAGGAGAGATCAGAATGCGAATTTTCGTTACAGGAGCAACGGGGTATATCGGGTCGGCCGTCGTCGGCGAGCTTATTCGGGCGGGCCATCAGGTCGTCGGCTTGACGCGTTCGGATCGCGGCGCCGCAGCGCTTGCGGCAGCGGGTGCCGAGGCGCATACAGGATCGCTTGAGGATCTCGACAGCCTTCGCAGCGGTGCGGCCGCCGCGGACGGCGTCATTCACCTGGCGTTCAGACACGACTTCTCCGACTTTGCCGGTTCGCTCGGCATGGATCTTCATGCCGTCGAGGCGATGGGCGCGGCGCTCAAGGGCTCCGGCAAGCCGTTCGTCATTACGGCGCACGCAAACGGCGAGGCATCGGAAAATGCGGTACTGGCGCTGGCGGAGCAAGACGTACGGGCATCGATTGTGTCGCTTGCGCCGACCGTACACGGCGAGAGCGACAAGGGCTTCGTGCCGAGACTGATCGACATCGCCCGCGAAAAAGGCGTGGCCGCCTATGTTGGCGACGGGGCCAATCGCTGGCCGGCCGTACACCGTCTGGATGCGGCGTCTTTATTCCGCCTCGCGGTGGAGTCCGCTCCGGCAGGCTCGCGGCTGGACGGCGTGCACGACGAGGGCGTGCCCTTCCGCGACATCGCAAGCGTCATCGGCAAGCACCTGAACCTGCCGACGGTCAGCATTTCGCGCGAAGAAGCCAGTGCCCACTTCGGCTTCCTCGGCATGCTGGCAGCGCTCGACATCCCACGGTCGAGCGCGCAGACGCAGGCATTGCTGGGATGGCGTCCGGTACACGCCGCGCTCATTCCCGACCTTGAGCAAGGGCACTATTTTGCCAAATAAACGTGTCGCCGCAATGAATCTACCGCAGAAAAAAAAGGCCCCTTGCGAAAGGGGTCTTCGCGTTTCTCGTTTATCTCGCCTCGTTCGTCCGGAGCTCCAGCCTCCTGCCGCCCCTCGGCCTGGACCAGTAGTACATGCCCATGCCAAACAGCGTCAACTAGCCGCCTGTCGATTGAAACAAGGGAATGTCCTCGCCCGAAAATACATCGTAACACGACGCCCAAAGCCTATCGCAAAGCACTCGAGCCTGGAATGGAAATCAATATGGCAATCTACATGCAACTTTTTAGTTGCTTATGCTTGACATGCAACCCATGAGTTGCTTATGATCGGATTATGAAAGTTGACAGAGACAAGATATTCAAGGCGCTCGGCGATTCGACGCGGCGGCTGATGTTGGACGAACTGGCCGACCGCAAGGAGCAGACACTGTACGAACTAACGGCGCGCCTTATCGTGAAGCACAACCTGGCCATTTCGCGCCAAGCCATTGCCAAGCACCTTGCAGCGCTGGAGGAGGCGGGGCTCGTACAGTCGCAAAAAGAAGGAAAATACCGCGTCATCGTGTTTCACAACGAACCGCTTAAACATTTGCTGGAAGGATGGATCGACTCATGAAAATCATCGTGACCAGTTTATTCGTTCAAGATCAGGACCACGCCTTGAAGTTCTATACGGAAACGCTTGGTTTTGTGAAAAAGCATGATGTGCCTACCGGGAAGTTCAGGTGGATCGCGGTCGTGTCCCCGGAAGATCAAGACGGCACCGAGCTTATACTCGAACCGAACGAGCATCCTGCCGCCAGAGAGTATCAAAAGAAGCTCGCTGCGGACGGCATCCCGGCGACGATGTTCGGCGTGGCGGATATTCATGGCGAATACGAACGATTATCGGAAAACGGCGTCAAGTTCACGATGAAGCCGACCAAGATGGGCGACTTTACGATCGCGGTCTTCGACGATACGTGCGGCAACCTGATTCAGATGATGCAGCGGTAATTTCGTACATGGCGGGGGGAGCGCGCACGTTCGGATAGGAGGAGCTTCTCGGATGGGCGCCTGGCGGAATACCTGCATTTGTACACTTATTTTTCGCCGGACAGCGAAGCTTGATGGAATACATGCAAATGTGCAGTTAAATCTCAAGAATGCAGCGGTAACCGGGTTTTTTTGAGTAAAAGATGCATATTTGCATTTATCCGTTTGAAAAGGGTCGATATAGGTGCAATTAGATGTATAAATGCAGGCTTTAAGGCTAGCGCGCAACGCGGGCGGGAGACGCATATTCTTCAAACCTAAGAACCGTCAGGGCGATTTTCCCTGACGGTTTTCGTCATCCGCTTACAGGGCGCCCAACGTTTTCTCGACTTGTGCGAGCATATCTTTCCGCGCCTCGGTTGTGGTGGGTATGCCGCCGAATAGCAATTGATCCACGACTTCGATGCCGCAGAATTCAAAAATGCCGCCGCCGGAAGCTTGCTTCAAGGATTGGCTCATGCCGATTGAATCGTAAATTTCGCCGTCAAGCTGCAGCGCGAGGTCGACGTGATGCGCGGCGCCATCGAGGCGGCCATTCCGGAGCTGTCCGAGGTCATCCTGGACGCCGGCACGCCGGACGAGGAGCGCAAGCTCTGCCTCCAGGATCTGCACAAGCTCAAGCACGCCGTCGGTTACTACGAATGGCTCCAAAGATTCGTGAACGACCTGCAGGACGGGGCGTTTTTTGAAAAAGCGGACGGTTCGAGGCAAGCCTAGCGTTGGTGGTCAGCGAGCATGGGCCGGCTGCGCGCGGCGAAGATGGACAGGAATTGTGCATGAAGCGGCTGCGCGTGGGCGCGGGCCGGCGGGCAGGATGAAGAAATAGCCGAACCGCGCTGCGGGTACGACAAGAAAGACGCCTTGTCCGAAGGCGTCTTTCTTGTCGTTGAGGAACCGGTATAATGAGTAAAAAGTGTTTAAACGGGGAGGGATTGTGATGCAGCAGCGCTTTAACGATCTGATTATGCAGGATGTAAAGCCGTTTCTTGCCGAGCGCGGCTTTGCCAAGAAGAGTCTGAATTTCAGCAAAAGCACAGATGGCCTCGTCTATATAATCAACTTCCAAAAATCCGGCGGCAATTCGGCGGACCATGTGATGTTTTACGTAAACTGCGGCATCTACTCGGCCGATTTGGCGCGCATACAGTCCAAGGAAATCCTGACAACGCCCCAGGAGCCGGAATGCCACTTCAGAGCAAGGATCGAGGAATTGGCCGGGTCTGTTCCGGCGCGATTTTCCATCACGCCCGATACGAATATGGACGACTTAAGCGACACGCTGCTCAACGGGTTGGATCAGGTCCTTCAGTTCTACGATACGGTGACCGGCGCCAGATCCATCGTCGATTACTACGTCGCAGGGCCCTACTTGCATCTGGGCGAAGAGAGCTTTCAACTGCTGCTGCAATCCGGCGATGAGGGGGCGGCCAGGCGCTATTTGAAGGCTCTGCAGGAAAAGCACGGGGCGGAGAATCGCTGGACTATTTTCGAAAATAAATACCGTGCGATCTTCGAGCAATACGGCGTGGCGTACGAATTCTAGTCGAGCGCCTCGCTTAACAACGTCGCTTCGCGCGTCCGAATCGTCCTGCGCAGCTTGTTGGCGACGTCGCGTGTGATTTCATTGCGCTCAAACAACGATTGTACCTCGTCCCGCTCGGCTTGAATGGCTACCCACTGCAGGTCGCGCCGCACTTCTTCGTTGCCTGCAGGAGCCTTCCCGAACGAGTAGGGCGACGTCAATCTCGTGAGCATATGCTCGTACTGGCTCATGACCGCCTCCCTGGCGTCGCATGTGCGTTCCGAACGGAGAGAGGACAACGCGGCCTCGCACGTTTGCACCTTCAGCCCGCGGATCGCCTCCCGGTCCGCTTGCGATAAGTCCTTCATTGCCTTGAACCGGGACTCTTGCTTGGTCAGCAGCGCCTTCAGCTCCCGCAGCCAGAATTTCACCAGCAGCTTGAACAGATTCGTGCGCACGGACAACACCATCGCCATCTGCTCCAGATTGCTCTGGAACAGCGAGGCTTGCGTCTCGGTGATCCGGTCTTCCCGCAGCAGCTTGTTCACCGTGCGCCGCTCCTCGTCGATCGCTTTGAGCCGCAGTTCCCGCTCCTCCAGATCGTCCTTGCCGCGCTGCATCCGGCGCATATCCATTTCCGGATTTCTGCGCCAGCGCTCATAATCGGAGATGACGGCCGCCGACTCGACCTCATTGTCTTCGGTCGTCGCGGAGTGGACGGCGCGGATGGCCGCGCCCAGGATCAGCCGCTCTCCCTTGCGCTCGGCAGCCGCGAGCTCCGCCGCTCTGCTCTCGGCAGGGTGCTGCGCGAACAGCGGCAAGAGCGAGCTCGCCGCGACAAGCGACAGCAGGATGACGACCGCCGACAGGAAGATGACGAGACTTCGTTCCGGGAACGGCCCCCCGTTGTCCAGCAGCAGCGGGATCGAGAAGGCGCCGGCAAGCGTCACCGCTCCGCGTACGCCGGACAGGGCGGTCATCGCAAGCATGCGGAACGAAATTTTGACGTTGGGCGCCGTCTTTTTGCCGATCCATCGACCGCCTCGAGAGAACAAAAATGCCCATACGAAGCGGAGGGCGAGCAGCATGAGGAAGATCACGACCGCGTAAGCGATCACCTCGCCGTTGTTCAGCGTCGGCTCTTTGAATACTTCATTGAACACGCTCGGCAGCTGCAGGCCGAGAATGACGAAGACGAGTCCGTTGAGAATGAACACGATGACGGACCATGTGTTATCCGACAGCTCATTGGACAAAGGCTTGATGCTGGCCATCCGGTCGCGCTCGATCGCGTGCACGACGCCGCCGGCGACAGCGGCCAGGATGCCTGACACTCCGAGGTGCTCCGCGATCATGTACAGCGCGAACGGCGTCAAGAGGTGAACGAGCATATGCATCGTCTCGTCCTCGAGCCCCGACCGGCGAAGCCACACCCGGACGCCGGAGATGAGCAGCGCCGTGACCGCGCCGACCGCGATGCCTCCGATCGCGATGAGGAGGAAGCTGACGCTTGCGTTTGCCAGCGAGAAGCTGCCGGTGAGCGCGGCAGCGATCGCGAACTTGAAGGCGACGAGACCCGAAGCGTCGTTCATGAGCGCCTCGCCTTCAAGCAGGTGCATGAGGCTGCTCGGCAGCCGGATGCGGCCCGCCAGGCTGCTGACCGCGACGGCGTCCGTCGGCGACAGGATGGCCGCGAGGCCGAACGCGACGGGCAGCGGGATCGACGGAATCATCCAATGGATGGCGTAGCCGATCAGGAACACCGTCGCGAAAACCAAGCCGACGGCGAGCAGGAGTATCGGGACGCGCAGCTTCCATAGTTCGGCTCGCGACACGTGCTTGCCGTCGTTATACAGCAACGGCGCGATGAACAGCACGAAGAACAGCTCGGGCTCGAGATGCATGTGCAGGCCGGATGGGATCGCGGCGATGACGATGCCGAGCGCGATCTGCATGAGCGGCACGGGTACGAGCGGGAATTTGCCGCTCAAGATGTTGGATACGCCAACCAGCGCGAGCAGAATCAAGATCGTAAAAAATAATTCCATGGCGGCTCTGAACGTCTCCTTTTCATGCTGGTGTTCGTCGCAGGGGCATAATCCGCGAATGCTGTCGTGTAGCCTTCGAGTTACTTGGATTAATTATACTTCATCTCGGCGAACGGAGGAGAGGGGGACAGCATGAAATCCACGCACGCAAACGAACGGCCAAGGCTCGCTTTCGTCCTGTCTCACGGTATGATAAAATTCAATCAATCAAATGATCCGAATAAACGAAAGAAGGTAAGACGATGGCCTGGAAAGAGATTTCGACAATAGACGAGTGGGATGCGCTTTTGGCCAAATCTGCTGAACGCGGTCAGGTTATTTTAAAGCACAGCACGACTTGTCCAGTCAGCGCCAATGCGTTGCACGAATATGAAGCGTACCTCCAAGCTGCGCCGAACCCGGATGTGGATTACACACTGGTCAAAGTTATCGAATCCCGTCCCGTGTCGAACCAAATCGCAGAGGATTTGAACGTCAAACACGAATCGCCTCAGATTATTTACATCAAGGACAAGGCGAAGTATTGGAGCGCTACGCACTGGGCTGTGACAAAGGCGCACATGACAGCTGTTTTAGACTAACTTGAATTCGGTGATAGCTGAGGCTATTGCCGTTTTGTTTTTTAGATCCGGATTTGACGTATCGGACCCTGCACAGAAAGCTCACTCGATTATGATTTCCTTCGGCTTAGAGGTTAAGTTGATATCCCTATGCGTATCTTTTTCTTCTATTCTAAATTGGGCTTTGGCCGTTATGAAGTAATGTCCCGGTTTAGATACGGACAATCTTCGGAACTGTTCCGAACTTGTGTCCATGTAGGAGTATGGCTTTTTTGGAGGCAGCTTGGATAAGATGCTTATGCCAAATACGACTACAATCCCTTTTTGCTCGACTAACTGTCCGTCTGCATTTTTGATATCGAATGTAAATACATTAACACCATGAGTGATGTCCAGCTTTTTGCGGGAATTATTGGTTAGATAAGCTGTGGCATCGAAAACTTGCCCTGCTGCAACACGAGTCGGGATTTCAAAGTCCAGGTTAAATACGGATTCGTCAGGCAACGTCTGGTTTGAACTGCACCCGCATATTAGAAGGAATAGTAGGAAGACCATAAGCAGTTTGCAATTCATCTTTTCCATCCCTTAGAAAATATAGATATTTTACATATTCGAGGGATTTTGGAGTAATCCTGCTATTGTTGTATGGTAGCCCAGTTAAAGCTAGAAGTAGTTTTCGTTGTCCGCATATTCAAAGATAATTTCAAGAATCGAAATCTCCTCACCTTTAGTACCCCTCAATAAATCCAATTCACGAGGTGCGCGAATGGGAAAAAGAAAATTTCTCTACATGATCTACAACGAGAATGAGCAGTCCGTGACCTCTACGGGAATCGAATTTGCGGATTTTGTCCATTCCCTCCCAATCGGGATTAACCATATTCTGCTTCTCGATTCGGGGTATGCAGATGGGGACTTTCACGCAGGACTGAGGATGGAGTATGTCAGAAAAGAGTACCTTCAAGCTTTATACAAGGAAAACGTATATGCCTACGGAGACTTTTGTTGGGTGGACTTTGACGAATTGGCGGCCCTGGACAAGCTCGATCCTCAAGAAAAAGCGGAATTGTTATATCTGAATCACTTCAAGCAACCGCTTGGAACTCCGTTTTTCGAAAAACTCCGCAATCAATTTGTATACATGGCACACGATGACGGCTGGTTCAACAAGGTCTTTTATAAAAATGTCGAGTTATACACGGATATGTTGCGGAACTTGGTTGCATACCGTTTGAAAACGTATGGGTTAGATACACCTCCCTTAACTGCAGACGTCGGTGAACAGTTAAAGTTATTCGCAAAGGACGGCTTATTGATAGAGAGATCTAGTTTTGTTAAGTCTCATACCGGCGTGGAGATTCCACTCCATGTCATAGGAACAATCGCAAATCAAGACGAGCTGCATAACAACATAGAAAGATATAAATCCGAGGCCAGATCGCAGCATTGGCTTATGTATAAGAATGGAGAATGGACGATTCGGCAGCATCACTAAACGTAAGTTTCACTTTAAGGATGCTCCCTTGTCAGTGCGTACGCCTCTACAATTGTTCTAGCCCGCGACACCGCCTGCCGTTCGCTAAAAGGCGCATCCGCAAGCCATTGCTGATAATGCACGAGTTCATGCGCAATGGAGTGCAAGTATCCGGCCAACGTGTGGTCTTGTCCAACTTCAATCAGCGATTCTTCGAAATCGCCGGTTGCGACTCGGATATAGGGCTCGTCGCTCTTGTTAAAGGGGGCAAAAAAAGAGGCTGTGACCTGCTTGCGGTCACGGGTTCGGATGCGATAATCCTTTTTTAAATAGATGACGACTCGAACAGGAAAATCCATCGTGAGGCGCAGCCATTTTATAAATTCGAGACAAGCCCTCCGTACTTCGGGATGAACGCCGGGCAGGCTCCTGGTCCGCAATCCTGATCTTGTAGCCAAGTCCGCCATAAAAATCACTCTTAACTATAATGGAATATGCTTCTTACTTCCATTACACATCCGGGAACGGGCACAAATCCGAACACGGGCACAAATCCGGGAACGGACACAAATCCGACGCGTATAAGCTCCCGGCGTGGGCGCAAGGCGCAGTCGCAGCGGTCGTGGAAGCCGGCCTTATGGAAGGGAAGGGCAACAATATCTTTGACGCAATTGCGGGCTTGACCCGCGCGGAAGCGTGACCAAGATCATCCGTCTGACGGATCGTCTGGAGCAGGAGCAAGCTTGACGGCAGGAGCCGGAGGCATCCCTTATGGGGCTGCCTCCGGCATTTTGCGTGTCCATACACTGCCGGACTGCCGGGAGACTCCGATGACCGCGAGGCCGATCTTAGCAGCACCGCGGAATCAAGCAACGGACCCAGATGGTGTCCGCGGGCCGTCCGCGTGACGGGGCTAAGCTGCAACATAACGTTGACAGGCCATCAAAAGGTATCCTACAATAAATAGACACTAAAAGGTGTCTGATAGCGGAGTAGGCACGATAGAATGAAATCGATTTTTCCTGTTAAGAATAATGGAATAAACGGAGGGAAAGCCATGTCTTACGTCGTTGACTTTAAAGATGTGTCCACGGTAGGTTTGGAATCTTCGCCTGTAGCGGAAGCGCTGGCGGGCTTGCGCGCCAACGAAGCCCGTTACTTTATGAACAAGTACGAGCATGCATTCACGGTTGTGCCGGCTAGCGAGAGCCAGGAGAGCCTTGATTATGTGAACCGCATTTTGAAGGAAGAACGGGGCATTACGTTTGCCGCCAAGCCGTTGGAGACGTCGCGTTTCCAGGTGGAGGATATCCTCTTTACTTACGTCTTTTATGAAGACGGCCTGTCTCTCAATGTCATGTACACGGTAGACGATGCCAAGAAGCGCGCCGTAGGCTTTAAGCTCTCCGAGGGGATGGAAGTGCCTAAAGAGCTCGAGGAGAAGTTCAAGTTCGCGAGACAGAAATCCAAGCTGGCCGGGACGATTCGAGGCTCGTACTTTGTCATTAAAGGCGAATATTAAATCGCCGATTTAAGAAAAAAACGTCAGGAAAGGTCCAACTTACATTTTTTTGGTGGTTTGGCGGATAGTCGAAACTTGTTTTGCGCGGAACGCCTGTCGACGGCTTATCCGACAGCCGTTCCATGGGTCCGCGTGTGATCGCCAGCGTCGTTCTTTCGCCGCAATTCCTGCAAATAAAGTCAATTTCATAAACATTTTTTACCAGAATAAATCCGAACTTTTAATACAAAATAGAACCTCTGAGATTCGGAAATAAGTCCAAAACCGAACGTTATTCGTCAAGTCTTATGATTAAGTTTGTTTAAACTAGCGACTTTTTGAATTATGAAATTGACTTAATATACATCTTTTCATACCGATGTCACCCCGTTTAATAAGGAAAGATGCAAAAACGCAGTTATTTCCCTTTACCAGCCCAATTTCCGGCTTGCGCTTTGCATTTACCTGCATATTTGCAGGTATTTCATCGCATTCGTGGTTCGGCGGAAAAATACCTGTATAAATGCAGGTTTTCGACCTGCAAACCGCAAACCGCAGACCGCAGACCGCAGACCGCAAACCGCAAACCGCAAACCGCAAACCGCAAACCGCAAACCGCAAACCGCAGACCGCAGACGGAAAATCGCAAACCGCAAACCCGCAAAATATCGAAAAGCGCCGGCACGCCGGAAGCACGCGCTTACCTATCACGAATCGCCGCCAAATTTATACTTTCTGACTGGTAAAAAAGGGCCATCCGCCCAAAAGGATGGCCCTTAAGACGGGCCACGCTAAGGCCGATACACCGTCACTCCCTCAAACAGAGCGCCGCCGTCCGCGACGAGTACGGCTATATCCGCGCCCGCATTGCGATGCATCCGCGCATTCGGAGCCAGCTCTCGAGCGCATAGACGTAGCTCTCGTCCGAGCATTCGTTGTATCTCAACTGGACGCCCAGCTTGGTCGCCCTGCCGAGCTGCATAATAGGCGCGGCCGTCGAACGCGTCGTCGTAGCGGAGCAAGCCAGGGGCCGCGTGCATCCTTAGCCTTGCGGCACCGCGTCAGGCAGCGGTCCGTGAACCCGGAGTAGATCAAATACCACCAATCCCCCGATCCGGAAAAGATCGGGACATTCGTGCGCGTAATGAGACTCGGGCGCCCAGAGCGGATCCGCGACTTCCCAATGCTGCAGATCCGTCGATACGCACAGCGCCGTACAGCCTTTACGCATAGCCGGGCCTTCCTTGGCGCGTGCGGCCAGCAGCATCCAATATTGCCCTGCATCCTCGTTCCAGAATACGAACGGATCCCGCCAATCGTCAGGCTCATACTTTTCCGCAGGCGCATAGAACTTATCCTCGGGCAGTTTTTCCCAGTGAAGCAGATCGCTGCTTACCGCATGCATAACCTGTATAGCCCGTATCCGCACGATAGAAAACCCGACTCCTATGGCATGATCCGCCTCATGAAAGCTATGTAAGAAATAGCGACAGCCTATGCAAATTACAGCACCGCGTCTTTTTTTGTCAACATGATCCTTGACCTGGTATCTTATCGGTGGACGGGTATGTTTATAATGGATAGAATGTAATACGGACCAGAAGCCCAAAATAATATGACGCACAAGAGAGAGTGGATGTTCATGATACAAATAACGGTACCTACGCCGGATGTCACGATTCACAAGCAGGAAGCGCCCGAGTTAAGCCACATCTACGGATTTACGGATTTTATCCTGATCCCCAGAGATAAAGCGGGAATCTTTATGTTCTATAACGACAAGGATGAGCTCCTGTTCGTCGGCAAGGCGCGGAAGCTGAGGCCGCGGATCAAGAAGCACTTCGAGGATGCGGCGTCGGTCATCAAGGACAAGCGGAACGAAGTGACGAAAATCGAGGTTTGTCTGGTCGAGGATGCCGTCCATCGGGAAATTTACGAGACGTACATTATTAACGAATATAAAGCTAAGTACAACGTGGAAAAAGTGTTGTATAAATAATAAAAATGCCCCTCGTCCACTCCGGTGGCCAAGGGGCATTGCTATATGTGCCGAGTTGAAATTGTAAGTTGGTTGCGGGGGCAGGATTTGAACCTGCGGCCTTCGGGTTATGAGCCCGACGAGCTACCGGGCTGCTCCACCCCGCGGCAGTAAAACAAGTCTGTCGATCATATGATCGTTGGTCAGGTTTCTTATATTACAGCAGTTTGAGACAATATGCAAGCTTTAAAAAAAGAGGCCCGTCTGCAATCGATGCAGACGGGCTTCTTCTCATTCGGCTTGGACTGCGGTCCGGACCAGCGGCAGGAACAGCTCGTCCACGATCTGGGCGACCGTGTCCTCGGTTACTCGGCCGTGCGTGGTGAGCATCTCGTAGCGCAGCAGGTCGACCGGAAGGGAGATGACGCGCTCGGACAGCTGGCCCGGCAGCAGCTCGCCGCGCTTCTCCGCATGGCCGACGATCGCCTTCATGGCGGCGAAGAGCGCGTCCTCGGACCGCGGCGGCAGGGGCTTCGACATCGGGTGCTCCTGGCCGGGGTATTCGCTCATGAGGCCATGGATGGTCTCGGGGCCGATCGCTTGCAGCGGCTTCAAGATCCCTTGCAGGAAGGTCAGCACATCCGTCCGCAGATCGCCCGTGTCCGCAGCTTCGAAGGAAGGCTTGGGCGCGAACTTCACGAGAGCGGCGATAATGAGCTTCGCTTTGTTCGGCCATCTCCGGTAGACCGCCGTCTTGTTGGTCTGCGCCCGCACGGCCACGGCTTCCATCGTCAGACGGTTATAGCCGGTCGTCTCCAGCTCGTCCCAGGCCGCCTGGAGAATCGCGTTTTCAAGCACGTCGCCCCTGCGGCGCGTACCGGCGCTGCCGCCCGCAGCCGGCTCCTTTTTCGTTTTGGCCATCGCTTTACCCTCTCAACATTCTTGTGACTTTGGAGCGCTTTTTATTTAGTATATTGCATTTCTCGCTGCAATCGCATATCTTATTGTTATAAGGTACGGTACGTACCGTACTCTAAAAGAACGAAGAGGTGACTTTCTATGGCAAGCGTACAGACGGAGGCGCGAGCGTCCAAGCCGCTCAAAGAAAAAATAGACGCCGGCGTGCTGAGGATCGCACTGATCCTCGTCTTCGGCGCCGTCGCGTCCCAGCTGGACTCGACCATGATCAACGTGGCCATCGACAAGCTGGCAGCCGACCTGCACAGCACGGTGTCCGCGATCCAATGGGTCGTGACGGGTTACGTACTCACGATGGGATTGGCGGTCCCGATCTCGGGATGGGCGATACAGCGCTTCGGCGGCAAAAAGGTGTATGTATTCTCGCTCGTCATTTTCCTGGTCTCATCCGTCTTGTGTTCGGTGGCCTGGAATACCGGCAGTCTGATCGGCTTCCGGCTGCTGCAGGGCGTCGGCGCGGGGCTGCTCATTCCGACGATGCAAAACGTGCTTGTGCAATCGGCAGGCGGCCGCAATCTCGGGAGGCTCATCGCGATCATCAGCATTCCCGCGTTGATCGGCCCGATTCTCGGTCCCGTCATCGGCGGTCTGCTCATCCAAAACCTCGATTGGCGCTGGATTTTTTACGTGAATATCCCGATCATGCTCGTCGCGATCTGGCTGAGCTGGCGCCATATTCCGACCGACGAACCGGCACGGGACAAGCCGAGGCTTGACCTCATGGGTCTGCTACTATTGTCTCCAGCATTTGCCGGCCTTATCTACGGCATATCCGAGGCCAGCACGCATGGCGGCTTGAGCAACCTGAAGGCTTCGCTCCCGCTGGCGGGCGGGATCGTCTTGACGGGAGCATACATCGTCTATGCGCTGCGCATGAAGCAGTCGCCGCTGCTCGATCTGCGGCTGTTCCGCTCGCGTCATTTTCTCGCTTCGAACGTGACGCTGTTCCTGACGGGGATGGTGATGAACGGGGCGATGCTGCTGCTGCCGCTGTATTACCAGCAAGTGCGCGGCGAGAGCGTGCTGTATACAGGCCTGCTGCTGATTCCGCAAGGGCTTGGCATGCTGGCGACGCGGAGCTGGATCGGCGGGCTGGCGGATCGGATGGGCTCGCGCAATATCGTGCTGCTTAGCCTGGCGGTGACGGCGATCGGTACGATTCCCTTTGCGCTCTCCGGAGCAAATACGAATCATGTCCTGCTTGCGATCGCGCAGTTCGTGCGAGGGGCGGCATTAAACGGCATTTTTATCCCGATCATGGTGTCCGCCTATACGGGGCTGAGCAAGCAGCAGATTCCGCACGCCAGCACCTCGACGCGGATCTTCCAGACGATCGGGGGCGCCTTCGGCTCGGCGATTCTGGCGACCGTCATCGATCGCCAGATCAGAAGCGCGGCGGTTGCCGGCATCGATGCGGTCGCCCACGCTTATCAGGCGGCATTCTGGTGGTCCTTCGGCTTCACCGTGCTGGCGGTCGTTCCGGCCTTCATGCTGTCGAAGGGCAGAAAGTAAGGCAAGAGGCAAAGCAAGAAGCAATGCAAGAGGCAAAGCAAGAAGCAATGCAAGAGGCAAAGCAAGAACTAAAGCAAGAAGCAAGGCAGGAAGCAAAGCAAGAAGCAATGCAAGAAGCAAAGCAAAAAGCAATGCAAGAAGCAATGCGAAGCACTCGAGCGGGAGGCAGATGGGCACCCGTGCGGGTGCCTTTTGCTTGCTATATAGATCAGAAAGTACAAATTTGGCGGCAATTCGCAGCAGCAAGCGTACTTTCGGCATGCCAGGGCTTTTCGAAGTTTTGCGGGTCGAAAAGCCTGCATCCGTACATGTATTTTCTTTCGACCAGCGACACTTAATGAAAAACCTGCAAATGTGCAGGTAAATTCAAATCATATGCCGGGAATGGGACCGATGGAAGAAAAAAGCTGCACATTTGCATCTTTTCTGTTTAAAAGGGCCGACATCGGCCGAAATAGATGTATATATGCAGGCATACGGCGAAAGAAAGAATAGCGCGGGCGACGATCGCCCAACCCATCGGAACGAACTGGCGGATGAGCCATCGACAGGTGTTCCATACAAATCAAGTTTGATCGTCTAACCATTTGCGTCAATGCACGCACGTTGAAGGGAATGTTCCTGCCGTCAACCCGACACGGGCAGATCCGCAAGCTGCACGCCCATCCAGCACGAACGGATGACCTCATTTACATGGTTGGGCGTTAATTCGATGACCCCTTGCAGGTGCGCCTTCAGGATGTAGACGAACGACCCGTAATGCATTTGCACCATCATGCCGGGATCGAGCGCGATGAACAGCTTCTGCTGAATCGCTTCCTCGTACAATTGGTTCATGGGGCCGCACCAGCCGCCGACATAGACGGCTTTCTTCACTTCGTCGTAAATGTAGGGCGAGAAGGAATACTGCTCGATGAATTGAAAGCCCTGCGGATATTGCTTGCCGAGGTCGACGACCCGCTGCCAGCCTAATTCGAATTTTTCGCGGATCGTCTCCCCTTGCGCCAGGCCTGCCCGCACGTACTCGCCGTTGAAAGTGACGACGGCTTTGTACAGCTCGTTGACGATATCCTCTTTGCTCTGAAAGTAATGATAAATATTGCCCGTCGATACCCGCGACTCCTTCGCGATGAGCGACATCGAGGTGGCCTGCAATTCCTTGCGGATAATAATGTCGAGCGTCGTCTCGAGGACGGCGCGCTGCACCTTGTTGTAAGACTCGAACATTGGAAGTCCCCCATTCCCGATACCAAACGAACGTTCATTCTAAACAGCATATACATAATGCTTTTGTCAGTCAATACAGCGCGAAGGATGCAAGCGCAGTCCGTTCATTTGCAGTATCGGGGAATAGGGGCCAAGCAGGCGTCACCGATAGCTTTCGGCCATTTTCTCCAGGTAATCTTCGATCGGCATTGCGTTCCGAAGCGCCATCAGGCCGTTGCCCGCCGCGCCGACTACCGTACGGAATTTTCTGCTCTCGCCCGTCGCCTGGGCGACGATGGCGTCCACGATTGTCTGCGGGTCGTCTAGCTGGCCGCTATCGCCCGCCGTGTTCATGACCTGCTCCAATTTTCCGATCATGTCGTCGTAGTCCCTGATCTGCTCGTCGCGGTTCCATACGA
The DNA here is from genome assembly GCF_042683485.1 of Cohnella sp. GCM10020058. Classification (NCBI taxonomy): domain Bacteria; kingdom Bacillati; phylum Bacillota; class Bacilli; order Caryophanales; family Paenibacillaceae; genus Cohnella; species Cohnella sp. GCM10020058. The sequence continues at coordinate 281,042 of NZ_JBHUJV010000009.1, forward strand.
TGCTCTCTTTGAACTTGTTTCCCGCGGAGCCGCCTTGCTCAATCAGTCGGAGCTCGATATTGAACGGCTTCAACTCGTAATACAGTCCCTCCGTCAATCCCTCCAAAGCAAACTTGGACATATTGTACAGCGAACCGAGCGGTACGGCTGTCGTGATCCCCATGAAGGAGCTGATATTGATGAACATGCCGCCGTCGTTCGCTCTAAAATGAGGCAAAAAACGGCGTATGACGTTGATCGGACCTCGCGTATTGACGGCGAACTGCCAATCGATATCGTTCTCTTGGGCCAATTCCAGCGGACCGTAAGTGCCCATGCCGGCATTATTGACGACGACGTCGATTTTTCCGAATGCGGCAATCGCTTCTTCCACGGCGGAACGGACCTGCCCGACGTCGGTAACGTCCAATTTGAAGATCCGGATGTTCTCGTAAGCCGAAAGCTCGGTTTCCTTTTCGGGCGTACGCATGGTCGCCGCGACGTTCCAGCCCATTTGTGCAAAACGAATGGCCGTCAGCTTGCCAAGTCCGGAGCTCGTGCCCGTGATGAATACTGTCTTTGTCATGCGAATCCCTCCAATTTTTCGATAGAACGTTCGATCTAATCTCGTCAAGACTCCGAGTACCATCGAAACATCAGATTAACGCGCATTATCATCAACACGTTAGATCGCATCAAGACTTCGAAGGCATCAAGACTCGGAATGCCATCGAGATGCCGGATCGCATCAAGACGATAGATCGAATGTTCATTCTAATCCTAATTCAGGTTTATTGGATTGTCAATGTATGTTGGCGTGCGAGTGCGGGTGCCAGGCATGAAGATGCACAATTATGGTGCACGATACGCGAGAACGGCGAGACGGACTGGGTACCGGGCGTGAAGCTGCACAATTACGGTGTAACAGCTTTTATTTCCCCACATACTTGAACGAATACATATGCGTCTTGGTGAGCTCGATTACCTCCTGGATGAATGCCTCCTTCGACGCCTTGAAGTCGTTCCGGATCCAATTGAGTACAAGCCCATAAAAGCCGTAGGCGGTGTAGCGCTTGAAGTAGTCCATGTTCACGGGGATGTTGTTGATCGTCTCGAAAACGAACTGCTCCTGGTAGATCTTCAGGATCGTTTGCGGAAATTCCGCGAGCAATCCCGGCAGCGTATCCCCGTATTTAATCAACTCGAAAAAATCCCGGTGTTCGTAAATGTAGGCGACGATATTAAAGGACGGTGCGTTCAGCTTCTCCGTATACACTTTTTGTCCGTGAACGTAGGGCTGGCCGACGGCAGCCTCCAGCCCGTGAAGCATGGAAGTCAGCAAATCCTCCGCAAGCTCGAATTTGTCCTGATAGTGCGCGTAGAACGTGCTGCGATTATAGGCGGCACAATCGACGATATCTCTGACGGTTACGGCGTGGAAGCCCTTTTCCTTGATGAGCTTCGTCAGGGCCGATTTTAAATGCTCGTTCGTCCGATCCCGCCGCGGCGACGTCGCGGATTTATCGTTATTCAACCCGATACTCCCTCCAAAAAAGACACTTTGGCGCCATCTGTCTACGAGGTAGACACTCCGCGATTTGTTGATGATTGTTAACTGTGATCAAAATAGTACAATTAAATTGTGAACAAGATAGTCACAATTGGCGGCGCTGCCTGAGACTATTACGACATATTTTACTGGAGGCGTCAGCGATGGGCAAACTGCAGAACAAGGTGGCCGTCATTACCGGAGGAGCATCCGGAATCGGCGCGGCTACGGCAAGATTATTCGTAACCGAGGGAGCCAAGGTGGTCCTCGTCGATTTAAATGAAGAAAAGGGCAAGGCGTTCGAGAGCGAGCTCAAGGCGCTTAACGCCGATGCGCTGTTTGTTAAAGCCAATATCACGAATGAAGAAGAAGTCGCTCATATTTTTAAGCAAACCGTCGAGGCCTTCGGCAGGGTGGATGTCGTCTTCAACAATGCCGGCATCGGGCGCGTGCATTCTTCGCACGACCTGGCCTACTCGGAGTGGCGCAACACCGTGAACGTCGACCTGGATGGCGTCTTCCTGGTCGCACGCGAAGCGATCCGCGAGATGCTGAAGACCGGCGGAGGCGCGATCGTCAACACGGCATCGATGTACGGCTGGGTCGGCTCGCCCGGGTCGGCTGCCTATAATGCGGCCAAGGGCGGGGTCATTAATTTGACGCGCTCGCTCGCGCTCGAATATGCCGAACAGCATATTCGCATTAACTCATTATGCCCCGGTTTTATCGATACGCCTATTATTCCGGAAGAAAGCAAGCAGGCGCTGGCCCAGCTCACGCCGATGAAGCGTCTCGGCCAAGCCGAGGAGATGGCCAAAGCCGTGCTCTTCATGGCTTGCGACGATTCGTCGTTTATGACCGGCAATAGCTTGACCGTCGACGGCGGCTATACAGCTCAATAAGGAGAGGTGCCAACCATGAGTTCATTTAACGATAAAGTCATCATTATGACGGGCGCGGCAGGCGGCATCGGCAAAGCGACTGCGAAAAAGCTGGCGGATCAAGGCGCAAAGCTTGCGCTGGTCGATTTGAACCTGGACGCGGTGAACCAAGCCATCGCCGAACTGGGACTGGATGAATCGCGGGCGATCGCACTGCAAGCTAACGTGGCAAAGGAAGAAGAGGTCAAAGCGTATGTCGACGCCACGGTCGCGAAGTTCGGCAGGATCGACGGTTTCTTCAACAACGCCGGGATCGAGGGCATTACCGCCAACGTCGAGGATTATCCGACCGATACCTTTGAGCTGGTGCTTAACGTCAACGTAAAAGGCGCGTTCCTGGGACTGAAATACGTCGTTCCCGTGATGAAAAAGCAAGGCTATGGCAGCATCGTAAATACGGCTTCGGGTGCCGGATTAATCGGATCGCCTGGTTTCGTCGGCTACAACAGCTCCAAGCATGCGGTGATCGGCATGACCAAGGTCGTCGCGCTGGAAGCCGCGCCGTTCGGCGTCAGAGTGAACGCGGTGGCTCCGGGGGTCATCAACACCCGCATGATGCGTCAGATCGAAAAAAACACGGTGCCGGAGGATGCCGAGGGCGCAAGAAAAGCATTCGGCGCCGCGGTTCCGCTAGGCCGATACGGGGAAGCGGAGGAAGTCGCGAGCGTAGCCGTCTTCCTGCTGTCGGATGACGCTTCGTACGTGTCGCAGTCGATCTACACGGTGGATGGCGGTCAGATCAATCAGTAATCGAGAAGAGCAGGATATAAAAAGGGAACTCTCCGAAGTCCGGAGAGTTCCCTTTTTTGCGTGCAAGCGTGCGGCGGCGAAGGCTGCTGCTGGCTCCTACTGGCTCAGCAGTTATCACGGCTACGGGCGGTCCGCGGGGAGGTCGGCTTGAACCAGCAGCTTGACCGCGCTGGCGACGGACGCTCGCAAGGCGTCCACATCCTTCGCGGCTTCCGGATTAAGCGACGGGCCAAAGGGATTGGTCGAGGCCCAGGCGGTAGCGATCGTCATGATGGATGTTAACAAAAACGGCGGCGGAAGCGCCGATCTTAAGCGGCCTGCGATACGGCCTGATCGGCGCGGCGGAGGAGCTGACCAACGAGCAGATCACCCATCAGATCAACACCAATCTGATCGGCTCTATCCAGCTGGTGCGCGCTGTCCTGCCGCACTTGCGCGCGCAAGGCTGCGGTCGCATCATCCAGCTCTCTACGGTAGGCGGGCAGGCCGCATTCCCGGGAGGCTCCCTGTATCACGCGACAAAATGGGGAATGGAGGGCTTTGCCGAAGCGGTGATGCAGGAAGTCGCGCCGTTCAACATCGGCGTGACTATCGTAGAACCGGGCGGAGCGCGAACGAATTTCAGGCATCACAGCTTGAAGCTGGGTCCTCGAATGGAAGCTTACGACATCTCTCCGGCCGCCGGCGCCAGGCGCATTGCCGAGGATAAGACGGCCGTGTCGATGGGTGATCCTGCGAAAATGGCCAAGATCATGATCGACAGCGTCGACCAGCATCCGGCGCCTAAAAGAATCGCGCTGGGCAGCGACTCCTACCTGGCAATTCACAAAGCGCTCACCGGCCGTCTCGAAGCGCTGGAGGCGCAGAAGGAGCTCGCCTTCTCGACGGACTTTTCGAAGGAGCAGTGACGATCCGTCCGGAATAACCGGGACATAACGGGCAATCCCATGATAAGCTGGATAAAAAAGGCGTGAGAGGCATGGGAACAAGTTACGAGCTGCGGCCTTTAAAGGTACCCGAGGATTATGAGGGATTGGCGACGCTGCTGAACGCCTTTTTCTCGGAGCCGATATCCGCGGAGCGCCTGCAGGAAGACGATGCGCGTCTGTTCGAGGTCGGCCATACGTACATGGATGACAATGGGCTGCTGGCCGGCTATGACCGCACGCGTTATGTCGCGGTGACCGGGGACGATCTGATCGTCGGCTATGTCTGGTCGTGGCGGGCGCCCTGGACCGAACCGGGCTATCTCAACTACCGTCGTCGTGAAAAAGGAATATCGCGGACAAGGCATCGGCGACCGGCTGCTGCGGCATTTGGTGCAGTGGGGCGAAGGGCTGGGTGCCGCCAAGCTTGTCGCGGAGATCTGGGACGACGATCCGGAAGCGCGCGCCTTCGCCGAGCGGAGAGGATTTTCGGCGGACCGGCATGCCTTCCAATCCGTGCTGGACCTCGAGACGGCGAAGCCGGAGATTCTGAATGAAACCGGTCTGTTCGAGCGGCTGGAAGCGGAAGGCATCCGGATCCGGACCTTCGCGGAAGAAGGCGTGACGGAAGAAAACGAAGCAGAGATCTATCAGGTCTATCTGGAGACGCTTGCCGATATTCCGGGGTTTATGGGCGAGGTGCCCGATCGGGAGGAATGGTCGAAGTGGCACTTGCGGGTCGAGGGCTATGCCCCCGAGCGGGTGCTGCTTGCAGTCGACGTAAAGGATGGCAGGTACGCCGCCGTATCGAATATTCCTTACAAAGAAGCGACCGGCGGTTTGTACCATGAATACACCGGCGTCCGCCGGGAATACCGGGGCCGCAAGATCGCGCAAGCGCTCAAGATCCGCGCCGTTCAGCTGGCCAAGCGGCAAGGCGCCGTCTACTTGAAGACGGACAACGACTCTTTAAACGGCGCTATCCTGAAGGTGAATCAAAGCCTGGGTTATGTGCCGCTGCGAGGCTCGTATCGCATCGTCGGAGACTTGCACACGGTCAAGGAAACGATTGCGAACCTCGACAAATAAAAAACGGCTCTTCGGATGGACGCGCTTAAGGCGCCCATCCGAAGAGCCGTTTATCATTTACACGGACTAATGCATCCGGTCGCCCTCGTCAGGCACGAGCAGCTGGCCGCTCTCGCAAAGCCGGACAAAGGCAGAGACGCAATCAGGATCGAAGTGCGAGCCGCTGCCCTCGACGATAACCTGCAGCGCGCGTTCCTGCGGCCATGGCTCGCGGTAGGATCTTCGCGAGGTCAACGCGTCGTACACGTCCGCAATGGCAAGGATTCTGGCGAGCAGCGAGATCTCCGTGCCCTTGAGCTTGTCCGGATAACCCGTTCCGTCCCACTTTTCGTGATGGTGGCGGATGACGGACAGCTCTTCGCTCATGAAGCCGATATACTTGCACATCTCGTAGCCGACCACCGGATGCTGCTCGATGACGAGCCGCTCGTTGGCATCCAGTTTTCCCGGTTTATTCAGAATCTCGCCGGGGGTCTGGGTCTTCCCGACGTCGTGGATGAGTCCGCCGCGGGCGAGCGCCAGGAGCATCTCCGCATCCAGCTTCATGGACTGTGCAAGCTGCAGCCCGTACATGGCGACGCGGTAGTTGTGGCCCGCCGTATAAGCATCCTTCGTCTCCGTGGCGACGATCAGATCCTGCATGCTGCCGGAGATGCTGATACGCAGCTGGCCTTGCGACGACTGCCGGTTATCCTGCTGGAAAGTCTGCTTCACTGCGACGTTCGACCGGTACTGGGCGATAATGCCGTACAACAGCAGCAGGGCCGACGCAGCGAGAACGACATGGTACAGCCACCAGGCGAGGGTCCACATCATGGTGCTGATCATGAAGCATTCGGTGATCGCCAGCAGTACGGAGCCGAATACGATGGCTGCATGCAACGGAAACTGGACGATGCGGAACTGCTGATAATATCGGACGGCAGCGAAAATGAACAGAAGGACGGTAATCGCCGCCATGAGGTAATTCAGCGGCTCGATATCGATCGGAATGAATTCGGAAAGGTCGGGGTTCACCAGCGCCGCAACATTCAACAGGACGATCAGCGCCACCCAGCCGACGACGATCCGCCTCCGATGTTTGGATAAGCTGCGAATAAAGGGATGATCCGAAGACAGCGTGGAGAGAAAGATCCAGGCTGCGCAGGTCGTCAACGCGACTTGTGAGGCAACGCCGGCTAGATGGTACTGATCGTGGATAATGAAGCCCGGGGTCGACAGTGCGTGGATCAGAAAAAAACCGTTTAGCGACAAGATGGCCAGCGCCAGCATGAGTACGCTGATGTCCCGCAGCCGGATTCCCGTCCAACCCAGGATGATCGCGCTGACGGCCAACGCCAGGAGCGTCGGAGAGATCACATAAAAGTGGAAACGGGGCAGGTCGTACATCGTGTCGTGGCCGGGGAAAGAGGCGAGGTACGCGTACGCCAGGAGAAGAACGACAGACGTTACAGACATGATGCTGATCAAAACGCGAGGCGAACGTGGCATGATCGTTCCAACCTTCCCAATTTAAGCTAACTTCCTTTGCTTACAGCCGAAATTCGACACAAACCGTGTTGAATCCTGCTGATGGCATCGCCGTTTAGCGGATAAATCGGGAAGTGGAATCGCGGGAAACGGAGGTATCGGGAAGCCGCCGCTCCTTCACCTGCTTCAGCGAAGCAACAATGAGAAAACTGATAATGACGAGCAACAGCCAGGAGCTGATCTTGCCGAGCGATACGAGATGCCAGGTGTCGGATTGATTGGGATACTTCCAGGCGTTGAAGTAGGTGGCGACGTTCTCGGCGATCCAGATGAAGAAGCCGATCAGCGCGAAGGTCAGGACGAGCGGCATCCGGTAACGGCGCCGGCCGACCTGATAGGTCACCCAAGCCCGTCGGAATACGATCAGCACGAGAGCCGACAGCCACCAGCGAAGGTCAATCCAATAGTGGTGCGTAAAAAAGTTCAGGTAAATGGAGGCGGCAAGCGGGACGGCGAGCCGGAGCGGCGGCCAACCTTCCAGACGGACATGCATGCGCCGCCACGCCTGGCAGAGGTAGCTGGCTACGCTCGCATACATGAATCCGCTGTAAAGCGGAACGCCGCCGACCTTCGCCCAACCCTCCCCGGGATACGCCCAGGACCCCATATGTACCTTGAACAGCTCCAGCGCGAGGCCGATCAGATGGAACACGGTAATGACCTTGAGCTCGTCGCGCGTCTCAAGTCCGGCGAGCAGCATCCACGCCTGCATGGCCAGGCAAATCAGGAGCAGCCAGTCGTAACGGGGCAGCCAGGGCAGGGGGAATTGCTGGGTCGCGGCAAGGGAGACGAAGATGACGACGGGAAACACGCAGGACATGGATTGCACCCAACCGAAACGCACGAGCTGCCGCATACTGCGGGGAAGGCCCACCGTATCGGCCGCTCTCCTCAGACTTAGAAGATTCATTGCGCGTTCTCCTCTTCATCCGTGTATTCCAGAATATCGCCGGGCTGACACTTCAACGCCTTACAGATCGCTTCCAGCGTCGAGATGCGGATCGCCTTCGCCTTCCCGTTCTTAAGAATGGACAGGTTGGCCATCGTGATCCCGACCCGCTCCGACAGCTCGGTCACGCTCATTTTGCGCTTCGCCAGCATGACATCGATGTTGATGACAATCGCCACAGGGTTCACCTCAGATCGTTAATTCGTTTTCCGATTGTATATCGATGGCGTTCTGGAGCAGCTTCTGCAGCACGGCGGCAAAGACGGCGATGACGAAGGAAGCGAACGCGATGACGAAGCCGATCGCCGGGACGCCGGGCGCATCGACCTTTTGGGCAATCTGATAGAGGAAAGGGATGCATGCGGCATACAGGAGGCTGATCGCGCACGCACAGTATTTGATGACGTAGAGCGCTCGGACGGACAAAGCCGAAAACGCTTTGTTGTCGTCGATATAGCGTAAAAGGCGCATCGTCTGGACCAATGCGGCATAAAAAGGAATCGCCGAGGCATACATGCCGATGAATAGAGGCAAGTAGGTCCACATCGGATAATTCGCGGCCGCATCGTCGAAGGTCGAAGGCAGCCCGACGACGCACAAGGCAAGAACCGCGATTCCGATCAGAAATATGACCGCCCGCAGCATGAGCGTTTTCCGTTTCATTTCCAGCACCCCGCTTATATATGGTGATGTGATCTTAGCATGCAATTTATTGATTTACAATAAATTGTTCTCGAATAAGAACATTTTTTTGTTGAAAAAAAAGCCCAACCGCTCCGGCCGTTTGCCGAAGGGCGGGCTTTTTAACTGCCGCCGCTCTTTCTTATTCAATCGCGTTTTTCGTAGCTTCGTACATCTTTTCCGCGTATTGATCGATCTCGTCCCGCGACATGCGCAGACGGCCGACCGAAGTGCCGTAGCCGATCTCCGCCAACCCCGCTTCAAGCCCCTGAAAGATGCCGTCCGCAAAGGCATCCAGCGGCTCCCCGTGCACGTGCAGTCCCGTACCGCCCAAGTCCGTATTGACAGCCGGCGGCGCGATCTCGATCACTTCTACGGAAGTATCGGACAGCTGGAGCCTGAGACTCATGGTAAAGGAATGGAGCGCCGCCTTGGACGCCGAATAGATCGGAGCGATCGCAAACGGCGTGAAGGCCAAGCCGGACGTCACGTTGATAATAGCTGCCGCTTCCTTGGCTGCAAAAAACGGAGCGAAGAGCATGGAGAGGTGGAACGGGGCCTCGATGTTGGTGGCGATCTCCTGGCTCAGCGCAGACCAATCGTTTTTTGCATCCGCCTTCAGCACATTAAATCGCTGTTGAATCCCGGCATTGTTTACCAATACGTTGACCTCCGGATGGTTGGCGGCGATCCATTCGAACAAGGCGGTGCGCTCGGACGCGTCAGCCAGATCGCATACGCAAGTGATGAGGTCGGGGTACTTCTCCTTGGCTTGCTGCAGCGCTTGCTCGCGCCTGCCGCAGATGATGACCCGATTGCCTGCCTTCAGGAATCGCTCCGCAAAAGCGAGGCCGATGCCGGCACTCCCGCCCGTGATCAGGATCGTATTATCCGTTAGTCTCATGCAATTTCCTCTTCTCCGTTTATTTTCGTCCGAGCTGCTTGGCATACCGGTCGATTTTATAATCAATGCCTTTCAAGCTTTCCGTCATCAACGCCATCTCGTCCAGCACGGCTTGCTTGTGGTTGTTCATCATCTCGAGCCGGCGCTCGAGCGTGCTGTCCCCCTCTACGATCCAATCCACGTATTGCTTGATGTCGCTGATCGGCATATGCGTGTTCTTCAAGCACATGACGGTGCCGAGGAGCGTCATCTGATCTTCCGAAAAGATTCTTCTCCCGGCTTTGTCGCGCTCGATTAACGGCAGCAGCCCCATTTTTTCGTAATATCGGATCGTGGAGTCGGGAATATCGAGCTCGGCCGATGCTTCGCTGATGGAACGGTATTTCATCCGGAGGCCTCCAAGTTATATGCAATCATGTCGACAACAATAGGATACGACTTGAACCATGGTTTAAGTCAACAGGAAGATAGGCGGCGTTTGTTGCGGGCATTCCGATGGGATACACTATACCAAAAGCATAAACAAACGGACGGAGGTCGAATCGGTGTCCACATTAGGTACGAAGGAAAATCCTTGGAAGCTCAAGACGCCGCCGCAGACGTCCGAATACGAGATGTACAAGGACGAGAAGGACGGCAAGGACATTCTCGTCTGCACGGTGGGCAAGACGGTGCTGCATTATGACTATCGCTGTCTGGACGACTTGCATGCGATGCTGCGGCAGCGCGGCGACTGGGTTGAGCTGGGCAGTGCGGACGAACAGAAGCCGGCGAAGGAAGAAACCGTAGAGGCGTGGGCCCGGTCGGCGGACAATCCGGTCGGCGGCTGGTACGGACTCAAGAAGGGTTTTCGGGGGCGGTTCGGCATGTACATCCCGCCGCTGATGGAAGCGCTGGGCTTGGCGGAGGTCGAGCATCATCCGAGGAACAATCGGATGAAGGCGATCTAAATCTATCGTTGAACAGGGGAACCAAGAGGGGAGGCGCGGCATGGACGTCAATCAGCAGATCGCGTTATGGAATCATGCCGACTGCAAGGTGGTAGACGTTCGCCGTATCACGATGAGAGCGGGCGAGTCCATACGCGGCTACCGCGTGCCTTCCAGCATGTTTTTGATGTCCGTTCGCGGCGACGCCACAGCCCGCCTGGACGGCGAAGCTCGCCGGATGCTGCGCTTCGCGGTGCTTCATGCAGGCAAAGGCGCCATGCTCGACCTCGTCGCGAGTAGCGCGGGGCTGGATTACTATAGCATCTATTACAAGGCCGTCATTGGCACCTCGATCTCGTCCGAGCTAGCCGCTTTGTTGGAGGGGGGGCGGCCTATCGAGCGGTCTTACAGCGTCGCGCCGGACCATCCGGCAGCGCTGCATCGGATTGCGGCCGATATGTTCCGGGCCTGGGGGAAGCCGCAGCCGCTAGCGCGTTTGCGCGCCCGGACGCTGCTCTATCAGTTCGCGCACGAGCTGCTGCAGCAGATGCCGGAGCATGGCCAACGCCCGGCCAAGCGAGATCTGGCTTCCCAGGTCGCGGCCATCATTCATGAACATTATGCGGATACGATCACGCTCGAATCGCTATCGGAGCGCCTGAATTATAGCGTTCCCCATTTATCGTCGTACTTTAAGCTGCGGACGGGACTCAGTCCGATCGACTACTTGATCAAGGTTCGCATCGATAAGGCGGCGGCACTGCTGCGCGAGACGGATGCGACGCTCAAGGAGATCGCGGCGGGCGTCGGCTATCAAGATCCGGGCTATCTGGGCAGGCTGTTCAAAAAGTACAAAGGCGTTTCCCCTATAAGTTATAGAGAATCGCATGCCGAAAAGAAGAAACGAGCAGATCGTCCTACCATAACCATGGGATCCTCCATTGTCCCTCCCGATCCGTTTCCATATACTGATTTTGATGATAACGATTATCAGTATCAGGAAAGCGGAGAGGGAGATATCATGTTTAAACAGGGAAGGCCCACGCTGGCATCGGCACTGCTGTTAAGTCTCATGCTGCTGCTCAGTGCATGCGGCTCGAACGGGGCGGCGACGGAGACGGCCGCTTCGCAGCCGAGTCCGAGCGAGACGACGGCCGCTTCGGCGGAGCCGCAGACTAAAAAAGTACAAACGGTAAACGGCGAGGTGGAAATCCCCGCTCATCCGAAGCGAATCGTGGCAGGCGAGTATCTCGGCAGCCTGATCGCGCTGGGCATTACACCGGTCGGCACGTCCGATCATCACATTAAAAATCCGTATTTTCAGCAATATTTGAAGGGCGTCGAAAATATCGGGGACGGCAACGGCAACGCAGAGAAGATATTGGCGCTGAAGCCGGACCTGATCATCGTGGACGATTTCTATCCGGAGGTGAACGAGCAGTTGGCCAAAATTGCGCCTACGGTCGTTATCCCCTACGCTTCGCTGAAGACGGTGCACGAAGAGGTCTCTTATTTCGGCGACCTGCTGGGCGAAAAGGAAAAGGCCGACGCATGGCTCGCGGACTACGACAGCCGTATCGCGAGCGCCAAAGAACGCGTTTTGAAGGCCGTACCCGGGGACAGCACGTTTTCGGTTATCGAACTCAACGGAAAAGAGCTGATGGCCGTCGGAACCGACTACGGCAAGGGCGGACAGCCGATCTACAACGGATTCGGGTTCAAGCCTCCTGCGGCGGTCGCCGCCGAGATGGCCGATCCGGGCTGGGCGGCATTCTCTGCCGAACTATTGCCGAAGTACGCGGGAGACTATATCGTTCTGACCTCCGATTCGAAGACGCTGGACGAGCTTAAAGCGGACCCGATCTGGGGCTCGCTGCCGGCCGTCAAGAACAATCATGTATTTCTGTGGACCAGCGCCCGCTCCGGCTACTGGGATCCGATCGCGATTCTAAGCCAGACCGAGGAGTTGGCCGACTGGCTGACAAGCCTGTGAGGGGTAGCAAGCTGATTGCCGAAAACAGAAAATGCGAAACGAACGGAAGCCGAGGCCGAGGGCTTCCGTTTTGCTGTGAGGATCATTTGAAAGTATAATTGGGCGGCCATACACGGAAAGGTGAGCGCGCTTTAGGCGTGCCGGCGCTTTTCGGATGTTTGGCGGTCGAAAAACCTGCATTTGTACAGGTATTTTCTGCCGACGCGCGATACTTGATGAAATACCTGCAAATATGCAGGTAAATGCAACGCGCAAGCCGGAAATTCGGCTGATTAAGGTAAATAACTGCGCTTTGGCATCTATTCTGTTCAAAAGGGTCGATATCGGCATAAAAAGATGTATATTTGCAGGCATTGCGCCGAAAGAACGACGCTGGCGACGATACGCGGGTCCATTGGAACGGCTATCGGATGAGCCGGCGGCAGGCTTTCCGCGCGACTCCGGTTTCGGATATCGCCAATCCTTAAACTGAAAAACTGCTGACTTCAGAAAAGGAATAGATTTTAGGGGGCAAAAATGTCTTCCTGAACGCGGAACGAGCCTTAGAAGCGATTCTAGAGGCTCGTTTTCCATTCCATATGCTGTTCCGCACCCTTATCCGGACTTTATCAGTGGCCTCGCGATTTTCCTCTGACGGTTTTCTTCATGCGGATTGGAGACGGTCCGTACGATGCGTCAATGAGCCGATCAGCGAGATTGCCTGGCCTGCAGGTCTCGGACGAAGTCCTCGGCCAATCGCCGGGGGAAGAGCTGGTCGGGCTCGCGACCGCTCAGAATCCAGAAGAAGGCCGGACCGATGAGCAGGGCCGTAGCCTGATCCGGCGGGACGGGCAGCGCCTCCGCTCCGAAGGCGCGCTCGATCACGACCCGGGCGCTATCGCCGAGCGGATCGTTTGCGGACAGCAGCTTGGCCACGGCGCCGTCATGCTGCGCTTCGCCAAGGAGCGCCCGATAGGCGGCGCCGGCCGGCGAATGCGCGAGGAAGCGCACGAGCGCCTCTAAGTAAGCGGTGAGTTCCGCCAGCGGCGAGTCGGCGGGGACGATCGCGAGTTCAAGCTTGGCATCGATCGCGCTGGCCTCGAACAGGATCTCCGCCTTGCTGGACCACCAGCGGTACACCGTCTGCCGGGACACGCCGGCGCGCTCGGCAATGCCTTTCATCGTCATCTCCGCATAGCCGATTTCGACCAAGAGGTCGTCGACCGCATGCAGCACTGCCGCTCTGGCTTGCTCGCTGCGGGGGCGGCCGCCAACTGAATTTTCTTTTTCCATGCCTCCACTATACAGGGGGACCGCTTTCTTTGTCCATGTCTCAGGAAGGCGGACATCCTAAGCGCGGGAGGCTAAATCAATTAGTTAATGGACACCGTGTATCGAATCATGTATATTATGAGACATGGTGTCTCGTTAATGGCGGAGCTGGCGTCGTTTTAAGCGCGGTTTCTAACGGTGCGAGCGCCGTAAATGAAAAGCCGGCCCGCCGAAGGGCCGCAAGGGGGCAACGTACATGCGTGTATTTGTAACGGGAGCAACGGGGTGGATCGGATCCGCCGTCGTGGACGACCTATTGGAGGCGGGCCACGAAGTCGCAGGGCTGGCAAGGTCGGAGGCGGCTGAGGCGTCGCTCCGTGCGAAGGGAGCGACGGCCTTGCGCGGAGATCTCGACGATCTCGATTCCCTGCGCCGCGGAGCGACCGAAGCGGATGCTGTCGTCCATCTGGCCAACAAGCACGATTGGGCGAACCCGGCGGAGTCGGACCGTGCCGAGCGGGCCGCGGTAGAGACGCTCGCCGAGGCGCTGGCAGGCAGCGACCGTCCGTTTCTGGTTGCGAACGGCTTATCGGATCTTGCGCTGGACCGGCCGGCATTGGAGACGGATCCCTCGCCTGCCGTCGGACCGAGCGCCAGACGGGGCGGCGCGGAGAACCTCGCGCTAGACTACGTCGATCGCGGCGTACGGACCGTCATTGTCCGATTCGCGCCGACGGTTCATGGAGCCGGGGATTGGGGCTTCGTCAACTTTCTGATGTCCGCCGCGCGCAAGCATGGCGTATCCGGGTATATCGCCGACGGGGCGCACGCGTGGTCCGCGGTGCACCGTTCCGATGCAGCCCGGCTTATCCGGCTGGGGATCGAGCGGGCGCCGGCCGGGTCGCGTCTGCATGCAGTCGCGGAGGAAGCGATCTCCACCCGGACGATCGCCGAGGCCATCGGCAGCGCGCTCGGCATCCCGGCGGTCTCGATCGCGCGGGAGGAAGCCAGTACGCATTTCGGCTTTGTCGGCAGATTTTTCGGACTGACGATGTCCGCCTCCAGCGCGCGCACGCGCGAACTGCTCGGTTGGGCGCCGACCGGTCCGACTTTGCTCGAAGATCTCATAGCCGGCGCATACGGCAGAGCCGCAGCGCGATGATCAATGAGAGATCCGCAGTCGCTACGGGCGGTATGCAGTCCGCAGCCAGGAGCTCATCAGCGCCCAAAGCGTCACAATCGTCGGCACCGCGCTGACGGCTTGCTTCCGGACGCATCTAACGTCGAGCCTCCAACAGCGCGAGCTGATGCCGCGTATGGGCGCCGAAGCGAACTCTTCTGCGCCCCATGGATCGGATATCTGCAATGCGAAGCTGCTCCATTCTTCCCAGGATGGAGCAGCTTCGCGTTATTTTAGGTCCTGTTGAGTCGCTTGCTGCGCTCTCGCGGCGTTTTGTTATACTGAGGAAAATGCAATAAAAAATTGCAATAGATGATGGCGATAAGAGGCGGGCTTTCGGTTCGTTTCCCGAGAACGATGGAGTTTCTTTAAAAAAATGTGCCGGCATTTTTTCGGATATGTAGAAATCGCGCAAGCCGAAACGACAGAATTACGAAACTAAAATTCAAAGGTCTACAGGAGGCTTATCGTATGAATTACACCTTGTTGTTTTATGAAACGGAGGAGGACTTTGCTGCCAGAAAGGACCCGGAACGCCAGGAAGCCTATCTGGCAGGCTGGACGCATTATGTTCATGCGCTGCGGGAATCGGGAATCGTCGTGTTCGGCTCCGGACTGTATGCGCCCGAGACGGCCGCGACACTGAAGCGCCGCGGCGGGGATCTGCTCGTTCAGGACGGACCGTTTCCCGAGACGAAGGAGCAGCTGGGCGGGATCTTCGTGATCGACGTGCCGGATATGGACGCCGCGTTGGAATGGGCGGCCCGGGGGCCGGTCGACACGGTGGAGGTCAGGCAGAACATTCCTGCACTGAAGTAGCCTCGGATGGAAGCGCAACAAATCGTCGAGCAGACGGCGCGCGAGGCTTACGGCCGGTTGCTCTCCTATCTGACGGTCCATTGGCGCAATCCGCAGGACGTGGAGGATGCGCTCGGAGATGCCTTTCTGTCGGCGCTGGAAACTTGGTCTAAGACAGGCATTCCGGAGAAACCTGAGGCTTGGCTGGTTACGATCGCCCGCAGGCGGCTCATCGATCGCGCCCGTCGCGTCCGCGTCTCCGCCGAAGCGCTGCCGACGCTTTTGTCCATGTCGGAGGATAATCGGCGTCTGCATGCTTCTGGCGCCGAATTGCCGGACGAGCGGCTCGGCATGATGCTGCTGTGCGCGCATCCGGCGATTGAACCTGAGATGCGTACGCCGCTCATGCTGCAGACGGTGCTGGGGATGGACGCAGCCCGCATCGCTTCCGCATTTATCGTCAAGCCTTCGACCATGGGCCAGCGTCTGACGCGGGTGAAGGCCAAGATTCGCGCCGAGCGCCTCACGTTCGAGCCGGCGGACGCGGAGGATCTCCCGGCTCGGCTCGACTCGGTTATGGAGGCCGTCTACGCCGCTTATGGGGCCGGGTGGGACGGGGCGGACGCCGGCTCGCCTGGCGGGAGCTTAGCCGGCGGCGGATTGGCCGAGGAAGCGATCGAGCTCGGCAGGCTGCTGCTCCGGTTCGTCCCAGGCGAGCCGGAGGTGAACGGCCTGCTCGCGCTGATACTGCACTGCGAGGCCCGCCGCGAAGCTCGACGCGACGGAGAGGGGAATTATGTCCCGCTCTCCGAGCAGGATTACGCAAGATGGGAGCGAGGCTTGATTGCGGAGGCGGAGCGCCATTTGCTTGCGGCATCGCAAGCCGGCCGCATCGGTCGGTTTCAACTCATGGCCGCGATTCAATCGGTGCATGCCCAGCGTCTACGGACGGGACGTACCGAGTGGGGCGCGATTGCACAATTGTATGAGGGGCTTATCCGCGTGCAACCCACGCTAGGCGCCTTTGTCAGCCGTGCCGCGGCGGTCGCGGAGGCCTACGGCGCAGACCGCGGCATGGCGCTGCTGGCGTCTATCCCTCCTGCCGAGGTTGCCAATTATCAGCCCTATTGGGCACTGGCCGGTCACTTGTACAAACGGATGCGTCGGCGTGATGAAGCGAAGTCCGCGTACAGCCGGGCGATCGGACTCAGCGCAGAGGGGGCCGTCCGGCAGTTTTTGAGCCGCCAACTAGACGGGCTGTGATCGCGGTGCGGTTATAGAAAAAACAGACCCCTTTTTAGAAGGACACCGAAGTCTTGTGTCTCTAAAGGGGTTTGTTCCGTGCGGCCATTCTCGTTTGAACGCTCGTTCGCGTGTATAATGGCGTTGACGATATCATTCCTTGCGAGAGTTGGGATTTTGCCATGGAGCCATTTTACGGGAAAGACAAACCGCTTCCGGAGGTGCTCAGAATCGTTTTTCTGGGAGACAGCATTACCGACGACGGCACGTACATCGCCTTTCTTGATGCCTATTTTCGACTGCATGCCCCGGCTTCCCGAATCGAGCTGATCAACCTGGGCGTCAGCAGCGAGACGGCTTCGGGCCTGAGCGAGCCCATCCACCCGTTCCCGCGGCCATGCGTGCACGACCGGTTAGCCCGGGCGCTGGACGAGACGCGGCCCGACTGGGTGGTCGTCTGCTACGGCATGAACGACGGCATCTATCATCCGCTGTCCGAAGCGCGGTTTGATGCCTACCGGGATGGCCTTCTACGGCTGCTCGGCCAGATTCGGCAGGCGGGCGCCAAGGCGATCGCCATGACGCCGCCGCCGTTCGACCCGGCTTCGCTGCCGGACGGCGCCAACCGGCTGCTTCCCGAAGGCCGGCCGGAGTCGGCATACAGCTACGAGACGCCTTTCGCCGATTACGAGTCCGTGCTGAAGCGCTATGCGGACTGGGTGCTGTCGCTCGGCAGCGAGGCCGCGGACGCGACGGTGAGCATCCACGCCGAGCTGCTGGCGCACATCGCGGCGGAACGGACGGCGGATCCGGCTTACTTGTCCGGAGACGGCATTCACCCGTTCGCGCCGGGTCACGGGGTGATGGCGCAGTCGCTGCTGCGCACGCTGTTCGGCGTCGCGCCGGAGCGCGCTCGGGCGTTCGTGGCCGAGCTGGACGGCTCGGCGTACTTTGAGCTGATCATGCAGCGTCACCGGCTGGTCAGCGCAGCCTGGAAAGAGCACGTCGGGCACACGAACCCGAACAAGGCGGAAGGGGCGCTGCCCCTGGCCGAGGCAAAGACCGCGGCGCAAGCGCTGGAAGCGCGTATCCGGGAGTTGGCCGAAGCGTTTAAACCTTTGCTTGCCTGACAACTAGTTGTGGTGTGAGAAATAGGTACGCCGAAAGAAGTCTCCATCAGAGCTACTTTGGTGCGTCGACGAGCTCATGCGCCGAAAGAAGTCTCCGTGAGAGCTTCTTTGGTGTGTCGACGAGCCCGTGTGCCAAAAGAGGTCTCCGTGAGAGCTACTTTGTTCCTTCGACGAGTCGGTGTGCGCAAAGAAGTCTCCGTGGATGGACCGAGGAAGCGTTAATTGACCTCAGACGGCACGTATAGGGTCGAGATGACACGTATAGTCGCTCCTTCGATGACACGTATAGTCGCTCTTTCATAACGGTGTGATAGAATAATAGAAATGATTTCCACTAGAATCTCGCAAAGAAAGGATGTTTAAGTTTGAAGAAGAGTTTTCTCGTTTTCATCGCGCTGTCGCTGATCTTCGGGCCGCTGCTCATGCCGCCGTCTAAGGCGAGTGCAGCCGGCGTTGCGTTTACTTCAATCTCGAGCCAGCAATGGACCTCGTTCGCGTTGGACGAAGAAGGAGGGATTTGGGCTTGGGGATACAATCTATTCGGTCAATTCGGGGACGGAACCTCGTCCAACGCCGAGCGATTGCCTGCTCGAATCGAAGTCACGGACGGCGCAGGCACGCCGGTTTCTTTTAAGCAGGTGGAGCCTGGATTCACCCACGCTATCGCATTGGATACCGAAGGGCAGATCTGGACCACCGGTCTGGACGATGACGGCAGTCTCGGAAACGGTACGTCTCCTTCGTCTTCGTCCTGGAAGAAGCTGAACGTCATGGACGGAGGCAGCCCCGTTACCTTCAAGCAGGTTGCAGCCAATCGGGGTATGAGTTATGCGTTGGATGACGGCGGCCGCTTGTGGGCATGGGGATTGTACATCAATGGCGGGAGCACCGATCAAGTGCCGACTTTGTTCGCGGTCTCGGATGGCGCCACTCCCGTCGTATGGCGGTCGATATCCGGACAAGAACAGCATCTCGTCGGCATCGATTCGTACAATCAGCTGTGGCAGATTCAAGAGTCGGGCCCCAACGTTCAAAAGTTCGTATTGATCGATAGCGGCATGACGTCTCAGTTCCAGGCCATCGCGGCCGGCAGCGGGTACGGAGACGGGGGACATCTCGCGGTGGCGCTCGAGAGCGACGGAGATATATGGACCTGGGGTACCAACAATTATGGCCAGCTGGGCGATGGCGCGCCAGATTCGGATACAAGTTGGTCGCCCGTGAAGCAGACGATTATGGACGGGAGCAGCCAGGTCAAGTTCAAGCAAGTCTCGGGCGGCAATCATCATGCGCTGGCGCTAGATGCGGACGGCAACCTATGGGCATGGGGCAAAAACAACTATGGGCAGCTGGGAGACGGCACGACGACGAGCGGGGGGCTCCCTCATAAAATTGCCTTCGCGGACGGCGGAACGCCGGTCTCCATAACTTCGGTAACCGCCGGCTACGAGCATTCGTTCGCTCTCGACAACGCCGGACGAATATGGGCCTGGGGCGGCGGACAGAAAGCTCCTGCAAAGCTGGCGTTCCAGCCGAAAGTCGCCTTGTCCGCCTCGAAGTCCTCTTCTACCTACCTGGAGGAGATTACGCTGACTGCCGCGGCGACCGGCGATCTGGATACGCCGACCGGGTCGGTCGAGTTCCGGGAAGGCGCGACCGTGCTGGGGACCGTGGCGTTGACGGGCGGGACGGCGGAGCTCAATCTCTCAAACCTGTCGGTCGGGCCGCATTCAATCGTCGCTTATTATGAGGGCGACGGCAATTACGCGTCGGGCGCGTCGGCTGTTCTTACGCATACGGTCGTCATGCCGGCTTCGCCGGCGATCGCGCTCACGCCTTCGACGACGGGCGATACGTTCGATCCGGTAACCGTGTCCGCGGACGTGCAGATTGACGGCGCCGGCAACGGATTGAACAGCCTGAAATGGTTGGCGGGCGATCGCGTCGCTACGGACTTCGCAAGCGCCGGCGCCGATATCAAGACAACGCGAAGCTTCAATGCAGCTGCCAATGGCACATACACGGTGTACGCCAAGGACGACGCGGGCAATGAGGCCGTGAAAACGATCGGCATCGCCAATATCTTGACGGCCGGCGACGCGACTGCGCTGGAGGCGGCGATCGCAGATGCGCAGCAAGCGTTGGCCGATCATCCGGCCGGTGCCGGAGTCGGACAGGCGCCGGCAGGCGCGCGGTCCGCGCTGAGTGCGGCAATCGACGCGGCGCAGGCGGTTGCCGAGGAAGCCGCGAATCGAACGCAGGCGCAGCTGGATGCCGCACAGGCGACGCTGGAAGCGGCGATTGCGACCTTCCGGGCGGCCGTCGTCGGCATCGTCCTGACGCCGCCGGACGCCGGCTTGTACGGCGCGGGCGATACGCTCGGGTTTACGCTGACCTACCGGGACGCAGTCGTCGTGACGGGTGAGCCGCGCATCGCTATCGCGCTCGATGGCGGCTCGGTGGCCGAGGTCGTATACGCGGCGTATAATGGCACCCGCGGCACGCCCGTCACCCAGCTCTCGTTTGCCTACGAGGTACAGGCGGGACTGGCGGATACGGACGGCATCGCGGTCTCTTCGCTTGTCGACCTGCCTGACGGCGCGGATATCGAGCCGGCATCCGGCGTTGGGGCGGCTATGTTGAACTATGCTGTGCCTGATACAAGCGCGGTACGCGTCGTGTCGATCCCGCCCGCGCTTGAACTGAGCGCGGATACGACCCCGGGCGCTACAGCGGTCGTTACGGTAACGGGCAGCGTCTATGGCGAAGCGTCGTCGGGTAATGCGCTCGCCAAGCTGCGCTGGCTCCCGGGGAATCGAATGCTCGCAGACTTCGAGGGCGGAGACGCGGGCACGGACATTCTGGGGGCGCGCGCATTTACGGTTGACGCGAACGGATCCTATACCGTCTACGCCCGCGATGCGGCGGGCAACGAAGCGGTTCAGGCCGTCACCGTGAGCGCCATCGCCGCGCCGTCGGACCCGAATCTTGTACAGGTAGAAGATCCCTTGCGCAAATACATCATTCGATGGACGGCCGACAAGGCCAGTCGCGATACGAAGTGGACGCAGGAGGAACTCGCAGCCGGCGCGATCCAACTGGACAGCCGGGCGCTGTTCGCGAATGCTGCCGGCTCCTGGACGCTGACGCTGCCTTCGGACACTGTCAACCTGCTCCGGCAGGTCAATCCGAACGGCGCCCTGCAGGTCCGTACGGGCCTTGGGGATTACGAGCTGCCCGTGGCGATGCTTCGCGAGCTGTCCGACCGTCCGTTCGACGAGCTCCGCATAAGGTTGTCACTTGCCGGCTCCGCCGAGCGGGGCGAGGTCGCACGCGCGGCGGAGCGGCTCGGCGCAGTCGTGCACGGACAGCCGCTCCAGCTGGAGCTGACGCTGCTCGCCGGAGGGACCGAGCAGCCGTTGTCCACTTTCGGACATTATGTCACGGTCACGGTTCCTCGGCCTGCAACCGCGGTTCAAGGCCGACTGTTCAGCGCGGTTTATGTAGCTTCGCAGCAGACGCTTGCGCCGATGCCGACCATGCCAGGGGATACAGCTGTGCAATGGAAGACGCAAACGGGCGGTATCTACGCATTGCTGACCTACGACAAGCAGTTTGCCGACGTTCAGGGTTCGTGGGCGGAGGAAGCCGTTCGTACGCTGGCTTCCATGCTCGTCATTAAGGGTATCGACGAGGGCAGCTTCGCACCTGGCGCTCCGGTCACTCGCGCGGAGCTGACGGCCATGATCGTGCGTGCGCTCGGCTTGCAGGGCACAGCCGAGACGCATACGGCCTTCAGCGATGTGGACAGCGGCAGCTGGTATGCAGGCGCCGTGACAGCCGCCGTGCAAGCGGGCATCGCGCAGGGCGACGCGGGTGGACGATTCCGCCCGGATGCGCCGATCAGCCGGCAGGAAGCCGCGGTCATGCTCATGCGCGCGATGACGACGGCGGGCCGTTCCCCGGCGGCAGGCTCGCCAACGGCGCTCGCCGGCTTCGCCGATGCAGGCCAGATCTCGGCCTGGGCCCGGGAAGCGATGACAGCTGCCGTCGATAGCGGCTTGATTCAGGGCGATGCGTCGGGACGCCTTCGCCCGCAGCAGCAGATCACGCGCGCGGAGACTGCGGCGATGCTCCTGCGTACGCTGCGCGCCATCGGCTTCCTCGACGCCTGAGCGTCGGCCCCCTTCGAACGCGGACCAAGCGTCTCAATTCCATAGCCATCCTATCGAGAGGGGCCGCCGGCCCCTCTTTTTTTCATGCCGCCTTTCCCGTCCGGACCAATGCCGGCGGACGGCGCGTGAGGGAGCATATGGTCGGCGCGCGAGACACCGGCCTTCGGGTCCGGTCGATAGCGACCATCTAGTAACCGCTCTCATTTCGTTGTAAAATGGGGCAACCCTCGCAACGAACGGTTACGAACGGAAAGGGAGCGCGCGCATGAGAAAGTTCCGGCTGAACCGCAAATACATCCCGTTTACCTACAAGACGATGCTGCCTTACCTGGTGCTGGTGCTGCTGACGGATATTCTGGTGGGCTACATCTCCTACACCATGCTCGTGGACTCCCGGACCGAGATGGCGGAGACGAACATTCGTACCGCGATGCGGCAGACGAGCAACAATATCGAATATCAGATGGACGAGATCACGCGCATGACGAATTCGCTTTTTCTCAACACGACGTTCCAGAACGCGCTGCAGTTCAGGGGCGATACCCGGGAGAACATGCTGAAAATGAAAGACGATATCGTGCCGTACATGAAGGCGCCGCTCCAGCTGTACGGCAACAAGCTGCGGCTCGTCCTGTACGCGGTCAACGAGACGATGCTCGAGATTACGGGCGACGATATGTCGCAGCCGATCGGCCGCAGCGATTATTACGTGCTGTCCGTGCAGAGCGTTGCGCAGACGGAGTGGTTCAAGTCCGTCTCCCCTTCGAGCAGGGACAAGCTATGGCTGCAGATCGACACTGACCGCGAGCTCGGGAACATCTCCTATTTTCGCAAGCTGTTCGCTTCCAATGGCGCGCAGTCGCTCATCGGCTACATCCGCGTGACGGCGAGGTTCGACGAGCTGCTCGGCAACTTCGATACGTTTCCGATCGAGCAGGGCATCGCCCTCCGGCTGAAGGACAAGACGACGGGCGCGAATCTCTACGAGCGCGGGACCGTGGCGGCGAATGCCGACGAAAGCGCCTATCTGGTCATCGGCGAAGACATTCCCGATTCGGACTATGCGATCGAGACCTGGGTGCCGAACCGTTACTTGAATAAAGACGCGAGCAAGATGCGCAGGGTGATCGGCGCCGTCTGCGCGATCAGCTTTGCGGTCATGGCGCTTATCGGCTTCCTCGTCGCGCGGCTGTCCGGCAAGAAGATGAAGCGGATCGTCTCGCTCGTGCGGTCGTTCCAGGAGGGCAACTTCTACAAGCGGATCGGCTTCGCCGGCAACGACGAGTTCGTGTACATCGCAGACGCGTTCAACCAGATGGCCCAGAGCATCCAGGAGCTGATCCGGGACGTTTACGAGCAGGGTATGCAGAAAAAACAGGCGGAGCTCGACGTGCTGCAGGCGCAGATCAGTCCGCATTTCCTGTACAACACGCTCTCGACGATCGGCAGCCTGGCGAATTTGGGCGAAGCCGACAAGGTGACGAAGATGGTGCAGGAGCTCTCCAAATTTTACAGGCTGACGCTGAACGAAGGGCAAGTCTATATTTCTCTTGAAGCGGAAGTGGAGCAGGTCAAGGCGTATCTGGATATCCAGCGGGTCAAGTATGCGGACGCCTTTCAGGTGTATCTGGACATTGACCCGGACATTTTGCATGTGCCGATCATTAAGCTCGTCTTGCAGCCGTTCGTGGAAAATATATTTAAGCACGCCTGGTTCGGAGAGTCGATCGCTATCCGGATCTCAGGCAGGCGGCTTGGCGTCGACCGGATTGAGCTGAAGGTCATCGACAACGGCATCGGCATGCGGCCCGATACGCTCAAAAGGATGCGCTCGAGCGAGTCGCGCGCCGGCGGCTACGGCCTGAAAAATGTGGAAGAACGGATCAAAATGAGATACGGCAGCGACTTCGGTATCCGCATCGGGAGCTACTACGGCGCGGGCACGACCGTCGAGCTTATCCTGCCGGTGGAAAACGCGGAGATTCGGGAAGACAAGGAGCGCGGTGATCAATGACGGATAACGAGATTAATGTACTGCTAGTGGACGACGAGGCGGTCGATCTGGAATGGCTGCGGCGCCGGGTGGCCGGACACGAGCAGTTGAAGGGCGCCAGCGTACGTACGGCATCGAGCGGGTTCGCCGCGCTTAACCTGATGAAGCAGCAGCGGATCGATATCATCCTGTCCGACATCCGAATGCCGATCATGTCGGGCACCGAATTCGCGCGACAGGCCAAAGAAATCAACCCGCAGGTGTCCATCGTGTTCATCAGCGGTCACGAGGACTTTAACTATGCGAAACAGGCGATCCAGCTGAACGCGCACGGCTATCTGCTCAAACCCGTAGAGGACGGCGAGCTGAATGCAACCTTGACGGAGCTATGCGGCAAGATCGAGCGGGAGAGGCAGCAGCATACGTCGCTGACCGAGACGCTGTCGCTCGTCAACCAGGAGCTGCTGCTGCGCTGGTTCAACGAGTCCGCGCCGGGCGATGTCGAGGCGCACATCCGCAGCTTCCTGGCGCCGATGCTCCAGTGCGGCACCGCGGTCGCCATCGCCGAGATCGACGACATGGCGTGGAAGACAAGCCGCTCGACCGCGGAGGAGCGTCGCGCATGGCTTGGGAGCGCGTCCGGGTTCATCCGACGGTTCGCGCAGGAACGCAATATGGGCCTCGTCATCGATGCCTACGACAGCCGCTTCGTCCTGCTGGCCGCCGTGCCCGAGCCTTCTTTCTCCACCTTGCTCGAAGAGCTGATTCGCGCCTTTTACGCCGAGTTCGCCTTCTCCGTCACGATCGGAACCGGGATGTACACGACCGCGTTCGACCATCTGCACGACTCGTACCGGCAAGCGCAGGCCGCGCTTAGCATCAAGTGGATCGTCGGCAAGAATCGGCTCATCCAGGACGCCTCGCAGTGGCGCCCCAAGGAACGGATCGCCCCGAACCTGGAGGAGATCGTCGACCGGATGCTGAAGGCGATGCTCGAGTACGACCTGACGGCGATCGACGATTGCCTGCTGCAGCTGTTCGACGGCGACCATCCGCTCTCCCAGAAGAACGAGATTTACGATCTCATCATCCGCATTACGTCCAAGCTGCACGCGGATCTGCGGCAGCTCAACGAGCATTTGTACGAAATTCTGAATTGGGACGCCCATCAGCCGCTCATCCTGTTTCAATTCGAGACGGTGCACGATATTTTGTCCTGGCTCAGAAGGCGGTTTTTTGAGCTGTCCGAGCTGCTCTACCTCAAGCGTCAGCGTCAGAAGCGCAAGCTGATCGACGACATTACGGCTTACGTGAAGGACAGGCTGGAGCAGAAGATCACGCTGAACGAAGTGGCCGCACATTTTAACTTTACGCCGAACTACCTGGGGCAGCTGTTCAAGGCCGAGACCAACAGCCTGTTCAGCGATTTTCTGAACGACCTGCGCATGAAGCGGGTGTGCGAGCTGCTCGAAGATCCGACCAAGAAGATTTACGAGATCGCGGAGCAGGTCGGCTATAAAAACATCATCTACTTCAACCGCCAGTTCAAGCAGCACATGGGCATGTCCCCCGGCGAATATCGCAAGAAGCGCAATATTTAAATCGATGCCCCTGTCGCGAGACTCCTGTTCCCGCGGGTACAGGGGCCTCGTTTTTTCTACGGCAGCCTACCGCTCACTGCCGGAGCCAATAGCGGCACCGCGTGCTGCTAAGCCCCTCGGGCGGCGGCGAAATAGCGATGTGTCGCATCCTTATTTCACGAGCTACGCGCTGTGGCAGCCGATTCATCCGATCGTATATGTTTTCACCTCGATCGTTGAATTTGTATTATCTTTAGTTGTTCCGCTGAATTATGCCGCCTCGTTCTGCCTTCTATAATGAGAGCTACAGAGGAGAGAGGGGGAGCGGATATGCGGCTGCGCAGCTTCTGGCACGATGTGAAAAAGTACAAAATGTTCTTGTTGATGCTGACCCCTGCGGTCGTCTTCTACCTTTTGTTCGCTTATATCCCGATGGCGGGCATCGTCATCGCGTTCAAGCGCTACGATTACGCCGGCGGCATTTTCGGAAGCGCGTGGAACGGACTGGACAACTTCCGCTTTTTCTTCGACTCGGGCAACGCCTGGCAGGTGACGCGCAATACGGCGCTGTACAACGTCGCCTTTATCGTCGTGAACAATGCCCTGCAGATTTTCGCAGCGATCCTGTTATTTGAAGTCGGAGGCAAGTGGTTTCGCAAAATCATTCAGTCGTCACTGTTCCTCCCGTACTTCATCTCCTGGGTCGTGGTCGGCGCGATCGCCTACAACCTGCTGAACTATGATATCGGCACCGTGAACGCCATGCTCCGGGGACTCGGGCTTGAGCCGGTCGACATTTACAACACGCCCGCCTACTGGCCGTTCCTGCTGGTGTTGGTGTCCGCCTGGAAGGGGCTCGGGTACGGCACGGTCATGTATCTGGCCGCGATCACGAGCATCGACACCGAAATGTACGAGGCGGCGGAGATCGACGGGGCGAACATTTTCCAGCGCATCCTGAAGGTGACGATCCCGAACCTGTACCCGACGATCATCATCCTGGTGCTGTTGGCGGTCGGCAACATTTTCCGCGGGGACTTCGGGATGTTCTACAACATGGTCGGCAACAACGGGATGCTGTTCTCCGCGACGGACGTCATCGACACTTTCGTCTTCCGGTCGCTGATCACGTCCAACGACATCGGCATGTCGGCCGCAGCCGGCGTCTTCCAATCGGTGCTCGGCTTCGCCACGATCATGGCGGTCAACTATGCGGTGCGGCGGTACGACAAAGACCGCGCGTTATTCTAAAGAGGAGGCTGATGACATGAGCGCGACGGAGCTGAATGCGGACAAGTCGTTCGCCAAAACCTCGGGCGTCAAAAAGACGGATCAGAAAATATTCGCCGCCATCGGATACGGGGCGCTGACGATCATGGCGCTGCTCTGCCTGCTGCCGTTCCTGCTGGTCGTATCGTCGTCGCTTACGAGCGAGAACCGGATCATTACGGCGGGTTATCAGTTTATCCCGACGGATTTCTCGGTGGAGGCGTACAGCATTTTGTTCAAGTACCCGACCGAGATGGTCCAGGCCTACCTGGTGACGATCGGGGTGACGATCGGCGGCACGCTGCTGGGATTGTTCCTGACCTCGATGACGTCCTACGCGCTGTCCCGCAGGGACTTCAAGTGGCGCAACGGCTTTTCCTTCTTCTTTTTCTTCACTACCTTGTTCAGCGGAGGGCTCGTTCCATGGTACCTGCTCATCGTAAACTACCTGCATATGAAGGATACGGTGCTCGCGCTGATCGTGCCGCTCGTGCTCAACGTCTTTTACATCATCGTCATGAAATCGTTCCTCGGCGGCATCCCGGAGGCGATCGTCGAATCGGCCAAGATCGACGGCGCGGGCGATTTCCGCATCTACGCGCAGCTGATCCTGCCGCTCTCCAAGCCGGCGCTCGCGACGATCGGGCTGTTCCTGGCGCTGGCCTATTGGAACGACTGGTACAACGCCCTGCTGTTCGTGTCGGACGAGAAGCTCATGCCGCTGCAGTACTATTTGTACAAAATGCTGGGCAACATGGACGGCATGCGCAAGGCGATGATGGGCGCGGGGGCGGTCGTTACGACGGCCATTCCGACCGAGAGCCTTAAGATGGCGATGACGGTCGTCGCGACCGGCCCGATCCTGCTGGCGTATCCGTTCGTGCAGCGGTACTTCGTCCAGGGCCTGACGATCGGCGCGGTAAAGGGATGAATACGGGGCGACCCGGTTTATCGATAGAGCTTGATACGACTACCATTAGGGGGAAGATGGGCATGTTGAGAAAAAGCAGATGGACGATGTTTACGCTCTTGTTTGCCTTTGTGATGATCATGAGTGCATGCGGCAACGACAACAAGAATTCGGGGTCGTCAGCCAGTCAGAGCACGGAGCCGTCAAAAAGCGCATCAGCTTCGGCTACGGCCTCGGCCTCGAGCAGCAGCGCCGCCGCGCCGTCCGAAGGCGCCGTCGACACGTCCAAGGAAGTGAAGCTCAAGATGATCTTCGTCGGACCGAAGCCGGTGGACTATGATTCCGTCTTCGCCGAGATCAACAAGAAGCTCAAAGAGAAGATTAACGCGACGATTGAAGGCGAGTTCCTCGATTGGTCCGACTGGGCGCAGAAGTATCCGCTAAAGCTGGCCGCCGACGAGAACTTCGACCTGATCTACTCGGCCAACTGGGCGGGCTACAACGACCAGGCGCTGAAGGGCGGCTTCCTCGAGCTCACGGACGATATGCTCTCCAAGTACATGCCGCAAACGTGGAAGAACATGTCCAAGGTCAGCTGGGACCAGGCGAAGGTCAACGGCAAGCTGTACATGGTGCCGCAGAACCGCGGGGAATCCGTCGAGAAGCTGATCCTGTACCGCGAGGACCTGCGCAAGAAATACAACCTGCCCGAGATCAACAGCCCGGAAGCATATGCTACGTATTTGAAAACGGTCGCCGAGAAAGAAAAAGGCATCGTACCGTTCACGCCGGAGACGGGCGACTGGAAATTCCACAACCTCGACCGCGTCCTGCTCAAGCAGCAGAACGAGTGGAACATGTTCGACCTGGATATGCCGTTCGCCTTCAAGCTGACGGACGAGAAGGGGCAAGTCTTTAACGTCTACAACACGCCGGAATTCAAGGCATTGGCGACGTATTACAAGGACCTCGCGGACCACAACGCATGGTCGAAAAACGTCCTGAACAGCAAAAACGACCATCAGGCGGACTTCAAGGCGGGCAAGACGGCTTCGATCACGCATAACAACGGCACGCTCGGCGCGCTGATGGCGCTCATGCGCCAGGAAAATTCGCCGTACGAAGTCGCATTGGCTGATGTCAATCAAGGCAAGAAGAAATCGGTGGCCATCTCGACGCAGAACGGCACGTCGGTGCACGCGACCTCCAAAAACCCGGAGCGCGCGCTGATGGCGATCGATCTGATGCAAAACGATAAAGAGATGCACGACCTGATCATGTACGGCATCAACGGCGTTCACTACGAGCCGGTCGGCGACGACAAGTACAAGGCGCTCGACAAAAATCCGAACTACACGGGCTTCTCCAACTGGAGCTTCAACTCGCCGCTCAACCGCGACAACGAAGCGTTCCCGCAGGAAGCGTCCGACCTGGTCAAGAGCTGGGAAGCGAACGTGTACCACTACCCGCTCGAGACGTTCGTGTTCGACAACAGCAAGGTGAAGACCGAGATCGCCAACGTCGGCAACGTCATGCTGCGCTACGGCATCCCGCTGGAGTACGGCCTGGTCAAGGATATCGACAAAGGCCTGGCGGATCTGAACAAGCAGCTTGATGCGGCAGGCATCGCCAAGATCCAGACCGAGCTGCAATCGCAGATCGACGCGTTTTTGGCGAAGCAGTAAGGCGGAAGATGGGGCGGCTGCAGCGCAGCCGCCTCTGTAAAAACGGGCGCTGATGTTATACGTCCGCAATCAGGCTGACACGATGCCGGTCCTTGCGCGATCAACGCGCGGGGGCCATTTTTATTGCGGTACGTGCGTAAAAGGGTGATCGGTTGCCCGACGGGCCAAGTGTGAACGTAGATCAACAGTTTGCGGACTGGCCGACCTGCCGTCGGCCGAACTAGAAACAAAACGGGATGACGCAGAGACATTGTCTGCTTCGTCCCGTTTTTGCATTCGGCGGATGGCCGCTCGTGTTTCTGATTAGAAACCTCCAGGCGCACTTGGCGAAATTTGAGCCGGATTTGTTTCTAACTTGAACTTCCTGAGCCCATTTGGCGCATCGCGGTTCGGATTTGTTGCAGAAGGGGGCATTTTGCGTATTCAGGTTAACGGAAGTTCATGATCTTGAATCCTGATCATATCCATTCATTCGCGGCGGGTGCGATAATGAGCCCGAATTTAAAACAAAGACGGGCGGTGGACTTATGAGGGCAAGGATGTCGGCAATCGAATTCGGCATTTCCGGCAAGCTGCTGTTGGTGATGGCTTTATTGTTCGGCTTGGTTGGGCATTTAGGCGCGCGCAGCGTTTATGCGGAGGAGGATGCGTTTGACGCGATGAGGACCAAGTGGTTCGATTTCTTGACCGGAGGCACGGGGTACGATACGCAAGATCCGGATATCGCCTTTAAGCTGAACGCGGTGAGCCAGACGAGCTGGGCATCGATGGACAAATCTTCGGGAAGAACGTTCCTATGGTCCGACATGGCCAGCACGACGAATTCCTCGCAAATCACCAACGCGTACGGCCGTCTGAGAGGAATGGCGCTGGCCTACCGCACCTACGGATCCAGCGTTTACGGCGACCAGGCGCTTAAGGCCGATATCGTCGGCGCCCTCGATTGGATGTACGCGAATCGCTATAACGAGAACAAGGCCGAGTACGATAACTGGTGGGACTGGGAAATCGGCACCCCGCTGCAGCTGAACGATATCGTCACCCTCATGTACGACGATCTCACGTCGACCCAGATTCAAAATTACACGAACGCCGTCGGGCATTTCTCCCCCGATCCGACGCGGGTGAACAAGCCGTTCCAATTCGTATCGACCGGCGCCAACCGCGCCTGGATGTGCATGGTCGTCGGCCTCCGGGCCGTCCTGATCAAGTCGAATACCGATCTGACCGCTGCCTCCGATGCGCTCGATCCGCTTTTCGACTATGTCACGAGCGGGGACGGCTTCTACGAGGACGGCTCCTTTATCCAGCACAATATTTACGCGTATAACGGCAGCTACGGCGCCAGTCTGCTTCAGCAGTTGGTTAACGTGCTGTATTTGCTTGACGGCTCGGACTGGGAGCCTACGTCGTCGGGCCTCGCTAACGTTTATCAGTGGGTGTACGATTCTTACGAGCCGTTCATTTACAAAGGCGCCATGATGGATATGACCAGAGGCAGGTCGATCTCGCGGAACTACGAGACGGACCATTCGGTCGGGCAAGGCATCATCGCTTCGCTCGTGCGTTTGTCTCAGGCAGCACCGACGGCCGACGCCCAGCGCTTGAAGGCGATGGTCAAGTATTGGATCCAATCCGATACGACGCTCAACTTTTTCCGCTCCGTCGATCTGAGCGTCGCTGTCCAGGCCAAGGCGATCATGGCGGATTCAGGCGTCGTGCCGAGAGGGGAGCTGACCGGCGCCAAAGTGTTCGCGGGCATGGACCAAGCCGTGACGCAACGTCCGGGGTACGCCTTCGGCGTCAGCATGTCTTCCAGCCGGATCGGCACGTACGAATACACGAACAATGAAAATCTGAAAGGCTGGTACACGGGCGCAGGCATGACGTATTTGTACAACGACGATCTGCAGCAGTATTCGAGCTTCTGGCCGACGGTCAACAAGTATCGGCTGCCGGGAACGACGGTCGACACGCGCACGAGAACGGACGGCGAAGGCGGCGGATACCTCAGCTCGAAGGCGTGGGCGGGGGGCTCCGAGCTGCTCGGCCAATACGCCGCCGCCGGCATGGATTACCAAGATTACGGAACTACGCTGACGGCCAAGAAGTCGTGGTTCATGTTCGACGACGAGATTGTCGCGCTTGGCGCCGGCATTAACAGCACCGACGGAAGAACGATCGAGACGACGGTTGAAAATCGAATGCTGAATGTAGCGAGAACGACGCAAGGCACCGATTTGGCCGCGCCTGCCGCCGCGCCGGTCGGAAGCGAGCCGCTCCGCCATAAAGTGTATGCGGTTACAGACAGCGGTAACGATGGCAATTTACCCGAGAATACGTTCGACAACAACCTCGGCACCCGATGGTCCGCGTCTGGCGACGGCCAGTGGATTCAATACGACCTGGGCAAGACGCAGCAGATCGGATATGTCGGGATCAGCTTCTATGTGCAAGCCACGCGGTACACAACCTTCGACATTGCTGTGTCCGCAGATAAGAATGCGTGGACGACCGTTTACTCCGGCAACTCGAGCGTCGTCTCTAACGACGCGATCCAAGTGTTCGACTTCCCCGACGTGTCGGCCAGATACGTGCGCATTGTCGGTCATGGCTATACCAACAACAGCGCGAACGGCGGCAATACGGGCCCCTGGAACAGCATTGCCGAGGTTCAGATCTACGCGCCGTGCTCGGCTGGCAATCTGATCATCCCTGCAATCGTGGCCCCGCTTAACGTGGAATCCGCCTCCGACAGCCTGGGCTCCGCCGATCTGACGGCCATCCAGGACGGCAAGATCGGCACTTCCTGGACGGCGAGCGGCGACGGGCAGTGGCTGAAGCTGGATCTGGGCAGCGTAAAACCGGTCGGCTACGCGGGCATCGCCTTTCCGCAGGGAACCGATCGGCGCTATACGTTCGATATCGAAGTGTCCGCGGACAATTCGGTATGGAACGCCGTGTACGCCACGCCGTACCAATCCGCGCCGACGACCGAGGTGACCGCTTACGATTTCCCGGATGCGAATGCCAGGTACGTGAAGCTCGTCCTGCACGGGAACGACGTCGATCTTGCCGATGCCGTATCGGAGGTGCAGCTCTATTCGCCGTCCGCGCTCGGCCCGGTGCTGGATCCGCTCCACACGACGCGCAAGGTGAAGGGCGACGAGCAGTTAATCGTGAACGGTACGGCGAAGTCGGCTGCGCTTGGCTGGTCCGAGAGCATGGGCGGGGTTTCTTATGCGTACCTCGAGGGCACGGGCGGCTACTACTTCCCGCAACCGAGTAATATCAAGGGCGCGAGAGCGGTATCCGAAGGCAGCTGGAAGCAGCTGAACATAGGAGGGCCCGACACGACGCTGTCCAAAAATTACGTCACGTTGTGGCTCGACCACGGCGCCAATCCGGTGAACGAAAAATACGCTTATGTCTTGCTGCCGAACAAGACGGCTTCGCAGACCGCGGCATACAGCGCGAATCCGAATACGGAGATTCTCGTCAACAACCCGAACACCCAGGCGGTGAAGGAGAAGGGACTCGGTATCATCGGAGCCAACTTCTGGGCGCCCAGTACCTTCAGTTTCCTGACGGCCTCCAATCCTTCTTCGCTCATGCTGAAGGATCTGTCCGGCACGCTCGATGTCGGCGTATCCGATCCTACGCATCTGCAGAACAAGGTAACGTTCGAGATTCATAAGTCGGGTCTGTCCGTCGTGTCGAAGGACGCTTCGGTTACGGTGCTCCAGCTCGCCCCGACGATCAAGTTCGAAGTCGACACAAGCGTCAAAGACGGCATCACCCATCACGTCAAATTCCAATACAATCCCGCTGTGAACGTGCCGCTGCCGACGCCGACGCCCGACCCGACGGTGACCAGCGCCACCGTCAAGGACGATATGAACGACTATTCGAACATGTACGCGCACAGCCCGTATCTCTTTTTTAACACGTCTAACGCGTCTTACTTTGCCGGCGATGCCTCCAGGCTGGCCCGGACGGCCAACTCGAACGAATACGTTGTCTACAAGGCGACGTCCGGCATGGATTTGAAGCAGTTTACCGCCAAGACCTGGTTCTGGCCGTACGAGACGATCGACGACTTCCAGTTCTATACGTCGCCGGACAATACGACTTATACGCCCTTTACGCCGGGCAAGACTGCGCCGGCAGGCAACTGGTCCGAGGTGGACTACAGCGGCACGCTCCCGGCGGGCACGCAGTATTTGAAGATCGTGTTCGCCCATAGCACGACCAACGCGTGGAACCCGCAGATCGGCAGCGTCGAGCTGAAGAGCGCGGTCCCTGCCCCTACCGTCGCGAACGTGACCGATACGATGAACGACTTCACCAAGATGTTCGCGCACAGCGCGCAGCTGTCCTTCGATTCGTCGAACGCGGCGACCTTCGGCGGAGATACCTCGCGGCTCCAGCGGAAGACGAACACCAGCGAATACGTCGTCTACAAAGCGGCAGCCGGCATGGATCTGAAGCAATTCGCCGCCAAGGCCTGGTTCTGGCCGTACGAGACCGCGGGCGACTTCCAATTTTACGTGTCTGCGGATAACGTGACCTATGCGGCGTTCACCCCCGCTAAAGCAACCGTGACGGGCTCCTGGAACAAGGTGGACTATAGCGGCACGCTCCCGGCAGGCACGCAGTACCTGAAGATCGTCTTTCCGATTACCGCCGCACAGACCTGGAATCCGCAGATCGGCAGCGTCGAGCTTGAGAGCCGGGCAATCTGATTAAGAGATGTTCATGAACTTGAATACCGATCATTCCTATCCCGCGGCGCGGATGGAATAATGAAGTAGGAAAGAGTCGTAGACGAGGGGGAGCTCCATGAAACGATATTCAAAAGCATGGTCGGCCATGCTGGGCAGCATGCTGGCCGTGAGCGTCATCGCCGGGTGCAGCGGCGGCAACAACGAGCCGTCGGCAGCTTCGGGCGAATCGAGCAAGCAGCCGTCGGCGACGGCAAGCACCGAGGCTTCGGCCCAGCCAAGCGCATCGGCGCAGGCGGAGCCGCAGCCGAACGACCGCACGAAGTTCGATCCGCCCGTGACGATCACCGGCGCGATCGCGCTGAAGGCGTCGGATAAGCTGCGCAACGGCGACACGCCGGAGAACAACCCGGTCTCCCGCTGGTTCAAGGACAACCTGGGCATCGTCACCAAGTATCAATGGGTCGTGACGGATCAGGCGGATGCGCTTGGCACGAAGGTGCGGCTCGCGATGACGAGCGGCGAGCAGCTGCCGGACGTCCTGTCGGCATCGGGCACGCTGTTCGAGGATCTGGTCGCCTCGGGCAAGATCCAGCCGATCGACGAGGCGTTCGAGAAGTACGCGACGGCCAGAGTCAAAGAGGCATACGCCAAAAACCCGCAGGTCATGGCGACCGTCACGCGCAACGGGAAAATGTACGGCTTGCCCGATCTGTCCAACGGCTTCGTGGGCGACACGGTCATGTGGGTACGGCAGGATTGGCTCGACAAGCTGAGCCTGAAGGCGCCGACCAACGTCGAGGAGTACGAGGCGGTGCTCGATGCCTTCACGAACAAGGATCCGGACGGCAACGGCAAGAAGGACACCTACGGCATGGCGCTCGGCGGCAACACCGGGTACCATCATCCGACGGCCAACTACATGGCGGACGCGATGTTCGTGTTCGGCCAGCACCAGCCTTACTTCTGGCTGAAGGGGGATGACGGCCAGCTGCATTACGGCTCCGTCGATCCGGTGGTCAAGGACGGCCTCGTCAAGCTGGGCGATTGGTCCGCCAAAGGCTATCTGAGCCCGGACTTCGGCACGCAGGACGCCACGAAGGCGATGGCCGACTTCACCTCGGGCAAAGCCGGCATCGTCTTCGCGCCGGGCTGGGCGGGCGGTTGGCCGATCGGCACCGCCATCGCCGACGCCGAGAAGAAAAACGAGAAGCTGTCGATCAAGCCTTACCCGATTCCGTCCGGCGTAGACGGGCAGGTCGGCCGTCAAGCCTCGCCGCCGACCTATACGGCTTATGTATTCCGCGCAGGATTCGAGCATATGGATGCCATCTTCAAGTACTGGGATACGCTTTATAGCTGTTCCCTCGAAGACGAAGCGTGCCCGTTCGGCGCCGGCAAGGGCGAAGGCTACGACTACGTCATGAAGGACGGCAAGCCGGACTGGACGGTGCCGGAGGGAACGATCGACCTCGGCCGGTACATGCTGATGTCGCCGGGCACGACGCCGCCCAACGTCATGGACGGACCGAACATCTACCAGCGCGTGGCGGCAGGCTCGCTCAACAATATTTTCGAGCAAAAGCTGGCGGCCAGCAACGGTCCGCTCACGGTAGAGGGATTCGCGACCGCCTTCCAGCAGCAGAGCTCGGACGTGCCGAACGGCTTCCTGGGCGCGAACACGAAGACGATGATCGAGAAGTGGGAGCAGCTGTCGACGCTCGAAGAGCAAGCCTACTTGCAGATCATCTACGGCAAGGCCAAACCGGATTACTTTGATTCCTTCGTCAAGCAATGGAACGATCAGGGAGGCTCGCAGATCACCGCAGAGGTGAACGAACAGGTCGCCGCCT
This sequence comes from Cohnella sp. GCM10020058, assembly GCF_042683485.1. NCBI lineage: Bacteria > Bacillati > Bacillota > Bacilli > Caryophanales > Paenibacillaceae > Cohnella > Cohnella sp. GCM10020058. The sequence continues at coordinate 317,052 of NZ_JBHUJV010000009.1, forward strand.
CCAAGTAAGCGCGTCGGATCATAGGTAAGACTCATGCGAACGCGGAGCTGAAGGCCGAATTTTCAAGCTCCGCGTTCGTCTTTTTCAACAGAAAGGATAGAGATAGGGGATTGGATGATGAGAACCCAAGCGATCGACTCGAAAAGTCGGAAAGGCGCGTTAAATCTCAGAAAAAACTGGGCGCTGCATCTGTTTCTGCTGCCGTCGGTGGTGCTGCTGTTTATTTTCAATTATATTCCGATGGCCGGACTGGCGATCGGCTTCGAGGATTTCAAGCCATGGCTCGGGATCTTCCGTTCCCCCTGGGCGGGCTTTAAGCACTTCCATTTCATGTTCAACGATCCGACTGCCATTCAAGTCATTTGGAACACGTTCGTCATTGCGACGCTGAAGATCGCGATCGGCGCGATCACGCCCTTCGTCTTCGCCCTGCTCCTCAATGGCGTTAAAAATATGTTTTTTAAACGTACCGTCCAATCGCTCGTCTATCTGCCGCACTTCCTCAACTGGGTCATCCTCGGCGGGATCCTGACGGACCTGCTGTCTACGGACGGACTGATCAATCAATTCCTGCAGTCGCTCGGCCTGGATCGCGTATTCTTCCTCGGGGACGGGGATTGGTTCCGCGTCACGCTTATTACGAGCGATATCTGGAAGGAATTCGGCTTCGGCACGATCGTCTATCTGGCGGCGATGGCCGGCATCAATCCGAATTTGTACGAAGCCGCGGACATGGACGGCGCGACCGGCTTCCAGAAGACCCGGCACATCACGGTGCCGTCGATTCTTCCGATCGCCGTCGTGATCGTGACCTTATCCCTGGGCAACATCCTGAACGCCGGCTTCGATCAGGTATTCAACATGTACAATCCGCTCGTATACCAGAAAGGCGATATCATCGATACCTACGTTTACCGCGTGGGGCTGATTCAGGGATCCTACAGCCTCGCTACCGCCGTCGGCTTTTTCAAATCCGTCATCGGCTTCGTGCTGATCGCCGTCACTTACAAGTTGGCGACGAAGTACGCCAATTACCGAATTTTCTAAGGGGAACCGGCCATGTATAAAATATCGTTATCCTATCGCCTGTTCAATGCGGCGAACGTCGTCTTCCTGGCCGTCACCGCGCTGCTCTGCGTGCTGCCGATGGTTCATGTGCTCGCGGTCTCGCTCAGCTCGGACCATGCCACATCCTCGTACCTCGTCAAGTTTTGGCCGATCGGCTTTAACTTAGCTTCCTACGAGAAGGCGATGAACAGCAACAGCTTTCTGATCGCTTTCCAGATGAGCGTGCTCAGGACGATCGCGGGTACGGCGCTGACGATGTTCCTGACGCTGCTGGCTGCCTACTCGATGTCCAAGGACGACAGCGTGTTCCGGGGCAGAACCGTGTACGCGTGGTATTTCGTCGCCACGATGCTGTTCCATGGCGGACTGATCCCGACGTATCTGGTCGTTCAGAAGCTGCACCTGACCAACTCCTTGCTGGCGCTCATCCTCCCGGTCGCGGTTAATGTATTCAACGTCGTCCTGATGATGAATTTCCTGCGCGGCATCCCCAAGGAACTCGAGGAGGCCGCGATGATCGACGGGGCGGGGCACTTTAGAATTTTGTTTGTTCTGTTCCTGCCGATCTCGCTGCCCTCGATCGCCACGCTGTCCTTGTTCACGATGGTTTTCCACTGGAATGCTTGGTTCGACGGCATGATTTATATGAACAAGGCGGAGCTGTTCCCGCTGGCCACCTTCCTGCAGGCGTTGGTTGCGAGCTTCGACTACACGAAGATCGGACTTAACCCCGCCGATCTGGAGAACTTGTCCGAGCGTTCGCTGAAGTCGGCGCTCATCTTCATTGGCACGGTGCCGATCCTGCTCGTTTATCCGTTCCTTCAACGTTATTTTGTGCAAGGCATGACGCTGGGCTCGGTCAAAGAATAGGCGAGAAATAGTATAATACCGGTAGGATCGTCGAATACGGCATGGGGGAACCCCGATGAACGTCATCACCAAGGTCATTTTGCTGCTGATCGCCATTCTGCTGCCGGTCGTCGGGCTATACGCCTATTCTTACAAGCAGAGCGTGCACGTCATCGAGGAACAGATCAACACGAGGAACGAGGACAAGCTGACCTACTTTCTCAACCAGATCGATAGCCTGATGGATCAGAATATGCTGTTTGCCGCGCTTGCGGCGAAGGATCCGGAGATCCGAAGCGTCGCCTTCGGCGAATTGCCCGCAGACGGCTACGATCGCTACAATACGATCGAGTCGATCGCGGGCAAGCTCAATTTGTTCAGCCTGACCAATCAGGTCATGAACCGAATTACGATTTATTTTCCCAAGCACGATCTGTCGCTGTCCACGCAGTCTACCGACGCTTTCGATCGGCAGGCGTTCGTCCAAGCGTACTCGCCTGCCTGGCAGTTAAGCGACATCGATGAAGCGGGCGTCAGCATGACCGCTTTTTCCCGCTTTTTCGTCTACCCGATGCTGCATGACCCGAACGAGATCATGAAGTCGGACTTTATTATTCGCGTGGATTTTCCGGTGCAGAACATTACGAACTTGCTGGACGGCTTTAAGCAGGGCGGGGAGAGCGATTTCCTTTTTTACCGAGGATCGGACCAAGCCGTCTACAGCAGCACCGCGAACAAGGAGCGGATCGGGCGGCTGCTGGCGTCGTATTCGCCGGATCCATCCAAGTCGGGCCATTCCTATCACGATATTGCGAAGCTCGATGGCCAGTCCTATCTCATTTACGTGAAGACCTCGCAGAAATTAGGCTGGAGCCTGATCGACATCGAGCCGCTTGACGAGATTTTGAAGCCGGTCGTCCGCAATCGCAATCTTTTCTACGTCATTATGTTCCTGCTCGTGCTGCTCGGGCTGGCCTCCGCGCTGCTGCTGCATTATCATATCCGGGTGCCGATCGCGATCCTGATCCGCAGCGCCGAGCAGATCAAGAACAAGAACTTCGCCTACAGGATCCGCAGCGTGCGGCGCAACGAGTTCCAGCAGCTGTTCGATTCGTTCAACGGCATGGCCACGGAGATCGATCATCTGCTCGGGCGGGTATATGCCGAGGAGATCCGTTCCAGGGAAGCCATGATGAAGCAGCTCCAATCGCAGATCAATCCTCATTTTCTCTACAACTGCCTGGCTTATATCGTGAACATGGCGAAGATGCGTCAGCATGAATCGGTCATCGCGATGGCGCATAATCTGGGCGACTATTACAAATACACGACCCGCAACGAGACGCTGGTCTCCACGCTGCGGTCGGAGATGGAGCTGGCCCGGAGCTACATGGACATTATGAGCTCCCAACTCGACAAGTTCGTCTATGCAATCGATATTCCGCAGGACATGCTTGCACTGCCGATCCCCAGACTGCTGATCCAGCCGATCATCGAGAACGCCATCGTGCACGGCCTCGAAGAGCGCATGGCAGACGGCCTCATCGTCATTGCGGGCACGGCGGACGAACGGGAGTACCGTCTCGTCGTCGAAGACAACGGGTCGGGATTGTCGCCGGAGGCGCTATCCGAGCTGCGCCGTCGGATCGACTCGGACACCAACGACTCCGGGCATACGGGCTTGTGGAACGTGAATCATCGTCTCCGATACTACTTCGGCGTCGATGCAGGAATGCGGATCGCGCATTCGGCCATGGGCGGTCTCCGGATTGAATTGTATTGGCATTCGGCTGAAAGGGAGTGAAGCGAGCGTGTACACGGTGTTGATCGTCGACGATCACAAGCATCAAGTCGATACGATGGCCGCGACCCTGCCCTGGGAACGTTATGACATCACGACGATTTATCGCGCGTACGGGGGGACGGGCGCCATGGACATCCTCGACGCGCATCCCGTCGATATCATGATCACGGACATCCGCATGCCCGGCACCTCGGGACTCGAGCTGATCCAGTACGCCAACGAGCGCGGCAAAAACGTCGATTGCATCCTGCTGACCGGCTATGCCGAATTCGAATACGCCAAAAAAGCCGTCGAAGTGCACGCCATTGAATACTTCATCAAGCCGGTCCGCGATGAAGTGCTCATGGAGACGATCGGGAAAATCGTGACCAAGCGCCGGCACGAGCGTCAGCATCATCAGAATTATGCGTACGCGGCATCGATCGTGCACCAGAACCTGCCCCTTCTGCGGGAAAATTTGCTGCTTGAGCTTCTGCAGGAGCCGGAGTCGGCGCATGGCGGAAAACTGGACGAGAAACTGGCGATGTACCGGATTCCGTTCGAGCGGGGAGATGCCGTCAAGCTGCTCGCGATCAAGTTCGATCAGGCGTTCTACGAGACGTACAGCCAAGCGGACATGAAGCTGTTCAAGTTCGCCGTCATAAATATGGCGGAGGAGCAATTCTCGGAGCGATTTCTAATCTGGCCGAGCCAGGCTCCCCAAGATCATATTGCCTTGTTAATCAAGCCTGCGACGGAAGGGGAAGAGACACAGCCGGGTTGGGATGCCGAAAAAGATGCCTTGCTGGAAGAACTGGCAGCCAAGTTGTTGGCCAACGCGGAGCGGTATCTTAAACGAAACATCGCGCTGTTCATCTCGGATCCGGTCCTTTTTCCCGCAGCACTCCACCAGGCTCACGTTTCCGTAAACGCCATGCTGCTCAAGACGGCGAAGCGGCACGGCGGCATTCTGTCCAAGCCGGCGGCCGGCACGGACCGGGCGCTGAAGCCGTTAACCGCGCTCTACCGGCAGCCGATGCTAATCCAGCTCATGAACGCGGGCAACCGGGATCGGGTCAACGACAAGCTGGACGCCATCTTCGAGGAGCTGTCTTCCGAGCATGCCGATTCCCCCGCGCATACGCGGGAAGCTTACCTGCACCTGCTGAGCGCGTTCACCTACCTGGCCCACAAGAAAGGCAAGCTGCTGGAGGACCTCGTGAGTCCGGCGTCCGTCCGCGCGGAGCGCAAGGCCATCCATTCGGCCAAGCTCCTGGATGCGTGGAGCCGCGTCATTCTTGACGCGCTGTTCGGTCACGAGCCCGCGAAGATCGAGGAGAATCACCGGCTGCTCGTGCAGAAGGTGCATGCTTTCGTCGAGCTGAATCTGAACAAAGACGTCACGCTGCAGTCAATCGGCGACTTCGTTTACTTGAACGCGATCTATCTGTCCCAGATCTATAAGGATATTACGGGAGAAAACTTGAGCGACTATATTCTGCGTGCCCGTATGGAGAAGGCGAAGATGCTGCTCGAGGGCACTTCGCTGCGCATTTACGAGATCACGGAGCAGGTCGGCTATCAGAGCCCGCAGCACTTCATTCGGAGGTTCAAGAGCTATTTCGGCGTGACGCCGGAGTTTTATCGCAAGAGCTGAGCGGGTGCGTGGAAAGGAATGTATCGTTGCGTTTTCGCCGACCGGCGCGGGCTTGCGCCGGTCGGTTTCGTGTGCGGAACGTTCAGCGAACGCTCCCTTTCGCCTCGGCTTCGATCGCTGCCTTCATTACCTGGGACCCGCGGTCGACGCGCGCCTGGATCTCGGCGGCCAGATCGTCCGGCAGAAAGTCCGTCGTCCATACGAGCCTGGCGACGCCGTCTCCGTGCGGGAAGACTTGGAACGATGCGTGGTGATGCAGCAGCGGGGTCTGGCTCTCGACGACGGCATAAGCCATGCGGCGCGCCTGGTCGTTAACCTCCGACATCGCGATCGGCGTCCCATTATATAGAAGCCGGTAAACATTTCAACGAAATACGGAAATCAATCATGTCGTCTCACTCTCCCTGCTGTCACACTGGGATCAGCCGACTCCTCCTATTCAACTGCCGCGACGACCCGTCGGCATTCCACGAATCGAAGGGAGAAGATTGATGAAGTTGACACGCAAGGCCACAAGCAGGTTGCTCGCCGGTCTCTGTCTGCTCCTCTCGCTCATGCCCTCCGCCATCGTTTTCCCGCATCCGGCCTCCGCCACCGCCGTACACACCGTCACGATCAACCCGAATACCGTCGTCCAATCCGATTACAAGGGCGTCGGCGTCAACATCATTCCGAGCGCGCTCATGGCGAAGTCCAGGGAGCAAGGGTACACGACCGCGCATTGGGAAATGGACAAAGAACGCATCCTGGCGATGAAGCCCAAGGTGGCCCGCGTCTGGTTCCAGATCGATTGGATGGAGTCGGCCAAGGGGTCCTACTCCTGGGACAATCTGAAGATGCAGGCGTTTTACCAGTACCTCGACGTCCTGAAGAGCGCGGGGACCGAGGTCGAACTGAACTTTGGCTGGAAAAACGGCTCGACCATCCACAGCTGGTTTCCCATCGCCGGCAGTACGACGCCGTACGAGAGCGCGCCAGCGGACCTGGACGCGTTCGCCGCCTCGGCTTCGGCCGCCTTGCAGCAGCTGATCTCGGTCAGAGGCTACACGAACATCAAGTACATGACGTTCTACAACGAGCCCAACGGCTCGTGGGACTTCGAAGCGCCGGGCGACCAGAAGCTCTACTATGCAAATATGGTCAAAAAAGTGCATGATCGTCTCGTCGCCGATGGCCGCCGCAGCCTGGTGAAGCTGTGGGGACCCGAGGAGACGGGGGCGCCGGATTGGACCCAGTATATGAAAACGAACATCGACAGCTATCTCGACGGCTACAGCTTCCACGTATACGGCGAGCCGTATGCGACGCTGAGCACTGCAATTTCGGCTCGCACGTCGGTGGTCGGCGCCAAACCGGTGTACCTGACCGAATTCGGCTGGGCGAGCGACAACGACAGCGGCTGGGACTCCGGCTACGCCAACACCGTCATCAAGTCGGCCAACGAAGGCGTGAACGGCGCGCAGGTCTGGCAGCTGAACGGCGGCTACTCGACCGATCCCGACGGCAGCACGAACGGCAACTACGACCTTTACGACGCGCTGTACACGGGACTGACGCCCAAAAAAGCATTCTACGCCGCCGGACTGCTCGCCCGTTACATTCCGGCGCACAGCTCGGTCGTCTCCGTCAGTACCGGCTCCGCCGACGTCCGGGCCGCCGCCTTCAAGACGAGCGGCGGCGACTACACGATCGTGCTGGAGACGAAGGCCGGCACCGATCGCAACGTCACGTTTAACTTCAGCGGCGTCAACGTCGGCAAGACGTTCCGCAAGCACTTCTATCAGGACACGGTCGCGCTGAACGCCAATGCGACGATCCCGAAGTCCGTGGCGAGCTTTGCGGCGGGCACCTCGTTCACCGACAGCGCGATCGACGCCAACTACAACGTGATCGTCTACACGACGCTGCCGGCGCAGACGCAGGTAGAGGTGTCGCCGGTCAATCCGGCCGTGACGGCCGGTGCATCCGTCACGCTGGCCGCGAGCGTCGTCGACAATACCGGCGGCGTGACCTGGAGCGTCGTCAGCAGCGGCAACGGTACGATCTCGAGCGGTGGCGTATATACCGCACCGCGCGTCATCAGCAGCAAGCTGGTCGCCGTGAAGGCGGCCAGTACGGCAGATCCGGCGAGCTACGGCATCGCGCTCGTCCGTGTGAATCCGGACGGCTCCGCGCAGCCCGCCAATGCCGGGTTCGAATCGCCTGCTACGACGGGCACCGTCGTCGGTCCGACGACCGCCGGCTGGACGTTCAACTCGCGGGCGGGCATCCAGCGCAACGGCAGCGTCTTCGGCGCGCTGGACTATGCGCCCGAAGGGCTGCAGACCGCCTACCTGAAGACGGACGGCGGCGTGGCGGGCGAGTTCAGCCAGAGTCTGACGCTGGCTGCCGACACCTATACGCTGAGCTTCAAAGCCGCTCAGCGCGCAAGCTACGGCGGCGCCCAGTCGTTTAACGTCCTGTTCGACGGTACGATCGTCGGCTCGTTCACGCCTTCCGCCTCCGGTGCCTTTGCGCCTTATACGACAGGGACGTTCGCAGCGTCGGCCGGCAGCCACACGATCAAGTTCGCCGCTATGACGACCGCCGGGGACAATACCGCGTTCATCGACGAAGTGATGCTGAGCCCGGCGACCGTCGTCCCCGTCACGGGCGCCGGCTTCGAGACCCCGTCCGTCGCCGCCGCGTCAACCAAGACGGCCTGGGGGCCGGCAACCTACGGCGGCTGGACGTTCAACAGCCGCGCCGGCCTCCAGTACAACGGCAGCGTGCTGGGCCCGTCCGCCGTTGCGCCCGAGGGCGTGCAGACGGCCTATCTGAAAACGGACGGCGGCGTGCCGGGCGAGTTCAGCCAGAGCGTGACGTTTCCGTCGGCCGGCACGTACAAGGTAACCTTCAAGGCGGCGCAGCGCACGAGCTTCGGCGGCGTCCAGTCGTTTAACGTCCTGTACGACGGCGCCGTCATCGGCTCCTTTACGACGACCTCGGGCGCGTACGTATCGTTCGCCACCGTCAACTTCGCGGCGACCGCCGGCAGCCACGCGATCAAGTTCCTGGCCACGACGACGACCGGGGACAACACGGCCTTCATTGACGACGTCGCGATTACTGCGGCGTGACGCCGTGCTCTTAGGCATAAGAAAAGCCATCCAAAAGATGGCATAAGATGGTATTATATAGTTTGTACGACTCGCCTAGACGGGGTAGTCCGCCTCCAGATCGGAGGTGAGGCTATGACATTTTCTTTTCAGGAAGTAATGATGCTCGGTATGTTTGTCCTGGCATTGCTTACTTACTTGAATAAAAGAAAATAACCCGCCGAGGTTGTCGCCACAGCGCGGGTTATTTGTTGGTCGTTCGACTGGAGGTAACCCCGCCGAAGCAGTTGTGCAGGAAGTCGGTGTTTGGCGCACCGGCTTCTTTTGTTATTCTAAGCATATCATACCCGCTTTAGACGTCAACCATTTTATAACGTGTTACCTATTGCCCTAGAGCAGCACTTGAAGCCCTGCTGCGCCGCAAACCGCCCAAGTACTGCCCTAGAGCAGCACTTGAAGCCCTGCTGCGCCGCAAACCGCCCAACTACTGCCGTAGAGCAGCACTTGAAGCCCTGCTGCGCCGCAACTGCCCAACTACTGCCGTAGAGCAGCACTTGAAACCCTGCTGCGCCGCAAACTGCCCAAGTACTGCCCTAGAGCAGCACTTGATGCCCTGCTGCGCCGCAAACCGCCCAAGTACTGCCGTAGAGCAGCACTTGAAGCCTTGCTGCGCCGCAAACCGCCCAAGTGCTGCCGTAGAGCAGTACTTGAAGCCCTGCTGCGCCGCAAACCGCCCAACTACTGTCCTAGAGCAGCACTTGAAGCCATGCTGCGCCGCAAACTGCCTAACTACTGCCGTAGAGCAGCACTTGAAACCCTGCTGCGCCGCAAACCGCCCAAGTACTGCCGTAGAGCAGCACTTGAAGCGCCAAAACCCCGTGCCCCCGCCAACTACTGCCCTAGAGCAGCACTTGAAGCCCTGCTGCGCCGCAAACTGCCCAACTACTGCCGTAGAGCAGCACTTGAAGCCTTGCTGCGCCGCAAACCGCCCGACTACTGCCGTAGGGCAGCACTTGAAGCCCCAAAACCCCGTGCCCCCGCCAAGTACTACCCTAGAGCAGTACTTGAAGCCCGGCCACATTGCAATCCCGCAATTTCTGCCGTACGGCCATAATTCATACACGGCTGCACGCCCAACCACCAGGGACTGTTTCCAAGGTCACATCTTGACCTGGTCAGACAGCCTCTTTTCACTTTGACACTAACTCATCAAGTGTATACAATTGTATACATAAAGGAGCGTGTGTATAGATGCGTAACCATAGAGGAAGAGGCGACATAGACTTCGAGGGCGGGCATAAGGGCAGGCATCATCACGGGGCGAAGACGTTCCGCCGCGGGCGGGCGCTGGAGTTTTGGCAGATGCTCGACGTCAAGCGCAAGACGCTGAGGCAGCAGCTGGAGGCGCCGGAATACCGGGAGATCCGAACCATCCTGCTCGGCGAGCTCAAGGCGATCGAGCAGATCATCGACGAGTATACCAGGCACTTCGAGCTGCATCGGGCCGATGAGGAAGCGGATTCGCCTGGGGACGCGCAGGAGGAATCGCCCGGGGAATCGCCCCGGCAATCGTCCGGCGTGCCGGCGCAACGGGCGGAGACCGAAGAAGGGGGAGCTTGAACCGATGTGGGGCTTAAGGGCGTATTTCAAACCCTATTGGAAATTCCTCATCCTCGGGCCGCTGTTCATGATTTTTGAAGTGTTCTTCGATCTGCTCCAGCCCAGGCTGGCCGCGCATATCGTCAACTTCGGCATCGTGGACCGCGATTTCGGCGTCATTGAACGAACGGGATTTCTGATGGTCGGCGTGGCTCTCCTGTCGCTCATCACGGGCGTCGGGTGCAACCTGTTCGCAAGCCGCGCTTCGCAGAACTTCGGCGCAGACGTGCGGGAAGCGCTGTTCACCAAGGTGCAGGCGTTCTCGTTCGATAACATGGATGCGTTCAAGTCGGGGACGCTCATCACCCGCATGACGAGCGACGTCGTGCAGGTCCAGAACCTGCTGCAGATGGCGCTGCAGGGCATGGTCCGGGCGCCGAGCCTGCTCATCGGGAGCGTCGTGATGGCCTTGCTGATGAATCTGCGGCTGGGCCTTATCCTGCTGGGGACGTTGATCGTGCTGGTCGCGGCGCTTGTCGTGCTGATTCGTTTTTCCAACCCGCTATTCGCCGGCGTTCAAACCCGGCTGGATGCCGTCAATACGCGCATACAGGAGAGTTTGGCCGGAATCCGGGTGGTCAAGGCATTCGTCCGAACCGATTATGAGATGAAACGTTTTCGGGAGGTTAACGAGGACTATACGGCCATCTCCATCCGGGCGGCCCGCTTCATCGCATTGAACGCGCCGGTCGTGACGCTCATCATGAACGCATGCATGGTCGCCGTGCTGCTGTACGGCGGCGACTTGGTGTCGATCGGGTCCGTTCAAGCGGGGGATCTGGTGGCTTTCGTCAATTATGTCGTGCAGGTGCTCTCTTCCCTGCTCATGGTGAGCGGGCTGCTGATGAACGTGTCGCAGGCGAATGTGTCCGCGAAGCGCATCGGCGAGGTGCTAACGACGCAGCCGCATATCGAAGGCCAGGCACGCGAAGCGGAGGACCCGATCCCGGCCAAGCGCGTGGAGTTTGCTCAAGTTTCCTTTTCCTACGACGGCTCGAACGATCCAAAGGACCTGGTGCTGCGGGACATCGATATCGAGGCGAACCGCGGGGACACCGTCGCCATCATCGGGGCCACCGGTTCGGGCAAGTCGACGCTCGTCCAGTTGATTCCCCGGCTGTATGACGTCACGTCGGGCGCCATCCGCATCGACGGCAAAGACATCCGCGAGCTGCCGCTGATCGGCCTTCGCCGCCGGATCGGAATCATCCTCCAGGAGTCGTTCCTGTTCACCGGGACGATCCGGGACAATATCGCCTTCGGCAAGCCCGAGGCGACGCAGGCGGAGATTGAGGCGGCCGCGAAAATCGCGCAGGCGCACGATTTTATCGCCAAGCTGCCGGACGGCTACGACACGCAGCTGGGCCAGCGGGGCGTCAATCTGTCCGGCGGGCAGAAGCAGCGGCTCTCGATCGCGCGGACGCTGCTGGTGAAGCCGCCGATCCTGATCATGGACGACAGCACGAGCGCGCTGGATCTCGGCACGGAGCGCCGGCTTCGCACGGCCCTGCAGGAAGTCATGCGGGATACGATCACGTTTTTCATCGCTCAGCGAATCTCTTCCGTCATCGAGGCCCGCCGCATTATCGTGCTGGACGACGGTGCAATCGTGGGCAGCGGCACGCATGAGCAGCTCATGGCCGAGTGCGAGGTCTATCGGGATATTTACAGGTCCCAATTCGGCAAGCGGGAGGTGTCCTGATGTCGGACAGCAACTCCAATTCGTCCAACGCGAATGCGAGCAAGGCGCCGTCGAATATCGATCAGATGGGCTTCCGCGCGGGACCGGGTCCGCGGCCGGGAGAGGTGCCGAAGGTGCGGTCGAAGGACACCGCGGGCACGCTGCGAAGAATCGGAAGCTACCTGAAGCTTCAGCGGAGCACGCTCGTATGGGTCGTCGCCTGCACGGTATTGACGACGTTGTTCGCGCTGCTGGGCCCTTACCTGATCGGCAAAATGTTCGACGACTATATCGTAAAACGCCAATACGACGGCATGTTCCGGATGGGCATGATCCTGTTCGGAGTCTACGTATTGGGCGCGGTATTCACCTGGATTCAGCAGTATATGGCGTCGAGCCTGTCGCAAAATACAGTGCGGGATATGCGCCGCGATCTGTTCGAGCAGTACCAGCGCCTCCCGGTGCCGTACTTCGACAGCAAGACGCACGGCGAGTTGATGAGCCGGGCCGTCAACGACATCGCCAACGTGTCCAACACGTTGAACCAGACCGTCGTCCAGCTCATCGCCAGCGTGCTCATGCTCGTGGGCAGCGTCGTCATGATGCTCAGCCTGAGCGTCTGGATGACGCTGATCACGGTACTTACAGTGCCGCTCATCGTTTTCATCACCAAGAAGGTGACGAAGTACACGCGCCGCTACTTCACGGAGCAGCAGAAGCAGCTCGGGGAAGTGAACGGCTTCGTGCAGGAGAGCATCTCGGGCCTGAAGGTCGTGAAGACGTTCGGGGGCGAGGCGCGTTCGATCGAGCGGTTCCGCGAGATCAACGAGCGTCTGCGTGCGGTCGGCATAAAGGCGCAGAGCTTGTCCGGCTCGATGGGACCGATGATGAATACGATGCGCAACCTGACGTTTCTCATCATCGCGGTATTCGGCGGCGTGTTCGCCTATCACGGTCTCATCACGATCGGCGTCATCGTCAGCTTCCTGAACTATTCCAACCAATTCAGCCAGCCGATCAACCAGCTCGCCAATCAGTACAATCTGTTCCAGTCGGCCGTCGCTGGCGCGGAGAGGGTGTTCGAGGTGCTGGATCTTGCGCCGGAGACGTCGCGCGAGGCCGAGGCCGGGACGAACCGGCCGATCCGGGGCGACGTCGTGTTCGATCATGTGGACTTCAGCTATAAGCCTGAGGTGCCGGTGCTGAAGCATCTGTCCCTGCACGCCGAGCCGGGGCAGACGATCGCGCTCGTCGGCCCCACGGGGGCGGGCAAGACGACGATCATCAATCTGCTGACGCGGTTCTACGACATCCAGTCCGGCCGGATTCTGATCGACGGGCAGGAGATCCGGGAGCTCGACAAGGAGGCGCTGAGAGCGCAGATCGGGCTTGTGCTGCAGGACGCCTACGTCTTTTCCGGGACGATTCGGGACAATATCCGCTACGGCCGCCTGGAAGCCACCGATCAAGAGGTGGAAGCGGCCGCCCGGCATGCCAATGCCGACGCGTTCATCCGCAAGCTGCCGGCCGGCTACGACACGTACCTGAATGCCGAGGGCGGCAATCTTAGCCAGGGTCAGCGGCAGCTGCTGACGATTGCCCGCGCCGTGCTGGCGAATCCCGCGATCCTGATCCTGGACGAGGCGACGAGCAACGTGGATACGCGCACGGAGCTCCACATTCAAGAGGCGATGAAGCTGCTGATGCAAGGGAGAACGAGCTTCGTCATCGCCCACCGGCTCAGCACGATTCAGGAGGCGGACGTGATCCTGGTCATCCAGGGCGGCGAGATCGTCGAGCGGGGCACGCACGAGGAGCTTTTGCGGCAGAAAGGGTTCTACGCGGATATGTACAACAATCAGTTTGCGAGCACGCAAGTAAGTTGAGCGTATGAAAAAAGCCGGGCAGCAGCACCTTCTTTAGAGGAGCTGGCCCGGCTTTTGCCGTGTATGGATACTGCGTCTCGCTCAGACTCCGCCCATTCCGGCGAAGCCGCTCAATTTTCCGATGGCGGCCTGCGCCTCCGCGACCGTTCGGTTTACGATATCGGCCGCCGCCTGCGCCGTTGCCAGCCGCAGGCCTTGGCCCGCCCAGAGGGACATGAGCGACGGATCGTCCGCCTGGGCTGCCGCTTGACGAATGTCTCTCGTCAACGCATTTTGAATCGGATAGTCGGGGATGGTCCCCGGGTAGGCATGCATGTCCCGCATAAAGTCCGTGCGAATGCCGCGTGCCGCTTTGCCCGAATAGGCAACCGTAACCGCCGTGGCATCTTCGGCGGACGACAGCACAAGCCGCTTGTGCGCGGCATGGGCGCCGCTCTCCGGGCTCGCCAGAAACGCGGTGCCCATCTGCGCGGCCGACGCCCCGAGCGCGAGGCTGGCCGCGAGCCCGCGTCCGTCCATGATGCCGCCCGATGCAATGACCGGCACCGATACCCGGTCCGCGAGCTGGGGCACGAGCGCCAGCGTGCCGATCAGCGCGTCCGCGGCCTCGCTCAGGAAGGTGCCGCGATGCCCGCCTGCCTCGCTCCCCTGGGCCACGATCGCGTCCACCCCCGCCGCTTCCAGGCGAATGCCTTCTGCGATCGTCGTCGCCGTGCCGACGATGACGATCCCGCGCCGCTTCAACGCCTCGATCGTTTCCGCAGGCGGGATGCCGAAGGTGAAGCTGAATACCGGCACTTCCTCCTCCAGCAGAACCTGCAGCTGATCCTCGAACGATACGGCATTGGCAGGGAGCGCGGGATCCGGCTCGATGCCCAGCTTGGCCCGATACGCGTTCAGATGCGCGTTCATGGCGGAGACGTCGTCATCCGTCGCCTTTGTCCCCGGCCGCTCGGGAACGAACAGATTGACGGCGAAGGGGCGATCCGTCCGCCGCCTGACCGCTCGAATCGCGTCGCGGATCTGGGCCGGCGACCAGTAGCCTGCCCCAAGACTGCCCAGCCCTCCGGCATTGGACACCGTCGCGGCCAATTCGGGCGTGGCGGGCCCGCCAGCCATCGGCGCCTGAACGATCGGATGGGGGATGCCGAGTCTGCGCGTAAATGAAGTCTCCATGGGATGTCGCCTCCGGTATATTGTTTTTTTGTGGGAAATAAAACAAAAAAACCGGCGCTTCAGCCGGTTTATAGACGTATTCAAAATTTCAATTGCAACGTGGGCAGACCCGTGGTATGATAAGAAACCACTGACTTTATTTTTCGTAAATCCACAGATATCGCATTTTATCTTCACAATAATCATACCACGTGGATTTATGGATTGTCAAACGTTCTTTTTCTACACATGACGGAAGGGAGCGGGATCGGAAAATGATCAGCGAACAAGATTGGCGGCAAGAGCAGGCGCGTCTGGAAGAGGTGACGGAGAAGCTGCGGGCGAGGATCGCGGAGCTGGAGCCGGAAGCGTCGGGCCTGCGGGATCAGGCGGGAGATCTTCGCAAGCGATTCTGGGAAGAAGTGACGGTGAATACGGCCACCGACGAGGACTTCGAGGAGACCTTCTACAGCATCAAGCAGCAAGAGGCGCTGCTGTCCGAGCGAGAGCGAAGCTATCGACTGCGCCAGCAACAATGGAAGGGCTTGAACCGGCTGCTGCCCTCGCCTTACTTCGGCCGTATCGACTTCCATGAAGACGGGGTGGGCGCGAGCGAACGGGTGTATATCGGCGTATCGTCCTTCGTTGAAACGAACGGCATGGATTTTCTGGTCTACGACTGGCGCACGCCGATCGCGAGCATGTACTACGATCATTCCCCGGGCCGCGCTTTCTATGACACGCCGGGCGGACGCGTGAGCGGGACGATGGAGCTGAAGCGGCAGTATCAGATCCGCGACGGCCGACTGCTAAACGTTTTCGATACGAGCCTGACGATCGGCGACGAGCTGCTGCAGCAGGCGCTCGGACACGGCGCGGACGCGCAGATGAAAAGCATCGTGGCGACCATCCAGAAGGAGCAAAACGCCATCATCCGCGACGACAAGAGCCGGCTGCTGATCGTGCAGGGCGCGGCGGGCAGCGGCAAAACCTCGGCGGCGCTGCAGCGGGTCGCATACTTGCTCTACAAGCATCGCGAGCGGCTCAAGGCGGACCAGATCGTCCTTTTTTCGCCCAATCCGATGTTCAACAGCTACGTGTCCACCGTACTCCCCGAGCTCGGCGAGGAGAATATGCAGCAAACGACGTTCCAAGAATACCTGGAGATCGGGCTTGGCGCGGGGCTGCGTCCGGAGGACCCGTTCGATCAGATCGAGTACGTGCTGTCCGAGTCGCCTTCGCGCGCGTACGAAGCCCGGTTGGAGGGAATGGCATACAAGGCGTCCACCGCGTTTCTTCATGCGCTACGGGGCTATGCGAACTGGCTGGGCAGATCGGGCATGCGGTTTGTCGGCATCCGGTTCCGCGATCGCGATCTGATCGCCGCCGAACGCATGGAGGCGCAGTTCTACGGCTACGATCCCGTCATCGGCGTGGCGAACCGCATCGCCATGCTGCAAGAGTGGCTGCTGAAGGAGCTGGCCGTGCTCGAGCGCGAAGAGCAGGAGGCGCCGTGGGTACAGGATGAGCTCGATTATCTCGACAAGGACGATTATGCCGCCGCCTTCCGCGAGCTGCATCAGGACCGGGGCGTGTTCGACTTCGCCGAGCGGTATGAACAAGTCCAAGAGCGGCTGCAGGGACGGAGCCGGCGGGACGAGAGCGACTTCGACTATGCCGAGCGGGAGGAAGCGCTGCTGCGCAAGCAGGTCGTGAAGGAGCAATTCAAGCCGCTGCGGCGAATCGTCAAGCGGTTGCGGTTCATCGACACGACCGGGTTGTACGCGCAGCTTTTTGGCGACAGGGAGGCGTATCTCGCGATGACCGGCGAGACGGAGGCCCCGGCGTTGTGGGACGACATCTGCGGGCAAACCAGGGAGAAGCTGGGCAAGCTCGAGCTTTTCTACGAGGATGCGACGCCGTACTTATATTTGAAGGAGCTCGTCGAGGGCATTCGGACGAACACGGAGGTCCGGCATGTGTTCGTCGACGAGGGACAGGACTATTCGGTGTTTCAATATGAGTTTTTGAAACGGCTGTTTCCCCGCGCCCGCATGACGGTGCTCGGCGACTTTGGGCAGGCGATCTTCACGCAGGCGACGGAGCTGCACGGCGCGGATTCGCCGCTGATCCGGCTGTACGGCGAGTCGGACACCAGCCTGATCCGGCTGGTCCGCAGCTACCGGTCGACACGGGAGATCGTGGCGTTCGCACGGGAGCTGCTGCCGGACGGCCGGGAGATCGTGCCCTTCGAGCGAAGCGGGCCGAAGCCGCTGCTCGCGAAGACCGCGAGCCGCGAGCAGTCCGCGGTGCGGATGGCGGCGGACCTCGCGGCGCTGCGGGCCGAGGGATTCGCCTCCATCGCCGTCATCGCGAAGACGGCGGCCGAGAGCGCTGAAGCCTACGAGGCGCTGCGCGAGCTGGGCTGCCCTGGGCTGCGGCTCGTCACGAAGGAGACGCCGACCTTCGAGAAAGGGACGCTGGTGCTGCCGGCGTACCTCGCAAAGGGTGTCGAGTTCGACGCCGTGCTGATCTACGACGCTTCCGCGGCGACCTACGGGCGGGAGAGCGAGCGCAAGCTTTTCTACACGGCCTGCACGCGCGCGATGCATCGGCTGTTGCTGTATGCGGCGGGGGAGTGGACGCCGTTCGTTCGCGGGCTGGATGCGTCGCTGTACGAGGCGGCTTCAGAACACACATAAAGCAAGCCAGGGAGTGGCTGCGCTCACGTATCACGACTCCCCCGTTTTTTACTAGATTCAGAAAGTATAAATTGGGCGGCGATTCGTGACAGGTAAGCGCGTTTTCGGCGTGCCGGAGCTATCCGATGTTATATGCGGGCCGAGAAAACTGCATCCGTACATGTATTTTCTGTCGACCAACGACATTTGATAAAATACATGCAAATATGCAGGTAAATTCAAAGCACAAGCCCGAAAAAGCGCTGATGCAGGAAAATACCTGCGCTTTTGCATCTTTTCTTCTCGAGAGGGTCGATATCGCGGGAAATAGATGTATATTTGTAGGCATTGCGGCGAAAGAGCAAGGCGGATACGTTCGCCCAGGCCATTGGAACGGCTGGCGAAAGAGCCATCGACAGGCGTTCCGCACAAATCAAGTTTCGGATATTCGCCAACCTAAAAAAGAGACCGTCAGTGCGATTTTCCCTGACGGTTCTTCTTGTTTGCTCCTAGTGGCAGCTAATCTCAGCCAGCTACAACCCCTTTCTCAATTAAAATGAGTCTTTCCTGCGACGATTTACGTATAAACAGCCATTCTAATACCAAATTTCGACAAAGATTTGGAGGGTCTTCGGTCATTTGGAACAAAATGTTTAGGACTTTTTGCACTTCATCTTTACTATTAAATTTATCTTTTTGCAATTATCATAGCAGCGCGGGAGGCAGAAAATGAACTTTACGATACGTAAAAAGCTAATGGCCGGCTTTTTGGGCGTTATTATTCTACTCGGTATGATCAGCACGATTTCATATTTGCAGTTGCGGCATATAGACGATTCTTACTCGGATCTCATCGACCGTCGGACTGCAATTTTGGTACAAGCCAAGGAGATGCAAAATTTCGCATCCAGGGAAAACAGCAGCTTGCGCGCTGCACTGCTTCAGGAGGAAGGCGCTACCGATACGCTGGCTGAGGTGATCTCAGATCTGGAAGGCGCTATTGAAACGGTGAGCGGCTTGGCTGTCATTCAGCAAGTGAAGGACACGTTACAGCAGCTTGCAAAATTGAATGCCGAGTTTAAAACGGAGTCGGACAAAGTTCTCGTGCTCTTGCGAACCGATCCGGAGGAAGCAAAGGAATACTTTGTTGAAACGACGTCGCCCATCGCGATTAAAATCCGGGACTTGGCGGATCAGATCGCTCAGCTCCAAACTTCGTTGATGGACGAAGGGAATAAAACCAATTCGCAGTTGGTAGACTCCGTCATCCAGACCGTGCTTACGCTGAGCATCATCTCGTTCGTTTTGGCGATCGGAATTGCGCTGCTGATATCCCGCGTCATTGCCAGGCCGATTCTGGCGCTGGTGGACGGTGCGGAGAAGATTGCGGCCGGCGATCTGACACAGCCCGATATTCGGGTGAAAAATAAAGATGAAACGGCCAAGCTGGCAGCTTCCTTCAACCTGATGAAAACGAATCTGCGTCGACTGATCGGCGAAGTGGGGACGAACACCGAGCAAGTAGCGGCAACCTCTGAAGAGCTGTCGGCAAGCGCCGAACAGACGAGCAGGGCGACCGAGCAAATTTCGGCAGCGATTCAAGAGGTGGCGGAGGGCTCGACCCTGCAGGTATCTAGCGTATCGGCGGCGGCTCAAGCAGCCGAGGAGATTTCAAAGGGCATGGAACAAGCAGCATCTTCTATCCAAAGGGTTGCGGCGCTCAATACCGATGCGAACGACAAGGCCGACGCAGGCAATCAAGTCGTGGCCCAGGCAATCGAGCAGATGAACCTCGTGCGAGATTCCGTCAGCGAGACGTCGGAGGTCGTATATGCCTTGAGCGAGAAGTCTAAAGAAATTAATCAGATCGCCGCCATGATTACGGACATTTCGGCCCAGACCAACATCCTGTCCTTGAATGCCGCTATAGAAGCGACGCGCGCAGGCGAGCATGGGCTCGGCTTCGCAGTCGTAGCCCGCGAGGTAAGGCGGCTGGCCGAGCAGTCCAGCGAAGCTGCCGGTCAAGTTCGAGAGTTGATCCAAGAGATCCAGAAGGAAGCGGAAAAAGCGGTGCATTCGATGGATGCCGGGGCGTCTGTCGTTAAAAAGGGCATCGAGCTGGTGAATCGGTCGGGCGAATCGTTCTCGCTCATCGCGGGCGCCGTCGGACAAGCGGCCGTCGAGTCGCAAGAGGTCGCCTCCATCGCGGAGCAAGTGAATTCGAGCACGCAGAGCATGCTGCAGATGATGGAGAACGTCGCCCACATCGCCGAGCAATCCGCGGCCAACATGCAGAATGTAGCCGCATCTTCGGAGGAACAAAACGCGGCCATGGAGGAAGTGTCCGCTTCGGCTGAAGCCTTGAGCAAGATGGCGCAAGAGCTGCAAGAAGCGATCAGTCATTTTAAAGCTTAAATCGGTTAGAACTTTGCCCGCGGTCGCCGCGGGCTTTTTTCTGCTGTCACCGTGCACCATTTCGGCGCCCGCTCGCGCCCACCCTCGCCCGCCTTATCAGCGGCGAACCCAGGTGTTCTGCATACAATTGCGGCCCTCGCAACGTCTGTAGCGTGTAAACGGAAGCGAAAAAGCAAATATTTTTAAAAAAAACCGCCCGCCGTGAAAAATATCCGCGCCCTCAGTTGTATTCAATGGGAAAGGAGGTGCTGAGGTGTACAATTCATTTGAGCTCAATGAATCTGTGCGACGGGCCTTGGATCGATATTCGCAAAGTCTGATCAAGATCGCCTTCGCCTACTTGAAAAATATGGCCGATGCGGAAGAGGTGGCGCAGGACGTATTCCTCGCCTATCTGCAAAAGCGTCCCGTATTCGAAAATAACGAACACGAAAAAGCGTGGCTGATCCGCACCGCGATCAATAAAAGCAAAAACATGCTCAAAGCCGGCTGGTTCAAAAGCCGCAATCCGGTTCCCGAAAACCTGAGCTACCTTCCGCGGGAAGAGAACGAGGTCCTGCAGGCCGTGCTCGCGCTGGACAAGAAGTACCGGATTCCGATTCACCTGCATTATTACGAGGGCTATTCGATCCAGGAGATCGCGGACATTTTGCAGGCCAAGCCCGCTACGGTCGGGACCTGGCTCGCCAGAGGACGGATGCTGTTAAAAGAGAAGATCGGAGGCGCAGAGGATGAAGCGTTCAGTATATAAATCCGCGATGTCTCATTTGAAAACGAGCGAGGACTTTAACGAGGCAACGTACCAGAAGTTAATGAAAGAAATGGAAAAAACGGAGCCGGGCGGCTCGGTTAATCAAATACAATCCAAGGAGATGGCTAAAATGGAAAAGGCAAAGAAGAAGACGTTGACGGGTTGGACGGTTGGGGTAGCGGCGTGCGCGGTGCTGGCAGTCGGTATCTTCGCAATCAATCAGAACGGCCCGACGAAGGATTCGGTCGCATCCCCGTCGGAGACGGCCCAGCCTTCGGCTGTCGCGACTGCAAAGCCTCCGATTATGGGCAAGGTACAGGTCAACATCGACGGTGTGATCACCGAGGTGAGCGCGGACGGCAAGAGCTTCAAGATCGGCGACCTGTGGGTAGAAGTTACGGATCAGACGAAGCTGGGCAGCAACGAGCCTACTGCGACCGCGCCTTCCGAAGATCTGCTGCAGAAGGAATTCAAGGTCGGCAACATCGTGTCCGGCTTCACCTCCCAGGATGTGGCTTCGGGCCGCGTGACGGCGGACGTCATTTACAACAACATGGCACCGGCAAAGGAGGAAGCCCCGATCAAAGGCAAAGCGATGGTCAACATCGACGGCGTTATCTCCGAAGTAAGCGAGGACGGCAAGAGCTTCAAGGTGGGCGATCTCTGGGTGACCATTACGCCGGACACCGCCATGGGCATCGACGGCCCGACGGCCGCAGAACCGTCCGATGAGCTGCTGCAAAAGGAATTCAAGGTCGGCAACATCGTATCGGGCTTCACGAGCGAAGACGTGAGCACGGGCAAGGTTAATGCGACGCGCATATACAACAACATGGCGCCGCAGCAATAAATTGAATTAAGCATGCAGGCTTAGCCGCCTGTAATCGCTCCAGCCGAAACCTCCGTCGCAAGCGGAGGTTTTTGGCAAGCATACATACATGCATGTATCTACGCTTGCGATTGTATGAAGCTTGAACGGTTTGCTCACCGCACGACCCATTGACTTTTAATCGGATTTTCGGAGATAATAGGCCATGCTAGTATTTGAGGGGGCCAGCACGGAATGGATCTCAGCGATAACGCCATCGGCTACTTGTTGTCGAGAGCCTATTTTCTGCATAAAAAGAAAGCGACGCATTTGCTTGAAGCGTTCGGCATCACCCCGGAGCAATACGGCATTCTCCATCAGCTGAACAAGCAGGAGGGAATCACGCAGAAGGCGCTCGCCGAGCTGCACGGCAAAGACCAGACGAGCATCGGCAAGACGCTCGAGCGGCTCGAAAATAAAAAGCTGATCGTCCGAAAGACCGACCAGGTAGATCGCAGGGCGATCTTGCTGTATCTGTCGTCCGAGGGCAAAGCGCTTTATGGGCAGACGTTTCCCGTCATGCAAGGCTTGAACGGCGATCTGGTGGACCTCATTACGCCGGAGGGGAACGATCAGCTCACTGCGCTGCTGCGCAAGCTCAATCAGGCTTTAAACAGCTGACCCGACAGCTGCCTTTTTTTACGCAAATACATGCACAGCCTATTATCGGCTGAGCTATTAATTGGAGGAGTACACGAATGAACGCCGTTATTGCCGCATTCAGAGGTTTCTTTAAATTATTGCCGACCAAAGTCGGGCTTACTTTTGCTTTTGTCCTGCCGGTGCTGTTCTCCGTCGTGTGGATGACAGGCTATAACGGCGCGACGGAGCGTCTCGGCCAGCTTAAAGTGGGAATTGTGAACGAGACGGGCGAGGCCGGGGCGGCGATCGAGCAGGCGATCAAGAATAGGATGCCTTACGATTTTGCGAGCTACAGTTCGCTGCAAGAAGCGCAGAAGCAACTGAACGACGGGGAGGCGGACATGATCGTGTCGATCCCCGCGAGCTTCTCCGCGGATGCGCAGGCCGGGCAGGGAAAGTTGACGTTTTATCTGAACAAGACTAGCGCAGAGACCGCGAACGGAATCCTGTCGGCATCGGCGGCACAAATCTCGTCGAGCCTGAGCCAAAGCCAGTACGGCGATTCGTCTCAAGCGCCTATCGCGGCCAACATGGTCACCTTGAACGATAAATCTAACTTTGCGACGAATATGCTGCCTATGATCCTTGGATTCATTACGTATATCGCCGTGATGACGATGAATATCCAACTGAATATCGGCTCCATGATGCTGGGTCGCTGGCACGGAAAGTGGCAGATCTTCTGGGCCAGGCAGCTCATTTATGCGGGCGTGGCGGTGTTCGCATCTCTGCTGGCCACAGGCGCTTCCAGGCTGTTCGTAGAACCTGCCGCTTCGTTCGGGGAAATGTGGGGCTTCCACATGCTGGTCTATGCGGCATCCATCTGCCTGACGCAAATGACCTTCGCGCTGTTCGGCGGTCTGGCTGCTTTAGTAAACACCGGGCTGATTCCCTTTCAGCTCATGACCGCGGGCAATATCGTCCCAGCAGCCATGCTGGCGCCCGCATACCGCCATGTCGGCGATTTTCTGCCGGCCTCTAACGGCGTCCAAGGCTTTTTCCGATTGGTCTATGGCGGCGGTTCGATCTCTTCGTTTGCGCTCCATCTGGCGCTCATCGCCGTCATTACCTGGGGCATCACCATCGCCCGTCTTGCCTGGAGCAAACCGGCGGCCCAGCCGGTGGGGCAGCCTGCGCCGTCGCACTGAGGGCCGACCATGACGGACGGAAAAGCGGACGTCGCGAAAGGCACGCGAAAAAGACAGCCCTCGACCTGCGAGGACTGCCTTCTTTCCTGATTAAACGGTATAAACGGCGGCGCTAAGGTTGATCGGTCCGATGACGGTGGCGGTTAAGCCGGCAGTCAGTTTCTCGATCGACAGCGTGTAGGCATGAGGGCCGGGCGTCGCATTGTCGAAGGCTTGGAGCGTGACGACAGCGAACTGCTCGAAGCCGGATTCGATGCCTTGGCGCGAGTAATAGATCACTTGCCCGTCGCGGAAGATGCGGAACAATACGCTTCCGACGCCGACGTCGCCCCGGATACCGACCGAAGCCATGAGCTGGACGGTGTTTGGGATGGAAGGGACGGTAGCGATGACGGTAGCAAGGCCGACCCCCTGAGGCGTCTGAGGTACGGGGATTTGCACGCCGTCCGCAATCGGAGTGACCGATGTTGCGTTGTAGCTGACGACTGACATTGTTGTTCACCCCCTGTGTTAGAGATAAAATAAGATATGACAGGCTGTCGGTCTTGGAATGGACAAACTAATCGCTGCAAAAGCACCATTTTTAAGCGCGAAGCGTGGGGCCGAGTACGGCGATCGGCAGGCGAACGGGAGGTTGTATTCGAAATGGCGCAAGAAACGTGGGCATGCCGCCCGGCGAACGCAGCGGATGCGGAGACCTTGGCCGGTCTTGCCTCGGAGATCTGGCATGAATATTACGGGGCGCTACTATCCCTTGAGCAGATCGTCTATATGGTGGACAAGTTCCAGTCGAAGAGCGCGATCGCGGATCAGATGGAGCGGCAAGGCTATGAATATTTTCTGATGCGGGCCGAAGGGGTCGACGTCGGGTACTTGGCCGTCAAGGCAGAGGACGGGAAGCTGTTCCTGAGCAAGCTGTACGTCTTGAAGGCGCATCGGGGGCACGGCTATGCGAGCCGCGCCATGGCTTTTATGACGCAGCTGTGCCGGGAGCGGGGACTTGGCGCCGTCTGGCTGACGGTCAATCGGCACAACGAAGGATCGATCGCGGTGTACGAAAAGAAAGGCTTCAAAAAAGTGCGCAAGCAGATCGCGGATATCGGGAACGGTTACGTGATGGACGACTTTATTATGGAGAAAGAGATCCGCGAGACCGACGGTTGACGCCGCGTCTCGAACGCTTCCTGGCCCGTAGTCGATCCAGGCGGCGCTTCTCGACAGGCAAACGCGCTCTCGGCGCGCCGGCGCTTTTCCATGTTCTGAGGGGCGAAGAAGCTGTCCTACGTCCATCATGACTGCATTTGTACATGTATTTACTGCCGAATTGCTGCACGTGATGGAATACCTGCAAATGTGCAGGTAAATTCAATACAAGAGCCGGGAATCAGGCTGGAGGAGGAAAATGCCTGCATTTTTGCATCTTTTCTTCTTGAAAGGATCGAAAGTGGCAAAAAAAGATGCATATTTGATATTTGCAGGCATTTCGGCGAAAGAACAACGCGGGCGGCGATCCCCCGACCCGTCGGAACGGCTGGCGGATGAGCCTTCGACAAGCGTTCCGTATCAATCAAGATTCGGGTATACGCAATTCCTAAAATGACCGTCAGGGCGAGCTCCCAGCTGCCTTGACGGTTTTCGTCTTCTTCATGCCAAGCTCGGAGTCATGCTCCTGGCCCGATGATGGCGCTATCATCATGATTCCCCCTTCTTTTAGCCTAAACCTCGGTATACAAATAGGTACTTCGGCCCCGCAAATAAATTGGAAAATTCATCTATAATGAAAGGAACATATTTCGACATGAATCAACATTTATTCAGAAAAGGTGAATTCGTCGATGTTTTCTCCCTTCCTTAAAAAGAAGAACGGCGCGGAGCAGCAGCCTTCGCGCGACGATAAAGGCTTGAGGAAGGAACCGGACGAGACGCAGGCGGAGGGGGCATCCTTCGCGGCGGCGACGCCCGAGCCGATTCAAGCGTCGCCGGACGCCGTTCTAGTTCAGAAGAGCCATATGGATAAAAAGTCGCTCGATCTCATTTTCGCCGTCGAACAGATGATCAAGGAAAAGCAGCATATCGAGATGAGCCACCAGGACTTGCAGGACCGGCTGAGCCATGCCAACGGCCAGGCGGACAGGCTGAACCGGGATCTTAGAAATCTGGGCAAGGTGATCGAGGAGCGCGAGAAAAGTATTCAGGAGCTTGAGCAGCGATTGCTCGACAAAAACCTGAAGGTGGATCAGATGATGGAGGATTACCGGGAGCTGCAGGCCGCGCTTACCGGCGAGATCGAGGAGCTCAAGGGCATCGTCGAGCTTGAGCGCCAGAACTATGGCGGCTTGCTCCAGAAACACAACGGCACCTCAGCGGAGAAAAACAGGAAGATCGGCGAGCTTGAGGAAAAAAACGAGCGGCTCGAAGCGGAGCTCGCCCAGATGAAGCAGAAGTTCGAAGCGCTGCGCCAGGAGAAGACGCATCTGCTGACGATCGTGAACGACTTCACCAACCGGCTCTCGTCTCCATTCGCATCGAACGCAGGCCGGCTGGATAACGTCTCCGCCGACTAAGGCTTTAGAATCGGGATCGGGAACAGAAGGGCGAAGACGGCATGGAAACCTACAGCATACAGGTGATGGAGCTGCTGTCGCTCGTGCGGACCGCGGACGGCAGGCGCCGGATCGAATTAAGCGTGTCCCGCGAGGACAGGCAGGATACATACGAGATCGATATCGACGAGCGTACTTATTCGGAATTGGAAGCCTTGCGGCCGCTGGACGGCGGCAGGGCGAGGCTCTCGCCGTACCCCAAGTGGGATCCGTACCGGCAGACTTATTATAGCGCGCTGATCAGAACGACGAGCGCGTCGAGGGACACGCTGTATTTTGCATGCAGCGAAGCGTATCTGGAACAGGTCCGCCGGATTTTGCAGGCCGAGCCTTGGCCGCTCGCGGCCGGCAGCGCAGATCGGGCAAGCAGTCAAGGGCAGCCGGTCCGTCGCCTAGCTCCGCTCTTGCGCAAGGTTGCGGCCCGACGTTCGCGGCTGTCTGCGCTGGTTCTCCTGCTGCTGTGCGGGTCGGTGGCCGTTCTTTACGTCTCCGCAGGAGGGAAGGCGGATGCGCTGCCGGGCGGAGAGGCGCGAGGCGCGGCGGTGAAGCCGGTCAGTGTTGCGGGGGCAGGCACCTCGACGGTCCCTGGCGCCGCGGGGGACGCCGCGAAGAATGCGATGAAGGACGCCCGGCAGGAAGCCGCGACCCATGCCGATATCCGCGCGGACGATCCTGGGGACGCCCATACAAATGTTGCGGCGGATTCCGTCGTGCAGACGGCGCCGGTGCAAGCCTCGCTCCAGCAGGACGCCAAGGCGACGGGATCCGTCATCGTGGATATCGATGAGAAGAAAAAATTTTACGGACTGCCCAAGGACGAAGTCGCTTTAACCTTCGATGACGGGCCTTCCCCGCTTACGAAGAAGATCGTGGACATCTTGACCGAGCATCAGATCGCGGCAACGTTCCTGTTCATCGGAAAAAACGCGGAGCGCCATCCGGAAGGCGTGGTCTACGCGCACGAGCACGGCATGTCGATCGGGAACCACTCCTGGGATCACAGCGTGCTGACCAAAGCCTCGGCGAAGGATCAGAGCAAAAATCTGTCCATGACGAGCGATCTGCTGGAATCTCTGACGAAGGTGCCGGTGACGCTGTTCCGGCCGCCGTACGGCGCGGTCGATGAAGCGCTCGTCTCCGCAGCCGCGAAGCAGCGGATGAAGACGCTCCTGTGGAATCGGGATCCGGAGGATTGGAACGCCAAAAGCGCCGAGGATATCATCCGGTACTTCCGCGAGGTCGAGTCCGCCGGCGGCGTGTACGTCATGCACGAGGACAAGCATACCGTAGAGGCTTTGCCCGCCATCATCAAATATTTAAAAGAGAAGCATTTAAAATTCGTTATTTTTAAATAGAGAGATACGGTCGAAAAGAGCGGCTCCCCACGGGAGCCGTTTTTTGGCGCCAAAGCGCTACTGGTGCGTGAACGTTCCGGTCCTCTGCGGTTTCCCGTCGGTCCGTCTGACGATGAGCTCCGCGATGGCGGCCAGAATCAGGATCGTGGCGTAGACGCTGATGGCGTACGCCGTCTCGTAGCGCATGCCGTGCAGACGCGTCAACACCGTTTCGACCAGGTGAATGGTCACGTTCGTAAAGCAGAATGCGTAGCTGCGAATCATCCACTGGCGGTGCCGGTCGACCTGCCGGCGTTTGATCTGCACCAGCGCAGTTGCCGTCACGGCGATCCAGATCAGGTTCAGCAGGTTGAAAGCCATGGATACAGGACGTCCCCCGGTGGCATACGGCGCCATATACCCGGAAGTGATACAGACCCCGAGTACGCTGATCAGATACGCATACCCGACGGCCCGGTGTCGGCCTCTACGCTCGCCTTTGGGCGGGTCCGCGAAGTTAAGCGCACCAGCCAGAAGCGCCAGGCAGGCACCGGCGATATGGATATCGAGCACGCGCAGCCATGCCGGCAGCCGCAGCGGGTGGGCGATTCCGGTCTTGTGCGCGAGAAAGGAGACGGCGCCGGGATCGATCGCGAACCGGTTCAGGAGCGTCCAGGCGACGAGGCCGGCCGAGAGGGCGACGAGGAGGCGGTAAGGCTTCTTAATCATGGCCGTCGTGGCCTCGTCTGCGAAAGCCGCGTCCGCCGCGTAGGCGGGCGAACCGGAAGGCGACGAAGACGAGCAGCGAGATCCCGAACCACAAGTTGGCCGAGAGCAGGAGTTGACTAGGGAACGACATGCGAATCTCTCCTTTTGATTGGGGGTGTGCGCTTTCTCCGTTAACTGTAAGCGGAAAGTGTCGCAAATCGGGGGGACCAATCGTCACGAAACCATCAACAAGTCGTCACGAAGCGAGCGGGTGAGGCGTCCGGCTGAATGGGGATGCTATACTGGCTTTATGAAAGGCGAGCGGGACTCGAACGAGCGGCAGTGCGCGCTGGGGAGGATGGATTATGCGGCAACGGACGATTCTGGCCGTAGACGATGACGAGAGCATCGTGGAGCTGATGCGTGACTTTCTGGAGAACGACGGCTTCCGCGTGCTTACGGCGCGCCACGCCGAGGAGGCGATGGCGCGGTTCCAATCGTCCGACATACATCTGATCCTGCTGGATATCATGATGCCGGGGCAGGACGGCTTTGAGTTCTGCCGCAGAATTCGCGCGGTCAGCGGCGTGCCGATCCTGTTCCTTAGCGCGCGGGACGACGACATGCACAAGATTCGGGGCCTTGGCATTGGCGGTGACGATTATATCGTGAAAACGGCCTCCCCAAGCGAGATTGTCGCGCGGGTGAAGGCCGCGCTGCGGCGGGCGGAAGCGCCCCCGATGCATGGTGCGCCACGGCTGCTTGATTTCGGCCGCCTGCAGGTCGATCCGGCTAGCCGTGACGTGAAGGTGGACGGCGCCAGCGTGCCATTGACGCCCAGGGAGTACGACCTGCTCCGACTGCTGTGCGAGCATCCCGGCCAAGTGATCACCTACGAGCAGCTGCTCCGGCAATTCTGGGAGGGCATCGGCGACAAGCATACCGTCCGGGTTCATATCGCCCGGCTGCGGGAGAAGATCGAGCCCGACCCGGAACAGCCGGGCTATGTGGCGAACGTGTGGGGCGTCGGTTATCGCTTCGAGGGCAGGCCCCGATGAGGCGCGTACGCATTCGAAGCTTCCTGGTGCTCGCGCTGCTGGCCGTTCTGACCCTCTCCTGGGCAACATACGTGACTGCCGCGATCGCGGAGGCGGGGGCGCTTCATCTCGGCGAAGGGCGGCCGAGCCGTGCAGGCATTTGGATCGCCGCGCTCGCCGGCGCGCTGCTAGCCGCCGCCTTTCTCGGGTACGGCTTGCGGCGCTGGGTCGTGAAGCCGCTCGAAGCGATGGGACGGGGCGCACGGGAGATCGCAGGCGGAGATCTGGACGTCGCCCTGCCCGACTCCCGGATCCGGGAGATCGCGGAGGTGCGGGACGGATTCGAGGCGATGGTCGCGGGACTCCGGCAATCGCTGTCGGATCGGGAGGCGCTGGAGGAGGAGCGGCGTTTTTTCATCGGGGCGATCGCTCACGACCTGCGGACGCCATTGTTTGCGCTGAGAGGATATCTCGAGGGCCTCGAGCAAGGGATCGCCGCTTCGCCGGAACAGGCGAAGAAGTACGCGGCGGTATGTCAGGACAAGGCAGGGCAGCTTGACCGCCTGGTATCGGATCTGTTCGCTTTCGTAAAGACGGAGTACCCCCGGACGGCTCATGCGGGAGAAACGCTGGATCTGACGGAGGAGGTGCGGCGTGCGGTCGAAGGCGTGCGCGGAGCGGCGGAGTCCAAGGAAATATCGATTGTAGCGGAGCCTCCGGGCGCCGGGCCGAGCGCCATACGCGGCGATGCCCACCAGCTCTCCCGCGCCTTCGGCAACCTGCTGGACAACGCAATGAGGCACACCCCGCCGCAAGGCACCGTTGTCGTACGATGCAGGCAGGAAAGCGAGCGCATTTCGGTGATCGTCAGGGACACAGGTTCGGGGTTCGCGCCGGAAGACCTGCCCCGCGTCTTCGAGCCTCTGTACCGGGGCGAGTCGTCGCGCAGCCGGGACACGGGAGGCGCGGGTCTCGGCCTGGCCATCGCGCGGCGCATCTTCCGGGCGCACGGCGGCGACCTGACCGCGGCCAACCGGCCGGAAGGCGGGGCGGAGCTCAGCGGCTGGATCCCGCGGGCGCGCGACTAATGCCGGGCTGCCCTTTGGCAAATGCTTAACAACGAACTCGCCCAGCGGATCGCCACCCCGGCTTATGCGGCTTCCAAGGCGGCGCTCAACATGCTGACGGCATACTGGGCGCAGCGGTCGAAGGGTACGAATCTCAAGGTCAATTCCGTTCACCCGGGCCTGGTCAAAACGCGTATGGGCGGCGATAAGGCGGAGCTGTCGGCGGAGGACGGCGCGATCACAGCCGTTCGTCTGGCGACACTGCCGGAGGACGGGCCCACGGGCGGGTTTTTCTACATGGACAGCGAGCTTCCGTGGTAATGTCCGGCAGGGCGAGTTGCTGGAAAATCTGGCTCAAAGGGATTCTCTTATAAAAAGTGCCGATCGCAGTATAAGGAGATTCTATAACCAAAACGATTGACGTTTCCAGAATACGGATGCTAGTATGATCAAATAAGACCAAACAAGTAGGTTTTATAGGAATAATGAAAAACGTTCTACCAGATCACTGGAGACCAAGTCCTTGCCCAAGGACTGCGGTCTCCTTTTCTTTTGGGACAGGTCGAGTCAGCAGGACGGGAGCGAGTCAAGATGACTGAGCCGCTGGAGCGGAGTCGGGAGGAAGGGGGGCGGTTTCCCGGAAAAACCTATGCGGAAGTCGTGCTGGAGCCGGCTTACGAGCAGGCCAAGCGTGAGCTGCTGGACCCGATGATCGCCATCAACAAGGCCCATTTTATTATGCTTTGCGAGCAGCGTCTTTTAGCCGAGGACGAGGCGGATCTCATCGCCCGGGCGCTGCGGAAGCTGGACCCGGGTGAACTGCGGGACCGCCGCTACACCGGCGAGTTCGAGGATTTGTTTTTTGAACTGGAACATGAGCTGCATCTGGCCGGCGGCGAGGCGACGGGCAATCTGCATCTGGCCCGCAGCCGCAACGATATGGGCATCGCCATCTACCGGATCGTGCTCCGGGGGAAGCTCCTCGGCACGATTCAGGACGCGCTAGAGCTGCAGGATCGGCTGATCGCCTTTGCCCGGAGCCATACGGAGACGCTCATGATCGGCTATACGCATACGCAGCAGGCGCAGCCGACGACGGTAGCGCACTATATCGCTGCGGTGTCCGATTCGCTGACCCGCGATATCCGGCGGCTGCGGGCCGCGTACGACAACTGCAACCGCAGCAGCCTGGGAGCGGCCGCCCTTACGACGTCCGGCTATGCGATCAGCAGGGAGCGGACGGCCGAGCTGCTGGGCTTCGACGGGATCGTGGAAAATGCCTACGACGCGGTCAGCGGCGCGGATTACGTCGGCGAGATCGCGACCGCCGCCGCGCTGGCCGCCGTCGATCTCGGCAGGTTCACGCAGGAGCTGTTGCTGTGGGGCACGCAGGAATTTTCGGCCGCCCGCGTGTCCGATCCTTATGTACAGATCAGCTCGATCATGCCCCAAAAGCGCAATCCGGTATCGGTCGAGCACCTGCGTTCGTTGCTGTCCGCCTGCGCCGGGGACGCCCATACGGTGCTCGCGATGATGCACAATACGCCGTTCGGGGATATCGTCGATACCGAGGACGATCTGCAGCCCTATGCTTGGCGGAGCTTGCAGACGCTGTCCTCGGCGTACCGGCTGCTGGCGCGTATCGTGGAGACGCTGGAGATCCAGGCGGGCGTCCTGCGGCGGCGGGCCGAGGCCAGCTTCGCGACGGTAACCGAGCTGGCGGATACGCTCGTGCGCAAGGAAGGGCTGGCCTTCCGTACGGCGCATGCCATCGTCGCGTCGCTCGTGCGGACCGCGACCGGCGCCGGTCTGACCGTCCAGGCGCTGACGGTCGGCATGCTGAACGAGGCGGCGCAGGAAGTCATCGGCCGGGCGCTGTCGATCTCGGAAGCCGAGCTCGCGCAGGCGCTGGATCCGACGCACTTCGTGGCGGTCCGCCGGTTGCGGGGCGGCACGAATCCGCGGGAGGTGGAGCGCGCGCTCGCCGTGCAGGATGCGTTGCGGCAGGCTTCGCTCGACTGGGCGCAGCGGACCCGCGCGGCGATCGACGCCAGGCTTGGCGAACTCGACGCGCTGCTGGACATCCGGATCCGCTCCGAGCCAGCCGACCGAACGAATGAAGGAGGAACAGCCATTGTTTAGAGCCGGCTTTCAAGTATTCGATATCCACGGGCATCTGCCCTACAACTATCCGATCTCGCAGAGTCGGCACGACAAGATCGTCCGTTACGGCAGCGAGAGAGCCGAGCGGATGCGTCTCACCTGGGATCTGCCGGCGTCCGAGCCCGACCCCGATCAGGCGCAGCGTCCGCTGATCGCGCGCTGGAAGGACGAACTGGACCGCTACGGAATCGGCGGACTTAACTTCCTGACCGGCTGGACGAACGACGAGCTCGCCGCCCAGATCGCGACCGCGCCCGACAGGTTCACCGGCTTCGCATCCCATCCGATCGAGCGGCCTGACGCCGCGCAGGAGCTGAAGCGCGCGGTCGACGAGCTCGGCCTCCGGGGCTACAAGCTGTTCGGTCCGCTCACGCCGATTCCGTTCGACGACGCCTCGCTTGAGCCTGTGTGGGAAGTCGCGGCGGAACGCGGCCTGCCGGTGCTCATTCACTTCGGACTGCTCGGCCACGCGGGCGGCATCGTCCAGCATCTGAACATTAATCCGCTGGCTATTTTTAACGTCGCCCGTCGCTACCCGGACATTCCGTTCATCATCCCGCACTTCGGATGCGGCTACTTCCAGGAGCTGCTGCACCTGTGCTGGAGCTGTCCCAACGTATACGTCGACACGTCGGGCTCCAATCAGTGGGTACGCTGGATGCCCTACGAGCTCACGCTGGAGACGCTGTTCCGCAAAACCTACGAGCTGATCGGACCGGAGCGCATCCTTTTCGGCACCGATTCGCTCAGCTTTCCCAGAGGCTACAACTACCGGTACTTGCAGGACCAGACCCGCGTGACGCGCGATCTGCGCTTTTCGGACGCCGAGATCGAGGCGATCTTCGGCAACAACGCGAGGAAGCTGCTGAACCTTGCGCCGTCCATACCACGATCCGAATTAAAGGAGACGAACCGATGACGACAAAAACGACTTATACGAAACCTTTATCCGCGCTGGCGATCCTGACCCTGCTGCTGACGGCCTGCGGCGGCAACGGCGGGAACAAAGCCGAAGGGGCTGCGGCTTCGCCCGCCGCGGTGCCGCCATCCGCATCGGTGGCGGCCTCCGGCTCCGCATCGCCCGCAGCGGCAAGCGACACCAGCCAGGAGAAAGTGACGATCGAATACTGGCAGTACGAGTATCCGGCCAAAGTGACGCTCATCGACGAGCTGATCAAGGAGTTCCAGACGGAAAATCCGAATATCACGGTCAAGCAAACCAATTTCCCGTACGATCAGTACAACGAGAAGGTCGCGACGCTCGTGCCGGCCGGCAAAGGGCCGGACGTCATCAACCTCTATTACGGCTGGTTGCCCAAATACGTATCGTCCGGCTTCCTGCAGCCGCTGCCCGAGTCGGCGTTCCCGGCCGCCCGGATCGAGAGCGATTACTATCCGCTCGTGAGCGCGGCCAAGATCGACGGCTCCTATTGGGCGATCCCGACGGCGGTCCGCACGCTGGCCTTGTTCTACAACAAGGACCTGTTCGTGAAGGCGAACATTGCGCAGCCTCCGGCCACGTGGGAAGAGCTCGTCGAGGACGCAAAGAAGCTGACGGAGAAGGACGGCAAAGGACAATTCGTCGTCGAGGGCTTCGCCTGGGAGCCAGGCGCGCAGCTGCACCACTGGTACCGCGACGGCTTGCTGCCGCAAGCGGGCGGCCAGGATCTGAGCGACGACCGGCGCCATATTTTGTGGGCGGATACGCCGGCCGGCCTGGAAGCCTTCCAGTACCTGATCGACTTTGCGGTCAAGCACAAGGTGGGCACAACGGGCGTATTCACCGACGACGCCACCGCCTTCAAGACCGGCCATGCGGCAATCAACATTGACGGCTCGTTCCGCCTCGGCTCCCTCAAGAAGGATGCGCCGGACCTTCAATACGGCATCGCGCCGCTGCCCGCCTACAAGAACAAGTCGGCGCCTTCCTCGTTCTGGGCGAACGCGATTCCGAAGAACGTATCCGGCGCGAAGCTCGAAGCCGCGACCAAGTTCCTGCAATTCCTGACGAGCAAGGAGGTTCAGGAGAAGTGGGTGGATCAGGTCGGCGAGCTCCCGGCGCAGCGTGCGGTAGCCACGCAGGACAAATACTTGAACGACGAGAAGCTCGGGCCGTTCATTAGCCAGCTGGACAACAGCAAGGCCCACTTCTTTATCGACGAGACCGGAGAGCGCACGCTTTTCGTCGACGCGACGAACGAGGTGCTGCTAAACCACGTGCCGGTCGAGCAGGCGTTCAAGGATCTGGTCGCCAAGACGCAGAAGCTGTACGACGACTATTGGGCCAAGGCGGACAAGAAGTAAGGTCGCCGGCGGCATCGGACGGATCGGGGCGCCTGCGGACAGGCCGGCGCTCCGGTCGTGCGAGAAAGGAGGGACGCCCCCATGATATCGAGCGCGATCCAGAGGAGCGCCAAGGCGGGACGAAGGCTGCTGGCGATCCGCTTCACCTATCGGACCCAGCGCATTCTTTTTATTTATTCGATGCTCGGCATACCGCTGCTTTATTTTCTGGGAACGAGGCTCGTTCCGATCGTTTATTCCTTCAACATCAGCGTCCGGACGTGGGACGTCTTGTCTCCGGAGAAGCCGTATGTCGGCTTCTCGAACTTTGCCGCGCTGTTCGCGGACGAGACGTTCCGCCGTTCGCTGGCGAATACGTTCCTGTTCGTCGCGGTGGGCATTCCGGGACAGCTCGCGGCGGGGCTCGCCGTCGCGCTGCTGCTGCAGAGCGCGACGCGGCTGCGGGGATTTTTCCGTACCGTGTACTTCATCCCCTACGTGACGAGCATCGTCGCGATCAGCTGGGTGTTCCGCTGGATGCTGATGCCGAACGGATGGGTCAACGCGCAGCTGCTGAACCTCGGCATTCCGGCGCAGCTGTTCCTGCAGTCGCCGCGTCAGGCGCCGTTCGTCGTGGCGCTGGCGATGATCTGGCAGAGCGTCGGCTTCCAGATGCTCGTTTTTATCACCGGGCTGGAGGGTATTCCCCGCTCGTATTATGAGGCTGCACAGATCGACGGCGCGAACGCGTGGCGTCGGTTCCGTCATATTACGGTCCCGCTGCTGAATCCGGTCATCCTGTTCTCGGCCGTCATCGCGGGCATCTCTTACTTGCAAGCGTTCGGCCATATCGTCAGCATGACGCAGGACGGCGGTCCGCTCAATTCGACCCGGACGCTCGTCTACCATATCTACAAGCTGGCGTTCAAGAGCTTCGACATGGGCAGCGCTTCGGCGGCGACGGTCGTGCTGTTCGTCATTCTGCTGGCGTTCACGCTGCTGCAGCTGAAGGTGCTGGACCGGAAAGTCGACTATTGAAGGGGGCGAATCCATTGCGGACGAGAGTCGATAGGGGGCGGACCCGGCCGATCGCGCGGGACGCGCTGGCGGTCATCCGGTATGCGCTGCTGTTTGCGGGCGTCGCCGTCACGCTGTTCCCGTTTCTATGGATGGCGGCGTCCTCGCTCAAGCAGCCGCAGCATTTGTTCGACATGGGGCTTATTCCGTCGCCGGCGACCTGGGGCAATTATGCCGACTTGTTCGACAAGGCGCCGTTCGGCCGCTGGATCGCGAATACGGCCGTCATCGCCGTCGTCACGACGGTGTCGGTGCTGATCTTCGATACCGCGGTCGGGTATGTACTGGCCAAATTTCAGTTCGCCGGGCAAAAAGTCATTTTTCTGTTCATTATCAGCACGCTGATGGTTCCGACGGAGATGCTGATCATTCCGTGGTATTTGCTGGCGTCTGATCTGCATCTGACCGATACGTACGTCGGATTGCTGCTGCCGGGCTTGATCTCGGCGTTCGGGATCTTCCTCATGCGCCAGTTCATGTCTTCGCTGCCTTCGGAGCTGCTGGACGCCGCGCGCATCGACGGGCTGAACGAATGGCGCGTGTTCACCTCGATCGCGGTGCCGCTCGTGAAGCCGGCGATGGTCACGCTCGCGATTCTCAGCTTCATCTCGAGCTGGAACCAATTTATCTGGCCGTTCATCGTGCTGCAGACGGAAGGCAATTATACGCTGCCTGTCGGCATGGTCTACTTCTCCAGCGAGTTGAAGGACAACAGCGGCTGGATTCTGATCATGACGGGCGCGACCGTGTCGGTGCTGCCGCTCATCGCGCTGTTCTTGATCTTCCAGAAGCGCATCATCCAGGGAATCGCGCTTAGCGGGATGAAATGACTTGCGCTTGTCGCAACGAGCCGGCAGTAGCTCCAACAATCAATCATTAAGCCGCCAATCTCTCCGATTTGGCGGCTTAAGTCCGTTTCGTTATTTATACTGGCCTTGCATCGCGGGTTGTGCCTGCTGCTCCGAAGCCGGCATCTCCGTGTAAGACTTTTGACACATCATATTGGAAATACGAGGGATGTAAACCATCTCGCCGGCCTGAAGCCGGCTTGGATTGGACAACTGCGGGTTGGCTTCTTCCAGGATCGCATGGGGCATATTGTATTTGTGGCCTACCGAAGCTAACGTATCGCCAGGCTGGGCTTGATGCTGCGCGAACAGCATATCGTCCGATTGCCCGTCTCTGAAGGCCGGGAAAAAGAACGGAGAAAAGAAGAAAAACGGAAACAAGGCACGGCCGGGGAAAAAGGGATGCGGGAATGGGCGAAAGAAAGGACGACCGAACCCGCCGCCAAAGCCGCCGCCGGGAAAAAATCCACGATTCATTAAAAAACCTCCGTTAAAATAGTCATTTGTCTATACAGCGTATTGTGTTGGGCGAAAAAGGTTACAGCTTCGGCCGGAAGATCTTGCGCGCCTTGTCTGCCCCGGCCTGTCACGAAGCGTATGTATGTAAAAAGCGGATATGGACCGAAGGGGATACGAGCGGTAAACTGGTTTCAAGTTGCATGGCTTGTGCGCCAATTTGAACCAGAGGTGATCCGCTTGGAATGGATAGTCATGACCTTTAACCTGCGAACCAACGTCCCGTCGGACGGAGATAACGCTTGGCCGCAGCGACCGCAAGCCGTTGCCAAGGCGATCTTGCGCCACGCTCCGGACGTCGTGTGCGTGCAGGAGGCGCTTTATGCGATGCTGCTGGACCTTGCGCCGCTGCTGCCGGAGTATACATGGGTCGGAGAAGGACGACGCGGCGGGCAAGAGGACGAGTTCTGCGCGATCTGGTACAAGACTGGCAAGGGGAGCGTCGCGGAATTCGGCAGCTTCGGGCTGTCGGAGACGCCGGAGCGGCTTGGCGAGTTGGGCTGGGGCGCGGATTATCCGCGAATGTGTACGTGGGCGAGGCTCGTCGGCACTGCGAACGAAAGCGGAAAAGAGGACGGGCTAACGGTGTTCAACACGCATCTCGACCATGTCAGCGAGCCGGCGCAGGTGAACGGGATGTCGCTGATCCTGGATCGGATCGGAGCGCTGCGGGCGCGGTCGGAGGCGCCGGTCGTGCTGACGGGCGACTTCAACGTCGGTCCGGGGCATGCTGTGGTATGCGGACTGGAGCAGGCGGGGTACGTGAACGGCTATTCGGCGCTGGTTGGCGGGGGCGGAGCCGAGTCGGCCGGCGCGACGTTCCATGACTTTCGGGGCGGCGAGGCGGGGGAGCCCATCGATTATATCTTCGTATCGCCGAATGTCGCCGTGAGCCGGATCGAAGTGGATCGCGACCGGTACGAGGGGCGGTATCCTTCGGATCACTATCCCGTGTGCGCGGTATTGTCGGCCAAATAGCAAGCAATAGGAAAGGGAGGCCGGCAGGTTGCCGACCTCCCTTTCCTATTGCCGGACGGCGCGAACATTCGATGCTTGGCGTCGCTCCGCCGCTGGAATAATGTCCAAAAGGCATCTATTTCGCCCCATACGTGCCCTATACCGCAAAATAGTTGTCCAAAAGCAGTTATCGCGACGGATTCTCTGCATTTCAGCCGCTGGTGGCAGGATTAACTGCCTTTCAGCAGTTAATTCCGCGTGTCAGTGAGCATAACGGGAATTAACTGCCTTTCAGCAGCTAATTCCGCGCGTCAGTGAGCCTAACGGGAATTAACGGCCTTTTAGCAGCTAATTCCGCGTGTCAGTGAGCATGCCTAGAATTAGGAGCCTGGAATTAACCGCCCTTCAGCAATTCGGCGTACCGGACAATCGAATTACGGCGTTACAGCAGGCTTGATGCTGAAGTCGTCGACCCAGTACTCCATGCCGGCCGAGCCGGCGGCCTTGATCCGGAAGCCGGCTGACCGCAGGTAGTTCAGGTTCCCGTAGGTGCCGCCGAGATCCCGGATGTCTCTTGCGTCACAGTCACGCCGTCCCGCAATTCCCTGTTGAATTCGGGCGCCAGCGCCTCGTGTGGCGTCCAGGTACGCCAGTCCGCCGTTTCCGTCGGCGGCATGCGATTGGTCATCGTGATTCCCCTCTTTCCGTCGGCTTCCATCCGCGTTAATCGGCATTATAGCATCGGCCGAGCGGCGGATACGACGGTGGAAAGCTATCGTTTTCGGCGGTATCCTGCACGGTTAAGCCTGCGTCCGCGCTGTTGCGCGCATAGCAATTCCTTTGTAGGCAACAATAGCCAGGATAGGCCTACCTGAGGGAGGTCGAACCCGTATGTCGAGGGATTCCATGCTCGAGGAAATGAAGGATATCCATCATAAACTGACCGAAGTCAGACAGGATTATTGGCTGCACTACGATCTGTTCGCGCCGCAATGGTGGCTGTTGCTGGCAGCGTTCGTCCTTCCCTGGATCGTCTGGTGGAAAATCGTCGATAAAGCGAGACTCAAGGATATTTTGCTATTCGGGGTCTCGATCGGCTACCTCGTCTTTTTATTGGATCATATCGGTTATGAGCTGAACTTGTGGATCTACCCGCAAAAGCTTTTTCGATTGTTGCCCGAGCTGTCGGAGGTCGACCTCGGGTTGTTGCCTATTATGCACATGCTGGTTTATCAATATTTCCCCAAGTGGCGGTCATTTTTGATCGCGGAAACGATCATGGGCGCGGTATTCGCATTCGTCTTAGAGCCCATCAGCATATGGATTAACGTATACGAAATGCTCCATTGGCAGCACGTTTACTCGTTTCCGATCTACGTCGCCAAATCCGCGCTCGTCAAAGGTGTTTTGGAGGGGCTGGGTCGCATAGAAATCCGATCGTCTGGATCGTCTGCAAGCTCCCGAAGAACGGCGAACGATCGTGACAATCGCGAGTAAAAAGCGTGAGCAGCCGCGTAATATCCTGGCGGCATCGCGTGTCCCATGAACGGGTGGACCTCGATCGACTTGGCAGGGGAGGCGATCCGGTTGTAGGCGGCGAAGATCGTCTCGGGCAGGCAGGTGTTGTCTTTCAGCCCG
This sequence comes from Cohnella sp. GCM10020058, assembly GCF_042683485.1. Classification (NCBI taxonomy): domain Bacteria; kingdom Bacillati; phylum Bacillota; class Bacilli; order Caryophanales; family Paenibacillaceae; genus Cohnella; species Cohnella sp. GCM10020058. Next base: position 356,624 of record NZ_JBHUJV010000009.1, read on the forward strand.
ACCGTGACGTTCACGGGCAGCGCGATGCGGTCCGCCAGATTCGCGATGTCGAAGTAGCCGAGGGTGCGGAGCACGTCGTTCAGGCGGTCCGGAAACCGTGCCGCGAAGTCCGCTGCCTCGGAGATCGAGCCGACCGACTGCATGATGCCGAGATCCATATGGCACATGTTCGGCACATGCGCGATCGCCGCCCGCAGTCCGGGAGCGAGCGCGGCCGCAAGCAGCGCCAGTCCGCCGCCCTGGCTCGCGCCGAAGGCGAATACGCGCGCGGGATCGACCTCGGGCAGCGCCATCGCGCAGCGGACGGCGCGCAGGGCGTCGATCGCGATCGCCCGGTAGTAGGAGCGCTCCGGATCGAGAATGCCCTGCGTGATCCAGCCTTTGGCCATACCGCACGTCTGCGGCAGCCCGTTGCCCGTATCGCCGCCTTGTCCGCGCACGTCGACGGCGAGTACGGCATAGCCCATGAGCAACCAGGCCGCATGGTCCTCAGGCTGGCCTCTGGATAGGGAGTAGCCGTGGAACACGACGACGCAGGGAACAGGCTGCTGCAGCGGATCCGGCGGCAGCAGGAACCAGGCATGGACAGGCGTGCCGGCTGCGCCGGCATAGACCACGTTGAACACTTGCGCTTGCCGGAAGGGGGAGGCGGCGGGCTGGATCGCGGAATAGGCGGCCGATGCGTCGGCCTCCCGACATGCGCGCGCCCAGAAGGCTTCAAGGTCGTCCGGTGCGGCGATGGAGGGCGCGTATTGCCGCAGGGCTTCGATTCGCGCTTGGATGGCGTTCATGGGTAGTATAGCTCCTTTGCAACGAAGGGATGCGTTCATCCCTGAGCCTACCGGACTTGTCAGTTTCCGAATAGCCGCAAAGCTGCACATTTTGCGCGAAATCTTAGCTTGTTTAGGGGGATTCGCTGCTGCGGCGGAGTGCCGGAGTCCCCTGCATGCGCCGAAGTGCTTTCCGTGAGCAGTACTTGGCCGTCGGAGTCGCGTGTGTGCGCCGAAGTGCTTTCCTCGGGCAGCGCTTGATCGCCGGAATCGCGAGCGTGCGCCGAAGTGCTTTCCCTGCGCCGAAGCGTGTTGACTTTGATTAACAGTTGACCCGTGCACGGATCCGCTAGATGCGTTGCGTTGACCTAGAGAACCGCGCAAAAGTAAAGAGGCCGCCCCCAAGTCAAAGGATATGACTTGGGGGCAGCCCCATGTTCGAGAATGTTTTAGATTAGATCGGACTTTTGAAGCAGTCGCTGCACGATTGCGGCAACCTCGGCTCTGGTGATATAAGCCTTCGGATCCAGTCTAGTGAGGGTTCTGCCCTTAACCAGCCCCGCCTGGACGTTGCTGGCGACGCTGTCGATCGCCCACGGCGCAACGGTGGCGGCATCTGCAAACGGCAGCAATGCATCTTCGGTAACCACGGCACCTGGATCCCTGTTAAGGCCCGTTACCTTCATCGCCTTGGCGATAATCGTCATCGCTTGTTCCCGCGTGATCTTGGCATCCGGACGGAAGGTGCCGTCTTCGAAGCCGCTGATCAAATGGTACGCATAAGCGGTGCCGATCGCGCTGCTGTATCCGCCCGATGCGCCAGCATCCGAGAACGGCGTCGCGCCATCCTCCAGCTTGAGCCCCAGCCCGCGAACGATGATCGCCGCGAATTCGGCGCGGGTGATGTCGCGATCCGGACTGAACAAGCCGTCGCCCGTGCCCCCGATGACCATGCGCGATCCCATGTCGTTCACGCTGTCTTTAGCCCAGTGGGAAGCGACGTCGCTGAACTGAAGCGGGTTCCATACGACTGCATAGGTACTGTTGGTCAGGCTGTTGATCGCGACATAATCCTTGCCGTCGATCGTCGTTACTTTGCTCGGTACGTGACGCACCGTTCCGTCCGGCTCCACGATGATGCCCGTGGTAATCTTGGAACGGTCGGTGCCCTCAGGCAGGGCAATTTTACGTTCGACGTAGGTGTTGAACTTCGTGACTTCGACGGTCTTATCGCCATAGGCGAGCTTGACTGTGAAGGTGATCGGCGGTACGACCAACGAGAAGCTGCCGCGGGCCGCCGCGTTCTCGACAATCTTGGCCACGTCAGCCGTCGGCGAGGAGATCTCGATCTGGATTTTAACGTCCCGCAGATCGATATTCGTGCCTAGTTGCGCGATTGCGGAGCTGAAGTTCAATTGTTGAACCGGCAGGCTGTAAACGGCGTTTTTGGCCTGAAGTTCGATTACAGCGCGCTTCTGCTCCAGATTTTGAATGGCTTGACCGTCGAGCGCTACTACGACGCGATCCGATGCGCCAGCGACCGGAATCGTAATTACAGCGCCCGTGCCTTCAGCTGCCAACCTCTCGGCGAGCTTCTGCGGATCCAGGGTCACGGTAGTGACCGTTCGCCCGTCGATTTGGCTTGTGGTCGCAGTGCCCGCATACACGGCTTTGCCGTTTACCAACACTTCGATGCTTGTCGAAGCGGGTTGTCCGTTCCCCGTATACACGGCCTCCGGAGCCTTGACGACTTGGGTCACCGTAAACGTCACGTCCGCCAAATGCTCGGCCTTAATTGTGACCGTAGCCGTGTACGTTCCCGCGGCCAAGCCGTCTTTCGCCACAATCGTGAAGCTGGCAGCGGGCGCACCGCTTTCCAGCGTCGAGGACGGCTGCGTGAGGACAAAATCTTCGGCGCCTTCGCCGCTCAGCGATACTGCGAGGTTCGCCAGCCGGCCGGTGCCGGTATTGGCAATCTCGACCGTACGGGTCTGCTGCGTCCCGGAGGCGTAGCCTTGGACCAGCTCGGTTGCGGTCTGATCCGCAATCGGAGCAACGCTGTACGTGAGCGCCGGTTCATGGACGACCTGTTTCACCGTAAACGTCACGTCCGCCAAATGCTCGGCCTTGATCGTGACCGTAGCCGTGTACGTTCCCGCGGCCAAGCCGTCTTTCGCTGCAATCGTGAAGCTGGCAGCGGGTGCACCGCTCTCCAGCGTCGAGGACGGCTGCGTGAGGACAAAATCTTCGGCGCCTTCGCCGCTCAGCGATACTGCGAGGTTCGCCAACCGGCCGGTGCCGGTATTGGCAATCTCGACCGTACGGGTCTGCTGCGTCCCGGAGGCGTAGCCTTGGACCAGCTCGGTTGCGGTCTGATTCGCAATCGGAGCAACGCTGTACGTGAGCGCCGGTTCATGGACGACCTGTTTCACCGTAAACGTCACGTCCGCCAAATGCTCGGCCTTGATCGTGAGCGTAGCCGTGTACGTTCCCGCGGCCAAGCCGTCTTTCGCTGCAATCGTGAAGCTGGCAGCGGGTGCGCCGCTCTCCAGCGTCGAGGCGGGCTGCGTGAGGATAAAATCTTCTGCGCTTTCCCCGCTCAGCGATACTGCGACGTTCGCCAACCGGCCGGTGCCGGTATTGGCAATCTCGACCGTACGGGTCTGCTGCGTCCCGGAGGCGTAGCCTTGGACCAGCTCGGTTGCGGTCTGATCCGCAATCGGAGCAACGCTGTACGTGAGCGCCGGTTCATGGATGACCTGTTTCACCGTAAACGTCACGTCCGCCAAATGCTCGGCCTTGATCGTGACCGTAGCCGTGTACGTTCCCGCGGCCAAGCCGTCTTTCGCCACAATCGTGAAGCTGGCAGCGGGTGCGCCGCTCTCCAGCGTCGAGGCGGGCTGCGTGAGGATAAAATCTTCTGCGCTTTCCCCGCTCAGCGATACGGCGAGGTTCGCCAACCGGCCGGTGCCGGTATTGGCAATCTCAACCGTACGGGTCTGCTGCGTCCCGGAGGCGTAGCCTTGGACCAGCTCGGTTGCGGTCTGATCGGCGATGGGAGTAATGCTGTACGTGAGCGCTTTTACCGTCACTTTGGCTATGCCGCTGGTCGCCGAGACGACCCTGTAGCCCAGAGCCGTAGGATCCGTGTTCGTAGCTACCGCATAATAATACGTGACGCCGACGCTGTCCGTCGGTACCGCGTATTCGCCGTCGGTCGCGCCCGGGATGAGCGTGCCGTCCGTCGTGCTGTTTGTCGTGTTGCGGTACCACTGGTAGGTTAATACGCCGGTGACCGGTACGGTTGCCTCCACTTTCAGCGTTACGCTGCCGCCCTCATTCACCGTCTGTTTCTTCGGGTGCGTGAGGAAAACGGGTTTTTCCGCGTTCGCGTACACCGTTACTTTAATGACTTCGCCGGTCGCCGAAGCATACGTGATACCGGGAACGTCATTGTTCGTATTCGTCACGACCGGATAATAATAATACACTTCAAAGGCATGTCCGGGAGCCACCGCAGAATGTGCGTTAAAATTAGCATTCGTTGCCTGGTTGACTGCTACGTTGCCGAATTCGTCGTCTACCCGATACCACTGGTAAGTCAGCGTTCCGCCATCGGTGGAGCGAGCCGTCACGTTCAGCGTGAGCACGTCTCCCTCATTTACCGTCTGATCAGAAGCCGTCTGGGTGTCGATGACGGGTGCCTGGGCATTTTCCAGCGCATTCACCGTTACTTTGGCGATACGGCTGGCGGCCGATACGGTCTTGTTGCCTGGTGCATTAAGGTCAGTATTCGTCACGACGGCGTAATAATACGTTACGCCTGCAGCCGCTGTCGGCACGGTAAGCGAGGTGCCGGTCGCATTCATAATCTGCGAGCTGCCGATGGTGCTGTCGCTATCGTTTCTGTACCACTGATAGCTCAGCTGGCCGCTTCCGATCAAGGCAGCAGCTACATGCAAGGTGACGCTGCCGCCTTCGTCTACCGTATCGTCTGCCGGCTCCGTGCCGATGATCGGTAATTCGGCATCATCCAGCCCGTTCACCGTTACTTTGGCCGCTCTGCTGGCGACCGATGCGGTTTGCGTGCCCGCCACCGAGCTGTCGGCGTTAGTGACGACGACATAATAATAATTGACGCCTGCGGCTCCAGTCGGCACGGTATACGAGTCGCCGACCGCGCCGTTTAGCGGGAAGCCTCCAGTGTTGCTGTTGCTATCGTTTCTGTACCACTGGTAGCTTAACGAGCCCGTGCCGCTTGCGACTACGTGCAGGACGACGCTGTCGCCGGCATCAACCGATTCATCTGCCGGCTGCGTACCGATGGTAGGCGGCGTAGCATTGTCCAATGCCTTCACCGTTACTTTGGCTGCGGTACTGGCGACCGACGCGGTGTTTGTACCCGCCACCGAGTCGTCTGTATTGGTGACGATAACGTAATAATAATTCACGCCTGCGGATCCTGTAGGTACGGTAAACGAGTTGCCGATTGCGTTCGCCAGCTGGAAGCCTCCGGCGTTGCTGTCGCTATCGTTTCGATACCATTGGTAGCTTAACGAGCCTGAGCCGCTCGCGGCTACGTGAAGGATGACGCTGTCGCCGACATTGACGGTATCGTCTGCCGGCTGCGTACCGATGGTTGGCGGCGCAGCGTTGGCCAACGCGTTCACCGTGACCTTGGCTACCGCGCTGGCGACCGATGCGGTTTTGTCGCCAGGAGCCGAATTGTCCGTATTCGTCACGACGACAAAATAATAAAATACGCCGGAACCCCCGGTCGGTACGGTAAACGAGTCGCTGGTCTTCCCGCCGAGTTGTACGCTGCTATCGGCGCTGGCGCTATCGCTCCTGTACCACTGGTAGCTTAACGTACCGCTGTCGCCCGCGTTCAAGCTGGCTTCTACGTGCAAAACCACGCTGTCGTTCTGGTCGATCACCGTATCGGCTGTCGGCTGGGTGTCGATTTTAGGCGTCGCCGCCCCCGCCAGCGCGTTTACTTTGACTTTGGCCGTACGGCTGGTCACCGATGCGGTCTGGTTACCCGGAACCGATGTGTCCTTGTTGGTGACGACGACATAATAGTAATTTTCGCTGGCACTCGTCGTAGGCACTGTCAGTGAAGCGTCTATCTTGCCCGAAAGCGCGAAGATGCCATTGACAGGGTCGCTTCTGTACCACTGATAGGTTAAACCCCCGTCCCCGCTAACTTGCGCCTTGACTTCCAGCGTGATGCTGGCATGATCGCCAACATTCATCGTATGGTCGGCCGGCTGCAAGGTAATCGTAGGCTGCGGGGCATCATCCGCCGAATTTACGGTCAGGGTCGCGGCGTCCGATTCTACTGTAGACACATCATTGCTCGCCACAAGCCGGTACTTATAGCCGCTCATGCCGATCGTCGCGGCGGTAATGGACAACGTTTCCGAATTCACGCCGCCGTAAGGCGCTGCGTCGTCAATATCCTCAAAGCCGGCGCCTGAGCCCGTATCCACTTGCCATTGAAGAGTGCCAGAATTGCTCACCAATGCGGTAAAGGAAGTGTCCTGGCCCGCATTGATCGTTGCATCTTGAGGCTGTTCGTCAAACGACGGCGGAGCGGATTCTGCATAAATTCTGGTCCCGAAATTTCCGATCAGCGAGGCGTAAACAACCGTGCAGACCAAAAACATAACGGACATCCGCAGCATACGTTTTGATGTCTTTTTCCATGTTGAATAACCCATCTGCTTCGCATCGTCTCCCAGCTTAAATTGGCCTGAATGCTGTATCTAGCGCTGATTAACCGCTTGCACTTCCTTTCAGTCAATGCCTTGGCCAGCCATGTAACCTATGAAAATATTGGATGCACCTTAAAAATTATAATATATTTTGGCAAAATGATATATCGTTATCCGGTTTTATTCGCGCATTTTCGCCATTTTTCGAACGTAAAAAAGGACGGCCGCGAGATTGCTCTCGTGCCGTCCTGCTTTTCACGCCGATCCGCCTTATTGCGATACCGACTTGAACCAATCGTTGACTTCCTTGGTGACTTGTTCGCCGCCGTTCGCCTTCCAGCTGGTGACGAAGGTGTCGAACGCGTCGATCGGCAGCTTGCCGTAGATGATCTTGTTGAACGTCTCGAGCTCGGATTGACGCAGAAGATTCCACTTGGAGATCATGGTCGGCGTCGCGGCGCCGGTGAAGTAGTTCTGCTTGCGGACGTCGATCTGCGACATGACGACCTTCGCTGCGTACCAGTTTTCCGGCTTGCGGGACTCGGCTTGCTGCTTCTCGTAAGGCGTCTCCGGCGTGGCGCCGTCGGCGAGCTTGACGAGGGTCTTCATGTACAGGTCCGGAATGCGCGCCGGGCCGGTGATGAACGGGAACTTGTCGTTATAGTTCTTGATTTTGGCCGAGTCGCTGGTCGGCTGGCCGTCGACGATATCCCAGTCGTAGCCTTTGGCGAAGCCGTGCTCGTACGGGCTGCCTGCAGGCGGGTTGGCCAGATTGTCCAGCATGTAGTTGTAGTACAGCAGAATCGCTTCAGGATGCGCGGCGTTCTTGTTGACCATGAAGCTGCTGTTGACGCCGGAGTTCTGCCACTTGGTGCCGATCTTGCCGTCCGGACCCGCAGGTACCGGATAAGCCTTGTACTTCGCGCCTGCCACGTTCTTGAGCAGGTCCGGCGCCGGCCAGTCCGGCACCCAGTTCGCTCCAGGCAGCACGCCGGCATTGCCCTTGGTCCAGATCTCGGCGGACTTGCCTTCGTCCCACAGTGCGGTATCCGGGTGAATGTAGCCCTTCTTCATCCACTCTTGCAGCTTCGCCAGCGCTTGCTTCGCGCCCGGGTTCACGGAGCCGTACTCGAGATTGCCGTCCGCGTCCTTGTTCCACTGCTCTTCGATCGTGCCGTACGCGCCGAACAGCCAGTCGAGGCCGCCCATCCACGTGTTCGTGTTGTTCTTGAGCGAGATGGCGAGCGGGTAGACGTCCTTCGGCGCCAGGCCGTCGGGGTTCTGGTTCTTGAACTTATCCATGATGTTCTCGAGATCCGCAATCGTCTTCGGCGCTTGAAGGTTGAGCTTTTCCATCCAGTCCTCGCGCAGCCAGAGCAGCGTGTCGTCGTTGTCGGTATACTCGAGGATCGGCAGGTTCCAGTGCTTGCCGTCCTTGGTGAACGGATACCACAGCTCAGGGTGCTGAGCGGCGTGGTCTTTCCAGATCTTGTTGGCGTACTTGTCGAAAAGCTCGTCGATCGGCATAAATTCGCCGGAGTCGATCAGCTGGTTGGTCAGTACCGAGTCGGTCGGCACCATGATGAAGTCGGGCAGCTTCTCTCCGGAGGTCAGGGCGAGCTGCAATTGCTGCTTATATTGGTCGCTGCCGGCAGGATACCACGTATCCTTGCTTAGCTTGAGGCCGAGCGTGTCGAGCATCCAACGGTCGTGAACGTTGTTCTCTTTGGTGTCGCCGTTCGAGTACGTCGTCGGCATGAGGATCGTGCTGATCTCGATCGCCGGATCGTACTTGCCTGCTGCAAAAGCCTTGTCCGCTACGGATTGCTCGGACGATGCGGTTGCGCTGGCGCCCGATGCCGCGCCGGACGGGCTTGCCGCGCTGTTGCCGTTCCCGTTGCTCGAGCAGCCGGCCAGCATGGCGACCGACATGGCCGCGGGCACGAGCCAGGACTTCTTGAATTTACCCATATTTTATCCCCCACTATGTCGTGATGACTGCATGTGTTAACTGTACCAATCGTTAGGGGAGGGCTTCCATATGGCGATATTAGTTTTCGTAGGACTCTGTTAGGCTGTTGGCGAAACGTTTCAATGACGCTCCCTGTATTCCTGCGGCGTGACGTCGAACTGCCGCTTGAACACCTTGATGAAGTACGCGGGATCCAGATAGCCGATCTCCGTGCTGATCTCGTAGACCTTCCTGTCCGTCGACTTGAGCAGGTGGCAGGCGCGGCTCATGCGCAGTGCGGCGACATAATCGCTGATGCCCTCGCCGGTCTCGAGCTTGTAGATCTTGGACAAATGCGTCGGATGCAAATTGACGTGATCCGCGAGCGCGCGCAGCGAGACGTCGAGGTGAAGATTCGCGTCCACGTAGGCCTGAATCTTCTGCACGTAGTGCGAGCGCGCGTCATGGGCGTCGTCGGCCGCGCCCTCGCGCAGCCGGGCGAGCGCCGCGAGCGACCACCTCCGCAGCTTGCCGATGGAGGCGAACGTCTCCCCCAGCTGCGGCAGCTCGCCGTCTCCGCCGAGCAGGCCGGCCAGCGTCTTGCCGCCGCGGTGCGCCAGATGCATGAAGGCGGACGAGATCGCGAAGCCGACCTCCATGCAGTGTTCCCAGGATTCGGAGCCTTTGTCCTCCAGCTCTGAGAATACGGCGGCTAGCTTCTCCCCCGCGGCGTCCCATCTCCCGGCTTCGAGGAGATGGAGGAGGACCGGCGGCCGATGCAGCATCTCAAGCGCCTCGAGCGAGGCCGGCCGTTCCGCCGGGTCGACCTTCATAACAAACTCGCGCTCGTCGCCGACGATCCGGCGGAAGTACGAGGACGCCTGGCGGTATTGCTCCGCGAGCTCGCCCGGGAAGCTGAAGGGCTCCGTAATGACGACGGACAGCGAGCCCTTCAGATACTGCTTCACCTTGGCTTGCACCTGCATGGCCAGGTTCTCGAGCAGCAGGTCGGGCCGGTCCACGGCCGCGCCCTGCTTCAGCTGCAGCAGAAACGCCAGATAGCCGTGTTCCTCCTTGACGCTCCATACCTCCATGAACTCGCCGAAGATTTCCTCCGCAATATTGGTGATCGCATACTCGAGCAGATGCTGGCCGTTGTTCCGGTAGGGATCGAACTCGTCCTCCAGGCGCACGAGCGCGAGCGCGCAGTTCCCGTCGCGGAACGGCAGTCCATAGGTGTCCAGCTTGCGCGTCCACTCCTCGGCAGATATGCGCTCACCCCGGATGGCGCCCAGCAGCAGCTGGCCGCGCAGCATCGGCAAATTCTCGCGCAGGGCGAACTGCGTCCGCTCCATCGAGCTGACCCGTTCCCATTCCGCGTTCAGCTGCTCGATCGCCGTACGGACGGCGCCGAACAGCTCCTCGTCGGTCGGCGGCTTGAGCAGATAGTCGACCGCATGGTTGCGGACGGCTTCCTTGGCATAATCGAAGTCCGCATGCCCGGACAGGATGATGCACTTGATCCGCTTGTCATACTCCCTAATTTTCCCGATGAGCTCGACGCCGGTCATTTCGGGCATGATAATGTCCGAGATGACGATGTCGATCGGGTGCGTATCGATAATCTGGAGCGCCTCGCGCGCGGAATACGCCTTGTGGACTTGCTCGATGCCGAGCGTGTGCCAGGGCTTATGCATGGACAGATTGTCCACCCAGTGCGCTTCGTCGTCTACGATGAGCAATTGCATATGATAGCACTCCTTGTCCGGTTCCCTGGGATATGAGTCATGGCGCTGGCTTCGGCATCTCCCAGACGATCTCCGAGCGGACGCCGCCAAGTTCCGATTGCGTAAAGTGAAGGCTCGATCGCTTGCCGAAGCACTGGACGATGCGCTGGTTCGTATTCCACAGGCCTGCGCCCATGTCTTCCTCGAGCGGGCCCGTCAGCTGCTGGTTCAACAGGGCTTGGCGCTCCGGATCCATGCCCGGTCCGTCGTCGTCGACGAAGATGCGGCAGAGGCCGTCCGACATTTCCCCGCGGATGCGAATCTCGCCCGAGGCGAACGATTTGCCGACGCCGTGGATGACGGCATTTTCGACAAGGGGCTGCAGCATCAGGCGCGGCACCTGCTGGGCCAGCATCTCCTCCGGCACGTCGATCGTGTAGTGAATCCGGCCGTTGCGCAGCTTCTGGATGTCCAGATAGTTCACGATCAGCTTCATTTCCTCCGCGAGGCTAGCCGTTTCCTTTTCCATCCGCGTGATGTATCGGTAATAGGCACTGAGGTTGTACCCCATCGCGACGACGGCGTCGTTCTCCTTCATCTGCGCCATGTTGATCATGTAGCCGAGGCAGTTGTACAGGAAATGCGGGTTGATCTGCGCCTGCAGCTGCTTCATCGTCGCTTCCTGGGCGCGCATCCGCTCCTGCAGCACGTTCTCGATGAGACCCTCGATCTGCCGCGACATATCGTTGAACCGGTAGAACAGGAACGTGAACTCGCCGTTCGCCTTGGCATCGATGCGCGCCGAGAAGTCGCCCCGCTGGACCCTTTTGAGGCCGCCGATGAGCTTTACGATCGGACGCTGCACATCCCTGTAGAGCAGAACCGAGATAAAGGTGCCGAACAGGAACAACAGCAGCATCGACAGGTAAAAAAGGTTGCGGCTCGACGAGATCGGGCCCAGGACCTGGTCGAGCGGCGCGATGTCGACGAGATAGCCGCCGAGCAGCGGGGACTTCACGAGGCTGACCAGATAGCTGTCTCCGTCCAGGCGGATCGTCTGCTGCATCGTGTCGCCCAGGCTCAGCCCGTCCAGGTAAGATCGGACCTCCGTGGCAAGCTTGGCGGACGACGTACGATTGGGGATCGGGGCGCGGCCCTTATAGTAGAACAACGGATCCCCCTGACCGCCTTCCTTGTACGTGTCCAGCATATTCTGTATGTTTTCCCGACCGAAGCTCGCTTGTACGACCAGATTGCTTCCAGTCAGCTTGTTCTGCTGTCCGAACGAATCGGTATAAAGCCAACGAAAAGCCTTCGCCTGCCCCGAAGCCGGCGCCTGATCGTCGTAAATCCAATTGCCCGACAGGTTGCGCGCCAGATACGCTTCGTCGTACGGGGCGTCCGTGCTCGAGTTGGTCACGGCTTCCTTGTGCACCTGCGAATACACCGTGAACTCGACCGGCCAGATCGTCACGATGCCGGACTGCAGCTCCATTTTCTCCTGCAGCATGTACTTCGTCTGCATCCGGTCGTACTGGTCGTCCCAAACGCCGAGCCCGTTGAACTTCTGGACGTTCGGATCCTTGGAAAATGTGAAGACGAAGTCCATCGTCTGGTTGATTCGCGAGTCGATCTGGCTCGAGAGGAACGACAGCTGACTGATGTTCGAGGCCCGCATCTCCGTGCCGATGACGCGGTTCGCGACGTTGTTGGCGTAGGCGAACACGATGCCGATCGGAATAAACAGGGCGACGATCAGTCCCGTGTATTTGGCGAACATGCTCATTTTCAGCGGCCCGCCCTTCATCGCAGGCCCGACATCCATATTCCAGCGCATACGCGCGTTCCCCCTCGGCTCCAATTGCTTAACAAAACCCTATCGATCCTAACAATGTCTTATAGTTGTAAGGCCTTTCCGGTTGCTACTATGGCTTAACAAGGGTTCGCTCTGTGCCCATCAATCGATCCGCAAACGGGGGAGAGCTATGGAAGCAAATACATCCAAATCCGCAGCGCGCGAGCTCAAGGACAGAAAACGCGGCTACAAGCAACCGTGGACGCTTCACTTCATGGTGCTGCCGGCCGTCCTGCTCGTTCTTATTTTTTCCTACGTCCCGATGTTGGGGAACGTCATGGCATTCCAGGACTACAAGGCCAGGCTCGGGTTCGCCCACTCGCCGTGGGTCGGGTTCAAGCATTTCCACTACATGTTCACCAACGATTACTTCGTCAAGATCATCGGCAACACGCTGCTGTTCGCCTGCTCGAAGGTTGTCCTGAACCTGATCGTGCCGTTCCTGTTCGCGCTGCTGCTGAATGAGGTGCGCAAAATGGGGCTCAAGCGTTCGATCCAGACGTTCGTTTATTTGCCTCACTTCCTGTCCTGGGTCACGCTGTCGGGCATTCTGATCGACGTGCTCGGCCAGACGGGTATCGTCAATCAGTTGCTGACGAACGCTTTCGGCATCAAGCCGATCTTCTTCCTCGGCGACGGCACGTGGTTCCGCATCACGATCATCGTGAGCGACGTGTGGAAAGAGTTCGGCTTCAACACGATCATCTTCCTCGCGGCGCTGTCCAGCATCAGCCCGGCACTGTATGAGGCAGCCGAGGTCGACGGCGCTTCCCGTTGGAAGCAGACGCTCAACATCACCGTGCCGTCGCTGCTGCCGATCCTCATCGTCGTCGCGACGCTGGCGATGGGTAACGTCCTGAACGCCAACTTCGACCAGGTGTTTAACTTGTACAGCCCGATGATCTATCAGCAAGGCGACATCATCGACACGTTCGTCTACCGCGAAGGCCTCCTGGGCGGACAATTCAGCTTCGCGACGGCCGTCGGCTTCTTCAAGTCGGTGATCAGTCTCATCCTTATCGTGTTCTCGTACCGGCTTGCCTATAAGTTTGCAGGATACCGGATTTTCTAGAAAGGGGTGTTGCCTCGTGTATCATAAAACGCTGTCTTACCGCGTGTTCAGCGCATTCAACAATACGGTGCTGCTCGCGATCGCGATCCTTTGCCTCCTGCCGATGTTCCACCTGCTGATGGTATCCCTGAGCTCCAGCGCCGCGGCCAACGCGGGGCTGGTCACGCTCTGGCCCAAGGGGCTGACGTTCGATGCTTACGAGAAGACGTTCCGCAACGCCAACTTCCTCAAGTCGCTCTGGATTTCCATCGAGCGGACGGTGCTCGGCACGGCGCTCGGCATGCTCGTGAACGCGATCGCCGCGTATGCGCTGTCCAAGGACACGCGGGTATTCCGCGCGCGCAACGCGTATCTGTGGTTTTTCGTCGTCACGATGCTGTTCCCGGGCGGGCTTATTCCAAGCTATATTTTGATCCTGAAGCTGCATCTGATCAATAACCTGTTCGCGCTCATCCTGCCGGGCCTGGTCGCCGTCTACAACATCATCCTGCTCCTCAACTTCTTCCGTTCCGTGCCGAAGGAGCTCGAAGAGGCGGCGTTCATCGACGGCGCAGGTCACGTGCGGACCTTCTGGTCCGTTTATCTGCCGATCTCCTTGCCGTCGCTGGCGACGGTGTCGCTGTTCACGATGGTCGGCCATTGGAACGCTTACTTCGACGGCCTCATCTATATGAAGGACGCAGCCAAGCTGCCGCTCGCCAGCTTTATGCAGACAATCATCGTGCAAGCGGACATGACCAAGTTCGACCCGGCCGCGATCGCGGGCCTGTCCCAGCGCACGCTGCGGGCGTCCCAGATCTTCATCGGCGCGCTGCCGATCCTGATCGTGTACCCGTTCCTGCAGCGCTTCTTCGTCAAAGGCATCGTCATCGGCGCCGTCAAAGAGTAACAGGTAGTAAAGGCGCGTCCGGCGGAGCCGGGCGCGCTTTTTTTTGCTGCTGCGGCTGGCGGCGGGGCTGCCGCAGCGGGCTGCGAGCAGACAGAGCCGGTGCGGCGTGATGAAATGTTGTTCATCCCGCCGCGGTGGGCCGATAGCGGAAGAGAGTTCCGCTAAGAGGCGAGCAGTCCCGCCGCGCTGGGCCGATAGCGGAAGAGAGTTCCGCTAAGACGTGCGCAGCCACGCTGCGGTGGGCCGATAGCGGAAGAGAGTTCCGCTAAGAGGCGAGCAGTCCCGCCGCGCTGGGCCGATAGCGGAAGAAAGTTCCGCTAAGAGGCGAGTATCCTCGCCGCGGTGGGCCGATAGCGGAAGAAAGCTCCGCTATAATCTTCCTGGCACAATGATTGTGCCTGCCGAAAGCCTCTCCCCCGCAAAGCCCGCCATCCAGCGCCATACCCACGCCTACACTACCGCTCTTAAGTAACCGCTCACACTTGTGCACCATATAAAGAAAATGTTACTCAAAGGCCGAGATCGGTTGGGTGTTGCAGCTTTACGCCGATTGCCCGCCGTACGGGGGCAATCGGTTGGCGGTACCGAGCGCGCTTGCTGCCTGCTTCGGCTCAGCCGTCGGCTCGAAGCAGGCAGCAACTCCCGGCCCGAAACTTCAGCGTAGCCCATAATTTCTGCAAAGGAAAGCCCTCAAAGCGCGCTCCGAGGGCTTTCCTTTATTTACTTGACGAGCTTGAACGGCAGCGACGCGACGTCGCGGCTGTTCGGGCCGACACTCGCGAGGAACGCACCGGCGTCGCTTGAGAGCGTGAGGTCCGCGTGGTAATACCGCAGTTGGCTCTCGCTCAGCTCGAACGCAATCTCGGCGCTCTCGCCCGGCTGCAGCTTGATTTGGCGGAAGCCCTTGAGCTCCTTGACCGGCCGGACGACCTCGCCCGCGATGTCACGGACGTAGAGCTGGACGGTCTCGACGCCGGGTACCGGACCGGCGTTGGTGACGCGCACGGTGACCGTGATCGGCGCATCCGGCGTGATCACGTCCGCGGACAGCTTGGCTTCGCTGTATTCGAAAGAAGCGTAGCCCAGGCCGTAGCCGAACGGCAGCAACGGCTCGTTCGGGATGTCCAGGTACTGGGACACGTAGCGGACCTGCGCGTCCGGCGCGCCTTGAGGACGCCCCGTGTTGAAGGCGTTGTAATACACCGGCACCTGGCCGACGCTGTGCGGGAACGACATCGTCAGGCGGCCCGACGGATTGGCGTCGCCGTAGAGCAGGTCGGCCACCGCCGTGCCGCCTTCGGAGCCGGGGAACCATGCCTCAAGCACGGCATCCGCTTCGTCGATGACGCCGTGCAGGTCGAGCGGCCGTCCGTTGAACAGCACGGCCACGACCGGCTTGCCGAACGTCTTGACGCGGCGGATCAGCGCAAGCTGCGCTTCCGGCAGGCGGATGTCTGCCCGGCAGCCGGCTTCGCCGCTCATGTCGGAGTGCTCGCCGAGCGCGAGCACGATGACGTCGGCGTCCTGCGCAGCGGCCGCGACCTCAAGCAGCTGCGCCTCGGTCGAGTCGGACTCGATGCCGCAGCCTTCGGCGACGGTCACCGCGCCCGGAGCCGCCGCCTTGGCTCGGATCGCTTCGGATACGCGGACGACCGCGTCCTGCGATCCGGTCCACGACCAAGGCCCGAGCAGATCGCCATTGCGGGCGAAGGGACCGATGACCGCCACCTTACGCGCAGGCGAGAGCGGCAGGACGCCGTCGTTTTTCAGCAGCACGCACGACTTGTGCGCCAGCTCCAGCGCAGCCGCGCGGTGCTCGTCGCTGAATACGATTTCCCGCTCGCGCTCGGGATCGGCCGCGCGGTACGGATTTTCGAACAGACCGAGCTTGTCCTTGAGCTGCAGGATGCGCATGACCGCTTCGTCGATCAGCGCCGCGTCCACTTCGCCGGCTTCGATGAGCTCGGACAAATGCTTGGCGTAGCACGAAGTCATCATTTCGATGTCGACGCCGGCCTTCATCGCCTTCAGCGCGGCTTCGCGCTCGTCCTCGGCGATGCCGTGGGCGATCAGCTCCTTGACCGCGCCCCAGTCGGAGATGAGGATGCCGTCGAAGCCCCATTCCTCCCGCAGCAGCTTCCGCATGAGCGGCACGTTGCCGGTGGCCGGAACGCCGTCGACCGTGTTGAACGACGTCATCACCATCTCGCAGCCTTCGTCGAGCGCAGCTTTATATGCGGGCAGGTAGAACTCGCGAAGCTGGCGCTCCGACAGGTCGACGGTGTTGTAGTCGCGTCCGGCCTCGGCTGCGCCGTAGGCGGCGAAGTGCTTGACGCAGGCCGCGACCCGGTCCGGATCGCCCGACAAGTCGTTGCCCTGGAACCCGCGGACGAACGCTCTCGCGAACAGCGCGTTCAAATACGGGTCTTCGCCCGTCGACTCCATGACCCGCCCCCATCGGGGATCGCGCACGAGGTCGACCATCGGGGCGTACGTGACGTGAACGCCGGACACGGACGCTTCCTTGGCGGCGATCTCCGCGCTGCGCTCCGCGAGCGCGAGGTCCCACGAGCAGCCGATGGCGAGCGGCACGGGGAAAATCGTCTTGAAGCCGTGCACGATGTCGGCCATCATGAGGAGCGGAATGCCCAGGCGATTGCGCTCGAGATGCTTGCGCTGGACGTTGATCGTCTCCTGCGCGCCGGCCATGCCGAGCACGGATCCGGCGTTATGCACGGTATCCTCGCCGATGCCGAGCGAAGCCATCGGACCGGTGATCAGGCCGGCCTCCGAAGCGCCCTCGAAGAAGGGGACGGCAAGCTGGATCAGCTGGGCGATCTTCTCGTCCAGCGTCATCCGTTCAAGGTAGACGTGCAGGGGCAGCTTTTCTGGGGACATGATTTTATATAACCCTCTTTCTAGGATGATAACGGTTTATCGAAACGTTTCTACGGATAGTATAATTCCGCTTTCGGCAGGCGTCAAACCCTATATTTTCTGTTGATTACGGCGCCGATTTCAGATAAATTTAGAGAATGACGAATGGTAAAGGGCTTTTGCGAGCGGCTTTCCGGCCTGATTTCACATAATTGAAACGTTTCGCAGAAAATGAATTTCTCGTTTCGTGACTTTCGTAAATTATAGCTTCTCCAATCTATTGCTTCTGCAAATCATAGCTTCGGGGAAAGGAGCGGAAAAGCTTGGTCAGCATCAAGGATATCGCGAGCGCGGCGGGGGTCTCGATCTCCACGGTATCGTACGCACTGAACGGCAGCGACCGGATTACAAAGGAGACTGCGGATCGCATCCAGGCCATCGCGGACGAGCTTGGCTACGTACCCAACCGGGCCGCCCGCATGCTGAAGAAACGGGAGACGATGCTCGTCGGCGTCTTCCTGACGGATTTTAGCGGCCACTTCTACGGGGACTTGCTGTTCGGTCTTAAAGAAGAGCTGAATCGCAGAGACTACGACCTCATCGTCTGCAGCGGCCGCCGGTCGCACCGGATGATCCCGGAGCGGGCGTTCGACGGGGCGATCATCCTCGACGCGACGTTCGCCGACGAGGAGCTGATCGGCTATGCGGACCGCGGGCACAAGCTGGTCGTCCTCGACCGCGAGCTTGATCATCCCAACGTCAATCAGGTGCTGCTCGACAACAAAGCGGGCGCGACGCTGGCCGTGGAGCATCTGCTAGGTCAGGGACTCAGCCGGATCTGCGCCGTCGGCGGGCCCGAGTCGGCCTTTGACGCGCAGCAGCGGATGCGGGCGGTCAGGCAGGCGGTCGAACGCGCGCCGGAGGCGAGCCTCGAGGAGATTCCGGGCGCCTTCGACAAGGCGTCCGGCTATGCCGCGGGACCGCGGATCGCCGAGGCTGCCCGGGAGGGTCAGGTCGGCGTCTTCTGCCTGAACGACGAGATGGCCATCGGTCTGTGCGACTATTTAAGGACGCAGACCGCCCTGCAGATCGGAAAAGACGTGCACGTGGTCGGCTACGACAATATCGAGCTCGCGCAGTACATGCAGCCCCGGCTGGCCACGATCGACTACTCCAAACGCAAGTGGGGAGCGCTCGCCGCCGAACAGCTGCTGAAAATGATCGAGGGCCGGCCGGTCGAGCAGGAACGGATCTACGTACAGCTGGTCGAAGGCGAATCGGTCGGAAAAGCAAACTAGGCTAAAACGCGAGCCCCCAAACGGACGGGTGGGCTTCGGGCTTCAAGATACCATCCTGAGGAGGATACGAAAATGACGACATCGATGATCGGCGTTCCATTGGAGGGCTTCGCGGCGTTCAGCCGCACGGTAGCTGCGGAAGGCGCGGTGCTGCTAAGAAACGAGAACGAGGCGCTGCCCCTGCGGCAAGGGGATAACGTCTCCGTTTTCGGGCGAATTCAGGCTAACTATTATCGCAGCGGTACGGGCTCCGGCGGCAGCGTTCATGTGGCGTATACGACGAACCTGCTTGACGGCCTTCGCGTCAAGGAAAACGTCGCGGTCAACGAGGCGCTCGCGGCCGTCTACGAGAAGTGGATCGAGCAGAATCCGTTCGACAACGGCGGTGGCGGCTGGGCGGCGGAGCCCTGGCATCAGCGCGAGATGCCGCTGACGGACGAGCTGGCAGCCGAAGCGAGGCGCGTCTCGAACAAGGCGATCGTCGTCATCGGACGCACGGCCGGCGAGGACCAGGACAATGCGGACAAGCCGGGCAGCTACCTGCTGACGGACGACGAGCGCGCGATGCTCAGGCAGGTGACGGCGCATTTCGAACAGACCGTCGTTGTGCTGAACGTATCCAACATCGTCGACATGAGCTGGCTGGACGACGAAGCGTACGTTCATCCGATTGCCGGCGTCGTCTACGCCTGGCATGGCGGCATGGAGGGCGGCAACGCAATCGCCGACGTGCTGGCCGGAGACGTGACGCCGAGCGGCAAGCTGACGGACACGATCGCTTATGCGCTCGAGGATTATCCGTCCACCCGCAACTACGGCAACGAGCTCGCCAACCTGTACCAGGAAGATATCTACGTCGGCTACCGGTACTTCGAGACGTTCCGCCCGGACCGCGTGCAGTTCGCGTTCGGTTACGGACTGTCGTATACGACGTTCGGCCTCGCGGCGGAAGATGCCCGCCAGATCGATGCCGAAGGCGAAGCCGCCATTGCGATCGATGTCGTCGTAACGAATACGGGAACAGTCTACGCCGGCAAAGAGGTCGTGCAGGTGTACGTCGAGGCGCCGCAAGGCGTGCTCGGGCGTCCAGCGAGAGCGCTAGCGGCCTTCGCCAAGACCGGGCTGCTGCAGCCGGGAGAGTCGCAGCGCCTGACCGTCAGCTTCCCGATCCGCGCGATGTCCGCCTATGACGATGCAGGCGCCACGGGCCAAGCCTCCGCCTACGTGCTGGAGGCGGGAACCTATCGCTTCTACGCGGGGACCAGCGTGAGAAAAGCGGCGGCCGTCGCCTTCGAAGGACAAGACGGCTATGTCGTCGACGCCCTTCGGGTCGTGCGGCAGCTCGAGGAAGCGATGGCGCCGACGGCGAGCCTCTCGCGGATGAAGCCGGGGGCGCGGCGGGCGGACGGCTCGTACGAGCTCGCGTACGAAGACGCGCCGAAGCGCAAGATTTTGCTGGCGGACCGCATTGAGAGCCGCCTCCCGCAAGCGATCGCGCAGACCGGGGATCGCGGCTACAAGCTGAAGGACGTCCGAGACGGCAAGGTGGGCCTGGAAGCCTTCGTCGCACAGCTCGGCGACGAAGATCTGGCCGCGCTCGTCCGGGGCGAAGGCATGAGCAGCCCGTTGGTCACGCCGGGGACGGCCTCGGCCTTCGGCGGGGTGACCGACGGCCTGCTCGGCTACGGCATTCCGGTCGCCTCCACGTCGGACGGGCCGTCCGGCATTCGCATGGACAGCGGGCACAAGGCGACGCAGGTGTCGATCGGGACGCTGCTCGCGGCGACCTGGAACGCGGCGCTCGTCGAGGAGCTGTACGTCATGGAGGGCCGGGAGCTCGTCCGCAACGAGATCGACACGCTGCTCGGGCCGGGGCTCAACATCCGGCGGAGCCCGCTGAACGGGCGCAATTTCGAGTACTTTTCCGAGGATCCGCTCATCTCCGGCGCCTTCGCCGCGGCCTGCGTGCGGGGCATCATGAAGGGCGGCTCGAACGCCACGCTCAAGCACTTCGCCTGCAACAACCAGGAGAAGCACCGGAGCAAGGTCGACGCCGTCGTGTCGGAGCGCGCGCTGCGCGAGATTTACCTGAAGGGCTTCGAGATCGCGGTACGGGAGGGCGGCGCCAACTCGGTCATGACGTCTTACAACCCGATCAACGGGCACTGGGCAGCATCGAATTATGACCTGAACACGACGATCCTGCGCGGCGAGTGGGGCTTCGAGGGAATCGTCATGACGGACTGGTGGGCCGTCATGAACGACGCCGCGAACGGGGGAGCACCGGATCGCAAATATACGAACTGGATGGTGCGCGCCCAGAACGATCTGTATATGGTCGTCAGCAACTACGGGGCGGAGACCAACGCCTACGGGGACAACACGATCGAATCGCTGGCCGACGGGACGCTCACGCGGGGCGAGCTCCAGCGGTCCGCGGCGAACATCCTCGGCTTCATCCTGCGCGCGCCGGTCAGCGCTCGGGATAAAGTCACCCAAGAGACGGTTGAAGCATTCCCGGCGCTCGCCGCCCCTGCCACGGAGCAAGCGCAAAGCGCCCAACCGCTGGCCGACGGCGCGCGAATCGTGCCGGACGCCGCAGGTGCGGCCTTCATTCGGGTGGAGCAAGCAGGCGTCTATCGGCTGTTCGCGAGCGCCATGTCGGCCGAATCCGAGCTGGCGCAGAGCGCGAGCAACCTGACGCTGAACGGCAAACCGCTCGCGACCGTTCAGACCAACGGGACCGGCGGCGCCTGGATGCTGCACAAACTGGCGAAGGTCGAACTGGAGGCCGGCCTGCACGAACTGCGGCTCGAAGCCGTCAAGCCCGGCTTGCAGCTGGGGTGGATCGAATTCAAGAAAATATAATCGCAGAACGTCGAGGCACCCGCGAGGGTGCCTTTTTCATGCCGTCGATCGTATTGAAGATGAGGCCATTGTCACGGACGCATCATTACGCATCATTTCCCTCAAGCCCGATCGCCTCGTCCTTCTCTAAGCGGCAGGCTTCCGTTGCGTCGCGCCAGGATCTCCGGGATATGCAGCTCGCGAAGGATGGATATGACCTCCTGGACGCTCTCTTTTTCGAATTTTTTAAGAATGCTGTGGATTTGGGATTTAAGCGTCGAAGGCTCTACATGACGCATTTTGCAAATATCCTGGCGATTGTAGTCTTTCATCAGTAGATCCAGCACCTCGAGCTCCGTCGGGGTCAGGAGGGTCAGGAAATGGAAGTTGCGGAGCAGGCTGTCCTCGACCGTTTTGATGCGCTTGAATTCCCGGGTGATCTTTCCCGCGATGTTGGCATGCAGCGAAGGCATGCCGCAATACGCATCCTTGATAGCGCTCAATATGGCGTCGGCCGGCATGTTCTTCAGCAGGTAATTGGTCGCGCCCAACTCGAAGGCGCGGAACACCATGTCGTCCGTCTCGCAGACGGTGAGCATGAGTATCTTAATGTCGGGCATATAGGCCAGAATCTCCGTTGTGGCCCGCAGCCCGGCTTGTTTGTCCTCCAGCTCGATATCCATCAGAATGATGTCCGGCCGGTACAGTGCCGCCAGCATCGTCCCTTCGTAACCGCTGGCGGCCCGGCCGACGATATCGATCCCCGGATCCTTGCCCAGGATCATTTGATAGCGTTTGGCGATGAGGCTGTCGTCTTCGATAATGAGCACTTTGATGACGTCGTCCATGCGATCCATCCCCTAGTCTCTGGAAGTCCGCAGCAACGGCATGACGATGCGGAAGGCGCTGCCCTCCCCTTCCTTGCTCGCGGCGGTAATCTTGCCTCCGTGCGTCGTGATGATGGCGTGGCACAGCGATAGTCCCATTCCCCAGTTCGTAGCGGTCGGCTTGGAAGAGTAGAACGGCTGGAAGATCTGCGCCATATGCGCTTCCGTCATGCCGATTCCGTTGTCGCGGACGATCAGCTCCGCCCACTTGTTTTTGACGTTCGTCTCCACATCGATCCGCCTGGTCTTCTCCGGCACATGCTGCAGGGCGTCGGCCGCATTGGACAGGAGATTCTCGACCGCCTGCGAGAAGTAATAAGGATCGGCCATAATCGTCAGCTGCTGCGGACTTGGGGCATAGTGGACGTTTATCCGCTTCAGCTCCGCGTCTTTCTCAGCCAGAGCCTTGTCCAAGAGCGATTGGAGCGATACGGGCTGCAGCTCCATCTTCGACTTCAGCGTTTCTTTGTGAACGGCATCGAGACGGTCATAAATATTGCGGCATCGCTGCTCGATGACTTTAATCTCCTTCACGACATCCGGAGACTGCGCGCACATGTCCTCGAGGAACTCGGTTTGCGCCATGAGCGCCAGCAGTTCGTTTTTCATGAAATGGCTGAACACCCGCGAGGTCAGCACCGCCGAATCGATGTTGCGCGAGATGACCGCTTCCTGGTTTCTGATCCGATTCTGGATGCGCGCATAGGTATAGATGCCGTACAGGCTGACCAGCAGGCAAGTGCCGGCAATATAGGGGAGCAGCGCGTACATGGACGGGTTGCCTACCAGGTATATCGGCTTGAACCGAATAAACCGCGTTGCCTTCGACACCGTGATGAGCATGTCCGGCGCCCAGAAGTTGACGTAGTAATAGGTCACTTGCAGCGATATGCAGCTGATCGCGATCATCAGAATATTGCTCCGGATCTGACGGACTTTAGGCGCGTCGAACCAGGCATAGATCAGCAGAAAGACGCCTGCGGCGATATAAAACGTATTGACGACGACCGTGATCCGGTGAATCGTCTCGTAGAGGTCGACGATCTGCCGGGAACTCATCGTGCCGGGATAAAGCCGTAGATATAGCCGCTCGTAAAATACCGGATCGTACAGGACGACCTGGATCGTACAGGGGACGGCGAGAAGGAGCAAAATCAGACGGCTTTGTTTCCGTGCAAGATGGAAGGCGAAGAAAACGGCGGCGCATACGCCCGTATACAAAAACGCCATCGATGAAATATTTAAAATCCGGATCAGGGAATAACGCGGGATCGGCAGAAACATAAGCTTGTTCTGGACCCGCTGGCTCACGCCGAAGTAGTCGTACAGGCTGTAATAGTAATAAGCGTCCTTGGACATATAAGTAATAATGCAGCTGATGACCAGCAAAAAAGACAAGCCCATGCCGAGCATGAAGAGCGTCGCCCGCGTGTATTTCTGCTGGGTCAGACAAAAAACGGCGATCGCGATGAACATCAGAAACATGAAGAAAATGAACATGGACGCTCAGTCCTTTTAGAGTTAGACACCGGTAGGGTTTCCCAATCGGTTTATTTTAATTCGGCGGCGCATTCCCGTGAAGGTTGAAGTTTTATCCCCCTTGCAGGGCGGACACGACGCTTCTAAGCCTCTATTTCTATTTTAAACTATACATTACAACCCGCTTTTCGACCCTTCCTTGCCGTATTCGTTGATAAAAGTTCAACCTTATGCCGTTTCCGGCAGGGCGTTAAGATGGACACATCCAATGCATCAGGAGGGGTTAGCATGAGAAAGACGAGAAAATCGGCCTGGTCCGCCGGACTGCTGTCGACAGTAACGCTCGCGGCGGTCGTGAGCGGCTGCGGCTCGAACGGCAACAACGAAGAGCAAGGCGCGGACGCCGCACAGGAAAAAGTAACGCTGGAGTACTACACCTGGACGGACGAAGCGGATTACATGCAGAAGATTGTCGACGCTTTCAATGCGCAGAACAGCGATGTTCAGGTTCATATGAATACGATCAGCAACGATTCCGACGAGTACAATACCAAGATGATGCTGAACTTGTCCAGCGGTTCGGCGGTCGACGTATACAGCATGAACGGCACGAACGGTCTGGGACTGTATTCCTCCAAGCAGCAGCTGCTGGACATCAGCGATCGGATCAAGCAAGCGAATATCGACGTCGGCGCTTACGGTCCGATGCTTCAGGACATTACCACTACGCTCACGGGCGGCAAATATTACGGGCTGCCTTACCGGACCTCCGCTTATGCGCTGTTCTACAACAAGGCCATCTTCGACAAGGAAGGAATCGATTATCCGAAGGAGATGACCTGGGAAGCGTACGCGGAGCTGGCCAAGAAGCTGACGAAGGGCGAGGGCGCGGACAAGCAGTGGGGCGGATTCTATGCCGACTGGATTATGTATCCGATGGAGGCGCTGCAGCAGGGAAGCACGATACTCGACGACAACCTGGACCAGGTAAAGAACTGGCTTAACTATCTGGATAACCTCTACAATACCGACCAGTCCCATATGAGCTATAAGCAGATGAAGGCGGAAAGCGTCGATTGGCTCAAGCAATTCGAGAGCGGCAATGTCGCCATGATGATCAACGGCGAATGGACGATCAACATGCTCAAGGCGGACATCGCCGCAGGCAAAACGGACATCGGCTTCGACATGGCGATGCTGCCGCAGCCCGCAGGGGCGAAGGATCCGACAACGGTCGGCGGATTGAGCACGTTCATGGGCATCAGCCCGCGCAGCGAGCACCAGGATGCCGCCTTTAAGTTCGTCCGGTACGCTACGGGCGAAGAGGGCGAGACCGTCATCGCGAACGCCAGCGTACTGCCGGCTTACTCCAACGACAAGACGAAGGAAGCGTTCCTTACCGCTACGGGTCTGCAAGGAAGCGGCGCGTTCTTCGAAGCCAAGACCGTGATCGGCGACCAGCCGATACCGCAGATCGACTCGGTGAACAGCGCTTACAACGAACAATTGGAGCTGTTCCTGTTCCATGAGCAGGATGCGGACACGATGCTCAAGAACTTCGTTGAACGACGCGACAAAGCCGTCAAACCTTAACGGAAGCATACGGTCGGCTGCCCCCTGTATCATGGCGGCAGCCGATCTTTCCGAACGGGCGGTTAGAAAGGAAAGGAGCGGACCTCCATGATCAGACGTCTTAGGCGAAGCAGGGAATATGCGACGGGAACTTTATTTATCCTTCCCGCGCTCGTTCTTTTTTTCGTGTTTATTTTCGCCCCGCTGGCATACGGCTTGTATCTAAGCTTTACCGATTACGGCGGATTTGATCTCAAGCCCGGTTTTATCGGATTCGACAATTACAAGGACATGCTGCAAGATGACTATTTTTTGATCTCGCTTAAAAACAATTTGATCTACACCGTCATTTTCGTGCCGTTGACGCTTGCGCTTGCGCTATTCTCGGCGCTTGCGCTGAACGGCGTCCTTCATCTGCGCAAATCCTTGCGGATGGCGTTTTATTTCCCTCAGATCACGTCGATGGTATCGATCGCCATCGTTTGGGGGCTGCTGCTGAACCCGATGCGCGGCCCGATTAACCGCATGCTGGAGGCGATCGGCATTGCCCATCCGCCCGAATGGCTCATGTCCTCCCGCTGGGCGCTGCTGGCTGTCGTGCTCGTCGCGGCCTGGAAGAGCTTCGGCTATTACATGATTATATTGCTGGCAGGCATCCAGGGCATTCCCGAATACTTGTACGAGTCGGCCAAGCTGGACGGCGCAGGCGCCTTCAAGCGTTTCCTTTATATCACGCTGCCGAGTCTGTCTCCGACGCTATTCATGGTGGGCGTCCTCACGGTGATCAGCTCGTTCCAAGTGTTCGATCTCGTATCGGTAATGACCGACGGCGGACCCGGGCGCTCGACCAATGTGCTTGTGTTCCGCATTTATCAGGAGGCGTTCATTAACTACAAGATGGGCTACGCCGCAGCGATGTCCATCGTGCTGTTCGCGATCATCATGGTCGTCTCCGTCATTCAATTCCGCCTGGAGAAAAAATGGGTGAACTACTAGAAAGGAGGGAATAAGATGCCGAATGTTTTCGGAAACAAGGGATGGAACAAGCTGCTCTACACGCTATTGCTGGGCTTGCTCGTCCTTAGCTCCGTCGCGGCGCTGTTCCCGTTTCTCTGGATGATCTCCGCTTCGCTGCGGACCGATGTGGATCTGTTCAAGAACCCGATGGACTGGATCCCCGGCTCGCTGTATCTGGATAATTACAAACAGGTCTGGACCTCGATTCCGTTCGGCACTTATCTGTTCAATACGTTGAAGCTCTCGGTCATCGCCACCGTGCTGCAGGTTATTATCTGCTCGATGGCGGCTTATGCGTTCGCCAAGCTCAAGATTCCGTTCAAAAATTTGATTTTCATGCTTTTTATGACGAATCTGATGATGCCCTGGCATTCGATTATGGTGCCTCAGTTCAATATTGTCCGACATCTGGGGCTATACGACACGCATACGGGCTACGTGCTCGTTCAGTTGTTCAGCGGCTTTGGTATTTTCCTGCTTCGGCAGTTTTTTATGTCGCTTCCCAACGAGCTGAACGAGGCGGCGCGGATCGACGGCTTGAGCGAATGGGGGATCTACTGGCGCATCGTCATGCCGCTCTCCCGCGCGGCCGTATCCACGCTGACCATCTTTACTTTTACGTACATGTGGAACGACTATCTGGCTCCTTTGATCTATATTCAGCAGGATTCGCTCAAGACGCTGCAGCTCGGCCTGAAGGCTTTCCAGACGGAGCATACGATGGACTACGGGCTGCTGATGGCCGGCACCGTGATCGCGACGATCCCCATGATGATCGTCTTCCTGATCGGAGAACGCTTCTTCACCAAGGGCGTCGCCACGACCGGGATGAAAAACTAACGAAGGCATTCAAATAGAGAAGATAGAGGAGCGGAACAAAACCGATGACAGACCTATCAAAATTCGTTCAAGTATGCGGAGAGCACTTTACGGTCGACGGCCGGAAGATTTTATTCCGCGGGTTCGGCCTGGGCACCTGGATGAACCTGGAGCACTTTATGATCGGCCTGCCCGGCACCGACACGATGATTAAGCAGGCATTCGCGGACGTGTACGGCGCAGAACGAAGCCAGGCGTTCTTCGACCGATTCCTGATCGAGTTCGTGGACGAGCGGGATTTTGCTTACATGAAAAGCTTGGGCGTGAATTCGCTCCGGATTCCGTTCAATTACAAATACTTTATCGACGATCAGCATCCGGAGAGCGAGAAGGAGGAGGGCTTCGTCCACCTCGACCGGATCGTCTCGCTATGCGAGAAGTACGAGATCTACGGCATTCTCGACCTCCACAGCGTGCCCGGAGGACAGAATCCGGACTGGCACTGCGACACGTCGAGCGGTCTCCCGCTGTTCTGGGAATTCAGCGCGTTGCGCGATACCGTCATCGGCTTGTGGGGCCGGATCGCCCGCCGCTATCGGGATCAGCCGTGGGTCGGGGCCTACGATATCGTCAACGAGCCATCCCTGGTCAAGGACGCTGACGTCTTCAACTCGTTCTACCGGAAGGTCATCGCGGAGATCCGCAAGCATGACGAGCGTCACATTATTTTCATCGAGGGCAATGCTTTCACCACCGACTTCTCCATGCTTGACCCGGTAGACGACCCGCAGGTAGCCTATGAATTCCATTTTTATCCCTTCGTAGACGAGCCGGAAGTGCTCTCTCCCAAGATGGACAGGCAGCGGCGCCGGGAGATTTTCAAGACGGCATTCGACAAGCTGTTGACGATACGCGACAAGTATAAACGCCCGGTATGGTGCGGCGAGCTGGGGGTCGGCCTTCATCCGGAGACGATCGAATTCGAGGTCGGTATCCTCGAGGACATGATCGATCTGTGCGAGGACAACGATGTGTCCTGGGCGCTGTGGTCTTACAAAGACGCCGCAACGATGAGCCTCGTGTTTCCCAAGGCAGAGACGCCTTGGCGCCGGCTGACCGGCCGAATTCGACAGGCGTGGGATCAGGCGCGCGAGCAGGAGATGGGCGAAGCCCTCGTCGACTATATGGCGGAGACTTTCTTCAAGCCGATCTCCAAGGAATTCCGGTACCCGCTGCAGTTTCGGATGCGGACGATTATGCAGGCCGTCTGCGTTGAGCAGAATCTGAAGCCGTTCCTGCGCGAGCTGGCGTGGGAGGAAGCCCTCCGCCTGCCCGAATCGTTCCGCTGGGATCAGTGCGAGACGTATGGAGAGCTGGACAAGCTCATACGGAAGTACACGGAGAATGCAGGCTGACAGCCTTTACTCAATTAATGCCCGGAGGGATAGACAGCGATGATTTTTAATTTGAACGGCAAATGGAAGGTGACGCACCTTCCTTATCGTCATTCCGTATCGGACATTCTGGAAGACACCTTCGTGCCGGAGGGCTGGCTAAGCGCCGAGATCCCCGAGGAGATCCACGCTACGCTCAGGAAGGCGGGGATCATTCGCGGGCACGTCTACGACAAGGATACGGACGAGGAGAAATGGATCGAGGAATCGGACTGGGTCTATTACAAGGAATTTTTTGCGGACGACGCGCTGAAGGCGCAAAAGGTAACCCTCTCGTTCGAAGGGCTGGATACGTTTTGCGATATTTATCTGAACGGCGTGAAACTGGGCTTCAGCGAGAACATGCATGCGCCGTTCGCGGCCGATATCGCGGGACTGCTCCGGTACGGCGCGAGAAACGTGCTCGTCGTGCGATTCTACTCGCCGGTCAAGCATGTCGCGGGCATGGACCAAAACGGCATCTTCTCGATCACGACCAGCGACCGTATTCTGGCGCGCAAGGCGCAGATGAATTATTCCTGGGACTTCTGCGGACGCTGCGTCACGACGGGCATCTGGAAGGATGTCCGAATCCACGCAACCGACGATGCGCAGCTCGGCGCTTATTATCTGTACACCAAAAGCGTGGACGATCGATCGGCGACGATCGGTCTCGAGGTTGAGATCGAGGAATTGGCGGGCGATACGGGAGAATACAGCATCGCCGTCAGCCTCGAAAAGGACGGTCGGCAGGTGTGCGCCAAGGAAGATAGCCCGGTGTCGTTC
Organism: Cohnella sp. GCM10020058; assembly: GCF_042683485.1. Lineage (NCBI taxonomy): Bacteria > Bacillati > Bacillota > Bacilli > Caryophanales > Paenibacillaceae > Cohnella > Cohnella sp. GCM10020058. Next base: position 385,620 of record NZ_JBHUJV010000009.1, read on the forward strand.
GAAGCGCTGGAGCTGGTCGTCGAGAATCCGCTCCTGTGGTGGCCGAGGCCTTACGGAAACCCAGAATTGTACGATTTTTGCCTGACGCTGAAAAAGAACGGGCAAGTCATCCAGGAGAAGCGCCAGAAGTTCGGAATCAGAACCGTGGAGATCATTCAGGAGGAGCAGGGCGACGGCAGATCGTTCCTGTTCGCGGTCAACGGCAGGAGATTGTTCATACGCGGCGCGAACTGGGTGCCGACCAAAATGGTATATACGGATATTGCGGACAAGGATTACGAGGACCTGATCGAATACGCCGCGGAAGGCAACCTCAGCATGCTCCGGATCTGGGGCGGCGGCATCTACGAGAGCCCACGAATGTTCGAGCTGTGCGACGAGGCCGGCATCATGATCTGGAACGACTTCATGTTCTCCTGCGGCATCTATCCGCAAAATGAGAGCTTCCTGGCCAATGTCGCCCGCGAGGCTGAATATGTGATCAAGACCTACCGGAATTGGACCTCGCTCGTCGTATGGGCCGGCGACAACGAGAACGGCCAGGCCTACGGCTGGGCCGGCAGACCCTACGAGTTCCAGGAAGACAAGGTGAGCAACGTCGTGCTCGACGAGGCGTGCAAGCGGCTGGATCCGCACCGTTTCTATATGCCGACTTCGCCGTACAGCCCGGATGAGTTTTACAAAGGCGGCGACAACCCCTCGTCTCCGTACCAGGGAGATTCGCATTTTTACATCATGTCGGCGGACCCCGGCGTCAACGCGAACCGCGATTACGGCAAAAACTATTATAAAAAGATCAGAAGCTTCAAGCCCCGGTTCATGAGCGAGTTCGGCTTCATCAGCCTGCCCGAGAAGGATACGTTCTACCGCTTCAACTTCCGGCGGGAACCGCTGCGCTACAGGGGAGAGCTGGTCGAGTTTTTACCTTTCAGCAACGAATATATCGATCATGCCGATCATGACAAGACGATTTATTACAGCCAGACCTACAACGCCATGGCGCTTAAATACTGGATCGAGTACTTCAGAAGTTTGAAGTGGACCTGCTCCGGTTCGCTGTACTGGAAGTTCAACGATCCACTGGCGGATTGCGCCAAGGGAGGCATCTTCCCTTCGCATATGGCGACGGTCGACATGTACGGGCTGCCGAAGATGACGTACTACTACACCCGTAGAGCCTATGACGATCTGATCGTCTCCTGCGTAGAGACCGACGCCGGCTACGACGTCTATGCCAGCAGCGAGCTGCTGGAGGACGTAGCAGGGCGGCTCGTCGTCACGCGCCGGGACTTCTCGGGGCGGATCCTGGCCTCCAAGACGCTGGCCTGCACGGCGCTGCGCGACGATTCGACGGTGCTGTGCAGCCTGTCCGATGACGAGTTCAAGCCAAAGAACGCTTTCGGCGAATATATCAAGGTCGAATTGATAACGGACGGCGGGGTATTCGAAAACCGGTATTTCTTTGCCGACATCGGCGAGATCAACCGTCTTAGCCTTGGCGACGCCGGACTCAAGATCGTCGGCGCCTCGCGCAGCGGCAGGGACATCGTCATCGATTTGAAGACGGAGCGCTATGCGCGCAACGTCCGCCTGAACATCCTGGACCGGCGCGCGAAATACAGCGACAATTATTTCGAAATGGATGCCGGCGGCGAAAAGCAGATCGCGATATCGCTCCGCGATGCCGAAGGCGCAGAAGATACGGTCTTGTATATCGAAGGCGAGAACGTGAGCCGCACGACGCTGTCTTTGGCCACGATCTAGGCGCTGATCGCCGGTCATGCACGAGCTGCTCTGCTTCGGACTTTCCCGCAGGGAGCGCCGGGGCGCGGCGGCCGGGACGACGAAAGTCTCGGCCTAGGCTCAAACGTACAGGAAAGCACATCAAGGAAAGCACATCAAGGAAAGCACATCAACAACAAGACCGCCGGGGCGATCGCACCGGCGGTCTTGTCGTTGATGTGCCGTTCAAGCCGCCTTCGCTCCGTCCGCGATCAGGCTTGCGCCGCCGCGGACTTGAAGTGGCCGATTGCCGGCCGCGGCAGGCCGAGGTGTTCGCGAAGCGTCGAGCCTTCGTATTCTTCGCGGAACAGCCCCCTGCGCTGGAGGATCGGCACGACATGATCGACAAAATCGTCGAGGTCGCCGGGCAGGACGGGCGGCATGATATTGAAGCCGTCGCACCCGTATTGCAGGAACCATTCCTCGATCATGTCGGCCAGCCGTTCCGGCGTGCCGACGAACTGCAAGTGGCCCCGCGCGCCGAGCAGCCTGCGGCCGAGCTCCAGCACGGACAGATTCTCGCTGCGCGCCAAGTCCATGATGAGCTGCACGCGGCTCTTCATGCCGTTGGACATCCCGACCGGATCTGGAATCTCCGGCAGCGGCCCGTCGACCGGATAGCCGCTCAGGTCGAACTGCAGCATGGCGGACAAGAAGCCCGTCGCCTCTTCCGGACGGATGAGATCGAGCAGCTCGCGCTCCCGCCTGCGCGCTTCGTCTTCCGTCGAGCCGAGAATCGGCGACAGTCCAGGCATGATTTTCAGGCTGTCCTCCGCCCTGCCGTGCGCGACCAGCTTCGCCTTCACGCTCTTGTAGAAAGCCTGCGCGCTCGCGAGCGTCGGCTGCGCGGTGAAGATCACCTCGCCGATGCGCGCCGCGAAGTTCTGTCCGGGCTCCGACGAACCGGCCTGGATCAGCACCGGATAGCCTTGCGGCGGACGCGGGACGTTGAGCGGGCCGCGGGAGAAGTGCCATTTGCCCCGATAGTCGCTGGCATGCAGCTTGGACGTATCCGCGAACACGCCCGCCTCCCGGTCCATGACGAGCGCGTCGTCCTCCCAGCTGTCCCACAGGCCGGTCACGACGTCGACGAATTCCTGCGCCATCTCGTAGCGGAGACCGTGCTCGGGATGCTTGTCGCGGCCGTAGTTGAGCGCTTCCGCGTCCGTCTGCGACGTGACGATGTTCCAGCCGGCCCGGCCGCCGCTGATCCGGTCGAGCGTGGCGAACTTGCGCGCCGTATTGTAAGGCTCGTTGTACGTCGTCGACATCGTGGCCGTCAAGCCGATCTTGTCCGTGACCATCGAGAGCGCCGACAGCAGCGCGATCGGGTCCATCATGCCCGCCGCGGCCGCGCCGGGGTAGATCAGGTGCAGCAGGTCCGCGAAGAAGATCATGTCGAGCTTGCCGCTCTCCGCTTTTTTCGCCATGCGCACGTAGTTGTCGATATCGAACATCTGCTCCACGCCGGATGACGGATGGCGCCAGCCTGCATGATGATGTCCGGTAAAGTATAGAAATGCGCCCAGATGAAGTTGTCCTCTGCTCTGAATCGCCATTGCGGTCACTTCCCATTCTTGAGTATGTGGTCAGCCCTTGTGCGTATGCCGCCAGCGCAGCCAGCGTCTCTCCAGCAGCCGCACGCCCGAGTCGCACAGCTTGCCGACGAGCGCGAACAGAAGGATGCCGACGAAGACGATGTCCGTCTGCGCGTACACGCGAGCGTCCTGAATCATGTAGCCGACGCCCGCGCTGGCGCCCATCATCTCGGCTACCGCGAGCATCAGCCAGGCGACGCCCGACGAGAGCCTTACGCCGAGCAGAATGTTCGGCAGCGCGGCCGGCAATACCAGCTTCGTCAGTAGCTGAATCCGGGAGAAGCGCAGCGTGCGGGCGACCTCGTAAAGCTTGAAGTCCGCGCTGCGCACGCCCAGGAAGGTGTGGAAATAAAGCGGGAAAAACGACCCGAGGCCGATAAGCAGCCACTTGGACAGCTCGCCGACGCCGAACCAAAGGATAAACAGCGGGATGACGGCGAGCAGCGGCACGGTGCGAATCATCTGAATCGTAGGATCCAGCGTGCGTTCCGCCCATTTGCCGAGTCCGGTGAACAAGCCGAGCAAGAGGCCGGTCGCGCCGCCGAGCAGGAAGCCGCCGCCTGCCCGGATCAGACTGACTCGCAGGTGCGTCTCCAGCTCGCCTGAAGCGGCGAGGCGAACGAAGGCTGCCGCGATCGTTGACGGAGCGGGCAGCATGGAGGCGGATACCCAGCCGAGGTCGGCAGCGAGTTCCCAGACTGCGAGCACTACGAGCGGCAGCAGCCAGCCATGCGTCCAGCGGGGCAGGCGTGAGCGGGCGTGTCCCGATGCCGTTTTCGTACCTGCACGTGTCCTTTCCTCGCGGGCGGCAACCGCCGGCGAATCCGTTCGAAGCGAAGGCGCCGCCATCTCAATCCGCCCCTTTCATCGTGTGCTGCCATCGCAGCAGCCGCCGTTCCAGCAGCTTTACGATCTCGTCCGTCACCTTGCCGACCGCAGCGAAAACGATAATGCCCACGAACACGACGGAGGTCAGCGAGAACGACCGCGCGTCGTTGATAATATAGCCGAGCCCCGAGCTCGAGCCCATCAGCTCGGCGACGACCAGCCCGAGCCAGCTGACGGCGACCGACAGCCGCACGCCCAGGAACAGCGACGGTAGGGAAGCGGGAATAATCAGCCTCGTGACCGTCTCCCAGCGGGAAAACTGAAGGACGCGTGCGACGTCGATCAGGTTCCGGTCGACCGAACGGACGCCGAGGAACGCATTGACGTATAGCGGGAAAAACGCGCCTTTGGCGATCAGCAGCAGCTTGGACGTCTCGCCGAAGCCGAACCACAATATAAACAACGGCGCTACGGCAAGGTGAGGCAGCGTCCGCAGCAGCTGCAGCGAAGGATCGAGCAGCCGCTCCGCCCGGAGCGAGAAGCCGACCCATACGCCGGCCGCCAGTCCAAGCGCGCCTCCGATGAGGAATCCGAGCATGGCGCGTCCGGTCGAGATCGCCAGGTTGTGCTGAAGGTCGCCGGATGCGATCATCCGGCCGAACTCGCGCGCGATCTCGGCGGGCGGCGGCACGAGCACCGCGTTGACGAGCCCGTAGGCGGCGGACAGCTGCCAGACGGCGAGCACCGTCAGCGGCAGCAGCGCGCCGACGAGCGCGTTCATCATCCGGCCGGACAGCCGGTATCTCGTTCCCTGCATCGTGGGCACCTCACTTTTGGCTGTCTTGCTGGACTTGCTTGAGCGCTTCCTCGATATACGTGTTGTCGATGACGTCCGCTACCTTTACTTGCTTGCGGATCGTGCCGAGCTCGAACTGGAAGTCCGCCGTCTTCTGCTGCTCCGCGGCCACCGCGTCCGATACCGGAATATTGATGAACGTGCTGCGCGCCTGAATGCCCTTGACGACGTCCACCGGGATGCTGCGCTCCTTCGCGTAGCGATCGTAAGCTTCGTCCTTGTTGCCGTCCTCCCACAAACGCGCCTGCTCCAGTACCTTGAGATACAGCGTCACGAGCTCGGGATATTTCTTCACGAAATCGCCGCGTACGAGCTGGTAGGAGGGGGACAGCACGCCGGCGCTCTCGCCGTCGGCGAGCACCCGCGCCTTGCCGGTCAGCGTATTGAGCGTAATGTAAGGGTCCCATACCGCCCAGGCGTCAACCTTGCCGCCTTCGAACGAAGGCTGCGTCTCGTCGGGCTGAAGCTGAATGACCGACAGGTCGGATTCCTTCAAGCCTTCCTGCGCGAGCACCCGATAGAGGAAGTTGTAGGCGTTGCTGCCCTTGGTCACCGCGACCTTTTTGCCCTTCAGGTCGGCGACTGTCTGGATGGCGCTGTCTTTAGGCACGATGATCGCGACGTTGTTCTTGCCTTCGAGCACCTGCGATACGATCTTGAAATCGACGCCTGCCGCCTGCGCCGCGATCGGAGGCATATTGCCCATGCCCGCAAAGTCCAGATGATTCGACGCCATCGCCTCGACCATCGGCGGACCGCTCTGGAATTCGATCCATTCGACCTTCGCGCCGACTTCGGCAAAGGCATTCTCGAACCACTTCTCCTCCTGCGCCTTGCCGAACAGGCCGCCCTTGCCCTGCACGCCGAGGCGGACCGTCAGTCCGTCATAGGACGTCGTCTTCGCCGGCTCCGCCGAAGACGAAGCGGATGGCGAAGGCGAGCCGCTGTCCGCCGCAGCCTGCGAAGCGCTCGCACTGCCTGCAGCAGGGCTAGCGTTGCCGTTGCCGTTCTTGGCGCCGCAGCCTGCCACGATCAATACCAATATCAATGCCAGCAGCGACAGCGCGCCGCCTTTTACGGATCTTTTTCTGTTCATGTGTTTGAACTCCCTCTTTTCGTTAGCTTTAGATGCCGGCGCCGAGCTGAATGCCCGGCGCTTCTACTTTTTCGAATTCGCTCAGCACCCGCGTCCGGAGCTCCTGGAACGAAGCGCCCGTCCGCTTGCGCGGATAGGGCAGGTCGATGCCGATCACGCTGCGGATGTGGCCGGGCCGCGGGTTCATGACGACGACGCGCTGTCCGAGGAATACAGCCTCGTCCAGGTCGTGCGTAACCAGCAGCATCGTGGTGCGGCTGGTCTGCCAGATATCCAGCAGCGCCTCCTGCATATGCGAGCGGGTGAACGCGTCCAGCGCGCCGAACGGCTCGTCGAGCAGCAGCACGTCGGGCTTGCGGAGCAGCGCTCTTGCGATGGCGACGCGCTGGGCCATGCCCCCGGAAAGCTCGCGGGGGTAAGCTTTTTCGAAGCCCTTGAGTCGGACGAGCTCGATCAGCCGGTCGACCTCCTTGCGGATCGCGGGGTCGCGCAGCGACAGGTTGGCTGCGATGTTGCGCTCGACGTTCAGCCAGGGGAACAGCCGGGGCTCCTGAAAAATCACGCCCTTTTCGACGCTCGGTCCCTTGATGGCCTTGCCGTTCAGGGTCACCGTGCCGCTGTAGGCCGTGTCAAGCCCGGCGATAATCTTGAGCAAGGTGCTCTTGCCGCAGCCGCTTGGGCCGATGAAGGTCACGAATTGCCCTTGTTCGACTTGCAGCCGGATCTGATGCAGCGCGACGATGTCCCCGGAGGGGGACGGAAACGTTTTGTTTAGCCCCTCGATCGCCAGCATCTCGTCAGCTCCTTTGTTTTAATTGATTGAACCTACCCGATTACTTGGTATTTGGCAAATAAAAAAAGAAAACTAAAGTCCTGCGCATGATGCGAAAGCGTACTCGCATAAGGTGCGCGTCCGAGCGGACTTCAATCTCCAGTTGGTCTGGTCGATTCATTCCGTTGCACAAACCGAATTATCATTCGGGTTGTGGCTATTTTATCAACAGAGCCGCAGAGGTGTCAATACGTATTTTCAAGCGCATTTCAAGCGCAGCCTGGCGCTAGGCATCCCTTGCGGCACCGTCCGCAAGAAACAGCCGGACGACGCCCTCCGCCCGAATGCCCACAGGAACCTCTACGCCCGGCGCCCGCTGCAGCGTCAGCCCCTGAATCAAGCTGACAAAGTAAAGCGCCAGCTCCGTCGGCTCCCCCGGCACGACGCTGCCTTCGCGCTGTCCTTGGGAGACGATCTCCGCGACAGGGCCGAGATTGGCCGTGAACCGTCCCGTGACCTCGCGGCGGAGCTGGTCGGTCGACGTCTCGGACATTCTCGCCGTATGGATAAGCAGCGTATAGGCCCAGCTGTTGCCGAGCGCCAGCCAGGCTTCGCTGATCGCGCGCAGCTTGTCCGCCGCGGGGAGCTCCCGTCCGGCGACCTCCGTCACGAACGCGCCGTATCCGGTCTGCCCGCGCTTCAGCAGCTCCGCGAAAATCTCGTCCTTGGACTTGAAGTAATGGTACACGTTGCCGACGCTTACGCCGGCGGCGGCCGCAATATCGCCGATGCTCACGGAGCCGATCCCTTTGACCGCCATGATCTCGATGGCCGATTCAAGAATATGGGCGAGGCGCTTTTCGCGCATTTGCTGGTCTTTCTCCACGTTTCTAGGTGACATGCTCATTCCTCCCGGCTTCATTATAGCGTCCTTCGGGCGATTTGCCAGCATCGGGTCAGACCGGGCGCAAGGGCGCGAGAGGGGCGCGGGAAGGGCGCAAGAGGGCACAGAGGAGTCCGAGAAGGGCGCGGGAAGGGCGAAAGAGGGGCACGAGAGGAGCGCGAGAAGGGCACGGGAACGCGGAACGCCAAAAAGCGCCTCGGAGGGCGCTCTTCAGCGAAAGAGGCAGCGCTTTCCTTTTTGATCCGGGTGCGGCCATCCGTGGACAGGTAAGCGCGTTTGCGGCGTGAAGTCGACAGCCGATACGCGCCGCTGCCCGACGTGCCGGCGCTTTTGGGATGTTCTGCTGGCCGAAAAGCCTGCATTTGTACATGAATTTTCTGCCGACCGACGGCACTTGATGAAAAGCCTGCAAATGTGCAGGCATATTCGAAGCGCAGGCCGAAAATCCGGCTAATGGAGGAAAATACATGCGCTTTTGCATCTTTTTATCTCCAAAGGATAGACATCGGCGAAAATAGATGTATATTTGCAGGCATTAAGGCGATAGAACGACCGACACCGACCGTCACGTCATTCTCCGATCGCGAGCCGGTCAGCGCCATCAAACGCCCGTATACTTGCGCACAAGCGCCGCCAACGGCTCGCAATAGTCGCAGTGCGCCCAGTGAAACGACTCCGGCAGCCGGTAGGCCGCCTCCCATGGCAGTTCCTCAAGGAACGGCTTCAGGTTCTGCTCGACGCAGATTGCCTGCATAATCGTGCGCATCCGGAACTGCAGCGGATAGCGCGCTTCTGCAGAGATCGGCTTGAAGTACGTCCGGGCCATTTAGTCGAACAGCGCTTCTCCCTTTGCCTGCTCCTCGTGTTGGTTCCATACTTGTTTGATCTTGCCCGAGAGCAGTCGCCAAGGCGTGTCTTCTCGCGGGTATGCGATGCCTATGACGGTAGCGTTCTTCATGAGCGAGCCAATCATCAAGGTACTGATCGTCGAAGACGACGATCTGATCGCCAAGCGCTATCAGATGATCCTGTTCAAGGATTCGCAGATCGAATGCGTCGGGCGGGCGACCGGCGGCTACGAATGGACGATGCTCGCGGCGCTGTACCGGCCGGATACCATTGGATAAACAGGCGGGCATGCGGGCGACGTCGGAGATTCTGGCGTACAAGCCGGAGATCAAGGTCGTCATGCTGACCGTGTGCGAGACCGACGACACGGTGTTCCGCGCCTTCGAGCTGGGCGTCACTAACTATTTGCTCAAAAATATACCGGCCTCCGCCATCCTGAGTGCCGTCAAGCATCCTGAAAAAATTCGGCAAGGACAGCGTGCAGGAGGTGAACGCGTTCTGCATGAGCTGCACATCCCCGAGATTCTCGCGCAGCGGAAGGGGAGCCTGCCGGTGCGGCGGAGCGCGGAGTAAGGCGAGAGGACGGGAGTCGAAAGGATACGGGGCGCAAGGATGGGCCGCAAGTATGGAGCCGTTTCGCAAGTCCGATTACGGACTGCGGGGCGGATTTTTGTTTGTGCGGTTACGTGCGGCGCGGGATGTCGGGAGTACCTCAGACCAGCAGCACATAAGTGTCGCCTCGTCGTTCCCACGAAGAACCAACCCAACCGGCCAGACACCCGAGTCGCACTGTTGTTCCCAGGTAGGAACAAACCCGACCAGTCAGACGCCTGAGTCGCGCTGTTGTTCCCACGTAGGAACAAACCCGACCAGTCAGACGCCTGAGTCGCGCTGTTGTTCCCAGGTAGGAACCAACCCGACCAGCTAGACGTTCGTCCTAGCCGGAGCGGTCGTTTTTGCGATTGCCTACAGCTTCCCGAAAAACTGAATCGCGAACTGCCGGAAGTGCACGGCGGCTTCGGACAGGTAATGCTTCCGGTTCCAGGCGATGCCGAACGTCCGCCTGCATACCGGCTCCGCGATCTTCACCTGGACGGTGTCCGGGCTCGAAGCTCGGTTGCCGAGCGAGAGCGGCAGGGTGAAGGTGATGCCCAGCCCCATCTCGACGAGCGTCTGGATCGCGCTCACTTCTTCAAGCTCGAAGGCGACATGCGGTTCGAATCCGGCCTGGCGGCAGAAGCTGTCCGTAATTTCCCTGAAGTTGGACCTCGGCGACAGCGCGATGAAGGGCTCGTCGGCCGCTTCGGCAAGCGCGATGCGCTCTCGCCCTGCGAACCGGTGCCGCTTGGGCACGGTCAGGCACAGTTCCTCTTCCGCCAGGGTCAGCCACTCGATATCGGGACCTGCGATCGGCGTCGAGGAGACGCAGAAGTCGATGTCGGCATTTGCCAGCTTCGTCTTCATCTCAAGTACGGAGCCGAGCTGATGCTGGATGATCCGGACATGCGGATGCGCGGTCAGAAAGTCCTTGAGCAGCGTCGGCAGCACATAGGGGAGCGTCACCGAGATCGAGACGATGCCATGATCGGGTCCCGCCATGTCCGCCAGCTCGCGCTCGCCCTCCTCCAGCTCGAGAAACGCCTGCTCGACGCGTCTCAGATACGTTTTGCCGAACGCATTGAGCTTGACCTGCCGGCCCTGGCGCACGAACAGCGGCACGCCGAGCCGCTTCTCGAGCCGCCCGATCGCATTGCTCAGCGAGGGCTGGGACACGTTAAGCTCCTTGGCGGCCTTCGTAATATGCTCGAGCCTCGCCACGGCTTGAAAATATTTGAGCTGCAAAAACTCCACCGCTTGATCGCGCTCCTTATATAACGTTCATGTGATCAATTTATCATAAAATTAGTATTATACATGATGAATCGGCGAGGCTTATAATGTTTGCACACTAGAGAAGCTTTATGAGGAGAATGGAGAGCGTACTGCTGTGATCAAGGAGAAAATATGGACGAGAGACTTTGTCGTCGTTTGTTTGAGCAGCTTTTTTATGTTTTTGACGTTTTATATATTGGCCACGGCCTTTCCGCTTTACGTGAAGGACAGCATGCATGGCAGTCAGCAGCAGATGGGCCTCGCGATCACGATCTACGTCGTCGGAGGCGTGCTGGGCAGGCCGCTGTCCGGCATGTGGGCGGACCGGTTCGGCAAAAAAAGGATGACGGTAATCGGCTTGGCTGTCTTCCTGGCCGCTTGCATCGCTTATTTCGGTGCGAAAGGGATGCTGCTGTTCCTCGCGGTGCGCCTTGTGCACGGAGTCAGCTATGCCGTAGCGTCGACCGCTTCGAGCGCGGCCGCCACTTCGCTCATTCCCCGCACGCGGCAGGGGGAAGGCGTCGGGTACTACAGCATGTTCATGAGCATCGCGATGGCGATCGGGCCGGCGCTCGGCCTGTGGCTGTGGAAGGACAAAAACGTGGACGTGCTGCTGCTTGCGGTATGCGTCATCGCGGCGTTGTCGCTCGCGTTTGGGATTGGCATGCGGGTGACCGGGACTAGGCCGGAGCCGGATCGGCCCGCCGCGCCTGTGGCGGCGAATACCGGGGCGAAGAAGGGCCGCCTGCATTGGAGCGACGTGATCGAGCCGAAGGCGCTGCCGATCTCGATCGTCGGCTTCGTCGTATCGTTCGCTTACAGCTCGCTGTCAGGTTTCTTCGCGGCCTTTACCGAGGAGATTCATCAGACGCATGTCACGGCGCTGTTTTTTGTCGTGTTCGCGGTGATGATCGTCGCCTCCCGTCCCGTCATCGGACGGGTGTTCGACCGTTACAAGGAGCATTATCTGTACTATCCCGGCATCGCTCTGTTCGCGATCGGCATGATCGTACTCGGCCAGGCGCACTCCAGCGCCGCCGTGCTGCTGACCGGCGCCGCCATGGGCATCGGCTACGGGGCGCTCCTGCCCTGCTTCCAGACGCTGGCGATCAAGCTGGCGTCCGAGCACCGGAGAGGGAGCGCTACGGGCACGTTTTTCCTCATGTTCGACCTGGGCTACGGCGTCGGCTCCTACTTCATGGGCATGATCGCTTCCGTCTCGGACTACCGTATGATGTACGCGGGCGCGGGATCGATCGCGTTGTTGTCCGTGCTGTTCTACGTCATGCTGCACCATCGCCGGCGCGCGGCGCCTCCCGCGCGGGAAGCGCAGGCGAAGACGGCGTGATGTCAAGTCGCTTGAACGAAAGCTTCCGCCTGCGATCGAATGAAAGAATCGAATCGGAATCCATGCTTAAAAACCGTCGGGGACGTCCGCTCTCCCCGACGGTTTTTTTCGTCTTATCTCCTGTCGGCTCGCCCGTTACGCCTCCGGCCCCGACTTGGTCCGCACGGCCGCGCTCAGCCGCTCGATCTGCGCTTCGATGACGGCGCCGGCCTTGCCCAGAAATCCCGAGATCAACGCCAGTTCTTCGGCCGAATAGGATGCGGCCAACTCGATCATGGCGTCGTGGAGGGGCTGGTAGATGTTGCCGATCTCTTCCTTGCTCTCGTATTCCGGCACGATGATCACCCGGCGGCGATCGTTCGGATCGTTTTGCCTGCGGACGTAGCCGATCTTCTCCAGCCGGTCGATGAGCGCGGTCACGCTGCCCGTCGCCAAGCCGGTGAGCCTGGACAGCTCCCCGGCGGTAATCGGCCCTTTTTCGCGGAGAATATCAACGGATATAAAGTCGTTGTTATACAGTCCTAGCGCGGCGGCGACGTTGTGCTGGTATTGAACGGTTCGCGTGCCGAGTCCGCGCATGAGCAAGGTAAATTGTTCCCGCGGGTCTGCTTCGGGGTCTTGCCGATCGCTTGACAGAGGATCAACCTCCTTCTAAGATACATATATCTCGACAATCAAGATATTAGATAGACAAGATATTTGATAGGCAGAGCTAATATCCCACATTGTAACGAATCGGTTCTGCATATGCAAAAGGGGAATTCTAAATGGAAGGGGCGGATGTTCATGATGGACAGCATCGTCATTCGAGGTGCGCGGGAAAATAATCTGAAAAACGTCTCGCTCTCGATTCCCAAATACAAACTGGTGGTGCTGACGGGGCCGTCGGGCTCGGGCAAGTCGACGCTTGCGATGGACACGCTCCAGCGGGAATGCCAGCGGCAGTATATGGAGTCGATGGGGATGAGCGCCGAAGCGATCGGCAAACCGAAGGTCGACTCCATCGAAGGCTTATCCCCTTCGATCAGCATCGGCCAGCAGGTCTCGAGCCGCAATCCCCGTTCGACGGTCGGCACCGCGACGGACGTCTATACGTTCGTTCGGTTTATTTTCTCGAGGCTGGGGGAGCGGGAATGCCCGTTCTGCGGCGGCGGCATCCCGCCGTCCTATGGTCCTGCACCCGGCCTGACGGCCGAAGAGGAGGACGATCGGGATGCGGCCGGTTCGTTCGCATGTCCGCACTGCGAAGCGCGGCTGGAGAAGTTCGGCATGCGACACTTCTCCTTCAATACGCCGGAGGGCGCATGCGAGACCTGCGGCGGGCTCGGCCATGCGGCGAGCCTCAACGAGGCGGCTGTATTCTTCCCGTCGCTCAGCCTGCGCGACGGCGGCGTTGCCTCGCTGAACGGCGTGCATCGCGACATCCAGATGCGAATCCTGGTCGCTGCCGGCAAACACTTCGGCTTTGAATTCGATCCGGATCAGCCGCTTGAGGCGTATGGGAAGGTACAGCGCGACCTGCTCTATTACGGTGTCGACAGCGAAGCGTTCAAACGTCACTATCCGAACGTCAAGCCGGTTCAGGGAACGAAGTTTGAAGGTGTCATCCCCGGCTTGTGGCGGCGCTACAAGGAGAAGGAGGGAGAGGGCGGCAACGCGGACAAGGATGGATTTTTCCATGAGCAGACTTGTCCCAAATGCGCCGGCGCCCGTCTGAAGGAGGAGATTCGACGCGTAAGGGTCGCCGGCGCGTCCGTGTCCGAGGTGTCGGAGATGTCGCTCGGCGAGGTGCTCGCATGGACGGCGAGGCTTGCCGAGTCGGTGCCGGTCGAAGGGCGGCAGCTGCTTGAGCCCGTTCTCGAGGAGATGCCGATGCGGCTGCAGCGCATCATGGACGTGGGTCTCGGCTATCTGTCCCTCAGCCGTCAGACCGTGACGTTGTCCGGCGGAGAATCGCAGCGCCTGCGTCTGGCCTCGCTGCTCGGCTCCGGCCTGACCGGCGTGCTGTATATTTTGGACGAGCCGACGACGGGGCTTCATCCACGGGACACGGCGGGTCTGATCCGGGTGCTGCGGCAGCTGCGAGATTTGGGGAATACGGTGCTCGTGATCGAGCACGACGTCGAGATGATGCGGGCCGCCGATCACGTAATCGATATCGGCCCGGGCGCCGGCGTGCACGGCGGCATGGTGACGGGCGAGGGCAGCCTGGAGGAGCTGATGGCGAGCGGGCAATCGGCGACCGGCACATATCTCGCAGGGCAGCGCCGGCCGGCGCCCCCGCGCGCGCGCAGGACGGGAAGCGGCAAGCGGATCACGATCCGGGAGGCACGGCTCCGCAATCTCGATATTCCGGCCGTTTCCTTTCCGCTCGGTCTTCTCGTCGCCGTGACCGGGGTATCGGGCTCAGGCAAGTCTACGCTCGTGTTCGAGCTGCTGGCCAAGGGTAGTCCGGAGGGACCTGCGCCGCAGGGGTGCAGCGCGATCGAAGGTCTGGCGGATGCCGGCAGCATCGTCATCGTCGACCAATCTCCGATGGGCCGGGTTCAGCGCTCGAACGTCGCTACTTACACGGACCTGTTCACGCCGCTGAGGCAGATGTACGCTAGCTTGCCGGAGGCCAAGGCCGCGCAGCTGACCGCCAAGCATTTCTCCTTCAATTCGCCGGGCGGACGCTGCGAGACCTGTCAGGGGCTCGGCACGGTGTCCGTGGATATGAACTTTTTGCCGGATCTCGAGGTCAAGTGTCCGGATTGCAGAGGCAGAAGGTTTGCGGACGAGGTACTGGAGGTGCGCTACAAGGGATATTCCATCTCCGACCTGCTCGATCTGACGGTGGAGGAGAGCCTGCCGGTGCTGGCGGGCGAGCCCAAAATGGCAGGCATGATCGGGATGCTGTGCGAGGTCGGCCTCGGCTATCTGAAATGGGGGCAATCGGTCAAGACGCTGTCTGGCGGCGAGGGGCAGCGGATCCGGTTGGCCAAGGAGCTGGGCAAGCCGTCCAGGAGCCACACGCTCTATCTACTGGACGAACCGACGACCGGCTTGCATCCGACCGATATCGTGCGGCTGCTGGCGTTGCTGGATAAGCTGGTGGACGCGGGCAACACGGTCGTCGTCGTCGAGCACGGGCTGGAACTGATCGGGGCTTCCGACTGGGTGATCGACATCGGTCCGGAAGGCGGCGACGCCGGGGGAGGACTGGTAACTGAGGGCACGCCGGAGCAGGTCGCGGGGGCAAAGGGTTCCTATACCGGGGAGTATCTTAAGCTGGCGTTAACCGCGGGATACGGAATTTAAACGGAATTCAAATCGCGGCAGTACAAAAAGGGAAACCGGAGGAAAACGAAATGGCTGCAAAAAGAACCAATATGGGCATCATACTGGCGGGGCTGCTGCTGGCCATACTCATGGCATCGATGGACAATACCATCGTGGCGACCGCGATCGGCACGATTGTGGGCGACCTGGGCGGCTTCGATAAACTAATGTGGGTGACCTCCGCTTATATGGTGGCGGAGATGGCCGGCATGCCTATTTTCGGCAAGCTGTCGGATATGTACGGCCGCAAACGCTTTTTCATTTTCGGCATTATCGTGTTCATGGCCGGCTCGGCCCTATGCGGAACGGCGGAGACGATCGTGCAGCTTAGCATCTACCGTGCGATTCAGGGGATCGGCGGCGGAGCGCTTATGCCGATTGCGTTCACGATCATGTTCGACGTCGTTCCCGCGGACAAGCGGGGCAAGATGGGCGGGCTGTTCGGCGCCGTATTCGGCCTCTCCAGCATATTCGGGCCGCTTCTCGGCGCCTATCTGACGGATTATGTCCACTGGTCCTGGATCTTCTATATCAATTTGCCGCTGGGCCTGATCGCGTTCGTGATGATCGCGTTTTTCTACAAAGAATCCGTCCAGCATTCCAAGCAGCGGATCGATTACTTCGGCGCGTTCGCGCTGGTCGCTTCGGTCGTGTGCCTGATGTTCGCGCTAGAGCTGGGCGGCAAGAAATACGCCTGGGACTCCGGGACGATCCTTGGCTTGTTCGCGGCATTCGCGGTACTGATCGTCGCCTTCGTCTTGATCGAGCGGCGGGTCGAGGAGCCGATCATCACGTTCGGGATGTTCCGCAACCGTCTGTATTCGACGAGCAATATCATGGCGATCTTCAGCGGCGCGGCGTTCATCACCGCCTCGATCTATATTCCGGTCTTCATCCAGGGCGTGCTGGGCGGGAAGGCGACGAATTCGGGGCTCGTCCTGCTGCCGATGATGCTCGGATCGGTCGTGACCGCTGCCGGGGGCGGTTCCTTTCTCTCCAAGCTTAAATACCGTTCCATCATGATTCCGACCTTGACGCTGCTCGTGATCGGCATCGCCCTGCTCACCACGCTGACGACCGATTCTTCGCGGCTCACGATTACGATCTTTATGATTCTGGTCGGCCTCGGGATCGGCTCCTCGTTCTCCGTGCTCAGCAATGCCGCCATTCACGGCTTCTCGGCCAGACAGCGGGGTTCGGCGAGCTCGACGCTGAACTTCAACCGGGAGCTCGGCATGACGCTCGGCATCACCGTGTTCGGCATCGTCCAGAGCCACGTATTCGCGTACAAGCTGACGGCCGTCTTCGGCGCCGGTTCCGCACCCGAGGGGGTCGACCTGAGCGACCCGAGCAAGATTCTGTCGCCGGAGTTGCGCGGCAGCATTCCTGCCGAAGCGCTGGAAAAGATCACGGCGGCGCTCTCCTCTTCGATCGTCCATACGTTCGCCTGGGCGATCGTCCCGGCCGTCGTCGCGCTGCTCGCAGCGTTCTTCATGAGCAGGGAGAAATTCGATCCGTCGATCGAACAGGAAGAGTATGCGGTCGGGCATTAACGCACTGTGAATATTTACTTGAAAAAGCGGCCTGCGGTTCGGCATCTCCATCCTTCGGAGCATGCGGACCGCAGGCCTTTTGCCGTCGATCGAACCCGATGGGGCCATCTTCAAGCTCATGCCTTTCGGATCGCGTAGGAACGATACCGGTCCGTCACCGCGACGGGCGTGCTTCCCTTCACATAATAACGGTCTTTCACCTTCCACGTATGCGTCTTTTTGTCCTTGCGGCGGACATAGACATAGTTGTAAGGCGAGGTCGCGTATACTTTATGCCCCTTTCTCTGGCAGCTTCGCAGGAACCGCACGTCCTCGCCCAGGGAAATATCGGCGAACCGCACGTCTTTCAGCACGCGCCGGCGGAACAGAATCGTGCCTCCTTGAACGAAGTTCATGAAACGATGCCGCTCGGCGGGCGAACGGACGATCAGTCGGCGGCTCGCGGCGAGGTAGACGAAGCAGGCGTGCTTGCCGACGACGGAGCTGCCGGTCCGCAGGAGCGCCTGGACTTGTTCGTTCAAATAATAAGGGGAATAGTAGTCGTCGTGATCGAACTTCGCGATCAGCGAATACCTGGCTTTGGAGATGCCGCAGTTGAGGCATTGACCGAGAGAGATTCTCTCGGGCACCCTGTAGACGGCAACGTCCGGACAGCGGGCCGCTTGCCGGCGCAGCGCCTTTATGTCGACGCCGTCCTTGTTGACGATGACGATCATTTGCTTGTGCCTATAACGCTGTCGCATATAATTGTCCAGCACGTTGCCAAAAAATTCGGGACGGTTCGTGCAGGCTACGATGGATACGCCGGGTTTGCTCAAGGTTGCTCTCCTCCGTTCGTACCTCATCATATGAGAAAAATCCGCCGCTGCGTATCGCCATCCGCCTATCATGGATAAAGCGGAATTATTTCTTTTATAGGAAAAAAGTTCTATGTATTTGGGAGCAAAGGTGATAGTATATAACCAATTGAACAGGCATGAAAAAGGCAAATTCGTCGAAAGGCGAGGACGCAAAGCTACGGGCCTAAGGGAAACTACGGTCGCCGGGCTGCCAAGGAAACTGTACCGTACAAAAGGTTATTTCCGTGGGAAATAGCTTTTTGTTTTACGCTTTTTGCAAATCAAATGATTACCTAATACGTATTTCCTCGAGTGTATCGCCGCCCAATTCTAGTCATCGTGAGGGATTACTATGTTAAGTTCTGGACGCTTGCCTTTATTTTTGCTAGGCGGATTCGCTGCAGCCATCGGATGCTGGTATTTTATTTACTGGGATGACGAATGGATGCGCGTCTTGGGCTCCAACATCTTGCAGATTGCGGCAGGCGTCATCGGCGCTTGTTGGACGCTGGGAACCGGCCTGCGATCGGCGGGCAAGCGCCGCAGCTTCTGGCTGCTGCTTGGCGTCGGCTTGATGTTTAACACGCTGTCCAATTTTCAGCTTCTCTACAAACAGCTGGCTTCCACGGCTACCGACTATTCCGTCTTTTCCTACATCTGCTGGCTAATCGCTTATTGGCTTTTCCTCGCTGCCTTGTTCGGCAAATTCAGACTTGTCCACGGCCATTCGGCCAGGGGCGGATATATATTCAATATCGTCGTATTTACGGTTACGGCAACCTGCGCCAGCATTCACTTCGTCATCAATCCGATCATATCCATCGCCGACGAATCTCCGTTCGTCACGGTACTCTCCGTCGTCTATCCCTTAGCGTCGCTTAGCATCTTCCTGATTACCCTGATTCTCTACTATTCCCTGCTGCAGCAGGGCGCGCTTACCAACTCGATGCTGTATGTCGTCTGGGGCATGCTGTGCCAGGTGGTGGGCGATATCGGCTACGCATATCTTGCTGAGCAGCGGGAGCAGCATTCCGGCCAATTCGTGGACGTGCTCTGGGTGCTCGCATTGCTCCTGATCGGACTGGGCGGCCGCTATGCGGGAGACGGGCGGGACGACCCGACGCGGGACGACCCGACGCAGGAGCGCGAGCCCGATTCGCAGATTAAGGAATCCGTCTTTCCGTATGCCAGCATCGCCGTCCTTGTCGTTCTCTTCGTCCTCAGCAGCCACTGGGACTTCAATGCGCTCAGCCTCGGCCTGCTGCTTCTCTTCCTGCTGGTCGTAGGGCGTCAGCTCCGCATGATGCGCGTCCTGAACAAGCTGATGGACGAGTACCGCTACTTGGCTTACCACGATCCGCTCACGGGATTAAAAAATCGAATCGGCTTCAAACAGGACCTGGAACGGATCATCGGAAAAACCGAAGAGCGGGCGGGCCTGCTGCTGATCGATCTCGACAGGTTCAAGGTAATCAACGATACGCTCGGGCATCAAGCGGGGGACCGCATCCTGATTCAGACAGCCGAGCGGCTCAGACGCTCCGTCGGCGCCCGTTCGCCGCTATACAGGCTTGGCGGCGACGAATTCGTCGTCATTCTGACCGATGCCGCGAATTCCTGGTGCGCTGCCGCCGCCGACCGGATTCTGGGGCAATTTCGCGAGCCGTTTCGTTTCGAGGACAACGAAATTATCGTAACGCCCAGCATCGGCATCAGCATTTATCCGGATAACGGTTGTTCGAGCGACGACCTGCTGAAATATGCCGACGCGGCCATGTATCTGGCGAAGGAGAGCGGCAAAAACAGCTTCCGCTTCTACGATACGGAGCTGCACGCGATCATGGCCCGCAAGATGAAGCTGGAAAACGAGCTGAGATGGGCGATCGAGCGCCGGCAGTTTAGGCTGCATTACCAGCCGAAGGTCAACCTGCGGACCAAGCGCATCATCGGCATGGAGGCGCTGCTTCGCTGGGAGCATCCGGAGCTAGGCTTCGTTTCCCCTGCGGAGTTCATCCCCATCGCCGAAGAGACCGGACAGATCGTCGCTATCGGAGACTGGGTGCTGGAGCAGGCATGCGCGCAGAACAAAGCCTGGCAGAACAAAGGATACCCGGCGCTCAGCGTGTCGGTTAACGTATCGGTCCGTCAGTTCCAGCATCGCGAGTACCTGATGTCGGTCCGCAGCATTCTCAGACGCACGGGCTTGTCCGCCGCGTATCTGGAGCTCGAGATCACGGAGAGCATTATGCAAAACGTGAAGGAGAGCACGGACGTGCTGCATGCGCTCAGAAAAATGGGGATCAGCACCTCGATCGACGATTTCGGCACGGGTTATTCGTCGCTATTCATAATCCCCAAGCTGCCGATCGATACGATCAAGATCGACAAGTCCTTCATCGACGACATCGACAACCGCATTCAGCTGTCCATGCTCAAGACGATCATCGACCTGGGGCTCAGCCTTAACCTGGGCGTCGTCGCGGAAGGCATCGAGTCCGAGCATCAACGGCAGGTATTGATGGAGCATGGCTGCCCGGTGGGCCAGGGGTATCTTTACTCCAGGCCGGTGAGCCCGGAGGCGTTCGAGGCGATGTTGGCCGCCGCGGAGGTACCGGGGGCAAAATAACGGCCATACGCAAGAGCGCTCTCCGACGGTCGGGAGGTGCGCTTTTTTTTGGAAGATTTAAATGTATAGATTGGGCGGCAATTCGCGGACAAGGAAGCGCACGATGCTCGTACCGGCGTTTTTGGAGTTCGGTGGTTTAAAAAGCCTGCAATTGTACATGTATTTTCTGCCGACGAGCAATACTTGATGAAATACCTGCAAATATGCAGGCAAAATCAAAACGGAAGCCGGAAATTCGACTTATGGCGTAAAATAACTGCGCTTTTGCGTCTATCTTGTTTAAACGGGACGATATCGGCATAAAAAGATGTATATTTGCAGGCATTGCGGCGAAAGAACGACGCGGGCGACGATACGCGGGTCCATTGGAAAGGCTATCGGACGAAGCATCGACAGGCATTCCCCACAAATTAAGCTTCGGCTATCCGCCAACCTTAAAAGAGACCGCCAGGGCGACTTTCGACTATCCCTTGCGTTTCTTCTTATACGGTCGCCCAGTCAGCCCTCTTCCGGGAAAAAAGTCTGGCGCAGCTGCTCGACGATCTCCTCCGGCGATAGCCCGCGAACGTCCCGCTGTGCGGAATAGGACTCGCTGCTGAGCGCCACGAGCAGCATGTCCGCCCTGAATACGGCGCTCGCTTGCGCGGCGGCGTTGTCCTGCGCGGACCCGCGCATCTCCTCGAACTGCACGACCAGGATCTCATGCAGCTGCCCGTACAGCGGGCTCAGCGTTCTCGGCTTGGTACGGTTTGCGGGAGGGGACTCCTCGATACCCGCCAGCAGCTGGTTTTTTTTCTCGCGGAAACCGACGAACAGGCTCACGATGCCGCGCAGCCGCAAGCTCGGCGAGCCTGCGCGATGCGTCTCGAGATAAGCTTCGATATCGTCGAAAAGCAGGACAATGTTGTCCTTCATCAGGTCGAGGCACAGCTCGCTTTTGTTGCGATACCGGCGATAGAGCGTGCCCGGGCCGATCTGGGCTTCGGTCGCGATCTGATTCATGCTGACCTGGCCGGCACCATGCAGGTCGAACAGCCGGAGCGCCGCATCCAGAATGCGCTGACGGTTCTCGGCGGCATCGCGCCTCTCCGGGCGCGGAACGGCTTCTTCTTTATCATTCATGCGGGACTCCCCCTCTTGCCTTTATACAAATCCGGTCTCGCTTGACAGCGGAGAGGTCTCCGCTTAATATCAAGTGGAGATGTCTCCGGTTAATATTATCATGGTGCAGGGGAGTGTTCAACATGGATAGAAAAACCGGCAGGACGGCGCTGCTCGTCATGGATATGCAGCAGTCGATCGTCGCAAGATACGCGATGGATGAGGAGCGGTGGCTGCCGTTTCGGACAGCCGTTCGCGCAGCGCGCGAGCACGGCGTTCAGGTCATTTACATCCGGCTCGCCTTCCGCGAAGGGTATCCCGAGGTTCATCCGGGCAACAAAATGTTCGCCGGAATCGCGCAATACAGCGGCGCCACTTTTGCGGACGCGGGCACGCAGATTCTCGATGAGGTGCGGCCGGAACCTGGCGAGCCGGTGGTCACCAAGATTCGAGTCAGCGCGTTCGCAGGCAGCGGACTCGACGTCCTGCTCCGCGCACGCGGGATCGACTCGCTGGTCCTGTGCGGCATCTCTACGAGCGGCGTCGTGCTGTCGACGCTGCGGGAAGCGGCAGACCGGGATTTTACGCTGAGCGTACTGTCGGATGCCTGTCTGGATGCGGATCCCGAGGTGCACCGCGTGCTCACCGAAAAGGTATTTCCGCGGCAGGCGGACGTACTGACCGCGGGCGAATGGGCGCACGGCTTGAATTAACGAATCGCGGGACGGGCTGCCGTTCCCGCGGCTGAAAGAAGGCTTGTCGGCCATGCCGATATGGAAAAGAAACCTGCTCGTATGTTGGTTCGGGATGTTCGTCACGGGGATTGGCATGAGTCAGCTTGCACCGGTGCTACCGCTATTCATCCAGCACCTCGGCGTCCAAGACAAAGCGTATGTTTCTCAACTGTCCGGGCTTGCATTCGGCATTACGTTTATCGTCTCGGCGATTTTCTCGCCGATATGGGGGCTTGCGGCGGACCGGTTCGGTCGCAAGCCGATGCTGCTGCGCGCGAGCCTCGGCATGGCGATTGTTATCGGCTGCATGGGCTTTGCGCACAACGTATACGTGCTGATCGGGCTTCGGTTGCTGCAAGGCGTCATTACCGGCTACGGAACGGCCTGTACGACCATGATTGCCACGCAGACGGACAAAGAGCATGCGGGTTATGCGCTTGCCACGCTCTCCACGGCGAGTATCGCGGGATCGCTGCTCGGTCCGACGGTGGGCGGCTTCATCGGCGAGAACTTCGGGATGCGCGACGTGTTTTTTTTCACGGGCGCGCTGTTGTTCGTCGCATTTGTCGCGACCGCGCTATTCGTGCGGGAATCGTTCGAGCGCGAGGACAAACGGGTGCCGAGGTTCAAAGAAATTTGGAGTCTCGTTCCCGAGAAAAGTCTCACGCTCGTCCTGTTCGCCACCTTTTTCGTGCTGACGATTGCCCTCTACTCGGTGGAGCCGATCCTCACCGTATATATCACGCATCTATCTCGCGGTGCCGGACATGTCGCGCTGATCGCGGGCATTACGTTCTCGGCGTCGGGCCTCGCCAACATCTTCGCAGCTCCGCGTCTTGGCAGGTTGTCCGACCGGATCGGCGCGCACAAGGTCATGCTGGCATCGATCGCCGTCGCAGGCTTGCTGTTCATTCCCCAAGCGTTCGTGACCGCGCCGTGGCAGCTCATGATCCTGCGCTTTTTGCTGGGACTGACGTCCGCAGGGCTCACGCCTTCAGTCAATATATTGCTCAAAAAGATTACGCCTCAGCAGATCACCGGCCGAGTATTCGGCTTCTCCATGGCGGCGGGTTATCTCGGCGTATTCGCCGGCTCCGTACTGGGCGGCCAGGTCGCGGCATGGTTCGGGCTCCGGTACGTGTTCGGCCTGACCGGCGCGCTGCTGCTGGCGAATGCCGTATGGGTGTACGCGAAGGTTTATCGCAAACTGGCGGCTCGGCCAAGCGATGCGGCAGTCGTTGTAGCGAAATGATAAGGCCGCGGCGTATCGCTGCCGTGCCTCCACGGAGGTAGCGGGTAAGAGTAACGATGTCGCACATCGTTATTTTGTCCAAATCGCGCGGGAGAGTCGCAATAAAGATGCGACATATCGTTAACGCGCCGCGGCGGCGGAATTGCGCTGAATAGCGTGTACCTGCGGAGAGGGGGGCGTTTCCCCCTCTTTTTTGTGCTATTCAAAGCGCGCCGCATCTGTTAAACTTGCGACATCCACTTATTAAATTGGTTTAATAAGTCTGTGCAATGAAAGGCGGTGACCCCGTGAAGGAACGAATCGCGACGCCCAAAGACCGCAGCAGATTGATTTATAGCGGCATACGCGCCGCATTGCTTACGCACGGCAGCATGACCAAGGTCGAGCTCAGCGGCATGCTGGGCATCAGCTTCCCGACGATCAGCAAGTTTCTGTCCGACATGGAGGGCGAAGGAGAACTGGTCGCGGCGGGACTCGACGAGTCGAGCGGCGGACGGCGGGCGCAGCGGTATGCGTACAATCCGGAGCATATGCTGGGGCTTGCCCTGTTTTTGGAGAAGAACGAAAGCCATTATTCGATCTTTAATTGCCTCGGCGAAGTCAAAGAGGAAGGGACGACGTCGAGCCTGCTCGAAGGGGACGCGGAGATACTGTCGGCGTATATCGCGCAGATCCTCGCCCGGCACCCCAGAATTCGGGCGTTGGCCGTCGGCGTGCCCGGGTCGGTCAACAACGGCAAGATCATCTTTATACCAAGCTACGAGACGTACCACGACTTCGATCTGAAGGGTTTCCTGGAGGCGCGGTTCGCAATTCCGGTCATCGTGGAAAACGACATGAACGCCGCCGTCCTGGGCTTCAACGAAAAGAAGAGCGAGCACGTCAATCCGTCGATCGTCTATCTGTACTTCGGCCAGAACGGGCCGGGCGCCGGCATCCTCGTGAACGGGGACATCGTGCGCGGGAGTACCTTTTTTGCCGGAGAGGTGTCCTTCCTGCCCCAGTACGAGGACCGGAACTTCACGCAGGCGCTGAATCGCGCCCATGCATCCCCGCCGGGACTGATGAATGAAAGGGAGCTCGATGCCGTTAGCCGGATGGTCGCTTCCTGCACGGCGATTCTGAACCCGCATACGATCGTCTTTTGCCGGGACGAGGTGAGCGAGACGCTGCTGGACCGAATTGCCAAGCAGAGCGGCGTCTACGTGCCGCCGGCGCATTTGCCTCGCCTGACCGCGAGCGACTGGCGGCAGGATTATCTGGACGGCTTGCGGAGCCTCGGGCTGCATCGGATGATCTCCGGCGCAAGCGTATAATTCCGGCTTAAGGACATCCAGCACACAGACATCCAGCTTCCAGATTTCTGCATACGGATTTAAAGGAGCAAGCAAGCGATGGCAACCTTCTTTTTATTGATTATTTATCTGGCGTTTATCAGCCTCGGCTTGCCCGATTCGCTGCTGGGCGCATCGTGGCCGGTCATGCACGCGGACATGGATGCGCCGCTCGGGACCGCAGGTGTCCTCTATATGATCGTCGCCGCGGGCACCATCGTGTCCAGTCTGGCGAGCGGAGCCGTCTTGAAGCGGTTCGGCACGGGAAAAGTCGCGGCGATCAGCTGTGTCATGACCGCGGGCGCGCTGCTGGGCTTTTCCCAGTCGCCCTCGCTGATCTGGCTCGTCCTCTTCGCCATCCCGCTCGGACTCGGCGGCGGCTCCGTCGATGCCGGACTCAACAACTACGTGGCCGCGCATTACGAAGCCCGGCACATGAGCTGGCTGCACTGTTTCTGGGGCGTTGGCGCCACGCTCGGACCTATGATCATGGCGAGCTATATCGGAGGAGCGGGCTCGGGCTCCTGGAGAGACGGCTATCTCACCGTGGCGGGGATCCAGTTCGTCCTCGTCGTTATTTTGTTCGCGTCGCTGCCTTTGTGGGACCGCGTCGCGCGGAGCCGCGCGAGCGCGTCCGCCCGGCAGACGCCGGACGAGTCAGCCCTGCCGGGCGGAGACGCCGACGACGGACCGATCAAGCCCCTGCAGGTCAAAGGCGTCAAGCTGGCGCTCGTCTCTTTCTTGTTCTACTGCGGCGTCGAATCGACCGCCGGCCTGTGGGGCAGCAGCTATCTCGTCAGCGACAAAGGGCTGTCCGCCGCGACTGCCGCGCAATGGGTGTCGATGTTCTATATGGGCATCACGATCGGCCGGCTGATCACCGGATTCGTCACCTTCAAGCTGGCCAACCGCGCGCTCATCCGCTACGGGCAGGCGACGGCGCTGGCCGGCGCCCTGCTGCTGGTCCTCCCGCTGCCAGCGGGCTTCTCCTTCGCCGGCTTGATGATTATCGGCCTGGGCCTCGCCCCGATCTATCCGTGCATGCTGCACGAGACGCCGGTGAGGTTCGGCAAGCGGCACGCCCCGTCCATCATGGGCTACCAGATGGCCGTCGCGTATACGGGCAGCACGCTCATGCCGCCGCTGCTCGGCTTTCTCGCCTCGCATTCGACGATCGGCATATTCCCGTATTATCTCGCACTATCGGCCGCAGCGATGTTCTTGTTCTCGGAACGATTGAACGCTTACCTGAGAAAGGCCTGACTAGGCCTCGGGCCTCTTCTTCACACATCCTTGCGAATTGGTGTGATCGAGATCACACGGACACGGCTTCCCGCTTTTATTATACTTGGGGCATCCCAAGTCCATGAGAGCGAGGAGAACCGATCATGCTGAGTTCCCGTACGATAGAGATCATCAAATCCGCGGTGCCCGTGCTCGAGCAGCATGGCTCGACGATCACCAAGCATTTTTACTGATAAGCGAGTGATGGGGAATCGTTTCTCCCGGGACGATGACGTTGACGAGATATTGCGAGCCGTCCGGATGAAGGCGCACGATCTTGAGCAGTCCGCTTTTCAGATGATACAGGGGCCCCGATTCTCCTTGCCGAAACAAAATCTCGCCTTTTTGCAAGATCAAGCAAGCCGCCTCCGCTCAAGGGGGGGATAAAAAAGCGAATGCGCCGCGGTAAGGGCGATTCGCTTTTTTGGTGTTAGCCGGACTCCGCCTGGCTCGCGCGCCGGGTCTGCACGGGGATGACGCGCTCTACATGATGGGCAATCCACAGCGTGAGCACCAGCCCGATCAGGGAGACGCAGACGGAAGCGGGGATGACCCAGACGATGTCGGAATGCACGAAAAACGGAATCAACGACACGGCGAGAATCGGCGGCGCATTCCATTTAAACCGATTGATCAGGTAAATGACGACGAGCAAGTCGATCAACAAGGAAACCGCGCCCGAATACACGTAAGATAACGTCGTACCGATCAATACGGCAACGACGGCGCCGAAGGCGACTTTGCCCAGTTTGCCCGGAGAAAACGGATGCGCGATAAAAAGCAGGCTAAAAGCGCCGAGCGTCGGGAAAAATAATGCATGCATCGCGGGCATGTGCGATGAGAGCCAATAAACGCCTACGATATATAAGCAAACTGCGACAGCCTTAAAATTCAAAACAATTCAACCTCTTCCATACCTGATCTATTCCCATGGACTTCCCATGGACTTGCCGAAATTATTTTACGCCTCTTCCTTTCCGTGCGTCAATGCTTAGCTGCGGGAGGTTGGAGGACGATTGGCTCAGTTGGTTGAAGGGGCGCCGATTAGGTTTAAATAATACGGAGAGCGTCGAAAGGCGTTATTCCAAACGATGAGGTGAGGACATGCCAAATATTCATACGGCCAGCCAGGAAGCGATCGACAAGGTGAGAGACCTGATCAAGGGAATCGATACCGCCATGCTCACGACGGTGACGCCCGAAGGTCTGGTGTCGCGCCCGCTCAAGACGCAAGAAGTGGAATTCGACGGGGATCTGTGGTTTCTGACGTCCAAGGATACCGATAAATACGAGGAACTGCTGGAGGATCTGCGCGTAAACGTCGCTTACGTGGGCAAATCGTACGTGTCCGTGCGCGGCGAAGCCGAGCTGGTGAGCGACCCGGCCAAGATCCGCGAGTTCTGGAACGTCGCCTACGAGAAGCTGCTCGACACGACGTACGACGATCCGAATCTGGTGCTGATCAAGGTCAGAGCGGAGACGGCCGAATATTGGGAAACGGGCAGCAAGATGAAGATGGTCACACATCTGTTCCAGCGGCTGACCGGTCACGACAGACCGGATTCGGATCTGAACAAGACCGTGGATTTGCACTGAGCGAGCGAACCGGGGCTGTCTTGCCCGCAGTCGCACGATGTCGCGAGTTAAAGGAGCTAAAAGAGCTGTCCCGTCATTTATGACTGCGGGACGGCTCTTTTTATAGATACAGGTGCAAGGATTCGTGTAGAATGGGGGGGAATTGCTTCACTTCGGCAGATCGGCACACGATCATGCGGAAGAAAAGCCGAAAGGAGAGGATCGGTTGTTCGCGCAACAGAGACACCAAGCCATCGTCGACAAGCTGGCTCGCGACCGGTCGGTCCGCGCTTCTGAATTGATGGACCTGTTCGGCGTGTCCTTCGAGACGGTCAGGCGCGATCTGGAATATCTCGAGAACGAGGGCTGCCTGCAACGCGTTCATGGGGGCGCGATCGCGCGGGAGTTGGATTACAGCTCGGAGATTCCGTTGCCGATCCGGGAATCGATCTACCAGGAGGAGAAGACGGAGCTTGCTCTGATCGCGGCTCGCTTCGTGTCGGAGGGCATGTCGATCGCCCTTGACGCCAGCACGACGAATCTGACCCTGGCGAAGGTGCTCAAGGCCAAGTTCAAGCGGCTGACGGTGCTGACCAATTCGCTGCCGATCGTTCAGGAGCTCATCGCCGTCCCGGACTACACGCTCGTATTAATCGGCGGCGTCATCCGCCAGCAGGAGCAGAGCGTCGTCGGCGATCTCGCCGAAGAGTTCGCGTCGCGGTTCCACGCGGATCTGTTCTTCATGAGCTTGAGCGGCGTGACGCTGGCCGAGGGGATAACGGACAACGGCATGGGCGAGGTGCAGGTGAAAAAAATCATGTTCGCCAATGCCAAGCGGACGATCGCGCTGGGAGACAGCAGCAAGTTCGGCCAGCTCTCCCTGATCAAGGTGTGCGCCTGCTCGGAGGTCGAGCGATTCGTGACCGATTCGAGGATCGATCGGGAGCTGGCGGAGCAGTTCAGGCAGAGCGGGCATGAATTGATATACGAGTAAGATTCGCATACGAGCGCTATCCGGACAACGCGGATAGCGTCTTTTTTTGCGCGTCGTTGAGCCGGCCCTGCCGGCGGTTTCCCTTGCCTGGCATGTTTATTGTTGTGGGATTGTGTGTGTAATGTGGTTTTTTATTTAAATGTGTGTGTTTATGTGTTATCATGTGTGAAAAGAAAGCGAGGAGGAGTGGATGTCCAACGATGACGATCGCCTTTATATTTGTGTTGTGCTCCGGACTCGCCCACGCCCTGTGGAATCTGTTCGCCAAGCAAAGCGAGGATAAAGCAGTTTTCCTGTGGGCGATCTACGCGCCGGCCACCGTCCTCCTGTTGCCGTCGCTGGTTGCGGAACTGGTGCAAGCGCGCTATGCCGCAGGTGAGTGGCTGCTGCTTGGAGCTTCTCTGGGCATGCAGGCGCTATATGCAGTGCTGCTGTCTCTGACTTACAAGGCGGGGGACCTGTCGCAGGTCTATCCG
This sequence comes from Cohnella sp. GCM10020058, assembly GCF_042683485.1. Taxonomy (NCBI): domain Bacteria; kingdom Bacillati; phylum Bacillota; class Bacilli; order Caryophanales; family Paenibacillaceae; genus Cohnella; species Cohnella sp. GCM10020058. Next base: position 414,614 of record NZ_JBHUJV010000009.1, read on the forward strand.
CTCATGAGAGGGATGCCTACGCTGCTCGTCCCGCTCGCGGGCGCGCTGCTGCTCGGCGAGCGCATGCCGCCGTGGGGATGGATCGGTATCGGATGCATGCTCGTCGGATTCCTGGTCATGATCGGACGCTCCCCGGGGGGCGACACGGGCAGGGAATTCCGGAAGCCGATCGCGCTGGCGGTGTGCGTAGGCCTATGCATAGCCTCGTACACGCTGATCGACAAGATCAACCTGCAGCATATCTCTCCGTTGGCGTTGTTGGAGGTGACCAATATCGGATTCATGCTGGGCCTGACGCCCGCCGCATGCAGGCGCGGCCGCCTTCGCCGCACCCTCAGGAACCATTGGAGAACGCTGTGGTTGGGGACGGTGCTCTCTCCTGGCTCCTATCTGCTCTTCCTGCTGGCTGCGGGCAGGGCGGACGTGTCGGCCATCTCCCCGGTACGCGAAGTCGGCATCGTGTTCGGCACGCTGTTCGGCCTGTTCATTCTGAAGGAGCGGCAAGGCGTTCGCCGCGTGACGGCTTCTGCGGCGGTGGCCGCCGGGATCATCCTGGTCGCATCGTCCGCGCACGGATCGTAAAAGACGGGGGAGGAATAACGATGGAGAAAATCAACCGAGTCCTTATAATCGGATGGGACGGCGCAGGGACTTTCGTACAAGATGCGCATACGCCGAACCTGGATCGCTACGTATCAAAGGGCACGTTCACGTTCGAGGCGCAGACCGAGTCGCCGACGATCAGCGCGGAGTGCTGGGGATCGCTCATGCATGGCGTGTCTCCCGCCAAGCACGGCTTGACCAACGAGAAGGCGGACAAGGAAACGTATCCGGCCGACTCTCCGTATCCATCGATCTTCCGGGTCGCGCGGGAGGCTTGGCCCGAGGCGAAGCTGGCGGCGTTCAGCGCTTGGCGGCCGATCAACGCGGGTATTGTCGAGGACGCGATCGGCGTGCACAAAGTCTCTATGGGCGACGCCGATCTGGCGCAAGCCGCCGCAGATTACGTTCGGGAAAATCCCGACCTGAGGCTGCTTTATATCGAGCTCGATCTGCCGGATGCGGCAGGGCACAAGCACGGCTACAATACGCCCGGTCAGATCGCGGCGATCGAGGAGACCGATGCGAATACGGGCATTATCCTGCGCGCGATCGAGGAAGCCGGTCTGTCAGGCGACAGCCTGCTCATTTTCGTCACCGACCACGGCGGCGGCGGCGCGGACAAGTACGGCCACGGCAGCGATCACCCGATGGACAAGACGATCTACTGGGGCTGCGCCGGTCCCGGAATAACCGCGGGCGCCGAGCTTCGGACGGACGTCTCGATCAAGGATACGGCGGCCGTCGTCGTTCACGCGCTCGGGCTCGCAGCGCCGGAGGCTTGGGAAGCGAAGCTGCCGCAGGGATTGTTCTCGCCGCGGTGACGGTGCACAGGACTTGGCCGGATGCGCGATCGGCCGTGAGCGACGGCGAGGATGGGGACCAAGAAACTATGCAAGGAGGAAGCCACAGTGACGAGTCGACTGCGTTATAGAGAAGACGGAACGTTTAAGATCGTGCAATTTACCGATGTGCATTGGCAGAACGGGGAGGCCGACGACAAGCGGACGGAGGCGCTCATGCGTCTCGTGCTGCAAGCGGAAGCCCCGGATCTGATCGTCTTCACGGGAGATCTCGTATACAGCGGGTATTGCGAAGATCCTAGGCGTTCCCTGCGCGAGGCGGTTCTGGCCGCGGAAGAGAGCGGCATCCCGTGGGCGGCGGTGTTCGGCAATCACGATGCCGAGGCGAACGTGACGCGGGCACAGATGCTGGATGCGCTCCTAGCACGCGAAAATTGCCTGGCGAGCCATACGCCGGGCATCAGCGGGTTCGGCAATTATGTCTTGACAGTAGCGGCTTCGGACGGGACCGACGCCGCAGCGCTCTATTTCCTGGACAGCGGGGATTACGCCCCGCTCCCCCAAGTCGAGGGCTACGGCTGGATCCGCAAGGATCAGATCGACTGGTACGCGGCCGAATCCCGCAAGCTCGCGGCGCTGAACGGCGGGAGCCCGCTGCCGGCGCTCGCCTTCTTCCATATCCCGCTCCCGGAATACGCAGCCGTGTGGGAGCGCAGCGTCTGCTACGGGAGCAAGCACGAGAGCGTATGCAGTCCGCAGCTCAACTCGGGCTTTTTCGCGGCGATGACGGAGATGGGGGACGTCATGGGCACGTTTGCCGGCCACGATCATATCAACGACTATTGGGGGGAGCTGCACGGCATTCGCCTCGCCTATGGCCGCGCCACCGGTTATCATACGTACGGCAAGGAAGGTTTCCCCCGCGGGGCGCGGGTCATCCGGCTGGCCCGGGGCGCGCGCGGCTTCGAGTCGTGGCTTCGCCTGGACGACGGCAGCGTGGACATGCAGCAGACCGAGCACCGTCCCGAGCGCCAGGAAGCGCGATGATGCCGCCGTACCGGTACCGCGCCGCGTGAACTTCATGGGCAAGAACGAGGCGGAGCGGACGATCTCTGCGGTCGGGCTGGTGACCGCGGCCGCCTTATTGGGAGATTCGATGGTTTATATGGTGCTGCCCGTCTATTGGCGAGAGGCGGGACTCGATTCGTTGTGGCAAGTCGGCGCGCTGCTGGCCGTGAACCGCTTCGTCCGGCTGCCGCTCAATCCTTTGATCGGGTGGCTGTACAGGCATATGTCGTTGAAAATGGGACTGCACGTCGCCGTGCTGCTCGGCGCCGCGACGACAATCGGCTACGGCGTCGGCCGCGGATTCGCCGTTTGGCTCGCGCTTCGTGCCGTCTGGGGCATCGCCTGGTCGCTGCTGCGGATCGGCGGCTTTCTGACGGTCATCGAGACCTCCGACGTTTCGAACCGAGGGCGGTTGATGGGAAGATATAACGGCGTCTGGCGGCTCGGCAGTCTGGCCGGCGTCCTGGTCGGCGGACTGCTCGTCCCGCAGATCGGCCTGCGGCCTGTCGGGATCGCGTTCGGCGCGCTGGCGCTGGTCGGCCTCCCGCTCGTGGCCGCCGCGGTTCGGACGAAGGCTGCCGCGGATTCGCGGACCGGCCGCTACGATTCGAAGAGCCGTCCGGAGGGGCCGCTGTGGACGATCCCGGTGACGAAGATCGTGCTCTGCGGACTCGTCGTCGCGCTGGTGCAGGCTGTCTTCGGAGCGACGCTGACGTATGTCATCGATAAGAACTACGTGACGGCCGCTTCGTTCGCCGGGCTGGCGGCCGGGAGCACGGCGATCGGCGGAGCGCTCACTGCTCTCAGGTGCGCATGGGAGCCGTTCTTGGCCGGCTGGATCGGACGCCGAACGGACGGCCCGGGCGGCAGGCTGCCTTGGCTCCTGCTGTCGCTCGTCGGTGCGGCAGCCGCGTTTGCATTCATCCCGTGGGAGCTGCCGCTCGTCTGTTGGGTGGCGGCCGTCCTCCTCGCGATGGCGACCGCCACGACGCTCGGCACAATCATGGACGCCATGGCGGCGGATGCCGTCCGTAACGGGTCCGCCGCCAAGGTGATGACGGCCTACTCGGTGTCGACCGACCTGGGGGCGGCGATCGGTCCTGTCGTCGTCTTCGGTGCGTTCGGCGCGCAGTATGGGCTGCAGGCAACTTATATCCTGTGCGCGATGCTGTTCATTGCAGTCGGCGTGGCGTACGGAAAACCATTCATGGAACGAAGGAGAGCGGCAGATGGAATCGAATCGGATCGTTTGTGACCCGGCTCCGGAACGGACCTCGTTCCGAGTCGAAGCGCGCGCGGAGTGGCTCCAGTTCTCATTTGAGTTCGATCGCCACGAAAGCTGGATTTTTATGAACGTCTGGGATCCGGAGGGCCGAATCCGGTTCTCTTATCTGGACGTCAACCGTGTCGGAGAGGTGACCGTTCACCGGGACCCTCTGCGCACGAGCGAACTGGCCATCCCCGGCGACATCCCGTCCGGAGAGTGGCATATCGAGTTTGTTCGGGGCAAGCCCAAGACGCTAGCCCTGACATGGCGGACGGGCAGCGGAGCGTTGCCTGCGGCGGCGGAAGGTCCGCCTGAAGGAGAATGGGACGTCTGGTCCGACGGACATGCCGAACATTCGGCTGGCGGCAGCGATGACGGCGCCTACGTGCTGAACCGGTATGATTGGACCGACAGCCGTGAAGGAGGGCGCCGCTGGTACAGGGGAGACTTTCACACGCACACGGCGTTGTCGGACGGCGAGATGACGGCTGGACAGCTGACCGGTCAGGCCGCGGTCCGCGGCCTCGATTTCTTCGCGATTACCGATCATAACATCATGCCTCACCGCTGGCCGAAGAGCGGCGTGCGCGTCATCCCGGGCATCGAGATCACCTCGTTCGGCAAGGGCGATTGGAACGCGATCGGCCTGGACCGCTGGCCGGATTGGCGGCATGCGTCGCGGGACGGCGGGATCGGCACGCAGGAAGGCATGGACAGACTCATGGCGGAAGCCGGGAGCCGGGGGGCGCTGCGTTCGCTTAATCATCCGCTGACCGTCCCATGGGCCTGGATGTTCGCGGATACGCCGCTCTCCGAGCTGGATGCGCTCGAGATCGTCAACACGCCGACGGACGGCGCCAACACCGAGAAGATGCTCGTCGTCTGGAGCGCGGCCTGGAACGAAGGCGTCAGGCTCACAGGATTGGGCGGATCGGACGTGCACGGCGCGCCGAAGGAAGGCGATGCGGATGCTCCGCATGGGGAGAGGATCGGCCTGCCGGCCACCTACGTCGAAGCGGAGGCGCTGTCGGCATCGGCGATCGTGAACGCGGCCCGAGCCGGGCGGGCATACGTATCGCTCGGCCCCGTGCTCGAAATTGAAGTCGCCGCGGGAAGGCGCCCGCTGCGGCTGGGCGGCGATACGACTGAGGCGGTGGATGAGTCGGACGACGGGAAGGTTCGCGTCCGGCTGGCCGTGAGCGGCCTGGACGCTGGGAGCGTGAACATCATCGAGAACGGCGGCCTTCAGGCGTCGCTTCCGATCGAAGCGCCGGATCAGACGTTCGAGATCGAGCTCGACTGGAGAGGCGAAGCCTACCGGTGGGCACGCCTCGAGATTCGCGATCCGGCGGGCGCGCTGCGAGCATTTACGAACCCTGTATTCTACGGCAATCGCGAGGCAGGCGTACGGACATGGCGGCAACTGCTGGAGCGGGCCGGCTTCGAGATGCCGGTGAACGCACGGAATTAAACTGAAGAACGTATTGCTTTAAACTGTTGAACGTACGGCTGTATACTGGTGAATGCACGGCTCTAAACTGAAACGAAAGGCGGCTTAACGCCCTATGAGTCATAATTCCCTTCAAACCCGATGCTTGAGCTCGCTATCGAAGGTGTTCGCGGACGAGGAGCTCCGCGACGCCCGCGTAGGCCGGGCATCCGCCCTCCGCAATGAGCGTTTCTCCTACCAGGTGGCTTACCGTTCGGAGACGCTGCTCAAGTCGTTGTCGGCCGGCATCGTCTCCGATCTGGCGCCGCACATCTCCGTCCGGGCCGTCGGGCTCGTCCCCTCGGAGCTGCCGTGCCATGCGGATCATGATGATGATGTGCTGCGGACGACGCCGGGGCTGTATCCCGACCCGCTATACCCTCCTCGCGCCGGGATCGGCTTCTCTGCGCTGCCCGGTCAATGGCGCTCGCTCTGGGTGACGGTCGATATCGATGAGTCGGTCGATCCGGGCACGTATCCGATCGAGATTCGCTTCATGCAAGAAAATGGCGAGGTCGCGGGAGCCGAGACGTTCGAGCTGGAGGTCGTCGCGGCGTCGCTTCCCCCTCAACGACTCGTCCATACCGAATGGTTCCACGTCGATTGCATCGCTGCCTATTACCGGGAGGACGTCTGGAGCGAGAGGCTGTGGGAGCTGCTCGGCAAGTATATCCGGAACGCCGTCCGGAACGGCATCAACATGCTGTTGACGCCGTTGTTCACGCCTCCGCTCGATACCGAGATCGGCGGCGAGCGAACGACGGTGCAGCTGGTCGACGTCGAGCGGACCGGGGACGGCTACCGGTTCAGCTTCGACAAGCTGCGGCGCTGGGTAGAGCTCTGTCTATCGAGCGGCGTGGAGTACTTCGAATTTTCCCATCTGTTCACGCAGTGGGGGGCGAAGCACGCGCCCAAGATCATGGGTATGGAAAATGGCGCGTACAAGCGCCTGTTCGGCTGGGAAACGGATGCGGGCGGGGCGGCGTACCGCGGCTTCCTGGACGCGTTCCTCCCGGAACTGGTCGCCTTTATCGAGCAGCACGGTCTCAAGGAGCGCAGCTACTTCCACGTCTCCGACGAGCCGGCCATGGCGGCGCTGGAAGACTACCGGGCGGCGAGCGAGATTATTCGCGGCCATCTGGCGGGCTTTCCGGTCATCGACGCGCTGTCTGACTATGACTTTTACGCGACTGGGGCGGTCGACATCCCGATTCCGGCGAGCGATCACGTGAAGCCGTTCATCGAGCGGGGCGTCGAGCCGCTGTGGACGTATTACTGCGTTTCCCAGAACAAGAAGGTGGCAAACCGGTTTTTCCACATGCCGTCCTACCGCAACCGCATACTCGGCATCCAGCTCTATAAATTCAATGCGGCCGGCTTCCTGCATTGGGGCTATAACTTCTGGAACTCGCAATTTTCCAAGTACTCGATCGACCCGTACAAGGTGACGGACGCGGGGTGTGCCTTCCCGTCCGGCGACGCGTTCGTCGTCTATCCCGGCGAGGACGGACCGCTCGAATCGCTCCGGCTTGTCGTGCTGCACGATGCCCTGCAGGATCTCAGGGCGCTGCGGCTGCTGGAGTCGAAGATCGGCAAGGAAGAGACGCTGCGGCTCGTCGAGGAAGGCTTGACGCAGGCGATCACGTTCGAGGACTATCCGAGAGACGCGGACTGGCTGCTGTCGCTGCGGGAGCGGGTCAACGAGCGGATCAAGTCGAGCGTATCCGGACGCGCGTAGGCGACGGGGATGCGGATACATACTCGCGCCAGCTTGCGAGTCCGTCGGGGCGATCGCCTCTCGTAGAGAAGGCGATGAAGCCAAACGCGTGCCCAGCGTGACAATCGCCTCTCGTATAGAAGGCGATGAGGCCAAACGCGTGCCCAGCGTGGCCATCGCCTCTCGTATAGAAGGCGATGAGGCCAAACGCGTGCCCAGCGTGGCAATCGCCTCTCGTAGAGAAGGCGATGAAGCCAAACGCACGCCCAGCGTGGCAATCGCCTCTCATATAGAAGGCGATGAGCCCAAACGCGTGCCCAGCGGAGCAATCGCCTCTCGTAGAGAAGGCGATGAGGCGCAGGCGCGTGCCAGCGGAGCGATCGCCTCTCATAGAGAAGGCGATGAGCCCAAACGCGTGCCCAGTGGGGCAATCGCCTCTCGTAGAGAAGGCGATGAAGCCAAACGCACGCCCAGCGTGGCAATCGCCTCTCGTATAGAAGGCGATGAGCCCAAATGCGTGCTCAGCGTGGCAATCGCCTCTCGTAGAGAAGGCGATGAAGCCAAACGCGTGCCGAGCGTGACAATCGCATCTCATAGAGAAAGCGATGGGCGCAAACGCGTGCTCAGCGTGGCAATCGCCTCTCGTAGAGAAGGCGATGGGCGCAAACGCGTGCCCGGCGTGGCAATCGCCTCTCGTTGAGAAGGCGATGGAGCCAAACGCGTGCTCAGCGTGGCAATCGCCTCTCGTAGAGAAGGCGATGAGGCCAAACGCGCACCCGACGGAGTAATCGCCTTCTATATAAAGAAAACAAAAAGAACCGCGGAGCGCCCTCCACGGTTCTTTTCTGCCTATCTGCCAACCTTTCGCAGCGCTCACGTCCCGTTATCCATGAACCCCGCTTGCTTGCGAAATTGCTGCGGGTTGGCGTGGTACACCTTCCGGAACATCCGGGAGAAATACGAGAAATTGTTGTACCCGAGCGTCCGAGCGATCTCGGAGATCGGGAGCGCGGAGCGGGAGATGAGCTCCCTCGCCATCCGCATGCGTTCGCCGAGCAGATAGTCGGTGATGCTGAGGCCCGTCTCCTTCTTGAAAAGCCGGGACAAGTACGCCGGGTTCAAGTGGACGTATTCGGCCAGCATCTCGCGGGTGACGTTCTCGCCCAGATGATCGGCGATGTAGGCGCGAAGACGCTGGACGACCGACTCGTTCTGGAACAAACTGCGGTGAATGGCGCCAATCCACTCCGAGCCGTACTTTTCCATCTGCTCCAGCGTCCGCGGAGGCGCGGCGCCTTGAACGAGGCCGTCGCCATCCAGCAGCAGCTGGCTGGCCGACAGCCCCTTCTTCTGCAGATGGTAATGAATCATCTGCTGGAACCCCTGGTAGAACGACTGGAGGGCGTCCGCCCCGAACCGCCGATCCGCCCCCAGCTCCCGCAGGCTGCCGCGCAGCTCCCGGATCAGCTCGTCGGCCTTGCCGAGCTCGAGCAGCTGCGACCATACGGCGAAGTCGGGCAGCGGCGGCCGCAAGCCGGGCGCCGGTTCATGCGGCTGCTCGGACAGCCGGTTGAGCTGGTTGGCTTCGCTCAGGTTGTTGAACTCCATGGCGAGGAGCGCCTTGTACATGGCGGCGAGCTCGTGCAGCGCCGTCGGCTCTCCGATATAACACGATAGCTGGCAGTTCAAGTACTGCCGGCAGGCAGCGATATATTCCTGGCAGGCGCCGCCGATCCGGCTCGAAGACAGCTGGGCTTCTTCATCGGGCGAGAGATAGAGGAGGGCGATCGTCACGCCCTGCTTTGTCTGGACGACCTCGCCCCGGGCGTCGGCAATGAGCATTTCCAAGGCCGATTGGCGGACGGCGTACTCCATGACTTCCTCGTCCCGCGTGGTGAGCTCCCGCATCCAATTTTCCACACTGACCAGAATCGGCAGCAGCCGGTCGCCCTCGCGCAGCTGAACGCCGTATTCGGCCGCCGTCGCCGCCGCGGACGACGCGTCAATAACGACGCGCTGCGCCAGCAGGTCGTACCAGAAGCGCTCGCTCAGCAGCATTTTTTTGCGGTTCCACAGCTCGTAGTACGGCTTGTAGCTCTCGTTGCGAATCCGCTCGTTCCGCCGGCTTTCCACCGTCTCCATCGCGCGCCGGACCGTCGCCTCCAGAGCGGGGAATTCGACCGGCTTCATCATATAGTCGAAGCTGCTCAATTGAATGGCCCGCTGCATGAAGCGGAAGTCCCCGTGGGCCGTCAGGAAGATCGTCTCCGTATCCGGCGAATGCTCGTTCACCCATTCCAGCAGGTCGAGCCCGGTTCCCTTCGGCATCTCGATATCGCAGATCATGATATCGATCGTCTGCGCTTCGAAGCGGCTTATGGCTTGCTTCATATTATAGGCTTCGTAAACGGCCGTGACGCCGAGCGATTCCCAGTCGATCGCGTCCTTCATTCCCAGTACGGCATACATCTCATCGTCGACAATCAATACGTTCACGGTCAAATCCCCCCATTGATCGGTCGCTTCTTAGGCGTGCAAAAGGCTGGCGGAGGAATCGGACAGCTGGGCGGGGACCGTCAGCTCGATCAGCGCCCCGCCTTCCGCGGCGTTGCCGCACGACAGCTTCGCCTCCGGCCCGTACAGCAGCTGCAGGCGATGGTAGCAGTTCCAGATGCCGAGATGATTGCCGTCGGACCTGCGGAAGTAGTCCCCGTTCTGCATGGCGTTCAGCACATCCTCCGGGAATCCGCAGCCGTTGTCGGCGATCCGGATGAGGCAGCGCCGGCCGCCTTCGGCGAGCATCGCCTGAATCTCGATATGAAAGGGCTCCTCCATGAAGTCGAAGCCGTATTTGATCGCGTTTTCGATAAAGGGCTGCACGATCAGCGGCGGAAGCCGGACCTCGCGCGCTTCTTCCTCCAAGCCGATCCGGAACGTAATCCTGCCGGGGAAGCGGAGCTGCTGAATGCGCAAGTAGCTGTCCATATGATCGAGCTCCTCGGACAGCGTCACGAACGGCTGGTTCGTCTGCGTCGTGAACCGGAAGTACTTGACCAGATTGAGACACATCGATTGGATGATCTCGTAGTTTTTTAACTGCGCCAGGTTGTAGACGACGTTGATGCTGTTGAGCAGAAAGTGGGGGTTGATCTGGAGCTGCAGATGCTTCAGCTCGGCCTTGTGCGTCCGGATCTGTTCCTCGTAGACGTGAATCTTCAGATCCTGGATCTCGTTGGCCATGCCGTTGAACGCGTCGTTCAAGGCGTTGAACTCCCTTGAGCCGGTATTGCCCAGCCGAATCTTCCAATCTCCCCGCGTCAGCGTACGCATGCCCTTGAGCAAGCCGTTCATCGGCTTGATGATGATGTTGTTCAAGTAGAGCAGATAGAGCAGGAGCAGGGCGACTGCAAAGAAGGGCAACCAGGCGATGAACTTGCGGAACCAGGACAGGTTCTGCAGCATCCGCTCTTCGGGAATGAACGCGGCCAGCCCGACGTCGGTCGTAGCGACCGGGTTACTGACCGCAATATAGGTCTCATGCGTCCCACGAATCCGCTGGTAGTCCTGCCGGGAGTCGACGACGGGAACATCTTCGAGACGTTCGGCGTCGAACGTGCCGGAGATGAGCCGGCCCTGCCGGTCTGCGAAAGCGGCGAAGCCGCCCCCGCCGAGCTGGATCAGCTCGAGCGGCACCATCAGATGATCGAGACGCGCCCAGCCGCCCAAATATACGCCGTATCCGGTATCCACGAGGCGGACCAGGCTGTCGACGTCGCCGCAGCGCAGCTCCTTCCATCCGGAGAAGCTCGGATCGCCGGGCTTAACGGAAGCGAGCATTCGGTTCAGGCACGACGCTATCGCAGCCGTCTCTTCATAAGAGCCGGTGTTGTAGTTCGTTGCAATAAGGTCCCGGTAAGCGGCGTGGTAGGCGAATTGGATGTCCACGCCGCTGTTGAAGCGGATATATTGCTGCAGGCTGTTGCGAATCCGCACCTTGGCAAGCGTGTATTCGGTGGAGTCGTCGATCAACCCGTCCAGCGACAAGATGTCGGAGTTATAGGAAGCCAGATCGTACAAATATTTCGATTCGTTGCCCAGAACGGCCTGGATCTGATTGGCGTACAGGGTGATCATGTTCTTGTTGGCCTCGGCCGCCTGCCCGCGCAGCGCGTCGGAGGCCGTATGGTTGCTGTAGAGCAGCAGACAGACGAGAGGCAGTGCGATCGCGGCGAAGCCGACGGTCAACATCGAGCGAAGCGATCGTTTCGGATTCATCTTCAACCCCCGGGCGTTTTCTAGTCATTATGGCATAACTCCCCACGGGGGGACAGGAAAGAGAAAGGGAAATGGAGCTGGGGCGCGCCCCAGCTCCTGCCGTCTTATTTGCCTTGCGACTTCGCCCACTCGTCCATCTGGCGCTGCTCTTCCGCGAGCACCTTCTGGAACCCTGCCGCATCCCGCTTCGCCTTGTACTTGGCAACCGCGGCGTCGACATCGACCGCACCGGAATTCAGCACGTTGATGAATTCTTTGTCGACGTTTTCAAGCGCCGCCTTCTCCGACTTGACCGGCGTCGGGTCGAAGGTGAAGCCGAGGGCGAGCGATTTTTCGGAGCTCGCGTTGAACTTTTCGAATTGCGCCCACTTGTCCGGATCCTCGTTGGCCCACAGGTACGAGTTGAACTGGTTGCCGAACATCCAGCCGCCCGGCGTCGGGTAACCCGTGTTCTGACCGTTCACGCCTTCCGGATAATCGATGACGTTATCCGATTTTTTGACGTAATGCTTGCCTTCGATGCCCCAATCCAGCATATTGAGCAGCTTCGGATCGGTATACAGCAGGTTCAGGAACATCATCGCCCGGTCCGCATCGCCGGAGGTACGGGAGATGGCGAGCATGGCGCCTTGCGCTTCCCCGGTCGTCGTATACGGCACGGCCGTCTCGACTTGAACGAGCGGGATGCCGAGCTGAACGGACATCTCTTTGTCCTTGCCCGGCTTGAGCGACTGGCCGATGGCGAACGCCTTGCCGGCCTTAATCAGGTTCTGGGCCTGGTCGCTGTCGTTGGAGGTGACGACGTCCTTGTCGAACCACCCGTTCTGGTTCCACTGCCGCATCCGCTTGAAGAAGTCGATGTACTTAGGATCGGTGAGCCTGTCGACGACCTTCAGTTCCTTGCTGTCGCGCGGCAGATCGCCGTCGTAGTTGGCGGCGCCCCAGGTCTGCGAGAACTTGTTGCCGGCGATCGGGATGATGCCCGGCTCCTTCTCCTTGATCGTCTTGAACATTGCCTCCATGTCTTCGAGCGTCTTGACGCCTTCGACATTGAACCGGTACTTGTCGACGAGCGACTTGTTCAGCAGGAAGCCGAAGCCTTGGGCGAATTCCTTTTTGGTCGGGAGCGCGAACAGCTTGCCGTTGATCTTGGCGCCCTTCAGGAAGTCGTCGCCGAGCACGCCCGGGATGTCCTTGCCGTTTTTCTCCATCAGTTCGGACAGCTCGAGGAATTGACCTTTCGATACGTCGATGGCGTAGTTGTACCAGTTCGCCGTGAAGATCAGGTCGAACTGCTCGCCGGAGATTTTCATCAGATTCGTCTTGTCGAGCCAGGAACCCCAGTCGATCGGCTTCAGCTCGATCGTGGCGTTGATCTTCTCCGTCAAGTACTTGCTCATCTCGTCTTGAACGAGCTGCAGGTCGGCAGGGGCCGAACCGGGATAGACCAGCGTCAGCTTGTACGGTTTCAGATTCGCAGCCGCAGCGCTTCCGCTAGCGGAAGCGGATGCGGAGGAACCTGCGCTGGAACCGGCCGAAGCCGATGGCGAATTCGCTGCGCCGTTGCCGTTGCCGGAATTGTTGCCGCACGCGGACAGGAGCAGCGCTCCTCCCGCCAGGAGGGTGATGACTGCTTGCGATTTTTTCATCTGTGTCCCATTCCCTTCTCTACCTTCTAGTATTAAGCATCTATAATTCTTTGACAACGGCAGGTCGCTGGGAATTACCCTTTGACCGCGCCGCTGGTAATACCGCTGATGTAGTACCGCTGGAAGAACGGATATGCGACCAGGAGAGGCGCGATGCCGATGATGGCGAGCGCCATGCGAATGGTCTCGGTCGGCATCTTGGACAGCAGTTCTCCCGCATTGCTCGAGGAGCTCGACTTTTCGATCAGGAACTGGACGTTCAGCAGCATCTTCGTCATCAGATACTGGATGTTCATGAGTCCGGCCTTGTCGATGAACAGCATGCAGTTGTACCAATCGTTCCAGTAGGACAGCAGATTGAAGAGGGCGATCGTCGCGACGATCGGCGCCGACAGCGGCACGATCAGCTTCAGGAAGATCTTCCATTCGCTCGCCCCGTCGATCGTGCCCGATTCGACGATCGATTCCGGTATCGTGTTGGCGAAAAAGCTGCGCATCAGCAAGACGTTGAACGCGCTCAGCAGCAGGTTCGGGACGATCATGGACATCAGCGTGTTTTTCATGCCGAACATCGTGACGTAGGTGATATACCAAGGCGCCATGCCGCCGCTGAACAGCATCGTGAAGAACAGGAAGAAGCTCAACGTCCGCTTCAGCGGCAGCCCCGGACGCGACAGCGGGTAGGCGAACAGGGCCGTGATCAGCACACTCAGAATCGTGCCGATAAACGTGCAGACAATGGTGACGCCGTAGGACCGGGCAATTTGCGAGAAGTCGTTGAACAGGAAGTTATAGGCGGCAAAGTTGATCTTGCTCGGGAACAAGGAGTAGCCGTGCTTGGCGATCGACTGCTCGTCGGTGATCGATACAAGGAAGACGAGTACGAACGGCAAGAGCGACGCGACGGCGAACAACACGAAGAACAAATGTATTAACGGATTGCGCAAGCGGCTGGTAATCGGCATGCGGCATCGTGCCTCCTCTCGTTAAAATAGGGCGTCTTGCTTGCTGACCCGGCGGACGAGCAGGTTGGCGCCGAGGATCAGGAAGAAGCAGACGACGGACTGGTACAAGCCGGCCGCGGCGGACATGCCGATATCTCCGAACCCGACCATCGCCCGGTAGACGAAGGTGTCGATCGTGTTGGTCGTCGGCAGCAGCGGTCCCGAGTTCATCGGCACCTGATAGAACAGGCCGAAGTCCGAGCGCATGATGGAGCTGATGGAGAGCAGCGTCATGACGACGATGACCGGCGAGATGAGCGGCAGCGTGATCCGGGTCATCTGCCTCCACTTGCTGGCTCCGTCGATCGTCGCCGCTTCGTAATACTCCTTGTCGATGCCGATGATGGCGGCAAAGTAGATGATGGACAAGTAGCCTACGTTTTTCCAGGCGTTGACGATTACGAGAACGTAAGGCCAGTAGCGGGACTCGGTATACCAGGAGATCGCGTCCGTGCCGAACCACTTCACGATCTGCCGGTTCACGAGGCCGCTGTCCGTGTTGAGGAAGCTGTATACCAGGTACGCGACCACGACCATCGAGATGATGTGGGGGAGCAGGAAGGTGCTCTGGTAGAAGCGGGCGACGAACTTGTCCTTGATCTCGTTGATGAGCAGCGCGGTCAGGAGCGCCAGGATCAGATTAAAGACGATGAATGCGACGTTGTAAGCGATTGTATTGCGCGTGATCAGGAAGGCGTCCGGGGAATGGAACAGAAACTTGAAGTTGTCGAAGCCGACGAAGGGGCTGCCCCAGATGCCCTGTACGTAGTTCAAGTTTTTGAAGGCAAGAATGACGCCGTACATCGGAATATAGTTGTTGACGATCAAGTAGACGACGCCGGGCAGCGTCATGAGCAGCAGAGCTTTGTACTTCTTGATCTGCCTCCATAGCGTTCGTGCCCGGGACACGGGCACGGCTCGGCGGAGATCCGCTTGGGTCGGGGCCGAATCTATCGTTGGTAGCGCTGCCAAATGGCTCATCCTTTCTGTGCTTCCGTTGCGGTGACTCGATTATAGCAAGGGGCCGATCGGCGTCACTACTAGGATGGTGACTTGATCTTGGCACGCTCGTGACTTGTTGCGCGATCGGCGGAACCGCGTATTGACGCGGCGGAAAGGGGCTCATATGCTAGTGGCGTAACCAAGGCCGGCGGACCGGGAACGGCCGTCGGAAGCGCGTTAAGCGATTGCGGAGGTGGCTTTTACTCATATGAAATCGATGCGGTTCAAAGCGGACGGGACGTTCCGAATCGTGCAATTCACCGATCCCGAGTTCGCAGATCCGGACGAGGAAGAAGTGCGGATGACCGGGATGATGCTTGAGATCATCGAAGCGGAGAAGCCGGATCTGGTCGTCTATACGGGCGACGTGATCGCTTCGGCCGGCCATGCCGATCCGGCGGCTGCGTTCCGCCGCGCCTGCGAGGTGCCGGAACGGACGAAGACGGCCTGGGCGGCCGTCTTCGGCAATCACGACTCGGAGGGGACGGTCACGCGGGAACAGCTGCATGCCATCCAGCTGACGTATCCGCGCAATGCGGCCAAGCCGGACGCGCCGGGCGTGCATGGCGCCGGCAACTACGTCCTGACGATAGAGGGGCGGGAGCAAAGCGCGGCAGCCGCCTTGTACTTCCTGGATTCCGGCAGCTACTCGCCGCTTGAATACAGCCGGATGGGCTTCTACGACTGGATTCGCCGCGACCAGATCGATTGGTATGCCAGAGAGTCCCATCGGCTCGCCTGCGACAACGGCGGCGTACCGCTGCCTGCGCTCGCGTTCTTTCATATCCCGCTGCCCGAATACAACGACGTATGGGATTTCGGCGTCTGCTACGGGGAGCGCAATGCCGACTTCTGCTGCGCGCCGTGGATCAACTCGGGCATTTTCGCGGCGATGATCGAGCAGGGCGACGTCATGGGAACGTTCGTCGGTCACGACCATGGTCACGATTATTGGGGCGAGTGGCACGGCATCCGGCTCTGCTACGGACGAACGACCCGCAACGCCTATCTCGGTAAGCCCTTCCTCCCGGGCGCGCGGGTCATCGAGCTCCGCGAGGGCGAGCGGAGCTTCGACACATGGATTCGGCTCGCCGACGGCGCCGTGCTGAAGGCGCAGCCGAGACACGAACCGACGGGCCGGACGCCGCAGATCGGCGCGATGGGGACGGACAAGTATAAAAAAGCAGGGAGTGAGCCCGCAGGATGAACGGCAAGGTAACGGTCGCCCTGATCGGAGCGGGGCTGCGAGGGATTTATTATGCGTCGTATGCGATCGATCATCCGGCGGAGATGCAAGTCGTCGCGGTCGCGGAGCCGAACGCCGCGCGGAAGCATCAGATCGCGCAGGCGCACGGCATCGCGCCGGAGCTGCGCTTCGACAGCGCGGACGAGCTGCTCGCGCGTCCGAAGCTCGCGGACGCCGTGCTGATCTGCACGCAGGACAAGCAGCATTACGAGCAGGCGATGAAGGCGCTGGCTGCGGGATACCATGTCCTGCTGGAGAAGCCGATGTCGCCCGATGCCGGGGAGTGCCTGAGGCTTGGAGAGGCTGCAGCGAGCGCCGGACGGATCTTCTCGATTTGCCATGTGCTGCGGTACACCGACTTTTTCTCCACGATCAAAGCATTGCTGGACGAGGGACGGATCGGCAGGCTGACGAACATCGTGCACAACGAAAATGTAGGCTACTGGCATCAGGCGCACAGCTTCGTGCGAGGCAACTGGAGCCGGACGGCGGATGCGAGTCCGATGATTCTGGCCAAGGCTTGCCACGATCTCGACATCCTGCTCTGGCTGGCCGGGACGGACTGCGTGCACGTCTCCTCCTTCGGCTCGCTCGGCCACTTTCGGCCGGAGCATGCCCCGGCAGGCGCGCCGCAGCGCTGCCTGGACGGCTGTCCGGCCGCGGACGAATGCCTCTACTACGCGCCCAGGCAGTATCTGACGGACAACACCGATTGGCCGACCTCCGCCATCAGCGACGATCCGAGCTACGAAGCGCGATATCGCGCGCTGCTCGAGGGCCCGTACGGCCGCTGCGTCTATCGCTGCGACAACGATGTCGTCGACCGTCAGGTCGTTAATCTGGAGTTCTCGGGCGGCGCGACTGCCGCCTTCACGATGAGCGCCTTCACGCGGGACATCGGGCGCAGCATCAAGCTGATGGGGACGAAGGGCGAGATCCGGGGCACGATGGAGGAAGACGCGATCGAAGTGCTGCACTTCGGCACGGGGAAAACGGAGCGGATCGCCTGGGGGGGCTCGGGCGGTCACGTCGGCCACGGCGGCGGGGACGAGCGATTGATGCAGGACTTTGTCAGGCTGGTCGGCGAAGGCGGAGGATCGGGCGGCGGCCGCACCTCGGCGGAGCAGTCCGTTCAGAGCCACTTGATGGCCTTCGCGGCGGAGAAGTCGCGAACGGAAGGAATCGTGGTCGAGCTGGCCGCGTTCGTTAAAGGATTGCAAGGATGAGGGGGACGATCGGATGAACGCAATAGAGCCGAACGCGGCCGAAAAATACGAAGGCCCGCTGCCAAGCGAAGCGCAGCTGGCCTGGCAGGACATGGAGATGGGCATGTTCTGCCACTTCGGCATGAACACGTTCTGCGATCAAGAGTGGGGGGAGGGCGCCGATCCGGCGGAAAAGTTCCTGCCGACGGCGCTCGACGCGCGTCAGTGGGTGCGAACGGCGAAGCAGGCCGGCATGAAGTACTTCGTCCTGACGGCCAAGCATCACGACGGCTTCTGCCTGTGGCCGACGGCGACGACGGATTACTCCGTCGTTTCGAGCTCGTGGCGGGACGGCCGGGGCGACGTCGTGCGGGAATGCGCGGAGGCTTGCCGGGAGGAAGGCGTCGGCTTCGGCTTGTATCTGTCCCCGTGGGACCGGCACGAGCCGTGTTACGCGGACCCGGCGGCCTACGACGACTTCTATGCCGCTCAGTTGACGGAGCTGCTGACCGGGTACGGGCCGCTGGTCGAGGTATGGTTCGACGGCGCCGGCTCCGAGGGTCGCGCGTACGATTGGGCGCGCATCATGAAGCTGGTCCGCGAATATCAGCCGGAGGCGATGGTGTTCAACATGGGCGCCCCGACCATCCGCTGGGTGGGCAACGAAGACGGCGTTGCGCCGTATCCATGCTGGAATACGGCCGAGGCGGCGCGGCTGAGCATGTTCACGGACGCGGGGGCCGACTGGCTGGAGGATACGCCGCGGTGGATTCCGGCCGAATGCGACGTGCCGATCCGCAGGAGACAGTGGTTCTGGCATCCGGATGCCGAAGACAAGCTGCTCGCGCTCGACGAGCTGATGGACATCTACTATCGTTCGGTCGGGCATGGCTGCAATCTGCTGCTCAACGTATCGCCCGACGATCGGGGACTTCTGCCGGAGGCGGACGTCCGCCGCGTGCGCGAGCTCGGCGACGAAGTGCGGCGGCGGTTCGCGCATCCGGCAGGGCAGACGGCGGGCGAGGGATACGAACTGACCCTGCGGCTGGACCGGGAGACGGCGCTCTCGCATCTCGTGCTGATGGAGGACATCCGGCACGGGGAGCGCATCCGCGCGTATGCGGTCGAAGCGCTGGCGGACGGGCGATGGACGGAGATCGCCCGCGGCACCGCGGTCGGTCACAAGAAGATCGATCGGCTGCCGCAGGTGAAAGCGGAGGCCGTCCGCCTGCATGTGCTTGCGAGCGAAGGCGCGCCGATCCTACGAGCGATGCGCGTATATGCCGAGGGGAGAGAGTAGGCAGATGAAAACTTCAAACGGGGCAGCAGTTGTTAACGCTGCGGTATTCGCGCAGACTTCAGCGTCTACGCAGGCTGAGCCAGCTGCGAAGTCGCGCACGTTCGAGGTGCAAGGCGATCAATTCGTGCTGGACGGCGAGCCGACCCGGATCCTGTCGGGCGCGATTCATTACTTCCGCACCGTACCCGAATATTGGGAGGACCGGCTGCTGAAGCTCAAGGCGCTCGGCCTCAACACGGTGGAGACGTACGTGCCGTGGAACCTGCACGAGCCGCGCCCGGGCGAGTTCGATTTCGCCGGCATCGCCGACGTCGCCGCCTTCGTCCGGCTGGCCGGAAGCTTGGGGCTGCACGTTATCGTCCGGCCGAGCCCCTACATCTGCGCGGAGTGGGAGTTCGGCGGGCTGCCGGCATGGCTGCTGGCGGAGCCGGGCATTCGGCTGCGCTGCTACAACGAGCCTTATTTGCGCCGGATCGACGCCTATTACGACCGTCTGCTGCCAATTCTGCGCCCGCTGCTGTGCACGAACGGGGGGCCGATCGTCGCGCTGCAGATCGAGAACGAATACGGCAGCTACGGCAACGACACCGCGTACCTTGCGTACTTGCGGGACGCGATGCGTGCCAGGGGGATGGACGTGCTGCTGTTCACGTCCGACGGCGAAGCCGACTTCATGCTGCAGGGCGGCATGGTGCCGGAAGCGCTGGCGACGGTGAACTTCGGCTCCCGATCGGAGGAGGCCTTCAAGCAGCTGCGGCGCTATCAGCCCGCCGGCCCGCTCATGGTGATGGAATTCTGGAACGGCTGGTTCGATCACTGGGGAGAAGCGCATCATGTCCGGGATGCGGACAATCTGGCGCAGGAGCTGGACGCGATCCTGCGGCAAGGGGCCTCCTTAAACTTTTATATGTTCCACGGGGGCACGAACTTCGGCTTCTGGAGCGGGGCCAACCATGGCGACGCTTATGCGCCGACCGTCACGAGCTACGATTACGACGCGCTGCTGTCCGAATCCGGCCGTCCCACCGTCAAGTACGAGGCGGTCCGGCGCGTGCTGGCCGAGCATATGAAGCTGCCGGACGAGTCCCTGCCCGCCCCGATCCCGAGCCGGGACTACGGTGAACTGGTCTTGGCCGAGCAAGCCTCGCTGTTCGAATCGCTGGACGCGCTGTCCGCGCCGGTGAAGCGGACGACGCCCGAGCCGATGGAGAACGTCGGGCAGGCGAACGGCTTCATCCTGTACTCGACGCGGGTATCGGGTCCGCGCCCGGACAACGAGCTCGTCATTCAAGAGGTGCGCGACAGGGCGCTGATATTCGTGGACGGGCGCTGCCTGGGCGTCGTCGAACGGGCGGACAGCGGCAGGTCGCATCCGCCGATTCGCTTCGACATTCCGCCTGAAGGCGTCCGGCTCGACATTCTGGTGGAGAACATGGGGCGCATCAATTACGGGCCGTTGATGCGCGATCCGAAGGGTGTCACCGAGGGCGTCAGGCTTGGCAACCAGTTCCTGTACCACTGGGAGCTGCGCGCCTTGCCGCTGGAGGATCTGTCGGGACTGGTCTTCGCGCCATGTACACAAGCCGCGCCGACGTCCGCGGGACAGGCCAATTCGGCTGTTGAACCCCCGGAAGGCGAACCCGCTTTCTACCGCGGCGCGCTGAAGGTGGAGGAACCGGCCGATACGTTCCTTGCGCTGGACGGATGGACGAAGGGCGTCGCATTCGTG
The DNA here is from genome assembly GCF_042683485.1 of Cohnella sp. GCM10020058. Classification (NCBI taxonomy): domain Bacteria; kingdom Bacillati; phylum Bacillota; class Bacilli; order Caryophanales; family Paenibacillaceae; genus Cohnella; species Cohnella sp. GCM10020058. The sequence continues at coordinate 434,968 of NZ_JBHUJV010000009.1, forward strand.
AACGGCTTCAATCTCGGGAGGTACTGGAGCCTGGGGCCGCAGCGCCGGCTGTACGTCCCCGGACCTTTGCTCCGCAAAGGAGAGAATGAGATCGTCGTATTCGAGCTGAACGGGGTGAACCGTCCGGTCGTCCGGTTCATGGACGAGCCGGATGTCGGAGACGGAGGCTGATCCGTCGAAACGCGAGAGTGATCAAAATATTGTTTTCGAGCAGATAGGGATTGTATGTCCGCACTCGGCACCTCATGGTGAGGAGATGGATCATGCCTAGAGAAAAGAAGGTGACGCGCTTGAGCAAGACTGAAGCCTCGTTGGCCGCAAGCCCGCCGCCGACCAAGCCCGCAGCCCGAAAGGGGAGCCGCGCAAGTGGAAGCTGATCCGCGGTAATCTGGACATGTACCTGCGCCTCGTGCCCGGACCGTTCAGGGACTTCAACATCTTCAGCGGAATCCCGGCCTGCTCGGAGGCCTGATCCTGTTGTTGCCGTCATCGTAAAAGCGCGTATCGTTTTCCGCTGAAGGAAAACGATACGCGCTTTATTTGCGTTTTCGCCCGGCTATTCGGCTTTCTTTTCCTGGAACAGCTGTTCCATGTACGCAAGGCCTTTGAATTGTCCCATCGCAAGCGGCCCCAAAATCTCCGTGTCGACCACGAACATTTTTTTGTTTTTGACGGCGGACAGCGAATTCCATACGGGATCCTTCTCCAACTGCTCGAGCGTGATCTCGCTGGTGTTCGTATAGTCTTTGCCGATGAACAAGTATTCCGGATCGAGCTCGCTGATGCCCTCGAGTGTGATGTCCCCTACGTTGGACAGGCCGTCGAAGGGCTTAAAGCCGAGCTTTTCGTAGTAAAGCGCCAGACGCGGGCCGCTCCAGTAGGTGAACGACTTTTGCCAGGGCATGACAAACAAGGCGGTTTTTCCTTTGGCCCCCGATTGCTCGACGACGGCGGCGGCTTCCGTTTGTTTGGCGGTAAACTTTCCGATATACGCCTCGGCTTCTGTCTTCTCTCCAATCGCATCCGCGACGCCCCGGATCGTCTCTTGCCAGTTCAACGTGGCGTTGACGGTGACCGTCTTGGCGATTTTGGACAGCTGCTCGATTTGGTCGGCGTCCGCGCTGGAGGCGATGATGAGATCGGGGTTCAAGGCTGCGATCTTCTCCAGGTCGAGCTCATCGCCCAGATCCGCAACATGTCCGTCCGCAAGGAAAGGCTCATAAACCGTGAAGTCCTTCAACGATTTTAAGTTAACGACGCCGATCAAGTCTTCTCCCTTGCCTAATGCAAACAAATGATCCGCGTAGGGAAAATAGGTGACGACGATTTTAGACGGGTTCGTTTGCGTTGCTGCAGCGTCGGGCGCCGTGGACTCAGTCGCGCTTCCGGTATTCGTTTGCGTTAGATGGTTTCCGTTGCCGCATCCGGCCAGCAAGACCGCGCACATGAGCGCCAAGCCAAGCAGGACGTTCCATCGTTTTCTGATCGTATGCATCTGCTCTTCTCCCTGAGAATGATTTTCATTACCAAGTGAATATAGCAGAGAAGGCGCGGGCGTGGAATAGAGAAATCTTGAAATCGATATGGATTATTGCCTAAATACGCCGGGATTGACTCGGGGCCATGCCGAAGTGTTTTTTGTACAGCCGGCTAAAATAAAGGGCATCTTCGTAGCCCACGCTGGCGGCGATTTGCTTGATGCACGCATCGCTCATCGTCAGCAGCTCTTGCGCGCGCTTCATCCGGTGCTGAATGAGATAATCGATCGGGAACACGCCGGTATGCTTGCGGAATAAATAAGAAAAAGACTTGGCGGACAGGCCGTGCCGTTCGGCCAACGCGTGAAGACTGAGCGATTGCATATAGTGCGCATGGATGAAGCGGCGGGCTTGCTCGATGATCTCGCGGTTGTCGTCGTTGTGCCGGTTGAGGCTGGCGGACAGCGTCTCGTGCAGGAGCATCTCGAACAAGTAACCGGTTCTGATGGCCGCCAAGCTCCCCGACGCGTAAAACGAATCGCGAAGCTGATTCAGCAGTTCGGCCATGGCAGGCGTAATGCCCGGATCCAGCTCGAAGGGGGTGAGCGCCGCCGCTGGAGGGAGATCCGCTTGCCCGTCCTCATGCAGCGTATAGCGAACGAGAAAATATTCGAGCTCCGACGCCTCCGTCCGCATGGTTAGCGACATTCCTTCGCTTCCGTGAAGCACTTTCCCGGCGTGCATTTCGTAGGAAATGCCATCGAAAATAAAAGTCCCGTTTCCTCTGATACCGAAAACGAAGCCGGGGCTTAGTGTGGGAAACGCATCGGTGTGGGACCGGAAGGCCGTGTTCGGCGGAATCGCGGCGCGGAACACGCCGACGACTTTGACTAGTCTTCCTGCGTAACGCTCGGCAATGACGTTGATATCCAACAGACTGATCACCCGATTCTTGGACTGGGAGTGGAGGGGGACTCGGATGGACAAAGGACAAATGGAGCCGGACAATCTACCGGGAGCCGCAAGGTCTATTGGCGAGCTTGTCGGTAGACTCGGGGGCCACGCAGGCGCCGGGAGCGGCGTCAGCGAGAGATGCGCGTCAGCTTCTCCGGATTGGACACCATATAAATGGCGCGAATCCCGCCCAGGCCGTCGGGCTCGATCGCGAAAGCGACCGGCGTCAGGCGGTCCCGCTCCAGCAGGAGACCGGGCTGGCCGCTGATCCGCACGCGCCGCCAGCGGCCGTCGAGCGAGCCCTTGCCGGCGATGCCGGCGAAGAAGGCGGCGATGCGCGCCGGGCCTTCGATCGGGTTGATCGCCGCGCGCACGATGCCGCCGCCGTCGCTCAGCAGCACGGCATCCTCCGCGAGCAGGTGGATGAACGAATCCGGGCGTCCGGAGGCAAGCGCCTCCTCAAAGGAACGGACGAAGCGGTCCATCGCGGGTTCCGCCGATTCCTCTTGCTCCGCTGCCGGGAGATGACCGATCTTGATGGCGGCCCGGCTGAAGATCTTGCGACAGGCGGCTTCGGTCTTGTCCAGCATGGCCGCGATCTCGGCGTAGTCGTAGCCGAACGACTCGCGCAGCACGAATACGGCCCGTTCCGGCGGCGTGCACGTCTGCAGCAGGACGAGCAGGGCGTAGCCGAGCCGTTCCTGCCGGAGCATGTGCACGAGCGGCTGATCCGCGTCGTCCATTTCGATGACGGGCTCTGGCAGCCACGGCCCCGGATAGCTCTCCCGGCGGCGCGGCGCGGCCTTCATCATGTTGAGCGCGCGGTTCGTCGTCATTTTGACGAGATACGCCTTCGGATGCTCGATCTCCCCGCCGCCGCCCGGCCGGCTTACCGCGACGAAAACGTCTTGCACGGCATCCTCCGCTTCGCTCATCGAGCCAAGCATCCGGTAAGCGATCGAAGTCAGCAGAGGTTTGTATTCGCGGTAGAGCCGTTCGACGTCTTGCGTCGCGTCGCTGGAATTCAAGTGGCCTGCCTCCGTTTCCTGTTGTCTTCATTTTATCCAACTTCGATCCGCGACGCCAACAAAGCCACCCGGCCGGGTGGCTTTGTTTGAATGAGGCGGTTATGGAGGCCTCGCTGCGGCAGCGGCGAGACGGACCGTAGATGCGCTATTTGCGCCTGCCAGGAGCCGGCCTCCTACGCAGCCCCTTAGGCCTGCGTCGCCTGCTTGTCGAAGCAGCCGGGGAACATGCCCGTCGCGATCGCGACACGGTTCCAGCCGTTAATCGCGTTGACCGCCATGACGATGGCGATGTACTCGCTCTCGCTGAAGTGCCGAAGCGCCTCTTCATATACGTGCTGGGGCACGCCTGCTTCGGAGATGCGCACGACCGCCTCTGTCAGCGCGAGCGCGGCACGCTCCTTTGCTGTGAATTGCGGCGCCTCGTGCCATACGGCGATCAGGTTGATGCGGCGTTCGGATTCGCCCATTTTGCGAAGGTCGGTCGTATGCATGTCGAGGCAGAACGCGCAGCCGTTGATCTGCGAGGCCCGGATCTTGATCAGCTCGTAGAGCACCGGATCGAGTCCCATTTTCTTGACCGATTCCTCCAGCTTCAGCAGTGCTTGAAATGCCGCGGGGTTCACGGCCTGATGGTTCATTCGCAATTGCATGTCGATTCCTCCGTTTGGCTCGTATTTGTCGTTCCTGCTATCTAAGACAACGAGGCGTCCGGATTTGTGACAGCTTGCGAATGCATTTCAAAATCATTCGATTGTTTATCTCATATGACGTCTAATATTATACAGGGACGTATTCCTGGGATTTGGGCATCGTCTTTTCGAATACCGCCAAGCTCGTCAATATCCGTATCGACAAAGTCGCTTTTTCGGACGGTACGGTGTGGAAAAGAAAATAATAGGCAGCCTGGCGCTGCCGCAAATCAAAACCCGTCGGGAGGCGTCCCCCGACGGGTTTTTCTGCGCTAAGCCGGTTACCAGTTGTTCCCCGAACCCGACACTGTAAAGCTGGACGAGGTGTTCAGGAACTTGCCCGAAGGCGCGCCGTTCACCGTGTTGTTGGTGAAGGTCGAGTTGCCTGTCGCCGTGCCCCGGACGTAGACGCCGTACGTGCCGGCGTTGGTAATGGTGTTGCCCGAGTACGTAACGGAGATGTTGGGCGCAGGCTCCTCGATGAAGATGCCCGAGTAGGTGCTGTCCTGAATCGTGTTGCCGGATACGGCGACGGTCAGATTTTGCGCCCTGCCGTTATTGTTAAGCCAGTACGCCCAGATGCCGCCGATCTGATAGCCGTAGTCCTTGTGCAGGGAGCCGGTCCGCAGCAGCATGTTGTTCTGGATCGTCAGCGTGCCCGTCATCGACGGCGGATCGAAGTTCGTGCCGAAGGAAATGCCGGAGCCGTTCACGACGGTGTCCGTCAACAGGTTGCCGATCACCTTGTTGCCCTGGCCGCCGTAGATCGCGATATTATTCGCCAGCGTCGGGATTTGGACCGTGTTGTAGCTGAACGTATTGTTTGTATCCAGGTAGACGTCCGACCACATCGCCAGCCCGTCGTCGCCGCTGCCCCGAACCGAGTTGTTCGTGACGGTCGTATTGGACGTTCCCCGATGGAGATTCATGCCGTCCGCCCATACCTGTCGCACGCGGGTGTTGGAGATCGTCGCGCCGTTCGTCTGATCGGTCAGCCAGAAGCCGACCTTGGCGTGCTCGATCCACAGATTGGTCAGCGTGGAATTGGTGCCGACGCCTTCTACGGCCGTCACGCCGTTATAGTCGTCGCGGATGACGTCATTCGCGCTGATCTTAAAGTCCGACAGCGTGACGTTGCCTGCCCGCATGAAGATGCCCGCATAGTTGCCTGCCAGCGTCGAATACCAGATGCCTGCGCCCTTGATCGAGATGCCGCTGTCCAGGTACAGCCGCGTGCCCGAGCCGTCGAAGCCGGCGCCGCGATTGCCGTTATTGAGATTAAAGGTACCCGGAGGTATCCAGATGCCCTTCAGCGAACCGCCCGAATTTTTGACCGCGTTGATCGCATTGTTAATGGCGGTCGTATCGTCCGCGCCGTCGCCTGCGACCGCGCCGTAGCTGGCGATGGAGACATAATTGGCCGGCATCGAGAGGGCGGCGGGGATCGGCTCCGCCTCCACCAGGTCGACGGTGACGTTCGCGACGGCGCTGAAGTTCAGATTGGCCGCGTTGCGCTGCAGCTTGATGACCGTGCCCGCCGGATATTGCTGGTCCAGCACGACGGCGACTTCGTCGTACATGTGATGGGGCGTGCTCGGCGAGGCGTTCGGGTTGTTGGACCAGCGGATCTGGCCGCCTTCCGTTCCCCACGCTCCGTAGATCCAACTGTATTTGGAAGTCAGAGGAACGTCTTTGATCAGCGTGCCTCCCGCATACAGGCTGATAGCGGAGTCGATGCCGGTGCCGGCCGCGTTGTCCGGGATGGAGTAGCGCAGCGTGAGCCCTTTGGCGGCCTTGGCCAGCGTGAACTGCACGTATTGGCCGGCCGAGGTGAGCCGCACGGCTTTGCGTCCGGATGCCTCGGAAGCGATGTTGCCGAACGTCGTGTTCGGGCCGACGACGGCGCCGGTGTACGTCATGTTTTCTGCTTCGTACGTGTCGTAAGGCATCGTCGCGCCATACGTGCCGACCGGCGGCGTCGGCGTAGGCGTTGGGGTTGGCGTCGCGACGACGACAGCCAGCTGGATGCTGTCGAGGTTGACGTTTCCTGTGTCCGTCGTATCGTATTTGTACATGATCGTATTGCTGCCGGCGTTCAGGGAGACGGTGTCCGTCTTGACGGACCAGGTGTCCCAGTTGGTCGTTGCGGGCAGCGCCGCCTGTGTCAGTTTCGTGCCGTTCGCGTAAAGGCTGAGCGTCTGCGTCGCGGTGGAGCCGTTAGCGTAGCGCAGGCTGAGCGAGTAATTGCCCGCCGCGGCGACATTCACGTTGAACTGGAGCGCGGCATTGCCCTTGTTGGCGTCGGTGAAGCCGCCGACGAAGCCGGAGCCGCTGTAGCCCGTATGGTCGGTCGCCACGACCGTGCCGCCCGAACGGACGGCCGACTCGGCTTCATAGGTGCCGTTTAGCGGCGGCGTCGGGGTCGGCGTGGCGGTTGGCGTCGCAGTCGGCGTCGCGGTAGGCGTGGCCGTTGGCGTTGGCGTCGGCGCGGTGCCGGATCCGTACACCTCGAATTCGGCGACCTGTCCGCCGGTGGAGCCCGTGTTCGCCGTGAAGCTCACGCTGACGTACCTGGCCGATGCGGCCGTGAACGCGATGCTCACCGTATTGTTGGAAGCAGGGTTAAAGGCGTAAGACTGCGACGCCTTCAGCGTGCTGAAGCTCGTATTGTTCGTGCTGCCGGATACGGCGAGCGTCTGAGACCGCGAGCCCCAGGAGGCCGGGAGCTTGAGGACGACGGTGCCTACGTTCTGCGCGCTGCCGAGATCGACGGTCAGCGTGTTCGGATAGGCGCCTGCCGTACCCTCATAGTAGGTGGAGGCATTGCCGTCCACGGCGTTCGAGGCGGGAAATCCGCTAAAGGTATTGTTGGCGGTAACGGTCTTGCCCAATGCCAAATTCGCGCCCAGAGAGACGTCGATCGTCAGGCTGTCGAGATTAATGTTACCGGTATCGGTCGTATCGTATTTATACGCGATTGTGTTGGCGCCGGACGCTAGCGTCACGGTCTCCGTCGCGGTCGCCCACGTGTCCCAATTCGCCGTCGCCGGCAGCGAAACTTGCTTCAGCTTGGTGCCGTTTACGTACAGGCTCAGCGTCTGCGCCGAGCCGGTGCCGTTCGCGTAACGCAAAGACGCAGTATAGCTGCCGGATGATGAAGCGCTTACAGAAAAAGACGTCGCTGCGCTGCCCTTGTTGGCATCCGTATAGCCGCCGACGAAGCCGGTACCGCTGTAGCCCGCGTGGTCCGCCGCCGTAACGGCACCGCCTGACTTGGCTGCGGATTCCGCCTCGTACACGACGGGGGCGGCGGATGCGACATTCGTACGCGGGAACTCCAGCGCCAGCGCGGCGATCAGCGTCAAAGCAAGTACGCTGGCCGCCGCTTTTTTAAGCCATGGCAAGTTTAACATTTCATAACCTCCGTATCGTGGAATTATTGGAGTCGTTCGTGCCCGTTCCTCCTTGCTGCGATAGACGCCTCCTTCCTTTAAGCGGGCGGTCCGCTGTCGGTAACGGCCGCACCGTGAACCCATTGTAGGAGCGCCAATGGCTTGCCGGCTACCAAGCTGGTGACCTCGACCGTCAGGATTGTGACTACGGCGGTCGATCCGCCGAATTTTTCGGGCGCCCGGCGACAGGACCGGCCTTCCAGGCAGCGAATACTAGATAAGGACGAGTGTTTGTCGCTTGCTCCATCCCACTTCGCGGAGGTGCTTTTTGATGAAAGCGTTATTTATTGGCGGGACAGGTACGATCAGCGCGGCGATCACGAGACAGCTGGCGGTGCAAGGCTGCGAGCTGTATCTGCTGAACAGAGGTACGCGCAACGGGGAGCTGCCCCCGAACGTCAAGACGCTAGAAGCGGACATCAACGACGAAGCGCGCGTAGCGGAGCTGATCCGCGATCTGTCGTTCGACGTGGTGGCGGACTTCATCGCTTTCGTGCCTGCCCAACTGGAGCGGGATTACCGTCTTTTCGCGGGGAAAACCAAGCAGTTCATTTTCATCAGCTCCGCCTCCGCCTACCAGAAGCCGCTGTCCGACTACCGGATCACGGAGAGCACGCCGCTCGCCAATCCGTATTGGGAATATTCGAGGAACAAGATTGCCTGCGAGGAATATCTGATGAAGCAGTATCGCGAGCAGCGCTTCCCGATTACGATCGTGCGGCCGAGCCACACGTACGACGAGCGTTCGATACCGCTGGGCGTGCACGGCAGCCAAGGCTCGTGGCAGGTGGCCAAGCGGATGCTCGCAGGCAAGCCCGTCCTCATTCACGGCGACGGCACCTCTTTGTGGACGATGACGCACAACGAGGATTTTGCCAAGGGCTTTATCGGCCTGATGGGCAATCTGCATGCGATCGGGGAGTCGGTACAGATTACGTCGGACGAATCGCTGACCTGGAACCAGATCTATGCGGCGATCGCGGACGCGCTCGGCGTCCCGCTACGGGCGGTGTACGCGCCTTCGGCATTTTTGGCGGCATGCAGCCGCGAAGATTTTACGGGCGGGTTAATCGGAGACAAGGCGAATTCTGTCGTCTTCGACAATGCCAAGCTGAAACGGCTTGTCCCCGGATTCACGGCCGAGATCCGCTTCGATCAAGGAATCAAGCGAACCGTGGCGCATATCCTCGAGCATCCGGAGCTGCAGCGGGAGGATGCGGCATTCGACGGCTGGTGCGACAAGGTCGTCGAAGCGCTGGAGGAGGCGACTTCGGCGGTTAGGCGGTCGTTTGCAGATTAGCGCGACGGACCGGCTGCCCGTCGTTTTATATTACTTTTAAAAGCACTCTCTGCCGCCTTCTCGGCAGGGACTGTTATCCGGTAAATTTAGGGAATGAGATGCATTTTGCGTTCCGGTAAGCGCGTGTCCGGCGTGCCGGCGTTTTCGGGTGTTTGGCGGGCAAAAACTGCATTTGTACATGTATTTTCTACCGGCCCGCGACACTTGATGAAATACCTGCAAATGTGCAGGCAAATTCAAAGCGCAAGCCGGAAATCGGACTGATGGAGGAAAATACCTGCAGCATTTGCATCTTTTCTTCTCAAAAGGATAGACATCGGCGAAATTAGATGTATATTTGCAGGCATTGCGGCGAAAGAACGACGCGGGTGACGATCGGGCACCCTCTCGGAACGGCTGTCGGATGAGCGCCGTCGAAAGGCGTTCGGGCGAATCCATTTTCGGATATCCGCCAAGTTTAAAGGGACCGTCAGGGCAATTTTCCCTGGCGGTTTTCTTAATAATTAGCAAAAACGCCTTAAAATAAGATCTCAGAAATTCGATATAATGTACATCCGATGCGAGAGTCTGCCGAGGACGGCGGAGCTCGCTGAACGAGAGTCATCTAGCAAAGGCGGGAAATGCATGTTGGACCGCAATATCAGCCATAAACGCAATGGGGACGGTTTGCTGACGAAGCTGCTCCTCGTCGCCGTTCTTCTCGCGGGCCTCGTCCCCTGCGGGGTTTTTTCGCACGCCTTCGCGGCCGCGTATGACGGTACGGTAGACGCCGATCGGGATTCGCTGCCCGCGGACGGGACGAGCCGCACGACCGTGACGCTTCTGCTCGCGGACGATGCGGGCAATCCCGTGTCGCTCCCTGCGGAGCAAGTGCGCTTCACGACAACACTGGGCACCCTCGACGACAGTGTCACCGTCTCGGGCGACGGGCGGTACGAATCTATGCTGACCGCACCGACGACGGCCGGCGTCGCGCTCATTCGGGCGGAGGTCGGCGGCGCAGTTCTATCGGATATGACTCGCGTCAGCTTCGGCGCCGGCGTGCCGTCCGCGGCAGCCTCGACGATCGAGTCGGCCCATGCGTCGATTCCCGGGGACGGCGCCAGCCGGACGCTCGTCACCCTCCGCCTGAAGGACCGGTATGGCAATGCGGTATCGGAGCCCGCCGATTCCGTGCAATTGTTCGCGACGCTGGGCACGCTCGACAGCGTGACGCATGCGACTTACGGCCGCTACGAAGCGGAGCTAGTTTCGTCCGAGTACGGCCATCTGGGCGATTGGTCGTCCGAGCCGGGACCGGTCGACGACTTGATGTCGAGCTTCGCGGACGGCGCGATCCCTGACGGCTTACCTGAGGGGAGCGATCTACCGGTCACCGTATCCCTAGTCTACCGAACGGACGGCGTCTATCTGGCGACGCTGACCTCTGATGCATCCGTTGGCGTTTCGGAAATAACGGCTACCCTGAATGGCGAACCCCTGGCGGCGAGCGTGAGCGTCGCGTTTACGGATCCGGCGACTACACCAACGCCGACGCCAACGCCAACGTCAACGCCAACGCCGACGCCAACAGCGACACCAACATCGACGGCCACACCAACCGCTACGCCGGCAACTACGCCGCCGCCAGCAACGCCTTCGCCGCCGACGTACGTGCTGTCTCTTCAGGACGGGCAAGGCAACGCCTATCCCATCACGAACGAATCCGTGCAAAAAGGGCTCGTCGAGCTCCGGCTCCCCGAGAACGGAGGCGCGATCAATATCGCAGCCGCAGGCATAGGTACGCTCCGTAAGATTAATCCGCAAACCGTGCTCGAGGTTTCGGCCGGAACGGCGTCGATTCGGGTTCCGCTGTCCGAGTTCGATGCAGCGTCTTACGGCGTCGCGTTCGGCGTTCCGGAAGACGCCGTAGTATTTGCAATCCGTGTAGGACCGCCGGCCAAGGCCATCGACCAGGCGATCCGACAGAAGGCGCTCGATATGCAGGCGCGCCTCCTGGGGTCGCCAACCGCGTTCGAGATTTCAGTCGCCGGCGGCAACGGCAAGAGCGTGTTTCTCAGCACGTTCAATCATTATGTGACCCGCACGCTGCCTCTTGGCACGGAGGCGGTTCCGCGGACGGCGACAGGCGTCCGCTGGTCGGCGGATACGAACGAGTTCGCGTTCGTGCCGACGAACTTTTCGAAGCAGGACGACGGAACGTGGACCGCGAGCATGACGCGGCCCGGAGCCAGCATTTATGCGGTCATCGACCGACCTGCGACGTTTGCGGATATCGCGAATCATTGGGCCGCCGACGATATCGGCCTGCTCGCCTCCAAGCTGCTCGTCCAAGGGCGTGGCCCGGACACGTTCGAGCCCAATGCAACGCTCACGCGCGCCGAGGTCGCCGTCTTGCTGGTCAGGTCGCTCGGTCTAAACGAATCGACGGCGGCTAGTCCGTTCAAGGACGTTCAGGGCGGATGGTATAGCGCTGCCGTCAGCACCGCGTATCGAGCGGGGTTGCTCACAGGCTATCAGGACGGCACGTTCCGGCCGCAACGCAAGATCACGCGCGAGGAGCTCGTCGTCATGCTGATGAGAGCCATGAAGTATCCGGGTGCAGAAACGAACGAGCCTTTCAAGTCGTACCAACGTTACGGCGATGAGGCAGCGATTTCCCCGTGGGCGGCCGACGATATCGAGGAAGCGCAAGCCGCAGGGATCGTTCAGGCGTCGGCTTCGTTCCGGCCGGGAAGCGATACCTCCCGCGCCGAAGCGATCGCGATGCTGGCAAGGATGTTGAGAAATATTCGCTTTATTTAACGATAACGCTGGTAGGGAGTGGATTTCGGCATGAAGGTGAAGGGATTCAAGACGAAGATCGCAGCTATTATTGTCGTCGCATTTGCAGGGTTCAATATTCAAGGTTCTTGGGCTGCGACGACGGTGCTCGATAAGATCAGCATCTGCGTCAGCAACGAAGGCAAAATGAATCTGATCGATCCGGAAGGAAGCTGTCGGGCCGATCAACGGATGTACCAATTAAACCTTAAGGGCGATCGCGGTCTTCCGGGGCAAAAGGGCGAGAAGGGGGATAAGGGCGTCGATGGCGCGCCCGGCCCGCAAGGCCCTGCCGGCGCAGACGGTGCCGACGGCGCGATCGGCCCGCAAGGCCCCGCCGGCGCAGACGGTGCCGACGGGGCGATCGGCCCGCAAGGCCCCGCCGGCGCAGACGGTGCCAACGGCGCGATCGGCCCGCAAGGTCCCGCCGGCGCAGACGGTGCCGACGGCGCGATCGGCCCGCAAGGTCCCGCCGGCGCAGACGGTGCCGACGGCGCGATCGGCCCGCAAGGTCCCGCCGGCGCAGACGGTGCCAACGGCGCGATTGGTCCGCAAGGTCCCGCCGGCGCAGACGGTGCCGACGGCGCAGTCGGTTCGCAAGGTCCCGCCGGCGCAGACGGTGCCGACGGCGCGGCCGGCCCGCAAGGCCCTGCCGGCGCAGACGGTGCCGACGGCGCGATCGGTCCGCAAGGCCCTGCCGGCGCAAACGGCGGGACAGGCCCGCAGGGTCCTTCCGGTCCAACCGGCGCCACAGGCCCGCAAGGGCCTCAAGGACCGCAGGGATTGAGCGGTGCAAGCGGCATCTACGGAGATGGAAGCGGGGGCGTATTGTCTGTTCCCCCGGGCAACACGTTGGACTTGTCCTTGGGAACGACAAACATTACCAACCTTCAATTTACGTCGATCACGGTCAACGGTACGCTGATCGTGCCTAGCGGCATCACGCTCCGGGCGACAGGCGACATCACGATATCCGGCTTGGGGACGATCTCGGTCTTGACCGGTGCCCAGGACACCGGAGACGGTGCACCGAATCCGGGCGTTTCCCTGGCGCCTGCCGGGCCTGGTGCCGCAGGCGTCGGTCTCGCCAAGCTGCAGGCTGCCCAATTGACCAGCCCTCCGGCAGCGGCCGGCGGAGCCGGCAATCGGGACGCCAACAGCAGCGGAGGCAGCGGCGGGGGCTCCATCGTTCTGGCCGCAGGCGGGAATGTCAGCATCGCCAGCGGCGGGATAATCAACGCGAACGGACAGGACGGGACGAACCCGAATACGGCAGGAGTGGGCATCGTTGGCACCGGGGGCGGCGGAGGCGGAATCGTCGTCATCGGCGCAAAAGGTGTCATTCAAGCTGCGGGAACAATCCGGGCAAACGGCGGCAACGGCGCGAATGGCTTCGACGGCAACGGCGGCAATTCCGAAGGCGGCGGAGGCGGGGGCGGAGGCGGCATCATCCACTTGCTGGGCGCCACGGTCAACGTAACGGGTACGCTGAGCGTCAACGGGGGATCGGCGGGCATTAATGCGGGCTCCTCAAGCGTCTACACCCCCGGCGGGGGCGGCGGCGCCAGCGGCGGCAATGGCGGCAAGGGCAGTACGACAGGCAGCACGGCTGCAGGGTCGGGCGCTGCCGGCTACGCAATTACGACAATTACGTCGACGCCGGAAAATCTTTTGATCAAGTAAGCAACCAATGGGGAGCCGGGACAGATCGGCTTCCCTTCTTTGCGGAAACCTAAAATAACCTGCCTTGACATCTCGTCAAAGTTGTAACTATAATTATTACAACGAAAGGGTGTTGCTTATGCAAATCAGCAGCAGATTTTCCATCGGCGTGCACATCTTGTCCCTGCTGGCGATTCGGCCGCAGGACCACCATACGTCGGAGTGGCTGGCCGGCAGCGTCGGGACGAATCCCGTCGTCATCCGTCGGGTGCTCGGTCAACTGAAGAAGGCGGGACTCGCCAACGTCAAGGCGGGTAGCGGCGGCGCTACGCTCGCGAAGGAACTGGACGGAGTCACGCTGCTTGACGTATATCGTGCGGTCGACGTAGTGGAGGAAGACCGCCTGTTTCATATGCACGAGCAGCCGAATCCGGCATGCCCGGTAGGCGCCAACATCGAGCAGGTGCTGCGCCTGATGATGGTCAAGGCACAGGCGGCGATGGAGGGCGTACTGGCCGTCGTGACGATGAGAGAGCTCGTCGACGTGCTGGCCCGGGAGATCGAAGAGAAGCGTGTCGCGAACGACTAAGCGCTTTTCTTTGTCACGGTTGTACTCGTCTTGGTTACATCTTTATTTCGACGCATAAGCAGCATCCATTTGAAAAATATCAATTCTTTGGAGGAAGACATGAACATGAACATCGGAATTATTGGAGCAAGCGGCAAGGCCGGCGACGCGATCGCCAAGGAAGCGGCGGCGCGGGGGCATACGGTGACGGCTATCGTCCGCAGTGCGGCCAAGGTGGCTGATAAGGGCTGGGCGGTGCTCGAGAAGGACGTCTTCGATCTGCAAGCAAGCGACCTGCAAGCGTTCGACGCGGTCGTGAATGCGTTCGGCGCCCCGCTCGACCAGGCGCATTTGCACGCGGAAGCGGGCCGGGCTCTGATCGCGGCGCTGCAGGGCGCGCCGGATACCCGCCTCATCGTCGTGGGCGGCGCCGGCAGCCTGTTCGTCGACGAGGACCAGACGATTCGCGTCGTCGATACGCCCGACTTCCCCGAGATGTTCAAGGCGACCGCGTCCAGCCAGGCGCAAAACCTGCAGGACCTGCAAGCCGCTGCCGGGATCCGCTGGACGTTCGTCAGCCCGTCCGCGTTTTTTGACCCGGCAGGCAAGCGCACCGGCGCTTACCGCAAGGGAGGGAACCTACTCCTCGTCAATGCAAAGGGCGACAGCTACGTGAGCTACGCGGACTATGCGATCGCGATCGTAGACGAGATTGAGCGGCCTGCGCATGAGGGCGAGCGCTTCACTGTCGTGGGCGAAGCGGAATAACGCAAGCCGAATGACGGCGCCGTATTCCCATATAGGGAATACGGCGCCGTCTATTCGTCGAAATTTGTCATTTCTTCATCATTAAAGGGGTGTATACTGGAGAAACGGAGCGGGCGGCCGGCTGATTCGGACGACGACTCCCGCATCTGCGAACGAATATTCAGCCCACCAGCAGTACGAGGAGCGTCCTCATTTATGAACTTCAATTTATACTTGTCCGCCTTGCTCATTGCGTCTGCCTGCTGCTCCGCGGTGGTCGTCTACCTGTGCTGGAAAAGAAGGGAACTGCCGATCGCGGTCAGCTACGGCCTGTGCATCTTGAGCACGGCTTTCTATACGTTCGGCTACGCATCCGAGCTCGTGAGCGCGTCGCTCGAGACCATCCGCTTCTGGCTGCGAATTGAATATATCGGCATTCCGTTCGGCACCGTATTTTGGTTTATCATGGTCCTTCAATATACCGGCAGGCAGGCTTACATACGCAAATGGACCGTCGCCGTCGCGATGGTTATACCCTTTATGACTTTTATCGCCCACAATACGAACGAATGGCATCATCTTTTTTACAAAAGCCTCACGCTCGACGACTCCGAGGGCTTCCCGCTGGCCCGGATCGTCAGGGGACCGCTGTACTACGTCCACGTCGTGTACGCTTACGTTCTGATCCTCGTCGGGGTCGTTCTTCTCGTTCGAATGTATTTCAAGTCCGCGCCTTCCATGAAAAAGCATGTCGTTCTCATGCTCATCGGATCGCTTGCGCCCTACGGCTCCACGCTTGTCTATCTTAGCGAGGTTCTGCCCACGCCCTTCGATATCTCTCCCTTCGGCTTCGTCCTCTCGAACATCTTTTTCTTGTTCGGCATCTACCAGTTCAACCTGCTCCGACTCGCGCCGATGGCGTTGCAGAAGGTATTCGAATCCATGCAGGACGCCGTCGTGCTGCTGGATCTGGAGCACAACATTACCGGTTTCAACCACGCGGCAGGACGCACGATTCAAGGTTTGGACCGCAAAAAAGGAATCGGTCAGCCGGCTTCGGCCGTTTTCGCGGCCAATCCCGATCTTCTACGTAGGATCGACCTGGCGTACGCGTCCGAGGACAAGGAACTATTGAGGGACAAGGCAGCCGACCGTTACTACAACGTCCAGGTATCGCTAATTGCCGACTTTCGATCCAGACCTGCGGGCAAGATGCTGCTGCTTCGAGACGTGACGGACGCGGTACGCTCGGAGGAGCGGCTGCTCGAGAACGCCAGGCAGCTTCGCGAGCTGAACGCCTTCAAGGATCAGATGTTCAACGTGGTGGCGCACGATATCCGGGATCCGATGGCGGTGCTCCTGAATCTGACCGAGCTGCTGGAGGAGGAGGCATCGGTCTGCGGGGAGGATCACGAGGAGATCGTACAAGAGATGAGCCGGCAGGTGCACAGCACCTTTGCGCTCGTCGAGAGCTTGCTCGAATGGTTTCGCAGCCAACGGGGAGGCATGGTATTCGTTCCGATCGTTCAGAGCCTGTCCCATTCCGTGCAGCGGAATGTCCGGCTGCTGCAGGGCCGCAGCGACGGCAAGGGCATTCGGATTATATCCGATATCGAGCCGGACGCGTTCGTATTCGCGGACAAGGAGATGCTCGACCTGGTGCTGCGCAACCTGCTGTCCAACGCCATCAAGTTCACCGAGCTTGGCGGCGACATCCGGGTGCGGGCCTGGCAGTCGGGCGGCTCGGTCACCGTCAGCGTCAGCGATTCGGGCATGGGCATTCCCGAAGAGCGGCTGTATACGCTGCTGCGGGAGGGGTATGTCGTTTCTACCGAAGGAACGGCGGGCGAGCGGGGGGTCGGACTTGGACTCGCGCTCTGCAAGGAATTCGTGCGGTTGAACGGAGGAGAGTTCTGGTTCGACAGCACGCCGGAGCAGGGCAGCACTTTTTACTTCACCGTGCCAGCCGCGCAGGCGGATGCCGCGTCCGGGAGCGACTCGATGGCGGAGAAGGAGATCGGATGAAGGTCCTAATCGTAGACGACGAAAAAGCAATGCATTTGATCATGAAGCGCATGCTGGCCAAAATCGACGACGTCGAAATCATGGGCAGCTTCGCGGATACCGCATCGGCAGAAGCTTACTTAAAAAGCGCTGCGGTGGACCTGATCTTTATCGACATCAACATGCCCAAGGAGAGCGGCATGGCCTTCGCCCAGCGGCTTCGAGAGAGCGGGAGAGAGGTCAAGCTCGTCTTTGTGACGTCTCACACTGAATTTGCGCTGTCCGCATTCGATGTTTACGCCTACGACTTCATGGTCAAGCCTGTCGTACAGGAGCGGCTGCAGCATACGGTTCGAAGGGCATTGGCTGAAGCAAGCGGGGATAAGAGAAACGCGGGACCTCCCGCAGCCCCCATGCCGCAAGTGCAGATCAACTGCCTCGGCCGCATGGAAATTCGCGGCGCGCAGCGCGAGCTGGCCAAGTGGAAGTCCAGCAAGAGCGCGGAGCTATGCGCCTATCTGGTGCTCCAGCGCGGGAGCCTCGTCTCCAGGGCCCGGCTGATCGAAGACATCTTCGTCGGCATGCCCCGCAAGAATGCGGAGGTCTACCTCAACACGACGGCTTATCAACTCCGCAAGCTGCTTGAGGCGATCGGCATGAAGGGAAGCTTGCATTCGGATGCCAATCACTATGCGCTGAACCTGACGCTGGCGGAGGTCGATTTCCATCGCTTCGAAGAGGGTTGTCGGGAAATGGCGGGGGTGGATGCGTCCAACCTGGACCGGGCGATCGAGCTGGAGCGTGCCTACGTAGGCCAGCTTTTCGGGGATCTCGCCTATCCTTGGGCGTGGAGCGAGGTCGAGCGAATTTCCCAAATGTACGCGTCGTTCACCCTTCGGCTTGGCCGGGCGTTGTTGGACCGGGGGGATATCCAGGCCGCGATTCGTATCCTCGCCAAGCTCACGGCGCACAATGAGCTCGACGAGGATACGGTCAAGCTTTATATGAAGGCGCTGGCCTTGCAGCACAATCGAGAAGCGCTGACCCGGCTGTACGCGAAGTATTCGGACACGCTTCAGGAAGAGCTTGGTGTTCGGCCGTCGATCGAGGTGACTAAGCTGTACGGACAGCTGTTGACGCAGCTGGAAGCCGCCGAATAAGAAGAGGCCGCAAAAGAAGCGGTTGACGAGAAGACTCGATCCGCAAGGATTCGAGTCTATTTCGCATGCCGTCACGGCGATCGGCTGGATTTTCGTCGAAGTTTGTCATTTTACCGTCATTGGCTTTCTTTATACTAAAATCTGGGCTAAAAGAATCACTAAAAACATATAGGAGTGACAAAAGAAGAATGAAAAAAGTTTCAGTTTTTCTGATGCTGGCGATGTTGGTCTCCGCGGTATTCTCGTACGCGCCTGCGGCGAGTGCGGCTACGACCGTGGACAATATGCCCGCATGGACCAAGTGCGCGGATGAACAAGGCGTATGCGACTTCACCGGGACCAAAGAAGTGAGATACGGGACGGACGGCAGTTATTTCTCGAATACGGCAACGGACGGCATCGGATGTTCGAACGAGGAGTGGGGTGATCCTGCGCCGTTACAAAGCAAGCATTGCGATGCACGCGACCTGCTGCCTGAGGGTACGCCCAGCGTGACGGGCACGCTCGACGACGACTTTAAGACGTTCACCATTCGCTTCGACAGGAGCATAGCGCCGTCGGGAACGCCGGAGCAACTGAAGAGCGCCATCACGATTAAACAAGCGGGCAGCGCGGAATTCGAGGCGCTTGGCGAAGGGGATTCCGTCGCATATGATGCCGAGGATCCCGATGCGATCGTGCTGACATTGGATCAGCAGCTTGTCGGCGATCGCCATGCGGTTCGCATCGCAGCCGGTGCGGTCGTCCTGGATGGCGAGACTGAGCCTTATACCGCGCCGATCGAGCTGAGCGGCATCGTCGGGGCGGACATCGTGCCGCCGGCGTTCATCGGGGCGGAGAGCTTAGCCAATGGTGGGAGCGTGAAGCTGCACTTCGACGAAGCCATTACCCCTGTGTTCCCCGATACGATCGAGGACGAAGGAGCGGCTATCGCATATCTTCAAAGCCAAATTCAAGTTGCGCAGGATGGCGAGCATTTTTCGCCTCTCGTCAACGATCTTATTGAAGTTGGCGGAGACAACAGTTCTATTCAAATTAGTTATCGGAACGATCTGAAGATTGTATCCGGCCCGAAAACGAAATTTAAACTTGCCGCCGGCTTGTTTAAAGATGCGGCGGGTAATATGACGCCCGAGTTGATTCTGGACGTGAGCCCGCCTGCCATTCAGAGCGCCGCTTTGAGCAGCGACAATCACGATGTCACGGTCACGTTCGACCGGAATATTTACACCACGCCGTTTTATAACGCATCGAAGCAATTGAATTCGAGAATTTGGCTGAAAGAAGGATCCGGTCATCGCAGGGATTTGGGCACCAATGACACCGTAGAGGTTGTTGGAGACAAGCTTAATATCCATTTCGCGACTGCTCTGAACGGCGAGAGCAGCCAAATTGTCATTAGCGGAGGTACGCTCCAGGACGCGAACGGGAATTACTATTCGGATGAAATGGCCTCTCCTTACCTTCCGGCGA
Organism: Cohnella sp. GCM10020058; assembly: GCF_042683485.1. Classification (NCBI taxonomy): domain Bacteria; kingdom Bacillati; phylum Bacillota; class Bacilli; order Caryophanales; family Paenibacillaceae; genus Cohnella; species Cohnella sp. GCM10020058. The sequence continues at coordinate 454,306 of NZ_JBHUJV010000009.1, forward strand.
ATCCGGGGGGAGACACATCCGATACAGCGGGTCCGGAGTACATCAACTACCTACTTTCAAGCGATTTGAAACAATTGACCTTACAGTTCAATGAGAAAGTGGCGATGTCCCAACAAGATCTTGCCGCATTCAAGCAAAATTTTCGCTGGTACAATTCACAAGTCGGGTATGTAAACGGGCTCCCATCGGACGCGACGGTAACGGTTTCCGGACAAACGGTTATTATTTATTTTAATACGCTAATCGACGAAAATGTTTTCTATGTGCGTTTCGATCTAAGCAAAATCACCGACTTGGCAGGCAATTATTCAGATTATGGTAGAGTATGGACCAATTGGATTGATGTAAATAATGATGCGACATTCGGTATGAACAATGCAAACATCGGTTTTAACGGTCGTTTCCTCAGCTTATACTTCGAAGCCGGGCCATTAGAAGATCTCACTGTGGATGAAAACGGATCGCATCTAAAGGAAAAAATCAAAATCTCGACGGATAATGGCGTTACGTTTAATCCATTGTCCACAGAAGACAAGGTCATCTTGAGCGGTTCCAGTATCGGCATTCTCCTGCATAATCGAATCGTGGCAGGAACCATGCAAGTCGAGATTGATCCAGGCGTTCTTACGGATTCGCATCACTACTTGGTGAACGTCGGGGGAAGGCGGACGATCACCTCCAATAGGCCTCAGTTGAGCGGCTATTTGTTCAGCGATGCAGATACGGCCTTAAAGTTCGAGAACAGCCCTGAGTGGAGAAACCATATCCAAAGCGTTAAGGTATGGGATTACGAAAACGCTACTTACAGAGAGCTGACGAAATCCGAGTATGACCTTACAGACAGTGAGATTAAGATTCACAAGGGCGTCTTCCTGAAAGACCGGAGTTATGAAATCGCCATTGAGTCTGAAGGGTACAGCACGCAATACTATGACGGCTATGCCTATAAGTCGTCCGATCTCTTCTACATGACTGCACCGTCGATTTCAAAGAAGAACGGCGTTACTGCCGAAGTGTTCATTTACAATCGGGCATATGGGAGCCAAAATTCATCCGCTTTTAATGTATTATCATCCAGTAGCAACGCAAGCGCGCAAGATGTCGTGTTCGAATTGTTCGACGGCGATACGCCGGTCAGCATTGTAGCAGCCGAGCTGGCAGTCGGTACGGGCAAGTATACGGCCAAATTCAGCGTTTCGGATGCGGCATTGACTTCTAAAAATTACACAGTTAAGGCATTTATAGTCAGCAGCTTTGACGGCGAGATGGGCAATGTGGGGCTGAATCTCGGCACGGTCAAGACACAGTTGGAGATTGATGAAGCCATGGTACTGTCGGAATACAACGATGATCGAGATTAAGGGAGCGGGGAAACGAGCAGTGAAATCGCGCATGCTTCGTATATTCATGATTTTGACGCTGTGCCTGGCCTTCGTGCCGGCAGCGGCAGCCTATGCCGAGAGCTCGGTCGTCTCGCTGCAGGACGTGGCGGATGTTACGGCGGGCGATCAAGTCGATATTAAAGGCGCTTCTACGTTGGGTGAGGTCATCGTCAAGGTGCTACGTCCTGACAGCAGCATCGTGTATTTCAATATCGTGCCGGTGACCGCAAATCAATACGCGTCGCCGTTTACGATCGGATCAGGCGAGCCGGGGGGCACGTATACGGTGGTCGTCGGTCAAGGCAGCGATGTGGCCAGCAAGACATTTAAAGTGACGGCGAAGACGGTCACGCCGCCACCAAGCGGGTCCGTATCGACGCCGACGCCGCCTCCAACGACGGGCAAGGTCATCACGCCGGTAGGTGGCGCTGAGCCGGTCGTGGTCGACACGAGCAAGAACAAGACCTCGACGACAGAGGTTGGGGGACGCTCGACGACCGTCATCACGCAGGATGGCGCGTCGCTCGCGGACGCGCTGAAGAAGGCTGCGCAGCAGGATAACAAAGGCGCTGCGCCTGTCGTGTACATTGCCTATGAAGGCAAGCAAGGAGAAGCCGTGCAGTTTAATCTGCCGTTCTCCGCATTGAAGGACGCCGCCTCTTCGGGCGCGATCGTATCGCTGCAAACCGGCGAAGGCGAATATTCGCTGCCGCTAGGCGTGCTGAACTTCGACGCGATCGCCGCGAATCTCGGCGCATCGGCACAGGACATCACCATTCAGGTCAACATCGTCCCGTCCGCAGATGACATCAACGCCAAGATTAAAGCTAGCGCGGCCGGCATCGGCGCCTCGCAACAGGGAGGCGCGATCGAATTCTCGATCGTCGCTACCGGCGGAGGCAAAACCTCCGAGCTGAATGAATTCGGCTCGACCTATGTATCACGCACGGTCGTCACATCGGGCACGATCGACGCTTCGCACGCGACCGTCGCGCTGTACGATCCACAGTCTGGGACACTAACCTTTGTGCCCGCGCAATTCACGAAGCAGGTGGACGGTACTTTTAAGATTACGTTCAAGCGCAACGGCAACAGCATCTACACCGTGCTGACGGCTAACAAGGCGTTTACCGATCTGACCGCGCCTTGGGCCAAAGCGGACGTCGAGCTGCTCGCCTCCAAGCTTGTGGTCAACGGCGTGTCCGATACGCAGTTTGCGCCGAACAGCAGCATCACGCGCGCCGAATTCGCGGCGCTGCTCGTCCGTGCGCTGGGCCTCACGACTGACGTATCCGGCGCTGCAAGCTTCAAGGATGTCGCATCGGGCGCATGGTACGCAGGCGCAACGGGCGCGGCCGTAAAGGCGAAGCTGATCGAAGGCTTCGAGGACGGCAGCTTCAAGCCTGGAGCCACGATCACCCGCGAGCAGATGGCGGTCATGATCACGAGAGCGATCGCGTATGCGAAAGGCTCCGCGCCGTCGTCTTCGGAAGCCTCACTGAGCGGCTTCAAGGACAAAGCCGCGATCGGCAGCTGGGCGCGCGCGTCCGTGGCGCAGGCCGTCGATGCCGGCATCATCACCGGCATGACAAGCGACACGTTCGTGCCTGCGGCGCAGGCAAGCCGCGCGCAAGCAGCCGTTATGCTGAAGCGATTCATGCAATTTGCGGATTTGATCGACTGATCACGCCGTATTCGAAACGGAGAACCGTCAGGATCGTATCCGGCGGTTCTTCTGTCTTGGCAAGGGGGCGCCTGAGCTCCGGAGTTGGGCGGAAGCGTTAGAGAATGGAAACGCGTCGGTTTTGTCAACGTTCAGTCATTGACGATGATCATACTGACCTTTCGGCTTATCAATGGCCGAGGCGACGCGGCTCGAATCGCATGCGCAGCATCAGGACTATACATCAAGAGGATGGGATCACATTGGCGACGAATTGGAAAGCAGTATTATTGGCAAGCATGATCGCCACATCGGCATTCGGAGCGAGGAACGTGCTCGCCGCTCCTCTTGCTTCCGTGGAGCAGGCTTCATTAAAAGATATCGGTTCAGTGTCGGCCGATCGGCAGGCAGCTATTCGGGAAGCGGTCTCGCTTGGGCTGATCAGCGGCTATCCGAACGGGGAATTCAAACCGGAAGAGTCGCTCACGCGAACGCAATTGGCCGTGCTGTTGGCTAAAGCGCTGCATCTGCCGTTGGATACGAATGCCGAATCAAGCTTTAAGGATGTTGCCTCCGACAGTTGGAGCGCGAGTTATATTGAGGCCGTGCGCAAGGCCGGCTTGATGAACGGAACGGACATCGGCTTCGATCCGAACCGCAAGGTTACTCGCCAGGAGCTGGCGTCCGTATTCGTACGCGCCGTCAACGGCCTGAACACGACAGGCGGGCTGGAGACGGACCCTGCGCTTGCCTCCGGAGCAAGCGGTTGGGCGGCAGCATCCGTGCAAGCCGCGCTCCGGCTTGGTTTGATGACCCCGCAGGCGAAGGGCTTCGAACCGCAGCAGCCGGTGGCCAGAGCGGATATTGCGCAGTTCCTGGTAGATATTTTTGCGGAAAAAGAGTTAAGCGCAGTAGTGACGAAGGTAGACGGCGACGTGATTATGGCGGATGGTAAGCCGCTGCTGGTCTCGGACAAGCTTAAGCAGCTTTTGCTGGCTGAAGGGAATAAAGAGGCGCTATCAGGCGCCAAGCTTCGATTCAAATCCGCCGTTCGCAGCGTGAACGTGCTATCGGAGCTGGAGATCGTCGCCACAGGTACGGCAGGAACTCCGGTAAAGCTAGATACGACAGGGATGCCCGTCGGAGGTACGCTGAAGGTATCGGGCGATCATATAGCGATCAGCGGAGGAACGATTAAAAATCTGATCCTTCAAAATCAAGCGGCTAACGTCTTCGTCGACGCAAGCGTCGATCGTCTGGAGCTGACGGGGCAGGCGGTGACGCTGTCCGGTAAAGGCGCCTATCGCGAGATTCAGATTACCGATCCAAAAGCTAAACTGACCATCGGCAACGACGTGCGGATCGACCGGCTGGTCTTGCCGGACGGTATCGCGCTGGCGGACATCGTCACCAATCTGAGCCAGGTGCAGGCGCAGATCGGCAGTATCGTATCGGCAAGCGGCGCGCCGGTAACGAAGCCATCGGCACCCGTATCCTACAATCCGCCCACGGTTGCGGACAAGAGCGCGCTAGGCGCAGCGATCGCCGACGCTTCGGGCCTTGCCGATACGGCGGTGGCCGGCGAAGCGGAAGGTCAGTACCCGAAGAGCGCGATCGATGCGCTGAAGGAAGCGATCGAGGCGGCCGGCGCGGCGAAGGCAGACGTTCAGGCGACGCAGCCGCAGATCGACGGCGCCTTGATGACCTTGCGCACGGCGACTAACGTATTCAAGAACGCTGTCGTCCATGTCGGAACCGCGTTGCTCGACGCGGCGATCATCGACGCTTCGGGCTATGTCGCTGCAGCTGTGGCGGGCGAAGCGGAGGGCCAGTACCCGCAGAGCGCGATCGACGCGCTGAACGGAGCGATCGAGGCGGCGGGAGTCGTGATGGCCGATATGGAGTCAACGAAGTCTGAGATCGACAGCGCAGCCTTTACTCTGCGAGAAGCGATCGATGCTTTTAAAGACAAAGTCGTTCACATCGATCTGACGCAGCTGGACGCAGCGATCGCAGACGCTTCGAACCTTGCCGACGCGGCGGCCGTTGGCGATGCCGAGGGCCAGTTTTCGCAGAGCGCGGTCGACGCGCTGAATGACGCGATTGAGGCTGCAATTGCCTTAAGGAACGACGCCGCGGCAACAAAAGTGGGGATCGCCAGCGCCGTCTCCACGCTGCAGGACGCCATCGATACGTTTAGCGATGCTGTCGTTCACATCGATCTGACGCAGCTGGACGCAGCGATCGCCGATGCTTCGAACCTAGCCGATACGGCGGTTGTCGGCACCTTGGAAGGCCAATACCCGCAGAGCGCGATCGACGCGCTGAATGACGCGATTGAGGCAGCGGAAGAAGCAAAGGGGAAAGCCGGAGCAACGCAGTCTGAGATCGACAGCGCGACGGGGGCAATGCAGAATGCAATTACGGCGTTTCAGGACGCAGGGTCGCATTTGCTGAAGGCCTCCTTGGAGGGGCGTCCTTTCTACCTCAACAGCGGCAGAACCGGCACGACCGGAGATACGGTTCTATCTGCCGACAGTTTTGAGCAATACAACAAGCGCAATATTAAAAATTATTTGCAAATCAAACGCGGCGCGGTATCCGAGACGATCGAATACGATACCGTCAACAAGCAGTTTAACGTAACGGAGAGCGGAAGTGGCGTGGTGGGCACCATCACTGTAGAATCCACATCCCCGCTTGTGGAGGTCACGCCGGGCTCTTCCGGGATTACCGTTCACCCGTTAGACGCCGCCACCGAAAGCACGGAGGCTGCCCTTGTATTCCATGTCAAACAGGGTAACGAGGAGGTCAGCCAGGTGACGCTGCCGATCGTCATGGACGAGACGGTTCCGACGTTGAGCAGCAGTGTCTACGGCAACGATCAGTTCACGCTGACGGCAAACGAATTGTTGACGACGACACCAATAACGGGATATAGCTTGCAGGTACAGTTTTCGCAGAGCGGCAATGCCGTCGATTTCGAGCCATTGACTATGAATACTCATTATTCTGTCAGCTTCGTCGACAAGCGCATTATCATTACGTTGAAAGATGAAGCAAAATCTATATTTGTGCCTCAATTGTCCAGCAAATTCAGGATTGCCGCGACTGGCATTACGGATAATGCCGGGAACGCGCTTTCCGTCGATTCAACGATAGACGTACCGCAATACTGAGATGGAAGCCCTGGAGATTGAGGCGATTCAGGACGCAGTGCCCGGTGTTTACACAGGCCTGATCCCCCCTGAGTTAAGTCATGTGTTGCAGCAGCGACTTCCGGCTTCGTTCTTGGCGCTGGGAGCCCGTCGGGGAGCCGAGCCGGTCGGAATGGCAATTGCCGAGCGGCGTGAGGCATCCGATACGGCGGGCTTGCTCGCGCTGACCGTAAGGGAGCCGGAGCGTCGCCAGGGCGTTGGGCGTACGCTATTCGGCGAGATCGAGACGGCGCTGAAGCAGACGGGGACACGCGCGATCGGAGCCGAATATCTCGGAGGCACCGATCCCGCCACGGCGGAGGCCGCTTTCTTAAAGGCATGCGGATTTGATGAACCGCTGCCCGGCATCCATATCTGGGGCGGCTCGACCGGACTTCACCCGGAGATGCCGTGGGTTCATCGATTACGGCTGCCGGATGAATTTACATTCAGTCCTTTCAGGACGTTGACGACGCAGGAGTACGAGGAAGTATGGCAAGGAGAGGGCGTTTGGTATACGCCAGACTATTCGCCGTTTGCGGATGAAAAACTGATCGACAAGGAACGCAGCCTGCTGCTGCGCTATGGCGGTGCGGTCGTCGGCTGGATGATCTTCGAGCCTTTCGACACCCGAACGCTGCTGTTCAAAACGATGTTCGTGCATCCCCGTCATCAGCGCATGGGGCGCGGCATCGCGCTGGCAGCCGAGGCGTGCCGACGCTTGGTCCGCGATCCGGCTTTCTCGGAGTGGCTCCTGTTCGTGGAAGGACGCAACACGGATATGGTCCGTTTTTTGAACAGGCATGTTGCCTGTCCCGGCGTTCAAAAAGAAGTGCTTTGGAGAACGGTCAAGCGTCTTTGACCGTTCTTTTTTGTCGCTTTTATGCTTCGACCGCCCGTTATCTTGCTCCAGCGACGCGTCCCCCAATATAAGGATGCGCCACATCGCTATTTCGCCCCAGCGGCGCATTTCCGCCCACATAAGGATGCGCCACATCGCTATTTCGCCCCAGCGGCGCATTTCCGCCCACATAACGATGTGCCACATCGCTATTTCGCCCCAGCGGCGTATTTCCGCCCACATAAGGATGTGCCACATCGCTATTTCGCCCCAGCGGCGCATTTCCTCCCAAATAACGATGCGCCACATCGCTATCCTGTCACATCGACGCATTGCCCATACTTATCCCATCCCAGCTGCGCCTCAACATCAGGACAAGTGGACCAGACGTCAGCTATTTTCGCAAAAGGTGGATTGGAGAGGGCGTTGCGGACCGTGAATACGTTAATCCTCCTGAAAACGGCCCCCCAAGCTGCGAATTCATTTAAATTACGGATGCTGGGTCCGGAACCGCGGCGGAAACGCAAAATCGGCGCGGATAACGGACGGCAGTGTCCGGAGAAGGGACGGAGCGGCCGCAAGAAAGGCGTACATGGAGCCCGATAAACGTAACCTATTGCGCGGGTCAATCAGGCTGCATTTTGACGTTGCGCTTTGATTCCACCAACTCCGGCTTCTTCCGAATACCGCCCGATACGAGCGGGCCGTAGCTCATTAAGTTGACCATCATCTTGGCCATCTGCCTGGGCGCGAGCTGGCGGCCGGTGTCCAGCCAGTGCGTGACGATGCCGAAGTTGGCGGAGGCGATGTAGGAGACGAGGTAGTCGAGCGGTACGGCCCGATCTTCGGGCGAAAAGGTACCCAGCTTGGCCTGAACCCGGGTGGCAAACAACTCCCGCAGCTGTCGGGCGAAGGACAAATCGCCTTGCTGGCCGAGCATGATGCGCAGAAATTCCCCATGACGGGCGACCTCCTCGAAGATGGCGATGCTGACCGGATAAGGCTCCTCCTTGTCGATATATCGGATCGCTTCCGTGATATCGAGCTTCTCGACGCAGCCCCGCATGCGTGTGAAAACGTCGTCTTTCAGCTGCTGCAGCATGTCCCCCACATCCCGGTAATGCAAATAAAACGTGCCGCGGTTGACGTCCGCACGGTCGGCGACATCGGTGACCGTGATCGCATCGGCGTTTTTTTCTTGCAGCAGCGTCATGAGCGCATCGTAGAGCAGCTGCCTGGTTCGCGCTTTTCGCCGGTCCAACTTTCCCGTCATCGCGACTCCTCCGTTCTTTTTTCGCGTTAATCAACAGCTCGTCGTCGATCTGCCGATTAATGAACATCGCGTCCTTACATTGACGATTGAACGTCGCTCTCTCTTCATTATAATGAACGTAGTGAGCGTTAATCAACACGGTGTTCAATAAAGTGTACAAGAGGAGCGGATAGCGACATGGCGATATTCAAACAAAAAATCGTATGGATCGGGACGTTAATTGTCCTGATCGTACTGGTCGTATTCGGAGCTGCGATGATGGGCTCGGTGCTCGGAGCCAAGCCGAAGGATGTGCCGGTGGCGCTTGTCGTGCTCGACCAACCGGCCGGGCTCCCGAGCGGCGGGACGCTTGCGGTGGGGGAGATGCTGAAGCAGAAGCTGACGTCGAATGCGCAGCTGCCGATTGCCTGGACGGTCGTCGGTTCCGAGGCCGAAGCGCGCAAGGGGCTGGACGATCGGCAATACTACGGTGCGTTGGTCGTACCGGCGGATCTTAGCTCGGGCGTCGCCTCTTTGGCCGGCGCCGCGCCGAAGCCGGCAACGGTTAAGATCATTGCGAATGATGGCTGGAATACACAAGCTGCCACCGTCGTAAAGCAAGGGCTCGCCCAGGCGATGCGGCTCGCCGGCGCAGAGCTGTCGAAGACGATGCTCGAGCAAATCGGCGCGCAAACGCAGCAAGTGTCCGTGACGACCGCGACGGCGCTGCTGTCTCCTATTGTCGTACAAGAAGAGACGATGCATGCGGTAGGCGTCAACAACGCCTCTGGCAATGCGCCGGGCCTGCTCACGCAGATCATGTGGATGGGCAGCCTGGTATCGGCGCTGATTCTGTTTTTTGCAGGCGGCGCAGCCATAAAAAAGGGATCGCGCCGACCGGCCGCGATCGTCTGGCAGTCTGTAGCGGGCATCGTGCTTACCGGACTCGCTTCGGCATTCCTCGTCTGGGAAGCGTCCGCCTGGTATGGCATGGAGCTGGCCGAGGCGACGCAAACCTGGCTGTTCCTGTGGCTCGCCGGCGCGGCCTTCTACATGATTCAATCCGCGCTGCTCAACTGGATCGGCATGCCGGCGATGGCGATTCTGGTCCTGCTGATGTTCTTCTCGATGCCGATGCTGAACATGGCGCCGGAATTCCTGACGGCGGCATCCCGCGACTGGATCTACGCCTGGACGCCGCTGCGTTTCGCAGCCGTGGGGCTGCGGGAAGTCATGTATTTCGGCGGCCTGGACGCTGTTTCCTCGAATGCGGCTGTCCTATGGAGCGTCGGAGGCGGATTCCTCCTGCTGCTGATCGGTGCCGGCTGGAAGCGGATGAGGCCCAAGACCCAAGCGCTTCCGACCCCGGAAGCGGCTTGATCCTTCTTTACAACGGCTGCGGAACGTTTTATCCTGGACTCAGGTTGTATTCGGAAGGAGAATTTATCCTTTATGCCAGTTTCCTTGTAACGGACAAAGCGCGCGCAAAAATCTCGTGATTTAATAGACGGGATACGTGCGTCTTCAAGAGCCGCTGCAAGGGACTCGAGACAAGTATGCGAACGATACTTGCGGAGTGCCTTTCTTAAGGTGCTCCGTTTTTTTAATTCCGCCGAAAACCATTTTAACCGACGAGGTGCTTCTCAAATGATGCATTCCTTTACGATTGATACCGATTCGATCCGCCTCCGCGCGTTCGCGCCGCAGGATATTGACGCGCTGCGCGCGCTCACCATGCAGACCGAGATTACCGATCTCCTGCCCGATTGGGCGATGACCGAGGCGCAGCTGACAGACTTCCTGTCGTTCGTCATCGGCAGCTACGGCCGCTTCGATCCGGATGACGTGCGTATCCTGCTCGCGATCGAGCACAAGGCGGACGAACGGTTGATCGGGTGGTGCGGCGTCTTCCCGAACGATCTTCTGGATCCGGCGGACCGCGAGGTGGCGTATGCCGTCTCTAAGGACTACCGCAAAAGCGGCTATGCCACAAGCGCCGTCCAATCGATGCTGGCATGGATATTCAGGCATACCCGTCTCGAACGGGTAGCGGCCATCGTGAAGCCCATGAACGATATATCCCGCAGTGTGCTGCTGAAGGCGGGATTCCGGTTAATCGACCGCCGTACGCTGTCCAATGGGCAAGAATATGACTACTTTGAAACGTACGGCCATCGCTGAATTGTTCAAAAACGATGCGGAAAATGGAAAGCGTCAACCCCGGTGCTCCTTCATAATACAAAGGAACAAACAGCGCTTACGACAACGGTCGCAGGAGGAATCGATCTTGGAGGCATCGTTCTGGAAAGGGAAGCTGACGGATATCGAGGACGCGATGGCGAATCTGAACCTTGGCAAAGCGAGCATGCTGGAAGCGTCCGCGGGGGGCCGCAACGTCTATCTGGTCGAATACGGCGACAAGCAGGATTTCGGCCGGCAGGCGAACTACAGCTCGGCCTGCGGCGCCCGGGATCCGTCGAAGTACGCGAACAAGGGCGAGGATGCGAGGCCCGTGCTCCTCATCGTGGGCGGCGTGCATGGCGGAGAGCTCGAGGGTATCGTCGGCGTCATGAACCTGATCCGCCTGCTCGAGACCGGCGAGGATTACAGGGGACGGCGGCACGATTACCTTTATGAAAATGCGGGCCGCTTCCGTCTCTTGCTCATTCCCTGCTTGAACCCCGACGGCCGGGCGCGTCTGCCCGTCGATTCGCTGATCGGCGTGCCGTACGAGCAGTTCGTTTACTATATGCAAGGCGCCTGGAAGGATGGCTCTCTCTGCCGGTGGCCGGATTGCAAGGCGGTTCATCCGATCAAGGAAGCCTCGGCGTTCCTCGGCTCTTATTTTAACGACGACGGCGTCAACCTGATGCACGATAACTTTTTTGCACCGATGGCGAAGGAATCGGCAGCGCTTCTTGGACTGGCGGACCGCGAGGCCGTCGATTTCCACATGTCGCTGCACGGGGGCGCCGACACGGCCGTGCATTTTCCATGGATCCCTTATCTGCCCGTCGACGTCAAGCGCAGGCAGCAGGCATTCAATCTTCGGATGGCGGAAGCTCATCGCGTGCGGGGGCTATCGTTCGACATGGTCGAGCAGACGGTACAGGACGGGGAGACGTATCCGTATCCTTCGTTTAACCTGACTACCGCGGTTCACCATGTGTGCGGGGGCCTCAGCATGACGTACGAATCCAACATGGGCATCGACGGGCCGGGACTTCGCTTCACGGCGGACGAGATTCTCGATTGTCATTTCCTTCTGTTCGAGCAGATGTTCCGGTTTGCGCTCGAGGATTGGGCGAAGGCTTAACCAAGCAACAATCGCAAAGAAGCCGCCAGGCGATGGCGGCTTCTTTGCGTTGTTTATGAGGATGTCAGCGTAATCCGGCCCTGCATCCCAAGACACGAAGAGACTCGAATTCTCACGCGCTAAGCGAAGCGGCCAGTACGATCTCTCCGCGCGGCTGGTCGCCGAACGCGTCCGGCTCGAGCGTGATCGCCACCGTATCGTAGCCGCCGTTTTTCAGCGTGTAATAGAGGGCGCCGGTTCCCTGAGCGGACACAAAGGTACCCGCACTGTATTTCTCCTGGCCTTTGATCAGCCAAACTTGGTAAGCCTCGCTGCCTTGCAGCTTCGGCAGCTGTTCCGCCTGCACGAGCAGGTGGGTCCCATTTTTGTCGATGACGATGGTGGCGAGGCCCGTGGCCACGATATCCGCTGCAGCCGGATTCAGCTTGACGGCCTGGTTCACCTTCAGCTCTTGAACCGGCGCGCTGCCGGCATCTGCGAGCTCTCCGCGCAGGTCGCTGACTTGGCCCCGCAGCTGGGCGGCGTATAGCAAGAGCGCGAGCAATGCCGCGGCGAGCCCTGTCGTCACGAGCTTCATGTATGCAGGCGTACGTCTTGCCGTTGTCGTGAAGACGGGGGCGCTCAGCGTCGGATCTGTCTGCTGCGACGGAGACTGTATCGATCGTCGCGCCTCGACTTGCGACTCGGCAGTCGGCGCCGCCGGCTCTTTCCCTTTCGAGACATTCTCTGCGAGCACGTTGGCCAGGACTCTTTTCTTCATCCCTTCCGGAACGGGCTGAGGCTCCACCGCCGCCGGCAGCAGGCCGACGATGTCCGCGAGCGCCAGACGCTGCTCCCGGCAGGACTCGCACGAAGCCAAGTGCGCCTCGAAACGCAGGGCTTCCTCTTCGGTGAGACCGCCCAGCATGTACAGCTCCAGCAGGTCGCATGTCCGATCATGAGGTTGTGTCATAGGGGGTTCGCCTCCTTTCCAGATCTCCGAGCCGGTCCTTGAGCTGCTTCATCGCCAGCCGCACGCGGCTCTTGACCGTACCCAGCGGGATGCCATGCCGTTCGGACACCTCATGCTGCGAATAGCCTTGATAATAAATGAGTTCCAGCACCTGCTGCTGGTCCGGGTTAAGCGTCGCGAGTGCATTCTTTAACTGCTCGCCCGTCCATTTGATATCGTACTCTTCTTCGGGACCGCCAGCCGTATCGGGCAGCCGCGCGAACTGTTCGGCGTCCGCAGTCTGGCTAGTCGTACGATTCTGCCGCTTGCGCAGCTGATCGATCGCGATATTGCGGGTTACGGCGAAGATCCAGGTCGTCAGCTTGCCCAGCGAAGCGTCGTAGCGCTCCGGCTGGTTCCATATTCGCATGAATAATTCCTGCACGATCTCTTCGGCCAGCATCGCGTCTTGGGCAAACCGGTAGGCGAAGGCGTACACCGCCTTCTCGTACCTGTCGTAGAGCGCTTCGAGCGCCGTGGCGTCTCGTCCGGCGATGCGCCGCATCATCTCTGTATCTGACGCGATATCGTTCATCGAGGAGCTCCTTTCCTGAACTCCCATTCATTATAAAGGTTCGAATTTGAAATTACAGCGGATCACTTTTTTAAAAAAAATAGGCCCGGGCGGTGATCCGAACTTACGCGGCGTCCGTTACACCTTGCAGAACCGTCAAGCAAGCCGGCGGCCACCCCACTGTAAAAGGAGTGTTCCTCATGAACGGACTACGCGTCAAAATCACAGGTTTGCTCTTATCGCTATTGCTGCTGGTGCCCGCGTTCGCGAGCGCTCATACGGTCAGCACGAAGGGACCGACGCCCGACTTGCGCTCGGCGCTCGGCCAACTGCTCGGCGAGCATGCGCTGCTCGCGATCGTCGCGATGCAGAAGGGGTACGACGGCGCTCCCGACTTCGCGCAAGCGGCAGGCGCGTTGAATCAAAATACCGACGACCTGAGCGCCGCGGTCGCCTCCGTATACGGCGCTGACGCCGGCGCGGCGTTCAAGAAAGTATGGTCCTCGCACATCGGCTACTTCGTCGACTATGTCAAAGCGACGTCGGCCAAGGACGAAGCGGGCCGCGCCAAGGCCGTCGCGGACCTGGAATCGTACCGAATGGCGCAAGCCAAGTTCTTCGCGGACGCCAATCCGAAGTACTTCGACGAGAAGGCGATCGCAGACGGACTTAAGATGCACATCGACCATTTGCTCACCGCCTTCAACGATTATGTGGGCAAAAACTACGCGGCAGCGTACGACGATGCGAAGACGGCTTATGCGCACATGTACATGACCGGCGATGCGCTGGCAGCAGGCATCGCGGCGCAGTTCCCGGCGAAGTTCACGGATGCCGTCGCCTCGAATCCCGCATCCGACCTGCGTTCGGCGCTCGAGCAGAAGCTGGGCGAGCATGCGCTGCTCGCAATCCTCGCGATGCAGAAGGGGATCGATGGCGCGCCTGATTTCGCCGCTGCGGCCGCCTCGCTTAGCCGCAACACCGACGAGCTGTCCGCCGCCGTCGCCTCTGTATATGGCGTGGATGCGGGAGCAGCCTTTAAAAAGATCTGGTCTTCGCACATCGGCTACTTCGTGGACTATGTGAAGGCCACCGGCGCGAAGGACGAAGCCGGCAAGAAAACGGCGGTTGCCGAACTGGAGACGTACCGGACGGCGCAAGCCAAGTTTTTTGCGGAAGCCAATCCCGCCAACTTCAGCCAGCAGGCGATCGCCGACGGCCTGAAAATGCATATCGACCATCTGCTGAACGCGTTCGACGCTTATGTGGCCAAAGACTACTCGGCCGTCTATGCCGACGCTCGCACGGCGTATGCCCACATGTTCCCGACGGGCGCGCTTCTCGCTGCTGGCATCGCGGCTCAATTCCCCGAGAAGTTCCACACGGCCGCACCGGCTCCGGCGGTCATGAAGGTCTGGTTCAAGGTCGGCTCCAGTCAACTGATCATCGACGGCAAGGAGACGACGATGAACACGAAGCCTTATATGGACAACGGGAGCAACTATATCCCGCTGCGCTATCTCGCCGAGGGCATCGGTGCCAAGGTGACTTGGGATCGTGCCGCTCAATCCGTATGGATCGACGCGGGCGATGCCAAAGCGCAGTTCTGGGTCGGCAAGAAGTATATGGAGATGAACGGTAAACGAATGGAAATCGGATATCCGGTCATGCTGAAGGACGATCGCGTGCAGGTGCCGGTACGCTTCATCGCCGAGCTGTTCGGCTGGGATGTCGCCTGGAACGCCAAGGACTGGTCGATCACGCTGACGAAAGCGATGGAGACGGCTGCGTCTGCCGACATGGCGGGCATGCATCACTGAGGATGAAGACGCGGGGAGCGATCCCCGCTTCTTTTTTGTACGGAAAAGGGAGGGGCGAGGCCGGGTTGCGCGAAGCGCGCCGGGCATATAGGATGGAAGGGAGAGAATGCGCCGCTCCCCGGGCGGAACGTCCGCAGGCAGCCGAAGGCGCTCACTTAACGAGGTATCAAGGAGGCATTCCACTAATGAACCAAGCTGTATCCACTGCCCAAGCGCCAGCCGCGATCGGGCCTTACTCCCAAGCCGTGCTCGCAGGAGGCTTCCTGTTCGCTTCCGGCCAGATCCCGCTCGACCCGGCTACCGGCGCGATCGTCGAAGGCGGTATCGAAGCGCAAACCCATCGCGTGCTGCAAAACCTGAAGGCTGTCGTCGAAGAAGCCGGCCTCTCGCTCGGCGACGTCGTGAAGACGACGATCTTCCTGGACAGCATGGACGACTTCGCGAAGGTCAACGAAATCTACGCGAGCTACTTCGACGGCGGCGTGCTGCCTGCCCGCGCGACGGTTCAGGTCGGCAAGCTGCCGAAAAACGCGCTCGTCGAAATCGACTGCATCGCGCACCGCGGTTAAGGGGCAGCCGGCGCCTTGGGTTTTACTTGCATAGAGCAAAGATCGCACAAGCCTCTGTCCGCATAATGCCGTACCCGCATGAAGCCGCCGCAAAGGGCGGCTTTTATTATCTTTTAAATATTCCTTTACAGGAATATTCCTTATGGTGTATATTTAACTCATCAGGAAGACAACCTGAAGGCGAAGGAGATGAGACGCCCGGAGGAATACAAGTTGAAGAGGTGAACGACATGTCGGGATATCGACCGGGCATAGACATGGCGGCGCTCGGCGCGCTGGCCGAACCGAACCGCATGCAGATCGTCGAGCTCCTGCGCGACGGCCCCCTCACCGTAGGGGAGATCGCCGACCGGCTGGGCATGCGGCAGCCCCAGGCTTCCAAGCATCTGAAGGTGCTGGGAGAGAGCGGGGTCGTAGAGGCAAAGGCCGACGCCAACCGGCGGATCTACCGGCTGCGACCCGAGCCGTTCCAGGCGCTGGATACGTGGCTGGGCTCCTTCCGCCGCATGATGGAGGAGCGGTATGACAAGCTGGACGACTACTTGCGGGAACTGCAGGATAATGAACGAACGGAAGGCCCCCAATAATCGAGTTAACCGAGGAGGAAATTTACAATGTCTAACAATGCCATGGCTTCGAGAGTAGAAGGAGATCGGGTGCTGGTACTGGAGCGCGTATTCGACGCGCCTCGCGAGCTGGTGTTCAAAATGTTCAAGGAAGCCGAGCATCTGAAGCGCTGGTGGGGACCGCGCGGCTGGGAGATCCCGGTATGCAACGTCGACTTCCGCCCAGGCGGTGTGTGGCACTATTGCATGAAGTGCGTCGATCCGAACCAGGGCCAATTTTACGGCATGGAATCCTGGGGGAAGGGCGTGTACAAGGAGATCGTCGAAGGTGAAAAACTCGTGTACGTCGATTACTTCTCCGATGCTGAGGGCGGCACGAACGACGCGCTGCCTTCCACCGAGGTTACGATGGTATTCATCGATGAAGCGGGCGGGAAGACGAGACTGATCAGCAGCAGCGAATACGAGTCAGCCGAAGCGCTCAAGACCGTCATGGACATGGGCATGCTGCAGGGCATCGCCGAGACGTGGGATCGTCTCGAGGAGCTTCTGAACGCATCCAAGTAAATTTGCAAAATGAAACGCAGCGAACTAAACGGGATGAAGCAGAGTTATTTTCTGCCTCATCCCGTTTGCATTTGGAGTCGAGGGTTTCTCGTTTGAGCCGGTTATAGACGCATTGTGGATGCACGCGGAGCGTTCCGGGGCAAGAGACTCTGCATAGAGCTACATAGCCGGACCGCACCGTCAACCGAATTGGATCAGCCTCTTGAGGCCAAGCCGTTCTCTTTCACTTTCGCCAACATCGCCTATCGCCGCAGCCCCGCCAGATAACTCGCGTAAGCCATCGGTCTCCGATAAATGCGTCTGGCGATCTCTTTATTCTCCAGCTCATTGTAGAGCACCTTGTCCGGTTTGCCGTTCATCTCGATCAGCCAAGGTCGATGCTTCGGGTCCAGCAGGAAGTCGACGCTCATCTCTCCGAGCGTGCCTAACCGGGATTCGACTTCGGCGGCGGCGCGAATGCCGGCGTCATGCAGCGCGTGCAAGATGCGGTCGCTCATCCAAGAAGGGAATGACCGTCGCATCAGCTCCGTCGCATCGCAGACATCCTCGCATACCGATGTATTGAAGCAATCTGAAAAGGCGATGCGCGAGACGAGCGTTGAGACCGCCCACTTTCCGTCCCCGTTTTTTTGCAGGAGCGCGCGAATGTCAAAATGTCGGCCGTCTACCGTGGACGTCTGGATGCCTTGCTGAATAAGATAGGGCTTAGAGCCGAGGAGATCGGCAATCATCTTTATGCCTTCCCTCATCGATCTGGCAATGTATTGCGGTGCCAGATGGTGCTCGCCGACGCGGACCTCGCCCTGATCCGTGTATTCGACCCGGTAAACGCCGTTGCCGCGCGCGCCGTAAAAAGGTTTCAGGTATAGCAGCGGATGAAGGCCGAGCATTTCCTGCAGAGCCGTCGGCGAATAGAGGCGGCTGTCGGGGATCAGCGATCCGACCTCGGATGGTTTTAGCCACCCGTAAAGCGCCCATTTGTCGAAATAATTGACTCGGTTGAAGCAGATGCCCCCGTTCATATGCTCCTCGAGGCGGAGAATGAGGTCGGGGCGGTCGTTAAAAATCCGGTTATAAACCGCGTCCGGAAATGGAAAAGAGTATTCCTCGCAGCGGTCTCTTTCGTACAGCAAGCCGGCGATGCGCAGACGTTCCCAGTCGATATCGTCGGGACAGAAGGCGAATAACTCCGTCCCCGGCCGATGCTGGCGTCCGTAAGCGCGCAAAATGCGCATTCGGTCGGCCCTTTCCGGGATTAATATCCCGATAAACGGGCGAGCAGTCAAATGTACCCCCTCCTGTCCCAACTCTTAATGTTAAGGGATGCAAAAGGCGGCTTGCCCGCATGGGACAATGGCATATCGGGCAGTAAAAGGGCGTATATATGGATAGGATCGGCGTCTTGCGGACGAACTGGCCTGGACCGTATGGACCGGGAGAATGGTTCGCCGTCAAATCAGGGATAGGCGGGTGAGCGTATGGGAAGACAACCAGGGCCGCCGGGACCTCCGGGACCGCAAGGACCGCAAGGACCGCAGGGACCGCAGGGGCCGCAAGGACCTCAGGGACCGCAAGGGCTTCAGGGCGCAGCGGGGCTTACAGGGCTAACGGGCGCAACAGGCGCTACGGGAGCTGCCGGTGCAAATGGCCTTATTGGCCCGGTAGGACCCGCAGGACCGATAGGACCCGCAGGACCGATAGGACCGGCAGGAGCAACGGGCGATCCGGGGCCAACGGGTGCGACCGGGGCGACAGGCGCAGGCATCACGGGCGCTACCGGCCCGACGGGACCGACAGGACCGACAGGGGCAACGGGCGATCCGGGGCCAACGGGTGCGACCGGCGCGACGGGCGCGGGCGTCACGGGCGCTACCGGTCCGACGGGACCGACAGGCGCAACGGGTGATCCGGGCGTCACGGGTGATCCAGGCGCCACCGGAGCGACAGGCGAAGCGGGCGCGTTGGGAGCCACAGGTGCTACAGGTGTTACTGGTGCTACGGGTGCCACTGGTGCCACCGGCGCTGCAGGTTTGACCGGTGCCACAGGCATAACGGGAACCACGGGAGCCGCAGGCGCAACCGGTGTAACGGGAACAACAGGCGCTACAGGCACAACGGGAACAACTGGCGCTACAGGCACAACGGGAACGACAGGCGCTACAGGCACAACGGGAACAACAGGCGCTACAGGCACAACGGGAACAACAGGCGCTACAGGCACAACGGGAACAACAGGCGCCACAGGCACAACGGGAACGACCGGGGCCACAGGCGTTACCGGTGTAACGGGTACAACCGGCGTGACGGGAGCGACTGGCGCAGGCGCGATCATCCCCTTTGCTTCCGGCCTGCCGGTAGCCTTGACGACGATCGTGGGCGGCTTGGTCGGCACGTCCGGCTTGGTCGGCTTCGGCAGCTCGGGCGACGGCGTGAGCATCGTCGGCGGCGTCATCGATCTGACCGGCGCAGCGGGCACGCTGCTGAACTTCGCCTTCTCCGTCCCGCGGGCAGGCACCATTACTTCGCTTGCGGCTTATTTCAGCACGACGCTGGCGGTGTCCCTGGTAGGCTCGACTGTGACCATAACGGCCCAGCTGTACAGCTCCACGACGCCTAACAATACGTTCACTGCAGTTCCCGGCGCTACCGTCACGCTGGCGCCGCCGCTCACCGGCATTATCGCCCTCGGTGCCATCTCGAGCGGCATCACGACAGGGCTCTCGATCCCCGTCGCTGCCGGGACGCGCTTGCTGCTGGTATTTTCGGCAACCGCAGCAGGGCTCAGCTTGATCAACACCGCTGCAGGATATGCAAGCGGAGGCCTTGGCATCAGCTAACAATCCACGCAAAAAGGCGGACGCCAATCTACGGCAGTCCGCCTTTTTGCCGGAATGGAAATTCCTCTTGCATAACGTTATTTGCGCCTGCGGCTCCCGGCTGCGCCGCTGCGTCCGGCACCGCTGGCGATCTGCGTCGTGTTGGGCGCATTGGTGAATTGCCGGTTGATGACGAACACGAGCCGGTCCAACTGCGAGAGCGGCGCTTTCGTGGCGATCCTCCGCTTGTTTTTCTGAATGATGACGGTGATAGGGTCGTCCTTCTTGCCCATCGATGTCATCCCTATCCTCACATGGTGTGAATGTATGAATAAGCGGCGGAAAAGAAGCCGGTCAGGGACAAGCGCACGCCGGTCCGCAATTGGAAGCAGGCGGAAGCGGACGAGCCAAAAGCCCCGATCCGTCAGGACCGGGGCCGCATGCAAGGTGCGCTTAAGGCAGGATATTGCCCGCCGAGCGGTAAATCTCGTACCACTCTTCGCGCGACAGATGAATGTCGCTCGCCTTGACGCAATCGCGGATGCGCTCGAGGTTCATCGTACCGGTGACCGGCTGCATGCGCGCCGGATGGCGGAGCAGCCAGGCGATTGCGATCGTCGTGTTGCTGACCTCGTATTTTTTCGCGATCTCGTCGATCTTTGCGTTCAGCTCCGGGAATTCTTCATTGTCGAGGAATACGCCTTTAAAAAATCCGTACTGGAACGGCGACCAAGGCTGGACGGTAATGTCGTTCAGGCGGCAATAATCCAGGATGCTGCCGTCGCGGTCGATCGCGGACTCGTTTTCCATATTCACGTTGATGCCGTTCGAGATCATGTTGGCGTTCGTGATGCTCAGCTGCAGCTGGTTCGCCACGAGCGGTTGCTTGACGTGCTTCTTCAGCAGCTCGATCTGCATCGGCTTCTGGTTGGAGACGCCGAAGTGACGGACCTTGCCCGAGCTCTCCAGAATATCGAATGCTTCCGCGACTTCCTCGGGCTCGACCAGCGCGTCCGGGCGGTGGAGGAGCAGGATGTCCAGGTAATCGGTCTTGAGACGCTTCAGGATGCCGTCGACCGAGGTCAGGATATGCTCCTTGGAAAAGTCGAACGCGCCCTTGCGGATGCCGCATTTGGACTGCAGAACGAGCTTCTCGCGAATGTCGTCGTTCATATGAATGGCGTCTGCGAAAATCTCCTCGCAAGCGCCTCCGCCATAGATGTCGGCATGATCGAAAAAGTTCGCGCCCGCCTCGAGCGACGCTTGAACGAAGCGTTCGGCCTCCGCCTTCTCCAGCGAATTGATGCGCATGCAACCGACCGCTATTACGGGTACCTCGAGCGAGCTTGTCCCCAATTGAATCGTTCTCACCGCGAATGCCTCCTGCCTTGGTTTAGGTATCGTTTACGGCACTATCATAACGCTTTCGAGCGAAGAGCGCCAGACGAACACGCGTTTACAGAATCCAAGATGCGGAAAACGGTGCTATTCTCGTAGATTGGCGGACACAGCGTCCCTAATTTATGCGCTCGCGGGTAAGAAGGCGCGCATCCGTCTAAAGAAAGGAATGAATGCCGCGCAGGCGAACCATGCCGAGCAGCTGCCCGACGGTCAGCGTCGCTTCGGGTTCGAAACGGTTGCCGAGGGCATAGTTCAGCATTTCCGCGAATAAATAGGCGCTCTCGGGCCGTTTGAAGTCGGCCGGCGTCCGCCAGGCCAGCGTGGATACGAGCAGGCGGCCGGATCCGACGCGTGCCTCGAAGACGGCGGCAAGGCGCTTGGCGCGGTTGAAGTTGTCCACGATCTCGACGATCGGCCGGATGCCTTGCACCGCGTCCAGGCAGATGGCCGGCGTGCCGTTCAGCAGGTGGTACCATTGCCAGTCCGAGCGGCCGTCATGCGGGAAACGTCCCAGCGCCGGGTGATCGCCGATCATCGCGCCCATCGTGCCGCCTGCCTGCTCCGAGAACATCAAATAGTTCCAGAAGACGGGCAGATACTTGGTCATGACGGCGTCGTACAGCTCCGATTCGCCGGCAAGCAGCAGCACGCGGCCGCCGGCGACGAGATACTGAAGGACGCTGGTCGTCAGGCGCTCGACGACCGCGAGGCGGATGCCGCGCCGGGCGGGATAGGTACGCGGATCAAAGCTCGCATTGGGCTCGTGGATCGCGCCGTACAGCACGGATTTCAGGGCCGTCGCGCTGGTCCATACCGTCTCGGCATCGTCGTGCGCGGCCCGGGGGAACGCCCAGAACGACCAGGCATTGCGAATCTCCGCCGCAGCGCCGGTGCCCACCCATCGCGCCTCGAGCACAAGCTCGGCGGCCTCGGCATCCGCGCCGCAGCCAATCTGAACGATGCCGGCTTCGGTCACTTCTCCGACGTTCAGGCTCGCGACGGCCAGTTCCCCTTCAGAGAGCGTCCGTTGGCCCGCCGACAGCCGCCAAGCTACATGTCCTTCCAATACGGGCGCATCGCCGTAATGGGAAACGGTCAATCGGACGGACATGCGCTCGCCGGCGAACAGCGTGCGTCCGCGGCAGGACATCAGCAGCACCGTGGGACCGTTGAAATCGAGCACGCGCTCAGGCTCGATCGTCCCCTTGCTGTCCCAGAAAACGTCGAGCAGCCCAGTCGTCGCATGGCCCTGCCCGGGAAAGTCCCGAATGTCCAGCAACTGCACGCCCGCCGCGTCCGGCGTCCGGCGCGCCCGCTCCAACGCTTCCTTGAGGGCCCGGGCTTGATGGCGGCCGGTTGCTTCAACGAACGCGGGTACGCTCGAAGCGAGTCCTTTGTCCGCCAATGTCTCCTCGATCGTCTCCAGCCAAGTCGGCCGAAGGACGCCCGTGTACTTGGCCTTCTCCGCCGGGCGCGCGTACATCGAGAACTGCGCATGCTCGTGTCCGATGACCGGCTTGGCGCTGAGTCCGGCAACGGCGGAAAAATCGCGGTCGGTGGCTGGAACGGCGATTTCCTCTGTCTTGAGCGGCGTATGCCAGTTGAACGAGGGGATGAAGAAGTCTCCCTCGCGATCCTGCTCCGGCAGCTGCCCGAAGCCGGTGTTGTCCGTGGCCAGGCGCGTAGAATCGAGCTCGCGCGCAAGCCGGACAAGCTCGTTCAACCGCGGATGGCCGTTGTCTTCGACAAGCTCGTTGCCCATCGCGAACAGGACAAACGACGGATGCGCGTTCAACTGCGTATAAATGCGCCGCAGCTCGGCTTCGAGGAAGGCGTCGACATCCGCCGGCGGCGTCGCTCCGCGCGGCTGGTAATGCGCCGACCAGTGGGGCAGCTCCGTCTGAACGAGCATGCCCGCCTCGTCGGCGGCTTCCCAGAACGGCTCGGGGGCGGTCCACCCGTGCAGCCGCACGTGATTAAAGCCGTACGACTTCGCGATGCGGAATTGGCGTTCGTAATGCGCCTTGTCCCAGACCGGATAGCCCGTCAAGGGGAAAATACAGCAATCGACGTAGCCGCGCAGCCAGACGGGGCGGCCGTTAAGCAGCAGCCGTTTGCCGTCGGCTATAAGCCGCCGCAGGCCGGGACGCCGTACCGTCCGGTCCAGCGTCTCACCGTTTCGGACCAGCTCGAACGCGGCTTCATAAAGCTCCGGATGGGCGTCGCTCCATAGGGCGGGCGCGTCGCCGACCTCGCAGATCAGCTCGGCGAAGAAGCTTGCAGGCGCGCCACTTGCACTGCTCGCGCTACCCTCGTCACTCGCACTACCCTCGTCACTCGCACTACCCTCGTCACTCGCACTGCCCTCATCACTCGCACTACCCTCGTCACTAGCACTGCCCTCGTCACTCGCACTACCCTCATCACTCGCACTACCTTCGCCACTCGCGCCAACATCGCCGCCTTCGTCGTCGCTGCAAAGCTCGCTGCAACTGCCGTGGAGCCTGCTCTCGGGAGCGAACGTCGCCGCCGCGCGGAACGTCTTGCCGTCTGGCGCGCGGAACGTCGCGACGACGGTGTCGCCCGCCGCGATCTCGCCTCCGGCCGACACGCGGCAGCGGAAGAGGCCTGCCTCCGGATCGGGCGCGATCGAGACAGCCCCGATCCGCGCGGGGGCGAGCCGCGCGAGCCGCACGCCGCCCGTAATGCCGCCCCAGGCCGTGGCCGTATGGCGCGTGTGGATATGGCTGTCCGCGAGCGGCAGCCGCATCCGGTTGTCCACGCGAATGGCGAGCGCGTTTTCGCCTTGCTGGATAAGGCCATTTAGCAGGTGCGTATGCGGTGCGGACAGGCTGTCTTGCCTGCCCGCATAGGCGCCGTTGACCCATACCTCCGTCGTCCAGCGCGCGCCGGCGATCGTCAACGCCCAGGCTGCCGCGGACAATCGATCCGCGCCGTCGTACGCCCCGCCGCTCCTTGCGTTCGCCTTGCCGCCAGTCTCCGCGACACTCGCTTCCCCAACGTCTTCCGCCGCGGTCCCGGCCCGCTCTGCCTGCTCCCCGTTCCCGACGCTAAACGTCGTCCGATACCATGCCGCTCCCTCGTACTCGCGCACTTTAGTCCACGTATCGATCTGGGCGTAAGGCGGCTCGTCCCCGTAGCCCTGCTCCTCCCAGGAGCCCGGTACCCGGATGACGCCTTCGCCGAAGGCACCTTCCGGCGGCGGCTCATACGCGTAGCGATCGCCCGGATCGAGCAGGAACCGCCATTCCCCTTCCAAGCGCATCTCTCGTTCGTTCAGCCGCATTTCCGCTCCACTCCGTTCTTTCAGTAACTTTAAGTAACCTCCGTGTATGTTCGGCCATTCGCGTACATGCCTCGCCGAGTGCTTTAACCCTTGACCGCCCCCGCGGTCAATCCCTTCATGAACGTCTTCGAACCGAGGATGAACAGGATCAGCACCGGTACGGTCGTCAGCGACAGCGCGAGCATCCGCGCGGCGTAGTCGGTGCGGTGGACAATACCGAGATTCGAGATAAAGATCGGCAGCGTATACCACTCCGATTTGTTGATCGTCACGAGCGGGAGCAGGTAGTTATTCCACGACCACAGGAACACGAGCGTGGCGAGTGTCGCGAGACCCGGCTTCATGATCGGCAGCACGATCCGGGCGAAGATGCCCGGCTCCGAGCATCCGTCGATGCGCGCGCACTCCAGCAAGTCGTTCGGGATCGAGTCGCGGATGAACTGGACCATGAAAAACGCGCCGAACGGGAACGCCGCCCACACGAGGATGACCGGCCACAGTGTGTTGCCGACGCCGAGGTTGCGCATTTCGATGATATAGCCGATCAGGCCGACCTGCGTCGGGACCATCATCGTCAGGATGACGAACGTCTGCAGCGCCTTCCGCCCGCGGAATTCGAACTTCGCGAGCGCGTAGCCGATGAGCGTGCTCGTCAGCGTCGCCAGGACGACGGACACGACGGACACGATCAGGCTGTTGAGGTAGACGCCCATGAAGTCGGCAGACATGACTGTTTTCAGATTATACGCCAAGTAATCGCCGGGCAGGATCGGAATGCCCTTGAACAAGTCTTCGTTGTAGTGCGTGCCCATCACGATCATGATGTAGAACGGAAACAAAGACAGCAGCGAGATCGCGACAAGGCAGATCCACATGAGCGCTTTTGTCGTTTTTGCCGCGTTCATCGCTTGTCCTCCTTCGGTGCCGTCAGCCTGTAGCTCAAGATAGAGAAGAACACGATAATGATGAACAGCGAGTAGGCGATCGAGGAGGCATACCCGAAGCGCGTATTGGAAATGAACGATTCGTCCACGAATTTCCAAATGACGGTAAGCGCCGTGTTGTCCGGTCCGCCGACCTGCGCGGAGCCCGACCAGCCCCCGTAAAGCAGCTTCGGCTCGTCGAACAGTTGCAGTCCGCCGATGACGGAAGTGACGACGAGGAACACGGTGATGTTGCGCAGCAGCGGCATCGTAATCTTGCGAAACGTATGCAGGCCCGTCGATCCGTCCATTTTGGCGGCTTCGTACACGTCCTGTGGAATGACCGTCATGCCGGCCATGAAGATGATCATGAAATAGCCGAGATTGCGCCAGATGACCATCAAGGCGATGATCGCGCGCGAGCCCCAAGGATCCTGCAGCCAGTAGAAGCCTTCTTGCAGCCAGCCGAACTTCGTCAGCAGCAGGTTGACGAGCCCGGTCTGCCAGTCGAACAGGTAGGAAAAGATGAAGCCGATCGCGACGGGTGTCGTGATGTAAGGCAGTACGTTGATCGTCTGGAAAAGGCGTTTGCCCCGCGTTAATTGGAACGTCCAGTACGCAAGCACGAGGCCGAGGATCAGCGTGAGCGGGATGAACATGAACATCATAATCAGGGTGTTCCACAGCGACTTGATGAACAAGGGATCGTTCGTCCAGAGCTGGACGTAGTTTTTAAAGCCGATATACGTTTTTTCGCCGATGCCGTTCCAGTCATGCAGACTCAGCACGAAGGAGTAGAGGACCGGGTACAGTTGAAAAGCCGCATAAGTCAGCACAAACGGCAGCGCGAAAAGATAGGGCCACAAATGTGGCCCCCATCTGCGTTTGCGGGATGCGGCGGAGGTGGCGGCGGCCGGTGCGAGGCTTTGTTCCGCGTTCACGTTCATCCCTCTATTCTGTAGGTTACTTGACGGTCGCGTCCGACGCCTTGTTTTTTGTCTCGGAGATGAACTTCTGCAGCGCGGCGTCCGCGGTCACCGACGTATCCTTCGTCCAGAGCGGATACAGCGCGTTGAACACGCCATCCACGACCGAGTCGTACTTCGACTGCGGCTCGCCCTTCATGTCGGGCACGATTTTCTCCATGAAGTACTTCGCCAGGTTCTGGCCGCCGAAGAACTCGTCGTACGGTCCCGGCGTCTCGATCAGATCCTTGTGCGTCTCGTAGAACGACTTGGAGCCGGTCATGTTGCCGAACGTCTTGAAGTTGTAAGCGGAGCCTTCGTCCGACAGGTAGGCGTACTGCACGAACGCCCAGGCGGCTTCCTTGTTTTTGCTGTCCTTGTAAATACCGACGGCGGTACCGCCGCGGGTGAAGCCGCCCTCCGGCGCCTTGACGAGACCCCAGCGACCGGAGCCGTCCGGATCGTTGGCCGAGATATGCCACTTCGGACCCCATGGCGCCATCGGATAGAACATGAACTCGCCCTTGGCCATCGAAGCCGACCAGGCCGGCGTCCACAGCTCGTTCTTGCCGAGAATGCCCGCGTCGCGCATCTCGAACAGGCGGTTCAGCGGTTCCTTGACCTTGGCGGTCAGGTCGACTTCGTTGCCGTTCACGTACGGCGCGAAGTTCTGGCCTTTCAGCGGGATGAAGGCGTCGCCGAGGCCTGGCAGCATGAGCACCTTGCCGCTGCTCTTGTCCTTCAGTTCCTTGCCCTTGGCGATGAAGTCGTCCCAGGTGGAGATCAGCTTCTCCAGCTCGGCGGGATCGTCGGTGCCCCAATATTCCTTGGCGAGGTCGCGGCGATACGCGAACCCGGCCGGCGTGATCGCCTGGTCGACCGCGATAACCTCGCCCTTGCCGTTCGAGATATACGGGATGGTGAAGTCGAGAACCGAGCTCTTGTCGAAGTTGTAAGGCGCGCCTTCGAGCTTGTCGAGCACGCCCAGGTCGAACAGCTTGCCGCGGTAGGCGGATTCGCCGAGGATGACGTCCGGCACGTCCGAGCCGGAGGCGATGCCGCTCTGCAGCTTTTGCAGGTAGTCGTTCGGATTGACGACGGTCACTTCGACCTTGATGTTCGGGTATGTCTTGTTAAACTCGGCGATCATGCCTTTCTGAAAAGCTTCGTCCCAATCCCACACCTTGACCGTGCCGCTGAGCTGCGTCGGATCGGCGCTTGCGGCGGGCGCGGAGGATGATGCGCCGCTGCTGGCTGCGGGAGACGAAACGGACGGCGATGAGGCGTTATTGTCTTTGCCGTTGCCTCCGCACGCCGCGAGCACGCTGGATAGCAGGAGCAGCGAGAGCGCGCCGGCTGCGCGGCTTTTCGTGAGCAAGTGATTCACTTTCGATAGACCCCCTATAGAACTTCGTTGTAAGTGCTTGCATAAATATCGTAACCCGGGGGAGCCTGTGCGGATAATGCAGGAAACCGGCGATTTTGTATAAAATCCGGAGGTTCGGAGGGTAAGACGGCACCCGAGAGCGGAGTTATACTGGAAAACCGCGTAACGCCCGCAGAAACGCCAGTTGGGAGCGGAGTTAAACGGAAAAACCGCGTAACGCCCGCAGAAACCGCCGGCTGGGAGCGGAGTTAAACGGAAAAACCGCGTAACGCCATGCCGATAAGCGCAAATGGGCGCTAAAGCCGCATCTGCGACGCTTCGGACATTGCCGATAATTTGCATTTAGGCACTAACGCCACCTCTGCGACGCTCGGAAAGGTGCCGATAATTGAATTTAGGCACTAACGCCACCTCTGCGACGCTCGGAAAGGTGCCGATAAGCGCAAATGGCGCTTAACGCCAACCATTTCGTCACGTTCTTTGCAAGGATTGAGCATAAGGCAGCGCGGCAATGAGAGCCCATCAAGCCATCAAGCCAAGCTAGCCGAGCCAAGTAAGCCAACTCAAACTAAACCAGCAAGTCGACGCTGCATCTCATCGCACCACACCTCGTCAGCCTGCCTCCGTCCAGGGCAGCCGGATGCGGGCGAGCGTGCCGCGCCCCGGCTGGCTCTCGACTTCCAGCCGCGCGGCGGCACCGAAGTGCGAGCGCAGCCGCTCCTGGATGTTGGACAGGCCGATGCCGCGCGTGCGCTCGTGTCCGGCACCGCCGCGCGGCAGCCAGCCCGTCGCGGGCAATGTCATGCCGAGGCCGTCGTCCTCCACCTCCAGGCAGAGGTCGGGTCCATCCCTGTAGGCGCGCAGCGAGATTGTGCCGGTCTCCGCGTCGGAGGGGACGATGCCGTGCAAAATCGCGTTTTCCACGAGCGGCTGCAGCGCCATGCGGGGGACGGAGCGAGAGAGCAGCGATTCGTCAACCTCCCAGACCAGGCGAAAGCGGCCGGGATAGCGGGTCTGCTGAATGACCGCGTATTTATCCACGATACGCTTCTCGTCGGCGAGCGGCGCCCGCACCGCGCCTTCGCCTGTCTTGATCGTATCCTGCAAAATGGCGATGAGCGCCTGGGTCACCTCGGCGGCTTCGGCGCTGCGCCCGGCATGGGACAGGTAAATGACCGTATTAAGCGCATTGTACAAAAAGTGGGGATTGATCTGCGCCATGAGCAGATCGATCTGCATCTGCCTTTTGTCCGCTTCGCTGCGGACCGACGCCTGGATCGTTTCCTTCAGGTCGCCGACCATCCGGTTGAAGCCGCTGCCCAGAATCTCCAGCTCGTCCCCGCTGCGGATGTCGACCGTCGTGCCCAGATCGCCCACGGCTACGCGCTTCATCGCGTTCGTCAGGCGGATGAGCGGGCGGGTGAGGCCCACGATGATCGGAAGCATGACGACCGTCGAAGCGACGATGCCGCACAGGATGATGAGGACGTAGAAGTAGAAGATCCGGTTGATCTTCTCGAACAGCGTATGCTTGGAGATGAGCGCCGTCTGGCGCCAGCCGTAGTTCATGCCGTCGTCTGCGAGCGCAATGCGGCTGTCGTCCTCTGCATAGTCAGCGTCCGGACCGAGCGCGCTCGCCATGAATTCGCGGTCCGCCGCCGGCAGCTCCTCGTTCGCTGCGTACAGGAGCGCGCCTTGACCGGAATACAGCTCGATCTGCTCGAAGTCCCGCGCGGTCTGGAGGAAGACGTTGGACAGCTCCGAGTAGGCGACATCGATGACAAGATAGCTGTCCGCCGACGAACTGATGCCGATCGGTCGGTACTTGAGCACGTAGCTGACGACCTGTCGCTGCCCGCTGATGTAGAAAAACGAATGCGGCGCGCTGTAGGCGCTGCGTTCGTGCGACAGCTTGGCGAACCAGTCCTGCTTGAGATAGTCCGCAAAATAGTCTTCGTACCCGCTGTAATTGGAATACGTCTCTCCGCCGGGCGGCACGATCAGCACGTTCAGAATAAAGTTGCCGAGGGCGACGAACCGGCCCAGCTTCTCCTGGACCGCTTGCTTGCGGAAGTATTCGGTTTCGATGCTGTCGCCCGGCTGCGCGTAGACCTGGCTCGTGATTTCCTCGTCGGACACGATGTATTCGGCCGTCTTGGCGACCTGCTCCTGAATTTTGCCGAGCTGAAAGGAAATTTGCGCGAGCTTCGTCCGGCTGTCCTTGATCGATTGATCGCGAATGATATTCCGGGCGTAGTCGTAAATAAAGAAGCCGCTCACGGCGAGCGACAACGAGACGACAAGCGCGGCGCTCGCCATGATCTTGGTGCGGATCTTCATGCGCATGCGGCGTTCACCTGCGTTTCTCCGTGTATTCGTTCGGGTTCATGCCCGTCTGCTTGCGGAATACCTGGCTGAAATATTGGCCGTTGCGGTAGCCGACACGCTCCGCGATCTCGTAGATCTTGAGCGCGCCGTCCGCGAGCAGCGTCTTCGCCTGCTCCATGCGGATCTCGGTCAGGCGATCCAGCACCGTATGGCCGGTCTCTTCCTTGAAGACGTGGCGCAGGTGGTCGCGGCTGATGCCCAGATAGGCGGCTACGGCGTCGGCGCCGATATCCGGGTCGGCGTAGTGCCGCTCCAGATAAGCGATGGCCGCGCGAACCTTGCGCGAGCCGGCCGGGGCGCCCGCGGCCGCCTCGAGCGCGGCGATCCGGCCGGCGAACGCGGCCTCGATCGCCGTCAACGACGTCCAACCCGCGGCATCCTGCGGCTCGGCAGGATCGGGCAGGCCGAGCTGCGCGCGGCTGCGGGCAATCGAAGCGGCGAGCTGGCGGCACAGCTCGGTCAGGCCCGGGATGTCCATCGCCGCGCGCGCCTGCGCGAACAAGCCGGGCAGACCGAGCGCAGCCTCCGCGAAGCGGCCCTCCTGCAGCATCCCGCGCACCGAAGCAAGCCCAGCGCTCCAGTCGAAGTGCCCGGGCGCTGCCGTCTCGTGCGGCACCGGCGGCTCGTTCAGCCTGAACAGCTGCCGCGGCCCGTAATAGACGGCGAGTCCGAGCCGCCTGAGGCCTTCGGCAAGCCGGTCCGGCACGGCGCCGCGGTCCGTCAGCCCGTAGGCGCTGGCGGCCGACACCGTGCTGCCCGTCAGCCGCTCCAGCGCAGCCGCCGCCTCGGCCGCCCGCGCCTCGGCCGTCTCGCGCAGCCGGCCTTCGCCGCGGGCGCCTGCATCTCCATAGAGAAGCACGAAGCACTCCTCCAGGAATGGAAGCGCCGCCAGCAGGCCGGCGTCGTCCGAGGCGGGCCAGGCGGCCGGCAGCGGCGAAGGCGCCGGCATCCCTGGCAGCGAGAAGGGAGGCCGGTCGGGCCTGAGGACGACAAGCTGCCAGCGGTCGAAGCCTTCGCAGCGCCCGTCCGTCGCCGTCCGCCAGCCGGCATCCGACAGCTCCCGCCCGCCCAGCCAGTCGACCAGCAGTCTGTCCCGCCCGCTCCTCAGCGCGCTGCGCGCTTGCACGATCTCTTCGCGCAGGCCGCCCAGCTCGCGGCTGAACGTATCGGCGTCCATCTCGTGCTTCACCCAATAGCTGGCGACGCCGAGCCGGACGGCCTCCTTCGCGTACTCGAATTCCTTGTACGAGGTCAGCAGCACGATTTTCAGCGCCGTGCCTTCCGCAAGCAGCGTCTTGCTGAGTGCCAGGCCGTCTTGGCCGGGCATGACGATGTCCATGAGAACGAGGTCGGGGCGATGCTTGCGGGCCAGTTCGGGCACTTGCGCCGAGCGCGTCGCCGTGCAGACGATCTCGTAGCCGAGCGCTTCCCAGGAGACGAGGCGCTTCAGATGCTCGATCGCCAGCACTTCGTCGTCCACGATCATGACTTTGACGGGATTCATTCCGGTCGGCTCCTTCCCTGCCCTTCGGGCATCCGAATTGATTAATAGCAGTATCATCCGTTAACGGAGGCCGGTCCGTCAATCGGGTCTATTTTGGCGTACTTTGGCCGAAGCATCCCCAGGAGCTGCAAGACACGCAAAAAAGACGAACGGAGGCGTTCCTCCGTTCGTCTGCGCGATGCTGCAATGCTGCGTCGCTACGGTATTCCTTCCGCCGGATTAAAGACGCGCACGCGCCAGGATGACAAGCTTCGAGCGTTCGCCGATCGCCTGTATTTACTGGCGCAGCGAATCGCACGAGGCGGGCAGCGTAAACCGGAAGCGGGAGCCGGCGCCTTCCTCGCTATGGGCTTCGATCCGGCCGCCCATCAGTTCGACAAGGCGCTTGCAGATGGCGAGCCCGAGGCCCGTGCCGCCGTACTTGCGATTGAAGGCCGGATGGAGCTGCGAGAACGATTGGAACAGGCGGTCGAGCTTGTCCGCCGGAATGCCGATTCCGGTGTCCGTCACTTCGAATTCGAGCATGTCGCCGGCGGGTTCTTCGCTTCGCACCCGGCACACCCTGACAGTGACGCTGCCCGTCTCGGTAAACTTGATCGCGTTGCCGACCAGATTGACGAGCACCTGCCGGATGCGGGTGGCGTCGCCGCCGAAGGTTGCCTGCGTATCTTCCTCGGTGCGCACGTCAAGCGCGATGCCCTTCTCGTCAGCTTTGACCGCAAACAGCTCACGGACGGATTCGAGCAGCTCGGCTGGCACGACGGATTCGCATTCGAGATCCAGCTTGCCGGCCTCGATCTTGCTGAAATCCAGAATATCGTTCAGGATGCGAAGCAGGCTGCGGCTGCTCTTCATGACGATCTCCGCATATTCGCGCTGCGACTCCGAGAGCGGCGTATCCAGCAGCAGGTCGGTCATGCCCATGATGCCGTTCATCGGGGTCCGAAGCTCATGGCTCATGATTGCGAGAAACTCCGACTTGGCATGGTCCGCGCGCTCGGCGGATTCCTTGGCCCTCATTACCTCGACTTCGCTCGTGATGTCCCGCCACACGACGACGGCACCACGGATCTCGCCCCTGTCCGTGATCGGCGTCACGCGATAGTCGGCGAGGAAGCTCGGACCGTCCGTCCGCCAGAAAATATCCTCCCGCGCCGCGCGCGGCCGGCCGTCCCGAATGGTCTGATGGACGGGGGACTTGCCCTCGGCATACCGGGTGCCGTCCGCGCGGGTATGGTGGACCGACTCCTGGTAAGGACGGCCGGCGAACAGCTCCGCCTCGCATCCGAGCATGCGGGCGCCGGGCGGATTGAGGAAGATGCCCCGGCCTTCCCGGTCGACGCCGAAGATGCCTTCGGATACCGAGCTCAGGATGAGCGCATGCTCGTAGCTCAGCTTCTCGATCTGCTCCATGTGGCGCTTGCGCTCGGTAATATCGGAAGCGATGCCGAATACGCCGACTACGCGGTCGTCTACGAAGATCGGCACGTTCGTGACGGTCAGGTCGAGCAGGGAGCCGTCCTTGTGGAGGACGACGGCTTCGTAGTTATGCGGCTCGCCCTGCGCGGCCCGGTTGAAGTTGGCTTGCGTGCGCGGCAGGTCCGGCGGGTAGACGAGGTGGACGAACGAGCCCGGCATCAGCTCCTCGCGCGTATACCCGAGCATTTTCTCGAGGCTCGCGTTGAGCGAGGTGAAGTTGCCCTCCAGGTCGAACGAATACACGCCCGACGGATTGTAGTCGAACAGCGATTTGTAGCGCTGCTCGCTCTCCCGGAGCTGCGCCTCCATCAGCCTGCTGTCGGTAATATCCTGCAGCGTACCGAGAAGCCGACTGACTTTTTCGCTGCCGGGCATGCAGATCGTCTTAATCCGAGCATGAATCAGCCTTGTTTCTCCGCCGAGGGTCACGATGCGGAAATCCGCTTCATGAAAGCCGCCTTTAAACACTTCCTGCAAATTCGCTTGGATGCGGCTCTTGTCGCCGGGATGCAGGCAGTCGAGAAATGCTTCGAGATCGCTCCGATGCCGGTCGATCCGCGCGTCGAACATACGGTGCATCTCGTCGGAGCAGGAGAATCTGCCGGAGTCGAGATCCCATTCCCACGAGCCGATGCGGGCGAGCCGCTGCGCCTCGGCAAGATTGTCCTCGAACTTCTTGCGGGCCGTGATGTCCCGTCCGATACCGACGATTTTGTCGAATTGGCCGTCAGAAGTCCGCAGAATCTCAAAAGTCGTCTCGAACCAGAGATAATGGCCGTCCCGGTGACGAACCCGGCATTCGAAAACGCCGATGTCGCGAAAAGCTTGCGCCTGCAGCTGCCTGATGTCGTCAGGATGGTACAGCGACGTGTTATTGCGGCCGATGAGCTCGTCCGGCTCGTAGCCCAATATCGAATGGATGGCCGGCGAAACGTAACGGGTAATGCCGTCGGGCGTAGACACGGTAATCAGGTCTTGCGCATGATCGAGCACGAGCCTCAGGATCGTCTCCTCGGACAGCGTATCAGGCGGCACAGTCTGGAGAATTTCAGTCACCTGGACCGCAATGCCCCGAACGATGCCTGCGCTTTGAACCGGGAACAGGCAAAGGCGGGCGCTGACGGCCGATCCGTCCTTGCGCGACAAGGATTCTTTTAACGTCAAGTTGGTCAGGCTGCCGTTCAACAGAGGCGCGAGAAGCGC
This sequence comes from Cohnella sp. GCM10020058, assembly GCF_042683485.1. Lineage (NCBI taxonomy): Bacteria > Bacillati > Bacillota > Bacilli > Caryophanales > Paenibacillaceae > Cohnella > Cohnella sp. GCM10020058. The sequence continues at coordinate 488,357 of NZ_JBHUJV010000009.1, forward strand.
CGCGCGCTCGTCGGGTGCACGGACCGCCACTTGCGCGTAGGGAATGTCCCGCAGCTCTTCTTCCGAATAACCGAGCATCTCGCAAAACGACGGGTTGGCGCCGATCCACGCCGTCGCATCGGGGGAGAGGAAAGCCGTGCCGATCGGTGAATGATAATAGAGTTGTTCATAAGGCAGCGATTGGTTCGCAAATGCGTGTTCCAAAGAAGCTCCTCCTCCCGCTTTATACTGAGTGTATCAGGTACTGCGGCGAAGGCCTAGCCGTATCGGAGACATCAAATCAGGCCTCGCGAAACTTCGGGGGATTCGTCGTCCCTCGTCACCGCGGCGAGTCATATGTCGTCTCATTTACCCATAAATATAGTATACTGACTGCAATGGACGAAAGTCCGAGCAAGATTAGAGGAGGTTGTGTCTATGGGATTTCTGGATAAAGTCAAATCCGGGCTGAACGATGCGGGCAACAAGGCCAAGGTTCTGGTCGACGTGAATCGCCTCAAGCTCCAGAACAGCTCGAAAAGAAAAGAGATCGAAGAAATTCAGCAGCAGATCGGCCAACTGGTATTCGAGGCTGCCGTCGGCCGCCGCGTCGAGGCCGGGATCCATGAGCTGCAGCCCAAGTACGACCGCATTCTCTTGCTCGAGCAGGAGATCCAGGAGAACAAGGCGCAGATCAACGCGCTCTCCGACGAAAAGGAATGCGCATGCGGCAAGACGGCTCCGCTCGAGGCTAAATTTTGCTCCTCCTGCGGCAGGACATTCGATGTGACTCCGGGGTTATAAAATAATGGCTGAAGCAAAAGCCCGGCGATGAGCGCGCAAGCCGCTCGCCGCCGGGCTTTTTCAGTTGCGGTTGTTGACTGGACTAATGACATTAGTTATATTAAAACTAATTATATTAGTTTTTGGGCGGCGGCTTGAAGCTGGCGATCGAGCTTGCGGTATTCGGCGTGGCCGCAGCCGCATTATACGCTGCGGGACGCCAGACAAGCGCAATTGCGCTGCTTGCCGTCTGGGCCGTCAACCGCATCCTGATAGCCGTTTGGAACCAACAGGCGTGACGTCTTAAGCGGCTTCAGTTGAATAACAAAGCGAGTATCAGGACGTCCATGAACTGCCTGGTCGCCTCGTGCATCAAATAATGCTTCAGGAGACCTTCCTCTTGAAAGCCCAGCTTCTTCAGCACCTTCAGCGATGCGGCGTTTTCCGGATGCACCTCGGCCTGAATCCGGTGCGGACCGATGAACGTGCGGCTGAAGTCGAGCACGGCGCGCACCGCCTCTGACGCGATGCCGCGGTTCCAGTAGTTCGGCTTCAGATCGTAGCCCAGCGCCAGCGGAAAACGCGGCAGGTCCTCGAAGCTGCCGCGCGTCGGCATCAGGGTCACCGTGCCGATTAGCGGACGGCTTCCCCGCAGCGTCACGCCCCAGGCGACTACGCGCTTGTCCGCATAGCCCTGGCGCCAGCTCTCGATGATCGCCTCGGTCTCCGCTAAGGAAGCGGGGCCGTGCCAGTCCTGCAGGTTGTTGACCTGCGGGTCCGTGCACAAGGCATACAGATCATCGGCGTCCTCTGCCGTTACCTGGCGCAGCAGCAGGCGCTCCGTGCGGAGCGGAGGGAATTGCGAATACCAGCTCATGATGTCACTAACCTTCGTTGTTGGATGATGCGGTCATTATAAGCTACCAGCCTTAAAATAACATGAATGGCGCGTCCGGCCGCGCGGCAGGCAAGCATTGCGACAGCCGTATCCGAAGTCTATCGTAAGGAGCAGAAGGGAGGCGGCACGCCATGCAACGAATTGCGCAAGTGAAGGGCAGCCACGGAGAAATGAGCATTTTCGATACGACGGAGCTGTACGGCGAGCTCGGCAGATTCCGCGTCTTGCAGTTCGCGGACGGCGCCGTTCAAGGGGCGATCGATCTGAGAAATCCTTCGCGTGTCGTGCTGGCCTATCAGCGCGCGCTTGTCAGCCTGATGGATGCGATCCATCCGCGGTTCGGACGCGCGTTCGTCATCGGGCACGGGGCGGGGACGATCGCGAGGCATTACGGGAGCGAGCGGATCGAGGCGGCGGAGATCGATGCCACGGTCGTCGAGTGGAGCCGCGCCTACTTCGGCTGCAGGCAGGGCGGCGTCGCGATCGGCGACGGGCGCGCGCTGCTCTCCGGGACGGAGCCCGGCAGCTTCGACTACATCGTCGTCGATGCTTTTACCGCTGACGGGACGCCACCGCATCTGGCGACGCTGGAGTTTTACAGCCTGGCGCGGGACCGGCTTCGGAACGGCGGCATTATGCTGCTCAACGTGATCGGACGCGGCAAGGGCGACAAACGGGTCGCTTCGATGTTGGCGACGCTGCAGGCGGTATTTCCGTATGCGGCCGCGATATCGGTGGCCGGGCCGGGCGGAGAAGCGGGGGACAATCTGATCCTGATGGCTGGACCCAGGGAGACGGCGTACGTCGACATGCCGAAGGATTGCGCGCCGGTCGCCGTCGAGCCGGGGTATGTGCGCAGGGATCGAAGCTGAGTTCGCGGGGTTCTTTCGACATGGGAAATACGGCTTAATATTTTTAAAATTTGTGAACGCGATTACAGAATCTCAGACTTTTGTACGGTATGATAGAAGCATTGAACGCCCATGATCCGCTATGCCGGCAGATGCGACTACGGAAGATGGGTGCCATACATATTGGAGGCCTCTTCATGAAAACCGTACAAGCCGGATCGGAAATCGCCCGAGAGATCGCGAACGTATTTGCGGAAGCCGCTGCGGGAGCGGACGCATACCCGGAGCCGCTAAGCGCCGCCATTCGCGGGCTCGTCATGCGGGCCGACCCGACGGGTCGGGACCGCAAGTCCAACTATATCGCCTTTTTGCTGCCGTCCTGGATCGGCGCGCGGACGGGAGCCGATCCAGCGCTGTGCCGGGACTTGGCGGTGGGCAACGTATATGCGATGCTGCACTTTTTTGTGCTCGACGATATGATGGACGGCAGTGACGCCGGCATGGAGAGCAAGCAGGCCCTTGCAGTCGGCCAGCTGCTGCACGCGCTTTTCATCGAGCGTTACGGCCGCTACCACCCGCCCGAATCCTCTCTTTGGACCTACTACCGGAGTTATCTGGCCGAATGGGCGACCGCCGTCTCCGGCGAAGGCTTGCGGCGTGCGGATCCGCGCGATCCCCGCGCGCTCGCGCGCAAGTCGGCCCCGGTGAAGCTCGGCGCCGTCGCAGTCCTGCTGGACGCGGGACTTTCGGAGCAGATTGCCGATATGGAGACAGCAGTCGAGCTGGCGCTTGCGTCTCTGCAGCTGGCGGACGATTGGACCGACTGGCGGGACGATCTGCCCGGGGAAGAACGAAGCAACGCTTTTCTGACGCTGGTCAGACGCGAGAGCCTGGCCTTGCCCGAGGATCAGCCCTTGCAGGAGCGGCTGGTTCTGCAGGCGATTTACCGCAAAGGGGCGCTGGAGCAGCTGGCCTCCATCGTGCTCGGCCACGGCGAGCGGCTGGCCGCGCTGCCCAGTGCCGCGCCGGGACTGGTGCGATTCCAGCAGGAGATCGTGGCCGGGATTTTGAACGACGTTCAGGCGACCCGAGATACGACGGATAAATTGGCTAGCGGTGGCGGTTTTTCATATTTTTTATCAAAAATGAAAGAATTATAGGGACGAGAAGCCTAATCGTATGGTAGGATATGGGTGGATAGGCCCAATCATATGAAAAGGTTGTGAATCGAATGTCCCTCGAATCGCTTAAAGTCCAGGTCATCAAAAAAGCATGGGAAGATCCCGCATTCAAGCAACAACTGCTGACTGATCCCAAGGCAGCGGTCAAAGAGGCCTTCGGCGTAGACCTGCCGCAAGAAATTCAAGTGACGACCGTCGAAGAGACCGCCTCGCACTATTACCTGGTCATCCCGCCGAATCCCGAGGACATCGCGGGCGGCGATTCAAACGTCGAAGTTGTTTGGTAAGACTGCTGCAGCGACCGCGGCCTCTTCGCGGGCTGCATCGCTGGCAATCGGGAGCCGAATTAACACTTCGGTTCCCTGCCCCTTGCGGCTTTTAAAATCGATCGTGCCTTTCATCACCTCGATGATGCGGAAGGTGACCATCGTCCCGAGACCGGTACCTTTGGACTTGGTCGAGAAATAAGGCACGCCGAGCTTGGCGATCTGCGCTTCGTCCATTCCTTCCCCGTTATCCTTGATCCATATGATCGCTTCGCCGTCTTCCTCATAAGCGTTGATCTCGATATAGCCGTCTTCCTTGAACGCCTCGATGCTGTTTTTCAACAGATTAATAAGCGCCTGCTTGAACTTGGACGAGCTGCCGATTACGGTCAGTCCCGGATCCGCGTTAATGTGCAGCCTGCCGCCGTACATGGCCGCATGCGGAGCAATAATGACTTCGAGCTGCGCCAGCTCCTCCGCCAGATTCAACGGAGAGACCGTCTCGAGCTCGGGCTTCGCAAAGGTCAGAAAGTCCGTAATGATGCCGGATGCGCGATCCAGCTCGCTAACCGCGATGTTAAAATGCTTTTTGCTCTCGTTGTCTCCCCGCCCGGCCAGCAGCTGCAGGAATCCGCGCGTAACCTGAAGCGGATTGCGGACTTCGTGCGCGACCGATGCGGCGAGATCGCTGATGATCTTCAGCTTCTCCGTGCGCTCCAGCCGATGATTGAACAGCTCCAGGCGCTTGGAGTAGGACAGCAGCATCCGATAATCGGCGGATATGCGTCTGGCCAGGATGATGACGAGCCCTACGATCAGAAGGACGACCCCGATTTTCCACAGGAACAGAATGTAGCTCTTGCCGCTGGCATAATAGAGAACCAGATCCGTAGCCCCCGAGAGCGCCAACAAGAAAAGGCATGCGGACAAGATAATGGCGTCCGTGTTCTTGCGCATCGCATGGATGACGGACAGCACGGCGATAATGATCAACTGCACGAGGATCAAGGACCCGAGGATCGGATTCGTGAGCAGGTAGTACAGATCGTAATATCGCTCGTTCGTCGCCTTGTACGCGATAAACGCCAGAAAACAAAAGGCGGAGAAGCCGGCCTGCCATTTGCGGAATCTCGTGAAAAAGCGGAAGCGGCCGCCCAGTACCTCGTCCACGTAATAGCTGAGCGCGGGAAAGAGCACGAACATCGACAGATCGAACAACGATAAAAAGAGGTTGGCATACGATTTGTAATAAATATACAGCATCGGCGAATAGACCGATATCAGCATGCCGATCGTCAGCGCGATGAGGCAGAGCGAGATCCAGGAGCTCCGCTGCCGGCGGTTCAGATAGCTTGAGCAGATCAGCATGATCAGCGCCAGGAAAGAGATCGATCCTCCGAGCAGCAGGTCCGGCAGCTCTCTGCGGACGTAGCTCTCCTCCAGCGGCGCGAACTCGCCGATGCGGGCATTCGTGATGAACCCTGCGCGCGTCCCCGTCGTAAGGATCCGCACGTCGATGTTCGACGTCCGGTCGTAAACGCCGAGAGGCAGCAGCAGCCGGTTCAAGTGAAAGTCGAAGTCGCGCTTCGACTCAAAGAGCAGGTTCCCCTCTCTGAAGGCGGCCAGCTCAAGCCCGTACAATCGCCGCACCAACAAGCCGGGCCGCTGCCAGCCGCTCGTCGGCGGCACTTGCAGGCGGATCCATGCGCCCTGGATGCCTTCCGGCAGGTCGACCAGCGGCGTGCCCGCCTCCGCTTCGATCCATTGTCCGTCCGCTGGCGGCGAGACGCCGAGCTGCGCGCCGTTCGGAATCCACATGACCTGCCAATGGTCGATTTTCGCCTCGGGCGTCGCCGCCCAGCTTGTTTTCGGCCCTATAATGAACAACGCGGCAATGACGAACGCACACGCCATCGCTGCGATTAAGCGAACCGCTTTCATATTGCACCCCATTTTACCTGTCGCATCGATTTGGTAAGATCTGACGCGGGAAAAATTGCCTGTTATCAACTAAAATTCGACAGCATGAATCAAACTCCTGTAAGAACCGCCAATTCGTCGGGCAAAAGTTCATGCGACGCTGGGCCTTATTGCCTAGAGGCGAAAGCGGTCAAAAACCAGGCATCCCAATCGATGCTGTCCTCATAACTGACGCGCTCCCATTGCCTTCTGCCGGTGTTCCGCGGACCGACGCCGGCGCCGCCCAGCAAGACGCGAAGCCCGGGATAGCGGCCGATGGTCTGGCTCAGCCATTCGGAGAGGGGCTCGATAAGAAGCGGATCGGTAACGGATATCGCGGCCGCCCGTACGTCCTTCATTTCGATGAGCGGACCGAGCCCTTCATAGGGCGTATCCGGGCCCAGGTAGATTACGTCGATGCCCCTTTTTCGCAGGTAAAGACTGAACAGGAGCAAGCCGAGATGGTGATGCTCGCCGGGCGGACAGAAGGCGACCGCGCTGGGCATGCTCGGATCGACCGGCAGCGAACGGAAGATCTGCATGAACCGCTGCAAGATGAGCTGCGAGGCAAAATGCTCTTGGGCTACGGCGATTTTCCCCGCTTCCCAGTCGGTGCCGATGCGGACGAGGAGCGGAGCGAGGATGGTATGGAACGTTTTTTCGTAGCCGTACAGCGACAGCGCGAGATCGATGGTTTGATGGGCCTCTTCCGTATTAAAGGCGATGAGCGCCGGATAGAGCCGATCCGCGATATGCAAGTCGACTTGGGACGGTCGCGATTCTGCGGGCGGCGGCAGGAACGGAAGGGACGCACCTTCCGCATCGGGGCCCTCCGTACGCAGCGGTCTGTCTTGTTTTAGCTGCTGCGCGATCTCTCCGATCTTCATCCCCTGATCTTCCATCCGACGCTTGACCCATCTGAGCGTAGCAATGTCAGATTCGCTGTAAAGGCGGTGTCCTCCGGCGCTGCGGAGCGGATTGACGATGCGGTGGCGGGCTTCCCAGGCGCGAAGGGTCACGCCGGGAATGCCGAGCATGTCGGTTACTTTTTGAATGCTGTACACTGTGCGCACCTCCGCCTAAAATTATACATAATTGATACAAAACTTCTTCATTATAGCTTGAAACATGCATTTTGACGCACGCAGTGCCAATATTTATTGCTTGTATTGTATAGGTTGTGTACAATTAAAATCAAATCATTATCGATAATACCTATACATAAAATATACAAATTACCTCGTGAAAAGGATGGTTAAGGACTTCATGGGCGAGCGGGCGCAATACGAGGACAATACGCAGGTGCTGGATGCGGGGGCCGTATTGGGGGCGATGGAGCGTTCCCTGGCGATGATCGAATTCGATATGGAAGGCGTAACGCTGTGGGCCAATCGCAAATTTGCGGACGCGCTGGGCTACAACCAGGCGGAGATGCGCGGGCTGCCGCATCGGCGGTTTTGCACGCCTGCTTTTGCAGCTAGCGAGGCTTACCGGCAATTGTGGACCAACCTTCGCAGCGGCAAGGCCTTTCAGGAAAAAATCCAACGGGTCGCCAAGGACGGAACTCTCCTTTGGCTCGAAGCGACTTATATGCCGGTGCGGGGGACGGACGGGGGATACGATGCCGTAATCAAGATTGCAACCGACATTACGTCCCGCGAGCAAGCGGCGATATTGCACACCGAGGAACTGAAGCGCACGGCACAGGAGCTGTCGAACCGGGCGGGCGAAGGCATATCGAAGAGCGGAGAGATCGAAGCCGCGATCGAGCGGCTGCGCGCGGATTCGATGGACAACTTTGACAGGCTGCAACGTCTGGAAAAGCAGACCGCCGCGATACGGGGCATCGTGCGGGTCATTCGCGAGGTAGCGTCGCAAACGCAGCTGCTCTCCCTGAACGCTGCGATCGAGGCGGCGCACGCCGGGGAGTTCGGACGAGGATTCGAAGTCGTCGCTTCGGAGGTGCGTAAGCTCGCGGGCGAGGTCCAGGAAGCCGCCAAAAAAGCAAACGCCGAAGTGGAGGAGGTCGTCTCGAGAATGGCGGAGATCGGCAGCGGGACGAAGCGGTCGCAGTCTTCGGCGGAAGAGAGCAGGCGCAGGCTTCAGGACGCCGTCGTTGCCTTCCAAAGGATCGAGGACGCGGCGAGCCGGCTGGAGGAGCAGGCCAAGGGGCTGGATCGCGCTTAAGATGCGCCGATTGTTCTACACATCGCGTATTTCAAGTATTTCCATTTTGTGCGTCGTGATTTAAGATGGAGAAAGACAGGTCCAATGTCCCATATCGGAGAAATGGAGTAAAAAGCCGATGAACGCACGCTCTCTGCTTGGCCCGCTCGCCGCCTCGATTCTTCCTTATGTCGCGTTCGTCGTATTGAGCAGGAATCCCGGCTGGGATGGTCTATTCGTGTTGCCTGGCGCGCACTTTTACATCGTCAGTTCAGTCGCGCTGCTGGCGCTGATCGTGGCCGGCTTTGTCGCCGTCGCCGGGAGGCGCGTTCGCAATATCAAGGTCAGCTTTCTTGCATTGTCCTTCGTCTCGTTAGCTGTGCTATTCATGGTGCACGGATTGTCTACGCCTAATTTTCTGATAGGCGCCACGCCCTTGCCGAAGATTAGCGCCCCGCTCAGCGTCATTTTTGCCACCGTCTGGCTCTGGCTGTCCTCCTGGCGCTCCGACCACCCTCTTATCCATTTTTTATCCTGCCGCGAACGGCTTCTTCTTCCGCTGTGGACCGTGCTGCTGGCGCTCGCCGGCTTGATCGGCCTGCTGCGTCCCGAGATTGTGGACTTTATCCGTCTCGACGTGCATCCGCTTAACAGCTCGGCGACGCTGTTCGTTATCATTGTCAATATCGTCACGGGCTACCGTTATTATCGTTCCTACTTATACTCGCGCTTCCCGCTGGAACTGGCGATCGTTTACAGCACGGCTTGGCTCATCGCGGCTCAGCTCATCATGACGCAAGGAACGGTATGGCGCAGCAGTTGGTGGCTTTACCACTTCCTGCTGCTGGCGGCGATGATCGTCGTGCTGTTCGGGCTCTATCGGCAGTATGCTTCCAGACGTTCGCTCACCGGCGCGATCAAAGGGCTGTTCACGACGGATCCGGTCGAGCGTATCACCAACGCGCTGCAACCGAGCGTCCGCGCGCTTATGCTGGCCACCGAGAGCAAGGATACGTACACGGCGGGCCACAACTTCCGCGTGACGCTGTACGCGCTTAAGATTGCCGAGCAGCTGCAGCTCCGTCCGGAGCAGCTGCGCGCGCTCGTCGGCGGCACGATCGTGCACGACGTCGGCAAGATCGAGACGCCCGACGCGGTGTTGAACAAGCCCGGGCGGCTGACGCCGGAGGAGCGGACGATCATTGAGGAGCATCCTGTCCGGGGATACGAGATGTGCAGAAATCTCGGATTCATGGAGGAGGAGCTGGGCATCATCCGTTCGCACCACGAAAAGTGGAACGGCGAAGGCTATCCCGACCGCCTGGCCGGCGAAGAGATTCCGAGAATGGCGCGAATCGTAGCGGTCGCGGACGTATACGATGCGCTGACAAGCAACCGCGCATACCGGCCGGCAATGTCCCACGAGGATGCGATGGTGATCCTGAACGCGAGCAAGGGGACCCACTTCGAGCCTGCCTGCGTCGAGGCCTGGGAGCGGGCCTGCCAGGCTGAGCCGGAGATGATCCGGGAGGGCTCTGCGATGTGGGAGCCGGGCTTCGGCAGATCCGCGCTAGCCTAACCGCACGTGCGCTGTCTTTAGGATAACAACTCGCTTGAGCAGAACCGAAAGGTCGGACGGGGACAGGACGTCGAGTCTCAGGCCGAGGAATGGGAAGCTAAGCAGTCCCAGCAAAATCCAGGCAATCCCAGCAAACCCCGCAGTCGCAGCAGGAGCGGGACAAGTCCAATCCATAAGCAGCCGCCGGCTTCCGGCGAATCGACAACGGCGCCGCTCCCGGCTGGGATGCGGCGCCGTTTGTTTAGAAGTCGAAGTTGTCGGGATCGGGACCGACACGCAAGCCGCGGTCCATCGCGGCGATCTGGCGATGATCCTCTTCCGTGAGCGAGAAGCCGAAGACATCGGCATTCTCCGCGATCCGGGGCGTTCGGGTCGACTTGGGAATCGTCGCGACGCCGAGCTCGAGGTCCCAGCGGAGGATGATCTGCGCGACGGACTTGCCGTGCCCGTGCGCAATCGCCGCCAGCGTCGGATCGTCGAGCAATTCTCCTTGCATAAGCGGGGACCACGCTTCTATTCGGATGCCGCGCTCGGCCGCATAAGCCCGCAGCTCAGGCTGCTGCAACCGCGGATGCAGCTCGACCTGATCGACCATGGGCGCAACGGTTGCGGCTTGAAGCAGGTCCTCTAGATGGTGAACGTGGAAGTTGCTTACGCCGATCGCCCTCACGCGTCCTTCTGCATACAGCTTTTCGAGCGCGCTCCAAGCCGCTTTGTATTTTCCCGCGACGGGCCAATGGATGAGATAAAGATCGAGGTAATCAAGCCCCAGCTTGCGAAGGCTTGTCTCGTAAGCGGCGAGCGTCTCCTCGTATCCGAGGTCCGCATTCCACAACTTCGATGTGACGAACAGCGATTCGCGGGCAAGTCCCGTCTCGGCTAGCGCCTCGCGAATGCCGGTGCCGACGCTCGTCTCATTGTCGTAGATTGCGGCCGTATCGATGCTGCGGTAACCCCGGCGCACGGCTTCCTTGACCGCGCTCGCCGCTTCGTCGCCCTCCGGCACCTTGAATACGCCTAGGCCGAGCCATGGCATACGGACGCCGTTGGCGAGCGGAAAGGCGCTTTGAAGATTTTGAAGCTCAGTATGCGTAGTCATAATCGGGATGATCCCCCTTATTTTTAGTGTGAGACTGTTGCCGCGAGCGCTTGGCAGTCTTTTCTTGCGCGGTTTTCCGCGTTTTCTCCGCGAAGGCTCGCGGCCGTCAGCAGCACGGCGCCGGCGACCATGACGGCGCCGACCCAGGGCGTATGCGCGACGCCGAGCCGGTCCACGACGATGCCGCCGAGGAAGGCGCCGATTGCGATACCCGCGTTAAAAGCCGCGATGTTGAGCGACGAAGCGAAGTCGACGGCGTTTTTGGCATGCCGTTCCGCCAGCATCACGACGTAGAGCTGGAGACCGGGCACGTTCATGAAGGCGAGCAGGCCCATGAGCAGGACGAACGCCAGTCCTGTCGCGCGATAGGGCGCGGCGAAGTTCAGCGCGAGCAGCACGATGGCCTGCAGCGCGAACATGATGAGCAGCGCAGGAACGGGGCGCTTGTTGGCGGCTTTGCCGCCGACGACATTGCCGATCGCGATGGCGATGCCATAGAAAAGCAGGATCAAGGCGATCGAAGATTCGCCGTATCCGGTTATATCCCGCAGAAGCGGAGACAAATAAGTGAAGACGACGAACGTGCCTCCGTAGCCGAGCGCCGTGATGGAGAAGGCGAGCAGCAGCCGGCGATTGCCCAGCAGCGGGAGCTGGCGGCGGAGCTTGGTCCGGACGGATCCGCGGAGCCCGGAAGGGACGAGCGCGAGATTGGCCGCGAGGGCGGCGATGCCGACGGCCGCGATCGCGGCGAAGGCGGTCCGCCAGCCGAGGTGCTGGCCAAGCAGCGTGCCGAGGGGAACGCCTGTTACGGTCGCAATCGTAAGACCCGAGAACATGGTGGAGATTGCGCTGGCTCTGCGATCCCGCGGCACAAGATCCGCCGCGATCGTCGAGCCGACGGACATGAAGACGCCATGCGCGAAGGCGGACAGCACGCGGGCGGCGAGCAGCAGGACGATGCCGCCCGAAGCGGCGGCGAGGGCGTTGCCGGCGATAAAGACGACCATGATCCAGAGCAGCAGCGTCTTGCGCGGCACGCCTGCCGCGATCGAAGTCAGGACCGGCGCCCCGACCATGACGCCAAGCGCGTATAGCGTGACCGTAAGGCCGGCGAGCGATTCGGATATATGAAGATCATCCGCGATGAGGGGCAGCAGCCCGACGCTGATGAATTCGGTCGTACCGATGGCGAACGCGCTGACCGCGAGCGCAAGCAGCGCGGCCGTGCTTTTTTTGACTGCAAACCTCATTGGAGCATCACTCCCGTAGTAGATATCCCGGCCGGTGAATGCTATTATGGATGAATGTCGCCCGAATGGACAGTACGTACTTTTAAGTGATATAGGTACTAAAAAGTACCCATGGCGACATACGAAAGGAGCGACCTCGCGTTGGCTAAAAAATACAATATCTCCGTGGAAGCGACGCTCGAAGTCATCGGCGGCAAATGGAAGTGCGTCATTCTGTGTCATCTGACGTACGGCAAGAAGCGCACGAGCGAACTCAAGCGCCTGATGCCCGCCATCACGCAGAAGATGCTCACGCAGCAGCTGCGCGAGCTCGAGGACGACGGCATCGTCAACCGGATCGTATATAACGAAGTGCCTCCCCGCGTCGAGTACGAGCTCAGCGCTTACGGGTGGAGTCTGAAGTCGATTCTGGATTCCTTGTGCAACTGGGGCGAGCAGCATATCATCAAGGAATACGGGGATAAATACGCGGTGCTCGAAGACAACGTGCTGAACCGCTAGAAGAGAGGTAAAAGAAGATGACCAAGCCATCGATATACGGCTTGCCTTACGATAAGTTGGCTGCCTGGCTGGCGGAGCGGGGCTTCAAAAAGTCGCGCGCCGACCGGGTGTGGGAGCAGCTGTACCGCAGCCGCATCGCGGATTTTGCGGAGATGGCCCCTGCGCTCGAGCCCGCCGTGACGACAGTGCTCGAGGAGAGCTTCGCGCTTCGGACGATGACGGAGCACGTGAAGCAGCAGTCCGCGGACGGAACTGTGAAGTTCCTGTTCCGCCTGGCTGACGGCAATCTCATCGAGACGGTGCTCATGCGTCACAAGTTCGGCCTGTCCGTCTGCGTGACGACGCAGGTCGGCTGCAATATCGGCTGCAGCTTCTGCGCGAGCGGCCTGCTTGCCAAGAGCAGGGATCTGTCCGGGGGCGAGATCGCGGAGCAGATCATGCAGGTTCAGGCGCATCTTGATGCCGCAGGCAATGGAGAGCGCGTCAGCCATATCGTCGTGATGGGCATTGGGGAGCCCTTCGACAATTACGACAACATGGCGGATTTTATCCGCGTCATGAAGAATCACAAGGGGCTGGCGATCGGACCGCGTCACATCACCGTGTCCACGAGCGGGCTGGCAAACAAGCTGCGGGAATTCGCGGACTCGGATTTGCAGACGAACCTGGCCGTATCGCTTCATGCGCCGAACGACGAGCTGCGCACGCGCATTATGAAGATCAATCGCGCCATTCCGATCGCGAAGCTAATGGATGCGATCGATTATTATCTGCAGCGGACCAACCGGCGGCTCACGCTGGAATATATCTTGCTGCGGGATGTAAACGATCGCAGGGAGCACGCGGAGGAGCTGGCCGACCTGATCGGCGAGGCGCGGCGGGGGCAGGTGAACGTCAACCTCATCCCGTACAATCCGGTGGACGAGCACAGCCAGTACCAGCGCAGCGAGCAGGACGCGGTACGGGGCTTCTACGACGCGCTCAAGAAGCGCGGCGTGAGCGTCAGCGTGCGGCTGGAGCACGGCGCCGACATCGACGCGGCCTGTGGGCAGCTGCGGAGCAAGCAGATCGCGGCGGCAAACTAAAATAACGCGAAAGGGGCCGGTTAGGTACGGCCCCTTTCGCGTTATTTTTGTGCGGCAAGCTGCTGTATGCGCTGCGGCGAAAGTCCGGTGAGTTTGGCGACTGCAGCGGTGTCCATGCCTTCTTGCAGCATATGAAGCGCGACTTCCTCTTTGGCCGATTCCTTGCCTTGCTTGAGGCCTTTTTCAAGACCTTCCTTCAGGCCTTCCTTCAGCCCTTCCTCTTTGCCGGTCTCCCAGCCCGACTCCCGGCCTTCCTCCCACGCGTCCTTCAAGAAGCTAATCCGGTCCCGTTGCGCCTTTTCCCGCGCTTCGTACAGCATGCGGGTCATGTCGTCCTCGCTCAAGTGGGACAGACGCTCTTCGGCATTCCGAATCGTCGGATCCATCTCGATCAACTCCTCCAATTGTTCTGGGGTCGTCCGTTCGTCCAAAAAACGCAGCCAGCGATGCAGCGGATCGTCGAGGCGATACGGCCCGGATCGAAACTTGGGACATTCGATAAAATGCAGTTCGATCAGGTCGGTGAGCCGATATTGCCTCGCTTGATCTTCGTAGAGTTGGAACGAATGATGGAAGTGCTTAAGCGGCAAAAACGAATAGTCCAATATGTTGATGCAGATCGTCTTCTTGAGCTGGCTGTAATCCTCGCCTTCGCGGATGGAGTCCGCCAGCAAGCGTCCCATATAGAACAAGCTGCGCTTTTCCATGTGCCGGTAGCGCCCGACCTGCATTTCGACGTTGATCTGCTCCCGATCGGCGGTCTCGCAACGGATATCCAGCACGCCTTCCTTGTCCTCGATGAGCCGTTTGGTGAGCAGCTTGCCGTCCAGAATCGTCAGATCGGCAATCGCCGTCCGATCCCTCCGGTGCAGGATCGCGTTAAGCAGACCGATGAGCAGCGGCTTGCTGTCCGCCTCTCCGAACAGCCGTTTGAACAAGTAATCGTTTTTCGGATTCAATCGTTTCCTCATGTTCCCGTTCTCCCTTCAGTATATCACAGCCTTTTGCTTGCTTGGAGGACGCAAAAAAGCACGCGCCGTCCGGCAATTCCGCTAGTAAACGGAATTAACGGCGGCGCGTGCTTCGCGTCCGCATCATGTCTTCTCAGGTCCATCTTCGCTGAAGCGAGAGGACATTGTCAATCGTGAGGATCCGGTTCAACCAGCCATATAACAGTAGACCGGCATTATTCCTGACGCGAGACGACTGGAATCCATACCTCGCAGCGATAATCTTCCGCATTCGTGTCCCCTTCCAGGTATACCTCCAGCTCCGGGGCGTTCGCGTGTTCGTAGTTGGTGGATGGGAACCACTCGCCGAAAATCCGGCTCCATACCTGTTGAATCGACGGCGTCACGGGGCCGATCGAGGGAAATACCGCCCAGGCGGCCTGCGGCACCGTCCACGAGACGTAACCTTCCGGCGTCGCTGCATCCGCATCGCATTCCACCGCGACGAGATAGGTGAGCAACTCTTCGCCGGGCGGCATCGAGCAGATGCCGAGCAGCGGGTTGCCAGATCCGATCTCCGCTAATCTGGCGATCGTGCCGTCGGCTGCGCATTCTCCCCAGTAAGCCGGAATTTTCCGCGTGTTCTCCCCGTTCTCGGTGCCGACCTTGATCATTTTGCCGATAACCCGGAACGCTTCCTTTTTCACGATCCGATAGTCCATTTCCTTGTCTCCCTTCAATGACAGATGGAAGGAAATACGCGGGTAAGCCTTAAGCGAGGCGCCTTTAGCCTTAGCTTCGGAGGGCGCGATGCCATGCGCCTTGCGAAATGCCTTCGCGAACGACTCCGGCGATTCGTAGCCGTACTTCAGCGATACGTCCAGCACCTTGGCCGCACCCATTGCCAGCTCCTGAGCCGCCAGCGTCAATTTGCGCTTGCGCATGTATTCCGCGACCGTCATGCCCGTGAGCATGTGAAACATCCGTTGAAAATGATAGGGCGAAGTACACGCGGCATGTGCGATCTCCGCCATATCGAAGGGCTCCTCGACCATTCGCTCCATCCGCTCCAGCGCGTGCCGCATTCGCTCCAGCCACTCCATGCATATCCCCTCTCTTAATCCACTCTATCATCTGCAGGCCGAGGATGCCTGTCTTGGCGTGCTCCTCGCGAACAGATCCCGGTGCCGGTTAGATCGATTCCCGCCGGCGGGACATCAGGGCAAGCGCGCCCGCACCAATCAACAGAATGGCCAAAATGGAAGTACCGCCCGTCAGCTTGCTAAGCACGTAGCCGATCGAGAAAATCGCGAAGAAGATCAGGGAAAGGAAGGTCAAGATGTTGATCGGGATCAGCAGCCACTTGTTCCGGCCGCCGAACCAGTAAAGCTCGAACAGACCGACGGCAGGGGCGAGAATGAAGCCGGGCCACATCATCGACCAGTTGTCCAGCAGCATGGCGATCTGACAGACGCCGTACACCGTGAGCAGAACGCCGCCGGGAACGAGCACGCCGACGCCTTTGCCGCCGAGCACCGAAAAGTATAGCCAGTGAAAGAAAATGCCCAGCGGCAGCACGAACAACGTCGGCCAGAAGTAAGCGAAAATCGAACCCGTGCCCAGATGCAGATCGCCGCGGAACAGCAGAAAAAGGCCGGCCAGAAGTAAGAGGGGACCGAGCAGCGTACCGCGATGGATTTTCATAAGAGATCGCTCCTTATAAGCAAAGCTTGGTTGCGTATAGCTTAACACTTGGAGAATGTCTCTGTCGTCCAACTCGCGCATAGCGTAAGATCGGACTGGAGACGGAGGCGCCGGGCTGGATGTTATGGTAGAAGAAGCGAGCAGGCGGGGAGTTCTCGTGGTCAGAGGGTCTGTCCGCTGTCTACGGTGACGAGCTGTCCGGTCATCGCCTCCTGTTCCAGCGCGAAGCGGATGGCGCGGGCGATATCCTCGGGCGACGCGATGGAGGCAAGCAGCGTAGCGGGCGCGAGCTTTCGCATCTGTTCCTCGCGGCCCGCCCACCAACGCGTGCCGACGGCGCCGGGCAGGATCGCATTGACGCGGATCCGCGGGGCGAGCGCGTGCGCCAGAGATAGCGTGAGTCCGTGGACGGCCGCCTTGGAGACCGCGTACGGCAGTGAGGAGCCAAGACCGGTCTTGCCTGCGATGCTACCGACGTTCACGATCGCGCCTCCGCCTCCGCGGGCCATGAGCGGCGCGGCCGCTCTGGCGCAGTAGAACATCCCTTTGACGTTAATGTTGACCAGCTCGTCCCATGCGTCGTCCGTCACCGCCTCCAGGTCTTGCAGCGGAATGTGCCGCGTGACGCTGGCGTTGTTCACGAGCAGATCTACCGAGCCGAACGCCTGATCCGCGGTGCCGAACATAGCCCTAACCTCCGCGTCCGAGGATACGTCGGCATGGATCGCCATCGCCCGCCCGCCGAATTCGAGGATCGTTTGGGCCGTTTCTTCCGCTTCGCTTTGCGAACGCGAATAATTGACGACGACGGACGCGCCCAGCGCCGCCAGCTCCAGCGATACCGCTCTTCCGATCCCCGTGCCGCCGCCGGTGACGATCGCCGTACGATTTCTTAGATCCATCGTTGTTCCTCCTCCAGGTTCCAAGTTCTGTGCATCCCGTTCGTCATTCAGTTTAAAAGCTTTCTCGCGTTTCGTATAATTGAATAAATTGAAGATTTTGTTCATTAAAATTGATCGGAGATGTGTCTCATGGATCCCAAATCGCTTCGCGCTTTTCACCGGATCGCGGCGCTAGGAAGCTTTCGCCTGGCGGCCGAGGAACTAAACTACGCCCAGTCTACGGTGACGATGCAGATTCAGCGGTTGGAGGAGGATCTGGGCGTTTTTCTTTTCGAACGTGCGGGGGGACTTCGGCTGACTGAGGAAGGCAGATTGCTCAGGGAACGCAGCCTGCCGATCCTTCAGGACATGGATCGTCTGCGCCGAACGCTGACGGAGATGCGTGAAGGGGATGCGGGGGAGGTCAGGCTTGGCGCAACGGAGCCCGCCCTCAGCTGCCGGCTGCCGGCGCTGCTGAAGCGCTTCGCAGAACGTTATCCCAAGATTCGAGTCTCCGTCGAGTCATCGAATACGCCGGTCTTGAGCGAGCGACTGCGCAAAGGGGAGCTCGACCTGGCGCTCTGCGCTGTGCCGGAGCATGCGGAGGGGCTGCACTTCGAGCAGTTGTATCGCGAGCCGTTCGCCGCGCTCTTGCCTGTCGGTCATCCATTGGCATCGCAGGCGCAGGTCAGACTGGAGGAGCTTGCCGCCTATAAGCTGCTCGTCACGGCATCGACTTGTCCGTACCGCCGCAAGCTTGAAATTTTGTTGGCCGAATCCGCCGTGCCGACGACGGAGACGATGGAGATCGGAAGCATCACCGCGCTCGCTTCGTATGTCGCGATCGGACTCGGTATAGCTCTCGTACCGACGATTTTGGCGGAGGAACCGCGCGATGGCGTCGCCTCTCGCCCGATCGCGGGAACTGCCGTCGATATGGCGTGCGGATTGCTCAGCCGGACTTCGGAGACGCCGCTGACGCGGGCAGGGACGAAGCTTTACGCTGCGTTGTGGGATGAGCTTGCGGAGTAATACGGCGAGGATCTCGCGATCCTTATGAGTCTGCAAAAGGGCAGATGGCAGATGATGCTTTATCACAAATAAACCGAAAAAGAGATCGTGACCTGCATCAGCATCTGGAGCATGGATCCGGACGAGGCCGTTGCGCTCGCTCATTTATACTTGGAGGCGCCTTCTTCCTGACGTATCTCGTCTTCAATATAAGGAAACGGCCGATAACGGAGCGCGAGGCGCTGTTATCGGCCGAATAATTATTGTGCGCCTGCAATCTCGGCAACCGTCTTCGCCAGCGGCGTCGCCGGACGTCCGAGCAGCTTCTCCAGAT
This sequence comes from Cohnella sp. GCM10020058, assembly GCF_042683485.1. NCBI lineage: Bacteria > Bacillati > Bacillota > Bacilli > Caryophanales > Paenibacillaceae > Cohnella > Cohnella sp. GCM10020058. The sequence goes on from NZ_JBHUJV010000009.1 coordinate 506,834, forward strand.
CGCCGCTCTCCACGTCGAGCGTGCCTGCGCGAATCGCCTGCTGGATCGCGGTGACGATGGGCAGGGCGAACTCCGGCACGCCGGCGCTCTTCATGATCGCTGCGTAAGTATCGTCGTCGACCTGCTGCAACGGAACTTCGCGTCCTAGCGCCTCGGAAGCCACGCTTGCAAGCTCAGCGTACGTACGAAGCGGTCCGCCGAGCTCATACACTTTGTTCTCGTGTCCGGAGCCGGCGAGTACAGCCGCAGCGGCTTCCGCATAGTCGGCGCGTGCAGCCCAGCCAACTTTGCCGTCGCCGGCAGACGTAACGAGCGGGGCGCCTGCGACGATGCCCTGGATCGCGCCGGCTTCATTTTCAATATACCAGTTGTTGCGCAAAAAGGCGTGAGGGATGCCTGCCGCGCGAATCGCGTTTTCCGTTGCACGGTGCACTTCCGCCAGGAAGAGCTCGCTCTCTTGGGCGTTAGGCGCGCTGGTATAGGCGATGAAGCCGACGCCTGCGCTGCGCGCTGCCTCCACGGCGTTGGCGTGCTGGCGAATCCGCGTCTCCGTGTCTCCGTCCGTCGAGACGATCAGCAGGCGATCGATGCCCGCGAAGGCTTGCCCGAGCGAAGCGGGGTCGTCAAAGTCGCCGCGCCGAACGTCCACGCCTTGCTCCGCCAACGCCGCCGCCTTATGCGGATCGCGAACGCTGACGGCGACTTGCTCCGCGGGAACGCGGTCAAGAAGCGCCCTTACGATGAGAGAACCGAGGTGGCCCGTTGCGCCTGTCACTAGCAATTTCATTGAATTCAACCTCCTGATGGGAATCGTAATCGATAGCCTCCGCATTTCGGCGCAAGATGATACGGTTTGCGTTGGCATCTGTTGTAACCATAATAGCTACAACGAGAGCCCGAGTCAAGACTTCAATCCAGGAGCAAATTTTTCCCGGGCGGAACTGGCGGCCTCTCGGCAGATGTCCAGGACAGTATGTTTCCCTTTTCATAGACAAAGATCGGACGACCCGCTATCATTAGGTCATAACTGCATATCCTCGTACCAGGCGCGCGCATGCTGCCATGCCGCTTAATAGGGAAGTCCGGTGAGAGTCCGGCGCGGTCCCGCCACTGTATATGCCGAGCGCTCCGAGCACTGCCACTGTTCATTCGAATGGGAAGGCGTCGGAAACGCGATGAAGCAGAGCCAGGAGACCTGCCTCGATACGAATGGATTCCGTCTGCTTCGCGGAGTGAGCGGCGGGATCGGCTGTGCCGGCTAAACCGCCCTGGGCGGATGTATTCTGCTGCGCCGTGCCTTGCTGTGATTCGAATCACTCCCGTTTTTGGAGTGGTTTTTTTGTTGCAGCACGGGCGGTATGTTGGCAAGGGGACTCATCATTATTTGTTGAAAAGGGGAATGACTCATGTTGGGCTTTAAACGCTTCAAATCGCTGGCATCGCTCGCGCTGTCGGTATCGCTGGCGGTTGCCGGGCTGTCGGCTACGCTGCCTGCGGACAAGAGCTACGCCGAGAGCGCAAGCGCGACGACGGTCGCCGCTTCCGTCAACGTCCAATCCGATATCCAGGCCGCCGTTGGTTATGTCAACGCGAACGGCGGGGTTTCCTCGGATTGGCTGGCCCTCAGCTTCGCGCGCGCGGGACAAGCCGTACCCGCCGACTATGCGGCGAAGCTGACTGCCGGCGTTGAGACCGAGTGGACCAAGGCTTCGCCGGATCCGACGGCGCTGGCGCGCTTCGCGCTGGTCGCGAACGCGATCGGTCTGGACGCTCGCAGCATCGGCGGCCACGACTTGATTGCGAAGCTGGCGAGCTATCCGTCCTTCGCCAATGTGTACGCCGATATCTTTGTGCTGCTTGCGCTTGATTCGGGCAACTACGAGCTGCCTGCCGGCACCGCGTGGACGCGCGGCGATCTGGTCGCGGCGGTCGTCTCCGGCATCGACGGCTCCACAGTCCCCGATCTGTACGGCATGGCGCTCAGCGCCCTGGGCAAGTACAAGGACCGCCCCGAGGTTGCTGCCGCGGCAGAGAAGGCTGTCGCGTGGCTGTCTACGAATCTCGCCAACGAAAATAGCGAGGCGATCGCGCAAACGATCATCGGTCTTGCCGCCTACGGCATCGATCCGGCGGACGCGAAGTTCGCCAAGAACGGATCGAACCTGATCCAGCGCTTGCTGGCGTTCAAGAATACGGACGGCGGCTTCAAGCACGAGCTGTCCGATACCGCATCGGACAAGGCGTTCGCCACCGAGCAGGCGCTGCGCGCGTTGGCCGCTTACGGGATATTCGGCGCATCGCATCGTTCCGTGTACGTCAACGCTGCCAGCCAATGGGTCGCGACGGGGGTCGCCGTAGAAGGGCTGAACGGCCCGTTGGCTGCGTTGAGCGCTACGCAAGCGGTGTATGCGTGGGACGCGCTTGTAGAGATCGCCGATCGCAACAAGCTGAAGCTTGGCTACACGGAAGATCCGCAATACGGCAAGTTCTTGTCCGCCATCGGAGACGCTGCAGGCGATCAGAGCGTCTACTGGCTGTTCGCGGTCAAGCGCGGAGGCGCTTATGCAACGGTCGACACCTCGCTTGAGAAATTCCGGCTGCAGGCGGGCGACGAGTTGTACCTGTATCTGTCGGGCTCGGATAGCGGCCTCGTAAAGTCCGTCACGGCAAAGGCGGCTGCGGGCGGCTCCACTGCAGTGAACGTGCAGTACACCTATTACGACAGCAGCTACAAGGAAGTAACGGGACCGGCGGCCGGCGTACAGGTCGCGATCGGCGGGCAGACAGCTACGACGGACGCGAATGGCACGGCGACCTTCAAGGGCTTGTCCGCAGGCGAGCTGGCCTACACGGTGACGGGATACCGTGCCGGCGCTGCGCCGCTCGTGCTTAAGTATTCGGGCACGGCAGCCGTGAACGCAGGCCAGGCAAGCGGCGATTCGTTCGCGGACGCGGCCGATATCTCTTCCTGGGCGAGCGGTGCCGTGAACGAAGCTTACGCGGCCGGCTGGCTGCAAGGCGTAAGCACGACGGAGCTGAAATTCGCGCCGAAGCAGCAGCTGACCCGCGTGCAGTTCGCCGCGCTGATTCTGCGCCTGCTCGGCGAAACACCGGCTTCGGGTGCCAAGCAGGCGTTCGCGGACGTCGCACCGGGTGCTTGGTACTTCGATGCAGTCATGACGGCGAAGTCCAAGGGGCTGATCGGCGGCGTAACGGCGACGTCGTTCAAGCCGAACGAGGCCATTTCCCGTCAAGATCTGGCGGTTGTGCTGACCCGAGCCTTCAAGCTTGACGGCTCGGGATCGAAGACCGCCTTCTCCGATCAAGGCCAGATCTCCGGCTACGCGCTCGCGTCGGTCCGCGCGGTTTACGACAAGGGCTTGCTAAAAGGCACCTCCGGCACCGCGTTCGATCCGAAGGCCAAGGTGACCCGCGAGATGGCAGCCGTCATCGCGTCGAACCTGCTGAAGCAGGGTTTGATCTCCAAGTAAACGCAGCATAAGCGCAACGAAATAGACGTCGCAGGCCACAAATGCCTGCGACGTCTATTCGCTGTTTGCCTATTCTTCCAGTTGTGCAGCCAGACGCCGTATCCGATCTACGGGCAGTTCGGACAAGCGGCTTACGGTGACGATGTCTGTACCGGCTTTCAATAAATTAAGCGCGACGGCAACTTTGCCCTGCTCAATGCCCAGCTCCCTGCCCTGCGCAACACCTAATTCCCTGCCTTCCTCCAGACCCTGCTCCCGCGCATCCTTCAAAAAGCTAATCCGATCCCGGTTTGCTTTTTCCCTTGCCTCGTACAGCATGCGGGTCATGTCGTCTTCGCTCAGATGGCTCAGCCGTTCCTCGGCCGTCCGAATCGTCGGGTCCATGGCGATCAGCTCCTCCAATTGTTCGTGAGTCGTGCGTTCGTCCAGAAACCTCAGCCACCGGTGCAGCGGGTCCGTCAGGGCGTAAGGGGCCGAGCGAAACTTCGGAAACTCGATAAAGTGCAGTTCAATCAGGTCCGTCAGCCTGAATTGCCGCTCGGCATCCTCATATAAATGAAACGAGCGATGGAAGCCTTCCAGGGGCAGAAAGGAATAGTCCAGCATATTGATGCAGATCGTTCTTTTGAGCTGGCCGTAATCCTCGCCTTCGCGAATCGAATCCGCAAGGAGCCGCCCCATGTAAAACAGGCTCCGCTTCTCCATATGCCGATACCGGCCCACCTGCATCTCTACGTTGATCTGCTCCCGTTCCGCCGTCTCGCAGCGAATGTCGAGCACGCCTTCTTTGTCTTCGACGAGGCGCTTGGTGAGCAGCTTGCCGTCCAGCACGACAAGGTCCGCGATCGCGTCCCGTTCGCTTCTGCGCAGGACCGCATTAAGCAGCCCGATCAGCAGCGGCTTGCTGTCGATCTCGCCGAACAGACGCTTGAACAAGTAATCGTTTTTCGGATTCAACCGTTTTTTCATACCGTTTTGCCTCCAGTATATCATAATCGCGCAATTGTCCGAACGGCGCCGCGCGCCCGGAAAACGCAAAAAACGCGCCCTTCGCCTTCCTGTACGAAAACACAGGATCGACGCAGGGCGCGTGCTTCGCGCCTTGAACTGCTGTTAACTTATTTGATTCATCGTCACCCAGAGCGCCTGCAATGTCAAGAGAGAGCGGGCTGTATGACGGTATCTTCCGCTTCCACGGCTGTCGTTTTGATCGTAAATACGAATGCCGCGCCTTGGAATACGTCTTTTTTCGCATAAATTCGTCCGCCCATCAGCTCCACCAGCGTCTTGCAGATCGACAGTCCGAGTCCCGTGCCGCCGTTCTTGCCGCCCTGCGTTCCTTCGAGCTGGGAGAACGGCTGGAACAGCCTGTGGTATTGCCCTTCCGGGATGCCCGCTCCGGTATCCGCCACGGCGAATTCCAGCTCCAGCTCCGCGTCCTGCCGGCGCAGCAGCCGTGCATAGACGCGAACGCCGCCTGTAGAAGTGAATTTGACGGCATTGCCGATCAAGTTGTTGAGCACCTGACGCAGCCGGTTGGGATCCCCGAGCAGCAGCGAAGGAATCGCGGGATCGATCTCCGTCGTCAGCGTCAGCCCTTTCTCGCGGAGCAAAGCGATGAACAGGTCCGCCGTTTCCTTCATGCAGTTTGCCAGGTTAAACGGCGCGAGCTCCAGGTCCATTTTGCCGGACTCGATCTTGGAAAAGTCGAGAATGTGGCTGATGATCGAGAGCAGCGCATTTCCGCTGGTGCGGATAATGTCGACCATGTCGCGGTCCGATGCACGAAGCTCGGATTCCATGAGGAGCTCCGACATCGCGATAATGCCGTTCAGCGGCGTTCTCAGCTCGTGGCTCATCGTCGCGAGGAAGCCCGATTTAATCTGGGAGGCCGTCTCCGCCGTTTCCTTCATTAGCGTCAGCTCGCGGTTCGCTATCTCCATTTGCTGCGCCTGCGCTTCCAGCTCGCTCGTTTTCGCCTCGAGCTCTTGCGTTTTGGCGGCTAATTCCTTCGTCTGGCGCTCCAGCTCGAGACGCGTCAGATAGAGGCGCACGAAGCCGTCGATCTTGCTCTTCAGCACCTCCGGATGCACGGGCTTCGTCATAAAGTCGATCGCGCCGGCCGAGTACGCTTGCTTGTAGTTGTCCAGCTCCGACGTCAGCGAGGTGAGGAAGATGATCGGAATATCCTGCGACTTTTTGCGTGTCTTGATGCGCCGGGCCGTTTCGAAGCCGTTCATGTCCGGCATCAGCACGTCCATGATAATGAGCGCGAAGTCGTTTTTGAGCAGGCACTTAAGCGCCTCGGCGCCTGACGAAGCGGAGACGAGCTTGTACGGCGAATCGGCAAGAATCGCTTGAATGGACAAGAACTCATCGGGCCGATCGTCGACAAGAAGGATGTGAACGCGGTGTCCCATTGCTGGCTGTCATTCCTTCCGACGGGTCTATTTGATGAGCCACGCCTTGAGAAGCGTGACGAGCTGGGTCGTATTAATCGGCTTGGCGATATAGTCCGAAGCGCCGGCGCGAAGGCATTTCACGCGGTCGCCTTCCATCGCTCTGGCGGTCAACGCGATAATGACCAGGTTTTCGAACTGCGGCATCTGGCGGATGCGCTGCATCGTCTCGTAACCGTCCATCTCCGGCATCATGATGTCCATGAAAACGAGATCCACGTCCGGATGAACGCTCAGGTGCTGCAGCGCTTCCTTGCCGTTCTGCGCGAAGCTGATATCCATATTGTAGCCCTCGAGCACGCTGGATAGCGCATAAATATTGCGCATATCGTCGTCCACGAGCAAAATCTTTTTGCCTTCGAACGCGGCTTCCGGATTATGCAGCTTTTCGATGAGGAGCTGCTTGTCCGGCGGCAGGTCCTCGTGCTTGCGGTGCAAATACAGCGCGGTCTCGTCGTAAAGGCGCTCCATCGACTGTACGTTTTTGAGCACGATGCTCTCGGCGTAGTGCCGAAGCCGGAGCTCCTCTTCCTTGCTGAGATCGCGGCCCGTGTAAATGATGACCGGCAGCGTCTGCAGCTTGCGGTTCGTCTTGACCTGCTCCAGCAGCTCGAAGCCGGAGATGTCGGCAAGGCCGAGATCGAGCACCATGCAGTCGAAGTGCTGGGCGTTCAGCTGATCGAGCGCCTCCTTACCGGAGGCCGCGGCTGTCACGGATACGTCGGGGTGCGCGATAAAGGCGACCAGACTGCTGCGCAGCGCGGCATTGTCCTCGACGATCAACAGGTTTTTGACCGGACGCCGGATGTACGATTCGATCCGCAGGAACGCGGCTTCAAGCTCCGAGCGATCGGTCGGCTTTTTCCAGAAGTCCAATGCGCCCATGGAGAGCCCTTGCTTGCTGTCGTCGGCCGTGGAGATGACGTGCACGGGGATATGACGCAGCTCGGGCCGGCTCTTGAGCCTGCTGATGATCGCCCAGCCGTTGAGGACGGGGAGGTCGGCGTCGACGACGATCGCGTCCGGCTTGTAGGCGTGAGCGAGCGCGAGCCCCTGGTCGCCCTGCAGAGAGACGATCGCCTTGAAACCGCGCTTGCGCGCAAGCTCGAGCAGAATGGACGCGAACGACGCTTCTTCCTCGATGATGAGCAGCGTCGTATCTCCGGGCTGCAGATCGTTCCGGTCGTCGTCCATCACGGCATGCTGAAGCAGCTTCGGGTTGGAGATCGAGATGTCCGGCACGAACGATTCGTAAAACTCGGCAATGTCCGCGCCGGGGCGCGGCGAAGCCTTAAATTCGACCGGCGCAGGCTCGTGGAATGCCGGTCGCTGCGCCGGTTCCGGGACGGACGCAGGCTCGGGCCGGGGCGCCGAGGCAGCGGGGGCTTCCTTAGCAGCAGCAGGCGTTGCCGCCGTTTGTTCGGATGTCTGGTCCGCTTCGGGAACGGACTTCGCGGCTTGCTCCGACAGGAGCAGGGTAAAGGCGCTTCCTTTGCCGGGTTCCGACGAGGCTTCGATCCGTCCGCCGAGCAGCGAGGCGAGCTGGCGGCAGATGCTGAGACCGAGTCCCGTTCCGCCGTACTTGCGGCTGGTCGTACCGTCTGCCTGCTGGAACGCTTCAAAGATGCTGTCGAGCTTTTCTTTCGGAATGCCGATGCCCGTATCTCTTACCTCGAAGAAAATGTCTTCCGGATTCGCCTCGCTCCGGCCAACCGTTAACGATACCTGGCCCTTCTCCGTAAACTTGAAGGCGTTGGAGAGCAGGTTCGCCAGAATCTGCTGCAGCCGGTGGCCGTCGGTCCGGAAAGAAGCCGGCAGCCTCGAATCGAGGCGGACGCGCAGCTCGATTCCTTTGCCGCGCGCGACTTGATCGAACGTGCGATACGCATGGTCGACGACGTCCTGGACTTGTACCGTCTCGAATACGGCTGCCATCTTGCCGGCTTCGAGCTTGGCCAGGTCGAGAATCTCGTCGATGAGCCGGAGCAGATCCTTGCCCGCCGAGAAGATCGTGTGGACGTATTCGAGCTGCTTGGGCTGTAGATTGCCCGCCCGGTTCTCCGCGAGAATCTGCGACAGAATCAGGAGGCTATTGAGCGGGGTGCGCAGCTCGTGAGAGACGTTGGCGAGAAATTCGGATTTGTACTGCGCGGCCCTAAAAATCTCTTCGGCATGCTGCTGGATCTCGTCTTTCTGCCGCGCGGTAAGCACCATTTCTTCCTGCAGCTGCTCATTGGAGGCGCGCAGCTCGTCCGCCTGAACTCGAAGCTCCTCCGCCTGGTCGGCGAGCGAATCCGCCTGCTGCTCGATCTCCTCCTTTTGCCGGGCGAGGGACTCGGCCTGCTGAGCGATCTCTTCCTTCTGTCGCGCGGTCAGCAGTATTTCCGTGCGCAGCGTCTCGTTGGCTTCGCTGATTTGCCTGGCTTGTGCATCGAGCTCTTCGGTCTGGGTGCGAAGCTCCTCGGTCTGCGCGGTCAGCTCCTCGGTCTGCGCCAGCAGCTCTTCCGTTTGCGCTTCGAGCTCTTCCTTCTGGTACTGGGTATGGCGCAGCAGTTCGTCGATCCGCGCGATATCGGCCAGCGTATTGAACAAAATGCCCATGCTCGCGGATACCCGGTCGATCAACTGGCGTTCGCGCGGGGAAAAGGCGTGAAGGGAAGCCAGCTCTACGACGCCGACGGTCTCGTCCTCGTAGCGGATCGGCACGAGGACGAGGTAGGCGGGGGGCGTCTCGCCTAACGCCGAGCGGATCTTGATATAGTCTGCCGGCAGGTCGCTCATGACGATCGGATGCTTGTCCAGCGCGGCCTGGCCGACCAAGCCGGAGCCGAGCGGGATCGGCTTGCGGGCTTCCCCCGAATCGTCATAGGCATAACCCGCGGTAAAGTGCAGCGCGTCGTCGCGCTTCACGTACAACGCGCCGCAGTTTGCGCCCAGCGCGCCGGCCAGCTTGCCCATGAAAATGCGGGAAGCTTCCTGCACCTGCACGGAGCCTTGAAGCAGGATCGCCATCTCGGATACGTTGGCGTTGATCCAGATCTCGTTCTCGGCATCTTCGCGAAGCTGCCGCTCCTGCTCTGTCTTATGATGGAGCGACATCGCCAGTTCCCGGAAGCGGCGCGCGAGCTGGCCGAATTCGTCTTCGGCCGTATCATCGTGCACGGATGCGTCCGTCCTGCCGGCCGCCATATCGTCCACGATCCGGGTTATTCGCCGCATGCCCGTGAAGATGCTCCGGTGCACGGTGGAGATCAGGTAGGCGCCGACAGCAAGGCCGAGGGCGCCCAGCGTGATCGAAACCCCCAATATTCGTCCGCTCGTATAGACGGAAGCGATGGCCGTCATGCCCCCGAGAAGGAGCAGAAACGCGAGGCCAAGGCCCCAAATCTTCTTGGTGATATTCATAAAGACCGCCTTTGCGTCGGGATGATAGACTGTGTAGATATACTTGCTGATATCTGCTGCATACAATTATAGCTTTCCTGCCGGCAGATAGATATAGAACATCCCTTGCGATCGGCTTAAGATTAGCCCGTGCGCCGAAACTGGGCTCTGTAGCTTCGCGGCGTCATGCGCGTAAAGGTTTTAAACACCTTTTCGAAATGCGAAAAATTATCGAATCCGGCCTCTTCCGATACTTCCGTAATACGCGCGTCCGTCTCCCGGAGCAGCCGCTGCGCCTCTTTGACCCGCGTGATTCCTACGTATTCGGCAATGCCAAAGCCGGTGCACCGTTTAAAAGTACGGCTCAGGTAGCTTGGGCTCAAGTAGAAGCGGCTGCTAAGCTTGTCCAGCGTGATCGGCTCGCGAAAATTCGCGGCGATATACCGTGCGACTTCGGTCATTTTGGCCGCCGTCGGCGAAGACTCTTCCTCGGCTTCGGCCTCCGCGCCGAGCGCGTGCCGGGCCGCGAACAGCAGCACCTCCGCAGCCGCATGCCGGATCGGCAGCTCGCTGCCTGGCGGGCGATCCTGAATCTCGCGCAGCATGCCGTACAGCAGCTGTTCGATCCGCAGGCGCTCCGGGGCGCCAAGCCGCAGCAAGCGGCGGGTGCCAAGGAACGGCGAGCGCAGCAGTGCGGCTTCAGACTCGCCGAACTGCGCAAAGTACCGTTCGTCATAATAGAGCACGACGCGCTCGTGGTTGGGCACGCCGGTATCGCTTGTCTTGTGGACCTCGTCTCCGGGGATGATGACAAGGTCTCCGGGCTGAACCTGATACGCGCGGTCCTTAATGAAGTAGAACCTCTCGCCGCCGAGCAGGTAATAAAGCTCGTGCTGTCCGTGCATATGGTCGGAGACCATCGAATAATGGCCTTTCCTCCGATTGTATTCTACGTAAAAAGGATCGTGCGGGTCTCCGTATCGAAGCGTGCTGCTCAAGTTCAAGCCAATCGCCTCCCAGAGGACAAAAAATGCGGGTTTTCAAGAATAATAACATAAATTGCGGAGCGAATAAGCACATTTTGCGGTACATTTTCCTCAGAAGATCCTTAAAGACGAGGAGAGATGGCAAAGATGGCAAAAAAGACATACGTACTGGTAGGCGCAGGAGGGAGAGCGGAGTTTTTTTACTCGGCGATCGCCACTTCGTACCGGGAGACGAGCGAGCTGATCGCGTTCTGCGACATCAACCAGACCCGCATGGACTACGCGAACAAGCTGCTGACGGAAAAGTACGACTATCCGGCGGTACGCACCTATAAGAGCAATGAATTCGAACGGATGATCGAGACCGAAAAGCCGGATGCCGTCATCGTGACGAGCGTCGACCGGACGCACCATACGTATATTATCCGCGCGCTGGAGCTTGGCTGCGACGTCATCACCGAGAAGCCGATGACGGTCGACGAGGAGAAGTGCCAGGAAATTCTCGATGCGGTCGAACGGACGGGACGGAGCGTGCGCGTGACGTTCAACTACCGCTACGCCCCCCACCACACGAAGGCACGCGAGCTGATCGCGAGCGGCGTCATCGGCGACGTGACTTCGATCCACTTCGAATGGCTGCTGAACACGCAGCACGGCGCGGATTACTTCCGCCGCTGGCACAGGGACAAGCGCAACAGCGGCGGCCTGCTCGTGCACAAGTCGACGCACCACTTCGACCTGGTGAACTTCTGGATCGGTTCGCAGCCGGACACCGTGTTCGCGATGGGCGACCTGCTCTTCTACGGCCGCGAAAATGCGGAGAAGCGCGGCGTCACCAAGTTCTACGAACGCGCGACGGGCAATCCCAACGCCGCGGGCGATCCGTTCGCCCTGCCGCTCGACGACAATCCGCATCTGAAGGCGATGTATCTCGACGCCGAGGCCGAGGACGGCTATCGGCGCGACCAGAGCGTATTCGGCGACGGCATCTCGATTGAGGACACGATGAGCGTGCTCGTAAAGTACAAGAACAAAGCGCAGCTCACTTACTCGCTGAACGCCTACCTGCCTTGGGAGGGCTATCAGATCGCGTTTAACGGCACGAAGGGCCGCATCGAGATGAAAATCGTCGAGCAGTCGTACGTTAATTCGGGTGGCGACAAGGCGCTCGAGGGCGCGGTGCAAGGCGTCACGATTCTCGTGTTCCCGATGTTCGGCGAGCCGTACAAGGCCGAATTCGAGATGGGCGAGGGTGGCCACGGGGGCGGCGATCCGGTGCTGCTGAATGACATCTTCGGCGTCCCGGTGGAGGACGAGTACCATCGCGCGGCGAATCACGTCGACGGCGCGCGCTCCATTTTGACGGGTATCGCGGCGAACAAGTCGATTCGCACCGGCCAGGCGGTCAAGGTCGACGAGCTCGTGAAGTTTTATTAAAAAGACCGATTATAATACAAAGCGCATGAGCGACAGGCGCCTCTCCGTCCGGGGTGGCGTCTTTGCGGCTAGTCCGGGCGCCGGGACGAATCCGGGCGGGCTTGGCTGTCCGGGTCTAGCCATGCGGCCGATCGTGCAGCTTGCGGTACTGCATCGGCGTCAGCTTGGCCGTCTTTTTGAACGTGCGCTCGAAATGCGTCACGCTCTCGAAGCCGCACGCCGCCGCGACGTCGATGATCTTGCGGTTCGTTTCGCGCAGCAGCGTCTGCGCTTCCCGCACCCGGATCAGGTTCAGATAGCCGACCAGCGTAAAGCCGGTCACCGCCTTGAAGGTTCGGCTGAGGTGAGAGGGGCTCATGTAAAAGCGGGCGGCCAGGTCCGGCAAAGTCACGTTGTCCGAGTAGCGCGCATTCAAATGTCTGACGACGTCCGCGATCTTGCTGTGAAGCGGATGGGCCGCAGCCTGTCCTTCCTCGTCGCCGGAATCCGGCAGCCGGGAAGCCAGCAGCAGCAGCTCCGCGAGAAGCAGGCGCAGCCCGGTCTCGAAGCCCGGCTGACGGCCTGCAATTTCGGCGCCCATCCGGTTCAGCAGGGCGAGCACGCCGGTCTGCTCGTAGGACGACAGGCGGAAGACGCGCGATCCGCCGCGGAACATGCGGAACAGCTCGTCGTAGTATGGCAGCCGCTCCATGCCCAGAAAGGCGTCGCTGAAGTTGATGACGACGCGCTCATGCGCGTGCGAGTCCTTCATCGAGGATTTGTGCACCTGCTGCTTGTCGATGAATACGAGCGAGCCGGCGGCGATATGATGCGTTTCTTCTTTAATAAAGTAGAGCCGCTCGCCCGAAACGAGGTAATAAATTTCGTACGTGCGGTGGTAGTGGTTGGTCCGTTCGAAGGGCCGGGTCCGGCGTATGCGGTGGTAGTAAAAGTCCGATTCTTCGTCGCCGTAGGTCAAAGCGTCCGCCTCGTCGTACATCCGCGCCTCTCCTTTCCGCTTTAACCTGAGCTCGATCGTCTGCATCCGAGCAAAATAAGTTGATTTTTTATAATATAAGCAAAAATCGCGGAGACTTCCAACCTTTTTTGCGGTACGCTGTGGATGGAAAGCGATTGCATATTACGATGTGGAGGTTGATTATCCTGTGAGAGCGTTCATGGACGACCGCTTCCTGCTGAATACCGATACGGCCGCGATGCTTTACGAGCAATTCGCTGCGCCGATGCCGATTATCGATTACCATTGCCATCTCGATCCCAAGGCAATCTACGACAATGAACCGTTCGCGAACCTGACCGAGGTGTGGCTGTACGGGGATCACTACAAGTGGCGGGCGATGCGCGCGAACGGCATCCCGGAGCAATACGTCACCGGGGGCGACGGCGTCTCCGACTACGACCGGTTTCTGGCCTATGCGAAAACCGTGCCGATGACAATCGGCAATCCGCTCTATCATTGGTCGCATCTCGAGCTGCGCCGCCTGTTCGGTATCGACGAGCTGATCAACGAGAAGAACGCGCCGGTCATCTGGGAAAAGGCGAACGCCAAGATCAGCGGAGGCGGCTTCACGCCGCAGGACCTCGTGCGCGGCTCGAACGTTCGCGTCGTCTGCACGACCGACGACCCGGCGGACACGCTCGAATACCACCGCAAGTTGATCGAAGAGGACCGCCACGGATTCCAGGTGCGCCCGTCGTTCCGTCCTGACAAGGCGCTGGAGATCAACCGGGCGACGTTCCTCCCCTGGCTGGGCCGACTTCGCGAGGCTTGCGGCTATGAGCTGTCCGACTACGGCATGCTCTTGAAGGCGCTGGGTGAGCGCGTACAATTTTTCCACGACACCGGCTGCCTGCTGTCCGACCATGCGATCGATACCGTCATGCATGCGGAAGCGACGCAGGAGCAGGCCGCGGCGATCTACGAGAAGGCGCTGCGCGGGGAAGCCGTGTCCCTTCACGAAGAGGCGCAGTACAAGACGTTTACGCTGTTGTTCCTGGGCCGCCAGTATGCCGCGCGCGGCTGGACGATGCAGCTGCACATCCATGCGCATCGCAACAACAATACGGCGATGTTCGAGCGCCTCGGCCCCGATACCGGCTTCGATTCGATCAACGCGGGCGCGCTCGCGGGTCCGCTCGTCAAGCTGCTCGACGGGATCGAGAAGCAGGGCGGCCTGCCTCGCACGATTCTGTATTCGCTCAACGCCGGGGACAACGACGTGCTGGCCTCGATTATCGGCAGCTTCCAGGGGGATGGCATTCCCGGCAAAATCCAGCTCGGCTCCGCCTGGTGGTTCAACGATACGATCGACGGCATGCTCGCGCAGCTGAAGTCGCTCGCGAACATGGGGCTGCTGAGCCGATTCGTCGGCATGCTGACGGATTCCCGCAGCTTCCTGTCGTATCCGCGGCATGAGTATTTCCGCCGTATTCTGTGCAATCTGCTCGGCGAATGGGTCGAGTCGGGCCTCGTGCCGGCCAACACGGAGCTGCTCGGCGAGATTGTCGAGGGCGTCTGCTACCGCAACGCGGAAGCCTACTTCCGGTTCAACGCCGACGCCGCCCGCATCGAGATCGCGCGGACGGAGAGCGGCGTATGAGCGGGGGCGCGGGCGCGGAGCGCGCTGACGCAGCGAACGCAGCAACTGCCGAGGACTTGGCGACGCTGCCTCGTCTGAGCCGGGTGACGCTGAACGAAGCGGCGGTTGCGCGTTACGACTGGATGAAGGCATATCCGGTCAAGGTGCTGCAGATCGGGGAAGGCAATTTCCTGCGGGGCTTCGCGGATTGGATGATCGACCGGTGCAATCGGCAGGGGCTGTTCGAAGGCAGCGTAGTCGTCTGTCAACCGCGACCGTCGGGCGCGGTCAAGCTGGCCGAATTGCGGGAGCAGGACGGCTTGTATTACCAGTGGATTCGGGGTCTGCAGGACGGCCGTCCGGTCGACGAGCTGGACCTGGTCTCGGTGTTCGCGCTGACAGTCGATCCATACGCGGAGTGGAATCGTTTCCTGGCGCTGGGGGAAGAGCCGGCGCTCGAGATCGTCGTCTCCAACACGACAGAGGCAGGGCTGGTCTACCAGGCGTCCGAATGGCAGCCGGAGCGGCCGATTCTGTCGTATCCGGGCAAGCTGACGGCGCTGCTGTACCGGCGGTTCGAGACGTTCGGCGGCGATCCGGCGAAGGGAATGCTGCTGCTCCCATGCGAGCTGGTCGAGCACAACGGCGACAAACTGCGGGAAATCGTGCTGCGGCATGCGGAGGACTGGGGATTGCCGGAGGCGTTCAAAGCGTGGATCCGCGAGCACAACCGTTTTCTCAACAATCTCGTCGACCGGATCGTGACCGGTTATCCGGCGGAGGAGGCCGAGGCGCGCTTTGCTGCACTGGGTGCAGAAGACCGGCTGCTTAATGCGGCGGAGCCGTATCATCTGTGGGCGATCGAGGGAGAGGCCGCGCTGGACGCGCGGCTGCCGCTGGCGAGCGCCGGACTGAACGTGCTGTGGACGGACGACCTGCGGCCGTATCAGTTGCGCAAGGTGCGCATCCTGAACGGCGCGCACACGCTGATGGCGAGCGTCGGGCTGCTGAACGGGCTGGAGACGGTCGGCGAGGCGGTCACGCATCCGGTTTACGGCGAATGGATCCGCGACGCGATCATGAACGAGATCGTGCCGTCGGTGCCGCTGCCGGAGGAAGACATGCGCCGCTACGCGGGCGAGGTGCTGGAGCGCTTCGCGAATCCGCACGTCCGGCACAAGCTGTCGGATATCGCGCTGAACAGCCTGTCCAAGTTCAAGGTGCGGCTGCTGCCGACGCTTGAAGCATACACAGAGCGAACCGGCGGACTGCCGCCGCGGATCGTGGAGGCGTTCGCCTCGCTGCTGCGGCTGTACCGCGCACGGGAGACGGGGGACGGCGGATTCTCGGGCAGCCGGCTGAACGGCGAGCCCGTTGCGTTGCGCGACGACGCGGCGGCGCTGGCGGACCTGGCCGGGCTATGGGCGCGTCTGGACCGGGGAGAGCTGGCAATGGAAGCTCTCGTGGCGGACATCCTCGGCCGCACCGGTTGGTGGGGACGGGATCTTGCTGAAATCGAAGGGCTGCGCGCGGCGCTGACCGGAACGTTGACGAAAATGGAGGCGAGCGCATCATGAGCGAGACGGATAGGACGCAGGCGGCGGCCGGCATCGTTGGCGGTGCCGAAGCAGCAGGATCGGCAGCGGCAACCGTTGCGGCTGTCGCAGCGAGCGACACCGTCGTGCTGAATCCGCGCGACCAGGTGGCGATCGCGCTGCGCGACATTCCTGCCGGGGAGACCGTAGATTGGTCGGACGGCGCGGGCGTCGAGGGCACGGTGCGCGCGCTGCAGGACGTGCCGCGCGGGCACAAGCTGCTGATCCGGCCGGTCGCGGCCGGACAGCACGTGAACAAGTTCGGTTATTCGATCGGCATCGCGAAGGAAGACATCGCGGCCGGCCAATGGGTGCATACGCACAATCTCAAGACGGGTCTCGGCGCGGTGCTGAATTATACGTATAAGCCGCTCTCAGAAGCAGGCGGCGCGTTCGCAGCGGATTCGGCACCCGGCGATCCGCCCGGTGGAACCGCTGCGCAATCTGCATCCCCGGAGACTGCCTTTCCCGTCGGACAATCCACCTTCAAAGGCTACGTACGCGACGACGGCGAAGTCGGCATCCGCAACGAGATCTGGATCGTGAACACCGTCGGCTGCATCAACAAGACGTGCGAGACGCTCGCCCGTCTGGCGTCGCGGCAGTTCGAGGGGCGAGGCATCGACGGCGTGTTCCACTTTCCGCATCCGTACGGCTGCTCGCAGCTCGGAGACGACCTGACCGCCACGCAGAAGCTGCTGGCTGCGCTCGTGCGTCACGGCAACGCGGCCGGCGTGCTCGTCATCGGCCTCGGCTGCGAGAACAACCAGGTCGACGCCTTTAAGAAGGTCATCGGCGATTACAGCCCCGAGCGCGTGAAGTTTATGAAGTCGCAGGAGGTCGAAGACGAGCTGGAAGAGGGGCTGTCGCTGATCGGCGAGCTGGTCGATTACGCGGAGCGCTTCACCCGGACGGAGGTGCCCCTGTCCAAGCTCCGCATAGGGCTCAAATGCGGGGGCTCCGACGGTTTCTCCGGCATCACCGCCAACCCGCTCGTCGGCCGGGTGGCCGACGCCATCACGTCGGTCGGCGGCACGGCGCTGCTGACCGAGGTGCCGGAGATGTTCGGCGCGGAGACGATTCTCATGGAGCGTGCGGCCGACGAGGCCGTTTTCGGGGACATCGTGAAGCTCGTCAACGACTTCAAGGATTATTTTATCCGCCACGGCCAGGAGATCTACGAGAATCCGTCGCCGGGCAACAAGGACGGCGGCATCACGACGCTCGAGGAGAAGTCGCTCGGCTGTACGCAAAAAGGCGGCCACGCGACGGTCACCGACGTGCTGGCGTACGGCGAACCTTCGCGCAAGCCGGGGCTCAATCTCGTGCAGGCGCCGGGCAACGATCTCGTCTCGGTCACCGCCCTGTCCGCCGCGGGCGCGCATGTCGTGCTGTTCACGACCGGGCGCGGCACGCCGTTCGGCGGCCCGGTACCGACCGTGAAGATCGCCACCAACACGCAGCTCGCGGCCCGCAAGAAAAACTGGATCGACTTCAACGCGGGCCGTCTGATCGAGGGCATGAGCATGGACGCGCTGCGGGACGAACTGCTCGCGCAGATCGTCTCGCTCGCCTCCGGCGAGAAGCAGACGAACAACGAGCGGAACGGATTCCGCGAGATCGCCATTTTTAAGGATGGCGTCATCCTGTAATCCGTCGCGTTGGCCGATTAGACAGTTGAAGAAGCGCCCCAAGTCATTTTCATGACGCTGGAGCGCTTCTTTTTTTCGTCCTGTCCGCCTCCGTACAGTAAAGTTAAAAATGGACAGTCCGTCAGGCAACAAAATTGGATATTTTACAGTAGGCGCGCCCCGCCCAAGACCCCATACTGGTCGATGAACGCACTTACAGCGCAAAGGCCGGCACGACCGGCATGCATGCTTGGAAGGGGAGAGTACCTTGCTTACGAACAACGATTCGGCGCTTCTCGACGTCAGGCTCGCGGACTTGTCCATCAGGGAGAAAATCGGGCAGACCGTCGTCCTGCTGTCCGGCCGGGCGCAAGAAATTGAAAAGCACGGCAGTCTTGAAGCCTTTTTGGAGCGTTACCCGGTTGGCGGCTTTTTTGTCGGCGCCGAGATTATCAAGGATGTCATGACAAGCAACGGCTTCGAGCAGGTAAAAGAAGCGACCGAGCAGTATCGGGCGGCGACCCGCATCCCGCTCATCTTCGCCTCGGATCTGGAAAATGGCTGCGGCAGCATGATTCCCGGCCTCACGAAGCTGCCGTTTCCGATGGCGCTCGGCGCCACGCGCAGCGAGCAGCTCGCGTACGATTACGGCAAGGCGACCGCGCTTGAGGCGGGTCTTGCGGGCGTGAACTGGACGTTCTCGCCGGTCGCCGACCTGAACGTCAACCGCTTTAATCCGATTACGGCGATCCGGGCGATCTCCGACAAGCCCGCTTGGGCAATTCCGCTCTTGAAGGCGGTCGTGCGAGGCATGCAGGATTACGGGTTGGCGGCGACGGCGAAGCACTTCCCGGGCGACGGCGTCGACTATCGCGATCAGCATATGTCGACGACGGTCAATTCGCTGTCGCGCGAGGAATGGCTCGCGCAGCACGGCGCGGTGTTCCAGGCGCTCGTCGACGACGGGGTCGCGTCCATCATGACGGGGCATATCGCGCTGCCCGCGTTCCAGTCACAGACCGCTCTTGGCAGCCGCTACCTGCCGGCGACGCTGTCTGCGGAGCTGAGCGATGTGCTGCTTAAGCAGCAGATGGGCTTCAAGGGCGCCATCGTCAGCGACGCGCTGATCATGGGCGGCTATCTGAAATGGTACGAGCGCAACGAGGCTTACCTGCACACGCTGAACGCAGGGACGGACATGCTGCTGTGGCCGGAGCTGACGTACTTCGAGGCGGCGGAAAGAGCGCTGGAGACGGGCGAGCTGACGATGGAACGGCTGGACGATGCGGTGGAGCGCGTGCTGCAAATGAAGCGTCGGTTCGGCGTGCTGGCGGCGAAGGAAGAAGCGCCTGCGATCGCGGCGCGCGGCGAAGCTTCCGCAACGAGCGAGCCTGCTTATGAGGTGGAGGTACCGGGTGTCAGCCTGGAACAAGCCGACATCGCCGCCTTCGCGGAGCGCACGGCGCAAAGCGTAGCGGAGGGTGCGCTGACGCTCGTCCGAGACGAGGACGGCCTGCTGCCGCTGGCGTCCAGCGCGGTGCGCAAGGCGCTCATCATCGGCATCAGTCCGTCGACGGCCGACTACGACGACCTGATCACGCTCAAGGAAGCGTTCGAGCGGCGAGGTGTCGAGGCGGAACTCATCCGCAACGTCTGGTACGAGGATCTGATCGAGCGGGAGCCGGAGGTCGACCTGATCGTCTATGCGCCGATCCTGCGGCATCATCATCCGATGGGGCCGCTCGCTTTCAGCGCCGAGGAAGCCTCCGCTTGCTGGAGCGCGTTGACGGCCGGCAGGGATAAGACAGTCGTAGCCTCCTTCGGCTCGCCGTACCTCATCGCCGACTACTTCGACATGGCGCCGGTCGCCGTGAATGCGTACAGCAACGTGCCGGCTTCCCACGAGGCGTTCGTACGCGCGTTGTTCGGCGAGATTCCGTTCACGGGCGTTGCGCCGGTCGACAATCTGTAATCGATACGCAGCAGCATAGCCGGCCAAAAGGGATGAAGCAGAGCGATAATTCTGCTTTATCCCTTTTTTTGAAGAACAGACAGTATAGGGGGCGGCATTCGCGGACAATGAAGCGCGCTATCCACATACTGGAGCTTTCGAAAGTTTGGCGGTTTATAAAGCCTGCATTTGTACATGTATTTTCAGCCGACACGCGACACTTGATGAAATTCCTGCAAATGTGCAGGTAAATGCAATACGCAAGCCGGAAATCCGGCTGAAGGCGTAAAATAACTGCGCTTTTGCATCTATCCTGTTTAAAAGGGTCGACATCGGCGGAAATAGATGTATATTTGCAGGCATTGCCGCGAAAGAACGGCGCGGGCGACGATACGCGGGCCCATTGACGATACGCGGACCCATTGGAAAGGATGTCGGATGAGCCATCGACAGGCATTCCGCGCCACTCCAGTTGCGGATATCCGCCAAACTTAAAGGACCGTCAGGGCGATCTGCGATCTACGCGGACGGTTTTTCTTAGCATGCTCGCCGGCCCCGGCGGATTCCTCTGAATTTTGAACATTTCCCCCTGATTCGCAGCGGGGCGGAGATGCCGAGATGTGTAGTAAAATGAGGCTTAACGGCCGGCTTGTCCGCCGAGCGGCGCTTGCTTGTCCGCGTGCTCCGGCGTTCCTGAAGCCCGTCCTCCCGCGAAGGAGCATATTCCGATGCGCAAACGGTTCGGATTCGATTTTTACCGCAACATGCGGATACGCAACAAGCTGTCCTTGCTGATTGCGCTCATCGTGGCGCTTTCTTTTTCCGCGACGCTGCTCGTGCAGCAGTACGCGTTTTCCATTTACGACAGCCAGATTTACACCAAGTCGTCGCAGGTGCTGAATCTGTCCTCCTCCGCCATCGAAGCGGAGCTGAAGCGCATCCGGCAGATCTCGTACAACGTGATGGCGGACGGACAGGTCCAGTCGCTGCTGAAGAAAATCGCGAATCCGGAGACCAGCGATTACGACCGGCTGCTGCTGCGGCGCGATCTCGTCGACCGGCTGCTCAACTATACCGGCACGGAGCCGTACTTGCTCTCGATCCAGCTGTACGATGCGCTCGGCCACGAGAATGCAGCGGGAAACATCAAGGCGCTGAACGACGCGAAAGTCGCGGACCTGTTAAGCCGGTCCGACCGGGCGGAGGGGGAGCAGGTGCTGCTCTATCCGGACGAGAGCGACAATGCGCTGGTCACAGCGAGAAAGGTGCGGGCTTACGAGGGCACCGACTTCAGCCTCAAGCGGCTCGGCATGCTCGTCATCCGCATCAATATCGAGCGAATCGTGCGCGAAAATGCGCCTGCGGAAGGCGAGCTGCTTATCCGGTCCGGCTCGGACATCGTATATCCCGTTCATCCTGCGTTTGCGGACGTCGGGTTGGACGAGCAGGAGAGCCGTAACGGCAGCGGGTATTTCGTCGGCAGCTTCGGCGGCGAACGGTACTTCGTATCGCATATCGAATCGGGCAATTCGGGTTGGATGTACTTCAACCTGACGCCGTTCAACCAAATCTTCGAACGCATCATTTTCATCAAGGAGCTCGTCGTGTTCGTGTTCGTCGGTCTCCTCGTCGTGGTGATCGCGTGGGGCTTCCGGTTTTCGCGCAGCATGACACGCCCGATTGACGATCTGATCGCCCGCATGCGGCTCGCCGAACGGGGCAACTTCGAGGAAGCCAACCTTTTGTCGATGGACACGGCCAGCGTGCCGCGCGACGAGGTCGGCTTGCTGCACCGTTCGTTCCGCATCATGATCGAGCGCATCAACACGCTGATTACGGAGAATTTCAAGAGCCGGCTGCTGGTGAAAGAAACCGAATTCAAGGCGCTTCAGGCGCAGATCAATCCGCATTTTTTGTACAACACGCTCGAGTCGATCAATTGGATGGCCAAGATCAACCGGCAGCCGCAAATCTCTCAGATGGTCGAGGCGCTCGGCTTCCTGCTGCGCAATTCGATCTCGCTCGGCGACCCGCTTATCCCGCTGCGTGAGGAGCTGGGGCTCGTGGAAAGCTACGTGACGATCCAGAAGTATCGGTTCGAGGAACGCCTGGAATTCGAAACGGACATTCCGGACGCGCTCCTGGGGCGCACCATCCCCAAGCTGACGCTGCAGCCTTTACTCGAGAACGCCGTCAACTACGCGGTTGAGCCTTCGATGTCGCCCTGCCGAATCGTGATCCGCGCCAGGGAGTCATCTTCGGAGGGGCTGCTGCTGACCGTCGAGGATTCGGGGCCGGGAATGGACACCCGCATGCTGGAGCGGCTCCGCAGCGGAGAAGCACGAGGCCAGGGCAGGGGCATCGGCCTGCTCAACATCGACGAGCGCATCAAGATCGCGTTCGGCGAAGCCTACGGCGTCCGCGTGGAGAGCGAGCCGGGACGCGGCACCCGCGTCACGCTGGCGCTGCCCGCCGAGGATGCGCGGATCGAGTCGAGCGGAATGAAGGAGGATTGACCATGTACAAGGTATTGCTGGTAGACGACGAACGGCTCATTTTGGAAGGCATCTCCCGCATCGTCGATTGGGCTTCGGCGGGCACCGTTCTCGCCGGCACGGCGCGCAACGGCGCGGAGGCGTTCGAGCGAATAGCGGAGCTCGCGCCGGATATCGTCATCACGGACGTCAAGATGCCGATCATGGACGGTTTGCAGCTGGTGGAAAAAGCGAGCGAAGCTTACCCGCATATCCGGTTTATCGTGCTGTCGGGCTTCGGCGAATTCGAATATGCGAGCCGCGCGATGCATTACGGCGTCAAGCATTATCTCCTCAAGCCGACCAACGAGCACAAGATCGCCGGCGCGCTCGCCGAGCTGATCGCCGAGCTCGGCCAGGAGGCGCGGCGCGAAGCGTTTTTGCAGCAAATGAAGACAGAGATGGATGCCGTCATGCCGCACGTCAAAGAGCAATTCCTGAAGGAGTTCGTGACGAACAAGACGTTCGGCATCCGGGATTGGGAGCGGTACAGACAGCTGTTCAAGCTCGACTACGATTACCGGGTGCGGCTGATCCTGTTCCAGCTGCAAGCGCCGTTCGAGTTCGAGCATCTGTTCGCGGTGCGGAACATCGCGGGCGACGTGCTCGCGCAGCCGCTGCTCAGCACGACCATCGGCGATCATGTGCTGCTGGTCATCCGGGAGGAAGGCGACGGCGAAGGGCTCCAGCACAAGCTGGGCCGCATACGCGATATTTTCCAAAGCTACTATAAGCTGAAAACGACGGTCGCGCTAAGCGAGCCCGATCACATTACCAACGCGCGCGGTTTGTACAGGGAGACGTTGTCCTGCCTGAACTACGGCTTCTACGTCGAGGAGGGCAGCCTGATCACGCGCAAGGATACGCTTTTGCCGAGCCGGGACGATTCGTTCGCGTACGACGAAGAACGGCTGTGCATGGCCGTGCGATCGGGTAATCTCGAGGAGGCTGAGGCCGCGCTGACCGAATTCATCGGCGGCTTGAAGGAAGCCCAGCTCGACATCGGCGTCGCCAAGTCGTACGTGCTTCAGCAGTTCGTCGCGCTGATCCGGCTGTGCGAGCCTGGGCGAATGGGCGACTATTACCGAAAGTTACCCGCGCTGGTCGAGTTGACGACGCTCCATGCGATTCAAGCCTTTTTGGAAGAGGCGGCCAAGGAGATCGCGCGATGGAACTACGAGCAGAACGTGAACAAGCATAGCGCTATCGTGCGCAAGGTGATCGCGATCGTCGAGGCCCAGCTTGCCAATCCGGAGCTGTCGCTGAACTGGGTGGCGCAGGAAATGCTGTACATGAACGCCGATTATTTGGGCAAGCTTTTCAAAAAAGAAACGGGAGAAAAGTTTTCCGCCTTCGTCACCCAGTCGCGCATCAAGCAGGCGATGGCGGACATCGCCGCCGAGCCCGACGTGAAAATCTTCGAGCTGGCCGAGCGGCTGGGCTTTGGGGATAATCCGCAGTATTTCAGCCAGATTTTCAAAAGATACGCAGGCTGCACGCCTTCGGAATATATCAAGAGCTTGGGCTAAAGGAGCGGGCTTGCTCGTTCGCGGCGGCGGCTGCATGCACAAGACCTGTGGGAGATGGATCTTCCCGGTGGCGCGGCGGTGGCCGGCATCGCGATCATGCACAAGAATCATGCATGGCAGAAGCCTGCGAGGCACACCGATAAAGCGCTTTCCGAACTCTGTTTTTTATACAAACACCTCTGTTTTTTGAGTTAAAATCCTCCCGCATAAACGCAATAATAGTAAATGTAAGCACTATCAATTACGGCATTCATCGATCCTGGGGGAGGAACGAAATATGAAGAAATTAACGACGACGCTGGTCGCCGCGAGCTTGATGGTCGGTCTTGCCGCCTGCGGCTCCGGGAATAACGATGGCAACGCGAGCAGTGCTGCCGCAACCGGCAGCGCCGCAAGCAGCGCGAGCGCGACGGCCAAGAGCGACGACAAGCCGGTCACGGTGCGCGTAGCCTGGTGGGGCGGACAATCGCGCCACGACTACACGCTCAAAGTGATCGACATGTATGAAAAGCTGCACCCGAACGTGACGATCGAGCCGGAATACGCGGCGTTCGACGATTACTGGAAGAAGCTCGCCCCGCAAGCGGCGGCCAACCAGCTGCCCGACGTCATCCAGATGGATATCTCCTATCTTAACCAGTATGCGGGC
This sequence comes from Cohnella sp. GCM10020058, assembly GCF_042683485.1. Taxonomy (NCBI): domain Bacteria; kingdom Bacillati; phylum Bacillota; class Bacilli; order Caryophanales; family Paenibacillaceae; genus Cohnella; species Cohnella sp. GCM10020058. The sequence goes on from NZ_JBHUJV010000009.1 coordinate 531,059, forward strand.
CGCAACCAGCTGGCCGATCTGACCCCGTACACCGAGAGCGGCAAGCTCGATGTGAGCTCGGTAGCCGAGACGACGCTCGCCGGCGGCAAGCTCGACGGCAAGCTGTACGCGATGAACGCAGGTTCCAACGCGCTCACGATGATGGTCGACCCGGCCATGTTGAAGTCGCTCGGCATCGAAGAGCCGGCAGCCGACAAAGGTTGGACGTGGGATGAGTTCGTCGCGCTCGGAGACAAGGCGAAGGCACAGGGCAAGCTGCTGTTCAGCGATTTGCGTCATGACGTTTTCTTCCCGTTCTACCTGCGCGGCCAAGGCAAGCTGCTGTATGCGGCGGACGGTACGAAGCTCGGCTACGACGACGACAAGCTCTTTATCGATTATTACAACAAGTATCAGGAATGGTACGACAAGGGCTACACGCTGTCGCTCGACAAGCTGTCGCAGAGCAAGGGAACGCCCGAAGAGGATCTCGTGGCGCTCGGCACGGCGCTGTCGTCGAACCAATGGTCCAACCAGTTCATCGGCATCTCCGCCGCGGCGAAGCGCGAGCTCGATCTGCTGCCGGTCCCGGGCTGGGATTCGAACAAGGCGCTCTTCCTGAAGCCTAGTATGTACTTTACGGTAGCCAACTCGTCCAAAGTGAAGGATGCCGCCATCGACTTCATCAACTACTTCATCAACGACGTCGAAGCGAACAAGGTTATCCTCGGCGAGCGCGGCGTGCCGGTATCGTCCAAGGTTCAAGAAGCGATCCGTCCAAACCTGACGCCGGAGCAGACCAAAGTGTTCGACTACGTCGCTTGGGCGGAGAAGAACAGCAGCGAGATGAACCCGCCGAACCCGGTGGGCGCCGTCGAAGTCGACGCGCTGCTCAAGGCCGAGGTCGAGAAGATTTTGTATAAGCAGATTACCGTCGAAAAGGGTGCAGCGGAGTTCCGCGAGAAAGCGAACGCGATTCTGGCGAAAAACAAATGACTTCAAGCCGTCCGGTTATCGGGCGGGCACTGAGCCGGTCCCTGCGCGAACAATCGCGCGGGGCCGTTTTTTGCGGTATGTGTGTGAAAAGCGGTGATCAGCTGCCAGACTACACAAGTATGCATGCAGAGCAATAAGGGGGATGCGCCTTACGAGTGTGAGCTTGTCAACGTAGATCAACAGTTTACAGACTAGCCGAACTCCGGCCCCCCTAAGGGTAAAGAGTACGGCTTCGCTTACGTCTGCCTCGCCTGCCTGTCTGTCTGCCTGTCTATCCGCCCGATGAAGCTCCCAAAAACAGGCCTCCCACCCGCGGGAGGCCTGTTTTTTGAACAAAGAGAACGGTTTTTTGCCTTCTGGTTTTGGGCCTGAAATTTATAATTAGAGTATAAGGTATACGCTTACATTCGCGTACGCGACCAAGATTGGAGTGATCGAGATGACAAAGTTCCGGGAAAACAATCATTTGGTCGGATACTTGTTCACCGCGCCTTTTATTATCGGCTTCCTGATCTTCACGATGTTCCCGATGCTGGCATCGCTGTATTATTCGTTCACCGACTACAACCTGTTCGAGGCGCCGAATTGGGTCGGGTTCGACAACTATAAGACGATGTTCTCCGGCGACGATCAATACTGGAAATCGGTGCGGGTCACGTTCACGTACGTGGTCGCGAGCGTGCCGCTGCGGCTCGCATTCGCGCTGGCGGTGGCGATGCTGCTGAACAAGGCGATCGGCGGCATCGGCCTCTACCGCTCCGCCTATTATCTGCCCTCGTTGATCGGCGGCAGCGTCGCCGTGTCGATCATGTGGACGCAAGTGTTCGGCGACAAAGGTCTGCTCAACTCGTTCCTGAACTTGTTCGGCGCCCATGCGACCACGTCCTGGATCGGCTCGCCGGGTACGGCCATCTGGACGCTGATCGCCCTCTCGGTCTGGCAGTTCGGCTCCTCGATGCTGATCTTCCTGGCCGGCCTCAAGAGCATCCCGGCATCGCTGCACGAAGCCGCGAACGTGGACGGCGCGGGCCCGGTCCGCCGCTTCTTCAAAATCACGCTGCCGATGCTGAGCCCGATCATCCTGTTCAACCTGATCATGCAGACGATCTCCGCGTTCATGACCTTCACGCCGGCCTACGTCATCTCCCGCGGCGAAGGCGGCCCGCTCGACAGTACCCTGCTGTACTCGTTGTACCTGTACAAACGCGCTTTTCAATTTACCCAGATGGGTTACGCCTCGGCCATGGCTTGGGTCATGCTGCTAACGGTCGGCATCATCGCGCTGATTCTGTTCCAGACGTCCAAGTACTGGGTCCATTACGAATCGAAGGGAGAGAGCTAAGATGGCGGTTCCGGCAAAAGCGATGCTGGCGGGCAGCCCCGCAAAAACGAAGATTGCGCCGAATCCGGGCAAACGGTGGAAACCGATCTTATTCCATCTTATCGTCGGCCTGCTTGCACTCGTCATGATCTACCCGATTCTGTGGATGATCTCCAGCTCTCTGAAACCGAACGGCGAGATTTTCTCGCAGGCGTACAACTTGATCCCGAGCCGGATCGCATGGGAGAACTACCGGAGTGGCTGGGCGGGCTTTGCGGGGAATACGTTCACGACGTTCTTTAAAAATTCGCTCATCATCGTGGTGATCTCGACGATCGGCGCGGTCGCGTCCTCTGCGGTCGTGGCTTACGGCTTCGCGCGCATCCCGTTCGCGGGCAAGGGCTTCTGGTTCGGCTGCATGATGATGACGATGATGCTGCCGCACGACGTCACGATGATTCCGCAGTACGTGATGTTCTCCAAGATCGGCTGGCTGTCATCGTTCAAACCGGTCATCGTGCCGCAGTTTTTCGCCGTACCGTTCTTCGTATTCTTGATTATGCAGTTCATCCGCACAATCCCGCACGACCTCGACGAGGCGGCCAAGATGGACGGCTGCAGCAAGTACGGCATCTTTTTCCGTATCGTCCTGCCGCTCATCGTGCCGTCGATCGTCACGGCCGCGATCTTCTCCTTCTACTGGAGATGGGACGACTTCATCAACCCGCTGCTGTACCTGAACAATCCGAAGCTGTATCCGGTGTCGCTGGCGCTCAAGATGTTCCTCGACGGCGATTCGGTCAACAACTGGGGCGGCATGTTCGCGATGGCCACGCTGTCGCTCGTCCCGATCTTCCTTATCTTCTTCGTCTTCCAGCGTTATATCGTGGAAGGCATCAGCACCAGCGGACTCAAATAATGATCGGCGCAAAGGGGGAAACGGACATGCCAGCATTGCAATTCGACGAGGCGGAAGTGCGCGCGGCAATCGATAAGGTGGTCGACCGCACTTTCCGTATGGACTTCAACTGGGATTGGCCGGCGGGCGTCGCCTTCTATGGCGTATGCGAAGCCTACGAGGCGACCGGGAACAAGGCGTATGTGGAAAAGTTAAAGGCGTGGGTCGACGAACAGCTGGAGGACGGCATTCCCAGGTTGACGGTTAACGCGGTCTCGGTGGGACATTCGCTGCTCACGCTGCATAAGGCTACGGGCGAGCAGCTGTACCTGGATAAGGCGACGGAGATGGCGGAATTCCTCACGCACGAGGCGGTGCGCTTCGGCGAAGGCATCTTTCAGCACACGGTCAACTCGCATACGTACGACTTTCCGGAGCAGGCATGGGTGGACACGATGTTCATGGCGGGCTACTTCCTGCTGCGTGTCGGTCATCTGCTCGGCCGGCAGGACTACATTATGGACGGCATTCGCCAGTATCACGGACACGAGAACTGCCTGCAGGACCCCCGGACGAACTTGTACTACCATGGCTGGGACAATATTGGCGGCAATCATATGTCCGGCGTCTTCTGGGCGCGGGGCAATGCCTGGGCGGCGCTGACGATGGCGCGCGCGCTCGAGCTCGTCGACGTGCACCATGCGTCGTTTATGATCATCGAGGGCTCGCTGCGGGATCAACTGAGCACGCTCGTGCGGCTGCAAGACGAGGAGACGGGGCTGTGGCACACCGTGCTGGACGATCCGTCGTCTTATTTCGAGACGTCGGGCTCGGCCGGCATCGCCGCAGCGCTGCTGTCGCGCGGCCGTTTGTACAACAAGTCCGTGAACCGTTCCGTACGCGGCATTCTGGACCGGATCACCGAGGACGGCATGGTCTCGGGCGTATCGGCCGGAACCGCCGTCATGCGAGACGTCCAGGGCTACAAGGACACGTCGGAGAAGCGCATCCAGGGCTGGGGTCAGGGGCTCGCGCTGGTGTTCCTGTCGTCGCTGCTGGCCCGGCAGGAGTGGTAGGGCGGGTTTAGGAGCAACGGCGAGTGAAAAAATGCCGCGGGTAGAGGTGTGCGAAATCATGCAGTGGTCAGGGCGGCATGAAAAGCTGCATATCTGCAGGTAAATTCCGAGTGTGCGACAAATTGCTCGAAATAAATGCAAATATGCAGGCATTTAAACAGAATTGTCTTCAAAAGCCGGCTCACCGCCGGAAAACCTGTATATATGCAGGTACTTGCCGCAGCCACGGATGCTGGCCGATAAAAAGATGCATATCTGCAGGAATATCGCTCGAGTCACGGCATGTAAAAGGCCTTCACGGCACGCAACTTCCGGAAAATCCGGCATGCGGGCTGCAAAGGCCTTTTGGTTGTGCCATGGCAGCACCCTCAGGCCGCCGCTCCGCGCACGGCCGCGCGCTGCTTCGCGATGCGCAGCGCCATGAGCGCCGCGATCAGACAGACGAAGCCTGCCGCGAAAAACGGCACCTGATAGCTGCCGAGCCACTCCCGGACGGTACCGGCCGCATAGGCCGCGACGGAGGCGCCGAGCTGGTGGGTGACGACGACCCAGCCGAAGATCATGCCGGCCCGCTCCTTGCCGAAGGCGTCCTGCGACAGCTTGACGGTCGGCGGGACGGTCGCGATCCAGTCGAGCCCGTAGAAGACGGTGAACAGCGTGAGCTGCGGCTGACCCGCGCCCAGGGCGTAGGGCAGGAAGAGCAAGGACAAGCCGCGCAGGCCATAGTACCAGAACAGCAGCTTGCGGCTGTCGAAGCGGTCGGACAGCCAGCCGGAGAGCGTCGTGCCGACGAGGTCGAACAGGCCCATTAGAGCGAGCATGCTCGCGGCCGTTACTTCCGGGATGCCGAAATCGCCGCATGCGGGGATCAAGTGGGCGCCGATCAGGCCGTTCGTCGAGAAGCCGCAAAAGAAAAACGTGCCGCTGAGCAGCCAAAACGTCTTCGTGCGCGCCCCCTCTCTCAGGGCCGCAAGCGGAGCGAGGAACAGGTTGCCGCGAAACGGCGCCGGCTTCGCGATACGCGTCTCGCCGTACGATGCAGCGCCTACGTCGTAGGGATGGTTACGCATCCAGATCGCGACGGCGGTCAGCACGACGAGCGTCGCGCCGACGGACGCATAGACGGCGTACCGCCAGCCCGCCTGCTCCGTGATGCGCGCGAGCAGCGGCAGGAACAGCAGCTGTCCGGTCGCGGCGCTGGCCGTCAGAATGCCGACGACGAGGCCGCGGCGATGCGCGAACCACTGGCCCGCGACCGTGACGCCGAGCACGTTGGCCATCATGCCGGTCGCGAGCCCCGATACGACGCCCCACAGCAGCTCGAACTGCCACAACGCCGTCATGTACGGCGTGGCCAGCAGCCCGGCTGCGAGCACGGCCAGCGAGAGCACGGTCATGCGGCGGATGCCGAAGCGCAGGAGCAGCGCCGCGGAGAAAGGACCCATCAGGCCGTACAGCAGGATGCCGACGGAGATGACGCTCGAGATGCCGCTGCGGCTCCAGCCGTATTCCTGCTCGAAGGGCAGCATGAAGATGCTGGGCATCGAACGGACCCCGGCCGACACGATCAGCGTGGCGAAGGTGAGGGCAAGCACGACCCAGCCGTAGTGGAATCTCCCGTCGCGCGTGGAGGCGATTCCGCTATCGGCGCCAATCGTAATACCTTCATCCACCTCGTTCCTCGAAGCACCTCCGCTATCCTCGTTCCTCGAAGCACCTCCGCTATCCTCGTTCCTCGAAGCACCTCCGCTATTCTCGTTCCTCGAAGCACCTCCGCTATCCTCGTTCCTCGAAGCACCTCCGCTATCCTCGTTCCTCGAAGCACCTCCGCTATCCTCGTTCCTCGAAGCACCTCTGCTATCCTCTCTGCTCGTATAACCGCCGCTCGCCGCGCTCCTCGTATTCACTTCGCCCGCCGTACCGCCGCTCGTTTCACCCCCGCCCGCTTCCTGCTTGTCAGTTTTCGCGCGCATCGGCGGCTACCCCCTTCTCCAGCCGCGTGCCGGCCGTCAAGATGCCGTCGGATAGCGCATCGGCGGCCGCATCGCCCAGAATTTCCTTGTATCTGGCCTTCAAGCGCTTGGAGGCAAGCCGGATCTCGCCCTCCAGCGCCTCTCCCTTGGGCGTCGGATAGAGCAGCACCGTCTTGCCCTGTACGCTGCGGCGGACGAGCTGCTTGGTCTCGAGCTTGTCGATGAACCGCGTCAGCGTGGAGGGCGCGATGCTCAGCTTTTCCGCCAGCTCCTTCTGCGTGATGCCGGGCCTTCCGTTGACGAGCCGGATCGCATAGCCGTACATCGGCGTCAAGCCGGTCGGCGCGAACTCTTCCTCTGCAATGCGCGTGATCGCCCGGCCGAGCCGGTTCGCGGTGAAAAACAGGCAGCTCTGCAAAAAGCCTTCGTCGGGCAAGGCGTCCGTCATCGTGTATCCCTCAATTCATTTGTATGTACAACAAAAATATAGCACCTCGGCCCGTTTGTCAACGGTCGGATGCGACGGCTTCGGCTTGCACGCGAAAACGAAGATTAGGCTATGCTATAATGAGTTGTTCGAACGACTGATGGGCTCCCGCTGAGGGAGGAGGAAGACACCTGCCGCTTGGGAGGGCCGTTCCAGAAGGCTTCGTTCACCAGGTGCCAGGCGACGGCTAGCGCAAGTGCGCCGCAGAGGCCGATGAGCAGCATTTTTTTGAAGGTTCGGTACATAAGGGGTTCTCCTTTGAACGGCTTCGCTCTCCATTATCGCCGATGCGGGCAGGTCAATTCTGTAACCATGCTTACAAAAACCGAACTTTTTTGCCGATCAGGGCGGCGTTACGCAATTAAAATCAAAATTAATGGGGGCAGACCAATGGTATCCGATGAAGTTATCTTGACCGCGGAAGGATTAGCTCAGCTGGAGCAGGAGCTGGAAGAGCTGAAGACGGTGAAGCGCAGGGAGCTGGCGGCGCGGATCAAGACGGCGATCAGCTACGGGGACTTGAAGGAGAACAGCGAGTACCATTCCGCGAAGGAAGAGCAAGCCTTCATGGAGACGCGCATACTGACGATCGATCGCATGCTGAAAAAGGCGCGCGTCGTCAAGAGCGCAGGAGGGGACGCCGTATCCATCGGCTCGTCCGTCGTGCTCAAAGACAAGGAATTCGACGAGATTATCGAATACCGGATCGTAGGGCCCGCCGAAGCCGACGTCTTGGCTTCCAAAATCTCGTATGAGAGCCCGCTCGGCAAGGCGTTGATGGGCAAGTCCGTAGGCGACGCGGTCAGCGTCGAAGCGCCGGTAGGTACGATCCAGTACGAGCTGCTGGAGATTAAAGTTTAAAGGCTGCGCTCACCGCGAATGCCGTCGGTTCTTCTTGCCTTTCGCGGACAAATCGGCCGGCAGGTGGTATGCGAGGCGGATTTCTGGATAAATAATGAGCAGTACCGGAAATCCGATTAGCGAGGAGTGACGGCGATGAGCTGGTCATTGGAGCAAGCGTACGCCTACGTGAACAAAATCAAGGAGCGCGCGGCGGAGGACGAGGCTTTCCGGCTGCTCGCGCTGAACGATCCGGAGATGGCCTGCCGGCTGCTGACCGGCGAGCCGCTGCCGGACGGCATCCGAATGTCCGCTCAGGAGCAGGGCCCGGACGGTCTGGAGATCGTTGTGCATGGCCTTCAAGAGACTTGGCCGACCGGCGAGCTCGGTCCGGACGAAGCGACGTTGGATTAAAGCGACGGGCGGAATGCCCGACCGGCTTCGCCTTTCTTCGGAGAGGCGAAGCTTTTTTTGCAATGGTGAAAGGAGGGGGAATAGCGATGTCAAACGTATACATACGCAGGCTGAAAACGGGGGATGCGACTGCGCTGCTGGAGCTGCGGCGCGTCAATCGCGCTTTCTTCAAGCCGTTTGAGCCGGTTCGCGCCGAGCGGGAGTTCACGTCGGCGGGAATCCGCGACATGCTCGATCAGGACGAGCTGCATTGGGAACGCGGCAGCGGGTACGGCTTCGGGATCTTCCTCCGGGACCGGGAAAAGCTGGTCGGTCGCGTGAATCTGAGCAATGTCGTGCATGGCGCATGGGAGAGCTGCACGCTGGGCTACTATATGGACGAGGCGGAAGGCGGACGCGGCCTTATGACGGAGGCGCTCGGCCAGGCGGTGGACTTCGCGTTCGGCGAGGCGGGGCTGCATCGCGTTCAGGCTGCGGTCATGCCGCGCAACCTGGCATCGATTCGCGTCATCGAAAAAAATGGATTCAAATACGAGGGGCTGGCCGAATACTACTTAAAAATCAACGGCGTTTGGGAACATCATCGCATCTACAGCCTGACGCGGGAGCATCTGGTCCGATCGACGTAATCCCGCTGGGCGCAAAGGCATGACACCTTCCAAACGAGCCGTCAAAATAGGAAAGGAAGCGCCAAGTACCGATTCGTTAGAATCGGTATTTTCTATTGACAGGCTCATAGAGCGGTGCTAATCTGAATTTGCCCATGATGATACAATTTGTATCTGAATAGGAAGACCTACATTCTATCTTGAAGGGAGTTGTTTCTATGAAAAAGGATTGGACGAGTCCGGTGCTTGAGGTACTCGAAGTCAGGATGACGATGAAGTTCTTCCCGCCGGTACACCCTCCGGGCGGCGGCGGTCCTGGTGGCGGTGGCGGCGGAGATTGCCCGCCGGACCTGGACAGCTAGACGGTCGACAGCGATCTGCGTCGCGGCTGCCAGGGCATAGGCCCGGCTGCAGCGGCGCGGACTCGTTAAGAGGCGCCGGAAAGAAATTACCGGATCGGATCAGACCGAAGCGGACCCGGATGGGCCTTACTCGGCGTAGCCTGACATAAGGGGGAGTCGCGATGTACGCGCTTGTCGGAAGTAGGCGTCAGGACCGGTCGTTCCGCCGGACCTGGGCGTTTTTCTGCAGCAAATACGGATGGGGCAACGATCCTTGCGCCATCGAGGGGATACGATACGTACTGTTGCGCAGAGGGCGCATGCCCTTTGTCCGCCGGCGTACGATCGGGACGATCGAATTCATCCCTTACCGTCCGGGCAACCCCCGCAGCACGGTCGAAGGGCCGTACAAGCATCCCTTCTCGTCGGAGCCGGAGATTCGGGCGTCCCCGTACCGCATCTGGGAGATCGACAAGCTGTGCATCGCCGAAGCCTACCAGCGCCAGGGCCGCTTCGGCACCTTCCTCGAGATTTTCTACGATCACGCGGAGCGCTTTGCGCCCCGCTATTATATCGCGCTTATCGAGCGCAGGCTGTACCGTATGCTCCGGATCGTCTTCGGACTGGGCATCGAGCAGCGGGGTACGGTCATGCAGGGGCCGACGTCCGCGCTGATTCCCGTCTTGTTCGACATTGAACGGATCATGCAGGACAAGGTCAGGGTCGCGTGCCTGCTCGAAGACGCGAAGCGCCGGCAGGCAGGGGCGGGCGGAAGCAAAGTTCCGCCCAGCCGCTATCCGGCCAAAAAAAGAGTCTGACGGGCGCCCGTCAGACTCTCTTGCCGCGTCATGCCCTTCGTCCCGGCCGCAGCCGGGCAATCGCTTCATCGTAACGCGCATAGCTGAATCCGCTTCCGAAGCCGCTGTCGAACGCCCAGTTCGCCAGACTCTCGGCCTGCGTCGCCTGCAGGTCCGTGAAGCCGAACCGCGTCTTCATATCGGTTATATAATTGCGTTTTACTTCCTCGAAAAACCGCTCGTTCTCCTGCCGCTGATCGTTGGCATCTCCCATGGCGCCGCTCAGCCTCCCTCTGACGGTCAGTATTGACGGATTCCGCCGAGAATAGACGCCGCCGCGGCCGGTTGTTTTCGCGCCCCGGCATTGTATACTGTTAACACGGTCAATTCAAGGGAGGGCATCAAATGAACATAACGGCATATTCGGTCGAGTTGGTCAAAGACCCGTTCGGCATCCTGAGCGGGCGGAGATACGAGTTCAAGCTGGAGGTCGAGGTGGACGAGGAGGACGAGCTTTATTCGGAGCACGGCGTCTACGCGCGTATCGTCTACAAGGTCGAAGAGGAGACGTCGGGCATCATGACGTGCGACTGGACGGAAAAGACGACGAACCGCTACCTGCCGCTGGACGCAGAGCCCGAAGAGCTCGCCGAGCTGGCCGCCTTTTGCGCGTCGCACCTGCCGGAAGACGAGTAATACCCGATCTACGGCAAGCAGGCAAGGCCAAGCGTCCCTGACAGCGAAGGGGCGTTCGGCCTTGCCTGCTTTTTTACGGCGCCAATCATCGATCGCAACTCAGAACTTCGGAATGATATAGCGGGCCAGGAAGTACAGAACGCCGAAGAAGATGAGGACGTACGCGGCATACTTGATGAAGGTCGAGGCGACGAGACTCGAATCGTACTTTTTTTCTACGTTATGTTGCTCGTATTCAATGTTGCGTTGTTCGATGGACATCGTAGAACCCTCCCCGTCTAATTTTGAAAACTCGGAAGCACGTATTGGGCAAGAAAGTAAAGCAAACCAAGCAGTATCGCGAAGTAAGCGGAATACTCAATGAACGAGACGGCGACGGGTTCGCTGCTGCGCGAACGCTCGTAGTCCTCCTCCAGCAGCTCCGATTGACCCAGATAACGCTCAGGCATGGACATCGCTACACCCTCCTTCCGGCTCATGCATCGCTTTGATATCCTCCATTACCCGCGGTCCGTTCCGGCCAATCAACCCGGCGCATCCGTCGCATACTGGTATCATTTTGTTCTCTTTAAGTAAGAGGTCAAATTGTTTAAACTGGAAGAGACGTCCAAAAAACCAAATGGACGACAGGAGGAAAGCCCGATGAGACATGCGGATCTCCTTGGCAGAAGGGTCAAGGACGACATCGTCCACAACGGCTTGGTGCTCGTGCCGGCAGGAGTTGCACTTGAGAAGGCGCATATCGATTTACTGGAGAACTACCGGGTGGATCCCGATGAGGTCCGCCTGACCGAGCGGACGGACAGACCGTCGCAGGACGCGGATTCGGCCGCGTTGATGTCCCAGGCCGTACAGTTCACGAAGGAGATGTTCGAGCGGGTACGGGAGGTCGGCCATCTAGATCCGGAGGAGATCGAGCACACGCTGACGCCGATGGTCATGCAGATCTCGGAGAACAAGGACATGTTTAGCCTGTTCCATACGGTCAAAGCGAAGGATGAATATACGCATCAGCACAACATCGGCGTCAGCGTGCTCTCCACGCTGATCGGACGCTGGCTGGGGTGGGGGGATGACGAAGTCTCATTGCTGTCGCTAGCTGCGTCGCTGCACGACGTGGGGAAGGTGCGGATTGCCGACGAGATCCTGCTCAAGCCGGGCAGGCTGACGGCGGACGAGTACGCGGAGATGAAGCTGCATACGGTTTACGGCTACGAGATTTTGAAGGCGAACCGGAAAATAAATCCGCGGGTGGCGCTGGTCGCCCTGCAGCACCACGAACGCGACGACAGACGCGGCTATCCCTATGGTATCCGGAACATGGAGATGGATCCGATGAGCCGGGTCGTGGCGGTAGCCGACATTTTCCACGCAATGTCCTCCCGACGTCCCTATCACGAGCCGATGCCCTTCTACAGGGTCGTCAGCGAGATGCGCAACGGTTCGTTCGGGGAGCTGGACCCCTACATCGTGGGCGTGTTCCTCGAGCAGATTATCCAGCATTTGCTAGGCCGCCAGGTCAAGCTGAGCGACGGACGCTGGGGAGAAGTCGTCTATCTCGACCCGCAGGAGGATATGCATCCGCTCGTGAAGGTCGGCAGCACCTTTATCGATCTGAAGCGGGAGCGGCATCTGAACATCCAGGAGATCATCATTTAAGACGCCGGGCTGCGTCCTGTGCTTACCAGGGGATCGGACCCTCGTCTCCGAAAAAACCGCCGCTCGGACCGTCGTCCGGCAGCAACGCAAGGCGGACAGGCGCCCGCGCGCCTTCGGAAGCGAACCTGGGGGAGGCATACCCTGTCATGGCGGTGGCGCAATAGCCGGGATCCGCCGCATTGACCTTAATGCCGGCCTCGGCGAGTTCCTTGGCCCACATGACGGTCAGCGCGTTGACCGCCGTCTTGGACGAGTTGTAGCCCAGCATCAGGAACGTCCCCAGCTCAAACGACGGATCGCCATGCAGCTGCAACGAGGCAAGCGAGCTCGACATGTTGACGATCCGGCCGCTCCGCGACTTGCGGAGCAAGGGAAGCATGGCCTGCGTAACGCGGACGACACCAAGCACGTTGGTCTCGTATACTTGCCGGACGAGCTCCGCACCGGACTCGCTCGGGCGCGATTCGGGCAAGAGCACGCCAGCATTGTTGACGAGGATGTCCAGCTTACCGTACCGCTGCTCGACGGCTTCCGCAGCCGCGCTCGCGTGGCCTGGATCGGTGACGTCCAGCCTGATGCTCGCTGCGTCCGCGCCTTCGGCGACCAGCATGCGGACGGCTTCAGCCCCTCGGCCAAGATCCCGCGCGCCGACGAGGACGCGGACGCCCGCTTGGCCGAGCTGGCGGCAGATCTCGAATCCGATGCCTTGATTGCCGCCCGTAACCAGCGCGACTTTTTTAATATCGTCATTCATGAAAACGCTCTCCTTTGCAGCTTGTTGACCTCCCTTTCATTTTAAATGTCATCGTTATTCCCCCATAAGTGAGACAAGTCACCGAATCTGTCATGGTACAGCCTGACAGATTCGGTGACTTGTGATTGTCGCTTATCGCATATATCAGATAAAAACCGACAGCAGCTTGCCGACCGCCGTCTTGGCGTCGACGTCTATGCTGACCTGGATCGGCGTGCCGACGCTCGGGCTCGGCCGCAGATCCGCGACCGTCATGCCGGCGCACAGCGCGCTCTCGCACTCGACGGTGACGCGCATCGTACGGTTGGTCACAAGGCCGGGTTCTTCGGCGGCGAGCACCGTGAGCGGGTCGTGCATCGGCGCGGCGTCGACGAAGTGGTTGGCTTGCCGGTAGAACTCGAAGTAATAAGCCATCGAGGTCCGAAGAAACTCGACGATCTCGCGATTCTCCGGCCGGCAGCGCCGTTGCAGGAAATCCAGGTGTTCCTGGGCGAGGTTCGTCTTCATCGTGACGTCGAGCCCGATCATCACGATGTCGAGGCCCGATGCGAAGACGATGTCGGCGGCTTCGGGGTCGCCCCAGATGTTCGCCTCGGCGACCGGCGTTACGTTGCCGGCGACCTGGACGGCGCCGCCCATCACGTAGACCTGCTTGATCTTGCGCGCCAGACCGGGATCCTTGGCCAGGGCGAGCGCGACATTCGTCAGTCGTCCGAGCGTGATCAGGACGAGCTCGCCGTCCAGCTCGCCGGCCTTGCGGACGATGAAGTCTTCGGCGCGCTCCGCGAGCGCCCGCTGTGCGGACGGCGGAAGCTCGGCGTCGCCGATGCCGTTGTGCCCGTGCACGTGCGCGGAGAAGCCGGTCGGCGGCCGCTTCAGCGGACGGTCGGCGCCGATCGCGACGGGTACTTTGTAAGCGGGCGAGGCCAGCTTGATGATGCGCAGCGTATTCTCCGTCGCTTGCTGCACGTCTACGTTGCCGAAGACAGTGGTGATGCCCTCGACGTGAAGTGCTGGAGACTTGAGCGCGTATAAAATGGCGAGCGCATCGTCGATGCCGGTGTCGGCGTCGATGATGACTTTGCGGACTTGAGTCAAGGGGATAAGCTCCTTTGTTCTTGGATGTTCCGCGGGAATGTCCGCGCGTCCTAGAATTATAACATGCGGACTGTCCGGGGAGCATGCGATAGGCGCGCGAATCGCTCCGCGCGCCTTCAAGTTGCCGGTATTAGCTGAGCGAGCCGAGCGCTTCCCTCGTGAACGCCTGAAGATCTTCCGTACGTCCCTCGCGGATTTTCCTCGCCCATGCCGGGTCGTTCAGCAGCGCCCGTCCTACGGCGACCAGATCGAACTCCCCGCGCTCCAGACGCTCGACGAGCGCATCCAGGCCCACGTTGTCGCCGCCTTTGCCTTCGGCAAAGAGGCTCGTGAACTCGGAGTCGAGACCGACGGATCCGACGGTAATGGTCGGCTTGCCGGTCAGCTTCTTGGTCCAGCCCGCCAGGTTCAGGTCCGAACCCTCGAATTCAGGCTCCCAGAAGCGGCGCGTGGAGCAGTGGAAGATATCGACGCCTGCCGCGGACAGCGGGGCGAGGAACCGTTCGAGATCTTCCGCCGTCGGCGCGAGCTTGGCTGCATAATCCACCGGCTTCCACTGCGAGAAGCGGAAGACGATGGGGAAATCGGGGCCGACGACGGCGCGAACCGCTTCGATGACTTCGACCGCGAACCGCGTGCGGCCGACCAGATCGCCGCCGTATTCGTCGTCCCGCTTATTCGTATTTTCCCAGAAAAATTGATCGATCAAATAGCCGTGCGCGCCGTGAATCTCCACGCCGTCGAAGCCGATCCGCTTCGCATCGGCCGCTGCCTGCGCGTAGCCTGCGACGAGGCCTCGAATTTCCTCCTTCGTCAGCGGCTCCGACACCGGCTCGCCGGTCAGGCTCAGACCGGAAGGTCCGATCGGCGCGGCATCCGAATCGGGGAACGTCTCACGCTGACGCGCCGTGCCCACGTGCCAGATCTGCGGAACGATCTTGCCGCCGGCTTCGTGGACCTCGCGAACGACGTTCGCCCAGCCCTTGAGCGCCGCCTCGCCGTAGAAGTGAGGAACATTGCGATCGGCCGCGGCGGCGGGATGGTTGATTACCGTGCCTTCCGTGATGATCAGGCCGACGTTGTTTTCCGCTCTGCGACGGTAGTAACCGGCCACATCGGAACCGGGGACGCCGTTCGGCGAGAAGCCGCGGGTCATCGGGGCCATGACGATCCGGCTGTCGAGCTCCAGTTTTCCTTGGGCGAACGGTTCAAACAATGATGTTGCGGATTGGGATGCGCTCATGCGTTTCTCTCCTTGGGGCAGTTGCCCTTATTTTTATATATCTATAAATATGAATATATAGATAAGTGTAGGCAAACGCAAGCGGCAGCTTTTACCGCAAGTCCGTCTTCGCCTGCATCTGAGCCGCCAATTCGTTCAGAAACGACGCGATTCCTTGCTCGTTCCGCCTATAGTATGTCCATTGTCCGCACCGGCGCGATTCGAGCAGTCCGGCTTTTTGCATAGAGGCTAGGTAGGAAGAGATGACCGATTGCGTCAGCCCGGCCTTTTCTTGAATGCTACCCACGCAGACGCCGCCGGGAAACGTCGTTTGCACGTCGGCAGGCTGGGGACTGAACTGCATTTCGGGGTCCCGCAGCCAGCACAGGATATTGAGACGCGTCTCGTTGGACAGCGCCTTCAACACCGCGAGCTGATCGTCCTGGGCCATGTGGGTCACCTCCTTGAATGATGATCTAAGTATAGCAAAATCGGTGTTCCACGAAAATGAAGCGCCGCCAGCCTTCGATTTGAATTTTTCGGTACAGCTGCTTAATTCGTTATAAACGTGGGTAAAAAGTTCCGGTTAACTGTCGCTACATAGGAAACGCTGGTGAATACGACCATTACCGAGGAGGATGCGAGTTCATGGCGAAGAAGGAAGACGGCAAGCCGGAAAAGACAGTCAAGGACGAGCAGCTGGAGCAGTTTACGGTAGATGCGACCGGACAGAAGCTGACGACGAATCAGGGTCTGCGCATGGCGGAGGACGAGTTTTCCCTCAAGGCGGGCGAGCGGGGACCGACGCTGCTGGAGGACTTCCATTTTCGCGAGAAAATGACGCACTTCGACCATGAGCGTATCCCTGAGCGGGTCGTTCATGCAAGAGGCTTCGGCGCGCACGGCTTCTTCCAGGTGTACGAACCGCAGGCGGACATTACGAAGGCCGGCTTCCTGCAGGACCCTTCCGTCAAGACGCCCGTCTTCGTCCGCTTCTCCACTGTCGCCGGCTCTCGCGGGTCGGCCGATACGGTGCGCGACGTGCGGGGATTCGCCGTTAAATTTTATACAGAGGAAGGCAACTACGACCTGGTCGGCAACAACATCCCGGTGTTCTTCATCCAGGATGCGATCAAGTTCCCCGACTTCGTCCATGCGGTGAAGCCGGAGCCGCACAACGAAGTGCCCCAGGCGCAATCGGCGCACGACACGTTCTGGGACTTCGTCACGACGAACACGGAGGCCGCGCACATGGTCATGTGGGCGATGAGCGACCGCGCGCTGCCGCGCAGCTATCGCATGATGGAGGGCTTCGGCGTGCACACGTTCCGGTTCGTCAACGCGGATGGCGCCTCGCACTTCGTGAAGTTTCACTGGAAGCCGGTGCTTGGCGTCCACTCGACCGTCTGGGACGAGACGCAGAAGATCGCGGGTAAGGATCCGGATTTCCACCGTCGGGACCTATGGGACGCGATCGAGCAGGGCAACTATCCGGAGTGGGAATTCGGCGTACAGGTGATTCGGGAGGACGAGGAGTTTAACTTCGACTTCGATATCCTCGATCCGACCAAGCTGTGGCCGGAGGAGCTCGTGCCGGTGCGGCTGATCGGGAAAATGACGCTGAACCGCAATACGGACAACTTTTTCGCGGAAACGGAGCAGGTCGCCTTCCACCCGGGGCATGTCGTGCCGGGCATCGACTTCTCCAACGATCCGCTGCTGCAGGGGCGCCTGTTCTCCTACACCGATACGCAGCTCAAGCGCGTCGGCGGCCCGAACTTCCACGAGCTGCCGATCAACCGTCCGATTGCGCCGGTCCACAACAATCAACGCGACGGCATGGCGCGCATGACGATCAATCCGGGGCAGGTTGCGTATCACAAGAACGGCATCGCGGGCAATTCGCCTGCGCCTGCGCCGGAGTCGGAGGGCGGGTACAAGCATTACGCGGAAAAGGTGGAAGGCCGCAAGATCCGTGCCCGCAGCGACAGCTTCAAGGATCACTTCAGCCAGGCGGCCATGTTCTATCAGAGCCTGTCCGAGGTAGAACAGCTCCATATCATCAAGGCGTTCCAGTTCGAGCTGAGCAAGGTGATGAACAAGGACGTGCGCCAGCGGACGGTCGACGTATTCGCACAGGTCGATCCGGGCCTCGCGACGCAGCTTGCCGATGCGATCGGGGCGCTGCCGCCCGCCGATACGACGCAGCCGGCAGTGACGATGAAGTCGCCTGCGCTCAGCATCATGAACAAGGCCAAGTCGGCGAAGACGCGCAAGGTCGCCGTGTTGACGGCCAAGACGTTCGCGGACGCCGAGCTGCGGGAGGTGCTCGCGCCGCTCGCCGTGGCGGGCGTCACGGCGGAGCTGGTGAGCACGAAGCTTGGCTTCTTGCCGACGGACGCCGACGGGCAGGTCGAGGTCATGCACCACCTGGAGTCGGCGGACTCCGTCCTGTTCGACGCCGTCTATGTCGCGGGCGGCCGCGAGAGCGTCGACGCGCTGCTCGCGCAGCCGTTGGCGGTGGACTTCGTCCGCCAGGCGTACCGTCACTACAAGCCGATCGCCGCGATCGGCGAAGGCGCGGACCTGCTCACCGCGGCCGGCGTGGGCACGCCTTCGCCTGAAGGTGCCAAGGCGACGGGCTCGGTGAACCAGCCGGCGTGGAATGAGCCCGGCGTCGTCGTGGCGGCTGCGCCGGACGAGTCCTTCGCCAAGTCGTTCGTCGAAGCGATCGAAGCGCACCGGCATTGGGCGCGGAAAGTACAGTAGCAGCGTGGATAGCGCGAAGAAGCAGCCTCGGGAGGGGCTGCTTCTTTTTTGCGGTAAAGCGGCCCCGTTCGTCCTGCCATCGGATCGTTCGCTCCGCGGACCGAGGATTCGCTATTTGAGCGCGCGCAGCCGGATTGCATACGTTTGCGGACCACAGCTACGTCAAGTGTGCCAAAGCGGGCTTGAATCGGAGTTGTAGGCGGTTTTAGCGAATCCACGGTGCGGAAGTGTAAATCGTGCGCGTAATTCGTGGACACTGAAGCGCGCTATGCTCGTACCGGAGCGTCGAAAGTTTGGTGGTTAAAAAAACCTGCATATGTACATGTATTTTCTTCCAACGAGCGCCACTTGATGAAATACCTGCAAATGTGCAGGTAAATGGAACGTGCAAGCCGGAAATCCGGTTAATGAAGGAAAATAACTGCGCTTTTGCATCTATTCTGTACCAGAGGGACGAGATCGGCATAAAAAGATGTATATTTGCAGGCATTACGACGAAAAAATGATGCTGGCGACGACATGCGGGACCGTTGGAACGGTTGGCGGACGAGCCCCCGATAGGCGTTCCGAGCGACTTCGGTTTCGGATATCCGCAAAACTTAAAGGACCGTCAGGGCGATCTGCCCTTGACGGTTTTTCTGACATGGTTCGCTGGTCGCCGAAAAGCTTGGAATGTCCGCTTAAGTTCAATATTGCCTCCTTACCAACAACCTCTAACGGTTGTAAGCTTTTGACAGATCGGCGTCGGCATATCTGAAAGCCCTTACACAACCGAACTGCCGATCGCGAGGGAGGTGGGACGAGGCGGGTTGTTGCAAGCGGAATGGCCGACGCGAGAGGTTTCGCATGTAAGGCGCCAGAGCGCCAAGTCATCAGAGCGCCAAGTCTCGAAAGCCCCAAGGCATCGGAGCGCCAAGTCTCGAGAGTCCCAAGTCATCGGAGCGCCAAGTCATCAGAGCGCCAAGTCACCAAGGCGGCTATAGGCAATCAGCAAGGCTTCCCGGCGGCAAAGCAAGCTTCACGATACGTAAACGATGCGCACAGGACCGGCTATGTCCGGCGAATTTTCAGACGAACGAGGAGGTATGCATTGATGATCGTCAACAAACGTTACCGTCTGCCATGGCCGCGTTTCTGCGCGGCGCTGCTGGCGGCGGCATTGCTGCTCGGCCAAGGGGTCTGGTCTCCGTCGATCGCATCCGCCGCATCCGCTTTTGTTCAGACGGCGGCGTCGGGCTACAGCAGCCAGTCCGGCATTCAACTGGAGACCTCGAGCGAAGGCGGACAGAACGTCGCCTTTATCGACAACGGCGACTATATCGCTTTTCCGAACGTCGAATTCGGCGGCGGCGCGAGCACGTTCCAGGTCCGCGTCGCCAGCAACGCGAGCGGCGGCGCGATCGAAGCGAGGCTCGACGGCGTGAACGGGACGCTCGTCGCCACGGCGCAGGTCCCGGGCACGGGAGGTTGGCAAAACTGGACGACGGTGACGGCGAACGCGTCGGGCGCGAGCGGCGCTCACACGCTGTATTTGAAGTTTACCGGCGGCAGCGGCAATTTGTTCAACCTGCTTTGGTTCAAGTTTGCGTCGGGACTGTCGGCTTTTAACCAGATCGAGGCGGAAGCCTACAGCAGTCAATCCGGTATTCAAACGGAGCCGACATCCGATGCCGGCGGCGGATCGAACGTGGGCTTCATTGACAGCGGCGACTATCTTTTGTTTAACGGCGTCGACTTCGGCAGCGGAGCCGCAAGCGTGCAGGCACGCGTAGCAAGCGCAGCCGGAGGCGGCGCGATCGAATTCCGGCTGGACAGCTTGACGGGAACGCTGATCGGGACCGTCGCGGTGAGCGGCACGGGCGGCTGGCAGAATTGGACGACTGCAAGCGGGCAAATATCAGGCGCAGCGGGCATCCACAACTTGTACGTGAAATTCACTGGCGGCGCGGGCAACCTTTTTAACCTCAACTGGTTCAAGTTCGGCACGGGAGCGCCGACGTCCGGCGGCGATGTCGTCGGCAAGCTGTTCGCCGGCTACCAAGGCTGGTTTAATGCGCAGGGAGACAACTCGCCCAACGGAGGGTGGGTCCACTGGTCTAAAAACAGCAGCGCGCCGACCGCAGGCTCGAACGTGAACTTCGAGCTGTACCCCGACATTCGCGAATATTCGAAGCTGTATCAGACGAATCTGGCGAACTTCGGCAACGGCACGCAGGCGAAGCTTTTCTCCTCCTACGACCAGGAGACGGTCAACAAGCACTTCGAGTGGATGCAGACGTACAACATCGACGGCGCTGCGCTTCAACGCTTCGGGGCCGACGAGAGCGATACGCCGAACAGCTGGAAGACGAACCGCGACAGCGTGGCCGTAAAAGTAAAGAATGCTGCGGAGACTTACAACCGTAAGTTTTATGTCATGTACGACATCACGGGCATGAACGCGAGCAACTGGCTGAACGCGGTCAAGCACGATTGGACGACGAACGTCGTGAACAATATGCATCTGACGTCATCGAGCGCCTACGCCAAGCAGAACGGCAAAGTTGTCGTCTGCATCTGGGGAATCGGCTTCACCGACCGTCCGGGCACGGCTGCCGAGCACCAGAATCTGATCAACTGGTTCAAGACGCAGAACGTCTATGTGATCGGAGGCGTGCCGACTTACTGGCGGACTGGCAACAATGATTCGAAGCCCGATTTTATGAGCGTGTACGAATCGCTCGACATGCTCTCGCCGTGGTTCGTCGGACGCTTCGGGCGGAACGGACTCGCCGACGTCGACAGCTACAGCACGAACCAGTACGGGCCTGACTTTACCTATACGCAGCAGCGCAATATCGCCTATCAGCCCGTCATCTGGCCCGGTTCGGCATGGTCCAACATGACGGGCGGCCCGCGCAACGAGAATCCGCGGCTGCACGGCGACTTTATGTGGCAGCAGGCTTACCGGATGAAGCAGCTCGGCATCAACACCGGCTACATCGCCATGTTCGACGAATACGACGAAGGCACGGCTATCGCCAAGATCGCCGAGAACAGCGCGATGATCCCGACAAACCAGTACTTCCTCACGCTCGACGCGGACGGCGTCGCCTTGTCCTCGGATTTCTATCTGCGTCTGGCGGGCGATATCAACCGGATGTTCAAGGGTCAGATTCCGGTCACGGCTTCGCATCCGACCACTCATCAATAAGGCATGCGGCGGCTTTCGGAGGACGCGTCTTCCGGAGGCCGCTTTTTTTTGCGTTTGGGGCGGTGAAAAGAAGACAAGATCGACAGATTTCGTTTTCGATCGCCTCATGGGAGCGCCCGGACGCGTGTTTTACAATGAGGGAGAAAACGCGCCGCGCGCGCGAAGGAGAGTGTGTCATGAACGCGAAAAACCCGATTATTACCTCGATTTTCACGGCCGATCCGTCGGCCCATGTATGGGAAGACGGCAGAATCTATATTTACGCCTCGCACGACATGGATCCGCCGCGGGGCTGCGATCTGATGGACCGCTACCATGTTTTCTCGTCGGACGATATGGTCAATTGGGTGGATGAGGGAGAGATTCTGCGTTCGGACGACGTGTCGTGGGGACGGTCCGAAGGCGGCTTCATGTGGGCGCCGGACTGCGCTTACCGGAACGGTACCTATTACTTCTACTATCCGCATCCCAGCGGCTCCGACTGGAACGACACGTGGAAGATTGGCGTCGCCACGAGCGACAAGCCCGCAAGCGGGTTCGTCGACCGCGGCTTTATCGAAGGGCTCGGCGGCTTCGCGATGATCGATCCGTGCGTCTTCCAGGACGACGACGGGCGTGCGTACATGTACTACGGCGGGGGCGGCGTCTGCCAGGGCGGCGAGCTGAACGACGACATGATGTCCTTGAAGGACGGCATGGCCGAAATGGCCGGTTTGGCGGATTTTCACGAGGCGGCATGGACGTTCAAGCGCGACGGCGTCTACTATTTGACCTACGCGGACAATCTGCACGACAACAATCGGATGCGCTACGCGACGAGCGAGCATCCGCTCGGCCCGTGGACCTACCGCGGCATTTTTCTGGAGCCGACGGGCTGCTCGACGACGCACGGATCGGTGGCCGAGTACAAGGGGCGATGGTATCTGTTTTATCACAACCAGGCGATCTCCGGGCAAGGCAACTTGCGCAGCGTATGCATCGACGAGCTGCAATTTGACGCGGACGGCGCCATTCGCACGGTACGGCAGACGGAAGAAGGGGTTCGTGCCGTCCAAGCCGACTCCGCGGAGACGAATGCGCGAACTTTTTACACAGTTAACGACTGTAAAACGGACGGGGATGCGGCGATTGTCGCCACGGAGCGGGAAG
This sequence comes from Cohnella sp. GCM10020058, assembly GCF_042683485.1. NCBI lineage: Bacteria > Bacillati > Bacillota > Bacilli > Caryophanales > Paenibacillaceae > Cohnella > Cohnella sp. GCM10020058. The sequence goes on from NZ_JBHUJV010000009.1 coordinate 553,329, forward strand.
CCTTCGCCGTCGTGGGTATGCAAGGGGCATCGTCTTCCTGCGAGTTCCGCCAAGTCGACGGGGGCAACGGGGGCCGGGCTGCGCTAGCGGTGCATTATACGACGCACGAGCGGCTGGCGAAGCTGCGGCTTGTCGTTAACGGCGCCGACTATTCGCTGCTGAACGCGTTGCGGGCAGAGGGCGGACAAACGTCGCTCACCGTGCGCTTGGATCCGGGGCCGGTCAATACGGTCGAACTTGCGGGAGGGGACGGGGACATTCGGATCGAAGGCTTGTCCGTAGAGTGGTTGAAATAAGCGGTAAAAAGAAGAGCCCCCTTCAGGCGGAAGCGTGCGCGCCTCCTGAGGGGGACTTGCGGTATCTATGGGCGCAATGAGCTGAAAAGGGTCGACTATGCCTCGTCCGCCAGGACGATATCCCACTCGTGGATCTCATAGCCCCGGGCGCCCTGGACGACGTACGGATCCTGCTTCACCCAGGATTCCGCTTCCTCCAGGGAACGCGCCTTGTAAATGACGAGGCCGCCGGCGCCGTCGACGAACCTGCCGTTGGCATGAAGCTTGCCTTCGGCGCGGCGATCCGCCAGAAATTGCAGGTGCTGCCCGCGGTACTTCACGCTGAGCTCGGGGTCCTTCATCGGCAGGAAGACGGCGAAGTGCTTGACCGCCTCGCTTGGTTCGTCGCGCCGGAGCTGATAATTCAGCATCGCCGCCATATCCTGTTCGGCGAAGCCGTCGCGAACGGCGCCGTCGAGCAGACCTTTGATCCGGCGTCCCGCGGACAGGCCGACGCCCGACTCTGCGGCGAGCTCGGCCGCCAGCGTCAGATCCTTGGCAAGCAGCTTGATGGCGAAGCCGGCTTCGAAGCGTTCGGGTCCGATATGGTTGTTATAATGCCTGTCGAGGATGCGGCTGCTGGCGAAGCTGGCCAGGAGCACGTTCACCAGCTGCTCCTCGTCCAACTCCGCTTTTCTGCCCAGCGCCAGCGCTTCGCTGACAGCCTGCGTGTGGATGCCGACCATGAGCTGATTGACAAGCTTGACGACGGAGCCGCTGCCGACGGGACCGACGCGGTCGATCTGCTTGCCCATTGCGGCCAGCACCGGCTGCGCAAGACGGAACGTCTCATCGTCGCCGCCGACCATGATGCTGAGCGTGCCCGCGGCTGCGCCGGTCGTTCCGCCGCTGACCGGCGCGTCGAGGAACCGGAGCCCGCGTCCGGCCGCAGCCGCGCCGACTTTACGGGACAAGGCGGGTCCGACCGTGCTGCAGTCGACCAGGATCAGGCCTTCTCTGCCGCTAGCGACGAGCCCGTCGGGTCCGAGGTAAACTTCCTCCACGTCGGCGGGCATCGGCAAGCAGGTTACGATCAGGTCCATCTCCGCCGCCAATTGCGCGCGCTCTAAGCCGGTTCGGCCGCCCGACGCGGCCAGACGTTCTTCGGCCGGCTTGCTGCGATTCAAGCCGTATACTTCGTAGCCAGCCTCTAAGAGGTTTTTCGTCATCGGCAAGCCCATGTTCCCCAATCCGATGAATCCGATCTTTTTCAAGTCTTTCACGCTCCTCGGCGTTATGTCTTCGTCTTGATCAGTCTTGCGACATTGCGCGCGGTTCTCGCCAGGTTGTCCTCGGCCTCGGCCAGGCACTCGTCCAGCGTCGACGGTCGGCCGACGATCGGGAAGACGGCGGCGAACGCCTCGTAGAGCGGCTCGATGTCCGGTCCGAGACCGCCGGACACGAGAATCGCGGGGACGCCTTCGGCCGCCGCCCATTCCGCGACGCGGAACGGCAGCTTGCCGCTCAGCGTCTGCGCGTCGGTGCGCCCCTCGCCGGTCAGCACCCAATCGGCGCCGACGATGCGCTGCTTTAGCCCCGTCGCCCGCGCCGCGACCTCGGCGCCGGATTCGATCCGGGCGCCGAGCCGCAGCAGCGCGAAGCCGAGTCCGCCCGCGGCGCCGGCGCCGGGCCGCTCCGCCAGACGCAGTCCATTCGCGACGGCTTTATCCGCCTCGGCACCGGTCAGCCCGATCTCGCCTGCCTCGTCCGCCGGACTCGGCATGACCGTCCGGGCTCCGCCGACACTGGGCCCGTCCGGCTGCTCCAGCAGCGCCGCATACGCGCCCATGGCTTCGTCGAGCGCCGCCGCTTGCTCGGGCGTTGCGCCCTTCTGCGGCCCGAACACGAGCGAAGCGCCCGCCGGTCCCGTCAACGGACTCGTCACGTCGCTGGCCGCCGTGATCGCGCACGCCGCGAGCCGCGGATCCAGGCCGCTCCAGTCGACCGCGGCCACGCGCAGCAGGTCTGCGCCCCGGCCCTCCAGCAGACGGCCGGCCCGATCCGTGAAGCGTACGCCGAGCGCTGCCAGCATGCCGATGCCGCCGTCGTTCACGGCGCTGCCGCCGAGCCCGACGATCAGGCGCCGGGCGCCGCGGTCCAGCGCGTGCGCGATCGCTTCGCCGAGCCCGCGCGAGGTCGCGGCGTACGGATCTCGGCGATCCGCAGCAATCATCGGCAGACCGCATATATTCGCCGTCTCGATGACGTAGACAGGCTCGCCGTCTTGCTCGATCAGGCCGATGAGCGCCGCGGCGCCCGGCTCCAGCGGGCCGTGCACGACGATCTCCTCGCTGCGGCCGCCGCAGGCGCCGACGAGCGCCTCGACGGTACCCTCGCCGCCGTCCGCCATCGGGAAGACGTCGATCTCGGCTTGCGGGATTTCACGGCGGATCGCAGCCGCCATAATAGCGCCGACCTCGCGCGAGGACAGGCTGCCTTTGTATGAATCCGGGGCAATTACGAAGCGCATGGCGGGTTCTCCTCCCAAATGGACAGCTAGTATGAGGTGCTAACCTCTATCATACGCTTGTCCGGGACCGATGCGTACCTTTTCCCCGCTCCGCGCGCTCTCGATCGCGGCGAACACCATCGCCATGCTTTTCAGATTGTCCGAGCAGTCCGTCTCGGCCGGCCGGTCTTCGGCGAGCGCGGCCAACATCTCGTCGAAGCAGCCGTCATGTCCCTCATGCCCGGTCCAGGGCGCGGACGGCTCGATGCGCTTGTACGCATGCATCCGGTCGCCGGGCCCCAGATCGCCTTCCGCCACGCTGCAGTACGAATCGTTCGTGCCGTCCCAGATCAAAGTGCCTTCGGACCCGACGACGCGCCAATCGCCCTGCCAGGAGGTAGGCTCGCCTTCCGCGCACCAGGAGCCGTTATAAGTGAACACCGAGCCGTCGCTCATCTCGAAAATGCAGACGGCCGAAGCGTTGCCGGCATACCAGGAGTGGGACGGGTTAAATTCATGGCAGTACACCGACACGGGATCGGCCTGCAGCAGATAGCGGGCCTGATCGAACGTATGAATCGCCATGTCCAGCAGCAGCGGATGGTCCATCGTCTCCCGGAAGCCCCCGAAGTGCGGGCCAAGGAAGAAATTCGCCGTTGCATGCGCCGGCTTGCCGATCGAACCCTGGGCGATCAAGCCGCGGGCTTCCCGGATCTGCCGGGCGAAGCGCCGGTTCTGCATAATGGCGTAGCGGCGCCCGTGCCGTCGCACGATGTCCTCGATCTCGTAAGCGTCCGCCATCGTCACCGCCATCGGCTTCTCGCCGATGACGTCGCAGCCGAGCCCGACGGCCGTCGTCACGACGGTCTTGTGGACCTGGGGGATCGTCACGTCGAAGACGAGATCGGCGCCGGTCTCGCGGATCGCCGTCCCGAGGTCGGCGTAGCAAGGGCAGTCGAGGCCGAATTCCCGGGCCAGCGCCTCCGCAGCCGGCAGATGGATGTCGACGAGCGCGGCGAGCTCGATGTCCGGCCGGCCCGTCGCGTATTTGACCCAGCGCCGGGCCATATTGCCGCAGCCGACCTGGACGAGGCGGAATTTGCGGGCAGCCTTGTCGATCGTATCGGTCATCGCGGTCGCCTCGGTTTTGCCCATCGTATTCGTCGTATCGGCGGTACCGGTCGTATCGGCTGTTTTTTGCAAGTCGGTCCTGCTCGCAGTCATGCCGTTACGCCTCTTGCCGCGACTTGAGCGGCTCAAGCGGCTGGCGGTTGCCGAACAGCGAGGCCGGCCGGCCCGTCGGCGCGGCCCAATGCACGGCGTTGCGAATGACCTTGCGGACTTCTTCGTTGTAATAGGTCGGATACGTCTCGTGACCGGGGCGGAAGTAGAAGATCTTGCCCTGTCCCCGCGTGTAAGTGCAGCCGCTGCGGAAAACCTCGCCTCCTTCGAACCAGCTCACGAAGACGAGCTCGTCGGGGGCGGGAATCTCGAAGCTCTCCCCGTACATCTCTTCCTGCTCCAGCTCGATAAATTCGCCGATGCCCTCTGCGATCGGATGACCCGGCGACACGACCCACAGCCGCTCCTTCTCGTCGGCTTCCCGCCATTTCAGGTTGCAGGTCGTGCCCATCAGCTTCTTGAAGATTTTGGAGAAGTGACCCGAGTGGAGCACGATGAGGCCCATGCCCGCAAGGACGCGCTTATGCACGCGCTCGACGATATCGTCGGACACCTCGCGATGGGCTTTGTGCCCCCACCAGACGAGGACGTCCGTATCCTCCAGCCGCTGCTCGGAGAGGCCGTGCTCTTCTTCGTCGAGCGTCGCGTATCCGATCGTCAGATCGTGCCCGAGCCCTTCTCCGATTGCGCGGTGGATGCCGTCCGGGTAGACGGCCTTCACCTTCTCGTTATTTTTCTCGTGACGGAATTCGTTCCAGATCAACACGCGCAATTCGTCCTTCATGCCGCCATCCTCCTCGTTTTCGTTCAGCCGTGACCCCCACATTATAGGCTTCGCCGCGCAGGCAAGAATAGTTTCAAAGCTGACCGATTATTCTCCAAAAATGACATATGTGCTATACTGGGGGCTCCAAAAACTCCTGTGCCCCAAGCGAGGTGTAAGCGATGACAACGTTGGCGGACGATCTCCGCGAGCCGGTCCGCGAAGAGGCCGTTGTCTATGGCCATCCGCTCCTGTACATGAAAATATGGGAGGTCGGGATGAACCCGCCGGCTCCCGCGCAGGAGGCGTATGGGCCCTGGCATCATCATAAAGAGGTCGAGCTGCTTGCGATGGTCGAAGGCGAGATGGGGATGCAGACGCAGGAAGGCTACATGCGTCTTGCACCGGGCGACGTCGCGCTGTTCGGCGCTTCCCAGCTGCACCGCACGCATCGCGCCGACGCTGCGCCGGTCCGCTTCGTCGTGCTGCAAGTCGACCTCGGCCGGCATATGGCAAGCGCCGCGCTGCCCTATCTATACGGCTTGGGGGACGGCGCTGCGCCGCTTGAGCGCCTGAACAGCCTGTTCCGCGACAAGCCCGAGGTCCGACAAGAGACGTACGCGTTAATCGCGCATATGTACGAGGAGTATCGGGGACGCGCGCGCGGCTACGAGCTGGCGCTGGGCTCCGCGATCCAGCGGCTGCTCTGGCTGTTCGTCCGGAACGGCGACGAAGGCTTGCTTCCTGCCGCGGCGGAGCCGGACCTGCTGCGCCTCAGGCCGGCGCTGGACTATGTCGACCGGCATCTGCAGGACCGAATTACGGTCGAAGAGGTCAGCAGGCTGCTCAATTTCAGCTATCACTACTTCATCCGCTACTTCCGTTCGGCGATGGGGTGTTCGTTCGTCGATTATGTCAATCGCAAGCGGATCAAGGCCGCGGAGCGGCTGCTGCTGACGCGGGACATCAGCATCGCGGAGGCCGCGCTCCAAGCCGGCGTGCCGAGCATCGCGCAGTTTTACAAGCTGTTCAAGCGCTTCAACCGGTGCTCGCCCAAGGAATTCGTCACCCGGATGAGCGGCCGCGAGGGCGGTTGACCACCCGTCTCCAGACCGGACTTTTCTTACCCGCACGCTGCCGCCGTCGCTCGCAAGCCTTGCCCTGTCTGGGTTTTCGGCGGACATTTCTTTCTTCCGGGCCGATTCAAGTAATGTCCCTACCTTGCCTTGGGCGGCGGTCGTACGATAGGGTTGCAGCGACAGGCCAAGGCGGCAGCGAGCCTGCGCCGAGCATTTCAATCCGGGGAGGACATGACAGGATGAAGCCGACGATAAAGAATGCATGGCTGGCAACCGTACTTTTGACAGCGATTACAGGCACCGCGGCGTGCGGAGGCAACGGGGACAATAACGCAGCTCCGTCCGACAATAGCGGCGCGACGAAGGCGAGCTCCCAGGGAGCGGGCAAGACCGAGAGCAACGGCGAGCCGCTCCCCATCCAGATGTTCGCGGGACTGTACAACGAAGTACCCGACATGAACGACGCCTTCTGGACCGCGTGGCAGAAGGAGACCAACACCAAGCTGAACGTCGAGTGGGTGCCGTCCGGCGATCTCGACACGAAGCTGGACCTGCTGCTGGCCTCGGCGCAGCTGCCGGAGGTGCTGGCGGCGCCCGACTTCAAGCGGCCGACGCTGATCAACGCGATCAAGGGCGGCGCGTTCTGGGATCTGACGCCGTTCCTCGGAGACTTCAGCAAGTATCCGAACCTGAAGAACAACGTACCGGAGAACGCTTATAAGTACCGGACGGTCGACGGCAAGATTTATTCGCTGCCCGGCTCCCGGTCGCAGATCGACCCGGGCATCAAGATCCGCAAGGATTGGCTCGATAAGCTGAGCATCCCGGTGCCGACGACGCTCGACGAATATGCGAACGCGCTGGTGAAAATCACGAAAGGCGATCCGGACGGCAACGGACGCGCGGACACGCTCGGCCTGATCGGCGGGGGGGTCATCATCAGTGACGGCGACGCATCCTTCGCTTCGGCATTCGGCGCGATGGAGCCGACGTACAACGACGAGGGCGGGCTCATTTTCACGAACCTGAACCCGGGCTACACGGACGCGATCGCCTACTTCCGCAAGCTGTACGAGACGGGCGCGCTGTCCAAGGAATTTTCCGTCATGAAGCGCACGCAGGCACAGGACCTGTTCACGACCGGCCGCGCCGCCTCCTACACCCGCAGCATCTGGTGGGACAAGGAGTGGGAGGACCTGATTAAGAAAAACGGCCAGCCGGACGCGCAAATTCTGAACCTGACGCTTAAAGGCCCGAAGGCGTACGCGGTCAATCTGACGCTCGGCGGCACCGGCAGCTTCCTGATCTCGAAGAAAGTGCCGGAGGAGAAGGTATGGAAGCTGCTCGACTACTTCGAGAAGACGGCTTCGACGGAAATGACCGATCTGGCGTACTACGGCGTCGAAGGCGTGCATCATACGGTCGAGGGCGGACAGAAGGTGCTGACCGAGCAGGGCGTGAAGGAAGTCAACACGACGAGCAAGAACGCAGGCGTCCTGGCCACTCAAAAATGGGGCAAGGTCATCAGCGCGTCGGGCGATAAAGCTTACAACGACGCCAAGATCGCAGAGGTGCAGAATTTCGGCGAGATCGGGAGCATCGACCCGTTCGCTTATCTGATCTCCGACACCTGGAACGACGTCTGGGCGAAGTATCAGAACGAGTGGAAGTCCATGGTGACGCAGGCGATCGTCGGACAGATCACGATGGACCAGTACAAGCAGTTCGTCGACAAGATCAACAATCTGCCGGAAGCCAAAAAAGCTTATAAGGAATTCGCCGAGAACTACAAAGCGATGAACCCGTAAACCCGGCAAAGCAAGACTTGTAGAAAAGCGGAAGGCGACCGGCCGGGAGCCGGTTGCCTTCCTTGTCTATCGCGCCCCAACCGCCGTTTCGAGGGAGGTCCTGATGAAGCCGCTGCTGAACAAAGTCCGACAAGCCGCCTACCGGGCGTTTCCGCGATCGCATTATTTCAGAAGGCTCGTCTGGCTGGGATGCGTCTCCGTCACGATTCCGATCCTGATCCTGGGCCTGGCTTATTACCGGTACTCCGTGAACAAGATCGAGGCGCAATTCCAGGCCGACAGCCTCACCTCCCTGACGCTGCTCCAGGAGCGGACGGAGAATCTGATGACGGATATCGAATACCAGTCGATGCAGCTCGCCGCCAACGCTACGATCCGTTCGTGGCTCGGCAGACCGGGCTTTGCCGAACAATACGTGATTCAATTGAGCCTGCTAGACCTGATGACCGTGCAAAAAAACGCGAGCAGCCTCGTGCAGGATATCGTGTTCTACGCGACCGCATCGGATACGGTGTTGTCCAACGCTTACGGGAAGACGACGCTGGCAGACTCGCCGGAGCGCGCGAACATAGCGGCGGTCCTGAAGGGGGCGCGCAGCGAGGGCTGGTCCTATCTGCCGGCTTATGCGAGCAACGGCTATATTTCGTACGTTCGCCAGCTGCCGGTCATGCGGACCGGGCAGCCCGTGGGCGCGCTGATCTACGAGCTCAAGGCGGCGGATCTCGGCCGACAGCTGTTCCAGTCCGGCGGGGCGGCTGGCGAGGAGTCGTACGCCGTCGTGGACGCGGACGGCACGATCCTGCTCCACTCCTCCGACGCGGCACTCCTCGGCAAGCAAGCCGACTCGGTCGAGCTGTTCCGGAGCGTGCTGTCCGGCAGCGGCGGCGAGGGACAGTTTGTCATGGGGGAAGCGGATGGCGGCAAGGTGCTGACGGCGACGTACAAGACGGCGCTTGGGCGTACCTATATCTCGATGCTGCCGGAGAGCGCGATCGCCGGACAGCTGAACTGGATGCGGCTGTTCGTTCTCGGCTCGGTACTCGTCATTCTATTGCTCGGCATCGTGCTGACCGTCGCTTCGTCCAAGTTCGCCTACAGTCCGATCGACAAGCTCATTCTGTACGGCCGGCAGCTGCGGCACGGGCCCGGCGCGGCGGGCAGGGGCAACGAGATCGGTTATATCCGGTCGAGCCTCGCCTATCTGAACGACCAGGCGGAGTCGCTGCGCGCCTACATCGAGCGGATTCAGCCCGATCTGCGCGACCGCTTCGTGCTCAAGCTGCTGACGGCGTCCGCGCCGCTCAAGCCGCAGGCGGTCGAGGCGGAGGCACAGGCGTACGGCATGCCGGCGACGGGAGGATTCGCGGTGCTGGTCGTGCGGCCCGAGAATCTGTTTAAAGAGAAGCGGTTTCTGCCCAGCGAGGGGCCGATCATCGTGTTTGCGGTGAAAAACGTGATGCAGGAGCTGCTGGAGGACGGGCCGTTTGCGAGCGGCTACGTGGTGGGCAAGGAGGATCGGGAGGCCGTCGCCGTACTTCGCTGGGATGCGCCTGTTCGCGAGGAGGAGGCCGCGGGCATGCTGGACGCTTATGCCGAGCGGGTATGCGAGGCGCTGAAGACGCATCTGTCGTTCACGGTATCGGTCGGCATTGGCGGCGTGCGCCAAGGCCTTCATCTGCTGGCCGAATCGTATCGGGAGGCCGAGGCTGCGCTGCAGCAGCGCCTTTTCGACGAGCATCGCCGGATCTTCCGCTACGACGCGCTGCCGGCCCCTTCGGGCAAGCTGGCGACGTTCAATTATCCGAAGGAGCTGGAGCTGGAGATTACGGAGCATCTGCTACAAGGAGAGCTTGGTCTGGCGGAAGCGTCCCTGGGACGTTTTTACGAGCGCATCCGGCAGTCCGAATCGTACAATACGGCGATGCATTGTTATCACATTCTGCTGTCGTCCATCATCCAATCGCTCGAGGAGATGGGCTACGGGGTGCTGGACAATCTCGGGGACAATCTGTTCGAGCAGCTTAAAGCGAGGCAGACGTATCGCGAGGTGCAGGAGTGGTTCGTGGAGTTTCTGTTTCCGATGCACCGGCAGATCACCGAGGAGAGCCGGGCGAACGCGACGCGGATCGCCGTGCAACGGGTGTGCGCCTATATCGAGACGCATCAGGGCATGCCTTCGCTGATCGAGTGCGCGGAGTACGTGAGCATGAGCCCGTCGTATCTGAGCCGGCTGTTCAAGCAGGAGGCGGGCATGACGTTTATCGAGTACCTGATGAAGTACAAGGTCGATCGCGCGAAAAAGCTGCTGGAGGAGACGAATCACAGCGTGGCGGAGATCGCCGAGCTCATCGGCTACTCCGAGCGCAACCTGAACCGGGCGTTCCAGCGGCATCTGTCGATGTCGCCGAAGCAGTACCGCATGTCTCTGCGCTGAACGCGGAACAGTAGAAGCCTGCCCGATGGGGCGGGCTTCTTTGCCGTAGGGGACGAGTTGCCCGGAAAGACCGTGCAACTCCGCAGCCAACCCGCGATCCCCCTAAGCTGTACTGTCAGATTCCGTCCGGACGAGCAGGCACTCCCACACCTCCAGCTTCGGAACGTCGATAACCGCCACGCCATCCACCTCGCTGTACGGCAGCGCGTCCTCCGCGATCAGTCTGCGCACGTCCGCCACGCGCCGGCCGGGGAGCCGCAGCTTCAGCGAGATATCGTGCAGCGGGAGATTGGTGGCGAGCGGCCTCCTGCCGGCGCCGTTGACCAGGTGGACCAATACGTAGTCGTCCCGTTCGAACAACGTGACCTGCAGCCCCTGATAGTTCGTGATTTCGACGAGCTTATCCTCGCCAAGGGCCAGGTCGATCGCGTTGGCGAGCAGCTGGTAATGCTCGCCGAGCTTGAATTCATTGAGCATGCCGCTGAGCGAGAACGGGAAGTACAGGAAGCCTCCGAGCCCGCTCCGGCGATGCAGCGCCAGCGGCAGGTCGGTGCGGATCACGGGCAGCGAGGCCCGTTCGGGCGGCGCGCCCACGCACTCGAGCGGGGCGAATGGCGGCACGAGCGTCGCCAGCACCGCGGTCTCCGCCGTCGGCTGCGCATAGTAGACGGCGCCCCGCAGCGCGATCAGCTCCGTGTCCGCGAGCCCGGCCTGGAGCGGATTGTCCGCGCCCTCGAACCGCAGGTAGGCGGCCGACAGCAATTCGCCGGCAGCGCCCTGGTCGCGGACGCCGAGCAGGTCCCGCCATTCGGGCTTGTCGGCGGCATCGCCCTCGGCGATGACATGCCCGCCCGCAGCGGCATAGCCGGCCAGTGTGGCGGCCATGCCTTCGGTCAGCGCCAGGCCCTCCGGTGCGATAAGCGCCTTGTAGCGAGCGAGCCGCTCCGGCGTCGCCTGCTCCTCGAGCAGCACGTCGAACGGGACCTGGCGGTTGATCAGGCCGTCCGCCCAACCTTCGGCGGCCGCGTTCGCCGTCCACAGCAGCGCGACCTGCGCCAGCGTCCCGGCGCCGTCCATGTACGGCTCAACCTTGGCGACGTCGCGGTTGAGCGCCGCGACCGTCTCCAAGATCCGCTTGTCGCCGATCGTCTCCGGGATGCCGGTGAGCGAATGCCAGATGCTGCCCCCGTGCGCAGGGATCTGCGACAGCCAGAACCGGTATTCCGCGGGCGGCAGGCCGATGTGCCGCCACTCCATCCCTGGGCTGGAGTGGACGATGCCGAGCGGCGCGGGGACGCCGTGCGCGGAGCGGCCGAGTTTGATGCTGAGCGCAGGCTTCCAGAACTCCGGAATCCGCCGGTGACCCTCGGACAGCACATCCTGCGGCTCCGTGCACAACAGATCGGTCGTCTCTAGCCTGTCGTACAGATTGTCTTTGTACAGGTTGTAGTACAGAATCATCTGAACCTCCGGCCGCTTGCCCTTGATGAACCGGTACATCTTGTCCATGTTGTCCCGGATGCATGCCGACGGCCAATCCGCCGCGAAAGCAGCCGGGTCCGGCGGCAGCGTCACGCCGTACAGCCGCTCGTACTTGCGTTGGCAGATGCCGCACCAGCATGGGAGAAAGTGCGGCGCGTTAAAAAAGACGGCGTCCACGTCGTATCGCGAGAGCACCTCGTCCAGCACCGGGACGGCGACGTCTTCGTTGCGATAGCCCGCATTCAAGCACGTGCTCATGAGGAGCGACCATGCGCCGGGGCGATGCGCGCCGATGATCTCCGGCTGTCCGTCCTGCTTGCGCACGAACCATCCCGGCCGTTTCAGATAGACGATATCGTCCGTCTTGCTGAAGTCGAGCCGGGCGATGAAGCGGATGCCCTCGTCATGGCAGGCGTCTACGACGCCCTTCAGCAAATCGAAGTCCTGCGGCAAATATTCGTTGACATGATGGCCTTCGACTTCGGACGGGTACCAGGCATAGATGCCGCCGACGTTGAACACGAGGGCGGTCGCGCCGAGCTCTTTCATTTGTCGCGCCAGGCGGCGGGGTTCGATCAGATGCGTGTCTTTGACCTGCAGATTCGTCTGAATGATGCGCTGGGGCTTGTGCCACCAGCCGCGTTCGTTGTTTTCCAAAAGAGTTCGACCTCCCGTATTCATAAAACTCATCCCTTTACCGAGCCGAGCATGACGCCCTTCGCAAAGTGCTTTTGCAGGAACGGGTAAACGAGCAGGATCGGCGCCATCGCCAGCATGATCGAGGCCATGCGGATCGTTTCCTGCGGGACCGAGCGTTCGTCGCCTCCCGCGCCCGCCATGCCGGCGTTGTCCGAGTCGATGACGAGCGTTTTGACGAGCACCTGCAGCGTCCACTTTTTGGCGTCGGACAGATAGATAAGTGCGTTGAAGTACGTATTCCAGTGGGACACGGCGAAGAACAGCGTGAACGCCGCGACCGCCGGCATGGACAAGGGCAGGACGACGCGCAGGAAGACGCCGATGTCCGAGCAGCCGTCGATGCGGGCGGCGTCCTCCAGCTCCGAGGGCAGCGACTCCAGGAAGCTCTTGATGATGATGAGGCTCCAGGCGTTGGTCAGAACCGGCCAGATGAGCGACCAGTAGGAGTTGAGCAGTCCGAGGTTTTGAACCAGCAGGTAGTTCGGCACGATGCCCGCGCTGAAGACGAGCGTGAAGATGACGAAGCCCATCATCGGGCCCCGTCCCGGCACGTCCTTCTTGGTCAGCACGTAGGCGAGGGAGAAGGTGACAACCAGATTCAGAATCGTGCCGACGGCGGTGATGAATGCCGTGCTTTTTAACGCATTGGCAAAGCTGTCCGTCGACAAAATGTAGGAATAGGCGGCCAGCGACCATTTTTCCGGGAACAGATAGAAACGAAGCGGCACGTACACATCAGGGTCTGTAAAAGAGACACTGAACACGTACAGGAACGGAAATACGCAGACGAGGGAAATGAGGGCGAGCAGCGTGTAGTTGATCCAGTCGAACGCCGTCATTTTTTTGCGGGATACGAAGCTCATGCGAAATGCCCCTTTCTGGCCTTAGTAGATGCCTTCCTGGCCGGATTTTTTGACGATATAGTTGGATGCCATCACGAGAACGAAGCCGACGACGCCCTTGAACATGCCGACCGTCACGCCCGTGCTGATCTGACCGCGAAGGATGCCCTGCGTGTAAGCGTACGTGTCGAACACCTCGGCTACCTGCATGACCAGCGGGTTCATCATGAGCAGCATCTGCTCGAAGCCGACGTCCGCCATCTGGCCGAGGCGCAGGATGAGCAGAATGAGGATCGTGGGGCGTATGGCCGGCAGCGTGATGTGCCAGATCTGGCGGAACCGGCTCGCGCCGTCCACGACAGCCGCCTCGTATCGCTGCGGGTCCACGCCCGCCATCGCGGCGAGGAAGATGATCGTGCCCCAGCCGGCTTCCTTCCACATCGTCTGCGCCGTGATGAGGCTCCAGAAATACTTCGATTCGGAAAGGAAGCTGATGGGCTCGTGCCCGGCTTCGCCAATCAGCTTGTTGACGATGCCGACGTCTGAGGAAAGGACGAAAAAGGTCATGCTCGCCACGACGACCCAGGACAGGAAATGCGGCAGGTAGACGATGGATTGGTTGAAGCGCTTGAAGGCGCCGTGTCGGACCTCGTTCAGCATGAGCGCGAGCAGGATGGGCAGCGGGAACATGAAGACGAGCCCGAAGACGTTGATGGCGAACGTGTTGCGGAGCATGATGTAGAAGTTGCGGTCGGCGAACAGGTCGGCAAAATGCTTGAAGCCCACCCACTCGCTGCCCGCGAAGCCCGAGTAGGGATTGTAGTCCTTAAAGGCGAGCAGCAGGCCCCACAGCGGGGTGAGCTTGAACAAAATAAAAAACAGCACGCCCGGCAGCGCGAGCACATACATCGCCCGATGTTTGACAATGCGCGCGCCGAGCCGGGACCAATAGCCTTTTTCCTTTCGGACCGGTAATGCGGCTAATGCCTTCTCCATGATCCGAAGCACCTCGTTTCCGTCCGCTGGCGGACCTAATCTGGATCTGCCTCCAGTGTAGGCGCGCGGCGATCAGCGGAATACGGACATAAATTGAAAAGGACCGGCTGTGTCAGCCGGTCCTTCGTCGATGCAATTGATGTCCGCGCGCCGCGGGGAGCTGTCGGACGGAAAAAGCTTGGCATGGCGCGGGTTGATTGATGGTGGCGGGGCGGCCGGGAGGATGGCGGGAAAGAAATGTCCGGTTTGCAGGGGCGTAAAAATGCGCTAATCGGCGGTTCACCAAATTCAACGCAACACCCGCCGCCCTGCAATGCCCGAGGTCAGCGCCTGGCCCGCCGCCTCGCATAAGCCCCGCAATAGCTCAAAATTGCGCTATTCTGCAACGCCCGCGGTCAGCGCCTGGCCCGCCGCCTCGCATAAGCCTCGCAATAGCTCAAAATTGCGCTATTCTGCAACGCCCGCGGTCAGCGCCTCGCTCGCCGCCTCGCATAAGCGCCGCAATAGCTCAAAATTGCGCTATTCTGCAACGCCTGAGGTCAGCGCCTCGCCCGCCGCCTCGCATAAGCGCCGCTATAGCTCAAAATTGCGCTATTCTGCAACGCCCGAGGTCAGCGCCCGGCCACCTTTGCATGCGCATGCAAATAGGTCGGTATCGGCAATTGATTCTCTGCTTAGCGACGCGGAACCGCCAGCTCCTCGAACGAACGCGCGAGTTCCGCCAGCCCCTCCGCCAGCGCCTCGCCCGCCATCGGCTTGCCGTGGCCGGTGATCGCGGCAGCCGGCTTCAACGCTTCCAGCTTGCGGACGGACTCGGCGGCATGGCGCCAGTCGAAGGTGAAGTACGGCGGAGGACCGTGAATCTCCTCCTCCTGCAAGAGCACCGCGAACGCGGACGTTTGCTTCACGGTGATAAAGGCATCGCCGGCCACCACCGTCCGGTCGCGCTCGCGGAACAGCGAGACATGTCCCTCGGTGTGGCCGGGCGTATGCACCCAGCGCCATTCCGGCAGCGTCGGGATCGTACCGTCCTCGGGCAGCGGGCGTACGACGCCCGAGATGTCGATCCCTTTGTGCGGATACAACGGGGAGATCCGCGCCATGAGCCCGCCCCCGACGTCGGGATCCGCTTCGGGATAGTCGGCTTGGCCGGTTAAGTAGGGCAGCTCCAGCTCATGCGCATACACGGGCACGCGCCAGCGCCGCAGCAGCGGGCGCAGCGAACCGACATGATCGAAGTGGCCGTGCGTCAGCACGATCGCGTCCGGAGGCGCATCTCCGAATCGAGCTGTCGCCGACTCGACGATATCGTCCGCGCAACCGACGACGCCGGCATCGACCAGCGCCCATCGGCCGCTTCCGGTCTCGCCGATCAGGATGACGTTCGCGATTAACGTTCGTACGGCGTGTACGTCGGAAGGGAGTCGGTTTTCTACCTGCATCCGTTCGCTTCCTCTCGGCGGTCTTTTCGTAAGCATAGGCTGTACAACGGACATGGATTTATTCGCGAATTCCCGTCCGGCCGCGATCCTAAACTTGAGCTACAGACAACGCCCCTACGGTCAAGTCGAGCTGCGGCCGCGGGCGAACTCCGAGGGCGTCATGCCGGTTTTCTTTTTAAAAGTTTTAAAAAAATAGCTGGCGCTATTGAAGCCGCACAAGGCGGCGATGTCCTTGATGTCCTCGCGGCCGTCCTCCAAATACGCCTTGGCCCGCTCGAGGCGGGCGTCGGACAAGTACTCGGCGAAGCCGATCTTGACTTCGTTTTTAAATAACGTGCTTAAGTAAGCGCCGCTGATGCCGATTCGCTCCGCCACTTCTGTGAGCGAGATGTTGTCCGCGAGGTGGCTGCGGATATAACGGATCGCCTCCGCGGTATAGCCGGAATAGTTCCCTCCCTCGTCGGCCTGCAGCAATTCGAAGTACCGTTCGAACAGCGAACGGAACCATGCCCTGACCTCTTCCAGCGTTTCGAAAGCGGCAAGACGCTCATGCGGCGGAACCGCGTCCGCATAGAGCGCCCCCAGCTCCAGGCCATGCTCGCGGATGGCGCGGTGCAGCAGGCTGAGCAGGTCGTTGAACAGCAGCTGGGAGCCGGCCATGCTGAGCGCCGCCGCCTTGATTCGCGCGAACAGACCGTCCAGAATCGACAGCAGGCCGGCGGCGTCCTGCGTTTTCAGGCAGGCGAGCATGTCTTTCTCCGTCCCGATCTCCAGCCCGGCGAGCGTTTCATTTTCTTGCACGATCGACGCATTTCGCAGCACGACGTTTTTCCCCAGGTGAAAGCGGTCCTGCATCTGCTTCTCCGCCTGCTTGTAGGCGTGCGGAATCTGTGCGGGCGTCATGCAGGTCGGCCCGATGCTGAAGCTGGCGGACAGATTCAGGAAGGTCCGCAGACAGCTCGCGATGCGGGATATCGCTTCGCCGACGGCAAGGGCCAATGCGTTCTCGCTGCGAACGTTGGGAAACGAGAACAGGATGACGAACCGGTCGCCGCCGATGTGGCCGACCGCGCCGTTGCCGAGCTCGCCCGCGATCTCTTCGACAATGTTCAAGATGGAGAAGCGCTCCAGCTCGGCCGCTTTGAGCGTCGAGCGGGACTGCCGGGATCGGTAATCGTCGATCGACAGAATGACAGGGATGAGCTGACTGGTATCCAGCTTCAAATCCAGCGTCCGGGTCTGGTGTCCGATCTCCTCGGGGCTGTAATGGAACCCGGCGATCAATTGGGTGATGAACCGGGTGCGCAGCGCCAGCCGCTGGTTCGCGTCCGTGCGCTCGCCGTCCGTGCGCTGCGGCCGGGCGTCGAGCAGCGCCTTGACCCGGGCGAGCGCCGCGGCCAGCGACGCCGCGTTCAGCCGGTGCTTGAGCAGGTAGTCGACGGCGCCGTTCTGCAGCGTGCCCTTCACGTAGTCGAAGTCGTCGTAGTTGCTCAGTACGATCATTTTGGAGCCCGGATAGCGGCGGGCAAGCTCGGCCGAGAGCTGCAGGCCGTCCATGACCGGCATGCGCAGATCGGAGACGACCAGATCGGGGCGCTCCCGCTCGATCACTTCCAGCGCTTCGGCGCCGTTCGCCGCTTCGCCGCATAGCGCGAAGCCTTGCTGCCGCCAGTCCGGCATCAGCTTCAGATTCGTCCGCACGAGCAATTCATCGTCGACCAGCAGCGCTTTATACATAACGCATCGCCTCCTCCTCGCTCAGCATCGGAAAGGACATCTCCACCGTCGTGAACCGCTGCGCCTCGCTCCAGACGCTTAAGCCGTACGGTTCCCCGAACAGGGTGCGAATCCGGGAACGGACATTGGCCAGACCGATATGGTCCGCGCCCGGGGGCGAGGCATCCGGCGCTTCCAGCGCCTCGAGCTGCCCGGGGCTCATGCCGACGCCATTGTCCTGCACGCGAATTTTGAGCTGCGCCTCGCTCGTGAACAATTTGACCTGGATCGCCCCCTGCGTCTTCAGCGGCGCGATACCGTGCAGCAGCGCGTTCTCCGCGATCGGCTGAAGCAGCATCTTCGGAATCATCAGCTTGCCGACGCCCTCCTCCAGACTGAAATGAACCGCGAATTTATCGCTGTACCGGAACTTCTGAATGCTGAAGTAGCTGCGCAGGCAATCCATCTCCTCGTCCACGCTGACGAACGGCCGCCCGTCCATTTGCGCGTGCATCAGACCGGACAGCGACTCGGCGACCAGCTTGATGTTGTCGGCGCCCTGCAGGATCGACAGGAACTTGATTGTATTGAGCGTATTGTGCAGGAAATGCGGATTGATCTGCGCCTGCAGCGCACGGATCTCCGCCCGGCTGCGTTCGCGCTCGGTCGAGCGGACTTCGGCGACGAGGTCGCTCATGCGGCGGGTCATGGAATTGAACTGATGGTACAGCTGGCCGATTTCGTCCTGCGACTTGGTCTCGATCGCGACGTCGAGATTGTTTTTGGCGACCTCCTTCAGCGCCCGTCCCAGCCGCAGCAGATTGCGGGTGAGGAGCGAGGACATGGACAGGATGAGCAGGACGGCGACGGCGGAAAACAGCAGCGAGACGTTCAGCATCTTGTCGCGCGTGGAGGTGGAGCCCGCGAGCAGATTCGCCTTGGGAATCAGCACCATCGTCGTCCACTTGGTGAAGGCGGAGGTGCGATATACCGCGAACGTATTTCCCGTCGACAAGCGGGCGTAGAAGCTGCCCCCGTCGGCATCCGGGCGCGAGACGAGGCGTTCAAGATCGGAGGGAGCCAGGCCGAGGTCCGGCTGGTCGAGCACGGGCTGACCCGTTCGCGTATTAAAGATGAGCATACGGCCGGCATTGCGGATGTTGGTGGCGAAAAGGTCCTCGACGATCTCGTAGTCGACGTCCGCGGCGACGAAGCCGATCGCCCGCCCGCCGCTGCGGATCGGCCGCGCGATCGTAATAACCTTGCCCTTCTGCGGGTCTGCACTGCTGCCAAGACGCGGATTCAAGTGGGGAGGCAGCAGCAGCGCTTCGTTCTCCATGCCTGTCAGCTCGCCGAACGAAGGCTGCGAACGCAGCGCGTCGAACGGGGTCGTCACGCCGTACTCGATGGTGTGCCCCGCCAGATCGGAGAGGGTGACGCCGGTCAGATAATGCTTGAACATCGATACGTTGACCAGATAGTCCTGAATTTCCCGCTCGGTATGGATCAGTTCCACCTTGTCCATCGTGTCGTACTGCTCGATATACTTGCGCACGAGATCGTTCATGTATTCGCCGGTGTCGACGGAGAGCAGCGCGACGATCTTGTCGATGTCGCGCAGCGACGTCTCCAGATTGTCGCTCGAAACGTTGATCATAGCGGCCGCGGCCTGTCCCGCCTGCCGCTCGGCATCGGCCGTCGAGTTGGCGTACCACATGTATACGGTTACGGACATAAACGTGACGAACAAGAGGAGGATCGCGGCGGACAGCTTGAACTTGATGCTGTTCAGTCGGGTGCGAAGCGGCCGGTGCATCGGTGTCATCTCCCAATCGCGTCGCTTCTCTCGCGAGGTAATGGCGCGGATATTTAATAAAAATAAAGCGTTTTTAAAAAAAATACAATCCTTCCGCCTCCGAATCTTCGCTATATTCAAAGTGCGAAAACAAACAACCGACAAGGGGCGAAACAAAAATGCAACAAAGGCGGCTGCATAAAAAAGCGTTGTTCCTGACCGCGCTCTCGGCGACGATGGCGTTCTCGCTGGCGGCGTGCGGAGCGAACGGGAAAAACGAAGGCGCATCTCCGGCAACCTCGGCGGCACCGGCATCCTCGGCGGCCTCGCAAACGGCGCAGGCATCGGATTCGACCGGCAGCAAGCCGCAGGAGGTCAAGACGCTGTCGCTGCTCATGTTCACAGATTGGTACACGCCGGGCTGGCAAGCGCTGGAGAAGTACATCGGCGATCATGCCTCCGAGCTCGGCTTCAAGCTGGATATTCAGAAAATTGCCGGCGGCAGCCAGGGCGAGCAGCTGCTGAAGACGAAGATCGCCACCAACGATCTGCCGGACCTGTTGCAAAACTACGGGCCGAAATGGATGGATCAAAACGCGGACGCGCTCGACAAGCTCGTCGATCTGACGGGGCTCGCCAGCTACGCGGATTACGACGAGAGCGCGTTGGACGGCGTTTACAAGTACAAAGGCAAGTATTATTCCGTGCCGATCGACGCGACGACCTTGATGGGCGTGTTCTACAACAAGAAGGTGTTCGCCGACCTGAACCTGACGGTTCCGAAAACATGGGACGAGTTCCTGGCGGTGTGCGAGAAGATCAAGGAAGCGGGCAAGACGCCGGTCTACTACTCGGGCAAGGATACGTGGACGCTGCAGACGGTTCCGCACTTCGGCTTCTCGCAGGACATCGTGCAGAGCGGCAAGTCGTTCCCTGACTTCTGGCAGGACATGAACACGAACAAGAAGCATTACGCGGATCTGACGAACTTCATCGATACGATCAAGAAGTCCAAGGACCTGATCGACAAAGGCTACGTCAACAAATCGTACCTGTCCGATACGTACGATTCCGCGCAGCAGGCGATCGCGGACGGCACGGCGGCCATGCACGTGAACGGCACCTGGTTCATCGGGGAGATCATCAAGAAGTTCCCGGACAAGGTGAACGACATCGGCGCGTTCCCGTTCCCGCTCAACGGCGACAACTACGTCAACATCTCGCCGCCGGGCTCCTTGTCGGTGACGACCTCCGCGAAGGACGTCGAGCTGGCCAAACGCGCGGTCGACTTCATCGCCTCGGCGCAAGCGCAGCAAATTTTCGCCGAAGCGCAGCCGGGCATCTACCTGAACAAAAAAGTGGAAGTGGCGCTGTCGCCGGCGATCGCCGACCTGAACGCGGCGCTCAAGGACGGCAAGGGCATCCTGCACTGGCAGGGCAACGGAGAGCTGTATCCGTACGGCTCGTTCGACAAGTTCATGCAGGATTATTACGCCGGAGGCAAGACTGCGGAGCAGGTAGCGCAGGCGCTCGATCAGGAAACGGCCAAAAACGCGAAGGCCAAAGACGATCCGAACTGGAAATAAAGCCGGTCGCCCCTCTCTCCATTCCCCGGGAGGGGCGATTCCTTACACAAATAGGAGCGGAGCAAGATGAAACCAACGAAAAACAAGCCTTACACGTATACGCTCATCCTGCCGGGCATGCTGCTGTACGCCGTATTTTTCCTCGTGCCGTCGCTCTTCGGGGGCGTGCTCTCGTTTGCGAACATCGGCCGCTTTTCATTCTCGGACATCCGCTTCACGGGCTGGACCAACTACATGAATGTGCTCACCGACGATTATCTCAGCGCGGCCATCCGCAATTCGTTCGTCTTCGCCTTCGCCACGACGCTGCTCAAGGTCGGCATCGGCACGGCGCTCGCCGTCTTCCTCAACCGCAAGCTGCGGACGACCAACTATTTGCGTACGGTGGCCTTCCTGCCGGCAGTGCTCAGCACGGTGGCGGTCGGCGTTTTCTTTACCTCGGCGATGCATCCGACGAACGGAATGATCAACCGCTTCTTGCACGCCGTCGGCCTCGCCGCGATCGCGCCGGACTGGCTGACCGATCCGCATCTGGCCATCTATTCGCTCGTCGGCATCGAGACGTGGAAGTGGTCGGGCTTCACGATGGCGATCGTGCTGGCGGGATTGCAGTCGATCTCCAAGGACTACTACGAAAGCGCCAATCTAGAGGGTGCCTCGGAATGGCAGCAATTCCGATCGATTACGTTCCCGCTTGTGCTCCCCTACTTTAATAACGCGCTGATCGTCAACCTGATCGGCGGGCTGAAAGTGTTCGACCTCGTGCAGGCGGTGACGCAAGGCGGTCCCGGCTCGGCGACGGAGGTGTTCGGCACGCTGGTGTTCAAGTCGTTCGGCAGCGGCCGGTTAGGCGAAGGCGCAGCCGCGAGCATCCTGCTGTCGCTGATCGTCATCGCGATCACGCTGCCCACGTGGAAGCTGATCGCGCGCAAGGAGGTGGAGCTATGAGCCGCAAGCGGCCGCGCTGGGCCGCGGAGGCGGCCGGGCTGCTTCTCAGCCTGCTCGTCGTTGTCCCGCTCTATTTTATCGTCGTCAATTCGTTCAAGGATAAAGCCGGCGCGGCGGCTATGAGCCTCGCGCTGCCGAGGAAGTGGTTCCTCCTCTCCAACTATGCCGAGATGATCGACGCCGGCGGCGTGCTGACCGGGCTGAAAAACAGCGCGATCGTCACGTTTGCCACGGTGGCGCTGCTCATCGTGCTCTGCTCGATGACCGCCTTTACGCTGCAGCGCAAAAACACGCGAATGTCCGGCCTGCTCTATTTATTCATCTTGCTCGGCTTGATGATCCCGCTGCAGATCATTCCCGCTTACTTCATTACGTACTATCTGCATGTCAAGACGTATCTGGCGGCCGTTGTCATGCTGTCGGTAACGAATTTCTCGTTCGGCACTTTCCTGTACACCGGGTTTTACAAGAGCATTCCGCGCGAGATCGACGAATCGGCCATCGTGGACGGGGTCGGACCGTACCGCCTGTTCTTCGGCATCATTTTCCCGCTTCTGCGGCCGGTGACCGTCACGCTGATCATCATCTCTTTTATGGGCGTCTGGAACGACTTCGGCATTACGATCTACTTCCTGAACAGTCCCCGCAACTATACGGTGACGCTGACCATTTTCAACTTCCTGGGCACGTACAGCTCGGACTGGAATTTGATCTTCGCCAATGTCGTGCTGGTCTCGGCGCCCGTCGTTATCGTCTATTTGCTGCTGCAACGCTACATCATCGACGGCATGACCGCGGGGTCCGTCAAAGGATAAAGGGGAGACGACGAAGTGTTCGAACAAGAGGGATCAGGCTAGAGGATCGCGAGGCCGGAACCGTGCGGTTCAGGATCGAGGACTGCGGCAAATGCATCGAAGCCGTTCGTATTGGAATTCGCGCAGGTTGACGGATAAGGAGGAAATGGCGGGTATGCTGCACAGAAGCGATATTCAAATTCGCGATCCGTTCGTCGTGACGGTGCCGGAAGAGGGATTGTACTATTTGTACGGCACGACCGACCGCAACGCATGGTCCGGCCCGGGCACCGGCTTCGATGTCTACCGCAGCCGCGATCTGGAGCAGTGGGAGGGACCGTTCCCGGCGTTTCGGCCCGAGGTCGGATTCTGGGGGACTGAAAATTTCTGGGCGCCGGAGGTTCACCGCTGGAAGGGCCGGTACTATATGTTCGCCAGCTTCAAGGCGCCCGGACGGCGGCGCGCAACGCAGATTCTGGCCGCGGACGGGCCACTCGGCCCGTTCAGGCCCTTGTCGGACCGGCCGGCGACGCCGCCGGACTGGGAGTGTCTCGACGGCACCTTGTACGCGGATCGGCAGGGCGATCCTTGGATCGTATTCTGCCGGGAGTGGCTGCAGGTGACGGACGGCGAGATGTATGCCCTTCGATTGAGCGCGGACCTGGCCGAGACGGCAGGAGAGCCGATCAAGCTGTTCGCCGCAACGGAGGCGCCTTGGGTGCGGAGCACGGTGTACGAAGCTGCGGGACAGCCGGACGTTCGCGGCTTCGTGACGGACGGTCCGTTCCTGTTCCGCCCGGCTGAGGGGGAGCTGCGGATGCTCTGGTCGAGCCACGGTGCCGAAGGGTACGCGATGGGCATCGCCAAGTCTGTGTCCGGGGAGATTGAAGGGCCGTGGACGCAGGAGGCGATGCCGTTCTTCCGCCGGGACGGCGGGCACGGGATGCTGTTCGCGGACCTGAAGGGACAGTTGACGCTCGCGCTGCATTGCCCGAACCGGACGCCGGACGAGCGCCCCGTATTTTTCCGCATGAAGACGGAGGGCGGTACGCTTGCGCTGTCGGAAGACTGACACGCCGGGAGGAAGTGCAGGTTCATGAGGGAGCGGGGCGGGGCGGCGTTCGCTCCGCAACCTACTTCGCCTGAGGGAAAGGAAAGCGTGACAGGCCATTTTTTCAAATAAAAGTGAAAGCGTTTTATATTGCGGGTTTAAACTTCATTTCGGGAGGTAAATCGGTATGAGAAACATCGGTTTGCGTTTCGTCCGTCTTCTGTTCGCGGCGGCTTTATTCGTCGCACCCCTGGCCTTCGGCGTGCCGGCGACGCACGCCGCCGGTACGGTCACCGCCTATGCGGCGCCCACCGGCGCTCCTCGCTCCTCCGACTTCACGGTCACAGCGGGCAGCAGCGCCATCGATCTGTACGGAGACAATAACGGCTGGGGCAACAAGGTATCGTACGGTTACTTCGACATGACCGGCTCCATAACCGTGTCGGTGACGGTCAACTTTTCTTTTTCTTCCTATAAACTTGCGCCCGCATCCCTCAGCCTCGCCTCTACCCGGAGCGGGAACACGATTCAGTTCACGCTGAACGGCCCGACCAACGTATCGCTTATTTTGGACGGGAACTATCAGGGCCGCACGCTCCACCTGTTCGCCAGCGCACCAGAGACGAGCGTGCCGAGTCCGTCCGATCCGAACGTCATCTACATCGGACCCGGCTATTACGACTACTCTTCCACGCCGACGACGACGATCACGGTCGGTTCGGGCAAGACGCTGTATATCGCCGGCGGCGCGTTTCTGAACGGGCATATCGAAGTGCGCGGCGCCTCGAATGTCGCGATCCGGGGCCGGGGCATCGTCAGCATGAATTATACGTCGACTTATCTGAATCAGCCGATCAGCATCTTGTCGAGCACGAACGTGCAGATGAGCGGCATCATCGTTGACCGGCGGATCGGTTCCTGGTCGAGCTTGATGGACAACAGCAGCCAGGTCAGCGTCACCGATTATAAAGTCGTCAGCCCGACTTATGCAAGTACGGACGGGCTGAATCTCGTCAATTCCCACGACGTGACGATCGACCGCTCTTTCTTTCGGACCGCCGACGATTGCATCGCGATCAAAGGCGTCGTCACGCCAGGCTACAACGCAAGCGATAATCCGGCGAGCGGAGCGCCCAACTACAACATCACCATCCAGAACAGTCAATTCTGGAGCGATGCCAACGACGTATGGTCGCTCGGCGCGGAGACGCAGGCCGCCTATTACGAGAACATCAAGTATTTGAACAACGATGTCCTGTACAGCTATGACGACCGCGACAATCACGGGGTCATCCAGGACCGGGCCGTTATGGATATCACCGCCTTGAACGGCACGCAGTTCCGCAACATTCTGTACCAGGACATCCGGGTCGAGCAGAGCGTCCGACTCGTCAATCTCTCGTTTGCGGACAGCTTCTGGTTCGGTTCGCTGCCGGGCAACCAGTCCTTCCCGGGGCTCATCAGCGGCGTGACGTTCCGGAACATTACGGCCGTCGGCACCGGTTCGAAGGAGATTCGGCTGTGGGGCTGGGACCTTGGCAAGCCGGTCAGCGACATTCTGTTCGAGGACGTATCGATCGACGGACAATATTTGACCGATCTGGGCGACAAGCCGTTTAACGTCAACAATTACGTGAAAAACGTCGTCGTCAGGCGCTCTGCCGCGCCGGTCGATACGTATGTCGGCGGGCTGGACTTTTCCTCCGTACAGGGGGCGAATCAGTGGTACTACAAGGAATGGAACGGCAGCAGCTACGCCAATATGACGTGGAACGCGACGGACCGGAAATGGAGGGGGACGGGCTCGTACATCGGCATGTGGGGGCCGAATTTCGTCCACCCGGAGAACAACGACGCGGCCAAAGCATGGCTGGCCCCGAGTACGGGCACGGTCATGATCAAGGGAACGGCGGCCAAATGGGATACGGGCGGCGGCGACGGCGTGCGGATTAAAATCATGAAGAACGGCACCCAACTGTGGCCGTCCGGCGGCTGGCAGACGATTGCGGCGACCGATCGGCTCGGCGTGCAGTTTGGCGTCATTGCGAACGTCGCCGCCGGCGATTACGTTTATATCGTTGTCAACAAGAACGGCACCGACAGCTATGACACGACCGTGCTGGATGCGATGATTACCTACAAACCGGTGTTTAACGCATCGACCGACTTCCTGACGTATCAGGGCGGCTGGAACTGGAACTATCTGCAGGGCAATGCTTCCCCCTATACGAGCATGTCATGGAACGCGACGGACAAGACTTGGCGGGGGACGAACGCTTGGAATATCATTCACGACGGCGGCCTGATGCATCCGGACGCCGACGACACGGTGCGGGCGTGGACCGCCCCGGCGTCGGGCGCGGTGCGCGTCACGGGCAACGCACGGAAGCAGGATACGAACGGCGGGGACGGCGTCCGGGTCAAGATCTTGAAGAACGCCGCGCAGCTATGGCCGGCGAGCGGCTGGCAGGCGATCGCCTACAACGACGCGACCGGCGTCAGCCATTCGCTGACCGTCAGCGTGACGGCGGGCGACGTGCTCTACTTCGTCCTGGACAAAAACGGAAATAACAGCTACGACACGACGTACTGGAGTCCGAACATTTTGTATACGTAACGCGACCGCAACCGCAACCCGACCGCAACCGGACAACAACGCGACCGCAACCCGACCGTAAAGCGACGATCGCCTGTCCGCAGCCCATGCCAGCCGCAAGCTCCCCTTTCTTTCGATTCCCTTCGTTCCGGGTACAATATACCATCTGAAACGTCGGGACGACGGACGGAAGGGGAGAGACGAGCGGATGATCAATACGATAATCGTGCTGGCGCTCATCGCATGCACGGCTTTCTTCGTGGCTGCGGAATATGCGGTCATACGGGTAAGGATGAGCCGGATCGAGCAGATGGTCGCCGAGGGCAACAAGAAAGCGTCGGCGGTTAAGCAGATCGTGGCGAGATTGGACGAGTACCTGTCCGCATGCCAGCTGGGCAACACGCTGACCAATCTGGCGCTCGGCTGGCTGGGCGAATCGACGGTGGAGCATTTGCTAAGCCCCGTTTTCGGGCTTTTCGCGCTGCCGGAGTCTGTGGAGACGGTCGTATCCTTCGTAATCGCGTTCCTCATCCTCACCTTCCTCGAGGTCGTGGTCGGGGAGCTGCTGCCCAAGATCGTGGCGATTCAGAAGGCTGAATCGCTGGCGCTCGCGTTGGCAAGACCGCTCATGATTTTTTTCAAAATCACCTATCCGTTCAGCTGGCTGCTTAACCGTTCGGCGCGGCTGCTCACGGGCATGTTCGGGATGAAGCCGCTCTCCGAAACGGACAACACCCGCACGGAAGCCGAGCTGCGCCTCATTTTGTCGGAAGGCTACAAGAGCGGCATTATCAACTCCTCGGAGTTTCGTTATGTGACCAACATCTTCGAGCTGGACGATATGGTCGCCAAAGGGATCATGATCCCGCGGCGGGACGTGGCGTTCATCGACGAGAGCGAGACGGTGCAGGAGATCGTGGCCCGCACTGCGCTGGATGCCTACGATCTGTACCCGGTGACGGCAGGCGGCGATAAGGATACGATCGTGGGACTGATCGATTACAAGGAACTGCTGACGACGTATATTCGCCATCCGGGAGAGACGGACATGCCCGTCAAGCCTTATATCGAGCCGGTGCTGCAGCTGCTGGACACCGTGTCGGTGCAGGAGATTCTGTTGCTTATGCAAAAAAAGGACATCCATATGGCGGTGCTGCTCGACGAGTATGGCGGAACTTCGGGCATCGTCACGATCCGCGACATCATCGCGCGTATCGTCGGAGAACGGAGGCAGCAGCGCGACGAGGACGGCCGCCCGCTGATCCAGCAGCTCGGGGACGGCCGATACGAGCTGAGCGGCACGCTCATGATCGAGGAGACCAACCGACTGCTGAAGACGGACATCGAGGACGACGAAGGCGTGTACACGCTGGGCGGCTGGCTCATGTCCGAGCTGGAGGAGGCGAAGCCGGGCGCCGAAGTGTTCGCGGACGATTATACGTTCGTCGTCGCGGAGATGGAAAATCGCCAGATCAAGCGCGTTAACGTGCGGCGTTCGCCCGCGGCGGCGGACGATACACAGGAGGCCGCGGCCTCCTCTGCGGAGTATCATTCTTAAAAGGCCGTTCGTGATTTATAGATCGCGCGGCAAGCCTATGCGCCCGGGAACCGCACAGCGATGTGCGGTTTTTGGGCATAATCAGAAAGTATAAATATGGCGGCGATTCGAGGGCAGGGGAGTAAGCGCGCTATCCTCTTATCGGCTATTATCGGCTATCGGCGCTTTTGGCGTGTGGAGCTGTTCGGTCGCGCTGCGGCTCGAAATACCTGCATTCGTACAGGCATTTTCTTCGGACCAACGACGCGTGACGGAAAAAATGCAAATATACAGGCAAATTCAAGCCATAAGCCGAAAATTGGGCTAATGGGGTAAAAAACTGCACTTTTGCTTCTATTCAGTCTAAAAGGGGTTAGACCGGCGAAAATAGATGTATATTTGCAGGCATTGCGGCGCAAGACCGACATGGGCGGGCGAATTTAACGGCGTCGGAGCGTGCGGTAAGCGAGGACACCGGCGCGTTTACAGGGAAAGGGTGTCGTGAAATCATTTTGCGGAGGGATTGTAAAATGAAAATGTGATTTGTGTAAAAATAAACGAAAAAGCGAGTATTTTAATGGATACGGGAGCATGCGACGGGCTGACGCCGCCTCGTGGGCGGAGAGGCTCGTTTATCAATATTCAGAAAATTTGAATAATTGAATCCGCTGTCTTATAATGAGGGCATCCCAAACGAGAGGGGATAGTCCAATGGGCCAGGTAAGCGAAGCATATCCGCGGCGTACGGAAATGTGGCGAACGCAACCGCCCGGCAATTGACGTAACACGGCGGTCCGGATATGCGGGAATCCAACGTTTACGAGCAAGGGACGACTCTTCGGCAAGCAAGGCGCGAGCCGGTCGGTTCAGACGGCAAGCGGAGAAGAAAGCGCACGACGATATTAAGAAACCACGATTTAACGTACGGCGAATAAAACGAACGTCGAATAAAACGAACGTCGAATAAACGAACGTTGAGTAAAAACGAACGATGAGTAAAACGAACGTCGAGCAAAAGTAAGACTAGTAAAAGAATGACGGGTATAAGAACAGCGAGCAAAAGTAACACGAATAAATGAACGAAGTGAGAGGTGTCGCGGCAAACGAGCGCCAAGGGCGCCGGCAAGACCCTTTAAACGCACGAATGCGCGGACGACCTTGGAGGTCGAATTCACCAAAATGAAGTCTAAGAAGATTACGATCAAGCGCAAGCGAATCTGGATAAATCTTCGGAAACTTAAGATGGGAGCGTACTGAGACAATTGAATAGTAAACCAGAACAGTAGAACACCCGGTTATCAGCTGTTAACCGGGTGTTCTGTTTGTCGTATCGTTATGATGCGATGGGGCGGACGACGATACGGATCTCGGCGAGCGGTGTTTCCGCATAAGCGACCGCAATGCCTTTGTCCGCGATCAAGGGTCCCGGTACATCGCGGGCCAAGTAAGACGTCTCGAGAGGCGCGTCGAATATGGAGGCGGAGATCAGGACCTCGCCGTCTGCAGATCGCGTGAGCAAGATCGGGCTGCCCGTCGCAGCGGCCCCCGCACGGAGACACAAGGCGGCAAACGGCGCGGCCATGTCGCCCTGATCGGCGCCGATCGAGGCGCAGAGGTGCAGCGACAGCGTATCCGCTAGCTGGAGCAGCGCGAGATGCGTACCGATCATCGCCGCCGCTTCGGCGGAGTCGAGACCGAGGTCGGCGCTTAACCGGCGCTGGCGCTCTTTTTCCTCTGAGACTGCAACTGGCAGGCTCGGCGGTGCGCCGCCGACGACATGCTTCATAAACTCGGGCGGCACGTTCGTATAGTGCATGCTGCAAAGCAGCGCAGCGTAAGGGCTCTGTCTTTCTACCTCCGAGATGCCGAGCGCATAGAAGGGGAGCCGAAGGCCAAGCGGATAATCCGCCACTGAAAACGGACGCTCCGTCCGGTCGTTCCATAGCGGCACCTCGTCGAGCCCGATCCATCCCCGGTCATGCTCCGTTATGGCGTAAAGCAGCTCCTCCATACGCTCTCCCTTAGAAAGCAGGGTGTGCCTGAACCCTGCGGCCAGTCGTCCGGCCAGCCGTGCATGTTCGTCATTGGCCGTCATGCGGTAATGGCCGTCCCAAGCGCTGACAATCATCGTTACTCCTCCTCGATCATTCGATAACGAAAAGATATCATCGAACGAAGCCGCATTCTAGTATACGATAGTATAAAAGTTAGGCACGTCGCAGACGAACGGCGGATGCGGAGAACGGGGGAATGAACGGATGGGGGAAAACGGGGCTGGATCGTACGATGGCCGGATCGGGGACGAGCTGTCGCGGGCCGAGTCGGCGTCGTTTGTCGGCAGAGAGCGGGAACGGCTGGATTTTGCGGCGCTGCTTGACGATCCGGCTCGACGGGCTTCGATCGTGCACCTATTCGGCCCTGCGGGTATCGGGAAAACCTGGCTGCTCGGCAGATTCAAGGACTTGGCCGAGACGAAGGGCATCCCATGGCTCGGATTAGATCTGCAGCTCGTCCCGCCGACGTCTGCCGGCGTGGCCGCCGCGCTTGCCGAAGCGCTGCCGCACGCGGCGCAGAGGGGGACCCGCACGTCCGCGGTGGAGGCGCTGGATGCGCTGGCAGGCGAACGCGGCGCGGTGTTGGCGATTGACGCGGCAGAGCGCGGCGTTTCGCTGGGCGGCTGGCTGCGTGGCGAGCTGCTGCCGGCGCTCGGCAGGCGGGTGCTCGTCGTGCTGGCAGGCCGATATCCGCCCGACGGTCCTTGGCGGGACTCACCGGCCTGGCGCAGTCTGGGCGTCGAGATGGAGCTCGGACCGCTTACGCACAAGGAGATGAACGTATATTTCGACCGGCTGGGCGTCGCGGACGGCGACTTCCGCAGGCGGGCGGCGGCCTGGGCGGCAGGCTTGCCGCTATTGCTGAGCCGGACTGCCGCGCAACCGCATGACGCCGATGCATTCCCGGATCTGGCCGGCCTGGCCGGAGATTGGCTGGGCGGCAGCGGCAGCCCGCAGCTTCGGTTGGCGGCTTGGCATGCATCGCTGCTGCGCGTCTTCGACTATGAGACGCTCGCCGCCGCTTGCGGCGAACAAACGCCCGACGAGACCGCCTTTGCAGAACTGCTGCGCTTGCCTTGTACGGTACGGAGCGGACGCGGCTGGCATCTGCACGAGCTCGCGCGGGAGTCGCTGCAGGCCGAATTTCGCGGATTGCGCCCCCAAGCATGGCGGGAAGCCCGGGAACGGTGCATCGCCCTCTACGAGAAACGTCTTGCCGGCGAACGCAATTCGCAACGGGCAGCCTGGTTCA
The DNA here is from genome assembly GCF_042683485.1 of Cohnella sp. GCM10020058. Lineage (NCBI taxonomy): Bacteria > Bacillati > Bacillota > Bacilli > Caryophanales > Paenibacillaceae > Cohnella > Cohnella sp. GCM10020058. The sequence goes on from NZ_JBHUJV010000009.1 coordinate 584,169, forward strand.
TGCAGGAACTGATCTATCAGCTTGCGGATTCGCAGCTGCGTGCGGTACTCTCCATGCCTATCGGCCGTTCGGGACATACGTTCGAGACCCTCGACGCCCGTAATTATTCGGAGGTCGAGGATTATCTGACGCGTCGGAGTACGCAGCCGCGCCGTAAAGCGCAAGCCTTCGTCGATTATGAACGCGAAGCCGCCTATACGCTGGATATGGCCGCCGAGCAGGATGCGGCGCGCGGCCGCCTCGCGAACGCGGCGGACTGGCTTGAACTCGGGCTTGATTCGGTCAAGCTGCTGCGGAGCGCCGAAGGCCGGATGATCGGGCTGTTCGCGGCCATTCCGATCCATCGGCATTCGCTGGACCTGCTCGCCAGGCAACCCGTGACCCGGGCTTATTTTCGCGGCTTGTCCGTGGCGGACCGTCTCGCGCTGGCCGTGCCGCCGTCTTCTCCGGCAGGCTGGTACATCCGCATGATCGACGCGGAGGACCCGTCGGACGGCCGAGCCAGGTCGGAGCTGATCCAGGAAGCGATCGGTTATCTGGCTTCGGGCGGATTGGTGCTTTGCTCGACGCCGCATCCCTTTTACCGGGAACTGCTGCTGTCGCTCGCGATGGAGCCGGTCGAGGGGGCGGAGCATGACGATTACGGGCCCGGACACCGGGCGCAGACATTTGCCGCGGATCTTCGCGGAGCCGGCAGGCAAGCGTACGTGCGCAAGCTGATCGGCAGACGGTCGGGAGGCGCAACCGCGCACGAAGAGCCGCCTTACGCGTTTACGGCGCGCGAGCGGGAGGCGGCCGGCCTGCTGGTGTCGGGACTGTCCAATCCGGAGATTGCGGCGCGGATGTTCGTCAGCGAGATTACCGTCAAAAAGCATGTCTCAAGCCTGCTTCGCAAGACCGGCTGCAAAAGCCGCGGACTTCTGATGAAACGGCTCGCCGGCTACGAGGCCGCGTTGCTGCGCGCCGATAAATAGACCACGGCAGGGTCAACGACGGACGTTTCGGCTTTCAAGCAGCCCGTATTTTTTACGGATGCGCTCGAGCAGTCGTACCCAGCTGAGGCCGAAGAAGCCGAGGAACAGCACGTTGGCCGCCGCGTGCGCGAGATCGAAGTAGAAGCTCTGGGCGTAAGTAATCAGGACGAGCTTCCAGCCGAAGGCGTCTGGGAGGCTGAGCAGCGACCACACATTCATGATCCAGCCGAAAAGGAAACCCCAGACGAGACCGAAGGCGCAGAGGCCGATCCGCGACTTCATGAAGCGCGTATGGCGCAGCCATCCGGCCGTGGCGCCGACCATGCCCCAGGCGAACATTTGCCAGGGCGTCCAGGGGCCTTGGCCGAGGAATAGGTTCGAGGCGAGCGCGGCGACCGCGCCCACGATAAAGCCGGCTTCGCTGCCGAAGACGAGCGCGGCCACGATGACGACAAAAGACGTCGGCTTGAAGCTCGGGAGCGGTGCGAACGCGATCCGTCCCAGCGCCGCGACGGCCGCCAGTGCGGCCAGCATCGCAATCTCGCGCGGCTCGAGCCGACGCCGTTCGAAGCGGACGAACAGCGGCGCCATCGCCAGCGTCATCGCGACGGCGGACAGGAGCAGGTAGTGGCCGTCCCAGATCGCGGAAGCGACAGCGAGACCGGCAGCGAGGATGATGGCGGCGATCAGGAGCGCACGGCTTCGCTTGTCCATCTGCGCATGACCTCCTCCGCCGTAACGGCGTCCGGATAGCGGTGTCTGACCGCCCGGTTGACAGCCGTCGTGTAGAAGTAGTTGCCGCCGAAGAAAAGCGGCGGCTCCGCTGCGGCGGCAATCTCCCCGTCGTAGAGCAGCGCGCACCGGTCTGCGTGGCGTGCGGCGAACTCGGCGTCGTGCGTCACCATGACGATCGTCATGCCTTCCTCGCGCAGCTGCAGGAGCAGTGCCGCGAAGGCTTCCTTGGCATCGGGATCCAGCCCCTTGGTCGGCTCGTCGATGCAGAGGATGTCGGGCCGCGGGAGCAGGGCGAGCGCGAGCGCCAGCTTCTGCTGCTGGCCGCCGCTGAGATCGTGCGGATGCCGGTCCGGGAGCGCGCCGAGGTCAAACGCATCCGTCCAATGCGCGATTTCGACCTCGGCCGCGCCGCCCTTGTATCCGGCGTGCTCGGCCGCCCGCGCGAACTCCTCGCGTACGGTGTCGCTGCTGAAGTACAGCATCGGGTTTTGCGCGAGGTAGCCGAGCTTGCGACCCGGCGCGATCGCGATCTTGCCGCGCTGCGGCTTGCGCAGCCCTGCCATGAGCTGCAGCAGCGTAGATTTGCCGGCGCCGTTGCCGCCGAGGACGGCGAGCAGCTCGCCCTCGCGCACTTGAAGGCTCAGCCTGCGCAGGACGTCGGGTTGGTCTCGCTCGAAGCGATACGTGAGCTCGCGGCAGGACAGCACTTCTGCCGGGCCTTCGGCGCCTTGGCGGGCAGACAGGCGAAGCAGGCTGCGCAGCTGGGAGAAACCGTTTGAAGCTGGCGGCCCGGGGGTCTGTGCAAAGTCGGCGCTAGCCCGGCCGTGCGGATCGCCTGCCTTAGGCGCATCATCGGCCTGTCCGTCCGAAGCAGCGCGTTCCCCGGCCAGCCGGTCGATCGCGGCGACCGCTTCGCGTACGGTCAGCGGCAGAGGGGCGTCCGGGGCGCCCGCCGTTCCGGATGGCTCGCATGTGCCCGCGTCGTCAAGCGCGGCCAGCAATCTGGCCACGGACGGCACGTACAGCCGCTCGCGCGCATCGCCGGTCGTCCAGATCCGCCTGCATACTTCGCCGGGCGTGCCGTCATACCGGACGCGGCCGTCCGCCATGACGACCAGCCGGTCTGCGAGCGGCAAAATGTCGTCCAGCCGATGCTCGCTCGCGACGACCGTCACGCCGAATTCCTCGTTAAGCCGGCGCAGCAGATGCACGAACTCGCGGGCCGCGACGGGATCGAGCTGGGAAGTCGGCTCGTCGAGGAGCAGCAGACGCGGCTGGAGCAGGAGCACGGAAGCCAGGTTTACGAGCTGGGTCTGTCCGCCCGACAGCTCGTGCACGGAGCGCTGCATGAGCGGCTCCAGCCCGAAAAAGCTGGACAGCTCCGCCAGCCGCTGGCGCATGACGACCTGCGGATACCCCCGGTTTTCCATCGCGAACGCCAGCTCGTGCCATACCGTATCCATCACGATCTGACTCTCGGGATGCTGGAAGACGAAGCCGATCTCCTCGGCCGCGCGTCCGTCCGGCAGCTCCGCTAGCGGAACTCCGTCATAGCACAAGCTGCCCGACAGGTCGCCGACGGGCGCAAGCTCGCGCTTGAAGTGGCGGAGCAGCGTCGTTTTGCCCGAGCCGGAAGCGCCGCACAGCACGACAAGCTCGCCCTTGCGTACGGACAGATCCACTGCCGTCAGCGCAGGCTGAGCCGCGTCCGGATAGCGGAAGGTCAGGCGCTTCGCCGCGACGATCTCCATCGGTATCTCTCCCTCGTTTCAAATATGATCGGCATGCTTATAAACAGCGCGGATATCGCGAAATGGATCGACTCCAAGGCCCCGAGCCGCAGCGTCTCCATGCGCGGGTACAGCGTCAGCAGGCCCCAGCCTTCCCGCCAACCCGCGAGTGCGAGCAGCAGCAGCAAGCAGAGGATGGCGAGCGTCGCCCGATCGCGGCGATCCATCCGGTACGGATAATAAGCGGTCCGCTTGGCCGTGCCGTAACCGCGCGCCTTCATTGAATCGCCGGTGCGCATCGCGTCCTCGAGCGACCAGGTCATGAGGATGCGGAGCAGCAGCGCGCCGTTCCGCAGTCTGCGGATCGGACCGCCGGTCCGCATGTCGATGCCGCGCGAGCGCTGGATGAGCTCGATCTGCTTGAACCTGCGGGCGAACAGCGGGATAAACCGCAGCGTCATCCACGCATGCAGGGCGGTCTGGGGCAGAACGGCGGAGAATAAATACATGAACTTATCCGTCGTCATCACGACGCGGTAGGAAACGAACATCAGCAGCACGGCGAGGATGGTCATCATCGTCATGACGCCGTAGAGGACGGCCTCGAGCGTGATCGGCTGGTCCATCATATAAAACAGAATATGCCGCCCGCGGTGGGACAGCAGCGGATTGACGATCGCGAACAGCCCGCCGACCAGCAAGTAGTAGGGGAGCGAGCGCGCCAGCGTCCGGCCCTGCCGCTGCAGCAGCAGGAGCGCTGTCAGCAGAACGAGCGACGCCAATTGGTAGACGGGATGCGCCAGCATCAGTCCGAGCAGGATCACGCCGGCGTAATAGATGAAGCAGACGAGCGGATGGAGGCCCGCAAAACCACCTGCGTTCACGAACCGCTCTCCTTGCCGTCTTCCTTACCTTTTCCGACGTCCTTGCCCATGTCGAGCGTGTACAGCCATTCTACGACGTCGCCGGTCTTCAGCTTGTATGCGCCCGCGCTCTTGCCCGGAAATTCCCCGTTCACGCGGAACAGCCAGCCGCTCTTCGCGCCTTTATCGAATTCGTATAAGTTATCGATGCCTTCTACATAAGCGGCTGCGCCGCTGCCTTGATACTCCATTTGCATCTTGCGGCTGCGGGTCGCGCGCTTCAGCACGTCCAGCACGCTGTCCCCGGATTTAAGCTCGACCGCGGCGGGGGACAGGATCGTACCCGTATCGCTGTCGCCGACGATCGACAGGGTGATTTCGGCCTTTTGCGGCGCCTGGGTGGCTGCATGGGAAGGACTGGGCGTCGCTGGGCCGGCTTGCGGAGAGGGCGAAGGCTTGCCGCCGGCGGTCGCATGAGGCGTCGCTGTCGGCGTCGCGACGGTTGCGGAGGCTTCGGGCTGCGCTGAAGCCGAGCCGGTATCGGCAGTCGCCGCCGGCGCCTGGCTCCCGGAAGGCTTGGCCGCGCCGGAGGTCGACGGGGCGCCAGGCGTGGCCGCAGGGTGAGCGCCGCCAGGATCTACGCCAGTCGTCGCTGCATCGCCAATTGCCGTTGCGGACGCCTGCGGGCTCGCTTGCTGACTTGATTGCGGGCTTGTTGAAGCCTCATCGCTTCCCTGCTGTGTCTGTAACGCTGGCGACGATGGGGCCGAGGCGTTCGCCTGGTTGGAAGCCGTCCCGTCATCGGTGCCGGACCCGCTACAGCCGGATGCCGCGAGCAGAGCTGCCAGCAGAAAGAGCAGCGCGGCCAGCCGGCCCTTGCGAATTTTCTTCACTTCCTATCCCTCCCTGCGTCTGCGCATGCTGTCTATTTTATGAGGCCAAACTTAAATTTTTTAGCCGGATAGCGGTTACTGCGGCCATCTCCCGGGTCACGGTGCCCGACGGATCGAAGGCCCCGGCCGCGCCGAGCAGAATACCCTTGTCTGCGACCGCATTCACGTAAGGCAGGGCAGCCGCGCGAATGCTGGAGGCGTCCCGCCAAGCCGTACCGCTCTGCGACCCGGAAATGCCGAAGGCGCGGCCGATCATAACGGCCATCTGCTCGCGCGTGATCGGAGCGCCGGGCTTGAACGCCGCCGCCGATACGCCGTTTACGATGCCTGCGCGGGCGGCTTGCATGACGGCCCCGTAGTACCAAGCGGACGGCTGGACGTCGGCGAACGAGACTTCGCCGGTCGCGCCGGCGGCGCCTGGGGTTTGCGCTGCGTTCAGCCTGTCGCCGGCCAGCCTGACGAGCAGGGCGGCGAACTCGGCGCGCGTAATGCCGCGCTTCGGTTCGAAGCGGAGCGGAGAGGCGCTCGTGCCGGATAGCAGCTTGGCCGCATAAGCTTGATGCACGGCATCCGAGGCCCAGCCGGCAATCTGCCGTTCGTCGACGAAGCGTTCGGCGGCGATCTTGTACAGCCCGGGAGCTCCGGCTGCATAATGGTCGTACGCGACCAGAGCCAGCATCGCTTGTTCCGTTGCGATGGCGTCGGAGGCGCCGCCCGGCGTGTGCGCGAAGCCGCCTTCCGTCGTCCGATACGCCAGCAGCGCGTCAAGCAGGCCTCCGCCGGACTTGACGAAGGCGGAGCCGGCAGGATCGCGTCCCGCCGCGGTCAGGCCGATAACGACCTGCGCGGCCGTTTCGCTATTCTCGTCGCGCTCGAGCTTAAAGCCGCCGTCAGACAACTGGACGGACGAGAGAAAGGCGACGGCGCGGTCGATCGCCGCTGCGGCGGTAGCGGAGCGAGTGCCGCCGATTCCCGAAGCGTCGGCTTCGCCGTCTGTGTCTACGGCGGCAGCCGAGTAAGGTGCGAGCGCGGCCAAAGCCATCGCGGTGATGTCCGCGTTGCCGGCTTCGCCGGCGGCCAGCGGGAAGCTGCCGTCGGCGTTCTGCAGCGCGAGCAGCCAATCGACGAGCTTGGCGCGCGTCCAGGCGGCGTCCGCCGGCACGTCGTAGCCGCCGCTGTCGAGCGCGAGCAGCGCGAAGATCGGGCCGTTGGCGCCCTGAAGCGTCAGCTTGGCGTGGTTATACACCGCGGCGACGAGATCGTAGCCAGCGAACGCGCGGGGATCGGCTCCGGCCGCCCGAACGGCGAGGACGATGCGCTCCAGGTCCGTCGCCTTGCGATACGCGCCGCCGGCCGCCTTCACCTGCGCAGCCAGCTCCGCCAGGTAGGCGTCCGGAACGCCGCCGCCAGAGCGGCCGAGCGCGAAGGCCTCCCACTCGGACAGCTCGGGAGCCGGCTTGGCGAGCAAAAGCTTGCGGAGGGAAGCAATATTGGCTTTGTAGGCGATGCCGGATGCCGCGCCCCCCATCTGCCCGACGCCTTCATCTCCGCCGGAGCCGGAATTCGGGGCCCCCACGTCGGCGCCCAGATCGAGCGTGTAGCGCCAGACGATGATATCGCCCGGCTTTAGCCGATAAATGTTGGCGCTCCCGGCGGGATACGCGCCGCCGACCTCGTACATCCAGCCGCTTTTCGGCCCGAGGTCGAGCTCGGACAGCCCGTCGATGCTGCTCACATACAGCGCTTCGCCCGACCCGGAGGACTTGACCTTCCCCGGGAGCGTGCGGTCGAGCACGGAGTAGGCCGTATCCCCGTTCTGCAGATCCACCTGCGTCGGGGGAAGCAGGGTGCCGCGCTGGGCGTCTCCGACGACCGAGAGCGTGACGGTATCCGTCACAGCACCCGTCGCAGCGCCGTCGGGGGCGGTTTCCGCAGCCGCGGCGGGCGCTGCCAGGCAGACGGTCATCGCGACGAACAGCATGAGCGCCAGCGGCCAGGCGCGATATTTTCTGAGCGAAAGGGATATGGTGTGGTGAAATAACGATCTGGCGTTCGACATGGAGCGGACCTCGTTTCCGGTAAGATGGCGGCAGTGGGGACCGAGTGGCTGCGAGATGGTCGAGCGGACCACAGATCCGCTATATGGCCGGGATGGGGCGAATAGAACGACATAGCGGACCACGGATACCACGGATCCGCTAAAGGCACGATTGGCGGCATGAAAGCATGCGAAATAGGAAATAAGGGATCTGGCGTCCGTTGAGAAGCGAAAAAACGTCTGGCAACCGAAATTGCGGATGCTGGGTCCGTTCCAATAAAACGAAAGTGCGCGGATTACCGAACATCGAACTGAGCAACTATTTAGCAGCTACAGAGCAGTTTCAGAGTAACTGCAGAGCAACCACGAGCAATCGTCGGACACCTTGCCGCGCACCTGCGAGCATCGACCACGCGCCGACGCAGTTCCCTGCGCCGCAGCCCGCTCCCTCCGACACTTCAGAGCGCCGCCAATCTAAAAAGCCCCTGCCGTTAACAGGGGCTGACGTTCGATACCATGACAAAGTCGAGTCGCGCAAGCGTTCGCAGCGCATTCTCTCCCTCTAGCCCCCGAAGGAAGAAAAACGACGTTCAAGGCAGGTCTCCTGGCTCTTGCCTCATCGCTGACGCGGCGCCTTCCCGTCCGTCCGGACAGTGGCAACTAGCCGCATCGCTCCGCAATTACAGTGGCGGGACCGCGCCGGATTCGCACCGGCTTCCCTATTAAGCCCGCTCGCGCAAATCGCGTCGGGGCACCTTGCCGTCACTCGGCTATTCGATTCCTTCTCATGATAGACCCCCGCCGCCGCTTTGTCCATCGGGAGCGCCGAACAAGGCGATGAAGCGCCGCGCCGCGCGCGAGAGATAGCGGTCCTTGAGCCAGACGAGCCCGACCTCCGACAGCAGATCGGCGTCCCGGATCGCGCGGCGTTCGATGCCGGCCAGCGGAAACGTAGACATAACGGACTTCGGCAGCAGCGCCGCGCCGAAGCCGTGGGCGACCAGCGTGAGCGCGATGGCGACGCTTGCGCATTCGCAGAGGACGCGGGGACGCAGCCCTGCGTCCGCGAAGGCGCGCATGATCGTCTCGTGCATAACGACCGTGCGGTCCGTCTTCAGCGAGACGAGCGGGTATGCGGCCAGTTCGGCGAGGGACAGCGGTTCCGCGTCCGTGCGAATCGCCAGTACGTCTTGCGTCCGGGCAGCGCCGCCTGACGTTTTCCAAGCGCCTGTCGGCAGCAAGGCGACGATCGGATCGGAAGGGAGCGGCCGGATCTCGTAGCGGTCCTCGCCGCCGGGCGCTTCGAACGGCAGCCGCGCGACGGCGATCTCGATCTCGCGCCGGTCCAGCCGTTCGCCAAGCAGATGGTGATCGCCTTCGCTCAGCTTGAAGCTCACGTCCGGATACCGCTCCCTGAATCGTCGGAGCGGGCCTGGAAGCAGCGAGGTGCAGGACACGACCGCGCCGACCGACAGCACCCCGCGCACGCCCTCGTCCAGCTCCCGCACCTCCGTCACCGTCTCCTCCAGCTGGCGGAGCAGTCCGGCCGAACGCTCGCGTAGACGCTCCCCGGCCGGCGTCAGCCGTAGCCGTCTGCCCGAACGGTCGAAGAGCGCGACGCCGAGTTCCTCCTCGATCAGCCGCATCTGCCGGCTGAGCGGCGGCTGCTCCATATGAAGCTTTTTGGCCGCGGACGTAATCTGGCCTTCCTCGGCCACCGTCAAAAAATAACGTATCTGTCTGAGATCCATAGCCAGCACTCCTGCCCTCTCATTACAACATACCTTGTCGGTATGTTATTTGTATAAATCAGATATTTTAAATATATTTCCGTTCGCGCTATTCTACAAGCAACACTTTGTTGGAGGGAATGGCGATGGAACGGAGCGCACAGGAAAGCATGCCATTGGATGGAATCAGAGGGCTTCAGAGCCGGATGCCGCCGGTCAGGAAAAAGCGTGGAGGACGGGCGCCGTTGCGCAACGGAACAGGCGAAAGCGGAGCGCGCGTGCTTCCTTCGCAAGCCGCCCGCAAGCTTCGCGAGCTGCTGGAGGGGCCGGGCGGGCTCGGCTTCGGGCGGTATTTTACCGATCATATGCTGCTCATGGACTACGTGGAAGGCACAGGCTGGGGCGAGCCGCAGATCGTGCCCTACGGGCCGCTGTCGGTAGACCCGGCGGCGAAGGTGTTCCATTACGGACAGACGGTGTTCGAGGGCATGAAGGCGTTCAAGTGGAAGGACGGCCGGGCGTGGCTGTTCAGGCCGCAGGATCACGTCCGTCGGCTGAACCGGTCCTGCGCGCGCATGTGCGTGCCGGCGCTAGACGAAGGGCGCGTGCTGCGCGCGCTGGAGCGGCTCGCGGCCGTGGACGCGGACTGGATTCCCGACGCGCCGGGCACCTCGCTGTATATCCGTCCGTTCGTCATCGCGACCGAGACGCAGCTCGGCGTCGCGCCTTCCCGCTCATACCGGTTCGTCGCGATCTGCTCGCCGGTCGGCGCATATTACGCGGAGGGCGTGCGTCCTGTCCCGATATATGTGGAAACCGATCATGTGCGTGCGGTCGCCGGCGGCGTGGGAGACGCCAAAACGGCAGGGAACTATGCGGCGGGGCTCAAGGCGCAGGAGGCGGCTGCGCGGATAGGATGCTCTCAGGTATTGTGGCTGGACGGCGTCAAGCGCGAGTACGTCGAAGAGGTGGGGAGCATGAACGTGTTTTTCCGTTTCGGAGACGAGGTCGTCACGCCGCCGCTCGGCGGCAGCATTCTGGCCGGGGTCACCCGGGATTCGGCGATAACGCTGCTCCAGGACTGGGGCTTGCCTGTCAGTGAACGTCCGGTCGCGATCGACGAGGTTGCGGCGGGCTTGCGGGACGGCCTGCTGCGCGAGGCTTTCGGCACGGGCACGGCCGCGGTCGTCTCCCCGATCGGCAGCCTGCATTGGAAGGGGGAGCGGCTGACCGTCGGCGGCTGCGAGCCCGGCGAGCTGTCCAAACGGCTTTACGAGACGCTGTCGGGCATTCAGCGCGGCGAGCTGCCGGATGCGCACGGCTGAATGACGATCGTACCCGCGGCGGCCGAATAGACGGCGTGGCGGACGAGGGCCGTCGGTGATATCATCGGTGTACCGGCCCTTGGGCCGATCGCCCGGCCAACAGCCAGAGAGAAGGTCTTTTTTTTCCTATGATAACGCTCATCGTCGCGCTCGCCGTCGTACTCCTGTTGGCGGCGGCCGTCTACGCAGTGCTTGTCTTTAATCCGGTCTTCGGCGCCCAAGCATACCGCGAGCCGGGCCACCGCCTCCACCGTTCTCCCCAATTCAAGCAAGGCAAATTCAGCTATCCGCTGCCGACCTCGATGGCGGCGTCGGCGGCGGACTATCTGTCGATGCTCCGCGACTTCGCGAAGCGCCGGCCGAACGCGCGGCCCGCGCCCGGCCAGCTCCCTGTCGTGAAGCTCGACACGGCCGCGATCGGCCGTCCCGGGCCGCTCCGCGTCACTTGGTTCGGCCACTCGGCGTCGCTGCTCGAGATCGGCGGCCGCACGATTCTCCTCGATCCGATGCTGGGCCGCGCCCCCTCGCCGTTCCCCCGCTTCGGCGGCAAGCGCTACGCCGACGAGATGCCCTTCGCGCTCGAGGAGCTGCCGCCCATCGACGCGGTTATTTTTTCGCACGACCATTACGATCACCTGGACTATGATACGATACGCCGGCTGCATGCCAAGGTCGGCCGCTTCTTCGTACCGCTCGGCGTCGGCGCGCATTTGCGCCGGTGGGGCGTGGCCGAGAGCCGCATCGAGGAGCATGACTGGCACGAGACGTTCGAATGGGAAGGGCTGCGGCTGTCCTGCTTGCCTGCCCGGCATTTTTCGGGGAGAGGATTGACAGGGCGGGATGCGACCCTGTGGTGCGCCTGGGCGATCGAAGGCGGGGGGCAAAAGGTATTTTTCAGCGGCGACAGCGGCTACGGTCCGCACTTCGCGGAGATCGGCGAGCGATTCGGTCCGTTCGATCTCGCGCTCATGGAGTGCGGACAATACGACCCGCGTTGGGCGGCCATCCACATGTCGCCGGAGGAGACCGTCCAAGCCCATGTCGACGTGCGCGGAGGGACGCTGCTGCCGATTCACTGGGGCGCGTTCACGCTGGCGCTGCACGACTGGAACGATCCGATCCGCAGGGCGTCCGCCGAAGCGGCCCGCAGAGGCGTGAAGCTCATCGCGCCGCGCATCGGAGAGACCGTCGCAATCGACGGCACGGACGCAGGTCCCGCTGCGGAATGGTGGAGGTAATTCAGCCTTATGCCTAAAATCGTCTATGTCGCGCTTATCGTGCTCAGTCTCATTTGGGGCGGGTCGTTCTACTTTATTAAAGTGCTGGTGGAAGACTTCGGGTCGTGGGGCGTCTCCTTCCTCCGTTCCGCATTCGGTCTCGTCGCCGTGACGGCGATCATGCTGGCGCTGCGCAAGCCGTTCGGACTGCGCGGCGTCCGCTGGCCCGCAATGGCCTTCGTCGCGATCGTGAACACCGCCTTGCCCTGGTTTCTCATCGCGCACAGCGAGACGCGGCTCGACAGCGGCGTCGCTTCAATCCTCAACGCGACGACGCCGCTCTGGACGATCATGATCGGCGTGGCCGCGTTCCGCGCGTCCTCGAACCGCTACCAGTGGCTGGGCATCGCGATCGCCTTCGCGGGCGTCGCGCTTCTGCTCGGCATCACGCCGTCCGCCGTCTCGTCGATCGACGCGGCCGGAATGCTGCTCATGCTGTCCGCCACGCTGTGCTACGGGCTGGGCTCGCAGCTGTCCAAGCGGGTGCTGACCGGCTATTCCATGTACCAGCTTACCTTCGGCACGCTGCTCTGCAGCACGGTCGCGAGCGGCATCATGGCGCTGGTCGCAGAGCCCTTCCCGATCGAGCGGCTCGCGGAAGGCACCAATCTGCTGATGCTGCTGGGACTCGGCGTCTTAGGCTCCGGCGTCGGCTACATTTTGTTCTACTACATCATTCTGGCGGCCAGCGCCGAGTTCGCTACGATGGTCACTTACCTGGTGCCCTGCACGGCGCTCGTCTGGGCGTATACGCTGCTCGGCGAGCATATCGGCTGGAACATGCTTGCCGGGCTGGTCGTGATCCTCGGGGGCGTATATCTAGCGGGGAAAAAGAAAAAAACGTTGCCTGTAAGGCCGGCGGCCGGGTCATAGCGGCATGCAGGTGCCGCAGCGCGAAAGGACGAGCGTCTTCAGCCGTGGGACTGGGGGCGCTCGTTCTGAACAACGGCCCGCCGCGGGTGCGGGAGCTGTCCCGGCGCGAGCTTGGTCTATTCCGTACGATGAACAGCGAAGCTGCCTTTTGCGCGTCTGGCCTCGCACTCCGCAAGCAGCGGCCGCAGCCGCTCCTCCCAGATCGCATGCGGACTGTAACGCTGCCGGACCGCGGTCTTGGCACGCAGCACGGGATTATCCGCGAGCACCTTCGCGATCTCAGTCGCGTGCTCGCGCAGGTACGCTTCCTCCGACGGGGAGTAAGCTTCTGCGGTATCGAAGCCGAAGTTGCGCGCGTCCCAACGCATCATATACGCGCCAAGCGGCCGCCCGAGCTCGGCGAGTGCCGGAACGGCTTCGTTCAGCACCAGCAGATTGCCGCGGCTGGCTGCCTCAAGCACGACGAGGCCGAACGACTCTGAGAAAGACGGGCAGACGAACAGATTGGCGAGCCCGAACAGCTCCATGACGCCGCGATGAGGATAGCCTTCGGGCCAGCCGAGATCCGAGGTGAAAACGACTTCGGCGCTGCCTCTCTTCCGGTTCATGGAAGGCTCCTCGCAGAGGGCGGAGAAAACGCGGTCAGCCGCGAGGCGGATCGTCTGCTTGTAGGCGGACGGGGCGGTATCCATCGCGGGAAAGTCGCAGCAAACGAGCTTTACGCGCAGGCCCGCGACGGCCGCCGTCGCGCCGGCGAGCGCGGCGGCTTTGTCGAACCGCTTGGCCGGCGTTAGCCTGCCGGGATACACCATCAGCACGTCCGGAGAGAGCAGATCTGTGGCGGCGGCGAGCCGCTTCGTATCCGGCGAAGCATCGGCAAGCGGGTCAAGCCCGTTGGGCATCACCCTGCAGTCCGATTCGGCTACGCCGTACTGACGGGCAAGCGCCGGTATGCCGGACGCCGTCGGGTAGAGATGAAGCGTGTTCGGCATCGGCTTGTAGCGTGCGGAGAACGGCCAGGCCGAGCGGAGCGGCCGAGGCGCGGGAGCGGAGTGGACCATCGACAGAAACCGGACGTGCGGCAGCGCCAGCTGAGCTTTGCGGATAGCCACGTTGTGTACGAGATGCCAGCCTTGATACAGGATGTCGTGCATGATGCAGACGTCCGCGTCATCCAGCTTGCGGACGAGGTCGGCGGCGATCGTCTCCGTCTCGGCGTCGAACCGGTCGTGCGTACGCCCGGCCGCCTGCGTATAATCCCGCCAATGAATGATCTCGCCGTCAAGCCGGTTGGCGACCGGGACCCAGGCGAGCCGCTCGTCCAGATAGACGCCGTAACGCTCGGAGCGGGGGCAATCCTCGGAAACGAGCAGCCGCACGTTCACGCCCGCTTCCAGCAGCATGCGAATTTGCAGCTCCGCGACCTGGACGAGGGAATAGGTCGGGGACAGGCCGTTGAACATCGTGAGCAGGGCAACCTTCATCTTTTGCGGCCCCCTATTTCTCCGGATCTTTTTCTTCTTTATGTCAACGGCTCACTGCGTATGCATAAGGACAGGCGGAGCCGCCGTACAGTGGGAGGAGCGACGGAGTGGAGGGATGAGATGGCTTGCGGCAATCTGGGCATCGCGAACGATTTTAATTTGTTTATTTTCGGCGACCATACGCAATCCAACGTCGATGCGGAGGGAAGAGTCGCCGTGGGCGGCAATGCGACGTACGCGAACTACGGCGTCGGCGATACGCTGCCGGTTTCGACGACCAGGCCCGACCTGATCATACAGGGCAACGTGAACATTACGAACGGTACGAATTTTGCGGGAAACACGGTCGTTTATCCTGGCAGCACGGTATTGACGTATACGATGACCAACAACAACCGCGTACCCGACCAGCCCCTGCGCGGGACGCCCATCGACTTCGCCTCGGCGGAGCGGGAGCTGACCGAGCTGTCGCTTAATCTGTCGGCGCTGACGCCGAACGGCACGGCGAGCAACAACTTCGGACAGATCGTCCTCGCGGGTACGGACCGGGCGCTAAACGTCTTCACGTTCGGCGGCAACAACGTAGACGGCAACGGCCTGCGCCTCGACACGGCGAACGGCATCAACCTGGCGATTCCGGCGGGAGCCACGGCCGTAATCAACGTCGGGGACAACGATGTGGGATTCGGCAGCTACCAGATTTTCATCAACGGCGTGGCTGCCAATCGGGGCAACGTCTGTCCGATCCTCTGGAACTTTTTTCAGGCATCGGTCGCCTTCAATCAAAATATCGCGATCGCTGGCTCCGTGCTGGCGCCTAACGCGAACTGGCAGGCGAGAGGTTTCGGCAACATCGACGGTACGATGGTGGCGGCATCGCTCGTCAATGCGGGCGGCTCGATCGAAGCGCACAACGTGCCGTTTTGCGGCTGCCTGCCCGTCCAGCCTAGTGCGACGACAACCACGACAACGACAACCTCGACAACAACCTCGACAACAACCTCGACTGAACCGCCTACTACAACGACAACCACGACCACAACCGAGCTGCCGACGACAACCACGACGACCACGACGACGGCGGTTCCGCCGACTACGACGACCACGACCACGCCGGTTCCGCCGACCACGACGACGATCGTTCCGCCGACGACGGCAAGCACTTCCACGGGCGCGGGCGGCGGCTCAGCGATCGTGCCGCCGATTGCGGGACCGCTGATCAAGGCGGCCAAGACGGCGAATGTCCAAACCGCGTCGCTCGGGGATATCATTCGCTTCACGCTTGCCGTGAGCAATGTGGGAACGGCCCCGGGCGAGGCGGTGCTGAACGACGATCTGCCGCAAGGATTGCTGTTCATCCCGGCCAGCGTCGTCATCAACGGCATACCCGCAAGGGCGCAGGATCTGACGGAGTCGACGCTGCTCGGCGTTATTTTGCCCGGAGAGACGGTCATCGTCGAATTCGAAGCCATCGTGGCCACCTATCCGGCAGGCGGAAATATCGTGAACAGGGGCTCCGTCATCGTGATGACGCCGGGAACCGCACCGCCGCGTTGCAGCCTGGGCGAGGCAACGATCGACGCGCCGCCCGGCGTGCCGCCGATTCCGAACCAGATGCTCCCGGTCGTCCTTATATTTAAGCCGGGGATTACGCCGCTGCCCGGTCAAGCGGGAATCGCGGGTCCGTTCGTAATGCCGGACGGAACGGTCGAATTCGCCGAGTCTGTGACCGCGCCGGGCATTACGCTGGCCCCCATTCGCGGCGTCACGATCGGAGATCTGTCGGGCGTGGCGTCGCCCATCGAGCAGGCGGCGCCGATCCCGGTCGCCTTGCCCGCCCTGAAGCCCGGCTCAAGCCTGATCGTGTTCCAGCGCGCGTTCAACAATGCCTTTTTCGTCGGTCAACGTATCACCTACAGCATCTTCGTAATCAACGACGGGAGTTTGCCGGTCGTCTCGGCCATATTGCGGGATACACTGCCGCCCGAATCGCAATTTATCGACGGGACGGTACGCGTGAACGACCGGCTTATGATTCAGGAAGATCCGGGCAGGGGCATCCAGATCGGTCCGCTATCGCCCGCCCAAGGCGCGGTCGTGCGCTACGACCTGCTGATTACGGGCAAACCGGGCAGCGCGTCTGTCGTTAATTCGAGCCAAGTGTCCGCGACCTTCCTTCGGGCCGACAACGGGATCGAATCCGGCCGGTTCGCTTCGCAGCCGATCTCCAATCCGTTGCTGCCGATCAGCCTGGAACCGTTCTTCAGCTTCGTGAAGCAAGCGTCCAAGGCCAACGTTGCGGTCTGGGAAACTTATCGTTACGATTTTGTCATTCGCAATACGTCGAGGACCCTGGTCGCGGAGAACGTCACGTTGTTCGATACGTTGGCTGCGCCGCTCCAGTTCGTCTCGGGCAGCCTCAGGCTGGACGGCATCGCCCAGCTCGATCCGCAGGTAGGCTTCGACCTCGGCGGGCTGGTGCCCGGCGCGACACGTCGCGTTTCGTTCGAAGTGCGCGTCATGTTCCACCCGAACGACAACAAAATCGTGAACCAGGCGGGTATGTTCTTCGAGTTCCGCTTCGAGGGGGTCTGCTATCGCGGGGGCATTCTGTCCAACGAATCCATCGTGTTCGTGGCGGAGGATGAGGAGGAGTAGGGTATACGATGCGCCTGGCCGCCAACCGATCAGGCGCCCTTCTCCGGCGGAGTCAAGATGATCTGTCCGTCGCCAAGCTCCAGCCTGACCTTATTCGTATCCTTAATGCCGATCGCCTGGAGATAATCCGCAGGCACCTGCAGCCGCCCCGCCTTGTCCAATATCGCATATTCGACATGCGACTCTTCCGGCTCGGGGCCCGCCTCGAGCTCTTTTAATTCCTCGTCGTACGACTTGCGTCGCAGCATTTCCGAGCTGATCTTGCCGTCCCGGATCGCGACGACGCGGTCGACCTTCCTCGCGAGCAGCGGGTCGTGCGTGACGATGACGATGGTCAGGTTCAACTGCCGGTTGAGGTCGCGGAACAGATCGAGGATCTGCTCGGCCATGCGGGAGTCGACCGAGCCGGTCGGCTCGTCGGCCAGCAGCAGCCTGGGCTGGTTGGCGAGCGCGATAGCGATGGCGACGCGCTGCTGCTCGCCGCCCGACAGCTGATGCAGTTTGTTGCGCGCCCGGTGTCCGAGCCCGACCGCCTCCAGCAGCTCGAGCGCCCGCAGCCGTTTGCGCCGGCCGGACAGCAGAATCGGCAGCTCCACGTTTTCCAGCGCGGTCAGATACGGGATGAGGTTGCGGGCATTGTTCTGCCAGACGAAGCCTACGCTCTCGCGTTTGTAGCGGACGAGCTCCGCATCTTTCATCTTCAGCATGTCTTTGCCGTCGACGGTGAGGGAGCCTGCCGTCGGCCGATCCAGCCCGCCCAGCATGTTGAGCAGCGTAGACTTGCCGCTCCCGCTGTTGCCGATGATTGCCATCAGCTCCCCGCTCTCGACCGATAGATCGAGCCCTTGCAGGGCGAATACCTCCAGGTTCGAGGCTTTGTATATTTTCACCAAGCCGTCGCATTGGATCATCGATTAATCCTCCCCCAGCTTGAGCGCTTGATGAATGCGGATGCGCGTGAGCATGAAACCGAGTATGCCGAGCCCGACCGCCAGCATGAAGAACACCGTCGTATAGAGCCTGATATAGTCCATGCGCGCGAAAATAACTTCGAAGGGCGGGACCAAGGTGCTCGGGTTGAAGGCGATCTGAAAATGGGGCACGTAAAGACGCGCGGCCAGATTGCCGACGACGACGCCGATCGCGACAGCGACGCCCGACGTGAGCAGCTGCTCGACGGCCAGCATCCCTCCCATCTGCCGGACGGACAGGCCGAGCGCGCGCATGACGCCGTTCTGCAGCGCGCGGCTGCGGAGCGACAACACCCAGTACAGCATGAAGCCGACGAAGCTGACGAGGATCGATAAAATGAAGCCCAGCGTCAGGATGCCATTAAGCGCGAGCAAAAACGGATCGTTTTTCGCTTCGATCAGCTCCGTCTGCGCATTGCGCACGGAAGTCGTCGCGATGGGACTGTCCGCCAGCGCTTGATAAAATTCGGCGGATTTAAAGCCGGGCTTCATCTTCAGCCACACCTCGTAAGGCTCGAGCCCGAGCTGGAACTGGATGCGGGACAGATGGCCGACGATGAGCATCGGGGCGTTCGCCTGGGCGGCCGCTTCGCCGGCGGTCACGGAACCGGTCGGGGGCAGCGGATTAAACGTCGGGAAATAATCGATCGTGCCGTAAACGGTAAACGGCGCCTGTTGCACGTTGTCCCAACCGATCCATATCGTATCGCCAGGCTTCACCTTCATCTGCGCGGCAAGCGAGGCCGAGACGAGCACCGCCTTGGAATCGCCGGCAATCAGGTTGAGGTATTCGTAAAACGGATGCGCGAGCAGGCTGTCCTTGAACCAGGCCGTGCGGCCGAAGTCGTCGGTGTCGATGCCGATCAGCGTCGCCTTGCCCGAACTGCTCGCAGCCTCGCCTTCGCCGGCTGCGCTGAAGCCGACGGATTTTCGGAACACTTTGGCGGCTTGTTCTACGCCGGGGAGCGTCGTATAGGGATCGAAGGACGGCTCCAGATAGTGAACGACGCTTGATTCCATCGTTGCCGGGGCTTGCTCGGATGCCGGGCTGCCTGGCACGGGGGGCGGGGGCTTGTCGTTGGGCCACTGGGCCGTCACGACGATGTCCGAACCGGCCGAGTAACGAATGCGGTCGGCCGTATTTTCATTGATCGTACGGGCGGCGCTGGCGCCGAACAAGCCGGTGGCGATCGTCAGGATGAGGAAGACCATCAGGAACTGATATTGGCTGTTTGAACGGCCGACCTGGATAAGGGTGTAGTAGACGGAAGGGCTCCACCATTTGCGCCCGGCCGCGTAGACGAGCCTCAGAAGATACGGATACAGCCTGAGCAGCAGAAGGCCCCCGCCAAGGATGAACAAGGCCGGAACGATGAATTGCAGCGGGTCGATGCGCAAGTCGTCCGTGCCCAGTCCGAGGCGCTGAATGTCATGCAGCCTCGAGCGGAAGGCGTACAGTCCGTAGATGGCCAGCCCCAGCGCGATCAGATCCAGGCACAGCTTGTGCCAGAGTGGCGTCTTGCCCTGGCGGGCGAGCTGCTGCTTGTGGCCGACGATGTTCGCGCGCGTCGCCAGGCCGACGGATACCATCAGCATGAGGAAGGAGGCGGCAGCCGCGCACGCGCCGTAGCGATAGGCTTCGGCCGTCAAGCGGACGGGCAGGCCGGCGCGCTGGACGAAGGACAGAAATCCGCCGGAAGCGCCGAGCACCTTGGTGAGCAGCAGGCCGAGCGGGGGGCCCGCAGCGAGCGCCAGCCCGCTCAGCAGCAGACTCTCGGCGGCGAACGAGAGCAGAATCTGCATGCGGGACGCGCCCCGGCTGCGGAGCACGGCAATCTCGTTTTTCTGCCGTCCGGCGATCAGGTTGGACACCATGAACATATAGAAGCCGAGCATGATCAATACGGGCATGTTGAGCGACCATACGAGCTTCTGAACCTGCTTCGCGCGTTCCTGATAACGCGCGATCGTCTTCTCCGCGGGGAAGCTGAATTCGTTGCGGAAAAGAGCGACCCTGCCGTTGGCCGCCGCCTGAATCCGCTTGGCGGCCGCTTCGAACCGGGCGAGACCGGACACTTCCAGCTTGGCGTAGTCGAGCACGACATACCAGCCGGCCGTAAATACCGGGACGACGCCCGCCTGCACGAACTCGCGGTCGAACAGCTTCTCGTCGACGAGAAAGGACTGCGAGAGCGATTCGAACGAAGGATCGCGGTAGTATGGATCGTCCTCGCGCAGCGGCTCGATGATGCCGACGGGCTTGATCAGGATGTTGCGGTTCAGCTTGGCATCGCCGACTTCGAGCACGACGCCGAGCACGCTTCTGAAGTTGTTCAAAGCGGCCTCGGTCACGAGCGCTTCATAGACCCCGTCTTTAGCCTCCGGTGAAGGCAGGACGCCGTCCTTTAAGCGAATGTGCTGCTGCAGCCCTTCAAGGCTCGTGAACCGGCCGCTGCGGCTTGCGTTTTTGCGCTCTTTTTCGGGCAATCCTTGCCGGTAGACGTTAAATCTCTCCGTGTTCGACTCCCTGACGATATCGACGATCGGTAGCCCGAATGCGGGGGCGCCTTCTTTTTTTACGAAGGCGTCGAGCTCGGATATGATCTGGCCGCGCTGCGCGGTCGTCTGCGCGTCGAACGACACGCGCGACCAGACGGCCCCCGAGTAAACGCCGGACTTCTGCTGCGCGGTCTGCAGATCCTTGACCAGCATCCGCGAGAGCGTCGCTTCCTTGTAGATCGGCATGCTGCTGACCAGCGCCACGGAGATGAGAATGCCGAGGAAAAGGCTGACCACCAGCCATATGTTCTGTGCCATCTTGCGCAATATCATGACCGACAAAGCCATGGTGCGATCCTCCCGATGCCCGATTTCTATTGCAGTACGACGCTATCGCCTTCGGACAGACCGGTCACGATCTCGACTTCCGTCGGAGCGGAGATACCGGGTTCGACGTCGACCTCCCGAAGCTTGCCGTCTTGCAATACGCGCACGTAGTTGCGCCCGATGCTGGTGCGGAGTCCGCTGCGGGGAATCTTGACGACGCCGTCTTTATGCTGGAGGATGATCCGGATATTGACGCTCTGGCCAAGCTCGACGCCCTTGGGCAGCTTGGGAACGGTAAAATACAAGGTCGTCGCGTATTTCTCGGCCAGCTGCTTGTTTTGCGTTTGCGGCGCGCTCGCCGGGGTCTGCGACACCTTCGCCTCGAATTTGATCTCCTTGTTGTCCGAATCGTTATAAGTGACTTCGGCTTTGAAGCCGATCTCGGCTTTGCCGGCTTGTTCGGCGGAGGCGCCCGTCGTCACGAGCTGCATTTTCGTCAGATTCGCGACCTTCACGATGGTCTGGTAAGCATCCACGTAATCGCCGGGCTGCAGTTCCTCCACAAAGACGACCTGGCCGTCAATCTTCGAATAGAGCAGCTTGTTACCGAGCTGTTCGCGCAGGCGGTCGTATTTCATTTGCTCGATATCTCTCTGCAGCGTCGCCACGCGAAGCGCGGACTGGCTGTCCTCGTCCTTTTTGTCCCCGTATTGCTTGTCTATGGACTTCAACTCCGCTTTTGCCCGCAGGAGCGCGATTTCCTGCTCCTTCACGCGCAGATCCAGGTCGTCCAGCACGAGCTCGGCGAGCAGGTCCCCCTTTTTGACCGTTTGTCCGGAGGTGACGTCGATCTTGGAGATGCGCCCGCCCGTACCGGTAAATTGGGCGACGTCGGAGACCAGGGATTCGAACGTCCCGCCCAGCTGCAGCGCGTTTTCGATCGGTCCCTTGGCCGCTTTGACCGTTTGATAGTTTTCGGCGGCGGGCTTGACCAGCGGCGGAGCGAGCGCTTCTTCTTCGCGGGGGAGCAGCGAGCAGCCCGCCAGCGCGGCGCCAAGCAGCAAGGCCGTGCCCGCGGCGGCAATGCGTCTAGACCGGTGAGACAATTTGACCATCCTCCAGTTCGTATATGTGGTCGACGATCTCCATGACGGCCGGGTCGTGCGTCGTCATCACGATCGACAAGCCGCTTTGCTCGACGAGCTCCCTGAACAGCTTGATAATATGCAGACCGGTCTTCGAGTCCAGCTCTGCCGTCGGCTCGTCCGCCAGCACCAGCCGAGGCTTATGGGCGATCGCCCTGGCGATGGCCGTGCGCTGCTGCTCCCCGCCCGAGAGCTCGAAGGGCCGGTGGTGCATTCTCGGCTTCAGGCCGACCTGCTCGAGGGCCTGGATCGCCGCTTCTTGCCGATTCTCCTTGGGGCTTGCGCTGATCCGCAGCACAAACTCCACGTTCTCGTAAGCGGACATCAGCGGAAACAGGGCGAACGATTGAAAGATAAGGCCGATCTCTTTGCGCCGCAGCGCATCCCGCTCGCCGTCGCTCATCGCCGTGAGGTCTCGGCCGGCGAACGCAATCTTGCCCTCGGTCGGCCGGTCGAGGGCGCCCAGCAGGTTGATCAGCGTCGTTTTGCCCGAGCCCGAACGGCCCTTGAGGACGACAAGCTTGCCGGCCGGGATCGCGAGATCGATGCCCTTCAATACCTCGACGGTCCCCTGACCGCTGTTGAAGGCGCGTCTCAGACCGGAAACGCTTACAATGCTTGCTTCTGTTGGCTGCAAGGAACGCTCCACACCTTTCGCAAAAAGCCGTCGCGCCGGACGAATAGAGGAAGGGATTCGATTCGACAAGTGTCGGCATCGCCGCCATCTAATGTTGATGATGGCAATATTATACAATGTCGGTTCGTCATTCACTATAACCAATCTTCCTATCATCAGGCGTTTTTTATGGTTTATAGGCGAGGGGAGCGTTTTTAGCAAAATAAGCAGTACGAACCTAACGTTTTTTGACTATGGTCTGTTGTTTTTGGTCTAGGAAGCGTCCTGCGATTTTTTTAAAATTACAACTATCAGGAAATGAAAGCGCTTTTAAAATAGGGAAACGTTAAAGGCAAGCCATCAGAACCTGCTCCTCCGCCTTTTACAACAGGAAGGGAATGATGTTCATGGACGCAAGGGTCGAACGCAAAAGGAAACGAACGCGCTGGCGCAAGCATGATACCGAGCTGACGCTGCTCGCGCTCCCGACCACCATCTGGTACATTTTATTTTGCTTTTTGCCGATGTTCGGCGTCATCATTGCCTTCAAAGACTTCAAGATCCACGGGAACTTTGTCAACAATGTCGCAAACAGCGCTTGGGTGGGTCTGAAAAACTTCGAGTTTCTCTTCAAATCGAACGACGCCTGGATCGTTATTCGCAACACGATCGGCTATAACATCATCTTCATTATTCTGGGCATCGCGGTTCCCGTCACGCTCGCGCTCATGGTCGGGCAGCTGCACAGCCGCAAGGCCGCCAAGGTCTATCAGACGATGATGTTCCTGCCTTACTTTCTCTCCTGGGTTGTCGTATCCGCTGTAGTGTGGGCGTTTCTGAGCTATGACAAAGGCATCTTCAACCAATTTCTGTCCGACTTCAGCCAGGATCCGAAGAACTGGTATATGGAAGCGTCTTATTGGCCCTATTTTCTCGTTTTTATGAATATGTGGAAGGGCCTTGGCTATGGCATGGTCATCTACCTGGCGACGATCACGAGCATGGATTCGACTTATTACGAGGCGGCTGTTATCGACGGTGCGACCAAGTGGCAGCAGACCCGATATATCACGCTCCCTTTAATGAAGTTCGTAATCGTGCTGATGTTCATTCTGGCGGTCGGTCATATCTTTTCCACGGACTTCGGCCTGTTCTTCCAGGTGCCGCGAGACTCCAACTCGCTGTACAACGTGACCACGACGGTAGACGTGCTCGTATTCAAGCAGTTGAAAACCGCGACGGTCGGCATGGCTTCCGCTTCTTCCTTCCTGCAGTCGGTGCTGGGCTGCGCGATGATTCTTACCGCGAACTGGGTCGTCCGCAGAGTCGATCCCGATAGCGCGATGATCTAGAGAGGAGGCGACAACGATGTCGACGCAAACGAGCTACGATTCCGGTCTCGAAAAATTCAATCGGATCGGCAAAGGGATGAACGTTTTTTTCCACCTGATTTTTATGGCCTTGGCGCTGCTGTGCCTCATTCCCGTCGTGGTGGTGCTCTCCATCTCGCTGTCCGACGAGTCGTCTATTCGCGAGAGCGGTTACCACATCCTGCCGACGGCGCTATCCGGGGATGCCTACAACTATATCGTGAAGCAGGGCTCGATGATCACGCGGGCGCTCGGCGTCTCCGTGCTCGTGACGGCGGCGGGTACGCTGATCGGCGTGCTGCTCACGACGTCGATGGGCTATGCGCTGTCGCGGCCGAATTTCAAGCTGAAGGGATTGCTGACATGGATCGTGTTTATCCCGATGATTTTTAACGGCGGCCTGGTGTCGAGCTACTACATCAATTCGTCGCTGCTGGGGCTCAAGAACACGATCTGGGCGCTCATCCTCCCGCTGGCCGTATCTTCCTTTAACGTCATCATCTGCAGAACCTTTTTCAAATCGACGATTCCGGACGGACTGATCGAGTCGGCCGAGATCGACGGCGCCGGCCAGTTCCGAATTTACTTCACGATCGTGCTGCCGATCTCGCTGCCCGTCCTGGCGACGATCGGACTGTTCCTTTGCTTCTCGTACTGGAACGACTGGTTCCAATCGCTGCTCTATATCGACGACCAGAACCTGTATTCGTTGCAGGCGCTGCTGAACAGCCTCATGAGCAACGTCGATGCGCTGGCGAGAAACGCTTCGACGATGGGCGTCAGCTATGCGCAGCTCGTCGCCACGATGCCCAAGGAATCCGCCCGCATGGCGGTCGCGATCATTATCGTACTGCCCGTCGCGCTGGCCTATCCGTTCTTTCAGAAGTACTTCATATCGGGTCTGACGGTGGGCGCCGTCAAGGGATGAGCCTTAAACCGGAACGAAATAAGCCCGGATCTATCGGGTTTATCATATCTGCCGTACAGGTACACGCATAAAAACGCTCAAATGACATGAGGGAGGAAAAAAGATGAAAGCATTTATGAAATCCCCGTTCTTGATCGGCGCAGCCGCGCTGGCGATGACCGGCCTGGCCGGGTGCTCCAAATCGGACAACAACAATGGCGCGAGCAGCGCGGCAGCCAGCTCTCCGGCAGCGTCCGCGTCATCTACGGCATCCGCGTCATCGAGCGCGCCCGCCACGAAGTCCGGCGATATTCCTACGCTCGTATGGTGGACGATCGGCGGACAAATACCGGCCAACTACGATAAGGCCATCGAGAAAATGAACGAATACACGGCGGAAAAGATCGGCGTCAAAATCGACCTTCGCGTCGCCGGGTGGGGCGAATGGGATACCAAGATCAACACGATTGTCAACTCCGGGGAGCCCTTCGACATCATGTTTACGAATAACGGCAAGTACAGCCAGCAGGTCAACATGGGCGCGTTCGCCGACATTACCGATCTCGTGAAGAGCGTGACGCCGGAGCTGCAGAGCACGATACCGCAAATGGTGTGGGACGGAACCAAGAACGGCGGCAAAATCTATGCGGTGCCGACTTATAAGGATTCGTCCGCAACCCAGTATTGGGTATTCGACGATGCGCTGGTTAAAAAGTACAATATCGACCTCGGCAGCATCAAGGCAATGCAGGATCTGGATAAGCCGTTCCGCGACATCAAGGCCGGCGAAGGCAAGAGCTACTATCCACTGTCCTTGACGCAGGGCGAGGGATTCAACGGTTTCTTTAACGCCTACGACGATATGACGCTCGGCTTCGCGCCGATCGGCGTCAAGACCGACGATGCCTCTCGCAAGGTCGTCTCCGTGCTCGAGCAGCCGGATACGATGGCCAACCTGAAGCTCATGCACCAGTGGTACAAGGACGGCATTATCAATCCGGACGCCCCGACCAAGATTGAAGCGGATCCGTACCGCCCGTTCTTCAGCGCGCAGGCGTTCCCGGGCGCCGAAGTGAACTGGCAGATCAACGCGGGCATCGAGAAATACGACATGGTGCAAATATCGGGCCCGATCTATACGACCAGCACGATTCAGGGCTCGATGAATGCGATCTCCGCCAATTCGAAGTACAAGGAAGAGGCGCTCAAGTATCTGCAACTGGTCAATACCGATGCCAAGCTGCGCAATATGCTGGCGTTCGGCGAAGAGGGCGTCGACTTCGATTATGTCAGCGACAAGGTCATCGAGCGTAAAACCGATTCTTGGCCGCTGGCTGCCTATACGCAAGGCACGTTCTTCAACCTGGCCGTTACCAAGGGCGCGCCGGAAGATCAGTGGGACCAGGTCCGCAAGCTGAACGAAGCCGCCACCTCCTCCACGATTCTCGGCTTTGCGCTTGATATCACCGATCTGGCCACGGAAGTCGCCAACGTAAAGTCCGTATGGAGCAAATACAGCTATGAGCTGGTCACCGGCGCTTCCGATCCGGAGAAGCAGGTGCCGAAGATCGCGGAAGAGCTGCGGAAAGCCGGCATGGACAAAATCATTCAAGCCGCGCAGGCGCAAATCGATGCCTACTTCAAGGCCTGAGCTTAAAACGCATGAGAAAGCCCGAACGCACCTTTCCGGTCGTTCGGGTTTTCGGCTCTTGTAAAAGCCGAATCGAGGATTGATTTATCCGAACGCTAAGGCTTATGGTTAAACGATGACCGGCAAAAATCCGAATGCAGGGGAGCGCCGCATGTTTTCTTTTTTTCAAATCAAAATTTATCGCGGCAAGTTCATCGCCTTTGCGGTTTTTGCTTTGCTAATGGGGCTTGGCTTGAGCGCGCTGGCCACCTATGTTCTGCTGGAGCAATGGCTTGAGAATGCGAAAAGTCAGGCCGCGGACGCCTACGCCAGAGTGGAAGGTGCGCTTCAAAACGATTCCGACCGGATCGATGCCTATCTGCAGCGGGTATACTCCAACAGCGGCCTCGTGGCAGACGTCCGCTATTTTCTCGGCAACAGCGCGGAAGGTTATCTGACGGTCAGACTCCAGAACAGCCGTTACGACCAGACGCTCGTATCGTTTCCGGAGGATATGAAGGCTTTTCTCGGCAACGGGGGACAGAACCGCATCGTGCAGGTGAGCCTGCATACCGCGGAACAAGGCAATGTCGTGCGTTTTGGCAGCAGCGGCGGCACGAGCTTCAAGTTTAACGTACCGAATACGGACGACATATTCCGGGAGACGATCCAGAGAGGTTTCGTCATCCGCAAGCAACTGCTCGACCCCAATCAGATCTCGCGGCAGCTCGGCGAATTCCGGTTTCTCGTCAGCAGCGACGCGTTGTTCGCGGACCTGCAGGACAATCGGCGGGTCGCCTCCGCCGCTGTCAGCAATGCAGGCGACGTGTATCTTGCAGGGGGCGGAGGACGCGCCGGCGAGGCGTCGTTCCGCAAGGCTGCAGCGAACCCGGGCAGCCATGGCTTTATCCGTTTGGGCGATTTCGGTCGCGCGTTTTACGTGACTTATCCGTCCAAGGAATTCGATTATCAATTCGTAAGTATCATAGACTTGTCGGTGCTCATCCGTCAGAACGCCGGCATGCTGCTCATCGTACTTTTGGTGGTGTGGACGGCCATGGGCAGCGTCCTCCTGCTGACCGCATACAATCTGCGCGAAGCCGCGGGCTTCCTGCGGCGGATCATCCATTCGATCGAACGGGTCAAATCCGCCAACTTCACGCCCGTAAGTCCGGCACGGTACCGAAAAAACGAGTACGGCATGATCGCGGCGGAGCTCGACGATATGACGCTGCAGCTCAACAAGCATATTCAGACGGAATATCTGCTGAAGCTGAAGCAGCAGGAGACAGAAATGAAGGCGCTTCAAAACCAGATCAATCCGCACTTTTTGTATAATACGCTGGAAATTATCCGTTCCTCAGCGCTGTCGGGCCGAACGGACGATACGGCCGAAGCGATCGCGACGCTGGGCGCGCTGTACCGCGAGATCGTTAAAAACGAAAATATCATTCCGCTGGGCAGCGAGCTGGCCTTGCTGCAAAAATACCTGAAAATCATGGAATTCAAATATCCGGACCGTTTTTTTTATCAGCTGAACGTGGACAAAGCGCTGTTGTCGCTGCCCACCGTGAAGTTCTGGATGCAGCCGCTCGCGGAAAACTTTTTCGTTCACGGCTTCGATCCGGACAACGCGTTCAATCTGCTTGTCGTGAACGGTACGGAGCGCGCGGACGCGTACGAGCTGGAGATGGTGGACAACGGGGCCACGATCTCCAAGGATCGGTTGGCCGAGATCCGCCGCCATCTGTCCCGCAGCGAAGATGCTGCCGCGCAGAGCATCGGCTTGCGGAACGTGCATACGCGGCTTCACTTTTTCCACGGTAAAGGCTTTGCGATGCAAATCGACAATAACGAGGAAGCAGGCGTTAAGATCACCTTGACCTTTGCGAAGGAGGCGTAAGGCATGTATAAGCTTCTGATCGTGGACGACGAGCCGCAGATTTTGGAGGGCGTCAAGCGAACGTTGGACTGGGAGAGGCTCGGCTTCGCGCGGATCGAGACCAGCGAGACCTATGAGGGCGCCATCGCCAAAGCCGTGGAATTCGGGCCGGACCTGGCGATCTTCGACGTCTGCATCGGCAAGGAGCGCGGGTATAATGCCATTCGCAAGCTGAAGGAAATTCGGCTGCCGGCGACCTACATTATGATGAGTGGCTACGAGGAATTCGAATACGCGATGCAGGCGATCCACTGCGGGGCCAAGGATTATCTGCTCAAGCCCATCGAGCGCGTCAAGCTGCAAGCGCTTGTACAGCGGATTATCGTCGAAGACTTGAACGGCACGCTGGCGGAGCCGGACGACCGCGACGCGGACCCCATACTAGGCGTGCGTTACGACAGTCTGTCCAAGCTGACCAACCGAATTCTGCAGATGGTCAAGGCGGAGTACGGGCACAATCTCAATCTCAAGACGGTGGCCGAACGCTTTCGCATGAACGGAACCTACCTCGGACAGCTCTTTTTGAAGGAAACGCAGATGAAGTTTTCGGAATACCTCATGGCCTACCGGATGTTCCGGGCGCGGGACCGCATCCAGACGACGGACGAGAAAATCGCGACGATCGCCCAATCCGTCGGCTACGCCAACCTGAACTACTTTTATACGCATTTTAGCGCGTACTTTCACAAGTCGCCTTCCGACCTGCGGAGAAAGGAATAGTGCGGCATGCGATATCGACGATACTGCAGCCCGATCTTCAAGGCGGTTATGCTGGCGGCGCTGCTCGCGCTGCCGCTGTCGCTGTCCGGCTGCATGACCCCATCGAAATCGGGCGAGCAGCCGGCTCGCGTTGGCGGCGCCGTGAATCTGATCTACTACACGATCGGTAATCCGGACCCCGATCTGAAGATGGTCAACGACAAGATTAGTGAAGTGACGGCCAAAAAAATCGGAGTTACGATCACCTACGTCAAGGTCGGCTGGCAGGAATACAGCGACCGGATCAATACGATGATATCGACGGGCACGCCCTTCGACATCGCCTATACGACGGATTATTCGAGCTACGTGCAGCGGGGGGCCTGGCTCAAACTCGACGACTATCTGGCGGGTGTCGGCCGGGATATGTATGAAGCGGTCGATCCCGTGCTGTGGCAGGGCGTCCGCATGGAGGACGGCGGGATCTACGGCGTACCGACGAACAAGGAGCTTGCGGTCCGGATGCAGTGGATGTATCCGGAGTCGCTCGTCCGAAAGTACGGCATCGATATCTCCAAGTACAATACGCTGGAGTCGCTCGCCCCGCTGCTCCAGATGATCAAGGATAAGGAGCCCGCCTATCTGCCGATGGAGCTGGATAAGGATTCCCAGAATTTCTTCGCGCTCGACGGCTACGAGTACGTGATCGACAAGCCGCTGCCGTTGATGATTCGTTCGCTGGATCCCGAAGCGCCGGTGATCAACATCTTCGAGACGCAGGAAGCCAGGCATGTGCTGGACACGCTCCGAAGCTATTATCTCAAAGGCTATATTAATGAGGATGCGGCTCTGAGGGAGGGTCAGAATCTGAAGCGGGGAGACCTGGTCTTCTGGAAGCCGGCAGGAGGCGGTCCCCTCGCGGAGAACAGCTGGAGCAAGGATCGCGGCTACAAGGTCGTCGCCCAACCGGTAACACGGCCTCTGATCACGACGGAATCCGTGCGCGGCGGCATTATGGCGGTCAACGCGAACGCCGCACATCCGGCCGAGAGCGTCAAGTTTCTGAATCTGCTCAATACGGACCCCGAACTCCGCAATCTGATGAATTACGGCATTGAAGGCGTTCACTACACGCTCGACGAGAACGGGCAGGTGCTGCCGAAGACTTCCGGAGGCAGCGGCGCTCAGGGCGCGGCGGTCGGCTATGAAGGCGTGCAGTATACGCAGGGCAACTGGTTTATTCTCAAGACGGTCGGGGGCGAGTACCCGGATCCATTGGACAAGTGGGACCAGTACCGGGCGGCCAACGCCGAGTACGTCAAGTCCAAGCTGTTCGGGTTCACGCCGGATCTGGCGGGCATGTCGATCCAGATCGACAACATTCGAACGGTGTGGGAAAAGTATTACCCTGGCCTGCTGACCGGCAGCGTGGACGTCGACGCCGTCCTGCCCAAGTTCAACGCGGAGCTCAGGCAGGCCGGGCTGGACGAAGTGCGGGCGGAAGTGCAGCGGCAACTGGATGCCTGGCGTGCCTTGCAGCGGTAGCCGAATCGCGATAAACATAAGGAAGCAGCGAAGACCGCCGGCACGCGTCCGGCGGTCTTCGTATTGCGATTGCGGCAAATTTTCGTTAACCCTTCACCGCTCCGGCGACGACGCCTTTGACGATGTATTTTTGCAGGAACATGAACACGACGATCGACGGCAGGACGGCCATGACCATAGCGGTCATCGCGTACTGCCAGTCCGACGTGTACTGGCCGACGAACGTGTAGGCCGCGAGCGTCAGCGTCTTGGTCGTCGGCGAGCCGTTGACCATGAGGAGCGGGAGCAGGAAGTCGTTCCAGATCCACATGACGTCGATGATGACGATCGTCGCCGTGACGGACTTGAGCAGCGGGAAGATGATCCGGAAGAACAGCCCGAAGCCGGAAGCCCCGTCGATCATCGCGCTCTCGTCGAGCTCCTTCGGAATGCCTTTGACAAACCCGTGATAGATAAAGACGGCCAGCGGAGCGCCGAAGCCCCAGTACAGCAGGCCGAGCCCCCAGGTGCTGTCGGACAGATGCAGGAACCGCGCGGTCTTGAGCACGGTGAGCATGATCGACTGGAACGGGATGAGCATCGGCATGATGCAGATGAAATAGACAATGCCGCTCAGCCGCGACTTCGTACGCGCCAACTTGTAGGCGGCGATCGAAGAGACGAGGACGATGCCCGCAAGCCCCAGCACGGTGATAATCGTGTTGTTCAGGAACAGGCGCGGGTAGTTGATAAACTTCCATACGTACGAATAGTTGGCGAACGTCCAGTGGTGCGGCAGCGCGATGACGTCCGACATGACCTCCTGGAAGCTCTTGAACGAGTTGAAGATCGCCAGGAAGAGCGGGTACAGGAACACGAGGGAGAGGAGGATCATGACGATCTCAAGGGCCCAGCGGGTCGCTTTATTCGAAGCGGACATTAGGCTTCAACCTCCCTGCGCTTGAAGATGGTGAGCTGGATGACGGTGATGATCAGGACGGCGACGAACAGAATGAGCGCCTTGGCGGTGCCGTAGCCGTACAGGTTGTTCGTAAAGGTGTCGCGGTAAATGTCGTAGGCGACGCTGTACGTCGTCCCGCCCGGTCCGCCCCCGGTAAGGGAGAGGATGACGTCGAACACCTTGATCGAGTTGGTCAGCGCCATGAAGACGGCGATCGTGATCGAAGGCGCGAGCAGCGGCAGCGTGACGCTGAAGAAGCGGCGGACGGGCCCGGCGCCGTCCACGACGGCGGCTTCCTTCAGATCGCCGGGGACCGATTGCAGGCCTGCGATGTAGATGACCAGGTAGAAGCCGATCGACTGCCAGATCGAGACGAACAGGACGGAAATGAAGGCCAGTCCCGGCTCTCCGAGCCAGCTCATTTTGAAAATATGCCAGCCCGTGCTGTTGCCAAGCGACTCGAAGCCCTGCATGAAGATGAACTTCCAGATGAAGCCGACGATGACGAGGCTGAGGATGTACGGGATAAAGAAAGCCGCCCGCAGCCAGGTCTTCGACTTGAGCTTCGTGTCGAGGACGAGCGCCAGCAGGATGGCCAGCACGTTGATGAGTACGATATAGAGCACGGCGTACTTGACCGTGAACCAGGCCGCGTTCGTAAAGTTGGCGTCGCCGGTGAAAATTTGCTTGAAGTTGTCCAGTCCGATGAACTTCGGATGCTTGGAGATGCCGTTCCACTTGGTCAGCGAGTAGCGGACGGTCATGACGAACGGAATGTAAAAGGCGACGGCCACGCAGATCAGAACCGGCAGCGTGAATAGGCCGAACTCCATCTTGGAGCGCCATTTGCGGTAAAACGAGGCCATAGCGGCACCTCTTTTCTCTTGTGGTATGACGGGTTTAGGCTATAATGCATTATAAAACGGCGCCGAATACGTCCTAAATGGATTTAAGTAAACACTTAAGGGTAATAAGGTGAACTGGAATCGGAGGCACTTATGCAGAACTTTGCGCAATGGCTGCGGCGGACGGGGCGCCGGCTGCGAGAGGCCCCTTCCCGCAGGCTGGTGAACAAGCTGATCCTGCTGTTCACCTCCATCATCATTCTGATCGTCTCGAGTCTCTCCTTTATCGCCTACAAGATCATCGAGCGGGAATCCGTCGCCGGCAGCGTCGCGAGCAACCGGAGCAACCTGAAGCTGGTGAACCAGAACTACGCCAAGTACATGAGCGAGCTCGAGCAGTTCTCGCTGCCGCAGATCGACTATGACCCGCTGATGCTTGCCATCGAGCGCGAGGGCAAAGACTATGCCTCCCGCCTTTATCTGGAGGACTATTTGCGTTCGCTTTTTTACGCGAGGACCGATCTGCAGAGCATCTATATGTATCTGGCGGACGAGCACAAGTATTTGTACGTGACCCGCGAGCGATACAACGTGACGGTGCGCGCCGCGCTGGACGACGGTATTCCCGAGCAAGTCTGGTACAAGGAGGCGATGGCGGATCCGCATAACCGGAGCGTCCAGTCGCTGGTCCTGTCGCGCGAGACGGGGTACGGTACGGCGCCGGAGAGCGTGTTCATGGCATACCACCGGGTGCTGCGATCGCTCAAGGACCGCCAGGCGCGGGCCGTGGTCAGCTTTTATGTGAACGATTCGGCCAAAAACGCGATCATGACGGACATTCCGATGAGCGAGGGGGAGCACGCGATGCTGCTCGACGCCAACGATACGCCGTTCCATGCGGACGATCCGGACTTCTATGCCTCCGCTGTCGGCGACGGCAAGTTCGTGAGCTTGCTCCATACCGAGGAGAGCAAAGAGAGCTTCAATTGGCAGGGCCCAGGCGGGCGTTATCTGGTCGTCGAAAACGTAGACGGGCAGGAAGGCTGGCGGCTCGTCAAGCCGATCCCCTTCAGCGAGATCTACCGGACGGCGGTGGAGGCGCGGCGCATCAGCATCTGGATCGGCATCGGCTTCCTGGCCGTCGCGGTAGGGCTCGTCATTCTCACCTCGAATGCCATTACCCGTCCGCTGAAACGGCTGTCCAAGGAGATGAGCCGGTTCGGCGCGGGCGACTTCGAGACGGTCACCGAGGTGCGCGGACGCGACGAGATCGCGTATCTGTCCAGGCACTTCAACCTGATGGCGCGGCGTACGAACGAGCTGATCAACGAGCGGTACAAGATGAAGCTGACGGAACAGAGCGCGATTCTGAAGGCGCTGGAAGCGGAGATCAATCCGCATTTTCTGTATAACGCGCTGCAGGCGATCTCGACCAAGGCGCTGAAAAACGGCAACGACGACGTGGCGGACATGGTCGATGCGCTCGCCGGGACGCTCCGCTACTGCATCAGCGGCAAGGACATCGTCTATTTGAATGAGGAGCTGAAGCACGTGGAAAGGTACATGATGCTGCAAAAGGCGCGATTCGGCAGCCGCGTCGCGATGTCGTACGACATCGGGGACGAGCTGCTCCAGCTGTCGATTCCGAAGCTGTCGATCCAGTCTCTCGTGGAGAATGCGATCAAGCACGGCGTGGAAAAGGTGCAGCGGCCCGTCAGAATTCTGATCGCGGCCTACCTGGAGGGAGAAGGCGCGGTCATTGCCGTGCGCGACGACGGACCGGGCATTGCGCCGGATCGCCTGCGGGAGGTGCGGGCTTCGTTCGAGACGGCGTGGGAGGACCGAAGCGGCGAGAGCATCGGCTTGCGCAATCTGGACGCGCGCCTGAAGCTGCTCTTCGGCGGGGGGGCGGGGCTTGAGATCGAGGCGCTTGAAGGCGGCACGGAGCTCCGCATGAAGATCCCTGGAGGAGGCGGACATCTTGTATAAAGTGTTGATCATCGACGACGAGGAGCCGACCCGAGAGGCGATCCGCATCCTGGGCGACTGGCCGCGCCATGGCATCGGCGAGGTGCTGGAGGCGGCGGACGGCCAGGAAGGGCTGGCGCTGCTGGAGCGGGAGCGGCCGGACCTGGTGCTGGTGGACATGAAGATGCCGGTCATGGACGGGCTGGCGTTCCTGCAGATCGTGGAGCAGGACTATCCCGACCTGTTCACGATTGTCATCAGCGGCTACAACGACTTCGACTACACGCGGCAGGCGATCCGTTCCCGTGTGGTCGACTACCTGCTCAAGCCGGTCAACCGCGGCGATCTCAACCAGGCGCTCGCCAAGGCGGCGGGCGTGCTGGACGCCCGGCGGGACAGCAAGCGGGACCATATTGACCGCGATATTGCGCTCAACATGTCGCTGCCCAAACTTAAGGAGAACATCTACCTGTCACTGTTGGCCCGCACGTTCAGGGCCGGCAGCAGCGAAGCGTACCTGCGGCTCATCGGCGCGGACGATCCGGGGACGCGGTTTGGCGTGACCGTGCTTCGCCTTCTGAATCTGGACGCGGTCGCGGCCGGACGATTCAAAGGCGAGACGGCGCTGCTCCACTACGCAGCGGCCAACGTCGTCGGCGAGTTCGCCGAGGCGGGCTTTTTGAGCTTCGGGCTGGCGAACCCGAAGCGGGAACGGGAGCTGATCGTCATCCATTCGATGACGGGCGGCTATCCCGAGGATCTCGCGTTTCGCGCCGCGCACTTCGCGCGCAAGATCGCACAGGGGCTGAGCGATCTGTTCGGCATCCGCACGGCGGCAGGGCTCAGTGGGTCCGGCGTCGCAGTCGGCGGACTGGCGGACGCTTACGGCGCCGCGGCTGAAGCGGCGGACGGCGCCGATCTGTTCCGCCGCGACGAGCTTCAGCCGTCGCCGCCGGCTGCCGAGCGCAAGGAGACGGGCGCGCCGGCGGTTTCTTTTGCTTCGCGAATGCCGCAGCTTCGCGCGGCGGTCGAGGCGGGCAGCGCCGTGCAGGCGCGGTCCGTCGTGCAGCAATATATGGCCGGCGTGCGGGAGCAGGGGCGGTTCAGCTTCAAGCAGGCGGACCGGCTGCTGGAGGAGCTGCTTTTTCTGCTCGGCGAGCTGGCGCTTGAGCTTGCGCTGCCGGCGCCTGACGCCGACGCGGGGACGGGCGGGGACGCCAAAGCGGCGAGTGCCCGCGGGGGCGGCGCGTTGGGCATCCTGGGCCTACTCGGGTTGTCCGCCGACTATGCGGGCTTCGACGAGTTCGAGGCGCTGCTCTGCCGCATCTGCGAGCGGTACGCCGAGTTGGCGCGGGCTGCGCTGTCGCCCGAACGTGCCTTCGACGTCGGGGAGATCAAGCGCTACATCGAGCAGCATTACTTTGAGGACATCAAAATCTCGATGTTCACCGAGCGCTATTTTCTGAGCAGGGAGTACTTAATGAAGCTGTTCAAGCAGCAATACGGCTTCGGCATCCACGAATACGTACAGAAGGTACGCATGGACAAGGCCAAGGCGCTGCTTGACCGCCCGGAGCTGAAGATCCAGGAGATCTCGGAGATGCTCGGCTTCAAGGATAAAAATTACTTCTCCAAGGCATTCCGCAACTACGTCGGCCTGTCGCCGTCGGAGTACCGGGCGCAGGGGGCGGAAGCGCCTTAAGTTCGGGGTTGGCGGGCTCGCGTTGCCGGTCGTGGGACCCGAGGGCCGCCATCGTGCACAATAAATGTGCACGAAGCACCCGCGCCGCGTCGCCGCCATCGCGAAGACCGCCATCGTGCACAATAAATGTGCACGAAGCACCCGCGCCGCGTCGCCGCCATCGTGCACAATAAATGTGCACGAAGCACCCCCGCCCCCGCCCCCGCCCCCGCGTAGTTCGGCCCGTCGCGGCTACCGCAACGCCTTCCTGCGAGCGCATGGCACAGGTACGCATAACTTCCCGCATTTGGGAGAAGGGTAAAAAAGCGAACCGCCGGCCAGGCCGCTTTTTTACCCATAAGAGATTACTTAAATGCATTGGGTTGCCGGCTGCGGTTATTTAATATAAGCATCGTAGCGCAAAATCACTTACGAATCGGGGGCAACATACATGCTCAAAAAGATTGCGGGCGTATCCGTCAGCGCAGTCATGATGGCCGGTCTGCTGGCTGCGTGCGGCGGCAACAACGACAACAATAACGCGGCTTCCAGCGGGGCGGCATCGGCAAGCGCTTCGGCAGGCTCGTCGGCGAGCGCCTCGGCCGGAACCTCGGACAAGCCGGTCACCATCAACATGTTCACGGCTTCGCCGGAGTACACGGACGCATTTAACGCCTACATCGCCGAATACAAGAAGGTCAAGCCGAACGTCACGATCAACCTCGAGATCATGCAGGCCGACTACAATACGGTGCTGAAATCGCGGATTGCATCCGGCAACACGCCGGACGTATTCCAGACGACGGCAGGCGGGGACATCGACACGTTCGCCGAGTACAGCGCCGATCTGACGAACGAGCCGCTCGCGGCAGCCATGACGGACGCCGTGCGCAGCAACATGACGTCCAGCGACGGCAAGGTGCTGGGTCTGCCGGTTAAGGGCAACCTTTTCACGCTGATTTATAACAAGAAGCTGTTTGAAGAAGCAGGCATCACCGAAGTGCCGAAGACGACCGCTCAGCTCGACGACGCGATCGCGAAGCTCGAAGCCAAGGGCATCACGCCGTTCGCCAACGCCTACAAAGAATGGTGGACGTGGAAGCACGTATTCCAACACTTCGTGGACGCCGCCGCGCTGGACGCCGGCACGGACGCCAAATCGCTGGTCGCCGACTTCATTGCCGGCAAGACGACGTTCAAGGATCACCCGGTGCTGGCCGACAACTTCTTCAAGTTCGTCGACACGACGGTCGCGCACGGTACCGACAAGCCGCTTGAGCGCGACAGCAACGCCGAAGTCGGCGATTTTGCCGCCGGCAAGGCTGCGATCATGACCGGCAAGGGCGCGTGGGACGAAGAAGCGATCGAGAAGATCGCGCCGGACATCCAGATCGGCATCATGGGCTACCCGGTGAGCGACAAGCCCGAGCAAGCAGTCAT
The DNA here is from genome assembly GCF_042683485.1 of Cohnella sp. GCM10020058. Classification (NCBI taxonomy): domain Bacteria; kingdom Bacillati; phylum Bacillota; class Bacilli; order Caryophanales; family Paenibacillaceae; genus Cohnella; species Cohnella sp. GCM10020058. The sequence continues at coordinate 621,274 of NZ_JBHUJV010000009.1, forward strand.
CATCACGGGCGCCGACCAAGCGCTGCGCATCAACAAGGATTCCAAGGTCGCCCGCGAAACGGTCGATTTCTTCAACTGGCTGTATACGTCCGACTACGGCAAGAGCTGGTTCTCCAACGTCGCGAAGGTCATTCCGCCGATCAAGGACGCGCCGCTGCCTGATCTGCAAATGCCGAAGGCGATGGATGAGATCCTGAAGACCGAGAAGTCCGGCGATCTGTCCGTCAACTACTCGCTCGACACCTTCCACCAGAAGTTTGGCGAGATCATGCAGGCGTATATCGGCAAGAGCAAGACGAAAGACCAGGCGATTACCGAGATCCAACAAGCATGGACGCAGCTGGGTTCCGCTCAATAAGGACGCAGCGGTATAGCGTCCTGCGCTAACCCGATGCGCCCAACCCGAATAGAAGCACGCAAGACTCAGCCCTCCGGGGACTGGGTTTTGCGCGTTTACGGACCTTATCTATTTAAACTGGATCTTAGGAGCGTGCCCCGGAAATGAGCAAAGCGATCGAGATTGCCGAAAACGGCCTGCATCTATATATCGTTGTGACGGATGAGGGAGATGCGCGGCTGATGCACTTCGGGCCCGAGCCCTACAGTCCGGGCGCGGTGTCGGACAAGCAAGCGCCGGGCTTTCGCCTGCTGGAGCTGCAGTTGTCCGGCGAAGACCGCGCCGAATATCACGGCCGCACGCATCGTGCGACCTATCCGGGCTTGCGCATGCAGTACCGGTCGCATAACGACATGCGCAGCGGTCCGGGCCGCAAGCTTGAAGTGACGCTCGCCGATCCCGAGACGGGACTCGAGGCCGTGTCGCACTTCCAATTCTACGACGGCATTGCGGTCGCCCGCTGCTGGACGACGCTCCGCAACGGAGGTGCGGCTCCGCTGGGCGTCGAGTACGTATCCACCTTTGCCTTGACGGGACTCGACAAAGAAGGCGCGCTGGATCGCGACGACAAGATGTCCGTCTCTATCCCGCACACCGGCTGGCAGAGCGAGCTGCAGTGGCGGACGTACTCGTTGCCGGAGCTGGGACTGTCTCATGTGACGGACCGCAGCTCAAAACGCATCTCGTGCAGCAATACCGGATCCTGGGCCGCCGCGGAGCATATCCCGATGGCCGTATTGGACAACTTTGAAACGAATACGCAGCTGTTCTGGCAGATCGAGCATAACGGCTCGTGGCACTGGGAAATCATCGACCAGTTCGATTATTTGACACTGCTCGTGAGCGGGCCGACCGAGCACGATAATCAATGGTGGCTCGAGCTCGCGCCGGGCGAGTCGTTCGTCTCCGTGCCGGCGGCGGTCGGCGCGACGCGGGGCGGCTTCGATGCGGCGATCGGCGAGCTGACCCGGTACCGGCGCGCGATCCGGCGGCCTAACGACGACAACCGGCTGCTGCGCGTCATTTTTAACGACTACATGAACTGCCTGTGGGGCCAGCCGACGACCGAGAAGCTGCTCCCGCTCATCGACGCGGCCGCGGACATCGGCAGCGAATACTTCTGCATCGATGCAGGCTGGTACGCGGACGGCGATTGGTGGGATGGGGTGGGCGAGTGGCTGCCGTCCAAGGAACGGTTTCCCGAAGGCATCAAATACGTGCTCGACTACATTCGCGGCAAAGGCATGATCCCTGGACTGTGGCTGGAGCTCGAGGTGATGGGCATCAATAGTCCGAAGCTGGCAGATGCCGACGACAGCTGGTTTTTTATGCGTCATGGCAAACGTGTCAAGGACCGCTCGCGCTACCAGCTTGATTATCGGAATCCGGCAGTCGTCGCGCACGCGGACGAAGTCATTCGTCGTCTCGTCGAAGACTACGGCGTCGGCTACATTAAGATGGACTATAACATCAATGCGGGCATAGGCACCGAGACCGACGCGGATAGCTTCGGCGACGGCCTGATGCAGCACAACCGGGCGTATCTAGCCTGGCTGGACGGCATCTTCGCGCGGTATCCGGACCTTGTCATCGAAAACTGCTCCAGCGGCGGCATGCGTATGGACTATGCCATGCTCAGCCGGCACAGCATCCAGTCGACCAGCGACCAGGAGGACTATGTGAAGTACGCGGCGATCGCCGCTGCCTCGCCTTCCGCGCTGACGCCGGAGCAATCGGCCATCTGGTCTTATCCGCTCCGCGAAGGCGACGACGAGGAAGTCGTTTTCAACATGGTCAACGCGATGCTGTTGCGCGTTCACCAGAGCGGCCACGTCGCCGAGCTCAGCCCGCGCCGCCGCGCGCTCGTCAAGGAGGCGCTCGACTACTACAAGACGATGCGCGCCGACATTGCCGCGGGCCTGCCGTTCTGGCCGCTCGGCCTGCCGACGCAGCAGGACGACTGGATCTGCTTCGGCATCCGCGCGGAGGACTGCGCCTATGTCGCGGTCTGGCGCATCGGCGGCGAGGCGGCCGAGATCGCGCTGTCGATGCCGTGGCTGGCGACGGAGACTGGCGGAGGCGCCGGCGCTTCCAGCAGCAGTACAGGCGATGCGGATGCGTTTGGCGGCGCAGGCCACGTGCAGGCGCGCATCGCGTACCCGGCCGCGCACGAGGGCAGCGCCGTCGCCTGGGACGCCGAGTCCGGCGCGCTGCGCGTGACACTGCCGCGGGAGCGGACGGCGAGGTTGGTGGAGCTGCGGTTAAGCCGATAATCATAAAGAAAAGCTGGTTGCCGCCCTTCGGGGCGGCGGCCTTTTTGCGTTCGCGACCTTTCTCCGCCCCAACTTTAGGCTTGCGAACATACAACGCGCAGCGAGCCGAATACAATAGTGAATATCTTCCGTTTCGGTCGACGGGAAGCATGAGGGAAGCTGAGGCAACGGATCCTTTTTTCGTGAAAGCGCAGCCAAATTATAAACGCATAAATTTGAGTGAGAAGGGGGCGGCCCACGATGAGTACGCGACTGTTGTCCGAATCGCTCGTCCGGGAGCGGTTTCCTCAACTGCGTTACGTGAGGATCCATACCAGCGCCAAGCAGACGGCGACGATCTATGCCTGGGACGATCAGCTGGAGCTGCACGAGGAGGAGCGGACGAACCTGCTGAAGTTTGCCGCTGCATACCTGACGCCGTTCGTATGCTTTAAGGTGAAGCCGTACGGACTGACAAAGGAGGATCGGGTGCCTGCCGCGCCGGAGGTGCCCGATGACATCAGGGAAGCCGCGATGAACCGCGGATCGGACCTGCACGACATCATCGACGTCGTGGACCGCATGCTGGCCGGCGGACGCATCTCGTTCGAGCGCTACGACCGGGCGAACGCCATCGTGTATCTGACGATCCGTTCGACCCTGCCGATCTCTCCGATCGAGCGGGAACTTATAGGGGTGTACCTTTATGAGCTGCTGCCGCTCGGGACGCAGTCCTCCATTCAGTATATATAGCTAGCGGTAAGGGGAGACGAGTCAGATGATCTCTCTGGCAGAATGCAGCGCGGATCCATGCGTATTGTCGCATGGGTCTTTTTATTATAAAAGGTATAAGATTAGCGGCGATTGGCGGACAAGTAAGCGCGCTTTTGGAGGACCGGCGTTCTTGGGGTGTTTTTCCTGGCCGAAAAACCTGCATTTGTACATGTATTTTTTGCCGACCAACGGCACTAAATGAAATACCTGCAAATGCGCAGTTAATTTCCAAGCACAAGCCGAAAATCCGGCTCATGGAGAGAAAAAGATGCACATTTGCATGTATCTTGTCCAAAATGGGCGAGATCGGGGAAATTAGATGTATATATGCAGGCTTTAGGTAGAAGGAGCGACGTTAGCGACGATAGGCCGACCAATCCAGCCGCACGCGAGTCCTCCGGCACAATTGTAAAATCCTTGTTATTGATCCTTTACATATCTTTTACAAATTAAGTGATCATCTAGTGATATCTTTTATTATACTTACTAAGAATGCGAACCGAAGGGAGAGCGAGCATGTTGAAAAGGAAGACTGGTTGGAGCAAGAGATCGTCGACCGTGACGGCCGCGGCGGTATTGGTCTCTCAGGTGTTCGGGGGATTCGGCCTGTTGGAAGCCGGCAAGGCGGCTGCGGCAGAGCCATCCGTTGCACCGCTGCATGTGCGGATTATGGAGACGACGGATTTGCACACCAATGTACGAGGCTACGATTATTTCAAAAACGCAGAGACGGTGGCGGTCGGTCTGGACCGGACCGCGACGCTGATCAAGCAGGCACGCGCGGAGCAGCCTAACTCGCTGTTGTTCGACAACGGCGACTTGATCCAGGGGACACCGCTCGGCACCTATATGGCCAAAGTGGACAAGCTGTCCGAAGCAGGCAGCGTCCATCCGATGTATCAAGCGATGAATCTGCTCGGTTACGATGCAGCGACTTTTGGCAATCATGAATTCAATTACGGTCTGGATTATCTGGACAAAGCGATTGCCGGCGGCAAGGACGGTTCGGGCGAGCAGCTCCCTTACGTCAATGCCAATATTTACGTGGACGACAACCACGACGGTATTGCCCAAGATACGGAGACGACCAATAAGTACGAGCCTTACGAAATTCTTACCCGCACGTTCAAGGACGAAAACGGCTTAGATCAGACCGTCAAGATCGGTGTCATCGGTCTCGTCACGCCGCAGATTATGGAGTGGGACAAGGCCAATCTGTCCGGCAAAGTGGTAACGCGCGATATCGCAGAGACTGCCCGTCACTTCGTGCCGTTGATGAAGGCGGACGGCGCGGAGCTTATCGTGGCGCTGGCGCACACGGGCTTCGACGCGAACGCGGTGGAGGGCGACCTCTCGGAAAACGACGTCAATGCGCTGAGCAAGGTGCCGGGCATCGACGCGATTACGTTTTCCCACACGCACAAGATTTTCCCGACGGCGAGCGACGCCTCGTTCGATGCTCTGTTCAAGGACCCGGCGACGAACCTGCCGTACAATTCGTCCGCCAGCGTCGTTAATAATGTCTACGGACTCGGCGGCGGCACGATCAACGGCGTGTTCGCGGTTCAATCGGGGTTCGGCGGCGCCAGCCTCGGCCTGATCGACCTGAAGCTCGTCAAGGACGGCGACGGCAAGTGGGCGGTCGACAAGACGAGTTCGCAGTCGTCCACGCGCTCGATTTTCCGGACGGAGAACAAGGTCAACATCGCGAACGTGGAGCCTGACGCAGGCGTTGTCGCCGCGGTCAAAAACGCGCACGAAGCGACGATAGCCTATACCGGGCAGGAGCTGGGGCAGACAGATGCGCCGATCAACAGCTACTTCGCCATGGTGCAGGACGATCCGTCGATCCAGATCGTGACGGACGCGCAGAAGTGGTACGTAAAGAAGTCGGTCGCGGGTACGGTCTATGAAAACCTGCCGATCTTAAGCGCCGGCGCGCCGTTCAAGGCGGGACGCAACGGGCCGTCCGAGTATACGGACATCGAGAAGGGTCCGCTCACGATCCGCAGCGCCAGCGATCTGTATCTGTACGATAATACGCTGAAGGCGGTTGTCATCAAGGGTTCGACGGTTAAGGAATGGCTGGAGATGTCGGCCGGCGCCTTCAACCGGATCGATCCGGCGAGCACGGCGGAGCAGCAGCTCCTGAATTCGTCCTTCGCTGTCTACAACTATGATGTCATCGACGGCGTCACTTATCAGATCGACGTCACCAAGCCGGCCAAGTACAAGCCGGACGGTACGGTCAACGACGCTTCTTCGAGCCGGATCGTGAACCTGAAGTACGCGGGCAAGCCGATCGACCCGGACCAGGAGTTCGTCGTGGTTACGAACAATTACCGCGCGAGCGGCGGCGGTAACTTTCCGGGCCTCAAGGGTTCGCCGCTGGCCGTCGATTCCCAGGACGAGAACCGTCAGGTGCTGATGGATTATATCTCGGAAAAGAAAACGGTCAGCCCGAGCGCCGACGACAACTGGTCGTTCGTGCCGATCAAGAGCAACGTCAACCTGACCTTTACCAGCTCGCCTTCGGCGGCCAAGTACGCCGAGGCGACGAACGGCAAGATCACGGATACGGGCACGCAGAACGCCAGCCAATTCGAGGTCTACAAGCTGAACATTCCCGTCGAGGTGCATCTGCTTGGCATCAACGACCTGCATGGCCAGCTCGATACGACTTCGATCGTAAGCGGCAAGGCGGCGGGTACGGCAGCGACGCTGGCGGCGTATCTCAAGGCCGCGCGCGCTAAGTACACGAACAGCTTCCTCGTTCATAACGGAGACTCCGTCGGCGCTACGGCCCCTGTATCCTCGCTGGAGCGGGACGAGCCTACGCTGGAGTGGATGAACATGATGGGCTTCGACGTCGGTACGCTGGGCAACCATGAGTTCGACCAGGGCGTAGCGGCGCTGAAGGCACAGCTCGAAGGTGGCGTCGATCCTGTCGGCGGCGAGATCGTGCACAAAGGCGTGAACTTCGACTACGTGAACGCCAACGTCGTGGACGAGAAGACGGGCGAGCCGATCATCGCGCCTTATGTCGTGAAGGAAGTCGACGGCGTAAAAATCGGCTTCATCGGCGTCGTCACGATGGCAACGGTGACCAAGGTGTCCCCGGAAGGCCTGAAGGGCGTCAAGCTGGTCGACCAGGCGCCGGTCGTGAACAAAGCGGTTGAAGAGCTGAAGAAGCAAGGCGTCAAAACGATCGTCGTCCTCGCGCATGACCCTGCAACCACGAACGCGACGACCGGGCTGACGACGGGCGAAGCCGCAGACCTGGCGAACAGCGTCGACGACGAAGTCGACGTTATTATGGCCGGCGACAACCATGCACTGGCCAACGGTATGGTGAACGGCAAGCTGGTCGTGCAAGCTTACTCCTACGGCACCGCATTCGAGGACGTCAAGCTGACGATCGACCCGGTGACGGGCGACGTGACGAGCAAGTCGGCTACGGTCACCACGACCTTCCAGGACGGCGTAACGCCGGACGCGGAGACCGAAGAACTGGTTAACAAATATCTCGACAAGCACCCGGAGCTTAAAAATCCTGTGGGCACGACGGATGGCTCTGTCGTACGGACCGACGCTTACAACAATGAAGCGCCGCTGGGCAACCTGATCGCGGACGCGATGCGCAGCGCCTTCCCGGGCTCGGACTTCGCGTTCATGAATCCGGGCGGCATCCGCGCGGACCTGCCGAACGGCGAGGTGAAGTTCGGCGATCTGGCCAAGGTGCAGCCGTTCGGCAACACGCTCGTGAAGCTGACGCTGACGGGCGCCCAGATCCGCACGCTGCTCCAGCAGCAATGGGGCGTCAAGGCGGACAGTACGGCGGACACCAAGACGCTGCAGATCTCGGGTCTAAAGTATTCGGCCAATCTGGCGCTCCCGGTCGCGCAGCGCGTCACGAGCCTGACCAAGACGGACGGCACGCCGATCGAGGACAATAAGGAATACACGGCAGTCGTCAATAACTTCATGGCTGCGGGCGGAGACAACTACAAAGTGCTCACTCAAGCGAAGGAATCCGTCGTTGGCCCGACTGACCTGGATATTTTCTACAAGTATATTGTAGATACGTTCAAGGGCGGGCAGATCACGGCCAAGATCGAAGGGCGCATTAACAATTCCAATGTCCCCGTGACGCCTCCGGGCAATCCGGGCACTACGACGCCGACTCCGACGCCAACCCCGACGCCGGGAGCGCCGGTTAAGGTGAGCGTAGAAGCGAAGGACGTGCCGAAGGCGGACAACGGCGTCGTGAGCTTGCCGGTGACGATCCCGGCCGGCGCGACCGAAGTCAGCATCTTGCTCCCGCTGAATATCGCGGAGCTGGCAGGGTCCGGCACGCAGGTGAAGCTTGAGCTGGACGGCGTGACGCTGTCCCTTCCGGCCAAGGTGCTGGAAGACGCGTCGAAGCTCGTCACGGGCGATGCGGCGAAGGACGCGACCTTGTCGCTGAATTACAGCCGTTTGACGTCCGAAGCTTCGACTTCGCTGCTCGCCGGCGCGCAAAACGCGAACCTGAACGTCAAGCCTGCGGGCGCCGTTGCCAAGCTCGGCCTCTCGGCTGTGACGAAGGACGGTACGACGGCCGGTACGCTGAGCGGCTTCGCTCAGCCGGTCTCGATCGCATTCAAGGTAGAAGGCAGCTCGAACGCCAATCTGACGAACCTGTACCGCATCGACGGCGGCAAGCCGGTCTATGTGAAAGCCAAGCTGCAAGGCGGCACGCTGACGTCCGAAGTGACGATGCCAGGCACGTATGCGGCGCTGGAATACAACCGTAATTTCGCAGACGTACCTGCTTCCTACTGGGCGAAGGACGTCATCGCGGAACTGGCGGCCAAGCAATTGATTGACGGCACGGACGCTGCAAACTTTGCGCCGCAGCGGCAAATCACGCGCGCCGAATTCGCCAAGCTGCTGGTGCAGGAGTTCGGGCTGGGTGCCAAGGGCGCAGGCTCCTCCTTCTCCGACGTGCAGAGCGGCAGCTGGTATGCTGAATTCGTGAACATCGCTTCCTCCAACGGCCTGATCACGGGCAAGGGCGACGGCAGCTTCGTGCCGAACGCGCCGATCACCCGCGAGGAGATGGCGGTCATGCTCGCGCGCATCCCGGCGCTGAAGTCGGGCGGCACGTCAGGCACCGCCGGCTTCAAGGACGGCGGCAACATCAGCGGTTGGGCGCAGCAAGCGGTCGGCAGGATGTTGGACGAAGGTCTGATGCAGGGCCGCGGCGACGGCATCTTCGCGCCGAAGGGCTCCACGACGCGAGCCGAAGCGGCGAAGGTCGTGCACGGCCTGCTGGCGACGGCGGAAACGGGCGGCGGTTTCTAACGCCGATCTCGCGTAATACGAAATACGGAATACCGCAGAGTTACTGCGGAAACATCAAGCTCCCGGGCGCTTCGGCCTCGGGGGCTTGGCGTCTTTGCGGGAACTATTATAAGCTGTAACGTAGAGGTGAGCGACATGCAGCCATTTACGGCGCGAGTAGTTGAAGTCATTAAAGCGATACCTGCCGGCACGGTGATGACGTACGGGCAAGTGGCGGCCGCGGCAGGCAGCTCGCGGGCCGCTCGGCGCGTCGTCTGGGTGCTGCATTCGCTGAGCGAAGCGCACGGTCTTCCGTGGCACAGGGTGGTGAACGCCAAAGGAGAGATCGCGCTGCCGGGCGACGAAGCCCGGTATACGCAGCGAGCGCTGTTGGAGGAAGAGGGCGTTCTTTTCGATGGAGATTACAGGGTGGATCTCGTGCAATGCAGGTGGGACGGGGCGACTTAGGAGAAGGAGGGGAAGCGGATGGCGGCGAAAATACTGGTCAGCGCCTGCTTGCTCGGTCAGCAGGTGCGATACGACGGTGGCGGCAAGTTATGCGAGGATCCCCGGTTTTTGCGATGGCAGGCGGAAGGCCGGTTCGTGCCGGTGTGCCCCGAAGTCGCGGGCGGGCTGCCGACGCCGCGGCCGCCGGCACAGATTCGGGGCGACAGCGTCGTAACCGAAGAGGGGGAAGACCTGACGGAGGCGTTCGACCGTGGCGCGGAGCTTGCGCTGCAGGCGGCACTGGCGCATGGCGTGGCGCTGGCGATTCTCAAGCAGAGCAGCCCCTCCTGCGGCAGCCAGTCCGTCTATGACGGTACCTTCAGCGGCACCAAGCGCCTTGGAGAAGGCAGGACGGCGGCGTTGCTTCGCAAGCACGGCTTCATGGTTTTCGGAGAGGATCAGCTGGAGTCGGCCGAGCGCGAGCTGGCGCGGCTTGAACGGGAGAGGGCTGAACCGGAACGGTGAGGATCGAATACAGGACGATGGAGATCGCCGATTACGACCGGATGATGGCGCTATGGCGGCGAATCGAAGGTCTGGCGCTGAGCGAGGCGGATGAGAAGGAAGAGATCGCGGCCTACTTGTGCCGTAACGAAGGTATGAGCTTCGTGTGCGAAGCGGAAGGAGAACTGGCCGGCGCGATTCTGTGCGGCCATGACGGACGGCGCGGCTACGTGTACCATGCTGCAGTAGATCCTGCTTATCGAGGCCTGGGAATCGCCCGTCAGCTGGCCTCCCTCAGTTTGGACAAGCTGCGGGAGGCCGGCATTGGGAAGTGCCACCTTTTCGTGCTTGCGGACAATGACGCGGGTGCCGGCTTCTGGGCAGCGACCGGATGGCAGCGCCGAAGCGGATTTTACGTGTATTCCCGGGACGTGTAGCGGCTCGAGGAGACTAGGATGCGGAAGGCTTGGCGCCGAAAAAGACGGCGAAATCGAGATATTTGTACAAGCAGTCCACGTCATGGAACCCCGCCTCCGTCATCCAGGCGAGCTGATTGTCCAGTTTGGCGTTGATATCGACGCTCCGCCGCTCCACGGATGCATCGATGGCGGATTGAGGCAGGCCGCTGGCGGCAATCTCGGCCAGCCATCTGCGGCGGTAGTACGCATCCGAGGCCGGCGTACGGCCCGCGACCTGGTCCGCGTTGACGAACACGCCGCCCGGGGCGAGCGCGCGGTACAGCTTTTTGAACAAATCCCGCTTGGACGCATGCGTCAAATGATGGATCGAGAGCGACGACACGATGATCTCGTAGCGTTGGGGCGCGAAGTCATATTCGGCGTAGTCGGCTACGATGAAATTGGCATTCGGGTCTCCGGCGAATCGTCCCCGGGCGACGTCCAGCATGCTCGCGCTCATATCGATTAAGGAGATTTGCGCGCTTGGCAGCTTGCTTCGCACCATCGCGGCCAACAAGCCGGTGCCGGCGCCCAAGTCCAGCACGCGAGGCGAATCCGCCCCGCTCTCGGCCAACGACAACGCCATGCCGTAAAAGTCGTCAAAGCAAGGAATCAGGCCCCTCCGCTGTTCATCGTACTGACTCGCGACGGCGTCAAAATGTTTTTTCACGTTCGGGTTCATCGCATGACCTCCTCGATTGCTAACTGTCTTTATCATAGTGCCATCGCTTCCCGCTAGGAAATATATAAAATATATTTTGTTTATAGTTGGTGACTATTGGGTACAAATAAAAGCTCAGTTTAGTCGGTGTTGCGAAAATTGGCGAATCCTGTCTGCCATTTGGGACGGCGATCGCCTATAATCAAAATGAATCTAAAAGGCTATGACGGTACATCTGTTCGAGGAGTGATCGCCAATGGATCGCGCATGGACGCAGAATGCCAGGTTCCTCATCGTTGACGACCAACCTACAAATATTATGCTGCTGGAGCACGTACTGCGCAGGGCAGGCTTCACGAACCTGCACAGTACGACGGATTCGGCCGAGACGGTGCGGCTCTTCGGGGAGCTCGCGCCGGATATTGTGCTGCTCGATCTTCATATGCCGGTCGTCGACGGATTCGACGTTCTCCGGCAGCTGAGTCCGCTGATCGGGGAGAGCAGCTTCCTGCCTGTCGTGGTGCTCACGGCCGACGACTCGCCGAGCGCGCGCAAAGAGGCGCTTCATCTGGGAGCCACCGATTTTATTACAAAACCGCTCGACGCTTCAGAGGTCGTGCTCCGCATCGGCAACTTGCTGAAGTCGCGTTATTTTTACCTGCAGCTTCAGGAGCAGAATCATACGCTCGAACGGCGGGTCCAGGAGCGTACGGCCGAGCTGGAGCAGGCCAAGCTTGAGATTCTGCATCTGCTTGCGCGTACGGCGGAGTATCGCGACGACGAGACCGGTCAGCATACGCAGCGCGTGGGACGCATGGCACGCGATGTCGCCGTCGCGCTCGGACTGCCGCAGCAGGAGGTCGAGCTGATCGAGCAGGCGACGCCGCTGCACGATATCGGCAAGATCGGCATTTCGGACGAGATTCTGCTGAAGCCGGGCCGCTTTACGACGGACGAGTTCGAGCAGATGAAGCGGCATACGCTCATCGGGGCTTGGATTTTGGAGACGAGCTTGTTCCCGGTGCTCCAGGTAGCGGGAGAAATCGCGCTAACGCATCATGAAAAGTGGAACGGCGCCGGCTATCCTCGAGGCCTTAGCGGCGCGAACATTCCTTTGTCGGGTCGCATTGTGGCGATCGTCGACTTTTACGATGCGCTCACGCACGAGCGGCCGTATAAAAAGGCGTGGACGCATGAGGAGGCGATCGCCGAGATTTGCGCGCAGCGCGGCGCACATTTTGATCCGATGGTCGTGGACGCCTTTCTCGACGTTTTGCGGGTGCCTGTCTCCTGTTGAGTGCGGGCGGAGAATGAGCATGATGAATAAACCAAGGTAAGCTATGAGTAGTCTGTGAGTGAGACTATAAGTGAGACTATAAGCTTGCTGAGCTCTGCCTATCGGCGGCGGGGCTTTTTTGTTATATTTGGCGGCGATTCGCGACAGGCAAACGCGCTTTCGGCGTGCAGGCTTTTCGATGTTTTGCGGGGCGTAAAACCTGCATTTATACATGCATTTTCTGCCGGCAAACGACACTTGATAAAATACATGCAAATGTGCAGGTAAATTCAAAGAACAAGCCGGAAATGGGGCCGATAAAGGAAAATAACTGCGCTTTGGCATCTATTTTGTACAAAAGGGTCGAAATCGGCAAAAAAGATGCATATTTGCAGGCGTTGCTGCCAGGGAGCGACGCGACGGCGAAAGAGCAACATGACGAGGAAAGAGCCACATGACGAGGAAAGAGCAACACGATGGCGAAAGAGCAACGAAGGCGACGATCGCCCAGCCATCGGAACGGCTGACGAATTAGTCATCGGCAGGCATTGCGCACAATCAAGTTTCGGATATTCGCCAACTTATAAAAGAGACCGTCAGAGCGATTTTTCTTGGCGGTTTTTCTTGGCATTTCGGGTATATTATCTTGATTGGGTGTTGGCGGCAATTATGTCTTGCGGATTACGGCCGAATAATCGAGCTGTTTGGAAGACGAAGCTGTATGGAACATGGAGCTGTATGGAACATGGAATGCCAAAAGCGGTCATGGCGGGCAGCCGCATGGTGAACGGAGGAGGATGTGAAACTTGTTCGATTGCGCAATTATAGGCGGCGGGCCCGCGGGGCTTAGTGCCGCGCTCGTACTGGGCAGGGCGAGACGGTCGGTCGCGCTCTTCGACGAAGGTAAGCCGCGCAACCGGGTGGCGTTGGCCTCGCACGGTTTTTTGACGCGGGACGGCACCTCGCCGGCAGCCATGCGGAAAATTGCGCATGACGAGCTGGCAGCTTATCCGAGCGTGCGCGTGAGGGAGAGCCTGGTGAAGGAAGTGACGCGCGAACCGGACGGCAGCTTCCGGTTGACGGATTCGGCGGGGGAGAGCTGGCGCGCAGCCAGACTGCTGCTGGCCGCGGGACTGAAGGAGCTGCTGCCGGAAATCCCGGGCCTGTACGATTTTTACGGCAGGAGCCTGTTCTGCTGCGCCTACTGCGACGGCTGGGAGCTGCGCGATCGTCCGCTCGTGCTCATTGCGGGCAACGATCACACGTTCCACCTGGCCAAGACGGTCTACAATTGGAGCAAGGACCTGCTTGTCTGCTCCAACGGCTACGATTCGCTCAAGCCGGAAGAGGAACGCGTACTGCGGGAGCGCGGCATCCGGATCGACCATCGCGAGATTAATCGATTCGTCGGCGAGGAAGGCCGGCTGTCGGCGGTGCGGTTCGCGGACGGCGAGGAGGCGGCATGCACGGGCGGTTTCATCGCCGAAAGGCTGCGGCAGGCGGCTCCCTTCGCGGAGCGCCTCGGCTGCGAAATGACGCCATACGGCGGCATCGAGACGGACGGCGCGGGCCGGACAAGCGTGCCAGGCATCTATGCGGCGGGCGACGCGACGTGCATCATGCCGGCGCAGCTCATCGTAGCCGCCGCCGACGGCACCCGTGCCGCAATCGGCATCAACGAGGATATGACGGACGAGGCGTTCGCTTGATGTGAAGGCCGATCTTGAGCGAGCTTAGTGGCGGAGCCGGGCCGAGCTGCAAGCGAGCGAAACTGCGGTTGCGTGAAGCTGAGTGAGCTGTCGGTTGCGGGAGGCGAAAAGCTAATTAGCCGGGTAGTAAGCGAGGAAAACGCGGTTGTGTGGAGCGGCGGGTGCGGTAAGCGAGAATGCAATGCTGATTCCGATTGCGATGCCGATGTCGCAAGCGCAATTTTTGCGGTTAGAGCACGGAACTGAAAGCAAAGGCGTGCTGCAAGCGCAAAATTTGCGTCTGCGGCACGCCGCGCTCTGATTACAGTTTGTGCAAGCGCAAAATTTGCCCCTGTGGCACGCCGCTCTCAGCTGAATGCTTGTGCGAGCGCAAAAATTGCGGTTGGAAGATCCGCGTCGCATGATAGCGGACTGCAACCGCAATTTTTGCGTTTCGAACGATTGACGCGGTTGGCGCTGCTCGCTCTAAATCCCATAACGTGTCCGGAGCGACGCTGCCATCGCCTCGATCTCTTCCGGCATCGGCAGGCGAAGCGCAGCCTCGGCGCCGGCGAGACCGGCCGGTGTCTGATGCGCGCGGATGACGTCTTTCACCGCGGCGGCGAATCGCGCGGACAGCCCGTTACCGACACCGTTGGCATTACTGTCACCTACGGCATTACCGTCACCATAACCATCGCCGCCACTGGCACGATCACCGCCACCGCCCTCGGCTCCCGCCCCCGTCAGCTCGGCTAGGCTCGCCATCCGGTCCGTGCCGACGTCCGGGTACGCTGAGGGATCCGCGCCTGCGGCCGCCAGCCCGTAAAACTCGCGCACGAGCCTTGCGCGCTCATCTCCTTCGCCTTCGGCAATGATGAAAGCTTGCACGTTGTAGGACTTCACCTGCCTGCGCTGGGCGATGCCGCAGAACTTGCGGCCCGCGATCGACAGGTCGAAGTCGCCGGGGCAGTAGGAGCCGACGATCTCGCCTTTGGCAGCCTCGCCCCCGAGCTGCCGGACGGCCAACCGTATCAGGTCGTACATTCGCTCAAAATCGCCATGGAACGCCATATCCTCCGCCCGATCCTTCGGAAGGATCAGCGACAGGTTGACGACGCCTGGATCGAGCGGTACGGCCGCGCCGCCCGAATTGCGGACGGCGACGCCGTATCCCTGGCCCGCCAGCCGATCCGCCGCTTCCCGCGCATATGGGAGACGGCTGTCCCGCAGGCCCATGACGAAGGCGCGCGGGTGCCGCCACAGATGGCAGACTGCCGTCCCGCCGGCGCCGGCCGCACGGCATAGCAGCTCGTCCAGTGCGAACGCATACAGCGGATCTACCGCCTCTAGCTGGTCCGTGCGGTCGAGGATCAGCAGACCGGCCATCCATGTGCGGTCGTTGGACGAACCGCCGGCCGGCGAATCCGCGGTATCTGCGGGCTCCTCGCGCCAGCCGATCCCGCTATCCGCAAGCTCCTCGTGCTCCCCGAACCCGTTATTCACGCGCCCGCTGCTCATAACGCTGGACGATGTCGACGATCACCTTGACGGCCTGCACCATGTTGTCGACGGACGCGAACTCGTATTTGCCGTGGTAATTCTCCCCGCCGGTGAAGATGTTCGGCGTCGGCAGTCCCATGTAGGACAGCTGCGAGCCGTCCGTGCCGCCGCGGATCGGCTTGATGATCGGCTCGATGCCGAGGCTCTCCATCGCTTCGCGGGCAATGTCGACGATATGAATGACAGGCTCGATTTTCTCCCGCATGTTGTAGTACGAATCCTTCATCGACAGCTCGATGCTGTGTTCGCCGTACGTCTGGCGGAACTCTTCAGCGATATTCTCCAGCACGTGCTTGCGCCGCTCGAACAGGCTCCGGTCATGGTCGCGCACCAGGTAACGCAGCGTCGTCCGCTCCACGTCGCCTTCAATCGATTGCAGGTGATAGAAGCCCTCGTAGCCTTCCGTAAACTCGGGCGCTTCTGCCTCCGGCAGCCGGGCATGAAAAGCCATCGCGATCTTGGCGGAGTTCACCATCTTGCCCTTTGCGGTGCCCGGATGCACGTTAGTGCCTTTGACGGTGACGACCGCACCCGCAGCGTTGAAGCTCTCGTATTCCAGCTCTCCGAGCGGTCCGCCGTCCATCGTGTAGGCATACTTCGCGCCAAACGCGGCGACGTCGAACTTGTGAGGCCCCCGCCCGATCTCCTCGTCAGGGGTAAATGCGATGCGAATGCGGCCGTGCTTGATCTCCGGATGACGGATCAGATAGGCCATTGCAGTCACGATCTCGGCGATGCCAGCCTTGTCGTCGGCTCCCAGCAGCGTCGTGCCGTCGGTTGTGACGAGCGTATGGCCGACATACCTGGCGAGGTCAGGGAACATATTCGGTGACAAAGCGATCTTGAGCGCCGAGTTCAACACGATATCGCCGCCGGCATAGTTGTAGACGAGCTGGGGCTTGACGTTCGTCCCCGTGAAGTCGGTGGCGGTGTCGACATGCGCCAAAAAGCCGATCGTCGGGACATCCGCATCCGTATTGGAAGGCAGCGTCACCATCAGATAGCCGTTGTCGTCGACCGACACCTCCTGCATGCCGATGCTCTTCAACTCCTCCTCCAGCATGCGGAGCAAGGTCCATTGACCCGGCGTAGACGGGCAAGACGGGCTGTTGTCGTTTGACTGGGTGTCGACTTGCACGTATTTCACGAACCGATCGATTAATTCCTGCTTCATGGCAGGCACCTCCTCAGGATGGCGCTCGTGCTGGCGCTAAAGCTGCATATGTTCACATCATAACCCAAATAGCGGGCATGGGAAAACAAAGCGAGCTCCCGTGCGCCGACGAAGCCGGACAATCCCCGCGATCCCCGCAATCCCCGCAGAGAGGCGCAAGTTAGGCCTTTACGCGCGTACGGCCCTCCCTCATAGTGAGAGAGACAGATAGAGGAGGCATTACCGGCATGGAGCAGTCGCCGTACAGATCTTTAGTGATCCGTCTCGTCCGAAACTATATCATCGGCTCGGTCGTCGCCGTGCTCGGCGTGGGCGGCGCGATTCTATCGGGCAGCTTGAGCCTGCCGCGTGTCGAGCTGCTGCATTTGCAGGCGATCCTGCTCATTTCTCTCCTGACCATGTTCGTCGCCGAATATTTCGCCTTCCGCAGGCATATCGCGCCGATCCGCGAGCTGTTCCGGTCGGAGCGGCCGGCTTTGGCGCAGATCGAAGCGGCTTATCTGAGGGCGCACCGTCTGCCCTCGCTCGCCGTGACACGCACGCTCGGCCCGCATCTGCTGGGCTTGTCGCTGCCCGCGAGCGCGCTGGCGCTGCTGGCGATCCGGCTCGGCTGGGCGAAGCTGCCCTACTACTACATCGGATTGGCGGCAGCCGGCGCGGTGCTCGTCGCTTGCATGCACGCCTTAATCGAGTTTTTCCTCACGGCCCAATCCATCCGTCCGCTGCTCGCACACTTGAGGGCGGCGGGACGCCGCATGTACGGCGCCGATATATCCCTGAGCGGGCGCGTACTCGTCTCGATTCAGCGCAAATTTCAGCTGAGCGCGTTTCTGATCGGGACATTTCCGGTCATCCTGTTCAGCCTGGCGACGCAGATTCGCTTGAACGGCTGGTCGCAGGATCTCGGTTACGACTATTGGCGGTGGGCGGGTCTCATTCTCGTGACGGGCGTCGGTTTTTCATCGCTTGGCGCCTGGCTGCTCGGGAGGGACGTCCAGCAGCCGATCCGGGAGCTGTACGAGGCGATGTCCGAGGTGCAGGCCGGCAGGCTGCACACTTCCGCGTCCGACCTGTACTCGGACGAGTTCGCCAGGTTGACGGCGGGCTTCAACGGCATGGTCGAAGGACTGCGGTCGCGGGAGCGGATGAACGCGCAGCTGCTGCAGAGCTATTACGCTACCCTGGCTGCGGCGCTGGATGCCCGCGATGCGTATACGGCCGGCCATTCGCAGCGCGTAGCCGAGTACAGCTCGGTCATCGGACGGGCGGCGGGCCTCTCCGCCGACGAGCTCGACGTGCTTCGCAAGTCGGCGCTGCTCCACGACATCGGCAAGATCGGCGTCCGCGACAGCGTGCTGCTCAAGGAGGGCAAGCTGACGGACGAGGAGTTCGAGCAGATCAAGCAGCACCCCGTGCTGGGAGAAAACATTCTGCTGCAGGTCGAGCCCCGCGAAGCGATGGCGCCGCTGCTGCCCGGCGTGCGTTCGCATCATGAGCGCTACGACGGCCGCGGCTACCCGGACGGTCTAAGCGGCGAAGGAATCCCGGCGGCCGGCCGCATCATCGCGGTAGCGGATGCGTTCGACGCGATGACCTCGGACAGGCCTTATCGCAAGGGGATGCCGTTCGGCAAAGCCTTTGCCATTCTCGAAGAAGGCGGGGGCACGCAGTGGGACCCCGTGTACGTCGAGCTTTTCGTTTCCCGCATGCGGGGGAGCTGAGCTTGGCCTGTTGAAAACAACGTCAAAGACCGCCCGGGCGTTCGCCTCGGGCGGTCTTTGACGTCTCAACGCAATGTCTTAGCCTAGATGCCGGTTATCTCCCCGGCATCTTAGCCGTGTCCATATAGAGCACGTTCCACCGGTGCCCGTCCGGATCGGCGAAGCCGCAGCCGTACATCCAGCCCTGGCTCTCCCCGGGCTTGCCGTACACTTCGCCGCCCGCGGCTGCAGCCTTGGCAGCCAGCTCGTCCACTTCCTCGCGGCTATCCGCCCCGATCGAGAGCAGCACCTCCGCCGCAGCGCGGGCATCCGAGGCGCCGCTCGAAACAAAGCCTGCGAACGTCTCTTCGGGAAATATCATCACGACGACCGCAGGGTTGCCGGCCAATAGACTGACGGCAGAATCGCCGCCCGGGAAATTAGGATTAAACGTGAAGCCGATATCGCGATAAAACTGTCTGGTGCGTGCCAGATCCTTGCTGGGCAGGTTGATCCACAATTCCTTGGTCATAGCTGTCTCCTCCATGGCTCGCGGCCGATTCGTTCGAAGCTTGTCCGCCTGCCTCAAGCCTCTCGTCCATCCTCATTTTAGCATGCGCCCGCCGCCGGGATTTCTCGTCGATTGCTCAAATCCCAACGTTTTTCCCAAAATACGCATTCGCCCGCTTGACGTTGTCATCGGAGTGTTATATGGTTAGTTACATAAGTAATTAACCAATGTGGTGGTGAGGTAACGATGAGCTTCCTGATCGACGACAGCCGTCCGATATTCGTGCAAATCGCCGAGCGCATCGAGAACGACATTATCGAAGGCGCGCTGCCCGAGGAATCCCAGGTGCCGTCGACCAATCAGTTCGCGGCATTCTACCAGATCAATCCGGCGACGGCTGCCAAGGGCGTCAATCTGTTGACGGAGCAAGGCATTCTCTACAAGAAGAGAGGGATCGGCATGTTCGTGGCGGCGGGAGCGAAGGCGAGACTGGTCGAGAAGCGCAAGGAGCAGTTCTTCGAACAATATGTCGTGGCGATGATGCGGGAAGCGGAGAAGCTCGGCATTACGCAGGATCAGCTCGCGGACATGGTCCGCAAGGGAGGGAACAAGTCATGAGCGCGATCGTGAAGGTAACGAACCTGACCAAGTCCTACGGCGGCATCGCGGCGGTCCGCGGCGTGAGCTTCGAGCTGGAGGAGAACAAGATCTACGGGCTTCTCGGCCGCAACGGCGCCGGCAAGACGACGATCATGCACATGCTGACGGCGCAGCAGTTCGCGTCCGGCGGCGACATTCAAGTGTTCGGCGAGAGACCGTTCGAGAACGAGTCGGTTCTGCGGCGCGTCTGCTTCATCAAGGAGAGCCAGAAGTACCCGTCGATGTTCACGGTGAAGGACGTGCTGGAGGTATCCGCCTTGCTGCATCCGAACTGGGACGCGGCGCTCGCGGCCGAACTGGCCGAAGCGTTCGGGCTCCCGATGAAGCGGAAGATGCAGAAGCTGTCCCGGGGCATGCTGTCCGCCGCCGGCGTGGTCGTCGGGCTGGCCAGCCGGGCGCCGCTGACGATTTTCGACGAGCCGTATCTCGGGCTGGACGCCGTCGCGCGCACCTTGTTCTACGACCGGCTGCTGGAGGACTACGCCGAACATCCGCGCACCGTCATTCTGTCGACGCATTTGATCGACGAGGTGAGCCGCTTGCTGGAGCACGTCCTGTTGATCGATCAAGGCAAGCTGCTGCTGGACCGGGACGTGGAAGGGCTGTCCGGGATGGCCTATACCGTCGTGGGCGCCGCCGCCAGAATCGATGCGTTCGTGTCGGGGAAAAAGGTGCTGTCGCGGGATGCGATGGGCGCGATCGCTTCGGCTACGGTCATGGGAGAGGCGAGCCCGCAAGAGCGCAGGGCCGCCGCGGAGCGCGGTCTGGAGTTCGCGCCGGTGTCGCTTCAACAGCTGATCGTGCATCTGACGGGCGGCAAAAAAGAGGAAAGGGAGGCGGTCTCGTCATGAATATCGTCCAACGCGGAAGAATGAAGGCGGTCACGTCCACGATTCTGAAGGACAAATTCAGCTGGTTCCTGCTGCCCTGGATCATTTCCGGATCGAGCTTCGTCGTTAATCTGATCACCGCCTACTTCGCTAAGGAAGACATCACGACGGGCGGCGTCGCGTCCTTGTACATCTACATGCTCGCGGCAGGCATCATGTCGGTGTCCAATACTTTGCCCTTCTTGCTTGGCTTCAGCGTCCGCAGGACCGATTATTTCTGGGGCACGGGGGGCGCGATCGGCCTGGTGGGCGTCATCTGCGCGGCCGGCTTGACCTTGCTGTCGTACATCGAGAGCGCTTGGACAGACGGCTGGGGCGTCGGACTCTACTTCTTCCACCTGCCCTATATCAGCGAAGGCTCCGCACCCGTTCAGTTCCTGGTCTACTTCCTGCTGATCGTCTTCTTATTCTACCTCGGCTTCCTGATCGCCTGCGTCGCCAAGCGGTTCGGCAAAAACGGGATGTTCATCCTCTCCATCGCCGTCCTCGCGATCGGCACGGTCTGGAGCTACGTCATGACGCAGCAAGGCTGGTGGATCGACCTCGGCCACTGGCTGGCGGACCGCACGATGCTCGAGATCGCCGGCGGCACCGCACCGCTGACGCTCCTGTGCATGGCGATCTCCTACGCGCTGCTGCGCCGCACGGCCGTCTGACCCGTCAGGCGGGAGGCAGCTCCCGCAGGCTGGGCGACAAGTGAACATGCGCCACGCCTTCGCGGCACAATCCATACGGCTCCCATCTGCAATCGCGGCAGAGGGAGCCGATGTCGTTCGGCCCGACTCGTATTGCGACGGCGGCTATGACGTCCGCCCATGCGCGGCGCTCCCCGATCGCGATGCCGATTTGCCGCGCAATCTCTTCATCCTTCCGGTACACGCTCGCATTTTCGCAATGCGGCTCCTGGTCCTCGGGAAACGCGGCGCAGATGTCGTCGGGCCCGAGGATCAGCTCGATCTCCGTTTCGGGCTCCGTCCGGAGCCGCTCGTACACGCGCGTCATGTTCGCGCAAAAACCTTCCGAATATCCTTTTCCCCGGTAACCCAACAGGCAGAGCAGATGATGCCCGCGTAGCTTGATTGTCATGTGTTCGTCATTCCTTTGACTAATTTGTTAACCCTAATTATAACGGTTGGTTAACAATGATGCATGCTTGTCGGCGGAGCGGAATGGCAGATGACTATTATAGTCAATTTACTTTACTAAATTACCATCTCATGCTATCCTTCAAGTAGTCAACTAAATTGACTATATTTAAAGGAGGCAAAGTGCATGGACCAACAGCCGCAAGCTTCAAGTTTATTCCGCGGAAATGAGCGTACTCAGTCTGGCGAACAAGGGGAAAGTACGATCTCTCAAGAAGTCCCGACTCCCGCAGCAGTAGCGCGAGACTTCATCGAACGATTCTGGAATGAAGGCGATTCTGCCTGTATCGCACAATATCTGACGGACGATTACCTCGATCATGCCTATGAACCGGGTAATGCGGACGGATTGCTCGCGATGGCGGAAAGGCTGCGGACGGCGTTTCCCGATCAGCGGTCGACGGTCGAGAGCGTCACGGCGGAGGGGGATCGCGTCGTCGTCCGCCTTCGGATGAAGGGAACCCATCTGGGTACGTTTAGAGGTAAAGCGGCCACGGGCCTTCCGATTGACGCCAAGCTGTACCGGGAGTACCGCGTCGCGAACGGCCGGATCGCCGAGCATTGGGCCCTGTTCGACACCGCCACGCTGCTGCGTCAGATCGGCGCGGAGCTTAACGAACAGCCTGCCTGCCGCGTGAATGGGGCGCCGGGACTCGAATAGCGAGGTACCGAGGTGGCGTGGTGCGGGAAGCTGGTTACTGGACGAATAGGGCGATAGACCGTGCGTTGTTCGCCACAGCCTCTCCGCGTATCGAACGCGCCCGCCCCTCCCGGCCGCTTGTGATACAATGGACAGCGACAAGCAGGACAAGGGACCGGGAGGGAAGCGCCATGTCCGAGGCGGGCGCCTGGGGTTACGAATTGACGTTTTTGTTTGCGACGGCCTTCCGCGCGGCGGTTGACGAGCTCCACCTGGAGCTGGCTGCGCAGGGCTTCGACGACGTGCGTCCGTCGCACGGCTACGCGTTCCAGAAGCTCTCGTTCGGCGGAGCGACGGGCATTGAGCTGGCCGAGCATCTGGAGATCACCAAGCAGGCGGCCACGCAGATGATCGATTATCTCGAAGGATGCGGTTATGTCGAGCGTCGTCCGCATCCGAGCGACGGTCGCGGCAAGCTGGTCGTGCTCACCGAGCGAGGATGGGCTTGCATCCGGGCGACCGAAGCGCAGTTCGGCAGCATAGAGAAAAGATGGCGCGAGCGGCTCGGGGAGAGCGAGGCCGAGCGGTTGACGCAGAGCATGCGCAACATCGTTCATTCCTTCGGCGAGGGGACCGTGAAGTTCAGGCCGGTCTGGTAAACCCTTCAGACAGATTCGCATTTGTGCTAACGCCTCCGCGCATTCCAGCGATTTGGAGGATTGGAGGAAATTGCCGCCCGTTTGTAGAATGGTGTAGATGAACGGCGTGCCGCGCCGGACGTCGCCGACCGGCGGCTTTCCGCGGAGCAGGCCGCGAATCTACACGCGACGGGAGAATGCCGATGAGCAGGAAATTCCTGAACTCCCCGACGGCCTATGCGCTCGGGATGTTCGCGATGATGGTGCCCAGCCAGGCCTTCAGTTCGTTTTACACGTATTATTATGTTGAAAAGCTGGGGCTGGCTGTCGGACTCGCCACCCTCGCACGGACGATCTACCTGATCTGGGACGCCGTCAACCAGCCGATGGCCGGCTATTTCTCCGACCGTACGCGCTCGCGGCACGGCCGCCGCAGGCCGTGGATTTTCGTGTCCATCCCGCTGTTCATGCTGGCCTTCGTCATGGTGTTCGCCGTTCCTTCGGGCTTACATGATAGCGCTTTATTTACCTGGTTCCTCGTCGCGCTCATCCTCTTCGAAGCGATCGCGACGATCTTATGGGTGAACTACGGCGCGCTTTTCCCCGAGCTGTTCACCGGCGACAGTCTGCGGGCCAAGGCCTCGGCCGTCCAGCAGGCTTACCAGATCTTTGCCATCCTGATCGGTACGGCGCTGACGCCGATCCTCTACAAGGCGCTCGGCTTCGGCACGATGTCCGTCGTGTACGCGGCCCTATTCGGCATCTTCATGACGCTCTTCGTCCTGAATGTCCGCGAGAACGAGACGTTCGCCAAGGAAGAGCCGCTGCCGCTCGTTCAGGCGTTTCGCGAGACTTTGAAGAACAAGGAGCTCTGGCTTTTTTACGTGGCTTGCTCCTTCGCCCAGACGGTGAACGGCCTCGTCAGCTCGATGATTCCCTTCTACGCCAAGTACGCGCTCGGCGTCGAAGAGAGCGACGTCACGCTGCTGATGGCCTCCGTCTTCGTATCGGTCATTCCGCTCGTCGCGGTATGGTTTTATATTGTGAAAAAATTGGGCGGCTACCGCAGCTGGCGCTTCTCCTTCATCGTATACGGGCTGTCCGTGATTCCCTCTGGTTCGCCGACAATCTGGGCACCGGCATCGCGGCGGGCATCTGCTTCGGCTTTGGATTGGCGGGCTTCCTCGTTTCCCCGGCGCTGCTGACCAGCGAGATCATCGACAGGGACGCTGTGCGGACCGGCCGACGCAGAGAAGGGATGTACACGGCAGTCGGCGGCTTCCTCACGCGCTCCAGCGGCCTGATCTCGGCGCTCGCCTTTTTTATCGTCGGGCATCTGTTCGGCTATGTGAGCGGCGACGAACCGGGGCCGCATCCGGAGGCGACGTTCCGCTATCTGATCTGCATCGTTCCGCTCTGCCTGCTCGTCGTCTCGTTTGTCATCTCGTTATTTCTGAAGCCGCAGCCCGTCCCTGTGGCACCGCACATGCAAGGAGGGATCGACGCCTGATGGCGAAGCTGCTGATTCTGAATTGCGACGATTTTGGCCAGAGCGCACCGGCGAACGAAGCCATCATGCATCTGCTTGAGGAGCGCCGAGTCTCGTCCGCCACGATCATGACGCCCGCCCGGGGCTTTGACCAGGCCGCGGACTGGTGCAGACGTCATCCCGAGGCCAACATCGGCCTGCATCTGACTTTCACAAGCGAATACGACGCCGTGCGTTTTGCGAGCCTGACGGGCCGCGCTTCCTTGCACGACGCGGACGGCTATATGTACAAGACCGTCGCGGCGTTCGAACGCGGAGCCGACAAGGCCGACGTCATCGCCGAGATGAAGGCGCAGTTCGACGCCGTCGCGCGGGCCGGCATCGCCGTGACGCACGCGGACAATCATATGGGCAGCCTCTACGGCGTCGCCACCGGCCGCAGCTATCTGCCGCAAGTCTTTTGGAAGTGCTCGCGCAGGAGGCTGCCGTTTCGGCTGTTCCGGCATATCGATCCTGCCGAAGCGATAACGGCGAACGCGCCGGGCGTGGAGGCGACCCTGGCCAAAGCCGTGGCATTGTGCGACACGCTCGGCGTGGCGGTGCCGGACTACCTGCTGAGCCATCCCTACGAGATCGAGACGGGGGAAACGTACGAAACGTTTAAGGAGATGCTGATCGCCAAGCTGTATACGCTGCCGGAAGGTGTCGTAGAGACATTTATCCACCCCGCGGTCCCGGATGCGGAGCTTGGCGCGCGCATTCCTCATTGGGACAAAAGGGTGTGGGAATACAAGCTCATGCTGGATCCGGACTTCTCGGCAGCGATGAAGGATGCGGGCGTGCAGCTGACGGACTACCGGTATGTGCGGGAAAAGCTGCGGCGGCCCAGGCTTCGCTCGGGGCTCAGGTTGGCCAGGCTTCTGCTTGGACGGAGTTGAGGAGCACGGATGTAAAAAAGCACGCCTTCGAACGGCTTTCGTTCGGAGGCGCGCCGCGTTATTTATTGGTGCTGTGCTGGCGGGAAGACACCTTTTGACCTTGCGTGCCTTGACCCTGATGCGCTTTATTGCGCTTGTCCTTGCGCTGGCGATCATGGACCTGCTCCACGAATTCATGCGTATCGCTCATGTCCGCGAACCCCCTTGCTTATGATTTTAATAAAATGAGTGCACAATCAGCTCCTATTTTTTCCCTTCGCGCCAGAGCTGCAGGACGTATCCGCCGCTGCGCGAAACTCTTCTTCGTTCCGCGAGCCGAGCTTTTCGCCGAACTGGTCCAGTCTGCCGGGATGACCCGCAGGTCCGCCGGTTTTCGGTTTGTTGTTACGTCCGGACATGTCGTTATCTCCTCCTCAGCATCGTTAAAATTGCTTTTATAGTCTTCCTTGCGTCAAAGGGGATTATGCGATTCGCACAGATGGACCGCTTGGGCTTCGAAGCGATAAAAAGAATCGTCGAGGTATCACGAACTTGACACCGTGTGCTACAATTCGGGCATTGCCGGAGATAAGTTACAGCGCCGGCTCGGCATTCGCGCGGCGGGTTTGGCGTATGCTGTAGGTGATGTCCGGAGGATGAATGAAGATGAAGAACACTTCGAATCGCGAAAATAATGCAATGCTTGATGAAGATCGCCCGGGCGCGTTATCCGAATCGGATCGGGAGCTTGCCCTCGAGCAAGCCCAGGAGCGCGAGCGCGCGGAGAAGGCCAAGCGCGGCAGGCTGCTCTGGCTGGCCGTCGGCATCGTGCTGATCGCGGCCAACCTGCGCGGCGCCCTTACCGCGGTCGGACCGGTAGTCGGCCGGATCAAGGACGATCTCGGGCTGTCGGGCGCCGGCGCAGGCATGCTGACGACGCTCGGCCTGCTTGCTTTCGCCGTGATCTCGCCGGTGGCGCCCAAGCTGTCGCGCCGATTCGGCGCTGAGAACACGCTGCTCGCCGGCATGGCCTTGGTCACGGTAGGCGTGATCGTGCGGGCCGCGCCTTATTCGGCGCTGTTGTTCGCGGGCACCGTATTGATCGGCATCGGCATCGGCGTAGGCAACGTGCTCGTGCCCGCGCTCATCAAGCGGGACTTCGCGAACCGCGCCGGACTCATGACCGGTATCTACTCGGTCGCGCTGACGCTCGTCGCCGGCATCGCCTCCGGCGTCAGCATTCCTATTGCGGACGCGCCGGGCTTCGGCTGGCGCGGCGCGCTCGGCGTATGGGGGCTCGCTTCCACGCTGGCGATGATCGCTTGGCTGCCGCAGGTCAGCCGCGGCCGGCGCGAGCGGGGCTTAAGCCGCCCGGCTGTGGCGTCCGCGCGTCCATGGCGTTCGCCATTGGCTTGGCAGGTCTCGTTGTTCATGGGCTTCCAGTCGATTATTTTTTATGTCAACGTTACCTGGCTGCCGGAGCTTCTGCAGGATCGCGGCATGAGTGCGGGCACGGCAGGATGGATGCTGTCGCTCATGCAGATCATCGGCCTGCCCGCTAACTTCCTGGCGCCGGTGCTTGCTGCGCGGCGTCCGAGCCAGCGGGGCATTATGGCGATCGTCATGACGATGCTCCTCGTCGGATACGGGGGCTTGCTTTTCGATGCCGGCACGGGACCTCTGACGGTTGCGTGGGTACTCCTGATCGGGATCGGCGCGGGAGCAAGCTTCAGCCTTTGCCTCGTGTTTTTCTCGCTTCGCACCCGCACCGCGACCGAGGCGACGGAGCTGTCGGGCATGGCTCAATTCGTGGGCTACCTCGTGGCGGCGGTCGGCCCTGCTTTTATCGGCTTTATCCACGACCGCTCGGGCGGATGGCAGACGCCGCTCGTGGTGATGGTCGTCGTCGTGGCGCTGGCTGCGCTGTTCGGGCTGGGCTCGAGCCGAGCCTCCTATGTATCGTCAGCATCCGTGCCGGGCTCCAATGATTCGACAGGCGCCGACACAAAATAGACACAATTAACCTTTTTAATTTTTTTACATCTAGGGCACAAACGGGTGTAAAATGGGGAACAAGGGTTCATTTCGACCTTCCGGATCGAATACGAAGAAGCCAAAGGAATAGCGGCACGCCTTTTTATGTGAAAAATGGTACAAATGTCGCCCGCCTCCCCGTGCCCCTTCGTCCGACGAGACGGAGAATCGCAAGAGACCGCATGACCTTACTGTAAAGGAGGACTTTGTCTCATGACTACCACACCGCAATCGCAAGGCGCCGAGCAAGCTGTCGACGCGCAGAAGGCCCAGGATGTGCTGGATCAACTGATGAAGCCGGAAGTTCAACAATCGCTCACCACGCTGGTGGACAACCTGCCCAAGCTGACCGAGATGGTGACGACGCTGACCGCGGCGTACGACTTTGCTTCCGGCCTCGCGAAGGACCAAGTTTTCATCAACGATACGAAGGCGGGAATCGTCGAGTTTTTCACGCCTGTCGTAGACAAGGCCAAGGGCCTCGCCTCCGCAGCGATCGAAGCCGGCGACCGTGCCGAAGCCGACACGCAGGCTGTCGGCCTGTTCGGTCTGCTCAAAATGCTGAAGGATCCGCAAGTGCAAAAGACTTTGCGATACACCCAAGCATTCCTGAACGTACTGGCGGAGCGCCAGCAGCAACGCTAATCCCCAAACCACTGACTCACGAACGGAGGATGGACCATGGCTAAACAAATCTTGATCCTGGGCGGCGGTTACGGCGGATTGCTGAGCGCGCTGACGGCTCGTCAGCACCTGAGCGTCCACGAAGCGGCGATTACGGTCATCAACCGTTATCCGACCCACCAGATCATTACCGAGCTGCACCGTCTGGCTGCAGGCACGATCAGCGAACCTGCCGTTGCGCTGCCGCTTGCCAAGCTGCTGAAGAACCAAGGCATCAATGTGATCATCGATACGGTCAAGGAAATCAAGCCGAACGACAAAAAGGTAACGACGGCCGGCGGCGGCTCGTACACGTACGACAACCTCGTCATCGCCCTCGGCTCCGAGACGGCTTACTTCGGCATCCCGGGACTGCAAGAAAACAGCTTCGTGCTGAAGTCCGTCAGCGATGCCAACAAGATCCGCGAACACGTACATGCGCGTCTGGATGCCTACAAGGCGTCCAAGGATCCGGCTGACGCGACGATCGTCGTCGGCGGCGGCGGCCTGACGGGCATCGAGCTCGTCGGCGAATTCGCAGACAAGCTGCCTGAAGTCGCGCGCGCCAAGGGCATCGACCCGGCCGACATCAAGCTCTACGTGGTAGAAGCCGGCCCGGCGATCCTGCCGATCTTCCCGCCGGAGCTCATCGCCCGCGCGCAAGCGAGCCTCGAGAAGCGCGGCGTCGAGTTCATCATCAGCGTAGCGATCACCGAAGCCTCCAAGGACACCGTCTCCCTGAAGGACGGCCGCACGCTGAAGTCCAACACCATCATCTGGACCGGGGGCGTCCAAGGCCACGAGATCGTCGCGAACTGCGGCATCGAAGTGAACCGCGGCCGCGCATCGGTTACCGATACGCTGCAATCGACCTCGCACCCTGACGTCTACCTCGCAGGCGACTGCGCAGTCGTTATTCCGGGCGAAGGCGCTCGTCCTTATCCGCCGACGGCACAGCTGGCTTGGCAAATGGGCGAGCTCATCGGCCACAACCTGGCTGCCGTAATCAAGGGCGGCGTGCAAGACACGTTCCAGCCGGTATTCTCCGGTACGCTGGGCAGCCTCGGCCGCAAGGACGCGGTTGGCACCGTCGGCGCAAGCGGCACCCGCTTCAAGGGCTTCCCTGCGACGCTGATGAAGGAAATGAGCAACATCCGCTATCTGACGCACATCAAGGGTCTGTTCGCGGTGCTCGAATAGGATTGATGTGTTTGCAAGCAGCTCCGCTTCGGCTTCGGCCGGGGCGGAGTTGTTTGCGTTTAAGGTGGGAGCGGATGGCGGCACAATAAGAAAAGGCTGCGGCACATGCGGCGTGCTGGCGGGGAAATAAGGAAGTGGCACATCGTTATTTAGCTTTTTCGGTCAGAATATTGCGGAATAAGGATATGGCGCATCGCTATTTTGCTTTTTCGGCTGCGGCCTTACTTCGGCGGATATGGCGTATCGTTATTGCACTTTTGCATGCACCGTTAGTCAGTTGAGGATGTGGCGCATCACTATTTGCTAATGCAGCCAGTTGTCGCCCCTTACTGGTCTTTTCAGAACGGCAAAAGCCTCTCCAGCTCCCGCTTCCGGCGGCCCTCGCTTTTTAAACCACCTCGCGCCGCTCATCTTGCCATTGCCATTTCTCCAGATATCCGGTAATATAGTCCGAGTGAGACTGAGAATCGTTATCGATGACATTTTGCAGCGCTAGCGACAGATACAAACAACCGACCTCCAAGGAGAGATTACTTACATGTCTAACTTCCGCAAATCCGGCTTGCTCCTCACCTTCATCCTGCTGCTCGTCAGCGTCGTCACCGCGTGTGGCAGCAAAGACAACAACGCTGAAGCGACAAAAAAAGTCACCGATGGCATGGGCCGCGAGATCGAGGTGCCCGTGAAGGCGCAGCGCGTCGTCGCGATCAACAACTTCGGCGACCTGCTGCAGCTCGGCGTCAAGCCGGTCGGCACGATCAACTACTACCTGGACAAGTACAAAGACGATCCGGAAGCCATCGCAGGCATTCCTAGCGTCGGCGATCAAGAAGCCGACAATGAGAAGGTCGTCGCCGCAACGCCCGATCTGATCATCGTGAGCAATTACTTCAAGCCCGAAGTCGTCGACGCGCTGCAAAAAATCGCGCCGACCTACGCGACGACGTTTGGCCGCACGCCGTACGAGCAGCTGGACGATCTGGCCGCGCTGCTTGACATCGAAGACCAGAAGCAGGCGTTCCTGGATGGCTATAAGGCCGAAGTCGCCGATGCCAAAGAAAAGCTCAAGGGTAAAATTGCCGATGGCGAAAAGGTCGGCATTCTCCAATTCTGGAGCAAGAAAATCTACGAACACCCGACCAAGGTTTTCACGCCGCTGTACGACGATCTCGGCTTCCTGCCGACCGAGCACGTCAAGACGCTGACCGCCACGACCGAAGTTACGCAAGAGGCCGTACCGGCTAACGTGGCCGACGCCGACCGCCTGTTCATCATGGTCGACGGCCAAGCCGACAAGGATACGTACGATTCGCTTAAGAATTCGGCCTGGAAGAACATCCCCGCCGTTCAGAAAAACCAGGTGTACCTCGTAGACAGCGGTCACTGGAACGACTTCAGCGCCGCGGCACTGAAGTGGCAGCTGCATGACGTCGTCGACCTGTTGAGCAAATAAGCGATTAAAGAGGGGCTGGCAGCAATTGTTGCCCGCTCCTTTTCTTTTTGGGAATAACGGCGCGGCGAACGCGCAAGCTAGCATCATCCGACGAAAAGGTGGTGCGAGGCATGTCCAGAAGAAGGTCGCGACGGCTCGCCGTCCCCGGCGCCGAGCAAGGCGTCAATGCGTTCAAGGCGGAGGTCATGCGCAAGGAAGGCTACGCGGTGGATCCCGCGCATCCGGATGACGTCAAGTACGAGGTCGCCAAGTCGCTTGGCGTGCCGCTGACGCCCGGGGACAACGGTCATCTCACGACCGAAGACGCGGGTCATATCGGCGGCAAGATCGGCGGCTCCATGGTACGCGAGATGATTCGAATGGCGCAGGAAAAGCTGTCGGAAAAACAGCCCTAACGCTCCGCCCTCCCCAAGACAAACCCGCTGGCGCTTCCGCGTCCGAGCGGGTTTGTTTGTGCCAATTTATCGCCGGCCTTTTCCCATGCCGCCCCCTGCGTGATACA
This sequence comes from Cohnella sp. GCM10020058, assembly GCF_042683485.1. Taxonomy (NCBI): domain Bacteria; kingdom Bacillati; phylum Bacillota; class Bacilli; order Caryophanales; family Paenibacillaceae; genus Cohnella; species Cohnella sp. GCM10020058. The sequence goes on from NZ_JBHUJV010000009.1 coordinate 652,235, forward strand.
ATGAGAGAACAGGTGTTCCGGCAGAAAAACGCAAGACGGCTTGGGGGACGGCAATATGCGGGGGACGGTCACGATCGCGGTGAGACCGCTGGTCGAATACGCGCTGCGGAGCGGCGATCTGGCAAGCGGCTTTCGTCAGACGGCATCGATGGCGGATGGCGTTAAGGCGCATCAGCAGATACAGGAGGCTTACGGGGAGCGGGACCGCAGCGAAGTGCAGCTGCGCGCAGAGATTCCGTGGGGAGAGCTGCTGTTTGCGATCGAGGGCAGATGCGACGGCTTGCTGACCGGCGAGGACGGCGGCGTCACGATCGAGGAGATCAAGTCCACCGGCGGAAGCCTGCCGCTATCGGAGGCCGAGACGCCTGAAGTCCATTGGGCGCAGGCTTATTGCTACGCGTATATGTACGCGAATATCGAGGGCCTGGACCGCATGCGGGTGAGAATGACGTATGTGGAAACGGGAGGGGAAGGCGCCGCGCGGCGATCCTTCGAGCGTACGGTCGACTTCGCCGAGCTTGAACGCCGCATCCAGGGCTACGTGGCCAGTTATGCGCCGTTCGCGGAGCTCCAGCTGCGGCATCGCACCGCCCGGGACGCGAGCATCGCGGGATTGCTTTTCCCGTATCCCGCGTACCGCACGGGCCAGCGGAAGCTTGCCGCCGCCGTCTATCGCAGCATAGAGGCAGGGCACCAACTTTTCGCCAGAGCGCCCACCGGCATCGGCAAGACGATGTCGACGCTGTATCCGGCCGTGAAGTCAATCGGCGCAGGCCAGCTGTCGCGCCTCTTCTACCTGACGGCCAGGACGACGACGCGCGCGTCGGCCGAGGACGCGCTGAGGCGTCTGCAGGACGGCGGGCTGCAAATGCATGCGGTGACGATCACCGCCAAGGACAAGCTATGCTCGGCAGCCGCCGGGCAAGCCGGGGTCGAGGGCTGCGCAGGCGGTATATGCATGTATGCGGAGGGCTTTTTCGACCGGATTAACGGCGCGATCCTGGACCTGCTGTCGAACGAGACGTTGATAGGCAAGGACGAGTTGCTGCGCTACGCGGCCAAGCACCGGGTCTGTCCGTTCGAGATGTCGCTGGAGGCCGCCTACGTCGCCGATGCCGTCATTTGCGATTATAACTATATCTTCGATCCGCGCATCTCCCTTAAGCGAGTGGCCGCCGAATGGAAGGCTGCCTGCGCGCTGCTGGTCGACGAAGCGCACAATCTGCCCGATCGGGCAAGGGAGATGTACTCCGCCGAGCTGACGAAGCGAGACTTCCTGCATCTCGTCCGCGCGTTCAAAGGCAAGGACAATGCCGTGCGCGCCGCAGCCAAGTCCGTCGACGCCGCATTGCTGGCCATTCGCAAGCGGGACGAAGGCGAAGGCGCTTTTCTCGTGCTGCCCGAGGGCTTGCCGGAAGCGCTGAACGAGGCGGTGGAGTCGTTTGCCGAAGCGGCCGAGACTGCATTGGCCGGGAGGGAGCGAAGCGGCGCAGAAGCGGACGAAGGCCTGCGTACCTGGGAGACGCTCGCGCTCGCCGGCTCTTCCAACATCGCGGTCCCTTCTACTGCGGCGGACGTTTCGTCTGCGGATGCGGAGGATGCGCCGGCTGCCGAAGCGGATCCGTACGCGTTGCTGCTCGAGGCCTATTTCGCGGCGGTCCACTGGATGCGAATCGTCAAGCTGTACGACGAGAAAAGACATATCGTATTCGCCGAGCGGCAGCGCGGCGACGTGCGGATCAAGCTGTTTTGCATGGACCCTTCGCGGCTGCTGCGGCAGATGCGCAAAGGCTACCGCTCGCAGATCTGCTTTTCGGCAACCCTTTTTCCGCTCGGTTATTACATGGATCTTATCGGCGCGGAGGAGACGGACTATTCGGTCTCGGTGCCTTCGCCGTTCCGGACCGAGCAGTGGGAGACGAAGATCGTCCCGCTGTCCACCCGGTACGCGGACCGGGAGTCGAGCCGCGGTCGGATCGCTTCGAGATTGCTGGAGCTGCTCTCCGGCAGACCCGGCCGGTATTTATTTTTCTTCCCTTCCTATGCCTATCTGAATGCGGTTTACGAGACCTTTCTCGAGCAGGGCGGGGGCGTCTGGCGCACGATGGCGCAGCGGCCGGATATGACCGAGGAAGAACGCGGCGCTTATCTTGCCGCCTTCGAGGCCGATGACGAGGCGGCGTTGATCGGCTTCGCCGTGCTGGGCGGCGTCTTTTCCGAAGGCATCGACCTGGCGGGGGACCGGCTGCAGGGCGTGGCGGTCGTCGGGGTGGGCATGCCGCAGCCGAGCTTCGAGCGGGATTTGATGCGGAAGCATTTCGATGACGCCGGCCTGCCGGGTTTCGACTATGCCTACGTCTATCCCGGCATGAACAAGGTGCTGCAGGCCGGCGGGAGGTTGATCCGGACCGAGAACGACCGTGGCGTGCTGATGTTGATCGACGACCGGTACCGACGCGCGCCTTACCGGCGGCTGCTGCCGGAGGAGTGGGGGGCCGACGGCGGCGGGCCGGGTGGGTGAGAAAAAAATCCGCAGCGAAGCGCAAAGGCCCGGGTCTGCGGATCCGTCATTTTAGAGATTGATATGTCCCGCCTTCATCGGACCTTCTTTGCCGGCATGGTAGACGTCCAGCCCGCCGTCAGGGCTCTCGAGAACCGCGTACGGACAGCAATCGTACAGGATCAGGCCGCGCAGCGTGCCTTTGACCGCATAGGATTCATGATAGCCTTTTTTCAGATCGCCAAAGTCATTGGCCGTATACACGTGCACCGTATCTCCGACCTGCTCGGCATAGTTGTGGTTCGTTCGGTTGGCGGCTTTCTTCATCGGCTTGAACGAAATATGGCCGCTCATGTACTCTTCGGTCGTATTTGTTTCCTTGCCTTTGGCGAACTCGGGCCACAGGTCGCTGAACACCGTCAAGCCGGCCTTGTCGTTGTAAACGAGGATCAGCGGGATCGTCGCGGGGCCGTAGGGCAGCGTGAACAGGTCGATGAGCTTGCCGTCGTGGAATTTGCCGTTCGTCTGGAACAGCTGCTTCTCGCTGTCGTGAACGAACACGCGGTTGCCGACCTGCAGGGCGGCGAATCCCTTTTCACTGTCGGTCTTGACGACGGCGTTCGCCGCCTGGGCCGCGCCGGGCGCGATCAGCGCGATGGCCAGCGCCGCTGCCGCAGTCAGGCGCAGCGCGTTTTTGTTGAACTTCATGCTTCGATCTCTCCTTCATTCGTTCCGTCTCGAACGCCGCGAAGCGGGCTCGACTATGGCATATTGTGGCACAGAGATGCAGTAATTGGTAAGTTACCGCAGTCATGCGAAATGTAATGCCGAGGTGTGACGCGGAGGTACGAGAAGGGACGGTAACGGGGAGGCTTGAGGGAGGGCGCGTAGACCGAGGCCTCGCGAGATGTATGGGCCAGCCGAGCCAAACGTTGGCAAATCAAGTATAATGGACATAACACTTCTAACGAGATACGGAGCTGACAGCGTTGAGCAAGCCGACATCGACACCTGAGAGCCAGGCGGCGTCCGCGGAATTGAAGCAATGCGTGAGCTGCTTCGAGCTTAAACCGATATCGGAGTTCCGCCGCAGGTCCGGACGGCGGGCGGGAGCGAACGCCCGAAGGGGCATCTGCAAGCAGTGCAGGGCGTCCCTGCCCGCGGCGGCGTCCGGCGCAGATCGCGCGCTTGGCGAGACGGACGCCCCTGCCGCATCGGCAGAGGCAGGCCTGCCCGCAGGCGGCTTCGCTGAAGGCGTGGCGCCGGGCGGCAAGCGCGGCCGGCGCCGACGCGGGCTGCCTGCGGCCGCGCCTGAGGCTGCGCTCGACGAGGCGGCCGCGCTCGCCGTCGCGCCCGAGGAGGCGCCGCGTCCCACGCGCAAGCGCCGGCGGCGGCGCGGAGGGGCTGCGGCTGCTGTCGGCGATGCGCAGCAGCTGGAGCAGGCCGCGCCCGCGGCGCCTGCGGAGGAGCCGGCAGCGCCAGCGGCTGCCGGCGCGCCGAAGCGCAAGCGCCGCGGCCGGCGCAAGCGCGGTGCGGCCAGCGCGTCGGGCGCGCTCGCGCAGGCTGCGCCGGAGCAGGCCGCGCCCGCGGGGCCTGCGGAGGAGCCGGCGGCGCCAGCCGTTGCCGGCGCGCCGAAGCGCAAGCGCCGCGGCCGGCGCAAGGGCCGCGGCGGCGCGGCTGCCGCGCAGCAGCAGCCGGCGGAGGACGCCGTGCTGCCGGCAGCGCAGGCAGCGCCCGCACGGGCGGCCTCGCCGCAGCCGAAGGCGGCCGCCGCGAGGCTGCAGCAGGACAAGCCGCGCCAGGCGGCGACGGCCGGCGAGACCGTGCCGCGGGTCCAGCCGCGCGGCTCGGCCCGCGCCCGGGCGAGCGCGCCGGGCGGCGCGGCGCGCGGCATAGACCCGCATGACGCGTCGCAGCTTCAGGCGACACGGGAGGGCTTCGTCCGCATGCGCGGCCGAACCGACAAGGGGCGCGGCTGGTACCAGGAGATCGACCTGGAGATGGCGGTCACGCTGGTGCGGGAGCACGCGGCCGTCGTCGTCAACCGTCATACGATCCGCAGGCTGCTCAGCAACCGGGATTTCCGGCTCATGATCTTGAACCGGGACAAGTATACCTGCTACTTCTGTGGCGATTACGGCGACACGATCGACCATCTGCTGCCGCGCTCCAAGGGCGGGCATACGACTCCGGACAACTGCGTCTGCGCCTGCAATCTGTGCAACCAGACCAAGGCCAACCGCGACTTGGACGAGTTCGTGGCGGCGGGCATCCCGGTCAAGCCTCTGGAATAGCGAATACGAAGCGACTACCGAATCGGATCAATGACGACAACCGCCGGGGCAGCAGCCCTGGCGGTTGTTTTTTCGGTAGCGAGACCGTCTCCCGCCGGCAAGAAGTAACGCTGAGCAGCGCCACATGGCGGTTCGCGCCACCAACCAGCTCCAAGTAGCGCTGTACAGCGCTATATTGCCGGACCGTGCCTCCCGTCAGCCTAAAGTAACGCTGTACAGCGCTACATTGCCGGATCTTGCCCCCCCGCATGCCCAAAGTAGCGCTGTACAGTGCTACATTGCCGGAACGCGACTCCCGTCAACCCAAAGTAACGCTGTATAACGCTACATTGCCGGTTCGCGCCACCAACCAGCTCTAAGTAGCGCTGTACAGCGCTACATTGCGGGTTCGCGCCACCAACCAGCTCTAAGTAGCGCTGTACAGCGCTACATTGCCGGACCGCGCCTCCCGTCAGCCTAAGGTAACGCTGTACAGCGCCACACTGCCGGATCTTGCACCCCGCCAGCCTAAAGAAACGCTGTATAACGCTACATTGCCGGTTCGATCCACCAATCAGCCCAAAGAAGCGCTGTACAGCGCCACATGGCGGGTTCGAGCCACCAACCAGCCCAAAGTAACGCTGTACAACGCTACATTGCCGGACCGCGACTCCCGTCAGCTCAAAGTAACGCTGTATAACGCTACATTGCCGGTTCGATCCACCAACCAGCTCCAAGTAGCGCTATACAGCGCTACATTGCCGGATCTTGCCCCCGTCAGCACAAAGTAACGCTGTACAGCGCCACATTGCCGGACCGCGCCTCCTATCGCTATACAAGACAGCTCCCTGCAATTAAACAGCCGTGCGACGGTTTCCGAGCCCCAAGAGGCGCGTCCGGCGCACGGCTGTTATTTTTGTTTCAACGATCCTTCACGATCAGCACTCCGCGCCTGTCAGCTCGTTAGTGAACACGCGCTTGTATTCCTGCGGCGACATTTTGTCGGACGTCTCCAGGGCGTAGTGGAACTGGAGGGCGCGTCTGCGCTTGTCGGACGTGTTGTTCGGGGTGCCGTGGAAGAGCAGGCCGTGGAAAAAGAGAGCGCCGCCCGGCGCGAGGGGCACGGCGACGTCGCGCTCCACGGGCACCGCCTCGTCGCACAGCTGCCAGTCCCGCACGGCGTAGTGCGGCACGGCGCCGGACATTTGCGAGCGCGGGATGACGTGCATGCAGCCATTATCCAGGCCGGCCGCATCCAGCGCGATCCAGACGCCGACGACGGCCTGGTGAAATGCCAGCGGACCGTACGCCATGTCCTGGTGCCAGGGCTTTTCCCCGCCGCCCGTTGGCGGCTTGAGCAGCGCCATATCCTGCACGAGCTTCGCTTTTCCGCCGAGCAGCTTCTCGACGATGGACAGGATGTTGGGATGGTAAGCCATGGCGCGCAGCTGTTCGTCGTGTCCGACGAACTCGTACACCTTCCGGACGGCAAGCTCCCGCTCCGTGTCATTCTTCAGCTCGCGCTGCGGCTTCGTGAATTGGACCTTCGCCTGCGTGTCCGGGTTAAAAATAATGCGCACGATTGCATCGGACGATTCCGACACCTCGGCGGCGCTCAAAATGTCGGATACGGCGATGAAGCCTTGCGTGCGGTAATGAAGATAATCTTCGTCGCGAAGGTTTTCTATTCCCGGCAGCGCGTCGTGAATCCAGCGGTGCTTGTATAGCTTTTCGTTAATTTCCTGGGGATCGAGCGGCTTAAGACTCATCGTGATCACTCCTTTTGGTCTTTGCAGCCAAGTATAGCGGCTCACCGGAAACGCCGGAATGGAGCGAGCGGAGCCGATTTGTATGAAAACGCAACGCATGAAATTAATCCGCGGAAAGCCTTCCCGATGCTCCGGGCTTCTGTATAATGTTAGGCAAAGGACGAACCTCGTGCGCCCGACGGATGGCGCCGGAAGGGAGCGGCGGCATGGAATCGGGAACAAACGGGGAAAACACGTCCGTCCGTGACGTCCGTCCGCTGTCGGGCGTCGCGTTCGGACCGGGCCGCATCATGGGCAAGGCGCGCTGCGAGCCTGGCTGGAGCTGGCATGTGCAGGCGATGCCGGATTACGATTTTTGGCATGTGCTCGCGGGAACCGGCATCATGACCGTCAACGGCAGCCGGTATCCGATCGCCTCCGGATGCTGCTTCACGCTGCGTCCCGGCGACCGGATCGACGTGGAGCAGCATCCGGACGACCGGCTGACGGTCATTTACTGCCACTTCCGCACCACTGTCGACGACGAGAAGGCCGGCAGCTTCTCGCCCCCATGCAGGCGGGTGGAGGTGCACGACGGCGCGCGCTTCGAGGCGCTGATGGGCAGGCTGCTGGAGCTGCAAGACATGCCGCCGCTCTGGGCGGAGATCGAGTTCGACTATACGGTCAAGCTGCTTCTGCTGGAGCTGTACCGGAGCGAGCGGGAGACGCTGCCCGCCGGCAGGGCGTCCATGCGTCACCGGGAGTTGGTGCGAAGAGCCAGCGACTCGCTCAGGCAAGGCGCTTGGGCCGAGGCCGACCTGGAGGCGGTTGCCGAGGAGGCCGGCGTTTCGCAGCGATACTTGAGCCAGCTGTTCAAGCGCCATACCGGCCGGACGCTGAAGTCCTATGCGGCGGGACTGCGCATGGAACGGGCCCGGTTGCTGCTTGCGGAGTCCGACTTGCCGGTCACGCAGATCGCCGATACGCTGGGCTATGCCGACTTGTACTCGTTCAGCAAGCTGTTCAAGGCTTACAGCGGGACGTCGCCGAGCGGATACCGCAAGCGTTCGCCGGCGGCTACGCCTTTGGAATAGCTATTGCAGCCCGTTTTGCAAACGGTTCCAATACATGAGATTCGCTGCGGGGAGGGATTTGCCATGAAGATGACGGTCGTGGTCATCGACGACAAGCCGCTGATTTTGCAGTCGATCGTGCGTACCGTGGATTGGGAGCGCTTGAACTGCACCGTCGTCGGGCAGGCGATGGACGGCGTCGAAGGCAAGCGGGTCATCGACGAATGCCGTCCGGATCTGTTGATTACGGACATCAAGATTCCCGGCATCAGCGGACTGGAGCTCGCCGCGCATATGCATGCGGCGCTGCCGCTCTCCAAGACGATCCTCATTACCGGCTATCAGGACTTCGAGTTCGCCAAGCGGGCGCTCAGTCTCGGCGTCAAGGAGATCGTCGTGAAGCCGATCCGCAACGACGAGCTGGAGCGCGTCATCGCCCAAGCGGTGGACGAGATTGCAGGAGAAAGGGAAGAGCTGTCCCGGCGCGCCGAGCGGGAAGCGGCGTACAGCCGGCTGTCGGAGCGACACCAAAGCTCGCTGCCGACGCTGCGCAGCAAGCTCGTCTCCGAGCTGATCGGCGGCGGCGGACCGGACCGTGACGAGCTCGCGAAGACAGCGGCGGAGCTCGGCGTGACCTGGAGCCGCTGCGCCGTCGTCGTCGTCCGTTCGAAGCGTGCTTCGGACGCCGCGCGGGGAGACGGCAGCCAGCGCATCGATCCGCGCTTGCGGGACGAGGTAGCCGCGCTGGCAAGAGCGGCCGCCGACAGGCGCGACTTCGAGACGATCGACGGCGGCGTGCGCGACGACCTCGCGCTGGCCTGCCTGTTCCCGAAGCCGCTCACGCCGCGGGAGCTGCGGATGAAGCTGCAGAGCTTCTGCCACGACCTGATCGAGCTGGCCAGGGAGCGCCGCGGGTTGTCGTGCTGCATGGCGGTCAGCCATGCGTACAAGCGGCTGGAGGAGCTCGGCGAGGCGTTCGCCGAAGCCTCCGCGCTGATGGAGACGAGCTTCTTTCGCACCGAGGAGCCCGTCCTGCTGCCGGCGCCCGACGAGTCGGGTACGGAAAGCGGCCGGTTCGCGATCGTCCGGGACCTGGAGACGTTCAACCGGATGCTGGAGCAGTCGACGGCCGAGGAGATGGGCGGCCACCTGGAGCGGTTTTTAGCGCGCGTCCAGCTGTACAGCGAGGGCAACATCCGGGTCGCGAAGGGCTTGCTGTCGGAGATCTGCCTGGCCGCCGCGCGCTATTATTATCGGACGACGGGGGACGAGCTCGGATTCGGCAAGAGTATCGACGAGATGCTGGAGGACGTGTACAGGCTGGCGGACATGAAGGAGGCCTCCGAATACGTGGCAGCCTTGATCCGGGCAGTCAAGGACAAGCTGGACGGCGGGGACAAGGACTACAGCCTCGTCGTCAAAAAATCGATCGACTACATTAACGCGCATTTCGCCGAAACGATCAGCTTGACCTCTCTCGCCGACCACTTCGGGCTTAGCTCGGGTTATCTCAGCCGCCTGCTGCGGGCGGAGACCGGCATCAACTTCGTCGATCTGGTCGTGAAGGCGAGGATCGAGGCTGCCAAGCGTCTTCTGCGCGATCCCAGGCTTAAGGTGAACGAGGTCGGCGAGATGGTCGGGTACAAGGAGTACGCCTACTTTTACCAAGTGTTCAAGAAGGTCGAGGGCGTATCGCCCAAAGAGTACAAGAACCGAAGCGAATAATCGTTAAATGCCGCAAAAGTCGGGGGAGGAAATGCGATGGCGTCCGTGCAACCGGAGAGAGCGGAGATTGAGGACCTGATCGTTAAGGTCGTCGGGGGCATGCAGCGGCTGGAGATCGCGATCGAGGAGTATACGCCGGTCAGCATCATTTCGATGGAGAAGTGGGATTGGTCGCAGGGGGTGGGCTTGTTCTCGCTCTATCTGTATTACAAAAACACGGGCGACGACCGGATGCTCGCCTATCTGACCAAGTGGTTCGACGACCGCATCCGGGAGGGGCTGCCGCCCAAAAACGTCAATACGATGTGCCCGCTCTTGACGCTAAGCTACCTGTACGAGGAGACGCGCAATCCCGAATATCTGGCCGTCTGCGAGGAATGGGTCAGCTATGTGGCCGAAGAAATGCCGCGCACGCGGGAGTTTGGCATCGCGCACTCGACGCTGGACGGGCTGAACGCCGAGGAGCTGCGTAGCGAGACCTTGTACATGACTGTGCTGTTTCTGGGACGGATGGGGATGGCGATGAAGCGGGAGCACTACGTGCAGGAGAGCGTGCGCCAGTTTCTCGTCCATCTGAAATATTTGACCGACCGGGAGACGGGGCTGTTTTATCACGGCTGGTCGTTCGACCGCCGGGACCATTACGCAGGCGCGCTCTGGGGAAGGGGCAACGCCTGGTACATGGCGGGCCTGGTCGATTATCTCGATATCGTCGAGCTCCCGCTCGGCATCGAGATGTATCTGATCGCCTCGATGGAACAGCAGGTCCGTCGGCTCGCGGAATGGCAGACCGGCGACGGCATGTGGCGCACGCTGCTCGACGATCCGGACAGCTACGAAGAGACGTCCGCGACGGCCGGCTTTGCCTACGGCATTTTGAAGGCGGTTCGCAAAGGCTATATCAGCGAAGAATACCGCGCCGCCGGCATGTCCGCGATGCGGGCTGTCATCCGGCAGATCGACGCGGAAGGGCGGGTGCAGGGCGTGTCGTACGGCACGCGGCTCGGAACGACCAAGTCCTTTTACCGGACCGTGCCCCGTTGTCCGATGCCGTACGGCCAGTCGATGGCGCTGCTCATGCTGGTGGAGGGGCTTCACCATGTCGACGATCCGCAATAACGACCGGGACGGTGATCGCTTTGCGGAGCCTTAGACGCTTATATGCGGACGCGAAGCTCAGGACGAAGTTCCTGCTCGCGTTTACGGTTATCGTCATGATTACGGTATCGCTCATCAGCGGCATCAACTATTTCGTGTCGCTCGGGGTCATCAAGCGCAATTCGGGCGAGTTCTCGCAGTATCTGATCGGCCAGATCGGCATCAACGTCGACAAGCTGACGACGGACGTCGAGCAGGCGGCCTTCCAGCAATTCCGTAACTCCTCGCTCAGCCAGACGCTCAGCCGGGAGCCGGACAGCGAAGCGGAGGCGTACGCGCGCAACAGGTACATTAACGACTTTCTGAGCGATCTCCTGTTTTTCGAGGACTATTACCGGTCCGTCTCCATCCTGGATGCAGCGGGACGGCCGTATTCCATCAAGCGCAAGGCCGTGCAGGATAGCGAGGATCTGATGGCACGGATCGATCTGGCGCAGGTCCAGGAGATGCGCGGGAGAGCGCTCTGGTTCAGGGACGGCGACGATACCCTCTACATGGCGAAGGCGCTGTACGATATCGAGACGTCGAGCTACGTCGGGGTTATCGCGATCGGCCTGGAGAGCGACTACGTCGGCGATATCTTGGCAAACGTCCAGAATCTGATGGACGGGGACGTTCTTATCCTCAACGAGTTCGACCAGCTGTTCGTCTCGGGCGCGCTCAGCGGCGCCGCCGAGCATTATCTGGACCAGAACTTGTACTTGTCGGGCAAGACCAAGAGCGACTTCGAGTACGGCGGCAAGCATTATATATCGAGCGTCCTGTCCACGGATTACGACAAGTGGAAAATCGTGCAGATCATCGACGTCGGCCGTCTTACGCGCGGAACCGAGAGTCTCAAATACTGGACGATCGGCACGCTGCTGACCGCGCTGCTGCTCGCTTTTCTCATGGCCGCCCGGATCTCCAAGAGTATTACCGCGAACATCCGCCTGCTGCTCCAGAGCATGTCCAAGTTCACGCTCGACTCCAAGCATGAGATCATCGTTCCCCGCAGCCGCGACGAGGTCGGCATGCTGGCCGCCAGGTTCAACTCGATGGCCGAGAAGATCGACGATCTGTTCCACTCGGTCTATCGCGAGAAGATGCTCGTCCAGCAGGCCGAGTACCGCTCGCTGCAGCTCGATTACAAAGCGCTGCAGGCGCAGATGAACCCTCACTTCCTGTACAACACGCTCGAGACGATCTACAGCATGGCCAAGCTCAAGGGCGAGGAGGAGATCGGCGAGCTGATCTACCTGCTGGGGAGGCTGCTGCGCGAGAGTCTGGGCAAAAAGGGCGACGATATCACGCTCGGCGAGGAGCTCGAATTCGTCGGCAGATACCTCGCCATCCACCAGATCATCTACGGGGACCGGATCGAGGTGCGGATCGACGACGACCCGGCGCTGACCGATTGCCGCGTCCCGAAGTTCATCCTCCAACCGCTCGCCGAGAACGCGATCGTACACGGCATCGAGGAAAAGCCGGGCAAGGCGCTGATTCGCATCGCTTGCCGGGCGGAGCACGGGGATCTTGTGCTCGAGGTGTCCGACAACGGCGTAGGCATGGAGCGGGAAAAGGTGGAGCGGCTGCTGCGCCCCGAGCTGTACGGGGAAGCGGGCGAAGGGTCGGGCAAGCATACCAACGTGGGCGTCATCAGCGTGCACAAGCGCATCCGGATTCTGCACGGCGATGCCTACGGACTTTCTATTGCGAGCCGCCCGGGCGAAGGGACGACCGTAACGGTCAGGCTGCCGGCGGTGCGGCGGGATGGGTAGGCAGAGACGGGTCTAACCCGCTCGTCCACCTGGAGATAAGCGCGTTTGGGCACAAACGTCCCTATCAAACCACTCAATCGCTGGAGATAAGCGCATTTGAGCACCATCGCACCCATCTAACCACTCAATAGCCCGGAGATAAACGCATTCGGGCACTATCGTCCCCATCAAAGCGCTCATCCACCTGGAGATAAGCACATTCGGGCACTATCGTCCCCATCTGGCAGCTCAACTGCCCAGCGATAAGCGCAATAAGGCACTAATTGATGCGCCCAATCGCGCACTGATCCCAATCGGCCCTGTCCCCCTCTTTTCAAAAACGAATCAATTGTCCCCGCCCCGACGCCACAAAGTCAAAATAGCTAATATAATCGCAAAATCACCCCATAGTAAGCGCTTCCGCCAATTGCGAAAATAAGCTTGCGCAGACGCGGCCCCGAGCCCGCCCCGCCGACCGCCGCGGAGCGGCCCGGGGCCGCGCCTGTCGAATCGGCCTTGCCGGACGCAAGGCTACGCGAAGGAGTGCAGCCGATGACGAACCGCACGAAGAAGATGGTGGAGGACTGGCAGGCGGTAAGGGACAAGATCGTGAACTTCGATTGGGCCCGGGGGATCGTGGAGGGCTTCAAGCCGGATACGGACTGGTGGGTCGCCCATTATGCCGACGACGCCTCGCGCGTCGCGGGCTGGGGACACCATTATTTTTGCGACAAATGTTTCGCCGCGCTGCTATTCGATCCCGGCAAGCCCGGCGAGCACCGCTGCAGCGGCTGCGGCGAGCTACGCGCCGCCCAGGAAGCGGACGATGCCTGGTGCTATATATACAGAACCTCTGCCTGCACCCAAGTGTTTCACGCGGCCGTGCTTTACAACCTGTACGGCGACCCGGCCTATCTTGCGTTTATCCGCAAGGTGCTCGGCTTCCTGTGCGACAACTATGGCAGCTTCGAGGTGCGTACGCCTCCCGGTCAAGAGGGCAAGTTCACCGGCTGCGACCTGACGGACGGCGTGGCGGTCATCTGGCTGCTCAACGGCATGGAGCTGGTCAAGGATGCATTCACGGACGAAGAGACGGAGCATTACAAGCAGACCTTTTTCATTCCCGAGGCGGCCTTCCTCATCGAGAAGGTGGGGGTGACGCCCAACATCATCTGCTGGATGAAAGCGGCGGCGGGCATGATCGGCCTGTTTTTCGGCGAGACGATCTGGTGCGAACGGGCCGCCGAAGGCGAGCACGGCATCAAGCGCAAGCTGGCCGAGGGCTTGCTGCCCGAGGGCTTCTGGTACGAGGCTTCCTTCCACTACCACTTCTACTGCGCCGAGGGGATGACCTATTACCTGGCGTTTTGCAAATTGTACGGCTACGACTTCCCGATTCTCGAGGATGCGCTGCTGCGGATGTACCGCTACCCGGTCAAATATGCCTTCGCGAGCGGCGAGTTTCCGAATCCGAACGACGGCTGGCCGCTGCTGCGGTTCGGCAACTACGCCCACCAGTACGAATGGATCCGCGCCGTCCAGGATGAAGTGCCGTTCCGCTACGCGCTGTCGCGCAGCTACGACGAGCCGAACAAGGCGCATCCCGGCGCCAATATCGGCGGTCTCGCGCGGCTGCTGTTCGGTCGGGACTGGGAAAACGAGCGTTTCGACGGGCTGCCTGCCGGGAACGGTCTGCCGGACGGACTGTCGCGCTACGACAAGGATATTTACTTTGCCCAGCTGCATGCCGGGGAGGCGTCGGTTTTTCTCAAGTACGGCTATGTGATCGAGGGTCATGCGCATGCGGACATCATGAACTTCGAGCTGTTCGTGAAAGACGAGATCGTGTCGCGGGACCCTTCCAACAGCGGGTACGGATCGGCACTCTTCAGGGAGTGGCAGCGCAAGACGATCGCGCACAACTCGCTGATGGTCGACCGGCGCAACCAACCTTATCGCCCGAACGGCCGCATGGACCGGTTCGATGCGCAGCGCAACCTGTGCGCGGTATCCGCGGACGACGTATATCCGGGTATCAGCTTCGCACGTACGCTTCGGCTGGAGGCGGACCGGCTGCACGACGAGTTCGAGGTGAGGCCCGCTGCAGGCCATGGGGGCGCGCACGAATTCGACTGGCTGTTCCACTGCGCGGGCGAGTTCAGCTCTACGCTTGCATTCGCGCCCTGCGAGCCGCCGGGCGTCGAGGACGGCTATTCGCTCATGCTGGAAACGGCGTGCTGCGACGTCGACGGCGACTGGGAGGCGGTATGGACGCTCGCCGACAAACAGGTCACGCTCTTGATGACGGGCGCGGCCGGCACTTCCGTCTACCTGTTCAAGGGCTACGAGCATCGGCTCGACAAGCTCCGCTGGGGCGTGCTGGTCCGGCGGACGGGTCGGGAAGCGAAGTTTCAGGCCACGTATAGCTGGAAACCGAAGATTAAAGATGAGCTGCCCGCACCGCTGTCGGGATAGGGACAAAGGCGGGTTCCGCGGCGTTTGAACAGTATCCCCTTCAGTCAGGAACCGAGGCGGCACACCGGGCTCGGAGTGCCATGGCAGCAGAATTTGAAGCAATTGGTCTGCGTTTGCGGGCGTTGTAAAGCTGTAGGAGCAAGAATTGCCGCTATAGTCCGCATTAGCCGCCGCAACACCGCTGTAACCGCAAAACGTCGCAACATCGCTGTAACCGCAAAATTTGCTCCTACAGTTCACATTAAACGTCCCAGCGTCGCTGTAACTGCAATTTAGCGCTCTACTCCCACACTACTCATTACTGAACACAGATTGTAAGCGAGATTTGTGCGGTTGCAGCACAGGTAGGGTGGGCAGAGCCTGCTGTAAGCGAGATTTGTGCAGTTGCAGCGCGAGCGCGAGAATGCCGGCGGCCTTCCTGTGCGAAGGGGATACCGTTAAAACGGCAAGCAGCATGGTCTGCAGTAGGGTTGACGGCAAGGCGTACGTTACGGCGGACGCGGCAATGTAAAGCATAGTTACTCAAGCAGACCGCGACAGGAGGCGAAGAAAATGGACGAGGTTACTGGAGGCGGATGGGGAGCCAAGCAGGACATCTGCCTGCATCTCGGCGACGACTACGACCGTCATCTCGGCGCGATCGTGCCGCCGATTTTTCAAAATACGCTGTTCACGCGCAAGACGGCGAACCATGGCTACACCTACACCCGCGTCGCCAATCCGACGACCGAGATCGCGGAGCGGAAGATCGCGGCGCTGGAGGGGGCGGAGGCGGCTCGCTGCTTCTCCTCGGGCATGGCGGCGATCTCCGCGGCGCTCATGAGCGTCATGGAGAAGGACTGCCATATCGTCTGCCCGCTGAATGTATATCCGCCGGTCAAGGGATTTCTCGACGTTTACATGAAGCGGTTCGGCGTGGAAACGACGTTCGTATCGGGCACCGACGTTGGCGAGATCGAGGCTGCGCTCCGCCCGAATACGCGGGCGATCTACCTGGAGACGCCGCTGTCTAACGTATTCACGCTGCAGGACCTGCGCGCGGTCGCGGCGCTGGCGAAGGCGCATAGCGCGACGACGATCGCGGACAACACGTGGGCGACGCCGCTCTACCAGAATCCGATCGCCTTCGGGATCGATATCGTCGTGCATTCCGCGACCAAATATATGGGCGGTCACAGCGATATTCTCGCGGGCGTCATGGTCGGCAGCCGGGCGCGGATGGAGCGCGTGACGCACGAGGAGCGCGGGCTGTTCGGCGCGGCGATGGATCCGCATCAGGCGTGGCTGCTCATCCGGGGGCTGCGCACGCTGCCGCTGCGGATGAAGCAGCATCAGGAGAGCGCGATGCGGATCGCCGCGCATCTCGAGACGCACCCGCTCGTGGAGCGGGTGCTCTATCCGGGCCTGCCGAGCCACCCTCAATATGAACTGGCCCGCAGCCAGATGAGCGGCTGCACCGGCCTGCTCAGCTTCGTGCCGCGGGGCACGCGGGAGCAGATCGTCGGCTTCGTCAAAGGCTTGGCGTTGTTCGAGGAGGGGCCGAGCTGGGGCGGCTTCGAGAGTCTCGTCAACACGCCGGGGCTCGGCATCGACGAGGAGACGTCGCTGCGGACGGGAATGCCGCAGCGGCTCGTCCGTCTCTCGATCGGGCTGGAGGACGCGGACGCATTGACGGCCGATATCGATCAAGCGTTGGCGGGTATGCTCCGTGGGCGGGCCTAAGGCCTAATTTCAACATACAGACCTACAAACATCCAAAACGGGAGTGGAAGCCATGATTGCACGGCAGCTGGACAGGCAGGAGGCGCAAGCGCTGATCGAGCGGGTCATCGCGGGCATGCGGGGACTGAAGGTGGCGATTCAGGAGGATACGGCCGACAGCATCATCTCGATGGACGTGTGGGACTGGTCGCAGGGCGTGGGGTTGTTTTCCCTCTACCTGTATTACAAGGAAACCGGCGACCCCGGCCTGCTCGATTATCTGACGTCCTGGTTCGACCGCCATCTCGCGCGCGGACTGCCCGGCAAAAACGTGAATACCATGTGCCCGCTGCTCACCCTCAGCTACCTTTACGAGGAGACCGGCAAGGCGGATTATCTAAAAGTCTGCGAGGAATGGGCCGACTATGCGGCCGTCCGCATGCCCCGCACGCCGGAGTCCGGCATCGCCCATACGGCGGTGGACAGCCCGAACGAGGGCGAGCTGTGGGACGACACGCTGTACATGACGGTGCTGTTCCTCGGGCGCATGGGCGTCCTGCTGAAGCGCGAAGACTACGTGGAGGAGAGCGTGCGGCAGTTTCTCGTGCATCTGAAATATTTGACGGATACGGAGACCGGCCTGTTTTTCCACGGCTGGACGTTCAAGGAGAATCATAACTTCGCCCGGGCGCGCTGGGGGCGCGGCAACGCCTGGTATACGGCCGGCCTGGTCGACTACCTGGACATCGTGGACGTATCGCCGGGCGTGCGGCGCTTCCTGCTGTCCTCGCTCGATCGGCAGGCGGCCAAGCTGACGGAGCTTCAGGAGCCGTCCGGCATGTGGCGCACGCTGCTCGACGACCCGTCCTCGTACGAGGAGACGTCGGCGACGGCGGGCTTCGCCTACGGACTGCTCAAGGCGGTGCGCAAAGGCTATCTGGACGCGCGGTACAGGGAGCCGGGCCTGCGCGCGCTGCAAGCCGTCGTCGGACGGATCGACGCGGACGGTGCCGTGCATGACGTGTCCTACGGCACGCGGATGGGGCACACGCTGGACTTTTACCGGCAAATTCCCCGTTGTCCGATGCCGTATGGTCAATCGATGGCGCTGCTCATGCTGGCGGAGAGTCTCAAGCATGCGGCCGAACCGGTGCAAGAAATCTAATAAAACGTCCAATTTTCCGCATTTAAAACGCTTACAAACCTCTCTACACTAAAATCAGCAACATCGACAAAACCAGCATCATCGATAGGCTCAGCATCATTCGTCTCCACAGCCACATCTTAAGCCGCCGAACGCTTCGGCATTTCGCAGGGAGGGAGCGGACCGTGAAGGAATGGAAAAAAAACTATGATCTTTATTTGCTCCTCGGGCCGGCAGCCGTCTTTTTCATCGTTTTCGCCTATGTCCCGATGGGCGGGCTCGTCATCGCCTTTAAGGACTACAATCTGTTCCGGGGCCTCTGGGGCAGCGATTGGTCGGGACTCGCCAACTTTCGGGAGATGTTCTCGATCCCCGAGTTTTTCCGGATCACGCGCAATACGCTGCTGCTGAATCTGCTAGGGCTGATCGTCTGCTTCCCGGCGCCGATTCTGCTCGCGCTCATGCTGAACGAGGTGCGGTCCCGGTCGCTCAAGAAAATATCGCAGTCGATGCTTTATCTGCCCCACTTCATGTCCTGGATCGTGCTCGGCGGCATCGTGTACGCGGTGCTGTCGCCGAAGTACGGCGTCGTCAACCAGATTCTTCGCTGGCTGGGCATGAAGGAAATCTACTTCATGGCGGACCAGACGTGGTGGATCATCACCTACACGCTGTCGGCCGTCTGGCAGAGCGCGGGCTGGGGGACGATCATCTACCTGGCGGCGATCACGGCGATCGATCCGGCGCTGTACGAGGCGGCGTCTATCGACGGCGCGGGCCGCATCC
This sequence comes from Cohnella sp. GCM10020058, assembly GCF_042683485.1. Taxonomy (NCBI): domain Bacteria; kingdom Bacillati; phylum Bacillota; class Bacilli; order Caryophanales; family Paenibacillaceae; genus Cohnella; species Cohnella sp. GCM10020058. The sequence goes on from NZ_JBHUJV010000009.1 coordinate 670,557, forward strand.
GCAAGATCGCCAGCGTCACGCTGCCGAGCATCATGCCGACGATCGTCATCCTGTTCATCCTCGCCGTCGGCAACATGGTGTCGATCGGCATCGAGCAGCCGCTCGCGCTGGCCAATTCAGTCGTCAGCAACGTATCCGAGGTCATCAGCACGTACGTGTACCGCGTCGGCATCAAGCAGGGCGAATTCGGGCTGACGACGGCGGTCGGCATGGTGCAGTCGGTCATTAATCTATGCCTTGTCGTCGCGGCCAACCATTTTGCCAAAAGGGCGGGAGGCGAGGGACTATGGTAGGCGGCACCGCAAGCAGCTCGGGAAGCAGCTCGGCAAGCAGCGAGGCGAAGTCGACGGGCGAACTCGCCCGGCCCGCTCCGGCGACCCGTCCGAGGAAGGCCAAGCGCACGCCCGGCGAACTCGTCTTCGACATCTTGGTTTACAGCGCGCTCATCGTATTTACGTTTATCTGCCTGTTTCCCTTTCTGAATACGCTTGCAAATGCCTTTAGCAGCAGCACCGCGATCCAGACGGGCAAAGTACTGCTGTGGCCGGTCGAGTTCCAGACCGGTTCGATGAAGATGATTCTGGCCGACAGCTCGGTCATGCGATCGCTGTTCGTCACCGTCTTCCTGACGGTCGTCGGCACGACGCTGAACCTGCTGTTCACGATCATTACGGCTTATCCGCTGTCCCGCCGGGATCTCAAGGGCCGCGGAATCTTCATGCGGTTTATGGTCGTCACGATGCTGTTCAGCGGCGGCATGATCCCGCTCTTCCTCGTCGTCAAGTCGCTCCATCTGCTCGATACGCTGTGGGCGCTCATCATACCGGGCCTGATCAGCGCGTTTAACGTCATCATCATGAAAAGCTTTTTCCAGACGATTCCCGACGAGCTGCGGGAGGCCTCGGTCATGGACGGCTGCGGCAACATGCGCTATCTGATCAGGATCGTGCTTCCCCTGTCCGGAGCGTCGCTGGCGACGATCGGCCTGTTCTATGCGGTCGGCCATTGGAACGCCTACTTCGGCGCGGTGCTTTACATCAACGATCCCGACCTGCTCACGCTGCAGGCGAAGCTTCGCAACATCCTGCTGCTGTCGCAAATGGATACGTCGCTGGAGCAGATGACGATGGAGAGCAAGTTCACGGTCATCCAGGAATCGCTCAAGGCCGCCGTCATCGTGGTCGCGACCGTGCCGATCCTGATCGTGTATCCGTTTTTGCAAAAGTACTTCGTCAAAGGCTCGATGCTCGGCTCCGTAAAAGGTTGAACGTCCGGATCGCGCGGCGCCGCGCCGTTCGGGTTCACGATAGCGCTACTTCAGTCTAGATTACCGAGGAGGCAACCGGAATGATGGGGAGTTGGAAAAAGGGATTGCAGACGGCGCTGGCGATCGCGCTGGTCACGCTGCCGCTCGCGGCATGCGGAGGCAATAACGACAACAGCGGCGCATCGAGCGCTGTCGCGACCGGCGGCACGTCCGGCGCGACGCAGGCGGGAGACGGCAAGCTGGAGAAGGTGCGCGTGTCGCTGTGGGACCGCTCGAATTCGCCGAACGGCCAGAAGCTCGAAGACACCGTTATCGTCAAAAAGCTGCAGGAGGAAGCCCGCAAGGAAGGCCTCGACGTCGAATACGTCATCCTGCCGCGCTCGCAGGAAAGCGAGAAAAACAACATCTGGATGGCGTCCGGCGGCGGCCCCGACATTATTATCACGTACGATATGAACGCCATGTTCAAATGGGCGGAGCAGGGCGGCCTGTGGGAGCTGGACGACCTGCTCGACCAGTACGGCCCGGACATTAAAAAGCTGATCGCTCCATCGCTTGAGGTCGCGGGCACGTACAAAGGCAAGCGCTACGCGATTCCGGCGATGCGGATGAGCACGGCGGCGGCTTCTAACATGAAAATCCGCCAGGACTGGCTCGACAAGCTTGGCATGAAAGCGCCGACGACGCTCGACGAGCTGTACGAAACCCTCAAGGCGTTCAAGGAAAAGGACCCGGGCGGCGTCGGCAAGGACAACGTCGTGCCGTATGCGCTGCCGGCGATCTCGCAGGGTATGAAGGGCTTCTTCTTCGGCCCGATGTGGGGCGCGGGCGTGGCGATCGACGGCCCGGCCACCGAGATGTATATGCCGAGCGGCAATTTCGCGGACGGCACGTTCCACTCCGCAGTCGCGCTGAATGAAGGCAAGGCGTTCTTCCGCTTCCTGAACAAGCTGTACAAGGAAGGTCTCATTTCCAAGGAATTCGTCACCGACGTCAACTCGCAGCAGTTCATCCAGAACTACACGTCCGGCGTAGCCGGCTTCATGGACTCGAACGAGGACCCGTGGACCGTCACCAAGGAAACGCGCAAAACGGTGCCTGAAGCGAAATGGGTGACGCTCGATCCCCTCGTGCGGCCGAACGGCACGCAGGCGATGACCGAGGCCAACGTATACGGCCTGCTTAACATGATTCCGAAGTCGTCCAAAAATCCGGCGGCCGCAGTCAAGTACCTGAACGTCCTGGCCAAAAACATCAAGCTCGTCCAGGCGGGCATCGAAGGCGTGCACTTCAAGGAGGAGGACGGCTTGTACGTGGCGATCGATCCGGTCAAAAACGCGGAGGAGATCGACTGGTACTTCAAGGACTTGAACCTGCTCACCCAAGGCTACATGGGCAATCCGACGAAGGATCAGATGAAGAAGCAGTTCGCCAACGAGCCGAATCCAGACGAGATCGCCGATATTCTTGACCCCTACTTCAAATCCTTCGAGAAGTTCGGCAAGCAGGGTCCGCTCATCGACACGCCGCGGCCGGTGTCGGACAAGAGCGTCGCCAACATCACGAAGTTCCTGTACGACGCGCTCTCCAAGGCGGTCATCGCCAAGGACTTCGACGCGGAATGGGAGAACGTCGTGTCCGGCTGGAAGAAAAACGGCGGCGAGGAATACGACGCCGAAGTGACGCAGAACCTGGTCGCCATGAACTGGAAGACGACGAACGAATAAACGCTTGGGGCGCATGCCCGGGGCAGGCCGAAGGACGGACCGGTCCGCGAACCGTCCGTCCTTCTGTCTGTCCTCGGGCGGGAAGGAGGAGGCGTATGCAAACGACTGCCGAAGCGCGGATCGCCGAGCTCGTCCGGTTGCAGGAGGCGAGGCTCGTGGAGGAATGGAAGCTGATGGAGGCCGAAAAGCGAAGCGTCCGCAAAAAGAGGGTTCAGGGACGGGAGCTGAGCCGGCTGACGCTGCTGGCCGTGCTTTACTGCCAGCAGCAATCGCCCTGTTATCGGGATCCGGCGCTGCTGGCTGCGCTCGAGGAGACGGCCGACGAGCTGCTGGGCATTCAGCTGCCGAGCGGCAACGTATCGCTCTATAACTGCAACATCGATTCGCCGCCCGACACGGCGTTCACGTCGCATTTGGTCGCGCTTGTCGCACAGCTGCTGCTGAAGGATGCGGGACAAGGGGCGGCAAAGGCGACGAACGCCGTTCTGACGTTTCTGCGGCAGGCCTCGCCCGCGCTGCTGGAGGGCGGCATTCATACGCCCAATCACCGCTGGGTGATGGCGTCGGCGCTTGCCAAAATGGAGGAGTTGTTCGGCGGGTTGGCGTACCGCGAGCGGGCGTTTGAATTTCTAAACGAAGGCCTGGACATTACCGACTACGGCGAGTGGACCGAGCGGAGCAATTCGATCTACAACGCGATTTGCGCTTATTACCTCTATGACGTCGGCATGGTGTTCAATTATGCGCCTGCGCTGGCCGCGTCGGCGAGCACGCTGCGGATGATGCGTTACATGCTCCATCCGGGGGACACGCTCGCGACTGAATATTCCGGGCGCCAGGATTTCGGGCAGGTGGCCCGTATGGACGACCGCTACTACGTGGCGTTTCACCTGATCGCCGCGCGCGAGCGCGACCCGGAGCTGGCCGCGCTCGCGGCGGCCGCGGACCGGACGGCGCCGCGCGGGAGCGTGGCGCTGCTTCACTGGATGCTCATGCCGGAGCGGATGACGCCGACGGTCTCCGCTGCGCCGCCGAACGAGCGTTATACCGTGCTGCTCGGCGAAGGCAATCTCGCTCGTGTCCCCGACCGCGTGCCCTATCTGGGCCCGGTCGTCAAGCATCCGCACGGCGCGCCTGTCCTGCGGCATCGGCGGGGGCCGCTAAGCGTCACCGCCATGGCGGGGCAGGCGGAATGCCTGTACGTCCAATACGGCGAGGCGCGTTTGCTCGGACTGAAGCTCGGCATCGGCTGGTTCGGCGCCGGCGCGGTCTCTTTTCCGGGCATCGAGCCGCTCGGCGGCGACCGCTACCTGCTACGCGCGGAGCTGGAGGGCTGCTACTTCGGCCCGCTCGCGGACGAGCATACGCTGCACGCCGGCGGCCGCTACGTCGACATGCCGAACCATCTGCGGCGCCGGATCGGCACCGTGCGCACGTCCGTCGACATCGAGCTGACCCTGCTGGAGGACGGGCTGGACATGCGGGTCGTCTCGGACGATCCTCGCGGCATCTATCTGCAGGCCGTCTGCCTGTTCCCGCCGGAGGAAGGCGAACTGAGCGGGGCAGGACTCGAAGCGACCGGGCCCATGACCATGCGACTGTCGGGCGGCGCGGCCGTGTACAGGTCCGGCAGATACGGCATCCGCATTGAAGGCGGCGCGGACGAGCATGACGAGATCGCGATGCGCAATGACCCGCCCGACGCGCGCACGCGTGCCGTGATGGTCAACTGGAGCACGCCGACCGATGCGACGCTGCGGATTCGCGGCATTGCATTCGACGAGCCGGGGTGCAAGGAAGAATAGCGAACGGCGTGAATGAACGCGGTTTGGCATGACAAGAAGGGGGCGCTTTTCATGAACATCGGCATTATCGGCATTGGCGTAATCGGCTTAAGGCATATCGGCAATCTGGTCAAAGGGGACGACGTCCGCATTGCCGCCGTCTGCGGTACGGACGCCGACAAAACGGCCAGGATCGCGGGAGAATACGGCGCCGAGCCCTTTACGGATTACCGGCTGCTGTTCGAGCGCACGCCGCTCGACGCGGTGTTCGTCTGCACGCCGCCGGGGGTGCGCAAGGGCCCGATCCACGAGGCAGCGCAGCGGGGCATCGCCTGCTTCGTCGAGAAGCCGCCCGCGCGGTCGGTAAGCGAGGCGGAGGAGATCGCGGCGATCGTCCGCGAGAGCGGCATCGTATGCGCGGTCGGATTTATGTACCGCTATGCGGGAGCCGTCGCTATGGCCAGGGAGCTGATCGCGCGCAGCGGCGCGCCGGTACCGATCGTGCGCAGCGTGCATGCCTGCGCCGCCGGCCTGCCCGAAGCGCCTACCCCGCGCTGGCTGCTCGACAAGTCCAGGTCCGGCGGACCGATGTTCGACCAGGCGATTCACCTGATCGACGCCGCCAGATATATCGCGGGCGCGCAGGGCGGCGAGATCGAAGCGATCCACGCCTTCGGCGCCAACGTGCAGCGGCCCAAGAGCGCGGACTACACGGTTGAGGACAACTTCGTCGTCAACCTGGCATATGCGCGCGGGACGATCCAATCGCATACGCATTCGTGGGGCGTGGAGCGGCCGCGGGTTGAGATCGAGCTGCTGGGCCGGGATTATCGCCTCACGGTCGATCTGTCCCGCCTGGGCAGCCGGTTGTACGGGGATTTTCGCGGCGAAGAGGTGTCCGCGCATTTTCCGGAGGAGAACATGTACGTGGACGAAGCGGCCGCTTTCCTCGAAGCGGTGCGTTCCGGCGATACGTCGGGGATCCGCTCCTCTTACGCGGATGCGGCCAGATCGCTAGAGCTGGTCGTGAGGGCGAATGAATCGGCGGACGAGGGCCGGTCGATCCGGTTGTAAAAAGGTCCTGAAGCGGGTATTGCTGACAGTGCTGGAAACGGCGGAAGGCAGCACACTCCGGGCCCGAACATTGTGTTAGAATGATGGCGATAGCGCTTCCATAATGAGACCGACACCGTCGGACGGGAGAATCGCCATGAATATGTTCAAGCTGCGGCCGCCGGGATGGCGGCGCATCCGTCTGCCTTTTAAGCTGCCGCTCGTCTATATGCCCTTGATCCTGCTGCCCGCCCTGGCGGGCATCTACATTCTGACGGACAGCTTTACGGCTTCGTCCAAGGCGCGGACCGCCGAGTATGCGACCGACCTGCTCGCCCTGATGGCGCAGAAGATCGACGACAGGCTGGGCAGTTACGAACAGCTGAGCAAGCAGATTATGACGGACGACGAGCTGCTGTCGCGGCTTGCGGTGAAGCCGGCCTCGGTGTACGAGCGCTTCGAGATCCAGAACGCGATCAACGAACGGCTCAACGTCTTCTGGCTCGGCTCGGACCAGAACGCCTATATCCGCGCGATCAAGCTGACGACGCCGGAGACCGAGTATACGTACGGCACCGATGCGATCGACGGCTTTGGGGCGGACGATGCCGATTATCAGGCGAGCGTGGCCGCGATGAAGGGCGGGGCCGTCTGGTTTCGGCCGGAAGCCTACAGCGACGGCTACGCATCGTTCGATGCGTTCCGGCTCGGCCGTTCGATCCGGGACAAAAAGCTGAGCGCGCTCGGGACGCTGACGATCGTGATTCGGACGGAGGCGGTCACGGATATTTTCAGCCAGACGAAGTTCAGAGAGAACGCCGCGATCCGTCTGCTGACGGCCAAGGGCGAGGAGATCCTCGGCAACGGGAAAACGGCGCAGGCGGGGGAGCGGCAGCTGCTGACCTACTCGCAGGATAGCATCCGCAACGGCTGGCAGCTGTCCGCGCAGCTCCCGCTCAATCAACTGTACGAGCCGATCTACCGTACGGCGCGCATGGCGACGTTTATCGTGCTGGGCTGCATCGTCCTGGGGCTCGTCCTGACGCAGCTGCTCGTCATCGACCTGGTCATCCCGATCCGGCGGCTCATGGTCAACATGAAGCAGGGCGTCAAAGGCGTGCGGCCCGGCCGGCTCAAGCGGTTCGGGGGCGCGATCGAGATCGTGGAGATGAACGACACGTTTATCTCCGTCATGTACGAGATCGAGCGGCTCATCGAGGAAGCGTCCCGGCAGGAGCGGCAGAAAAAAGAGGCGGAAATCCGCGTGCTGCAAAATCAGCTGTCTCCCCATTTTCTGCACAACACGCTGAACTCGATCCGCTGGATGGCGATGATTCAGAAGCAGGACAACATCAAGGAAACCGTCGACTCCCTGAATCGGCTGCTGACGTACGCGCTGCGAGGCGGCGGCGGGCCGGTCCCCCTCGGCACGGAGGTAGGGATGCTCCGGAGCTACGTCACGATCCAGAAGGTGCGGTACCAGCACTTCGGCTTCAAGTCACGGGTCCCGCCGGCGCTCGAGGATGCGCTCGTGCCGAAGTTCCTGCTCCAGCCTCTGATCGAGAACGCGCTGCTGCACGGGCTGGCGGACGCCGACCGGCCGGGAGAAATCTCGGTCGAGGCCGCGGCTGCGGGCAGGACGCTCGTGCTGACGGTGTCGGACAACGGCGTCGGCATGTCGCCCGAGGGGCACGCGGCGGTGGTCGCGAGCCTGGACGGCGCCGACGGACGGCAGCTGCCCGAGGAGGGCGGCGCGCGGATCGGGCTGCGGAGCGTGCACGAGCGGGTGCAGCTGCACTACGGAGCGCAGTACGGGCTGCGGGTCGCGAGCGCGCCGGGCGAAGGCACGACGCTAACGGTAAGGCTGCCGCTGCTGCGGGAGGAAGGGGGAGAGGCGGATGCGCAGCGTCATGATCGTGGATGACGAATCGCTCGTCCGGATCGGCCTGCAGTCGATGATCGACTGGGAGGCGCACGGATTTCGGATCGCGGGCGTCTTCAAAAACGGAGAGGAGGCGTTGGCTGCATGCGCGCAGCAAGCCTTCGACGTGGTGCTCACGGACATCCGGATGCCCGGCATGGACGGCTTCGAGCTGATCCGCGGGCTGCGGACGGCCGCGCCTGCCGCGCGGGTCGTCATCTTGAGCAGCTACAACGACTTCGAGCATACGCGCCAGGCGATCCGGCTCGGGGTGCAGGATTACATCTCCAAGTATGAAATGGAGCCGGAGGAGCTGCTGCGGGTGCTGGGCGGACTCGAATTCGAGGCGGCGGAAGAGACGGAGACGGGGACGGGGACGCCCGTCGGCGGTGCGCCTGCGGAAGGGGGCGGAGAGGCCGCGATCGCGAACGAGTCGCGGCTGCTGCTGGAGCGCACGGACGTCCGCGCTTCGGCTGGGGGAGAGGCGCCGCCGGCGGATGCGGCGGCGTTCCCGGCGCTCGCGGGCGCGCTGGGCGGCCGCGGCCGTCTTTTCCGCTGGGCGGCGCTGAAGCCCGTCCCGCGCGAGGGCGGCTACGCCGCGGCGGAACGGCGGGCGATGCTGCACCTGGCGGAGGAGCTGTTCGTGCGGCTGCGTCTTCCCGTGCTGTTCGGCGAGAGCGAGAACATGCTGCACGGCGGCTGCGCCTGGGGGGAGTCGGCATCGGCGCCCCGGCCCGAGGCTGCGGCCGACCAGCAACGAGCGGTGGAGAAGCGCGCGAATGCGGATACGCGGGCGGATGTGGGTGTGGATGTGGATGCGCCGCCGTCGGATACGGTTGCGGAGGCGGACCGCGACGCCTTCGCCGGCATCGCGCAGGAGTGGGCGGCGGCTTTCCAGCAGAAGCTCAACGTGACGCTGGCCATCGGTTTTTCCGCGCCGCAGGACGTTGACGGCGACTGGGCTGCCGCGCGGCGCGGCGCCGAGTCGGCGGCGGCCGTCGCGCTGTTCGAGGGCGGGGTCCGCTTCCGCGAGACGGCGGGCGAGCGAGGCACGATCCCGGATGCCGAATGGCTGGCGCTGTACAAAGGCTTTAAGCAGCGGCTTCGGCTGCTGCAGCCGGGCGCGCTCGCTGACGATCTGCTCGCGCTTCGCGCGGAGCGCGGAGATCGGTACAGGCCCGCCGAGTGGATCCGGCTGGGCGTGGCGGCGGTCTCGCAGCTCGCGGACTTCCTGATCGAGCAATATAATCCGGGGCCGGAGGAGCTGCGCGAACGGTTCGGCGCCCTGTGGCCCTTCGCGGAGGCGGCGGGAAGCGTCCGCACGGCAGAGGAATGGAGCCGGACGCTCGGCGCCATCGCTGCGAATGCGGCGGATTTGGTCGCGCGCAAGCAGGCGCGCGACGGCTGGGTTGCGCGGGTGCGGGATTACGTGGACGCGCATTATGCCGATCCGATTCGCCTGGAGGACGTGGCCCAGCTGGCCGGGTTCAGCGAGAATCACTTCGGCCAGCGATTCAGGCAGGAGACGGGCAAGTCCTTTTCGGACCACCTGACGGATGTGCGCATCAAGGAGGCAGTCCGGCTGTTCCGCGAGACGGAGCTGTCGACCGAGGAGATTGCGTCGCGCGTCGGCTACGCCAATCCCAATTACTTCGTCAAGGTGTTCAAGCGGGCCACGGGCCAGACGATCAGCCATTTCAAGGGCCGGCGGTGATTGCTTGCGGGAGATAAGGCGCAAAAGCGCTTATCGGCGGCTCGCGGAAGCGTGGCGGTGCCGAGCTAGGGCGCAAAAGCGCTTATCGGCGACTCGCGCGGGGGCTTGGCGGTGCCGAGATAAGGCGCAAAAGCGCTTATCGGCAGCTTGCGGGGGCTTGGCGGTGCCGAGATAGGGCGCAAAAGCGCTTATCGGCGGCTCGCGGGAGCGTGGCGGTGCCGAGATAGGGCGCAAAAGCGCTTATCGGCGGCTCGCGGGAGCGTGGCGGTGCCGAGATAGGGCGCAAAAGCGCTTATCGGCGGCTCGCGGGGGCGTGGCGGTGCCGAGATAGGGCGCAAAAGCGCTTATCGGCGGCTCGCGCGGGGGCTTGGCGGTGCCTAGATAGGCACCACAAATGCGCTTATTGGCTGCGTGCCCGCTCCCAGCCGACGGACGGCACCGTCTTCACGCGTTCCGCGTTGATCGTGGCACGAGATTCGTTGAATTTGGCATACGAGCGGAATCTGGCACAGCAGGTTCCGTTTTTTATGGCACGGAACGCGGGGCGGCGTGCATGGAACGGACGACGTGGTAACGCTTACAATAAAACCAGATCGCGATCCGCTGTGCCTTGCGCCACCATCTAAGGATTTGTTTATTCAGGAGGGGTTCATCTTGCAAAAAAGCAAACCGTTCGCCGTCCTCGCCGCCGCCGCCCTGCTCGCGCTGACGCTGCAAGCCTGCGGAGGCAACGACAACAACGAAGGCAGCGCGTCTTCCAGTGCGCCAGCGCCTTCCTCCGCCGGCTCGTCCGCATCGGCTTCGCCGAGCGCCGCCGCTCCTTCGGGAGAGAACGTCACGCTCAAAGTGTGGGGAGACCTGGGCAACCAGGCCGTGCTGGAGGAGCCATTCAAAAAGGTCAACGCGGCCTTCGAGCAAAAGTATCCGAACATCAAGCTGACCTACGATTTCGCCCAAAACGACCAGAGCTTGAACGTGGCCCTGCAGGCCAACGAGCTGCCCGACCTGTTCTGGGTGCAGGGCGACAAGACGTCCAAGATGGGCGAGATGGTCAAAAACGGATTTCTGCTCGACCTGACGTCCTACAACATGGACCTTGGCCGCAACGCCGACCCGGAGAAAGCCTACTGCACCGTTGACGGCAAGCTCTACTGCTCGCTCCCGTCCTTTTTCGATACGAACGTCGTGTACTACAACAAAGACTTGTTCGATAAAAACGGCTTGAGCGTACCCGCCAACTGGGACGAATTCGTCCAGGGCCTCGACAAGCTGAAGGCGGCAGGCGTCACGCCGATCGCGCTGGCGGGCAAGAGCGAGTGGGACCGCGCCTGGCCGATCTTCGCCTTTGCCCCGGCGTTCGCCAACGCCGCGCTTCAGAAGGCGCAAGCGGGCCAGGGCAAGCTGACCGATCCGACCGTCGCCGAGACGCTGCAGGCGTTCCGCGATTTTGCCGACAAAGGGTACTTCGGCAAAGACTTCCTCGCCCAGGACATGGCGGGCGCGCAGTTCGCCTTCACCAACGGCAAGGCGGCGGCCATCATCGACGGCACCTGGAACAACGCCACTTACGTCGCGTCGGGCATCAATCTCGGCCGTTTCCCGGTGCCGAACAAGGACGGCAAACGCGTCGTGCAGTCGAGCTACAGCAACTTTATGACCTACGCGATCTCCTCCAAGTCGGAGCATCCCGCCGAAGCGGTGAAGTATCTGGCGTTCCTCAGCAGCCAGGAAGCGCAGCAGATCATGGAGGACTCGACGGGCCTCGTGCCGACGATTAAGGACATCACGCCGAAGGACGAGGGCGTCAAGGAGCTCGCCGTATTTGACGAAGCCGGCCTCAACATCTATTCCGTGCTCACCGCGCTGTCCACGCCGGAATCCAACGCCGCCGACATCATGATGAAGGACGTCATTCCGAAGCTGATGACCGGCGCGATTACCGGCGAAGAAGGCGCGGCCATCCTCGACAAAGCGGCCAAGTATCCAGGTCAATAAGGCACGTTAATCCACGAAATCCGGCACGTCCGGGCGGCGGCGCATCGCCGCCCGCGCGTCTCGCGCATGAAGGAAGGTGGCCGCCATGGCCTGGATCCGCAGCAAGCCGTTTATCTGGTTCATCCTGCCGGGCTTCCTGCTTTATTCGCTCTTTTCCGTCTATCCGATCTTCTCGGCGATCCAGATCAGCCTGACGCGCTGGGACGGCATCGGCAAAAAGACGTTTGTCGGCTTCGGCAACTACGGCGAGCTGTTCTCGAACCCGGAGTTGTTCCGCCAGCTCACCAACGCCCTGGGCCACAGCGCCACGATCTTCGCGCTGAATGCGCTTGTTGTGCTTCCCGCGCAGCTCTACCTGGCCTATCTTATCTACGGCAAAATCCGGGGGCACCGCTTTTTCCAGGCGATGATCTTCTCCCCGCAATTCATAGCGACGCCTGTCATCGTATTTATGGGCACGCTCGTGTTCGACGGCAACATCGGCGTGTTCAACAAGCTGCTAGAGACGGTCGGCCTGGGCAGCTGGACGCGGCCCTGGATGGGCTTGCCCGAGCTCGGCATCTACATCGTCTGGCTGCTCGTCGCCTGGTCGGGTATCGGCGTCGGCATGATCTTTTTCCTCGGCGCGATGAAAATGATATCCGGCGAGATCATCGAGGCTGCGCTGCTTGACGGAGCTTCCTACTGGGGGCGCTTCTTCCGCATCGTGCTGCCGCAGATCAAGACGACGATTCTCAACATGCTGATCCTGACGTACATTTTCGCCATGACGCTGTTCGATTACAGCTTCATTCTCGGCGGCGCGTCGGGCGGCATCAATCGGAGCGTAGACGTGATGGCCTTGTTTTTCTACCGGATCTCGTTCGGCGACAACAGCGCGGTGGGCGGCACGACCAACGTGAACGCGATGGGCATGGGGACGACGATCGCCTGCGTGATGTTCGTCATCGTCTTCGCCGTCGCGCTCGTCCAGGTCGCCCTCACTTACCGCAGAGCGGAGGACTGACATGAGACTGAGACCGAAGCGGACGCCCGTCAGCGCGGCGATCCTCTGGATCTACTCGCTGCTGACGCTGCTGCTGCTCTGCTACATGACCTACCAATCGCTGCGTCCCAAAAAAGAGCTGCTCTCCGCCACCTTCGGCATGCCGAAGCATTTGGGCTTCGGCAATTTCCGCAAGCTGTTCGCCGAGGCCGGCTTCTTCACTTACCTGCTCAACAGCGCGCTTATCCTGTTCGGCTCGCTCGCTATCGTCGTGCTGCTGTCCACGATGGTCGCGTACGGGATCGGCAAGTTCAATTTCCGTTTCAAAGGCGGGCTGCTGCTCTACTTTCTGATCGGCCTCATGTTTCCCGTGCAGCTCGGCATCGTCCCGATCTTCCTGCTCATTCGCGACATGCATCTGCTGAACAGCCAGTGGGCCGTCATCCTGGTGCTCGCCTCGGGGCTGTCGATGCCCGTGTTTCTGCTGACCACCTTTTTCGCCAGACTGCCGCACGACCTGTACGAATCGGCCAAAATCGACGGCGCCGGGGAGTGGACGACCTTTTTGCGCGTCATGTTCCCGCTGGCGAGTCCCGTCACCTTCAGCGTCTGCATCATCATGTCCATGCAGATCTGGAACCAGTTCTTCGTGCCGCTCATCTTCCTCCAGAGCGAGAGCCGCAAGACGATCCCGCTCATGATCATGAAGTTCACGACGAACGTGCTGTACAACATGGATCTCGCGCTGGTCGGCTCGGTCATGGCGACGGTGCCGCTGCTCATCCTGTTCTTTTTCTTCTCCGGCCGCGTCATCGAGGGCGTGGCGGCGGGCGGCGTGAAGGGGTGACGGCACGAGCTTGTCCGCGCAGCAAGCCGACTGTGCGCTTCGCGGAACCAATGTCGCATATTTGCAAGGCAAGGCTGGGCTGGGCAGATTGGCTCGACAAATGACGTCTTTAAGGAGAGAAAAATCATGACGACGCTGCAAGCCGTACGTCTCAGGGCGGAATATTTGGAGGACCCGCTCGGCATCGACACGCTCGCGCCGCGGCTCGGGTGGACGTTGCCGGACGCGGGCGGGAGACGGGGCGCGGCACAGACGGCTTATCGCATACTGGCCGCGTCATCGCCGGAGCGACTCGCGACCGACGAGGGAGATTTATGGGACAGCGGCATCACGGCGTCGGCCTCCTCCGCTCATATCTTCTATCAAGGCGCTGCGCTACGTTCCGAACAACAGGTCTGGTGGAAGGTGCAAATCCGGGACGAGCGCGGCGACTGGGGCGCGTGGAGCGACAGCGCGCGCTGGACCATCGGCCTGCTGAGCCGAGGCGAATGGAAGGGGATCTGGATCGGCCGCAAGATCGGCCGCAAACCGACTCGCGAGCAGCCGCTGCCCGCGGTTTATTTGCGTCGCCGCTTCGCGTTGCGCGCAGGCGTGCGCCGCGCGACCGTGTACGCGACGGCGCTCGGCCTGTACAGGATGCACCTGAACGGCGTGCGCATCGGCCGCGATGCCCTCGCGCCGGAGTGGACCGACTATCACGTCCGGGTGCAGTACCAGACGTATGACGTCACGGAGCTGCTGCTGGAAGGGGACAACGCGCTGGCCGTCACGCTCGGACACGGCTGGTACACCGGCTACATCGGCATGTACGGCTATCAGAAGTACGGGATGGATCCGTCCTTTTTGCTCCAGCTGAACATTGAATACGAGGACGGGACGACCGAGTCCGTATGCACCGACGAAACGTGGCGCGCGAGCTACGGTCCGATCGTCGCAGCGGACATTCAGATGGGCGAAACGCACGACGCGCGGCTTGCGGAGCCGCAATGGGAGCTGCCGACATTCGACGACGCCGCATGGTCCCCGGCGACGCGCATGTACGATTACCGCGGCATGGTGGTCCCGCAGATGTCCCCGCCGATCCGCGTCACGCAGGAGCTCGCGCCAGCAGAGGTGCGGCTGTTGTCCGAAGGCCGCGCCCTCGTGGACATGGGGCAGATGACGAGCGGCTACCTGCGGGTCGTATTTGAAGCGGCGGAGGGCGTCCAGTACACGCTGCGCTACGCGGAAGCGCTGGATGAGCAAGGCGAGCTGTACACCGCCAACCTGCGCTATGCGAGACAGACGGACGCCTACATCTGCGCAGGCGACGGGCGAGAGACGTTCGAGCCGCTGTTTACTTATCACGGCTACCGCTACGTCGAGATTTCGGGCGGCCCGGCACCCAAGCCCGAGGACATCGTCGGCGTCGTCGTGCATTCCGCGCTGCCCGAGGCGGGCTCGCTGGAGACGTCGGACCCGCTCGTCAACCGGTTGCTCTCCAACATCCGCTGGACGCAGCGGGCCAACTACATGAGCGTGCCGACCGACTGCCCGCAGCGCGACGAGCGCCACGGCTGGACGGGCGACGCGCAGATTTTCGCGCGGACGGCGGCCTACAACATGGACGTGTCCGCTTTTCTGGCCAAATGGCTGACTGACCTGGACGACGGCCAGCGTCCGACCGGGGCGTATACCGACTTCGCGCCGTTCATCTTCGGGCCGAAGACGGAGTTCGACAATGACTTTACCTACACGCACACGGCCTCGTCCGGCTGGGCGGATGCGCCGCCGATCATCGCCAAGCTGCTGCACGAGCTGTACGGCGACCGCGAGGTGCTGCGGCGACATTATCCGGCGCTGCGGCGTTGGATGGACTTTAACGAAATGCTATACCCGGACGGCATCCGCCGCGATGCGCCGCAATACGGCGATTGGCTGTCGCTGCCGGAGCGGCCTTACGAGGAAGCGAAGGCCGAGCTCGGCTGGCTGATCGACAACCTCTCGACGACGCCGTATGACGTATTCGGCACCGCGTATTATGCGAACGGGGCGGCGATCATGGCCGACATCGCGCGCGAGCTTGGCGAGACGGACGACACGCAGCGATTCGCAGCGCTGCATGAACGAATCAAGCGAGCGTTCCAACGCGAATTTATAGACCGGGACGGACGCATCAAAGGCGATACGCAAACCGTGTATGCCATGGCGCTCGCTTGGGATCTGCTGCCTCCGGCGCAGCGGGAGACAGCGATGGCGAGTCTGACGAGCAAGATCGAGTCCGCGGGCGTGATGGCGGCGACGGGCTTTCACGGTACGCGGCTGGTCATGGACGTGCTGAGCGACGGAGGACGCGAGGATCTGGCTTTCGGTCTGCTGACACGTCAAGCGTATCCTTCGTGGCTGTACTCGGTGATCCAGGGCGCGACGACGATCTGGGAGCGCTGGGACGGTTGGACGGAGGAACGGGGCTTCCAGCGGCCGGGGATGAACTCGCTCTGCCACTACGCGTTCGGCGCGGTGGGCGAATGGATCTACAAGCATGTCGGCGGCATCGCTCCCGATCCTGCGTCGCCGGGCTTTGGACGCGCTATCGTTCGGCCGCGTCCGCTCGGCGGATTTACGTGGGCAATGTGCGGCTACGATTCGATCCGCGGCCGTTACGAGGTCGATTGGCGGCTCGCGGACGGCGGCGCGCTTGAGCTGGCGGTGAGGGTGCCCACGGGCGGGGAGGCGATCGTGCACGTACCGGCCGACGCCGGGACCCCCGTGCTGGAATCGGGCAAATCCCCCGTCGAAGCGGAGGGGATTGAAGCGCTGGGACGGCTCTGCGACTGCGAGACGTACCGGGTCGCGTCCGGGCGCTATCTTTTCAAATCCCAATGGCACCCTCAACATCCTCAAGGAGGCTCGCAGCCATGACGCGAAGACTGATCGATCTGTCGATGGATATTTATCACGGGGCGCCGACGTTCGCCTACGATCCGAAATGCGCCGTCATCGTCCACAACACGGTGGACACGATCGGCTACAACATCTCGCAGCTGTCAATGAGCACGCACCAGGGCACGCATCTCGACGCCCCCTTCCATTTTCTGAACGAAGGGAATACGGTGGACCGCCTGGACCTGGACCGCTGCATCGGGGAAGCGCTGCTCGTCGACCTGTCGCACAAGCGTCCAAAGGAGCCGATCGGCGTGGCGGACTTCGCTCCCTATGCGGACCGGATCGGCGAAGGGACCCGGCTCGTCTATCGCACGGACTGGCATCTGCAGTATCCGCGCAAGCATTATTTCAGCGACTTCCCGTACATGACGCTGGAGCTGGCGGAATGGCTGACCGACCGGGGGATCGCGCTCATCGGGATGGACGTGCCGACGCCCAATCCGACCGACTTCGACCCGGTGCACAAGGCGCTGCTACGGGCGGAGATCGTGATTGTGGAAGGCTTGGCGAATCTCGGGGCGATCGGCCGGGACGAATTTTTCCTGATGGCGGCGCCACTCAAGATTACCGGGCGGGACGGCGCGCCGATCCGGGCGGTAGGCATGGTGGATGACGGCGGGCAGACCGGGCTAACGGAAAAGAAGGCATCCGGCGAAAATGTGGGTCAATCGAGCCGCGATGCAGCGGAAGAGGGGGCGCGATCATGACGCAGCAAGCAAGCTGGCAAGTCGCGGTCACGGACAGCGGCTTCCCCGATCTGGCGCCGGAGGCCGAAGCGCTGGCCGGCACGGGGGCGGTGCTGCTGCCCGGGCAGTGCCGGACGGCCGGCGAGGTGGCGGAGCTGTGCGCGGACGCCGACGCGGTGCTGACGCAGTGGGCGCCCGTGACGGCGGAGGCGATCGAGCGCATGACGCGCTGCCGGGTCATCGTGCGGTACGGCATCGGCGTGGACAACGTCGATCTGGAAGCGGCGCGGGCGAAGGGCATTCCGGTGGCGAACGTGCCGGACTACGCGATCGAGGAGGTCGCGGATCATGCGATGTCGCTGCTGCTCGCCTCGGTCCGCAAGATCCCGCAAGTCGCGGCGCAGGTGCGGGCGGGCGTCTGGGAGATCGCGCCGCGGCGCCCGATTGTCGGCTTGCAGGGCCGCAAGCTCGGCGTGGCGGGCTTCGGCAACATCGCGCGGGCGGTTGTCCGCAGGGCGCAGGCGTTCGGCTTGCAGACGATCGCGTACGATCCGTACGCGGATCGGGAGCTGTTCGCCAAGCATGATACGGCGCGCGCGGACTGGAAAACGCTGCTGGCGGAGAGCGACTTCATCTCCGTTCATTTGCCGCTCGTGGAGTCGACGCGGCGCCTGTTCGACGATCGCGCGTTCGCCGCGATGAAGCCCGGCGCGCATCTGGTGAACACGTCGCGGGGCGGCGTCGTGGACACGGAAGCGCTCGTGCGGGCGCTGCAGGACGGCAAGCTGGCGGGCGCGGCGCTCGACGTGCTGGAGGAGGAGCCCGTTCCCGCCGGGCATCCGCTGCTGGCTTTGGACAACTGCATTCTAACAAGTCACTGCGCTTGGTATTCGGAGAGCTCGCTGGTCCGTCTTCAGCGGTATGCAGCGCTTGAGGTCCGGCGCGTACTGGAGGGCGGCAGCCCGCAGCATGTCGTAAACGGGGTCGGCGGATGAAGGCGCTCGTCTGGCACGGACCGCGCTCGCTCGCGGTGGAGACCGTCGAGCAGCCCGTGCCCGGTCCCGGTGAGGTGCTCATCCGCGTAGAGGCAGTCGGCATCTGCGGCAGCGAGCTTGAAGGCTATCGCGGCCACAGCGCAGTGCGGCGCGCACCGCTCGTGATGGGGCATGAGTTCGCGGGCGAGGTCGTCGCCGCGTCGGCCGAAGCGGCTCCTGCCGCAGCAGCCGTGACTGTCCCCCCCACCGCGACCGGGACTGGAGCCGCCGCCGACCTCGTGGGACGGCGCGTTGTCGTCAACCCGTTGCTCGCCTGCGGCCGCTGCCCGCGCTGCCTGGAAGGCAGACCTAACGTCTGCCGCGAGCGGCGCATCGTCGGCATTCATCTTCCGGGCGCCTTCGCCGAATACGTGGCCGTGCCCGCGTCGAGCGTCACCGTCGTTCCGGACGGCATGGATGCCGCGCTGGCTTCGCTCGCCGAGCCGCTGGCCGTCTGCGTGCACGCGATCCGGCTGGCACGGGCGGACAACCGCGCCTCCAACGACGGGCTGCTCGTGCTCGGCGCCGGCCCGATCGGCCTGCTGACGCTGCAGGCGGCGCTGGCGCTGGGCGCGCCGCGCGTGCTCGTCTCCGACAGGCTGGCGTCGCGGCTTGCTTTTGTCCGGGCGCTGGGCGGCGAGTCTTGCGCGCCGGAGGAAGCCGAGTCCGCCTGCCGGGCGCTGTTCGGCGAGGACGGCCCGGAGGCGGTCGTCGACTGCGTCGGCGTGGCGCAGACGCGGGAGACCGCAGTCCGGCTCGCAAGCGCGGGCGGGCGCGTCGTGCTCGTCGGGCTCGGACAGGACGAGAGCCCGATGCCGATGAACCTGGCCGTGCGAAAGGAACTGTCGCTGCTCGGCTCGTACACGTACAGCGAAGGTGATTTTGCGGAAGCTGTCGGCTTGCTGGCATCCGGGGCCATCCGTATGGAAGGATGGACGGGAGCCTGCGCGCTGGAGGAGGCCGCCGCGGCGTTCGAGGCGCTGGACCGCAGCGTCAGTCCTTACGGAAAGATTATCGTCAAGCCAAACGGCGGCGTTGAACTGAATCAATGAGGGGGCAGGGGACATGCGGGGACTGGCAGGCAAGACGGCCGTCGTTACCGGCGGCGCGCAGGGACTCGGCGAAGCGATCGTACGCAGGCTCGCCGAGGAGAACTGCGACGTATGGCTGCTCGACCAAAGTGGGACAGGAGCGGATACGGCGCGGCGCATAAGGGACGAGACGGGACGTCGGGTCCGCTTCGAGCAGATCGATCTTGCGGACGCCGGACAGATTGCCGCGCTGGCGGAGCGCTGGGCGCAGGGCGGCGTGCAGCCGACCGTGCTTGTCAACAACGCCGCGGCGTTCGTGTTCAAGGGCGTCGAGGCGACGCCGGCCGACTGGGACCGGATACTCGACGTTAACATTAAGGGTACATCCGCGTTGACCGGGGCCGTCGTGCCCTTGATGAAGGCGGCCGGAGGCGGCTCGATCGTCACTCTGTCCTCCGTCAGCGGTTTCGTGGGACAGCGGCAGTTCGCCACTTACAACGCCACCAAGTTCGCGCTGCGCGGGCTGACCAAGTGCTGGGCGTACGATCTGGCACCGGACGGCATCCGCGTGAACGCGGTATGTCCCGGATACATTCGAACCGAGGCCTTCGATAAATCCTGCGAGCTCCTCGGCATCGATCCGGTCGAGGAGGACGCGGGCGCTGTTGCCTTCCTCGCATCGGACGACGCGAGCTTCGTGACGGGCAGCGATCTGATGGTGGACGGGGGCTTTACGGCGATATGAGAAGAAAGAGCGGCGAAGCGGCAAGTCCGCTCGAGACCGCCGCCGGCCGCCAATCATCCACGCCAAAAAAGCTGTCACCGCGCGTACGGCGCGGTAGACAGCTTTTATCGTATCAAGCCTGCGGCACCCACTTCGTGATCCGGCCCTCCGGCACCCACTCCACGACATAGATGGCGCCTTCGCCGTCTACATGCACCGCATGAGGCGATACGAAGCCCCGCTCCGGCCATTCGGCAGGCGGGATCGCGGGCCATCTGGCGTCCTGCCAGAGCGAGCTCGACTCGCCTAGCCGGGCGATGACGTTAAACTCGCGGTCCGCGACGACGACGCGGCTATTCAGATCGGGGATGCAATAATAGTCGCCTGCGCCGACCAGATCGCACGGCAGCATGTAATCTCCGCCGAACGCGCGCAGCAGTTGTCCGTCCGCCGCATACTGCACGAACCGCCGGTGCCTGCGATCGGCAACGTAAACGGTCGTCTCGCCGGATTCGGAGCCTTCGACCCATAGGCCGTGAGGCTCGTAGAGCTTCCCATCCTCCGCATCCCCGCGTCCGCCCCAGCTTTGCAGCCAGCGCCCGTCCTTGTCGTAGCGGTGAATCAGGTATTCGCCGTAGCCGTCGGCCACGTAAATATCGCCGTTTGGCGCGACGCCGACGTCGGTCGGGCGATACTTGTCCGGCGTCACGTAGATCTCGGACAAAGGAGGAACGTCCAATACGAGCATCTCGCGTCCGTCCAGCGCATGCTTGGCGACGCGATGCCTGCGGATATCCGTCACGTACAAATACTCCGTGCCGTCCGCCTCGCGGTCCAGGCAAAGACCATGGGCGCCTTCGGCGTATTCTTCGCCCCAGGAACCGACATATTCGCCGTCCGGCTCGAATATCGCGACCGCATGCCGGCTCATGTTAAACACATAGATTCGTCCTGCCGCATCCTCGGCCAGTCCGTGGGTATACCCGAGGGCGACGCCCTCGGGCAGCTTGGCCCACCCGGAGAGCGGCGCATAATCCGCCGCCTCCCGGATGCCGTTCTTGCGCATATCCGTCATTTTCGGTCCGCCTTCCGTTTTTTATCGCCGTTCGCGCTCGAGGTCTCGTTGCTGCGCCCTGTCGCCTCCGGTCCGCTTCGCGTCTCTTCTCGTCGGCACCCGCCGGGGCAAGCCCCGGCGCATCCGCTCGGCCTGCACATAGGCTCAGCCCTCTCTGGCGAGCAGCGGGAACCTTGGGCCGGCAATCGGTTGACCCTTTTCCAGTCCGGTCCCGTCGGTGATGACATGCGCATCGCCGCTGTAAGTGACGCCGTCAGGCATATAGATGATGGCCAGCACGCGCCGCGGGCGGTCCGTCGAGTTCGCGTGCGCGTAGTGGAAGGTCAAGCCGTCGTGGAACGTGCAGCTTCCCGCCTTAAGGGGCACGATGACCGGTTTCTGCGTATCCGCCTGGCCGCCCTCCACGTAGTCGAAAATGTTTTGCGGGTCGGCCAGATCGATACCCTTCAATTTACCCAGCCGGTTCGACTTCGGCACGAAGGCCATGCAGCCGTTCCGTTCGTCCACGTCGTCGAGCGTCAGCCAGATCGACATCATTCCGGGATTTTTCTCGTTGACCGGCCAATAGGGCGTATCCTGGTGCCAAGGCGTCTCCTTGGAGTCGCCGGGCATTTTCCACAGGCCATGGTCGTGGAAAAGTCGCATGCCGGATGCGCCGGCCAGCAGTCTTGCCGATTCCGCGAAGCGCGGATGCGCGGTATAGCGGCCCATGCCGGCATGATCGCGCCAGACGCTTACCTTCTGGTTCAACACCCGGTAGTACAGCCCGCCTTTTTTATCCGTTTTGACGGCGCGGTCTCCGTCGTTCTGCATCGCTTCCTCCAGATATTCGCGGAGCTCGGCCAGTTCCTCCGGCGTAATCATGTTGTCCACCTGCACGAACCCGTTCTCCCGGTAGAAATCGATATGGGCTTGCGTAATAGGCGTTTGTACTTGGGTCTGAGTCGTCATCGCGCTGAATCCTCCTTGTGATTTGCTGTAGTTCAAGCATAATGGGTAGAGGAGTCGCGGTGGATGGAGAGAAGTTCGCTGTATTTGTAAAAAGGTCGGAAAATAAGGAGCGCTTACATGCCCGTCCCGCAGAGAATCGATTATCGCCTGCTGTCGCCTTACGTACGCTTTGTGCACGAGATCGTGATCGCGCCCGGCGCACGAAACGCCGACCGGCATATTTACGATTACGAGTTCATCTTTGTCGTTCGCGGCGAGGGCAGGCTGCGGATCGGCGATCGCGTGCATGCGATGAAGGGCGGAGATCTCTTCTACATCCGGCCGCATCTGAGCAATGCGATGGAGATCTCCGAGGCGCAGCCGATGGATTGCTTTGCCGTTCATTTCGATTATATGTACCTGGGAGAAGGACATGAGTTTTCCCCGTATGCGGTGTATATGGGACAAGGCGTAGAGGAAGGCGCAGGACGCTTGCACGAAAGGCCGGCCATCGAGCCTTCGGAGCTCGACATTCCCGAGGCGATCGCGGTCGGCGACGTGAAGGGCTTTTACGAGACGTTTAAGGAGTTGAACGATTGCTTCAGCCGTACCGGCGTCGGTGCCAGGCTGCGGCTGAATTCCGCCATGCTCCGGCTGCTCGGGCTAGTGTACGAGGAACTGATGACGCGGGAAGGCGTACGGATCGGACATCCGCACGCGGATATGGTGCTCGAAGCGATTCAGTACATGGAAGCGCATTATGCGGAGCGCATCGATGCGCAGTTGCTCGCGGGTCGGGCGGGCTTCACGCCCAAGTACTTCGGCACGCTGTTCAAGCAGGCGACGGGCACCGCGGTCTCGGCTTACCTGCTTCGCTTGCGCATGGAACGGGCCAAGCAATTGCTCGCGCAGCGCAAGCTCTCGATTGAAGAAGTCGGCACCCGCGTGGGCATCGGGGACCTTTATTATTTCAGCAAGCTGTTCAAAAAAACGGAGGGTATGTCTCCAAGCCGTTATGCCTCGTCGATCGGTTGGCCTGCGGAATAGCGGCATTTTGTTAGCCGGCCGCGAAGCTGCGCTCAGTCGCTCGGGCGATCGCGCGCTTAGGCGGCAAGCTTCTTGGCCATGGCGGCAGGCTGCTTTTGGGACCAGTACTGCAGCGCCGTCGTCAGCAGCGGATCGTCGTTCGTCCAACCGCCGTCCATCTGCGCGAACTTGCCTTCGCCTGCTTTTCCGGCGATGCGATACAGGTCCGGCGATAGTCCCTGATCGGCGCGA
This sequence comes from Cohnella sp. GCM10020058, assembly GCF_042683485.1. Lineage (NCBI taxonomy): Bacteria > Bacillati > Bacillota > Bacilli > Caryophanales > Paenibacillaceae > Cohnella > Cohnella sp. GCM10020058. The sequence continues at coordinate 693,533 of NZ_JBHUJV010000009.1, forward strand.
AGCATGAGCAGGTAGCTCTCTCCCGAGCATAAAAGGGAGCTTCCCGCGTTCGCGGACTGGACGATGCGAATGTAGCGTGCGGTGCCGCCTTTCAGCCAGTCGCGCACCTCAAGCGTCGTCACCGTAGAGTTGCCGTCCAGCGCATGCGCTTCTGCGATGACGGTCCCGGTTACTATGGCATCAGCCGAATTCATCAGGTTCAGCAGGCGGGCGGCGTCGCCTTGAACGGTAGGGCCGTTCTCGGCGTCTTCCTGTCCACTTGCGGGAAAGTCGAGATGAACGGGAGGCAGCGGCACGATTTGTTCGGCGGGAGACAAGGCAAAGGAAGGCGTCAGCGGGCCTTTCAGAAGCAGGCCGCTGACGATCAGGGCAGCGGCGAGCAAAACAGTTCCGAAGAGTTTGATCGACATCAGGAGCACCACCGTTTCCGAGTTGGTCTTTGCATTCTTGACGGAACCCGCGGAGCAAATGTTCCACTTTGACGCAAAGTAAGGTTATCCCAATATGTGGAATGACGGCATATCGCTCGATTCGAAAATGAATTTTGAAGTATAGGGTATTTTGGGTTTTTATAGTGGTATCATTTACGCACGGAACTTGTCGAAAAGTTCCATTGGGCCGGGCGAACAGGTGGTATAATAAAAGCCTGAACGGAGGTGCCTCCTCCATGGCGGCCTGGTTGTTTTTGTTCGGCGGTTTGCTCTCGCTCTTGGGAGTCGCCTATGCATATAGCTTGCGGAAGATGCCCGGCGCGCTTCCGCTTTTCGCGCTTTTTGCCATGACCGGCATTATTATGTTCGCTTCCGGCAGGGAGGAGCTGGTATCCAGCCTTGCGGATAAGCTGCTGTGGCGCAATGTCCAGCAGATCGGTTATCTTTACGCCCCGCTTTCCGTGCTCTGGCTCGCTTTGACGTATACGCGCGAAGGATCCAGATTTACTCGCCAGACGATCGCCCTGATTCTTGCCATTCCAACCACGGGCTTGCTTCTCATTCTTACGGATTCGTCTCATCGCCTCATGCGCGTGCAGGTCTACTTAGATGATGCAGGAATGCTCGTCATCCAGCGGACGTTATTGAACCAGGCGATCTATGGCTTCTCGCTGCTCGTATCTTTAGTCGGTCTGTACGTCCTGGTCCGCAGCGTGTTTTACACGCGCGGCGTGCAGCGCCGCCAACTGCTGTATCTGATCGTGGGCATGTATCTCCCCTCGGTGCTCGCGTTTTTGCGCGGAGCCGGTTGGGTGAATTTTCAGGGCTACACGGCGTCGATCGGCATCACTTATTTGCCTGGCCTGCTGATCGTCGGCTGGGGCGTGCTGCGCTACCACTTGTTCGACTCGGTCCCCTTCCCGCGCAACCGCCTGTTCGACATGATGAGCGAGGGGATCGTCGTGCTCGACGCGGACGGGCGGCTCCAGGATCTTAACGGCGCGGCGCGGCGCATGCTTCGGATGGAAGGCGACATGTGGCATGGCAAGCTTGTCGCCGACACGCCGCTGCCGTCGGAGCGCTGGCTCACCGCGCATCGGGATCGCGTCAAGAACGTTTCGTTCGACTTTGCTCTGGGAGAAGGGGAAGACGAGCGGCAGTTCACCGCCAAGATCACGCCGATCCTCCATCGGAACCGCATCCTGCTCGGCTCTTTGTCGGTGCTGTCGGACCGGACGGAGGAGCGCCGCCGGGAGCTTGCGCTTCGTCAAGCGGCCGTGACCGACGGCCTGACGGGAATTTACAACCGCAACGGCTTTATCGCAGAGCTGACGCGCGTGCTGGAGATCGCCCGGGAGCGAGGGACGCAGCTGTCCTTGCTCGTCCTCGACATCGACAGCTTCAAGAGCGTGAACGACAGATTCGGCCACTTGACGGGGGATCGGACGATACGCGCTTTCGTGGATTCGGTGCGAAAGACGGCAGTGGAGCTCGGATTGTTCGGCCGCATCGGCGGCGAGGAGTTCGCGCTGGCGCTGCCGGGAATGGCCGCCGAGGAAGCGTTCGAATACGCGGAGGGCATCCGTCGCGAGGTCAGCCATACCGTGATTGCGGACGGACTCGGCGGCACGTTCGGCATTACGGCGAGCATCGGCGTCGCGACTCTGAGGTCCGATGATCGGTCGTTCGAATCTCTGTATTCGCGGGCCGACGCCGGCCTGTACGAGGCCAAGCATCTTGGGCGCAATGCGACCCGCGAGGGCGGCCGGACGCCGGTTCATGTATGAGGGATTAATGGACAGGCAAGCGTGCTATCCGCGGAAATGAAGCGGATTGGATTAGTGCTGGTGCGGCTCGAAAAGGCTGCGTTTGTACATGTGTTTTTCACCGGCGCGCGACTCGGGATGTCAACCTGCGAATATGCAGAAAAAATCAAAGCAGACAGCCGCAAATAGGGCCGATGAAGGAAAATAGATGCGTTTTTGCATCAATCCGGTCCAACAAGGCCGGCATCGGTTAAAAAGGATGTAGATTTGCAGGCACTTCGAAGAAAGTATGACGCGGGCGATGATCGGCCGATCCGTTGGATCGGCTATGGGACGAACCATCCGCAGACATGCCGCTGGAAGCAGATGTCGGATAGCTGCAAGACCTAAAGAGACCGTCAGGACGATTTGTCACTGACGGTTTGTCATGCTAGGCCATGTACTCGAAAAACAGCGGCGTCCGCACGAATTGCTCGACCTCGCGGGCGTCCTCGGATAAGGCGCAGGCGAGAAGCAGCTTCATCAGCGCCGCTTCGGACGAGATATTCCCGAGTGCGATCCCGCCTGCTCCGGTCAGGTGCGATGACGAAGCGTACATATCGCCTTCGGGGCTGCGCATCGGCACGAGATAGACGTCGATGCCGCGCTCGCGGCAGTAAGCGATAAACGAGACGAGCGTCCTTCCCTCGGCGTCGTCCCGCGCGTTCGCGGTACCGGAGTGATAGGTGTCGTGCAGCACGGCGCGCGGAGGGCGGGAATCAAAATCATAGACGCGGTAGTCCAGGCCGGGATAAGGCTTGACGTAGAGCACGGGCGGCCATGCGCCGTCGCGCGCCGGCGGTGCGGGCGGTGCCGATGGCCCCGAGCGGAAGAGTTCCGATGCGGCCGGGTTAACCGGATGCGGGTTCGGCTCGAAGCGACCGTGCCGCATCCGGCCGAACGGGGCCGCATGCGGCGCGTCGAACTGGTCGGTGAACGGCACCGCCTGCGTGATGCGCGTGCCCAGATAGACGACCGATTCGTCCCGGTGGTCGCCGAACAGCGCGAATACGCCAGGCAAGCCGGCTTGGGCGATGAAGTCGACTGACGCCGAAAAGTTGGCGAGCCCATTGCTCCTCGGGTCCTCCAACGGGTAATTGGCCGCCGTCAGCACGACCGGAAACGGTGCGTCGCAGCATAGATAGGAGAGCATCGCCGAACTAAAAGAAAGCGTATCGGAGCCGTGCGTAACGATGATGCCGGAATAATCGCCGCCGTATGCGGCGCGCACCGCTGCGGTCAACGTCGCCCAGTCGCCGGGCACAAGATTCTCGCTCAGCAGATTGCAGGGCTGCGCGGTCTCGAATTCAACTTCTCGCGTTCCGGCGATTTGGGCATACTGCTCCAAGAGGAAGTAGGAGCCGGCTGCATCGACGTCGATGCCGTGCGCCCCGCGCCGGCTTCCGATGGTGCCGCCGGTGAAGAGGACCAATATTTTAACGGACAAATTTGCGGACAAGTATGCAGACATCCTTTCCGTTCATCGTATACTGCATGGCGCTGCGAAGCGCCGATCGCATCAGAAGCTTGCCCAAATATCCGCGAGCGGGATATCGGCCCGGGCCATGACTTCGTCGGCCGCCCCGTAGTACATGCGCACCGTGTCGCCGGCCAGAATCGCGCCGCAGGAGAACACGACCTTGCCAAAGAAGCCGTTGACCTCGTAGTCCGCTTCGGGCGCCAGGATCGGCACGCGAGAGCGGGCCAGCACGCGCGCCGGGTCCTCCAGGTCCAGCAAGGCGGCGCCCATGCAGTAGCGGCTGTCGGCGTCCGCGCCGTGATACAGGACGAGCCAGCCGCGCTCGGTCCGGATCGGTACGGCGCCGCCCCCGATGCGTCCGCCGTCCCAATGGCCGGGGCGCAGGCCCATCAAGTAGCGGTGGCCGCCCCAATGGAGCAGGTCGGGCGACTCCGAGACCCACATCTCGGGCGCGCCGATCGACTTGGGCACGGGACGGTGCATCATATAGTATTTGCCGTTCATGCGCTCCGGAAAAAACATGGCGTCTTTATTTTCGGGCGGAAGGATCATCCCGAGCCGTTCGTAGGCAACGAAGTCGCGGGTTACCGCCAGCCCGACGCCGACGCCCCGAGAGCTGACCGCGCTGTAAGTAATGTAATATTTATCGCCCAACTGCGTGATTCGGGGATCCTCGATGCCCCATGCCTCGTCTTCGCCGGAGGGGAATAGCGCAGGCGCTTCGTCGACGACGAAACGCACGCCGTCCCGGCTGCGGGCGACGCGAAGATGCGACATCGAAGTCAGATAGGCATAGGAGCCGTCGTACCCTTTAATCACGCGCGAATCGGCAAAGTTGTAATTCGGATCGTCAGCCGCCAACCGGACAAGCTCGAGCCGGTCGCCTTTCTCGTCGAGCATTGGCACCAGCACGGCGCCGGACTCCGACTGCAGCGGCATCTCTGCCACGCGAAGCAGCAAAATAATCTCGTCCCCCAGCTCGGCGACGCCGGCATTAAAAGCGCCTACGACCTGGAAATCCGGACGAGAAGGTTTGACATGACCGACGGTCACGATGGGACCGTCCGCCATACGAATGACTGCCATTTGACGCTCACCCCGTTTGCATCTTATTCTAACCCCATACTACTTTACAAGTACCCAATCTCCAAGCGGAGGGCTCGATATCGGGCCGGATCGCCGCGGGAGATAGCGGAGACCGAGGGATTCGACTTGAGTGAACCAATGAGCGTACGCAGCGGAGAGATCGTCGACGTGTGTCTGCTGGCGGGCAAAATCATGCTGGAGAACGGCGGGGAGACGTACCGCGTGGAGGACACGATGATGCGGATCGCGTCCGCCTACGGTGCGGAGAATCCGCAGAGCTTCGTCATGCCGACGGGCATTATGTTCGCCATCGACGGCTCGGAGACGTCGACACGGCTTGTCCGCATCTCGAAGCGGTCGACCAATCTGAGCAAGGTGACCGAGGTGAACGACATCTCGCGGCGCATCGCGGGCGGCCATCTGCCGCCGGCCGAGGCGCGCAGGCTGCTAAAGGGCGTCGAATGCGGCGCGCCTGTCTACCAGCCGGCAATTCAGCTGGTGCTGGCGGCACTTGCGAGCGGATGCTTTCTCATCCTATATGACGGAACCTGGGCAGACATGCCTGCGGCCATGCTCTGCGGCGGAACGGGCTTCTGGCTTCTCGGCCAAATGGTGCGGCTCAGCTCGATCCGGCTGTTCGGGGAGCTGATCGCAGCCTTTGTCGTCGGTCTGCTATCCTATCTGGTCGTGCATCTCGGCGTCGGCCAGCAGCACAGCACGATCATGATCGCGTCCGTCATGCCGCTCGTGCCGGGACTGCTCATCACCAACGCGGTTCGCGACCTGATGGCAGGGCATCTGGTGTCGGGCATTTCCAAGGGAGCGGAGGCGTTCTTGACGGCCTTCGCCATCGGCGCAGGCATCGGGATCGCGCTGACGTTGAATGGATAAGGAGGCGAGCGGGGTATGATCGCAGATTACTATTCTCAAGCCATCGCGAGCTTCGTCGGCACGGCGTGCTTCGGCGTCATATTCCAGATTCCGAAGCGGAGCCTGATTCAGTGCGGTCTGACGGGCATGGTCGGCTGGCTGGTGTATTTCGGCCTGATCCAAGCTGACGTCGACCCGATTGCAGCCACCTGGGCGTCCGCCGTGCTCATCGGCCTGATCGCTCACTATCTGGCGATCCGCTTCAAGGTGCCGGTCACCGTATTCAGCGTCTCCGGCATCATCCCGCTCGTGCCGGGCGGCATGGCCTACGATGCGATGCTGAATGTCGTGCAGAACGACTATATGTCCGCAGTCGAGCTGGGGGCCAAGGCATTCATGTTATCCGGCGCGATCGCAGTGGGGCTCGTGTTCTCCGAGGTCGTCAATCAGCTGGTGAAAAAGGTGCGTACGGGGATGTCGCGGGCAGGGGGATGAGCGCGAGCAGCTTCCGGACAGATCGCGTCCCGGGAGCGGAGATAGCGGGAAAAACCGTGCATCTCCCCGCCATGCGCTGCTCTTGAGTACCATTTATGCTTTACCATGCATCTGTAGCCGCCAAAATTAAGAGAGCTATGTGCGAAGCAGAATTTTACTTAATCCTCAACGCAATCCGCAAATCGGATGTCGTGCTCGAGCCCCTGTGCCGCAAATGCGAGCAGACGCGCGCCTTCTTCGGCGAGGGCTTCGCGGTCGTCCGCGGATAGGGGGGCGAATGGCTCGACGATCAGTTGCGCATTGCTGCGTCCACGCCGGATTTCCCACTTGCCGGCGACGATGCCGTCCACCAGAAAGACGGGACGGACGAGCCCGTTCGCGGTGAATACGCGTTTCTTGCGCGCCTCGCTTAATATGCGGGAGCGGTCCGCGTAAGCGAGCAGCATCTGATCGAACTCGCCAAGGAAGCGCGGCGTGCTAGGCGTATTCGCATCCGGGCGAGGGGCATCGGGCAGGTCGAACAGCTCGATCCCCTGCTCGGAGCAAAAGCGAACGAGCTTGGATCCGAGCCGCCGGACCGCTTCCTGCAGCTTCGTGAGGCCCGACCATGCCTGCATGTCCTTGACCGATGCAGGACCAAAGGCGGACAGATAGCGCAAGACGAGCTTCTCGTCCGTACAGCTCTCTACCTGAGGCAGGCTGGTCCACGCCTCGAGCGGCACATGCAGCGCCTGCCCGCTGCGGCCCCACAGGCCGCGTGGCGGCGTCTGCACGAGCGGCACGCGCGCCCGGACCGCGATCGCGAGCGCCTCGGGATCGCGGTCCGGCCAGCGCTCCGCCAGACGCTCGCCAAGCTCGGCAAAGCTATGCGGCCGCTCGGCCGTCCACTCCCGCCCCAGGGCGGCGGCTGCGTCCGTATCTACGCCTGCGAGCCGCTTGCCGAAGGCGCCGGCCAGGCCGCGATCCTGTACGGGCTGGAGCAGCGGACGAAGCGCCAGGGCGTCCCGCGTCGAGACGAGGTGGAGCGTGGCCCGCATCAAAGCCATCCGTACCGCCTCGCGTCCCAGCAGCAGTCTTTCGAGCTCTGCGGGATCGAACTGCTCGAGACGCGCCCACAGCGCGTAATAAGGCGCCATCGGCGCCTGCGCTTGCAGGCCGCACAGCCGCTCGATCGCCTCGAGCGCGGACATGCGCTCCCGGCGAAGCAGCATCTGCCTGGCCAGCAGTGCGCGATTCAGCGCGCGGCGGTCCAGCGTCCGGTCAGCCGCAAAGCCGTTGCTTTTTGAATGGGAGTTTTGCGATCGTTCGTTCATGCGGTTCGTTCCTCCTTGGCGAGGCGCTCGGGCCTCATCGGTAAACCAAGAATAACGCATGTTCTCTGACAGCAGTCTGTCAGTAAAGAATGCCCGCGACAATGCATTTCGTTCAGCGCGGTTTCCAAGCAGTCTTTGATGGCATATCAGAAATTATAAATTTGGCGGCGATTTGCGGCAGGTAAGCGAGCATGCGGCGGGCCGGAGCTTTTCGTTCGTTTAACGGGTCGAAATAACTGCATTCGTACAGGTATTTTCTGCGGGCCAACGAGACCTGATGGAAAAGATGCAAATGTGCAGGTAAATTTAAAGCACAAGCTGGAAATGGGGCTGGCGAAGAAAAATAAATGCACTTTTGCATCTTTCCTGCCTAAAAGGGTCTAGATCGGCGAACATAGATGTATATTTGCAGGCATTGCGGCGAAAGAACGACGCTGGCGACGATACGCGGGCCCAATTGGAGCGGCTGTCGGAATAGACTTTAATAGGGTAGACGAATCTCGACGCGAGTCCCTTGACCCAGCGCGCTCATGTAACGGATCGTGCCTCTATGTCCCGCCAAAATCTGCTGGCTGACCATGAGGCCGAGACCGTGTCCCGACGCTTTGTTCGAATAAAACGGTTCGCCCAGATGCTTCAGCTCCTCTTCGGAGATGCCGAAGCCCTCGTCCTCGATGACGATCAAAATGCTGTCGTCCTCCGATTGATCCAAGCGCTGTGTCACCCGGGCCGCAGCAGTCGCATCCGACTCGCGGGCAGCCGCCGCCTCGGCAGCCGCACTACTTCCGCCCACCGCACTACTCCCGCCGGTCTCCCCATGTACCTCGGCCCAAATGCCGATGCGCATCGTGCCGCCGTCCGGCATCGCCTCCATGCCGTTTTTGAGCACGTTCAGAAAGACTTGCTTCAGCTGGTTAGGCTCGCCTTTCAAAGGCGGCAGCTCGCCGGCTTCGCGCAGCTCGAATTGCACGTTGTTCATGATCGCTTGGGCTTCGAGAAGCGCCACCGTCTCCTTCATGATGGAGCGGATGTCGATGAGCTGGAAGCGGATCGCCTGCGGCTTGGACAGCACGAGGAACTCGCCGACGATAAAGTTGATCCGATCAAGCTCGGATAGCATCGTGTCGAGATGGGCCGGGTTGATGCCGCCCGACTTTTGCTGGAGCTGCACGAACCCCCTGAGCGTCGTGAGCGGGTTGCGGATCTCGTGGGCGACGCCCGCGGCCAGTTGGCCGACCATCGACAGCTTCTCGGTGCGTCTTAGCATCTCCTCGGTTGCCTTCCGCTCGGTAATATTCCGCGAGATCGAGGCGATGCCGACGATCTCGCCATCCTCGTCGCGTACGGGGGACACCGTTATGCTGACGTCGATCTGCGAGCCGTCCTTGCGGTAGCGGATCGTCTCGCAGTCCGCGACCGAGCCGCCCTGGACGACCTTCCGCAAAATGCGGGAATCGTCCTCCTGCAGTTCCTCCGGCACCTCGGGCAGCCGGCGGCCCAGCGCCTCGGCGGCGCTCCAGCCGTACATTTTCTCGAACGCGGCGTTCACCTGCATCAGATTGCCGATGGGATCCGCGACGTGGATGGCGTCCGAGCTATGATGCACGAACGACTCTAGGTACTGCTTGGTGCTCCGCAGCTCGGCCGCCGTGTCTCTCAGCCGGTTCGTATAGGTGCTGAGATTGCTCGCCATCGTGTTGACGCGTTCGGACAGCCGGCCGAGCTCGTCGTTGCTGGCGACGGGCAGCGGCTCGTCGAAGCTGCCTTCGGCGACCGCATTGACCTTGCGCAGGATCTGCCGGACGGGGAGGATCATCAGGCCCGACAGCCAATAACTGGTCAGGATGGTGGCCGCCAGCAGCGCGAGGCCGATGACGACGTTCAGCAGCAGCTGCCGGTGGAGATCGCCGCTGATCGCCGAGCGGTCGAAGCTCACGGTTACGATATAGTCACGGTCGCCGTGGATCGGGATATAGCTCTTGAGCAGCCTTTTGCCGCCGGAGCGGCTGTTCGCCGTTACGGTTTCTCCCGTGGTGATGGCGGTATTCACGTATTCGATGTCGGCGTCGTCCTTATAGGCGTATGTGCCGAACACGATGTCTCGGACGTCCAGATTGTAGATGGGCTTGCCTTTCTTAATTTTGATGATCGGCGCTTTCCCGAAAAAAGCAGGATCGATGCCGGTAATCTCGACCAGATCGGCATTGTCGTTCAGCAGCTGTTTGATCAGTTTTTCGGTACCGACCGAATCCTTAAAATCGACGAGTACGTCCCCCCGGCTGAAGGGATTGATCATATAATTCGTCGTGCCGTCGTAATAGTCGCCCCACTTGAGGATCAAGTCGGGATCCGAGGTGGCAAAATTGAAGGGGCCCGACCAAAAGTTCGGCATTGCCCGGCCGAAGCCGACGTTGACGGGCTTGCGCTCGAACAGCTGCTGAAAGGCCCTGTACCAGTAGTCCATCGTATTGGAGCCGAGATTGATCTCGCTCGGCTTCGAGGACTTTTTGACGACGATATCGTTCGGCGTCCGCACCCACAGCGAGATTCCCTCCAGCTGCAGCTCTGTGCTCAATTTGACAAGCTCCTCGTTGGTCACGTTGTCGATATCGGGATCCAGCGAGCTGCGAATCGCGATCGAGGCGGCGAGCAGCTTCTCCTCCTGGGCCCTTTCCAACCGTTCGAGCTCGTCTTCATAGGATTTGATGGACTCTCCGATCTGCTTCGAGATGATCTCCATGCGGTCGATGGCCGCCTCCTGCATGCCCGACTTGGACCAGAAGTACGTAATCGACAAATTCAGCATGAGGATCGCGGCGACGAGCAGAGACAGGAAGAGGGTTAGCTTAAGCTTTATCGACAAGGCAGAAGGCCTCCTATGGTATGGGGACTGGACGTAGTTGTCTGAAACGGTGAAGTTGCTCGGAAGCGGGCTTTTATAAATTCTGTGCGTCCCGCTCATAATCCTGCCATGCGGCGTCAGCTAAATCTTGCAAAGAATACAACCCTTAAGTTTAAGCGTTTAAACTTTTAGGGTTGATTAGAGCTAGTCGTGTGGGTTAAAATTAACTCTTGAAAGTTAAAGCGTTTAAACTTTAGGGGAAGCCGCAGACTGGCACCACAGCTTGGAACTTAAGGCGGGCATCTCTCATGAGCAAAAAAGGAGCGCGCAAGCGTGAAAATCAACATCTTCGACGTCGCCAAAAAGTCGGGACTGTCCGTGGTCACCGTTTCCCGCGTCATTAACAACGCACCGTCCGTCAGGGAGAAAAACAGGGAAAAGGTGCTCCAGGCGATGAAGGAGCTCGGCTACCACCCGAGCGCCGCGGCGCGCAGCCTGGCCAGGGGGCGAACTGGCGTCATCGGCCTCACGCTGGCGACGCTGCAGGACTCGTTTTTCGACGCGGTCGTCAAGGAGATCGGCGATCGGCTGGCCGAGCTCGGCTACTTTCTCGCGCTGTCGGTCGAGACGGGGGCCGGCGGAGGCGCGGGCAGGCTGCTTTTCGAGGAAGACCGCGTGGACGGCGTTATCGTGCTGTCCCCGATGCAGGAGGACGGCTACGAGCTGGAGCTGCTGCACAAGCGGATCCCCTATATCCTGCTGGACAATCAGCAGCCTTCGCCTTCGGCGCCGTCCGTGGTCGTGAACAACTTTAAAGGCGGGTACGAGGCTGCGCGGCATCTGATCGACCTCGGACATCGCAAGATTGCGCATATTGCCGGCCCGCTTGCGTTTTTGAGCAGTCAGGACCGGGAGCGCGGTTTTTTGCAGGCGCTCGCGGAGGCCGGACTCGCGCCCTGGCGCATCGAGCCCGGCGAGTTCAATATCGAGTCGGGCTATCGGATCGCGGAAGCATGGATCGCGGCAGGGAGTCTGCCGGAAGCGGTGTTCGCCGCGGACGACCATATCGCGCTCGGCGTCGTAGACGCCTGCAAGAACGCGGGTCTTCGCGTGCCGCGGGATCTGTCGGTCGTCGGCTTCGACGACCAGGTCCTTGCTTCTGCGCTGCGGCCCGCGCTGACGACCGTCCGCCAGCCCGCGGACAAGATCGGCCGTAAAGGCGTGGAGCTGCTCCTCGCGGCGATCGAGGGGCAGCAGCGGCGCCATGCCACGGTGCAGATCGATCCGGAGCTGATCGTCAGGGATTCGACGGCGGCGGCCGTCCATACAGACAAAGAATAGGCGAGAGGGAGAGACGAGAGCATGAAATATTATTTGGGCGTCGACGGCGGCGGCTCCAAGACCTACGCGCTCGTCGCGGACGAGCAGGGACGAGTCGTCGGCAAGGGCAAGAGCGGCAACGGCAATCATCAGATCGACCGCGAAGGCGCGCGGCGCAACATCAGGGAGGCGACGGAGATGGCGCTCGCCTCCGCGGGAATCACGCGGGAGCAAGTTGCGTCCGCCTGTTTCGGCTTGGCCGGCGCCGACCGCGAGACGGACTTCAGGATCTTGCGTCCGATGATCGGGGAGCTCGGCTTCGCGAAGCACGAGATTCACTGCGACACGATCATCGCGATGCGCGCCGGAACGAGCCGGCCGTACGGCGTCGTGCTCATCTGCGGCAGCGGCACCAACGGCGCGGGCCTCAGTCCCGCCGGTGAGAGCCTCCAGGTCGGCGGGTTCACTTATATGACGGGCGATTTCGGCGGCGGCACGGCGCTGGCCGTAGAGGCCTTCCGTACGGTCATCCGCGCTTGGGACGGACGCGAGGCGGAGACGGCGCTTACGCCGCTCGTGTTGGCGGAGACGGGCTATTCTACCGCCGAGGCGATGTTCCACGATTATCTGGACCGCGATCTGCAGCCGCCGTTAAGCCTTGCGAAGCTGCTCTTCGAGGCGGCCGAGGGCGGAGACGCTGCCGCGCAGGCGATTCTGCGCAAGCAGGGCGAAGAGTCGGGCCGGCAGGCAAGTGCCATTATCCGCAGGCTCGGCATGTCGGACGAGACATTCGACGTCGTCATGGCCGGCAGCATTCTGACGCGGGGCAAAGGAGACTGGGTGCATGCCGGGATCCGGCAGGCCGTGGCTGCTGCGGCGCCCAACGCCTCGGTAGTGAAGCTGGCGGTCGAGCCGGTCGTCGGCGCGTTGTGGCTGGCGTTCGAGTCGGACGGCCCGCTGCCGGAGACGGCGCGCGAGACGCTGAAGGACGCGGCGGAGTTCGAAGCGATCTGATCCAATCCATAGACCAGGAGGATGATAAGCATGGCGCAAGGACTGAAGGTGGCCGTCATCGGCGGCGGTTCCTCTTATACGCCGGAGATCGTGGAAGGCTTCATCAACCGGTACGACAGACTCCCGGTCCGGGAGCTGTGGCTCGTCGATATCGAAGCGGGGCGGCACAAGCTCGAGATCGTCGGCGCGCTCGCGAAGCGCATGGTCGAGAAATCGGGCCTGCCGATCAGCGTGCATCTGACGCTGAACCGGCGCGAGGCGATCGAAGGCGCTGACTTCGTCTCGACGCAGATGCGCGTCGGCCTGCTCGAAGCCCGCAAGTGGGACGAGCACATTCCGAACTTGCACGGCGTTATCGGCCAAGAGACGACCGGCCCGGGCGGCATGATGAAGGCGCTGCGCACGATCCCCGCGCTGCTCGACATCTGCCGGGACATCGAGGAGCTGGCGCCGAACGCGTGGCTGCTGAATTTCACCAATCCGGCCGGCATGGTGACAGAGGCGATCCGCCGCTATTCCAAGGTGCGCAGCATTGGCTTGTGCAACGCGCCGATCGGACTCACGAAATGGCTCAGCACCAAATACGACACGACGCCGTCGCGCATTTACACGGAGTTCGTCGGGCTCAACCATCTGCATTGGGTGACGCGTATCGAGATCGAGGGCGTCGATCGTCTGCCCGAGCTGCTCGACAAGCGGGAACAATTCAACGGCAAAAACGTGCCTGCATCCGAATGGGACCCGGACTTCCTCCGCTCGCTGGGCGGTTTTCCTTCGTACTACCTCAAATATTTTTACATGACGGACGTCATGCTCGAGGAGCAGCTTGAATCGCTGAAAAGCGGCGGCACGCGCGCCGAGGTCGTGAAGAAGGTCGAAAACGAGCTGTTCGAGCTGTACAAGGATCCGAACCTGCAGGAGAAGCCCAAGCAGCTGGAACAGCGCGGGGGCGCCTACTATTCGGAAGCGGCGGTTAACCTGATGGAGTCTCTTTACGGCGACAAGCGCGATATCCAGACGCTCAACGTGCCTAACGGCAACACGCTCGATTTTCTCCCGCCGGACGCCTGCATCGAGGTGAACTGCGTCGTGACGGGGCAGGGGCCGCTGGCGCTGCCGGTGACCCGGGTGCCCGAGCAAGCCAAGGGACTCATCCATGCCGTCAAAACGTACGAGAGACTGACGATCCGCGCGGCCGTAGAGGGCGACCGGGATGTGGCGCTGCAGGCGATGGCGTCGCATCCGCTCGTGCCGTCCGTGCGCGTGGCGAAGCAGCTGTTGGACGAAATGCTGGAAAAGAACCGTCCTTATCTGCCTGCTTTTTTCTAAATTCGGTGACGTAAGCCTCCTGTCGCAGTCAAGCCTGCGACGGGAGGCTTTTTCGTGCAGCTGTCAGAATTTTGGCGGCGATTCGTGGGCAGATCGGGCGCGTTTGGCATACAGGAGCTTTTCGTTGTTTTGCGGGCAATGGTATCGGGCAAAAAACTGCATTTGTACATGTATTTTCTGCCCATTGACGACGTGTGATGAAATACATGCAAATATGCAGGTAAATTCGCAGCACAAGCTGAAAATCGGGCCGGTGGAGGGAATACCTGCACATTTGCATCTTTTTCCGTCATGGCGACGGATATCGGCGAAAAAAGATGTATATTTGCAGGCTTTACGGCGAAGGAACGACGCGGGCGACGATCAGGCAGGCTTGTCGGAAAGGCTGTCGGATGCGCCAACGATAGGCAGGATCATCGAAACGGCTGTCGGATGCGCCAACGGGCAGCTCATCGAAACGGCTGTCGGATGCGTCTACGATAGACAGCTCATCGAAACGGCTGTCGGATGCGTCAACGATTGGCGTCCCTCGCGAATCCGGTCCCGATATCCGCCACAATCTAAAGGACCGTCAGGGCAATCTTCTTTCTGACGGTTTGCTTATCATTTATGCCGCTTAAAAACCTAATTTTTCTGTTGATTCATGTCGATTTGTAAACCTAACGAAATAACGAATTTATTATTTAGCTAGATAATAAAAGCGATAAGGTTATATAAAAAGCAATTCAGCACCTATTTCGAGTAAAGTAAGCGCTTTATAATGTGAGGCATATTCTGGTTGCGCGAGCCGGAAAAGGATAAATGGATTTTGTTGGCGCTAACAGAATTCGCGTTTTAGCTTACTTTATGGAGGAGGTTTCCGATGAAGGCTTCTAAGAAAATATTGTCGGGCGCATTGTCCACCGCGCTGGCGGCGACCGCCGTGATGACCGGCGTCGCTGCGCCTGTATCGGCCTGGGCGGCCGAGCCGTCGGCGACCATCCATTCGTCTGTCGTGTCGGAATCGTCGGCCGGGATGCCGCTGTCCGACACGCTGCAGCATTGGGCGAAGGACAGCATTGCGAAGTGGGTAGCGAGCGGCGTGCTGAGCGGATATCCCGACCAATCGTTTCATCCGAACGATCGGATCACGCGCGCAGAATTCGTAACGATCCTGAATCGCGTTTTCGGCTTTTATGCCGAATCGAACGATTCGTTCTCCGATGTCAGAGCGTCGAGCTGGTACGCAAGTGCCTTATCGGTCGCACGTGAAGCCGGCTATTACGAGGGCTTCCCGGGGAACCGGGCTCAGGCGGGAGAAGCGATCAGTCGCCAGGATGCCGTAACGCTGCTGGCGCGCGTGTTTTCGCTAGCCGCTTCCGGAAGCGCTTCAACGACGGAGCGCTTTAGCGACAGCGCGCAGATACAAGCTTATGCGCGGACGGCGGTAGACGCGCTGTCCGGCATTCTGCAAGGCTATCAGGACGGTAGCTTCCGTCCGAACGACAGCATTACGCGCGCAGAGGTCGTGACGCTGATCGATAAGCTCGTCGCGGGCTACTACGCTTCCGCGGGCGCCGTCGAAGGCGGAGAGATCGCGGGCAACGTCGTCGTCAATCATGACGCCGCGACGCTTAAGGGCGCGGTCGTAAACGGCAATCTGTACCTGACTGCCGGCATCGGCGACGGCGAAGTGAAGCTCGACGGCGTCACGGTCAAAGGCAAAACCTTCATCTCGGGCGGCGGCCCCAACACCGTCATCCTGAACGATGCGACATTGGGCGAAGTCGTGGTCGACCGCAAGGAAGGCGAGGTCCGCGTACAAGCGACGGGCAAGACCAAGATCGAGCACATCACCATGGCGCGCAAATCGAAGCTGGAGCTGGGGCAGGACGCTCGGATCGAAGCTGCGACCTTCAACGGTCCGGTCGGACTTGAGCTGGCATCGGGCGCGTCTATTAACCGCCTGCAGGTGAATGCGGGCGCCGGCGGCACGACGATAGCCGGGGGAGGCACCATAGGGACCGCTGTTATCGATACGAAGGGCGTTACGGTAGGCGGCAAGGCGGTCGACGCCGGCACGTTCGGCATCGCGAACGGCACAGCTTCGCCGGCGGCGGGCTCGACGCCTGCGAATCCGGCCGTTACGACACCCGTGAACGCTGGGGTCACGGTAAACCTTGTCGATTCGGACGCCTCCGCCGCGACCAAGTCTCTGTTCGTTTACCTGAACGAGATTCGCGGTTCCGGCATTTTGTTCGGCCAACAGCATGCGACGACAGAGGGGCTGTCCATCGGCAAGCGGGACGGCACGGAATCCGACACTTACAACGCGGTCGGGGAGTACCCCGCGCTGTTCGGTTGGGACACGCTGACGCTGGAAGGCAAAGAAAAGCCGGGCGTCTCCGGCGACTTCGAGCAGAGCCGCGACAATCTGATCGACGTGATGCGCAAGGCTTATAACGTTGGCGGCGTGCTGACGCTCAGCTCGCATCTGCCGAACTTCGTTACGGGCGGGGACTTCTACGATCTGAAAGGCAACGTGGTCTCGCACATTCTTCCGGGTGGAGACAAGCATGCCGCGTACAACGCGTTTCTCGACAACATCGCAGACTTCGCGAATCGTTTGAAGGACGACGATGGCAACCCGATCCCTGTCATCTACCGCCCGTTCCATGAGCAGAGCGGCAGCTGGTTCTGGTGGGGCGCGGCGTTCACGACGAAGGACGAATACCGCGAGATCTACCGCTATACCGTCGAATACTTACGGGATATCAAGGGCGTAAGCAACTTCCTGTACGCCTACTCGCCGGGCGGCGGCTTCGGCACGAGCGAGGAGCGGTACATGGAGACGTATCCGGGCGACGATTACGTCGACATCCTCGGGTTCGACAGCTACTACAACGGCGAAGGCCAAACCTGGTTCGACGGCGTCACGACGGAAGCCGCGCTCGTCTCCCGCGTAGCGGACAGCCATCGGAAGGTCGCCGCGCTCACCGAGTTCGGCTATCAACAGATGAAGGCCAGCGGCAACGCGACGCCCGATTTTTACACGAAGCTGTCCGCAGCGCTGCAATCCGATCCGGACGCCAGGAAAATGGCGTACATGCTCACGTGGGCGAACTTCGGCCCGACCGCTTATGTACCCTATCCGACGGGCGAAGGACAGCCTGCGCATCAGATGCTGCCCGACTTCGTCAAGTATTTCGAGGAGTCATACACCCTGTTCAACAAGGAAGTGTCTCACGCATACGACCGCAGCGTAGCGACGGAGCGCGAGCAGCCGTTCATGCACGTCGCTTCGCCGACGGATCAGAGCACGGTCAAGACGACTACGACGCAGATTCGCGCGCGTATCCTGAACGAAACGCCGGCTCGCGTCGTCTATTCGACGGACACCGACAGCGCCGAGCATGCGCTGGCGCTCGATCCGGCGACAGGCTTCTACACGGCCGACTGGTCCCCGGCAGCTGGCCTGAACGGCAAATCGGCGACCGTCACCGTCAAGGCGTACGACGCGGAGGGCAAGGTGCTGCAGGAGCAGGCGAACACGGTATTCGTCAAAATTCCTGAAGTGCTGATCGGCGCGTATACGTTCGACGATGGCATCGAAGGCGTCCAGAGCAACGGCGGTTGGCAGGCTGATATTGAGAGCCTCTCGCATGTTAGACTGAACGGCGACGGCAAGCTGAAGCTGAGCGTTACAGGCACGACGGCTGCGGACAACTGGCAGGAGCTCAAGCTGGAGCTCAAAAACGCCAAGGCCGTAGCGGGCGCGGACACGCTCTCCGGCGTAAAACGCATCAAATACGAAGCGTGGGTGCCGGTCGCGGCGGGCGCCAAGAGCGGCGCGGCTACGCTGCGGAGCGTCGTCCAGCTGCCGCCGGACTGGGATGACAAGTACGGCATGGATACGACGCAGGTATCCTTCGACAATATGGAGAAGGTCGAGATCGACGGGGAGCCGTACGTTCACTATGCGGCCGCGATCGATCTGACGGACGATGACGCGCTCGCCGCGGCGGACGATCTGGCGCTGTCGCTCGTCGGCAGCGGATTGGACAACGGCGGCGCCGCATTCCCGGTCTATATCGACAACATCCGCCTGTACAGCACGTACCAGGATGCGGCCGCAGATCCGGCATCGGTCGACGACTTCGAGGGCTATCTCGGCAGCAATGAAGCGCTCGGCGCGAAGTTCGTCCATGCGGGCGGCGACGATACGGCTTCGGCCCTCGACGCGGGCAACAAGCACGGTGGCAGCTACGGGCTGAAGTACACCTACACGCTGGCGGGCAGCGGCTACGCAGGCATCACCAAGGCGCTCGGCGGCGTGGACTGGTCCGGCTACAACGCGTTGCAGTTCTGGTATAAACCGGACGGCAAGGGCCAGAAGCTCGTCATGCAGATCAACGCGGACGGCAAGACCTACGAATACTATCCGGATACGGCGACGGAAGAAGCGCAACTGGTGACCGCTCCGTTCAGCGAATTCAAGCCGGCCAACGGCGCGACAGGCACGCTCACGAAGCTGAACCTGTCCAAGGTGAACGCCTTCTCCATCTACACGAACGCGAAGCCGGACGGAACCAGGCTGACGTCTTCCATGTATTTCGACGACATCCGCGCGGTCAGCGACGACGCGGCAGGTACGGTGCCGAACGGCAGCGCGGGCGGCGGGTTGCCGACGGGCACGCTGTACGGCTTCGACGGCGATGCGCAGGGCTGGGCGCTGAACGACAGCCAGAACACGCTGGGCGCAGCCAACGTGAGGCACACGTCGGACGGCGAGCTTAAGGTGCTGGCGACGGATTTTGACGCGACCGGCACGGGGAGCCCGCCGCAGTTCGAGCTAGGCGCGATCTCGGACAAGGATCTAAGCAACGGTTCCGCGATCAAGCTTAAGGTGCGGCTTGCCTCGGGTACTGCAAAGGCCAAGCTGTTCATCAAGCACGGCAGCGCATGGACCTGGGTGAACGCCTACGAAACGACGCTGAACGCGGAATACCAAACGTTGACGCTGAACCTGAATGCGGGGGGCATCGACAAAACGGCGATCAAAACGATCGGTCTGCAAGTCTATTCGCCGGAGGGCGCGGGGAAGATGACATTGTACGTGGACGAAGTCGTGCTGGAATAGCGCATCATAGCCTGGCGATCAAACTATTGAATTGTTATCCAAACTAAGAAGACGGCGCTCCCGAACCGCCAAGCGGCCCGGGGGCGCCGTCTTCGTCGCGCGCTTGACCACGCAGCCGGCCACGGAAGTCCGATGCGCAAATCCGCGGGAGTCGGGGCCGCCGGTCGGAAACGTAACTTTGTTCCCCAAAAGCCGCACGATTTTAGGTTTTCGGGAAAGAGCGCGTATTTTACTATTCATTATCGAAAGCCCTTACATTTATCGCCGGCCTCCGTAAGCCAGATCGGAATCCGAAATCCGGAGTCTGGAGCCGGGAGCCGGCGGGACGGCGGCAAAAGGGGAGGGATGGGGCCGGACGAGGCAGAAAGTAAGCGGCTACGACCATTCGATTCTCACGAGGAGGGAACGACATTGATTAAAAAATGGTTTGCTTCTTTGGCAGGTTTGATGTGCCTGGCGATTGTCGCGACAGCGATTCCCGCATTCGCGGCTAACGGTCCGATCGTGTGGGGCACGTCCGTGACCGTCACGAACATCAACACCTTTACGGACGCCGGCACGGACGCACGCGGCCTGCACCCCGGCACGTTCGGCGCCGAATATCCGCGCATGGTCAAGCTGGCGGACGGCACTTGGCTGGCCGTCGCCGCCATTTACGACAACAACGGGTACACCAAAGTATCCTGGGGCGGCACCCGATTGCAGGTGTTCCGCAGCACGGACAATTGCCGGACCTGGACGCTGGCCGCCACGTTGTGGGAGGACGGCCGCGATCTGGACAACGGCCAGTTGCTGCAGCTGCCGAACGGAGATATTTTGCTCGCGATGCGTTCGGTCCGCTGGCAGGAATCGTACCAGCTTCGCGTTTACAAGAGTACCAACGGCGGCACGGGCTGGAGCTACCTGAGCACGATCGATCAAAATAACGGCACCCCCGGCGCGCTGGGCAATCCGGACAAGGGCGTATACGAGCCGCATATGCAGTTGCTGGCCAACGGGTCGGTCGCCGTCATGTACGCCAACGAGAAGCATGTTACGGAGAGTCCGTCCTACAGCCAGATCATCTCCGAGAAGATCTCGACGAACGGCGGCGCTTCCTGGGGCAGCGAGATTTACGTCGCCTGGGATCCTTCGAACGCCGGGGCGCGCCCGGGCATGCCCGTGTGGACGAAGATGACCAATGGGCAATATATCGTTTCCTACGAGGTGTGCGGCACGCAAAGCTGCCGGATCTTCACCAAGAAGAGCGCGGACGGTACGACATGGGCCAGCGGGATCGGCACGATCGTATCCACGAACCAGCAAGGCGGACCTTATCTGCTGTCGCTCGCCGACGGCCGGCTCGTGCTCACCTCCAACTCCAACGTCCTGTCGCTAAGCAACGATTTCGGCAATACCTGGTACAACAACGACGTCCCGGCCTTCGGCAATACGCTGTGGGGCGCGCTCTATCAGACGGGAACGAACGAGATCGCGATGATCGACTCCGTCGACCGCAGCGCGGGCGGACACAACATCCAGGTCCGGTTCGGCACGCTGACCGGTTCCTACGCCAACGACTTCGCGGCGAACGACAACGGCTGGGTCAAATACGGCGGCACCTGGAACGTCAGCGGCGGCACGTATAACGTGACATCCGTTAACGCCGACAAATCGCTGCTGACGCCGTATCCGTCGAAGGCTAGCTACACGCTCGAGGGCGACATCAAGCTCAATAACGCCGGTCAGGCCAGTCTCGTTTTTAACGTGACCAATCCGGGCACCGGCCCTGACGCGCAGTCGGGCTATGCGGCGGGCATCAATTCGGACGGCGTCGTGTTCCTGGGCCGCTTCAACAATAACTGGACGGCGCTGCAGACGCTTAATACGGCAATCGCGACCAACACCTGGTATCACATGAAAGTGACGGTAAGCGCCGGCACGATCCGCGTCTACGTCGGCGACATGGCGACGCCGAAGCTGACTGCGACGGATTCGACCTTCACCGCCGGCACGATCGGGTTGCGCGGCGGCTTTAACAACAGTGTCGGTTTCGACAATATCAATTTGTACTGAGTCGCTAGCAGCAAGGACGCTGTAGGCGAGAAAAGCGCGGCCGCAGAAGCGACGGCGGCGGTGTGTGCTGCAAGCGCAAGCGAGGAAAGCGCGGCTATAGGAGCGGGCTGCTGCTGCGGACAAAGCGGAAAGACCGTCAGGGAGCCAGTTGGCTCCCCGGCGGTCTTTTCTAAGAAGAAAAGAAAAAGTGTAAATGGGGCGGCCGTTCGCGGACAATGGAGCGCGCTATCCTCGTATCGGCTCGTATCGGCGTTGTTGAACGTTTGGCGGGTTAAAAAACCTGCAATTGTACATGCATTTTCCGAGGGCGCGCGACACTTGATGAAATACCTGCAAATGTGCAGGTAAATGCAAAGTGCAAGCTGGAAATTGGATTGATGCAGGAAAATAACTGCTCTTTGGCATCTATTCTGTCCAAAAGGGCCGACATCAGCAAAAAAAGATGTATATTTGCAGGCATTGCGACGAGCGAAAAAACGAAGCGGGCGACGATACGCGGGCTAACCGTCCGGGCGATCTCCGATCTTCCCGGACGGTTTTTTCTTAGGGGCCGCAACCGAAAGCTTCGCCGCCCGCGGATCTCGACGGCCAAGACCGTAAGTTTCGCCACCCGCCTTAACATTCTCCACCCCGCCTCGCCTCGGCTGCCGACAACATCTGTATATTTTCGCATCAGGAGCGGCGGATCGTCGGTTCATCGCAAGCCTCGCCAAAGTTAAAGTTAAGCATGAAGAAAGCACTTACAACAAGGCTTTCTCGGCACGCATATCTCCTAAAGGTGGGCTCATACGTGAAGATGAAAAAGAAATCCGCGACGCTCCTGACGACGGGCATGGCACTGACGCTGGCTTTGGCCGGCTGCGGCAACAACAATAACGGTGCTGCTTCGTCCGCACCGGCGAGCGGCAGCGCATCCGCGCCTGCATCCAGTCAGGCCGCCGGTGCCGGCAGCGCAGGCAGCGCCGTCGAGATCACGTTCTGGAACATGTTCGGCGGCGGCGAAGGCGACTTTGTCGATCAGATCATCAAGGGCTTTAACGATTCGCAAAAGGAAGTCGTCGTCAAGCAGCTTCGCCTGGAATCCAACGAGTATTACGCCAAGCTCGGCACGGCCCTCTCCTCGGGCAAGGGACCGGACGTCGCGGTGGCGCACGTCGACCGCATCTCGCCGTTCGTGAAGGCCAAGCAGATTGTGCCTGTCGACGAGCTCGCCTCCAAGGTCGGCTTCGACCTGTCGCATATTACCGCCTCCAACCTGCAGAGCGTCACCTACGACGGCAAGCCCTACGCCGTACCGCTCGATACGCACTTCCATATGTTCTACTACAACAAAGATCTGCTGAAGAAGGCGGATCTGCTGAACGAAGACGGTACGCCGAAGCTGGGCGAGATGACGCCGGAAGGCTTTGAGAAGACGCTTGCGCAAATTCAGTCCAAGGTGCCGGACATCCAGGCGCTTGCGGTCAATACGCCATATTTCCAGGAGCCGTTCCTGAACTTGTACTACGAGGCGGGCGGAGACATCCTGAACGCCGACATGACCAAGGCCGCGATCAACAACGACAAGGCGCTGTCGGTGCTGAAGTTCTACATGGACGTGTACAAAAACAAATATGCCGATCTGAACGACAAGAATCCTTGGGACAGCTTCAGCAACGGCAAGGCAGCTTTCTGGTTCGGCGGCGTATGGGAAGCGGGCGTGCTGCTTGGCGACACCTCCAAGAACATCGGCGCGATGCCGCTGCCGCCGATCTTCGGCAGCCAGACGCACTGGGCCAGCTCGCACCTTCTCGTCGTTCCTTCCTATGTGTCCGCGGAGAAGCAGGAAGCGTCCGCGAAGTTCATGAAGTACTTCTCCGAGGTCGGCGGCTCGACTTGGGGCAAAGCGGGCCACGTGCCGGCCAACGCCAACGTCACGGCGAGCGACGAGTACAAGAGTCTGCCGTATCGCGATCAGTTCATCGAGGCGCAGAAGACGGTCAAGTTCGCGCCGCAGACGGATAAATATACGACGATCGTCACCACGATCTCCGAGTCGCTCCAGAACATTATCTTCGGCAACGAGTCGCCGGAGGATGGCTTGAAGGACTTGGAAAAGCAGATCAACGAGGTGCTGGACAACTAAAAGCTTACAAGGGCGGGAGGGAGCTGCAGGGCGCGAAGGCGCCGGCGGCCTCCCTTCCGTTTCCGCAGACAGAAGCCCCGCTTAAGGAGAATGGCCAATGAAGACGCAAATCACTGCGCGCAAAGCCGTGGCGTCGCCAAGACGCGAGCCGCTGCGCATGCGGACCGAGCTCAGGGCCGTTATGTATTTGATGCCGTTCCTGATCCCGTTCGCCGTATTTTACCTGTGGCCCGTCTGCCGCGGGATATGGATGAGCCTGCATGTCTGGGGCATTCGGGGAATGGAGAAATACGTCGGCATCGCAAACTACGAGAAAATTTTTAACAATCCCGATTTTTACGTCTATTTGTGGCATTCCTTTTACTTCGTGCTGATGTGCACGCCTACCGTTATCGTGTTGGGGCTCATCCTCGCCCTCATCATCAATCAGCGCATTTTGTTCCGAACGGCGATCCGTTCCGCCTTTTTCCTGCCGTACGTCCTTTCCGTATCGGTCATCAGCTTCATCTGGCTGCATCTGTTCGACGCGAAAAACGGTCCGGTCAACGCGCTGCTCGGCTTGCTGGGCGCCGGCCATCCCAACTGGCTCACCGACCGGAGTCTCGTCTGGTGGGCGATCACGATCGTGACGGACTGGTGGACCGTCGGATTCGTCATGGTCCTGTTCCTGGCCGGACTCCAGGAGATTCCCGCCGATCACTACGAAGCGGCCAAAATCGACGGAGCGGGCGCCTGGCAGCGGTTCAGGCATATCACAATCCCCGGCCTGTCGAGCGTCATGAAGATTCAGATCTTCTACCAGGTAATCGGCAGCCTCAAGCTGTTCGGCCAGGTGCAGATCATGACGGGCGGCGGTCCCGGCGATTCCACGAACACGATGATCCGTTACATCTACGTGACCGGCTTCAAGAAGGATATGTTCGGCCTCGCGTCCGCGCAGTCGATCGTCTTCTGCGTCATCATGCTGATGATCGCCGTGATTCAGTTTAAATTGACCGACCGGAAAGACGGATGAGGAGAGATTCGCATGAAGAGGTGGCTTTTAAATATCGCGGCGGCGCTGCTTGCGCTGCTGTTCGTTTTCCCGCTCGTATGGATGCTGCTCGTCTCTCTGAAGCCCGACGGCGCGACCGTGTATTCGCTGTCCGATTGGGTGGACTGGTCGGGCTTGAACACGGACAACTACGCGAAGGTCATTCGCGATTCGCAAATCTTGCGCTGGACCTGGAACAGCGTCGTCATCGGCTTCCTCACGACGGTCATCGCCGTCCTGTTCAGCTCGCTGGCGGCCTTCTCGTTTTCCAAGCTGCCCTTTAAGACGCGCGGCGTCTTCTTCGTCCTGGTCGCGTCCGGATTGCTCATCCCGACGGAGGCCATCCTGATCCCGCTCTACGAGACGGCGCTTCATCTCAAGCTGATCGATAATATATGGGCCATCATCCTGCCGGGACTGACCAACCCGATCGGCATCCTGCTGCTCAAGCAATTTATGGACGGCGTGCCCCGGGATTACCTGGAGGCCGCGCAGATCGACGGCAGCCGCAGCTTCGGTCTTTGGTGGCGCGTGTGCCTGCCCTTGACGCGTTCGGCCATGATCTCCGTAGGCATCTTCTACTTCATTTTATCGTGGAACAATTTCCTGTGGCCTTACCTGTCGATCACTTCGGCGGAAAACATGATCCTCTCGGCAGGGCTGCCGACCTTCTTGTCGAATAATACGATGTCCCTGAACTTGATTATGGCGGCCAGCGCGATCGCAGCGATCCCGACCATCATCGTATTCGTGCTGCTCCAACGGCACATCGTGCAAGGGGTATCCATGTCCGGCGTGAAGGGATAACCGCCAGAGAAGAGGCTGCACGCATGAACCATGAACCCGAAGCGCCTCGCTGGAGACGCATTTTGTCGCCGATACTCATATGGAAAAGCAGCATGCGCGCAAAGTGGATGCTGCTTTTATTTCTGTTCTCGTTGACGCCGCTCGTGGTCATGGGAATTATTTCGTTTTCGATCTCCAGGTCGACAATCAACGAGAAGGCGACCGAGTACTCGGAGCATCTGCTCGATCAGACCGCCGACAATCTGGATACGCGTCTTGGCATCTACAAGGAAATGATGATGCAGGTGCTCGGCAACGCGGAGATCGTCTCCATGCTGCGCAAGCTCAACGATGCCGATCCGGCGCAGTACGATCTCGACAGCCTGTCGCTGACGACGAAGCTGTCCACGATCGTGGCGATCAACCAGGACGTGCAGTCCATTTCGTTTATCTCCAGGCAGCACTATATCAAAGGCATCTACCGCTGGAGCGAGCGGACGGAGAACGAGTCGCGCCCCTTCCTTCGAACGTTGGACGACGGCAGCAGCTTCCGCTGGTTCCCGACGCGCTACGGCACCTACGTGGACAGTCTGAACTCGCAGAGCACGTTCGTCTTTTCGCTGGCCAAACAGCTTTATAAAATATCGGACGACAGCCCGCTCGGCATCGCGGCCGTGCTCGATATTCGAGAGGATGTCATCAAGGAACTCGTCTCGAAGGCCGCGAGCAACAACCGGGACCTGCAGAGCTTCATCATCGACGGCGGCGGCAGGCTCGTCTCTTATCCGGACAACGCGATGATCGGCCGGTCCGTAACCGAGGTGCTCGGCGAGCGGGGCTATGCGCAGATCGCAGGGGCAAGCGCCGATGAACTGAAGTTTCCGCTGACGTATCGGGGCAACAAGCTGATCGTAAACGTCAAAAAGCTCACGACGAACGATTGGATGGTCGTCAACGTCATTTCCAAGTCGGCGCTCTATCAGGACTCCGACAGGCTGCTGCAGATTATCCTGCTCATCGCGCTGTTCTGCATCGCCTTTTCGATTATCGCGGCGATCGTGCTCGCGGGCTCGATCACGAAGCCGATCCTCAAGATGATCCGGCTCATGAAGCGGGTGATGGACGGCGAGTTGTCTACGCGCTATCAGACGAAACGCAGGTATGACGAGTTCGACGAGCTTGGCAGCAACTTCAATGCGATGGTCGCGCGAATCGACGAGCTGCTGCACGCCGTCTATGTCGAGCAGGATCAAAAGCGGGTGGCGGAGCTGAAGGCGCTGCAAGCGCAAATCAATCCGCATTTCCTGTATAATACGCTTGATATCATTAAGTGGACGGCCCTGATCCAAAAGGCAAATCACGCGGCGGAGATGGTCAGCCTGCTCTCCCGCCTGCTCCGCATCAGTCTCGGCAAAGGCGAAGAGACGGTGACCGTCGAGGAAGAGATCGAGCATGTTCAATGCTACCTGGGCATCCAGCAGTTCCGGTTCAACTTCAACATCGAGACGTCGGTCGATATGGCGGAGGAGGTCAAGCTGCTTCGCACGCCCAAGCTCATCCTGCAGCCGCTCATCGAGAACGCGATCATGCACGCCTTCGAAGGCCGCGAGAGCGGCGGCCGGATCGAGATCGCATGCGCCCGCGAGCCGGGCGGCGGCATCCTGTTCGAGATCGCGGACAACGGCGTCGGCATGGACCCGAAGGCGGCGCAGCGAATGCTCGAGCAGCCTGGGGACGGCAAGGACAAACCGGGCGGAATCGGGCTGGCCAACGTCGACGAGCGGATCAAGCTCATCTGCGGGCAGGGATACGGCATCCGGATACAGAGCGAGCTTGGCGCAGGCACGCGGATTCGAATCCGGCTGCCCTTGATGACCTAGGAAGGAGGAAGCGGCATGCATCGCGTCATGATCGTCGAGGATGAGCCGATCGTCAGGTATGGCATCCGGTCCATGATCGATTGGGACAAAATCGGGCTGCGGCTCGCGGGTGAGGCTGCCAACGGCAGGGAAGCGCTGGCGCTGATCGGGAACGAGCCGCCCGATATTCTGATTACGGATATCAAAATGCCCGTTATGGGCGGGATCGAGCTGATCGCGGAGGTGCGCAAGACCGCGCCGGATATGAAGATCATTATTCTCAGCAATCTCGAGGATTTCCAATACGCGAAGGAAGCGATCAAGCACGGCGTTTCCGAGTATTTGATTAAGTCGGACATGATGCCGCGCGACTTCGAGCAGGCGCTGCTGAGCGTGAAGGACAAGCTGCATGCCTCTGCGCGCGGCGCCGAAACTCCCGATCCGCAGGCGGAACGCCTTCGGAAGGAACGGCTGCTGGCGGAGCTGGCGGACGGCGCGGGCAGCGATGCGGCCGACTGCGACGAGCGCGCCGGACTCGCCGGGTTGGCTCCGCTTCGCGCGGCCTACGTGCTGCTCATCAGTCTGAATTCAACCGGGCAAGGCTTCGAGGAGCGGCAAGCGGCGGTCAGAGAGGCGATCGGCCGGATCTGGATGCCGGACGACGGCGACCATGAAGTCTTTGTCGACAAGCAGGGAGACATTTGCATCTTGTGCGACGGGGAGACGCATGGGGCCGAGACGGGGCTCGAACGCGTCAAGCGGCGGGCGGCGGCGCTTATTGCCTTGCTCTCCGGCGAATGCGACTTGAAGGCGTCGATCGGCATCGGCGGCCGCATCGGCGAATGGGCGGAGCTGAAGTCGTCTTACGCCCAGGCGGCGGGAGCCGCCAAGCAGAAAATGTTTCTCGGAAGCGGCCGCGTCATCGTCCATGGGGTAGGTGACAAGCGCGCGTCGGCGGAACATGCGGAGCCGCTCCGCATCGGCACAAGCCAGATTCAGTCGATGGTATACGCGTTCCAGTCCGCCGAGCTTGCAGCGTATCTGGATGCGCTGTTCGATCGGCTGTCCGTTCGCCGCGATCCCGATCTGGCGCACATCATCAGCTTCGAGCTGCTTATGATTCTGACGACGCTATGGCCGGACGTGGCGAACGACGACCGACAGGTGACGGAGCTGAAAAAGCAGTATTACGACCAGCTGTCCAGACTCGAGACGGTCGAAGAGAGCAGGGTTTGGTTCAAGCAGTCGTTCGAGGCGCTGGTGCGGCATATCGCCGGTATGTACAACAGCGACCGCAACAGCATCGTCAAGGCGACGAATTATATCCGGCAGTTTTACGACCGGGAGATCTCGCTCCAATTCATAAGCGGCCATGTGCACTTAAGCAAAAATTACTTCGCGAATTTGTTCAGGAAGGAAGTCGGCGAGAGCTTCCTGGAATACCTGACGCGGATTCGCATCGACAACGCCAAAGAGCTGCTGAGGCAAGAGATGAAAACGGGAGACGTCGGGAGCCTGGTCGGCATTCCGGACCCCAAGTATTTCTCGAAGGTGTTCAAAAAAATTACGGGCCTGTCTCCTTCGGAATACCGCGCTTTGCACCGGGAGGCGTCGAACGACATCGGGCCGTGAGAACTTGTAACCGTTTGCCGAATCCGAAAAATGAATGAAAGGAGCGTGAATCCGTGGTGCGAACGCGCGCGGCATTGTTGGCCATCTCGCTGTGTCTGCTGCTGTCGGGCTGCTTCGGCCCTTCCGGCGGCGACGTTCTGCCAGGGGCGAGCGGAGATGGCCCCGCGCCCGTGGTGCTGTCCTTCTGGAACCCGTTCGGCGGGGGGGAGGGCGAATTCGTCGAGCGCGTCATCGGGGACTTCAACGCCTCGCAGGAAGCCGTGTTCGTCAAGCAGCTCCGGCTCGAGTCCAACGAATACTACGCCAGGCTCGGCACCGCGCTCTCTTTCGGCAGCGGTCCCGACGTGGCCGTCGTTCATTCGGACCGGCTGTCCCCGCTCGTTAAGGCGGGGCGCCTAACGGAGCTCGACGGACTCGCGGAGCAGGCCGGCTTTCGCTTCGAGGAGATCGACCCGTCGAACGCGCAAAGCGTCGTCTTTGGCGGGAAGCATTACGCGATTCCGCTGGACACGCATTTTCATATGCTGTATTACAACAAAGATATTTTGGCCAAAGCCGGCGCGCTCGGGTCAGACGGGACGCCAGATCTCGGGGAAGCCACGCCGGAAGGCTTCGTCCGGTTTTTGAGGCAAATTCGCGAACGGGTGCCGGACGTGCAGCCCTTTGCCGTGAATACGCCGTATTTTCAGGAGCCGTTCCTGGACCTGTATTATGAGGCGGGCGGCGATCTGCTCAGCCCGGACGGCACGCGCGCGGAGATCGCCGGCGATGCCGCCGTCCGCGTGCTTGCTTTTTATCAGCGGCTGTTCGCCGAAGGCTTAAGCGATCTGAGCGACAAAACGCCTTGGGATTCCTTCGACAAAGGCCGGGCCGGGCTGTGGTTCGGCGGCGTATGGGAAGCGGGGCACTTCCTGGCCAACCCCGCGCTGAACGTAGGCATTATGCCGCTGCCGCCGATCTTCGGGAGCGATGCGCACTGGGGCAGTTCGCACACGCTGGCCATCCCGGCTTACGCGTCCGGCGCCAAGCGGGACGCCGCCATGGCTTTTATCAAATACTTTTCAGAGGTCGGCAGCGTCTTGTGGGGGCAAGCGGGACACATCCCGGCCAATACAGCCGTCATGTCAGGCGCGGAATATCAGGCGCTGCCTTACCGCAAGCTGTTCGTCCAATCGCAGCGGACCGTGAAGCCGGCGCCAAAAACGGACAAGTACGCAGCGTTGCTGACCGCCTTGTCGGAGGAGCTGCAGGGCATCATTCAGAACCGCACGGATCCGGCAAGCGGACTGGCGGCGGCAGAGCGGCGGTTGAACGAGATCTTGTCGAACTAAAAAGACGGCGCTCCCGAACCGCCATGCGGCCGGGTGCGCCGTCTTCGTCGCGCGCTGCGACGGGAGACGAACGGGAAGTTGATGGGCCGGAGCCTGCTCGGGGCAGGGCGGCTATGCGGGCTTGCTGTGTCTAGGGTTCGTCTACCCGCAGATCGTACCGCCGTGATCGAAGCGCAGTCGGCAGCAGCGCCCCGGGTTCGACCCCGGGGAACGACGCGTCCAATGACTCATGGCTTAATTTGTACTTAAACGCGTGCGAGCGCCGTCAAACGACAAATTGCGATTTCGATCAAAAAAGGGACTTTTCTCCATGACTTCCGACTCAGCGGGGCGTCTCGCTCATGGCGACCGAGACCAGACGATCCTCGGCGTCGCTGAACCGGACGGTCACGAACACGCCGAATTCCCGGTCGGCCTGGCGGAGCCAAAGCTTGAATTTCTCCTCGCTGAGTCCGCCGCCGAGCTGCGTTCTGCCGATGTGCGAATAATCGACGAGCGCCGCCTTCGGATATTTGTCTTTGGTCTCCGCGATCGCGATCAGACTCCATTTGTGGTAAGAAGTGTCCGCGGCATCGGCATGTCCGGCGCGCAAAGCCAAGCCCGTCCAGGCGGCGACGGCAAGCATAGCGAGCAGGACGCCCAAGCGGATTGTGCCCGTTACATTCTTGGGATCGTGTTGATTCATCGTGGTTGCGACCTCCTTGATCATCGGCTGCCGACCGTACCATTATGCCCCAATTGAAGACAGGTAAGCACCCTTTCGGCGCGACAGCTCTTTTCGGATGTTTGGCGGGTCAAAAACCTGCATTTGTACATGTATTTTCCGCCGGCTCGCCACACTTGATAAAATACCTGCAAATGTGCAGGTAAATGCAAGGCGCAGGACGGAAGTCGGGCCGATGGAGGAAAATAGATGCGTTTTTGCATCTTTTTTGCTCGAAAGGAGAAATATCGGAGGAAATAGATGTATATCTGCAGGAATTGCGGCGAAAGAGCGACGCGGGCGGATGGTACGCGAGCGGCGATTCGCGGGCGGCGATACGCAGGCGGACGATACGCCGGCCCATCGGAACGGCTCTCGGATGAGCCATCGACGGGCGTTCCGCGCGACTCAAGTTTCGGATATTCGCTAACCTGAATGGACCGTCAGGGTGATCTGCCCCTGTCGTTTGTTCTTGTTTCCATGTCCCGATCGACCTGTTCGATGTCCGGATCGATCAATCCATTCGTGCAATCGCTCACTATAATAGAGTAGGCAAAGCGAACACGGAGACCGTCCCGCGTGACGGAGGAATGCTATGACAGGCAAGCACAAGGGATACACGAAAAGGATATTGATATCGCTATCCTGGCTGGCGCTCTTGCTCGGCTGCAGCGACAACAACATGGGTCATGCGACAAAGAAGGGGCTGGCTATGGAGAGCGAGAGACCGCAGGCAACGACCGGAGAATCCTTGCAGCCATCGGCTTCCGCAACGCCGACGGGCGTGCGGGAGGGCCGCTCGCAGGAGGAAGCCGTCATCATGGACGACCATTCTCTCAACGGCTTTAATCTTATGGGCATCAGATGGATCGAGACCGGGGACCGGGTCATGGACTTCTGAACGACGGTCAGGCTTACGGCGTGTATCCACTGTGGCGGGTGGCGCAGTGGGGAACGCGGTATTCGCTGGAGGGGACGCAGGCTGAGATGCTCGCGCCGGGCATATTTCGATATTCGAACAAATCGAAGGCGATTACAACCGACACGAATGCGGGCGAGATCACCCTCAAGACGATCGCTTCCAAGGAATGCGAGTGCCCGCGCAAAAACGGCGAGGACTGGCCGCATCTGCTGATCGAGCAATACTTTCTCCAAACGCCGTTCCTGAATGCGCTGTCGGAGCTGCGGGTGAAGGCTTCGATCCGAATCTCGCAGTTCGAGCCGCGGATGACGGACGCCGAGTACGACCCTTCGCTGCATGCGGCGCAAGTCTCGTGGTACTTGACCATACAGAACAAAAACCACTCGAGCCCCGGCTACGGCGATTACTACTGGTTTGGCCTGCCGCTGTTCGATAACCGCGAACCGCTGCCCAAGGAGTCGTACTTCCAGGACGGCGGCAAAGAGGATACGACCTACAAGTTCATCTACAACATGGCTGCCGACGCCTATCTGTCCAAAAGCTTGCAGGACGGCGAATGGGCGACGATCGAGCTCGATATTTTGCCCTATGTGCGGAAGGCTGAGAAGCTGGCATACGATGGCTGCTTCCTGGCTTCTACGGAGCCGGAGGACCTGGCGCTCGCCAATATGAATATCGGCCGGGAGCTGCCGGGCGCCTTCGACGCCGAGCAGCAATTGAAGGAGCTGTCGATTACGGCCGTGCCGAAGGACGACGACGGCTCGCCGGAATAGAGGTGACCTATGAACGACGGAGAACTGAAGTATATTCACAACTTTTCAGGCAAAGAGTACTTCGCGGACAAGAGCTTTCCCTTCTTCGTTCAGCGCTACGTGCATAACTGGGAGTCGATGCCGATTCTTCCCCTGCACAGTCATGAGTTTACGGAGATTGCGTTTGTCGTCAAAGGACATGTCACGCACTGCTTTCACTCCGAGCAGTTCGGCGAGCTCAAATACAAGATCTATCCGGGCGATCTGTTCATTATCAACCCCGGAGAACTCCATACCTACGAGATCGGCAAGGACGAGCAGGTGGAGCTGGTCAATCTGCTCTTCTTTCCGCAGCTCATCAACTGGGGCATCCTCGGCTCGCAAGATCACGCGGACCTGATGAGCCTGTTTTACGTACCGCCGTTTTCGGGGGAGGACGTCCGCTTTCACTCGCTCCTGAAGCTGGATGAGAGCTCCCGCGAGGAGGTCTACAGCCTCATTACGCGGATGGAATACGAATTCGAGAAGCAATTGCCGGGCTATCAGTCGCTCATCATCCTCAAGCTGCTGGAGATGATTATTTGTCTGAGCCGCCAGCATGCGGTCTATTCGCAGAAGTGCGCCCGTCCGCAGCAGTCCGCGGACAAGCAGCCGGTGGGAGACGCTACGCTGAAGAAGGTCGTCGCTTATATCGAGCGCAATTATACGCAGGAAATCTCGCTGCAGGGGCTAACCGAGATCGCCAGATGCAGCCCGAGGCATTTGTCCCGAGTGTTCAAAAAAGAAATGGGCATGAGCGTCATTCACTTTCTCCATTACATCCGGGTGGAGCAATCCAAGAAGTATTTGTCCTCGACCCGCGAGAAGATCGTGACGATCGGGCAGGAGGTCGGCTTTCCGGACGTGACCTTTTTCAACAAGGTATTCAAGAAGTTCGAGGGCTGCACGCCCACGCAGTACAGGCAAAAGCATAAAGCCGGCGTATGAGCGGATCGGGTGTCCGAATACGCTTGTCGTTTGTCCGGATCGGCAAAGACATCGCCTGCAGCGGTCCCTATAATGAGGGTGTGCTTCATGAAGCGCTTACAAGAAATGCTCCGCCAGCATTCAAGCTCGACGGCGATTCTCGCAGCCGCACGGCGATAACGACCGCAGCCTGCAGCGGGAACGAAGGCAATACGGCGAAGCCTGCCGACAGCAGCATGGCCAGCCAGACGTCGCCGGGCACGGCGACTGCCGGCGGCGGAGCAGCCGGTCGTCTTCCACAAGATCAAGACAAAGAAAAGGAATTGGAGCGCATATGGAGACTAACGCAAGCTGGACAGCAGAATGGATATGGACGGAGGCGCTGCATGCGCGATCCGAAACCGCGCTCACGGAGATCGCCTATTTTCGGACCTCTTTCACTCTTGCCGACGCCGACGCAAGGCTGACGCTCCGCGTATCCGCGGACAGCCGGTACCGTCTATATGTCAACGGGGTGTCGGCGGCTGTCGGCCCCTGCAAGGGAAACGGCAACGTTCATTACTACGAGACGATTGACGTATCGGGGCTGCTGCGCGCGGGGGCCAACGCGATTGCCGTAAAAGTCGTGCATTTCGCGGCATCCGAGCCGCTGCGTATGGGGGAGGCGGGGCCGATCTCCGTCTTCCGCTCATCGCAGGGCGGATTGTTGCTGGAGGGCGTGCTGGAAGGTGCGGACGGCGGCGAACGGTTGATGCTGAAGACGGACGCCTCCTGGCGCTGTCTAAAAGACAGCTCTACCTGTTATGAACCGGGAGAGATGGGCCGGCATTACTTGGGCTATCCGGAGACGGTTGACGGCGGACAGGTTCCGCATGGCTGGGAAGGCATTGAATTCGACGATTCGTCCTGGGCCTCGGCCGTTGCGGTCAGCCCGACGGCTTATCCGATGACGGGGGAGCTTCCTCCCTGGTTCCTCGCCGAGCGTCCGATCCCGCCGCTTTACGAGATCAGGCGCGATTTCTCGGCGATCGTCCGCACCGAAGGCATAGACCGCGATGCGGCGATGCTCCTGGCGGCGGAGGCGTCTGCGGGCGCAATCGCCCCGATGGGGTCGCGTCAGCCGCTTGTCGTGCCGCCGAATACGCGCATCGTTATCGATCTTGCGGCAGAGCGCCTGTCCACCGGCTACTTGCGGTTCGAGTTGTTCGGCGGCGCCGGCAGCCTCGTCCGTACGCTTTGCGCGGAGTGTTACGAAGATCCTCCCGGTCCGCGGGGGGAACGCCGCAAGGGCATCCGGGACGACGCGAGCGAGGGTAAGATCCTGTACGGGGAAACGGATACGTATCGGGTGGCCGGCCGGGACGGTTCGCATGGGCAAGCGGAAGTCTACGAGCCGTTCTGGTTCCGCACCTTCCGGTATGTCCGGCTGACGATCGAGACCGCCGACGAACCGCTCCGTCTGCGCAGCTTTCATTATCGGGAGACCGGTTATCCGATGGATGCAGCAGCCGTTTTCGAATGCTCGGATCCCGCTTATTCGCCGCTATGGGACATCAGCCTTAACACGCTCAAGAACTGTATGCACGAGACCTACGAGGATTGTCCTTTTTACGAGCAGCTCCAATATACGATGGACACGATGATGCAGGCCATATTCACTTACAACGTGAGCGGAGACGACCGGCTGGCGCGGCGGGCGATTCACGATTTTCATAGCTCGATGCTGCCGAACGGGATGCTCCAGTGCCGCTACCCGTCCGTTTTTCCCCAGGTGATACCGGGGTTCGCCTTATACTGGATTTTCATGCTGCGCGATCATTACCGCTATTACGGAGATCGGGAGCTTGTCATCCGCTACCGGCCAACGATGGAGCAAGTGCTCGGCTGGTTCGACAGACAGTTAAACGAGCAGGGCATCGTGGGGGCTGCGCCCGAGGGCTATTGGTCGTTCGTCGATTGGGTCGAGGAATGGCATGGATTATGGGGCGTGCCCACTGCAAGCCTGCAGGGGCCGATTACCGTCTACAGCTTCCTGTATATCGCCGCGCTGCAGATCGCGGCCGAGCTGAACGAGGCGACCGGCAGAGCCGACGCGGCTGCGGAATACGAACGCCGAGCGGAAAAGGTGCAGGAGGCGGTACGCGCTTATTGCCTGTCACCTGACCGGCAGCTGTTCCAAGACGGACCCGGCGTGGAGGCGTACAGTCAGCATAGCCAGATCTGGGCCGTCTTGTCCGGGACCGTATCCGGCGAGGAAGCCCGCTCGCTCATGCGGCAGACGCTGACGGATCCGACGCTTGCCCAAGTCTCGTTCTCCATGTCTTATTTTCTGTTCCGCGCGCTATCCCGGGCCGAGATGTACGGCAAATCGTTCGCGTTGTGGAGCAAGTGGACGGAACAGGTCGATCTGAACCTGACGACATGGATGGAGGACCCGGTGTCCCAGCGCAGCGACTGCCACGCTTGGGGCGCAATCCCGCTGTACGAGTTCCCCGCCGAGGTGCTGGGCGTACAGCCCGCGCTGCCCGGCTTCGACGTGATTCGCATCGCGCCGAAGCCCGGTCCGCTGACTTGGGCCCGGGGGACGGTCGTTACGCGCCACGGTCCGGTGCGCGTAGACTGGCGGGTGGACGAAAGCGGCGGCTTCGTCCTGACGGCCGAAGGTCCCGCAGGCATCCCCGTCGAACTTGTGCTGCCCAGCAAGCAGTCCCTGCGGTTCGAAGATGCCGCAACGTCGGTGACGGCGACCTGCACGCTGCGCGAATATTGCTCCTCCTAGTTAAGTTAGCGTTTATGGGGTTAGCGTCCTGCCTGCCCCAAGCTTGCCAAGCGAGGGGGCGAACCACTGGTCTAACGGAGCTTGTCGGATGTTGTTGGGCGGATCGAAAAACCTGCATTTGTACATGTATTGTCCGCCAACCAACGGCACTGGATGAAATACCTGCAAATGTGCAGGTAAATGCATAATACAAGCCGGAAATTAGGCTATTGGAGGAAAATAACTGCGTTTTGGCATCTATCCTGTTTAAAAGGGCCGACATTGGCGGAAATAGATGCATATCTGCAGGCATTGCGGCGAAAGAACAACGCGGGCGGGCGAAACGCTGACCAATGGGAACGTTAACGTCGGTCGGATGAGCCGTACCCAGGCGTTTCGCATAATCAAGATTCGGTTATCCACCAATTTAAGAAGAGACCGTCAGGGCGATCCGCGATCTGCCCCGGCGGTTTTCTTGCTGTCCGCAGATTTTTGCGTCAGCTTGCGGGAAGATAGCCGGATTGCATTGACTAAATAAATAGCAAGGTTTGCAGACGGACCTGCCGATTCTGCAGATCGCGAGAGAGACGGGCTTCCAGCAGGCCGCTTACTTAATGTCCTGCTTCCGCGCCAGAGAAGGCCTGACGCCGCGGGCGTACCGGCATGCCTTTCATGGGCGCCGCTAGCCGGAGGCCATTTTGCCGACTCGCCTACTTCGCTACCGCAAACCGCAGCACCGTCCGCAGCTTCTCCGGCGCCGTCCTGCGCGGATCGGAAATATAAATCTCGCGATGCAGCTTCGACGCGCGACGATAGCCCGCCTCTGCGCAAAAGGCCTCCATCCGCTCGAAGCTGGCCGGCTCGTCGTCGTAGCTGCCCGTATGCATCATTTGACAGCTTAGGCCGTCCGCTACAGTAAGGAATTTTAACCTGGAGAGCAGCGCGCTCGACTTCTTGGCCGCCGTCTTTTCCACAAAATATCGGAACCCGTCCGCTGTGAGGAAATCGGGCTGGCGTATCATAATCGTGTACTTCAGATTGCTTTTGTCCGTGGCCGGCAAGGCCAGATCGACGAGACCCCATACGCCCTCCAGCGGATAGACCGTATAGTCGTAGTACCCTTCCGGCGCATCGCTTCCTTTATACGACATTTTGACGGCATAGCTTAGCGCGTACAGCGCCTCCGTCTCCAGCGCGAATTCGGGACGGTTGGGATCCCCCTCGCCTTCGATCGCGACGAAGGACATGGGGGGCACGTCGAGGATGGCAGGCTCTCCTTTGGGCAGATAGAGCGCTTTGTCGTGTTTTTTATAGTCGATTTTGGCGGGCATGGGAGGGCCTCCTCATTTGTAATAACGTTATAATACGGAAGCGCGGGTGACAACAGGGTGTCAGCGGCAGATTCGGATGTCCCGGGGCTGGACAACTGCGAGCTGCGATCGGTACACTTGGCTTAGAGCGGCTATGCCGGAACCAGATTCGATAGAGCAGGGAGACCGTATCCAATGAGATTTTCGATACAATACCTGTCCTTCTTCGTTATTCAGTCGGAGAGCGACAAGGAGACGGACACGAACAAGCGATACAAGCATTATCAAACGCTGGATCACTACGACTACGAGGACAGCGAGGTCAAGTCGTTTCTCGACGAAGAGTTCGCGCGGATCGCGAAGCGCAAGGCCGACATCAACCCGGATACCGCCGCGGCGCCGACCAAAATCGGCCGCTTCATTATGGAACCGGGGCAGGAGCCCGAGAGCAACCCGAACTATAATCTGTTCCAGCGGCTGCGCGTGGCCACGACCAAGGAGCAGTTCCACTATGCGTGCGACGACGTGCTCCGGAGCTACATGGACACGAGCGCGGTGCGCGGAGGCGCGTTTATCGTGGCGGCGGCCAAGGTGAACGAGCTGTTCGACGAGCCGTTCGTATTCGTGCTGAAGTGCGACTTCGAGTCCAAGATCGCCCGCATCTCCGACGAGCGCAGCTTGATCTCCAAGGTCGACATGGCCATCAGCGCGCGCAACATCAAGTCCATTCAGTATCCCCACATGCCGGAGGAAGGGATGCTCGAGCCTTACGAGGTGAAGATTCATCAGGCGTCGCATGCGCGTTACTTCGAGGACTTCCTGAAATACGTTTCGTACGAAAAGTCGAAGCCGGAGATCGTGAACGATCAGGTCCTGGGCCTTGTGCAAGAATATATGGAGCGCAAATGGTCGGGAGACGGCACGGAGAGCGAGACGGGCTATGCGGCGGACGGCGGAGCGGGAGCGATGGGCGGCCCGGGCGCCTTGCAGGACGGCGGCATGGCCGGCGACTACGGGACCGGCGGCGACGCTGCCGGCGGCTACGGCGAGTACGAGGCGATCCGGCAGCGCGATCCTTCGGCGGATACGGGCTATGGCGAGCCGGGCTACGGGGCGGCGGGTTACGACGAAGCCGGCTCGGGCGGCGGCGCATACGGCGGTCAGGGCGGAGGCGGCTATGGCGGAGGCGGCTATGGCGGAGGCGGCGGAGGCATATCGCGGGCTGCGCGCGGCAGCGGCAGCTGGGCGCAGGAGGCGCGCGAATTCGAGATGTGGGCGGCCGGCGACAAGCGGCAGCTGCAGGAGAAGTGGACGCATGAAGACGTCATGGGCGCGACCGCCCATATCGTCGAGTATCAGCCGGACCTGGAGCTGAAGTTCAAGGCCGACGACATTTCCGTCCGGGCCAAGATGACCGATTACGGCGATTCCATCCATATCGCCCGCATGAACGGCAAGTACGTGCTGCTGATCGAAGCCGATGGCCTGCACTTTGACAAGGGCATGTCCCCGATCGAGCTGCTGCACCCCGAGGACATCGAGCAAGTGCTGGCCCGCATGCGCGGCCGTCCGCGCCCGGGACACTAAGGCGTTAACTTTCGGCAATGGTTTAAGCGTGCTGCCGGGCTTACGATATACGGTGAGGAAACGAGGGTGGCGCTAAATCGGGCCTCTCTCGAGGCGGCAGTAGCAAGGGCGGCTGAGATGGTTACTCGGGCATGCGGGAGCGCGGGAACGAGGTAGATAGCGGCAAATTTTGCCGTTATGGTTTCGCGCGAGCGCAGGAACGAGGTAGATAGCGGCAGTTTTTTGCCGCTATGGGTACGCGTGAGCCTGGGTGCGAGGTAGATAGACGACATGAAGTTACTTTACTGCTAAGTCGAGGTATGTTTGTGGATATAGCGGATATCGCGCTGTTTAAAGGGCTGTCCAATGTGGACCTGGCCAAGGTGCTTGGGCGACTGGAGCGGCGCACGTTGCGGGCGGACGAGACGTTGTTTCGCGCAGGCGACCCGGGGGATGGCATGTACGTCGTGTTGCGCGGTCAGATCGCGCTATACGTGGAGACGGAGGAAGGCGCGCGGCGGGCGCTGACCGTATTGCACGAGGGAGATATGCTCGGCGAGATGGCGCTTCTGACCGGAGAGCCGCGCAGCGCGACGGCCGTCGCCGCAGCCGAGACGGAGCTTTTCGAGATCGGCGAAGAAACATTTCGGCAGCTGATCGAGGAGCACGCCGTGCTCTCTGCCTATTTTATCCGTTTGCTGTCCGGCAGGCTGACGCAGACGAACGCGCGGCTGACGGAGACGCGCGAAGCGGAGACTGCACGGGTCCGTCAGCAGGCGTCCCAGTGGCCGGCTGAGATTGCGGACGCAATGTTTGCGGCGGCGGCGCTGCCGTTTGCGGACAAGCCTCTGCTGGAGCGACTGTCCGGACTAGGCTCCTTCGACGCTGCGCTGGCAGCGGATGCTGACCTTCGCGCGATGCTCCGTCAGGATCCGGATCGCGCCGCACGCATCGCCGTTATGCCGGCCGTGCGAGCCGTATTGAAGGAGCTGTACGTCGAGCGGCACGGGCACGGCGCCCGAGCGCAATTGACGCATGACGCCGCGCAATATTATGCGGCTACAGGAGATCCGGCGGCTGCGGCCGCTGTGCTGGCAGACGGCGGAGCTTGGGAGGCGCTGCTCGTGCTGCTGGACACCGCATCCGCCTTACGCGCAGCCGATGCTTCGCCAAGCGCCACCGGGGCGGCAGCGCCGTCTCGCGGCCAGGTCGCCGCAGCGCTGGAAGCCGCGACCCAGCAGCCGCTGAGCCGCGGCGCGGCCGGCGCAATCGCGCAGCGGCCTTCCGCGTCGGACCCGACGTCTCAGCAGGACTTGCCGCTCGCGGACCTGTTGGCACGCTGCCCCGACGAGCTGTTGTTCGACCGACCAGGCTTGTTTGCCGCCTATCTGGACGATTGCCTCGCACGCGGCCGCGAAGAGGGATACGTCCGGTTCGAGACGGCGCTCGAGACGGCGTCCGGACGCTTTGAGCCCGCGCAGACCGCGGCCCTGTACGCATGGGGAGCCGAATGGTGCAGGCAGGCGGGCCGTCCGCACAAAGCGTTGGAGTACATGCGGCTTGCCGAATCGCTCCCCGGCACCGAGCCGGAGAGCGCGGAGCAGGGTTTGCGCCTGGCCAGAGAGAAGCTGCGGGACGAGCGGAACAAGCGGCTCGTCGAGCAGGCGGGCGCGCTCCTGGGCGGAGGACGCCTCCCGTGGCTCGCCGGCATCGTGCTGGCGCTGTCCGGTTTGCTTTATTTCCACTTCGCCGATCCGTTCGCCGGGCTAACCCGGCAAGGGATGGACTTTATCGGCATCGGCATCGCCGCTGTCGTTATGTGGATCGTGCGCGTCGTGCCGGACTACCTCGTGGCGCTGTTCATGGCGATGCTGTGGGTGGCGGGCGGCGTTGTCGAGCCGTCGGTTGCACTGTCCGGCTTTGCCTCGCCAAGCTGGCTCTACATGCTGTTCATTTTGGCCCTGGGCGCGGCGATTACGAAGTCCGGTTTGCTGTATCGCTTTTCCCTGCTCGCGTTGAAGCTGTTTCCCGCCAGCTACCGCGGGCAGTTCTGGGGGATTATCGCGAGCGGTGCGCTGCTGAATCCGCTGATTCCCTCTTCTTCGGCGAAGGTCGGACTCGGCGTGCCGATTGCCCGCACGCTGTCCGAAGCGATGGGCTTCGCCGACCGCTCGCGCGGCATGGCGGGTCTGTCGCTCACCGCGATGGTATTTTACGGCTTCACGGCGCCGTTCGTGTTGACGGGCTCTTACACCAACGTTATGGCGCTGGGCATGGCCGGCGGGACAAATGGCGTAAGCTGGTTCCAATGGCTGATCTACGCATTGCCGGCCTTCCTCGTCTTCGGCGGTGCGATGGCGGGCTACATGGCCTGGACTTTTCGCAGGCGAGAGCCCGGACGCCCGATCCGGCGGGAGGTGCTCGACGATCAACTGAAGCTGATCGGACGGTGGACCCGGAGCGAGCGCGTGACGGCCGCGGCTGCGCTCGGGTCGATCGCGCTGCTGATTCTGCAGCCGCTGCACGGACTGGACTATGCTTGGGTCATGCTGCTCGGCTTCGCGGCGCTGGTCGTGTTCGGCGTGCTGGACGGACAGGCGATGAAAACGGGCATCGATTGGCCGTTTCTGCTGTTCATCGGCGTCGCCTTCAGCTTTGCCGAGGTTGCCGAGCATGTTGGGGTCGTGGATGCGATGTCGGACGTGCTCGGCGCGCGGATGGCTTCCTTTTCAGGCTCGCCTACGCTGTTTCTCGTCTCGGTCGTGCTACTGTCGTTTCTCGTGACGCTGGTCGTCCGTGACGATGCGGCCGTCATTTTGCTTGTCGTATCGACCGCGGGCCTGGCGGCGCAGGCAGGCATTCACCCGTGGGTGCTCGTTTTCGTCATCTTGCTGTCGACCGATCCGTTCTTTTTTGCCTATCAGTCCCCGACCTATCTGACCGGCTACTATAGCGCGGAAGGCCGATCGTTCACGCATCGCCAGGGCCAATTGACAGCGCTCGGCTACGGCCTCGCCGTGCTGCTGCTGACCGTCGCCTGCGTGCCCTATTGGAAATGGCTTGGGCTGATCGGCCATGCGGGATAACGGCTTGCGCGGCGTCGATCGTTTTTCCGGCACCGTTCCTGAACTTGGACATAGGACGGCGCCACCTGTCGGCGTTATAATAGATTCAAAGGAAATGGGATGGACGATAAAAGGGGCTGACGGGCATGGGCGACAGAGAGGCCGGTATAGCGCCGGCGCGCCGCGCCTACAGCTTGCAGCCGGGCGAAGGACGTCTGGGACGCGCTTTCGCCGGGGATCAAGGGCCTTGGCGTGGCGCAATTGCGGGGCTTTGGATCGCGGGGAGCGCCGCAGCGGGCACGGGCATACTAGGATCGCCGACGGGCTTCGGAACGCCGATCGATCTTATATCGGCTATATCCGCGCATACGGGAGCCTTCGCTTTATTCTCGCTGCTCGTCGCATGGGTATTGACGTTCGTACCGCGGCTGTCCGGTCCGTTCGCGACCGCAGGCGGCCTGCTGTACACGGGCGCGCTTGCCTTTTTTTTGCTGTTTTTTAGCGATATGGGCGTCATCCTGTCGCTTCTATTGGCATGCGCCTATACGCTCGCCGCCGCCGGGACGGGCTGGCTGCTTGGCGCAGCGATCGCACGGGAGACCGGCAAGCGCGGGCGGATGGCTTCTATTCTTGCGCTGGCGATGTTAGGCGGAGCGGTTGCCTGGGCATCAGATCCTTCCCTTCTGAGGCCGGATTGGCCGGGTCGCTTTTCGATGGACGATGCCGATTCCGCGGCCGACGCGGGCGAAGGGAGCGCAGGGGACGCCGATGGCGCCGAGAGCGCCATTCTTCCGCTGACGACGGGCGATCCGTCGCTGCCGGGCAGCTACGCTTACGATGTCTTCACCTACGGGAGCGGCACCGATCGTCGCCCCGAGTTCGGCAAGAACGCGCAGTTGGTCTCGAAGCCGGCGGATGCGTCCGTCTATTTGAAGGACTGGCCGCTTCTCCGCAAGTGGTACTGGGGGTTCGGTCCGAAGACGCTTCCGTTAAACGGGCGCGTGTGGATGCCCAGCGGCGAAGGCGTTTTTCCGCTGGTGCTCATCGTACATGGCAATCACGCGATGGAGGATTACTCGGACGAAGGCTACGCCTATCTGGGCGAGCAGCTCGCCAGCCGAGGCTACATCGCTGTCTCGATCGACGAGAACTTCCTGAACTATTCCGTCTGGTCGGGCATTCCCGATCAGGATATGAAGCTGAGGGCCTGGATGCTGCTTCGGCATATCGGCCAGCTGCGGGACTTTAACGAAGATGCGGCCTCTCCGCTCTACGGCAAGATGAATTTGCAAAAAATATCCCTTGTCGGCCACTCGAGAGGCGGGCAAGCGGTCGCGATGGCGGCGGACCGGGACGAATGGTTCGAGGGCGATGCGTCCCTGCCCCCGGCGGCGGACTATCGGATCGTATCCGTGGCCGCGATCGCGCCGACCGACACTGTCGTGGACGGCAAGCAAGCGCGGCTT
Organism: Cohnella sp. GCM10020058; assembly: GCF_042683485.1. Classification (NCBI taxonomy): domain Bacteria; kingdom Bacillati; phylum Bacillota; class Bacilli; order Caryophanales; family Paenibacillaceae; genus Cohnella; species Cohnella sp. GCM10020058. Next base: position 736,966 of record NZ_JBHUJV010000009.1, read on the forward strand.
CGCGGCATCTCTTACTTGACCCTGCAAGGTGCATCCGATGCCGACATCAACGATTTTTTCGGCGACCGGCAGTATTCGCGCACGACGTTTCCGGCGGGCGGGGCCGGGCTAGCCGGTTCGGCGTTCAAAGCGTCCCTCTACATAGAGGGCGCCAACCACGGGCAATTTAACGAGAGCTGGGGCCAGCGCGACAGCTCGTTGCCGGCGGGACTTTTCCTCCGCAAACCGGCGCTCCCGGGAGAGGAACAGCGGCTGGTCGCCCAAGTCTACCTGACCGCCTTCATGGAGGCGACGCTAGGCGGAGATGCCGCGTACATGCCGCTGTTCGTAGACTATCGCTCGGCGCGCGCCTATCTTCCGGCTACGCGGTACGTCAGTCGTTACGAGATCGACGCCTTCATCGCGTTGGCCAGGTTCGACGATCAGGATGCCGTCCCGGCGATTCCCGGCGCAGGCATATCCGGGACGTCGGCGGGCGTGGCGGCAGAAGTCGCCGAGGCGCTGGACAGGCAGCGGCACGGCAAGGGGACGCAGGGGCTCGCGTTGCAGTGGGCAACCGACGGCAAATACACGATGACGTGGGAAAAAGCCTTTGCGACCGGCGCCTACACAAACGGCAAAGCTGCGCTCACCTTTGCGATGGCCGATCTGTCCCGCGACCTGCAGGGTCAGAGCGGGACGTTTAACGCAGCGGCGATCCGGGTCGGCCTTACGGATGCGAATGGAACCTATGTCGAGCTGCCGCTCTCGGATTTCGGATCGCCGCAGCCGCTATTCCGCGCCTCGATTACCCGTCTGGGCCCGCTGGAGTCTCTTGTTGACGACGGTAAATACCGGGAGCCGTTCGAGCCGGTTTTCCAAACCTATCGCTTGCAGCTTAGCGCCTGGACGGAGGCGAATCCGTCCTTCGAGCCGGGTACCATCAGCGGGATCTCATTCGTGCTGAGCGGCGGTCCGGTGAAAGTCATGCTGGATGATATCGGAATCAGCCCCTTGTGACCCCGATGCGAACTGTAATTCGCATGTTGACAGTTGGCGGGGGCGGCCGTATACTGTGTTTGAAAGAGCACAGTTGAACGCTGTCCCGATACCGGTTAAGCCGGCTCGCGACGTTAACTGTGATCAACTCACACACACATAGATCATTAAGTGGAGGGAATATTTATGAGCGAAACTATCGCAAGCGCAACCGACTATGTCAACGTCGTCCGCGATCGCCATTCCGTACGTCAGTACGATCCGAACTGGACGATCTCCGAGTCCGAGCTGAAGGAAATTCTGGCAGAAGCCTCGCTGGCGCCTTCGAGCAGCAATACGCAATCCTGGCGCTTCCTTGTTTTCCACGACAAGGAGCTGCAAAAAAAGCTGCTTCCGATCGCGTTTAACCAGCAGCAAATTGTCGATTCGTCGGCGGTCATCGCGGTGCTCGCGGACCGCGAAGGCTTCAAGCGTCTCGGACAAATCAACGATATCGCGGTGGAGAAGGGAATTATGCCCCGCGAATTCGCCGACCAGTATACGGAGCGCAGTCTCGCGATGTACGGCAACCTGAGCGCGGATAAGCAAACGCATATCGCGCTCGTCGACGGCGGGCTCGTCAGCATGCAAATTATGCTGTCGGCCAAAGCGCGCGGCTACGACACCGTGCCGATGGGCGGCTACGATGCCGCGAAGCTCGCAGAAGAATTCGGCATCCCTGAGACGCTCGTGCCGGTCATGCTCATCGCGGTGGGCAAAGCGGCGGCTCCGGGCAGAGCGACGGCGCGTCTGCCGCTCGAGGAGATCACGTTCTGGAACGGCCAGGGCCTGAAGTAAGAGTTAGATTGACCTCAAAAGACGAAGCAGCTCGCATGCTGCTTCGTCTTTTTTGATAAGATCAGAAAGAATAAACTGGTCGGCCATTCGCGGACAATGAAGCGCGCTTATCCTCGTACCGGCGTTTTCGAAAGTTTGGCGGTAAAAAACCTGCGTTTGTACATGTATTTTTTATCGGCTCGCGCCACTTGATGAAATACCTGCAAATGTGTCAAATGTGCAGGTAAATGCAAAGCAAAAATCGAAAATCGGACTGACGGAGGAAAATAACTGCGTTTTTGCATCTGTTTTGTACAAAAAGGTCGAAATCGGCCCAAAGAGATGTATATTTGCAGGCATTGCGGCGACAGAACAATGTGGGCAAGCGATCGGCCCGGCAAATCCGGTTTTCGGATATCCGCCAAACCCAATAGGACCGTCAGGACGATCTGCGATCACTTCCCTGACGGTCTTTTGGCATGCGAAAATAACGGTTAAGCGGCTGTTAAGAGCTATGATGCAAAATAGAGAGGAAGACAGCGTTGTCCGGGCGGGTAGCCGACGCGCGGGTAAGTACCGATAAAAGGCTACCTATAACGGACGATCGGATTTACAATGGGAGTATAAAACGACAAAGTTGTAAAACAACGGATCAAATTCGACGGCGGGCGCGGTGAAGAACTTGGGATTGCGAGGCATCAAGAACATAGCGGGCAGACTTGACCGGTTCCTCATCGGCCTTGCGATCGCCGTCATTCTCCTGGGCGCTGCGATGCTCTGGATGAATCAGTCCGAACATGGAGGTCCGCAGGCGAAGCAGGGCACGCTCGACCTGTCCGGTTGGGACTTTCGGTCCGACGGGACGGTCCGGCTGGACGGAGAGTGGGCGTTCTACCCCGATCAGCTGCTGACGCCCGCCGACTTCGCGAACGGCAGGCAGCCTGCGGGCAAGCGTTATATTCAAGTGCCCGGCGTATGGAACGGGAAGGACATGAAAGGCTACGGCTATGCGACCTATCGCTTGTCGATTCGCATTCAGCCGACCGATCTGACGCTGGCCATTCACAAGCAAGTCATCCGGTTTGCCGACAGGTTGTTTCTGGACGGCAAGGAGCTGACATCCTCCGGCTCGCCGGGCGTGTCCCGCGGGAGCTACGAACCGGGCAACTTTCCTTATACCGTCTCGTTCATGGAGGAAGGCGACACGATCGATCTGCTGATCCAGGTCGCGAACTTCGATTATCCGACCGGCGGCATCGCGCTGCCCCTGCGTCTCGGGCTGTCCGACGACGTCCAGCTGGCCCGGGCGGCGCAGACGATTTTCGAATGGTCGGGTGCGATCATCCTGCTCTTGTTCGGCTTCTTCTCGCTTTCGCTGTTTTTCTTTTTTCAACGGCACCTTCCTTTCCTGTCGTTCGGCTTGTTCTTCCTGTGCTTCGCCCTTCTGATCGTGATGAACGGGCAGCGCATGCTGTTCCAGCTGATGTCCGGCATGCCGTTTGAAGTCATGTGGAAAATCAAAGATTTGTCCATTTTGCTCGTCATTCCGTTTCTGAATGTGTATACGGCGTATGCATACGCTTCCGGCCTGGCTCGACGTTTGATGTTCTACTCCGCCGGTGCGATCGGACTGTTTTGCTTCGTCGTCGTCTGGGTGCCGTACCGCGTGTACGCGCCCACGTTTGAGCCCGTCGTACTGATTTTCATGCTGCTGTTGGCGGTCCTGGTTCTTTACGTGATCGGGCTCTACCGCAGGCCGGCTGTGTCCAACTATTCGAAGCGCGAAATCAAGATGTATCTGCTGGCGCTGGTATCGCTGCTGATGATGCTCACCAGCTCCGCCTTTTTGAACCAAGGCGACGGCACGTTCCTGCCGTCCATCCTGTCCGACGTGCTGGGACTATCGTTTGTCATCTTTATCGTGACGATGCTGGCGCAAAACTATTTTGCGACATACCAGTCGATGGTCAAGCTCACGGCCGAGCTTCAGGCGGCCACCCAGATTAAAGACGAGTTTCTGCTGCGTACGTCTTACGAGCTGAACACGCCGCTGCAAGGCATTATGAATTTGTCCCAGTCGCTCCTCGACAGCTCTGCGCATCTGCCCAAGGACAGGCGCGTCGGCAGCCGGGACAAGCTCCAGATCATTCGCAACACCGCATACCGGATGTCCAATCTGGTCAACGACATCATCGATCTCACCCGGATCAAGGACGGTCACCTGGAGGTGTCGCTCAAGTCGGTGGATCTGGTCGCCTGCGTTGCGATCGCCTTCGAGGTGAACGGATTTCTCGCGCGGGAGAAGTCCGTGCGGCTCGAGCATCGCCTGAATCCCGAGAGCCGCTATGCGACGGCGGACGAGAACCGGCTCATGCAGGTGCTGTCCAATCTGATCGACTACAGCATGAAGTTCGACGATCTGACGGCGATCCTGGTGAGCGGCCACAGGCGGGACGAAATGTCCGTGCTCCAGATCGAAGCGATCGTCTGGGGAGCCGGGATCACGGCGGACTCGAAGTCTCGTCAACCAGGCTTCTACGGCGCCAATCTGGCCGCGGCGATCGAGCTCACGAGATTAATGGGGGGCGAGATGCGCATCATGCCGGGCGAGCAGGAGCGCGGCAGCGTCGTCTTCGAGCTCGTCCTGCCGATGGCCAAGGCCCCCAACACTGACCGCGACAACATTATTTTGCGTGAAATTGGGGAGCGGACGCAGTCCGGGCCGACTTCGCAGGGGCCGGCCGGCGGCGTATTCACGGTGCTCGTCGTCGAGGAGGAGCCGCTTCACCTGGAGCTGATGGTCAATCTGCTGATCAGCGAGGGCTACCGCGTGCTGACGGCCCGCTCGGGCGAAGAAGCGTTGGAGCGGCTCGAAGGCGGCACGCGGCCGGACATCATCCTGCTCGACGTGCTGCTGCACGGGGGCGGCAGCTATGAGATCAGCCGCAAGATCCGACGGCAGTACACGCCGATCGAGCTCCCGCTGCTGTTCGTAGCGGCGCGGACGACGCCGGCGGACGTAGAAGCCGGACTGGCCGCGGGCGGCAACGACTTCATATCCAAGCCGCTCGACGCCTCGGAGGTCCGGGTACGCATCCGCACGCAGTTGGCGATGAAGCGGCTCGCGAAGGAAGCGACCGCGAGCGAGATGGCGTTTCTCCAGTCGCAGATCAAGCCCCACTTCCTGTACAACGCGCTCGGCACGATTATGTCGCTTTGCTACACGGACGGCCCGCGCGCGGGAGAACTGCTGGCAGTGCTCAGCAAATATTTGCGGATTATTTTCCATGAGGACCACAAAGAAGAGAGCGTTCTGCTATATAAGGAAATCGAGTTGGTTCGCGCTTATGTGGACATCGAGAGGGAGCGGTTCGGCAACCGCCTTGCCGTCGAGATCGACGTGGACGAGCGTCTGATGTCGTTCAAGGTCATGCCGCTGACGATCCAGCCGCTCGTCGAAAACGCGATCCGCCACGGTGTCGCCAAGAAGCTGAATGGCGGACGGGTGCTGCTGTCGGTGCAGCGGCGCGGCTCCGAGGTGGAGATCGTCGTCGAGGACAACGGTGTCGGCATGGCCGAGCGCCAGGTGCGCGACCTGATGGACACCGTTCACGACGCTTCGGACGGCGTAGGTTTTGCCAACATCGCCAAGCGACTCAGCCATCTCAACGGCAGCCGGCCGCACATCGAGAGCACGCCGGGTGTCGGCACGCGAATTACAATAAGACTGCCGATCAAGGACGACAGCGAGAGGAGGGAATAATCCATGATCACTGCATTGTTGGCGGACGACGAAGAGCATGCGCTCAGCCTGCTGGAGCTGCTGCTCCATCAGACGGGCGAAGTAAAGGTCATCGGGCGCTGCGGCAACGGCATCGACGCGATCGCGCAGATCGCGCATCTGAAGCCCGACGTCGCGTTCCTGGATATCGAAATGCCCGGAATGAACGGATTGGAGGTAGCGGAGCGGCTTGGCTCCACAGCGTTGGATACGCAGGTCGTATTCGTTACCGCCTATGACCGGTATGCCGTGTCCGCCTTCGAAAACGACGCGCTCGATTATCTGCTTAAGCCGCTTGAGGTGGATCGCCTGAACCGGACCGTGGGCCGCGTGAAGCGCGCGGTCTCGCGCCGCAAGTCTGAAGGACCGGAGCAGCAAGCGGAACCAGTGACGGCTGCGGAGGACAAGCCGCCTTGCGAGCTGCAGGTGCAGATGCTCGGAGAGATTCAAGTGTCCGTAAAAGGCAGGGGCAGGCTCAAATGGCGGACCTCCAAGGAAAAGGAGCTGTTCGCCTATCTCGCCGTTCACTACGGCAGCCGGATCCATCGCGATGTACTGCTTGACGAGCTGTGGCCGGACGAGCACTACCAGAAGGCCAAAGTGTACTTGCATACGTGCGTGAGCTATTTGCGCCGCGATTTCCGACAACTGGGCGTGGAGGACGCCGTCATTTACGAGGACGAAAAGTACTCGTTGGCTCCGCAGCTCGAGTGCTCGGATTACCGGGAATTCGTAGACGCCGCGGCAAGTCTCCTGCAGCCGGGAGGCGGGAACGCGGAGCAGCTCGAGCGCACGGTAAGCTTGTACAGCGGACGGTTGTTCCGCAGCGAGGATTACCAATGGGCCGACGACGAGATCCGGCACACCGAAGCGGCCATCGAGGCGCAGTTGCTCAGGCTGACTCAGATTTACGAGACTCAACGCGATTACGGGCGAATGATCGCCGCGGGGCGCAGACTGCTGCAGCATTCCCCATACAATGAGGAAGCCTATCGCATCCTGATGAAAGCCTACGCGGGCAGCGGCAAGCACGACGAAGTGTACCGCGTATACGAGGAAATGGGGCGCCGGCTCGACGAGCTTCAGATCCAGGCGTCGGACATGACCTTAAGCCTGTACGAGGGATTAAGAGTGCGCAAACGGGGCTAAAGCGAGCGGCTGCCGAATCGTGCGCCTCGCTCGTCACCGTCTGCGTGGCATACGTGATGGCAGCGTATTTTAAGCAGAACTTCAGCTTACGCTCATACGCATTTAAGCAGACGGGGATAATATAGTACTCAACCCCCCCTTTGATATAGCAAGAACTCTCCGGCCCGCGGTGACGCGGGTCACTTTTTTTGCCGATGACGTGTAAAAATTGTCGCAGCGGTCGCTATCCGGCTAGGGCGGCACGGCATTAAGCCAAGCTTCAGCTAGCGCTCATACGCATTTAAGCAGAGGGAGATAATATGTACTCAACCCCCTTTGATATAGCAAGAACTCTCTGGCCCGCGGCGACGCGGGTCACTTTTTTTGCCGCAACGTTTGCGGGTGGAGGATGGGGTTGGAATCGGGATCGGAGCTGCGGTTATTCTGCCGTATGCATGCGAGTTCGGCACATTAACGATATCCTTAACGATCTGCCACATCCTTATTCTGTCGCGAGCGCGCCAATTCGGCTCCTTAGCGATGTGCCACATCCTTATTCTGCCGCGAGCGCCTCAATTCGGCTCCTTAGCGATGTGCCACATCCTTATTCTGCCGCGAGCGCCTCAATTCGGCTCCTTAGCGATGTGCCACATCCTTATTCTGCCGCGAGCGCCTCAATTCGGCTCCTTAGCGATGTGCCACATCCTTATTCTGCCGCGAGCGCCTCAATTCGGCCCCTTAGCGATGTGCCACATCCTTATTCTGCCGCGAGCGCCTCAATTCGGCTCCTTAGCGATGTGCCACATCCTTATTCTGCCGCGAGCGCGTCAATTCGGCTCCTTAGCGATGTGCCACATCCTTATTCTGCCGCGAGCGCCTCAATTCGGCTCCTTAGCGATGTGCCACATCCTTATTCTGCCGCGAGCGCGCCAATTCGGCTCCTTAACAATGCGCAGCGCGATTCGGACGTGAAGGCTAATCCAGGCTGCCGACTTCTCGTTCGTACAGACTTGCACTCCAGCCCTGACCGTCGAATCTGCCGCAATATTGCAGTCCAAGGCGCGTATAGTACGCATTCAGCGAAGGATTTTCGGCCATGCAGTCGAGCCGCAGCCAGGACCGGCCCTTCTGCGAGATGATGCGCTCGGCGTGCTGCAGCAGAAGCCGGCCGATCCCGAGCCCTTTGCAGTCCCGGGCCACGGCCAGACGGTGCACATGACCCGCGTCCGCATGGAACAGCGCGCCCCAGATCCCTTCTTCCTTCTCCCAGTTGATCGAAAAGGCGCCGGCAAGTCTCCCGTGCAGATAGGCGGCGTAGACGTCCTGCTCGCGAAACAGCTTTGCCATATGCGCAGGAGAGAACATATCCGCGTTCCATTGCCGGATCCCTTTCTCGCCCCGGATCCACTCGACGGCTCCGAGATACAGTGTGCGCAGCGCTTCGACGTCTTCCTGCGTCGCCGGGCGGATGTCCAGCTCGGCTGGGAGCAAGCTCCGGATGTCCGTATCGGAATCCACGCGCCGAAGCGGCTCGGACAACTGCGGCCGCCAGGCGTATTCCAGCATTGAAGCCGACGCCAGCGCCCGCTCCGTTCCGAATAGCCGCGAGATGATGTGCAGCGCCGCATCCATTCCCGTTGTGACGCCGCCGGACATGACAAGCCGGCCGTTGTCGACATAGCGGACATCCCGTACGATCGTCGCGCTTGCCGGTGCTGCCTCCTGCAACAAATCGAACGCTCTGCGGTTCGTGGTGATGCGCATGCCCTCCAGCAGGCCGGCCTTTGCGAGCAGCAGTGCGCCGGTGCATACCGAGAGGACGATCTCGGCCGCTTGCGCCGCCTCCCCGATCCATCGCGAGAGCCGCTCGTTGAGCATCTCCTTCCGGGAGCCCAATCCGCCCGGAATGACCAGGATGTCCGGGGCCGGGCAATCGGCCAGGCTATACCGCGGCTCGATGACCACGCCGCTTACAGTCTTCACGGCGGCGGCATGCTCTCCGACCGTATAGACATGCAGATCCTTTCCCCAATCGCTGGAAACTGCGAACACATCAAGCGGACCCGCCACATCCAGCGTATCGACGCCCTCGTAGATCAATACCGCTACGTTCCTCGGATGCTCCATTCACCGCCGCTCCCTTTTCCCAAAAATAAAACCGCCGCGTCCTTCGATCAAGCTATTCTTCGTGAATGATCTCGCCTGTGCGAGACAGATCGTAGCCTGGGATCGCGGCCAGCTCCCGCCTGAACAAGTCGGAGCGCAGCTCGGCGAGCAGCCCCTCGATCCAGGGAAGGTTGGACGGCGTCTTCAGCACGACCAGATCGTAGCTCTCCTGAATAAGAGGGATAAAGTCGATCCGTCCGACGATCGCCGCCGCCTTTTCGATGCCGACGCCGAAGTCGGCTTCCCCGGACGCGACCTTCGCGGCTACGGCCATGTGGCTTGTCTGTTCTTCGGCATATCCGGCAATGCCGCTCGCTCGAATGCCGCGTATGCGAAGCTGCTCCTCGAGCAGCACCCGTGCGCCCGCTCCCCGCTCACGGTTGGCCAGCCGCAGCCCGGGCCGCGCGAGATCCGGCCAGTCGGCCAGTCCGAGCGGATTGCCCCGCTGAACGTACAAGCCGGCCGTGCGGCCGAGCAGGCGAACGACCATATACGGCGCGCCGATCAGAATGCGGCGGATGTAAGGCAGATTGTACTCGCCCGTGTCGCCGTCGTACAGATGGGTGCTGACGATGTCCGCCTCGCCGCGATACATCGCGATCAGGCTGTCGAGGCTGCCCGCGTAGGCGCGCAGCGGACGCACGCCGCCGGCGAGCGGATTGCGCTCGAGATGCTTGGCGAGCAGGTCGAGACTCATATCCTGGCCCGTAATGACCAGCGGGCGAAGGGATGAAGCCGGCTGCGGCTGCGGAACAACCGCGCCGCGTGCCGTCTCCGCTTCCGCCGCCGCTCTCCCTGCAGACGGGCGAGAATGCCCCTGTGAAGCCGGCGAGCGCATGCGCAGCTTGTAGGCTTCCAGGTCGGCGGCGTCCACGCGCATCTGCTTGCCTACACGATAGGAGGGCAGCTCGCCTTTCTTGATCAGATCGTAGACGGTCAGCTTCGATATTTTGAGCATCCGGGCGATTTCTTCGGTCGTATAGGAGATACTGGCGGTCATATCGGGCAAGCTCCTTATGTGCGAAAATCCAATATTTATCTATTGTAGCACAACGTTTGAATGGATCGTTGCTTGGTCCGTTTACAGTTGATATTCAGTTATATATAATGATTTTTGATTATAAATAGATATAACTAATAGGAGAGTGTAGAGCTGCTGTGAACAAAATAATGAGAATAAGTGCAATTTGGATCGTTTCCCTGGCCGTCATCTTCGGATTGGCTGCCTGCGGAGGGAAGAACGACGCCAATGGCTCGCAGTCGGCTTCCGCATCGCCTTCGTCGTCCGCCTCCGAGCCGGCTTCGCCATCTGCGTCGTCTGCTTCCTCCGCGTCGCCCGCGCCGTCCGCCGAAGCAGTCGAACTTACGGTGTCCGCCGCGGCCAGCCTGACGGACGCGCTTGGCGAGCTCAAGGCGCTTTACGAGACCGCGCATCCGGAAGTGACGCTGAGCTTCAACTTCGGCGCCTCCGGCGCTTTGCAGCAGCAGATCGAGCAGGGCGCGCCCGCGGATCTCTTCCTTTCCGCTTCCTCCAAAAACATGCAGGCGCTCGTGGACAAGGGGCTCGTGCAGGAGCAGCATAACCTGTTGAAAAACGAGCTCGTCGTCGTCGTACCTTCGGATGGTGGAGCTGCCGTCGCCAAGCTTGAAGATCTGTCGGATGCCGCGGTCAAGAAGGTCGCCGTCGGCATTCCCGAGAGCGTGCCCGCGGGCGGCTACGCCAAGGACGCGCTGACGGCCGCCGGGCTGTGGGACAGCCTGCAAGCCAAGCTGGTGCAAGGCAAGGACGTACGCCAGGTGCTGCAGTTCGTAGAGACGGCCAACGCCGACGCCGGCTTCGTCTACAAGACGGACGCACTGTCGTCCGACAAGGTCAAGATCGCGTTCGCGGTCGATCCGTCGCAATACAAATCGATTGTATATCCGGTCGGCGTCGTCAAGGCGACCAAGCATGCGGAAGCCGCCGGGAGCTTCTACGCTTATCTGCAGACGCCCGAGGCCATCGCCGTATTTGTGAAGTACGGATTCTCGGCAGCGGCTGCGGCGTAATCGCGGCACAGGATGGACTGGCAAGCGTTCTGGCCGCCGATTCGCCTCTCGCTCCAGGTTGCGCTGATCTCGAGCGTCGTGGCGCTTGCGATGGGAACCTTCGCGGCGCATTTCTTGTCCAGGCGCCGGTTCAGAGGGCGGTCTCTCGCCGAGACCGCCTTCATGCTGCCGCTCGTGCTGCCGCCGACGGTCGTCGGCTTCGTCCTCCTCGTACTGCTTGGAAGGCGCAGTGGGGCGGGCCGGTTCATTGAATGGCTGACCGGCGCGCCGGTCATCTTCTCCTGGTGGGCAGCCGTAATCGCGTCCGTCGTCGTCGCTTTTCCGCTCGTCTATCAGACGATGAAAAACGGGTTCGCCTCCGTCGACCGCGAAGCGGAGGAGGCGGCGCGGGTGGCGGGAGCGAGCGAGATCCAGGTGTTTTTGTATATTACGCTGCCGCTGGCGGGGCATGCGTTCGTTACGGCGTACGTGCTGGCGTTCGCGCGCGGACTCGGCGAGTTCGGGGCGACGCTGATGATCGCGGGCAACATCCCCGGACGCACGCAGACCGTACCGACCGCGATCTACGTGGCCGTGGATGCCGGACATACCGGGATGGCATGGGCGTGGACGGCAGCCGTCATCGGCATATCGTTCATCCTGCTGCTGTTCACGGGACGCGCAAGAAAGTGAGACCTGCAAGAAGATAGCGCTGCGCGGATGATCGCGCAGCGCTATTTTTTACGCAAACCGAACTTGCCCCGCGCTTCCGCTTCAGTGCAGCAGCCGGCTCTCCTTCGCCTTGCGCGTCGAACCGGCCAGCAGGCGGTTGATCGGGCGCTTGAGGGCGAGCCCGAGCAGGAGCGCGGCAGCGGTATACGCAACCATGGACACCAAGCATCGACGCACGATATCCCATAGAATGCCGCCGACCGCCTCCCGCATCATGGAGATGGCGTAGGTGAACGGCAGGAACGGGTGGATTTTCTGAAAAAAAGGCGGGGCCATCTGGATGGGGAACGTGCCGCCCGCCCCGCCGAGCTGCAGCACGAGCATGACGATCGCCAGCGCTTTGCCGACGTTGCCGAACACCGACACGAGCGTGTAGACGATCAGCATGAACACCGCCGACAGCAGCGTCCCGAACAGCACGAACCATCCGGGGCGCGCGACATAGGTGCCGAGTATATAGATGTCCCCCAAGGTGACGCAGAGCGACTGAAGCACGGCTAGCGTCCCGAGCGTCAGGTATCTGCCGAAGTAAACGTGCCGGCTCCGGTAGGTGACGCCGGGCTCGTCGACGTCGACGGACATGACCGATACGAGCAGCACGGCGCCGACCCAGAGCGACAGCGTGGTGAAAAAGGGAGACATCGCGGACCCGTAGTTCGGGATCGGGTACAGCTTGTTTTCCTTCAACTCAACCGGCGCCGCGAAAAACGCGCTTTCCTTCTGCGCATCGTGGCGCAGCAGCTTGATGATGTCCGCCAGGTTGTTCTCTTTCTCAAACGCGCGGATCTTGTCCGCGATCTCGCCGATCTTGCGCTGCGCCGCAGGCAACTCCGCCTTGGCCTTGGCCAGCTCCGTCCCGCCCAAGGTCAGCGCCGACGAGGCGTCCTTCAGCACGCGCTTTGCATCCGGCATCGCGTTCGACGCATCCTTGAGCACAGCCTGTGCCGTGCCGGCCGCCTCGGCGGCCTTGCCGAGCGCCGCATCGATGCGCGGCGCAATCTGCCCGTCGTAGGCGGCCAGCAGATCGCCAAGCCGCTTCTCTCCCTCGCCTGCCAGCGTATTCAGCCGGCCGACGAGTTCTTCTGCCGGCCGCTCGCCCCGCCCGGCGGCGTCAGCGATGCTCTCCAGCAGCTTCGCCTGTTCTAGCATGCCGGCTTGCGTCTGCTCCAGCTTTGCCGCGTGCGCGGACAGCTGGGACGCACCCGACAGGCCGTCCAGCTGCGCGAGCAGGCCGGCGAGCCGCCCGGCGACGTCCGCGCCGGTCCGCAGGCGCTTCGCCGCGCCGGCAGCCGCCGTCCCGACTGCGTCCAGGTCGGGATTCGCATCCTGCAGCAGTGCCGTCACCGAGCGGGCCGCGCCTGCGAGCTGCTGCAGGTGAAGGAGATCCTGCTTGATCTGCGGCCCCATTTGGCCGAGCGCCGTGCGGCTTTGTTCGAGGAGGGCGCCGGTTTTTTCTGACAGTGCCTGGCCCTCCTCCGCGAGCGCGGCCACATCGGGCAGGCGTTTCAGCGCCTTGGCCACGATCCCGCTCGCGAGCTCGACGTCCCGCTGCGCTGTGTCCGCCGCGGCGTTAATCTCCGGGAAGGCGGCTTCGAGTTTAAACAGCAGCGTTTTTACCTTTTCGATCGACGGCAGGCTCGCCTCAAGCTCGCTGCCGGCTTCGTTAAACAAGCCGAACAGAATGCCGCTCGTCGTCTCGACGAAGCTCTGGCTCACCTCCTGCACGATGCTGCTGGCACCTTTGGAAGTGATTTTCGGCGCGATCGCGTTGATTTTCTCATTGACGTAATAGTCCAGTGTAGCAGGCGAAGGCTCCGCTGCCAGAATCGTGGCGAGGCTCGCGGAAAAGTTGTCCGGAATGACGATCGCCGCGTAGTAGTCGCCGTGCTTCACGCCCCGCATCGCCTCGGCCCGGTCGACAAACGTCCACCCGACGCTAGGGTTGTCGGCGAGCTTGGCCGAGATCTCCTTGCCGACGTTGACGGGCTGGCCGCGAATCGTCGTGCCTTTGTCCTCGTTCGCGACAGCGATGGCGATTCCGCCGGTCTGCGCGTAGGGATCCCAGGACGCCTCGATGTTGAACCAGGCATAAAGAGAAGGCAGGCCCACAAGTCCGAGTATGATGACGGCGGCGGCCGGGTTCGTGAACGCGCGGCGAAGATCGCGCAAGTAAATGGCGAGGACGGTCTTCATGCGCGCAGGCTCCTTCGCTTGGAAATGTGTTCTCATATTGCCCGCGACCGCCGGATTCCATGCCTGCGGCCGCTGCGTGCCGATTGCGGCGGCCGCAGGCGAGCCTTGAGGAAGCTGTCGATGAACGCTGCCCGAGCCTGGGCGAATGCTGCTGACGAACCTAAGCAGGCAGATCGGGGAAGCTTGCGGTACAATGGAAAAAGGAATCTTGGCGCAAGGGGACGATACTCACGATGACGGCATCTCTATACACGCCGGCTAAGCGGCGTAACATCGGCATTTTTGCGCATGTCGACGCCGGCAAGACCACGACGACCGAGCAGATGCTGTTCGCGAGCGGCCGCATCCGCGCGGCCGGCAGCGTGGATGACGGGACCGCGCAGACGGATTCGCTGGAAGTCGAGCGGGCGCGCGGCATCTCGGTCCGCGCGGCGGTCACGCGCTTCGCCTGGCAGGGGATCGACGTGAATCTGGTGGATACGCCGGGGCACGTCGATTTTCTGGCGGAGGTCGAGCGCTCGCTCCGGGTCATGGACGGCGCGATCCTGATCGTATCGGCCGCCGAAGGCGTCCAGGCGCAGACTGAGGTCGTCTGGCAGGCGCTGCGCGAATTGAAGCTGCCGACGATTCTATACGTCAACAAGATGGATCGCGTAGGGGCCGATCCGGCCGGCGTGCTCCGCCAGATCCGCCGGCTGCTCTCGCCGGCCGCCGTGCCGATTCAAGCGCCGGTCGGGACCGAGGACGGCTTCCAAGGGACGATCGACCTGCTGGCGGCATCGGAAGGAGGCGGCGAGCCGTCCGAATGGGGCGAGGCGTTCGGTCAGATGATGGCCGAGACGGCGGCAGAACGCGACGAAGCGCTGCTGATGCGTTACCTGGAGGAAGGGCGTTTGCCCGCTGCGGACGTCATGGCCTCGCTAAGCGATGGCGCGCGCCGGGGCGATCTGTATCCGGTCCTGTTCGGGGCTTCGGCGCGGGGGATCGGCGTGCGGGAGCTGATGGACGCGATGATCGGGCTGCTGCCGCCGCCCGTAGGCGATCCTGCGGGCGACGTGTCCGGCGTCGTCTTCAAGCTCGAGCGCGATCCGGTCATGGGGCGAATCGCATATGTGCGGCTCTACGGCGGGAAGATCGCGAACCGTGATGTCATAGCCGGCGGCACGGAGGGGACGGGAGACAAGATCACGCAGATCCGCAAGGCGGACGGCAAGCGGTGGGAGGACGTCGGCGTGCTGGAGGCGGGGGATATCGCGGCTGTCTGCGGCTGGAGCAGGGCGCGTATCGGGGATATCGTCGGCTCGCCCGAGCGCGTGCCCGGCGTTCGGCAGCTGGCGGTGCCGCTGCTGACGGTGCAGGCGTTCTGGCGGTCCGAGGCGGAGTACCCCGCCGTGGTCGCGGCCTGCCAGGAGCTGGCGGACGAGGATCCCGCGCTTGCGCTCCAGTGGATGCAGGACGAGCGCGAGCTGCATCTGAAGGTGATGGGGCCGATCCAGACGGAGGTGCTGACCAGCGTGCTGCAGAGCCGGTTCGGCCTGACGGTGACGTTCGGTCCGCCGTCCGTCATTTATAAGGAGACGCCCGCTCGCGCAGGCGAGGGCTATGTCGCGTATTTGGCGCCAAAGCCGTGCTGGGCGATCCTACGCTTCCTCATCGAGCCGCTTCCTCGCGGCAGCGGCCTTGTCTACGAGTCGAAGGAACGCGGCGAGCGCTTGCTCGACAGCTATCAGAACGAGGTGGCGCGGCGCGTGCCGGAAGCGCTGCGGCAAGGGCTGCTTGGCTGGGAGGTCACGGATCTCAAGGTTACGCTGATCGAAGGGGAGCACCATGTGTGGCATACGCACCCGCTCGACTTCGTCATCGCGACGCCGATGGGCATTATGGACGGCTTGGCCCGTACGGACACGCGCCTGCTTGAGCCGGTGCTCAAGTTCAAGCTCTCGGTTCCGGCGGAATTCGCGGGCAAGCTGATGAACGAGCTGCTGCTGATGCGCGCGGTCATCGGCGCGCCCGAGCCGGCGGGAGAGCGGATGGAGATCGAGGGACGCTTGCCGGTGGCCGACTCGCTGGATTTTCCCGCGAGGCTGGGCTCGATGACCAAGGGGCGCGGCGTGCTGTCCGCCTCGTTCGCGGGTTACCAGGAGGCGCCCGCAGACGTGGAGGTTCAGCGCAAGCGCTCGGGCGTGAATCCGCTGGATCAGGCCAGGTTCATATTGGCGGCGCGCAGTGCGCTTACCGTGACGTAAAGCTCGTGCGTGACCCCTTCGCCGGCAGGTTAGCCCGCAGCGCAGCGAGCTGGCTGCAGACAGTATGGATTGCGGGGGAGAGGCTGCGAGCGCAAGCTAGAACCAGCCGCGCTTGGAGCGATATGTACGCACGCGCGAGAGCGCGGACGGCTCCTCCTCGGCGCGCGGGGCGTCCGGCGCAGGCTTCGGGCTTGTGACGGCACGGCCAGCATGTGAGGTCGGGCCAGAGGCGTGAGGGGGCACCGGACGGGCTGTCTCCTCGCCGAGCTGCTGCTCCAGGCGGGCCACGCGGCTGCGCAGCTCGATCAGCTCCAGCTGCAAGCCCGCGACGGTACGTTCCCAGTGATCCAGCACCATGCGTATATCGTCGCCTCCGTCGGCTGCCGAACGGGCCTGCGCGCGTGCGGACGCCGGATCGACGGCCGCTGCGGCCGGATCCTGGCGGGACGATTCAGGCTCGCCGGGCTTGGCGCCGGACAACGCTGTATCGGGTAGTTGCGCGCCGTTCGATTGCTTCAGATCCCGGCCGAGCAGTCCGGCGAGCTCTTCCTTGGACAGTGCCGACGGTTGATCAGGTATGGTCATCGATCCTCCAGCCTCCCGACCCCGGGTTCCATAGATTTCCGAACATGGTTAGGGTCAACTACCATTTTACATGAAAATAAGACTCGCTGCTCAGTACTCATATCAGACTTCAAGGCGAGCGCGGCAGACGCCGCGGAAACAAATGGACTCATGCCGCGATTTGAAGCGGAGGCGCACAAAGGGTTATGATCAAAGGGGCATGAAAAACAAGGATTCCATCCTATTGGACGCAAAGGAGCGCATCTGGCACATGGAGCTTTTAGAAGCGATTAAAGGACGCCGCAGCATCGGCAAAGTAAAGGAAGAGCCGGTCGCTCGTGAATTGATCGAGCAAGTCATCGAGGCGGCGACATGGGCGCCCAGCCATCACAAGACCGAGCCTTGGCGGTTCGTCGTCCTGACCGGCGAAGGCAGGCGCGTGCTGGGCCGTGCATACGCGGCAATGGCAGAGTCCGCGGTCGCCGGCATGAGCGAGCAGGACCGCGCGGATCGTCTCTCCCGCGAAGAAGCCAAGGCGCTGCGTTCGCCGGTCGTCATCGTCGCGGTTAGCTCGCCGGCAGTGGATCACCCGCGCGCAGTCCTGTGGGAAGAGCGGGCGGCCTCGCATGCCGCCGTGCAAAACTTGCTGCTGGCTGCGTACGATGCCGGTCTGGGCGCTGTCTGGCGCACCGGCGACGGCCTCGGGCATCAGGAGATGGTCAAGGCGTTTGCATTGACGGGGAACGAAGAGATCGTGGGCTTCATTTATATCGGTTATCCGGACATAACGCCGTCCGCTGCAACCCGTGTCCCGGGTTCGGACAAGACGCATTGGATCGAGCAGTAATACAACATAAGGCTTCTGCAGGCGGGTGCGCATGCAGAAGCCTTATGTATGATTGCAGGGGCTAGCGCGCAACTTATAGCTGCGGCTTCTCACACGGACACCGGTCTCGTCTCTTCGGAGGCGAGGCTCTCTTTATCTAATCCGTTTCATGCATTCATGCAAAACCGGAAAGGAGGCATGTGCCCGATGACTCATGTCGTTCTGTGGTCCGCCGTGGCTGCTTGCGCGGCGCTTGTACTCGCGCTTGCGCTTGTTTGCCTGTATCTGTACCGGGTAGCGATTGCGCGGAGCAGCAAAGCCTTCCTCGGCGCCGATCCCAGCCTGCCGGAGAACGAAGCGTCCAGCTGGCACTCCGCTGCGGCCTGGTATGCCGGGCAGCCCTTTGAGCTGGTGGAAATGACGTCGTTCGACGGGCTGAAGCTGCGCGCGCATTATTTGCCGGCCGCCGACGCTTCGCACCGCGCCGTCGTCCTCGCGCACGGATACTCCGGGCAGGGCGAAGACATGGCGGCCTTCGCGCGCGAGTATCACGCGGCGGGCTACCATGTCCTCATGCCGGACGCCCGCGGCCACGGACATAGCGAAGGCCGCTACATCGGCTTCGGCTGGCACGAACGCAAGGACTATGCGCGCTGGATCGGCGAGCTGGTCCGCCGGGTCGGCACGGACGCCCAGATTGTGCTTCACGGCATCTCTATGGGCGGCGCCACCGTGCTCATGACGAGCGGTGAGCCGCTGCCGCCGCAGGTCAAGTGCATCGTATCCGACTGCGCGTACAGCTCCGTCAAGGAGATCCTCGCGTATCAGCTGAAGCGCATGTACAAGCTGCCGTCTTTTCCTCTTCTGCCGCTCACAAGTTTGGTCTGCCGCCTCCGCGCCGGCTACTTCTTCGGCGAAGCGTCCGTCGTCCGGCAGGTATCCAAAGCAGAGCGGCCGATCCTTTTTATCCATGGGTCCAGCGACACCTTCGTGCCGACGGCGATGGTCCACAAGCTGCACGAAGCCGCCGCTCCCCCGGACAAGCCGCTGCTGATCGTCCCCGGCGCGCAGCACGGGTCTGCGTATACGACGGATCCGGAGACTTATAAGGGCGAGGTGCTGAAATTCCTGAATAAATATATCATTAATAATTAATGCTAGTCACCTACATCGGTAAGTTGTTGTTTTTCGACTTTGTATAAGCGCCATTCATAAAAATTTTGAGGGTCTTCAAAACTTTTGTATAATTTTGCCCAAGCGATTCCGTGTTCAAATAAATCCGGATAAGAGGCGTTGATTGTGCTATATACCGGTATTCTTGGAATCAAAATATAGTCTACTCCGTGACTGGGAGGATCCTTTAGCGCAGTTCTGAATCCAATGTCGCTTGTGATTAAAAATCGTTTCGGATATTTGCTATTTACGATAATCATAAATGATGCTGCGCTGTCCGTTAAAATGTTTGAATCGGGTAAATTATCGTCCAGCCATTTGGCAACAGAGCGATCCAGTTGAATGCTCTGTATATGTCTTCCAGATTTATAGCTTAGAAATGTATGCTCGTCAGGAGCGATAAGAGGATTGGTTAAAGCATACGTTAACAAACCGATTGAAGCGACTAGGCTGGTTATTACGACAGTAATATTTCGTACGTTTTTTTTTACCTTGCTGAGCTCATAAGGCAGCCATGCCACTGTGAGTGGATAAACATACATAAAATACCTGAACCAGGCAAAGGACGATGCGTTGAGCAACAGCAAAAACTGAAGTGCGGGAATCGAGCAAAAGACCAATAATAAAACAAGGATGTCCCACTTAAATAGCCTCTTGTTCATTATGCGAATGAGAATCACGCCGATGAGTGGGACAGAGAACCAGAGCGTTTTTTGGACGCACAATAAGAAAGCGAGAGAAGGATGAGTAAATATTTCCTGGAAGCGCGTGTCGTTCTTTAAAGATTCCGATTGGGCCGTGTTGGAATATTCGGAGTTTAAAAAGTATAAGGGATTGTCCATTATCGTATAGTTGAAAAAAATCCAAAGCAATCCTGAGCACACAACTGGAAACAATAAAAGCAGCCAAGTTGCTTCCACCTGATACAACTTTTCTTTCAGCTTCCGCTCTCTGGGATGACCCCCGCGCGTCATCAACAGGATGACTATAACAACAGCAAGAGCGAGCCCCGCACCAACCGGAACAGCTTCATATCTTGTCCAAAAAGCTAGGGCTAACGCAAAGCCCGACCTAATTAAGTGGCTCGGATTTGAATTGTTCATCCAGTACGAGAAATGAATGACGACATACATAAGGAAATAAATATAAGGCGAATCGCTAAGCCCATTGATTCCGAACAAAAAAATAAAGGGATTAAAAGCATACAAAAGCACAATAAATATGTTTAGCCACTTTGATAACCCGAAACGAATCCCTGTTTGAAATAACAGCACAACGGTTAACCCGGAAAACAAACTGCTTACTACAATGGAGGCAATCCCATGTGATGCCAACGTCGGAAAGATTGGATACAGCAGCAGTACTACTAAATCCATTAAGCTAGGAAGAGGCGTCCATGTAAAACCAATGGCGGCTAGATGAGGATCCCGGCTATATAAAACATAAAATGCATTTGCTACACGGCTGACCGAATCCGAATGCATGTAACCTTGGAAGTAAGCAATATAGAAACCAACGGAAAAAGCAGGAATGCATACGATAGAGAACAAGATTAGAGACTGAAGCCTTTCCGCTCTGCTCAGTTTCATTTGGTCACTCGGCATAGGATAAAGGCCTCCATTTGCAAATGTTGCTTCACCTTTTGACGGCTAAATTCACCGGCCTTCCATCGGGGAACGAAATGTCCAGCTGCGGTTCAAAAAATAGTTAAACACCGGAATAACGATCGTAACGCATACCTGTCCGAATAAGTAAGATTGACTAAGGAGATTCACAGATGCATACATGATCCCTGAGTTTAGAGCCAAACCGGCCACCGAGGTAATGGTATATTTAGCAAAAGTATAAAGATTCGAAGCGCGTTTCGCTTCTTTAAACGTAAATTTACGATTCAGTTCAAATGATATTAGCAATACAACAACAAAACCTATAGCGGAAGCTGGAACAGGCTTTATATTGAAGTGCTCAACCAGTATTATTAGAATTGCGAAGTGAACAATGGTTCCGAGTAATCCTACGAGTCCATACTTAATGAATCTCGTTCGAAGCAGCTGCTTCATTTTTTAGCTTTCTCCTCTCGGCAGCCGCAATCATAGTGGAAGAGCTCTCAATCTCGGAGATGAGGTATCGAGGCCTTCCCTTGGTTTCATGATATATTGCAGCAATATACTCGCCGATGATACCCAAAAATATCATAATCATGCTGCCAATGAATAACAACAGAATAATAACTGTGGTAAATCCAGTAACAGCAATACCGGATAGCTTCTGCCATAGCGTATAAAGCCCAAGAACGACAGCCCCCACAAAAAACAGCATTCCGAAAGTACTTACAAGTCTAAGCGGAATTGTAGAAAACGAGACGACGGCTTCTACAGCAAGCCTGCTTAGCCGTAAAATGCTCCATCTGCTGTTGCCGGAGGAACGGGGAGGAACGGAAAAATGCAATTGCGCGCGGCGGAAGCCTGTCCACACCGTCATCCCTCGAAAAAATGTGTTTCTTTCAGGCATTAGTTTCCAGGCCTCAAGCGCCTTTGACGAAAGTAATTTGAAATCGGAAGCGTTTTTAAGGTTAAATCCGGTCAAGCTGTTGAGCGTTTTATAAAATATAGAGGCTCCGAGCTTCTTTACGAAGGATTCCTTGCCCCTCTCAATCTTCACGCATTCAACAATATCATAATGCTCTTGTCGCCATAATCGGACCATTTCCGGAATCAGATCAGGCGGATGCTGTAAATCGCCGTCCATGACGATGACAGCTTCCCCACGGGCTTGCATCAATCCTGCACATAGGGCAAGCTCCTTCCCAAAATTGCGGCTGAGTCTGACCATGTGTAGGTTGGGTACGGATAAAGCTATACGCTCAAGTTCCTCCCAAGAGTTATCCGAAGATCCGTCGTCGACTAGTATAAGCTCATAGACAGGTTCGGCCTTCTCGATCCAACCAGAGATCACTCTCAGTGCATGGCTCAAATTTCCGCTTTCATTGTACACCGGTATAACCACTGAAAGCCGAGGCAATTCCCCGTCCATGAGCCTTCCTCCATTCATAAATTAATGTAAGTCGTTCAATGGTGTTCCTCCTGCGCTGTTCCTTCGCTCAGACCATGTACGGTCTTTTCCCAATAAAAAGGTTTTGTTATTAATTGCCATGCTGCTTTGATGGCAGCCACGCTCATCAGCACCCAGTAGATCGGAGAAAGGAGGGCAGAGCGAACCAGTCCGTATGACAATCTATTATCCCTCGACTTTTCAAGCGCCTGGATGACCCAATAGACACCAGCGATATTGCTATAAACGAAGAAGAAGTTGCCAAGATAAAGTTCAAGACTTGACATGTAATAAAGGATACCCGGATAAAAGGTCCGTATGAATCCAAGATGCCAACCAAACCATAGTACTAGCAGTGCCCAAAAAATCGGGTTCAGCAGTGGCAGGAGAGGCGTGGCTAGAATCATGACCTGAAAGCCTAAAAATCCCCGAAATCCGAGCTCTTTAAACAGCCTGAAAGGATTGCGCATATGGACAAGCCATGTTTGCATGTAACCCTTGACCCAACGGGAGCGTTGACGGATCCAGTTGCCTACTCGGCTGTTTGCTTCCTCCCAAGTTCGGGAATCGACGATCGCAGTTTTATAGCCCGCCTTGTATAGTCGGATACCGAGGTCCGCATCCTCGGTTACATTGTAGGGGTCCCAGGCGCCCATTTCCTTGAGTACCGATGTCTTAAAATGGTTGGACGTACCGCCAAGCGGGATAGGAACGTCTAGCTTCATGATTCCGGGGAGCAGAAGTTCAAACCACATGCTGTATTCCTGCGTAAACCACCGCGTAAGCCAATTTTGTCGGCTGTTGAAGTAGTTGAGCTTGGCCTGAATGCAAGCGTACTCTTCCGAGCTTTGGTTAAATGTAAGAATGACCTTTTTAAGCTGATCTCGATCAGGTTGATCTTCAGCGTCGTAAATGACCACATATTCGCCCCGCGCCCGAATCAGTCCGTAGTTACAAGCTTTTGGTTTTGTCTTGGGCAAGCTGTCGGGCAAAATGAGCACCGTATAGTAGGACGGCAATCTCATGCGCTGCAGTAGTTCTATTGCCTCGGTGTCATCCCGCTCAATAAGCAATCTTACGTCCAGCTTCGCTTTTGGATAATCCAGCCGCTCCAGATTGCCAATCAAGCTGGGAATTACGCTGCTCTCCTTATACATAGGAACGAGAATCGTGTACACAGGCAGGTCGCGTTCGTTCAGCGCAGCTACTTCTTCGGTAGAGAAGCGGAATTGGGCATTCGTCCGCGAACCGATTAATATAATATTGAATTTGAACAATGTCATGAGGACGTAAAAAAGCTGCACAATTAGATTGAGTCCTATGAGGGTGGCCAGCGGTCTCCATACGAACCCCGTTGCGAGCAGAGCGATGCTTATTGCTGCGAACACCAATTGCGGTCGGGTAAATGTCTTGCTGGCCGAGTTGTGAGGCTGATCCTCTGCGAGTTTGTTCGTACTCTCGTGCAGCATCTCGCTATTGTAGGCTTCAGCCCAGAATAGCTCCATCTCGCCCTTGGAGGCCAATACCTGCTCCACTGGCAGCGAGAGCATCTCCTCAAGTGCTTGACGGCGTTCGTCATTCAACGGATCGCTCACGGCAATCAGATAGCGGTTTGGATATTCGTGGATAATGATAGCGCCGAATTCTCGCGCAACCGATTCGGGCAGCTTTGTGTCGGCATCGACGCTTACTGTGGTGCCGACCCGACCAATCCGGTTCTGGTTGGCTATAATTCGATACAGAGCTTCCGGCTCAATGAATCTTAGAGAGAGCAGAATATCCCCCAATATGCCGCCGCTCTTGCGCTGGAACGAGAGCGCTTTATCTAACTGTTGCTGTGTCAGAAGACCTGACTGCAGCAACAGATCGCCAAGGCGCGTCTTCTCGGCCGGATTGCTGATATATGGGATAAGCGTCTCGGGCGTGACAAGTCCCATCTCGATGAGAATATCTCCAAGCCTTCCGCCGTAAGCCTGCTGACGCTCCATGGCAACCGTAAGTTGCTCGGAACGCAGATGACCGTCATGAACAAGCCGATCGCCGAGCCGCGGTAGCGGCGTATCATTCATTGTTGGCGGTTCCTGAAGGATCGCCTCCTTCAGGATTGGAGCCGGTGCTCCTTCTCGAAGGAAACCCTCTACCGGTTGTTCGGGTAAATGATACAGCCGAGGCGCTGCCTCCACGAGCCAGGCGACGGCGTCGGTTTGACCGAGCAGCCTTACGCGCGCGCGGGCGGCAGACAGTCGACGACGAAGCTCTTCAATCTCGTGGTCGATATGCCCAAGCTGCTTGTGCTGTAAGGACCGCTGGCGCTTCAGACGCTCCTGATCGTTCTTCAGCCGGATCCGGGCATCGCGGAGCGCTGCTCCAGCCGTCCAGGGCGCCGCGCCGTTCAGCCTGAGCCTAAGCCGACTCATGATGGCTCCCTGTCACGCAGCAGGCGGGATTCTTCCTGCTGAGTCTCAGATAACTGTCGGCGCAATTCCTCACGAATCGCCCACTTTTCGGTCTGTAGCCGACCGAATGCCAGGCGCTCTTCTTCAATCGCCTGGTTGACGCGCTCGTTTCGCTTGCGAAGCTTCGCAAGTTCTCGTTGTACGTCGTCCGGCGCAAATCCAACGATGAAACGTTCTCTGCGAATCCAAGCATTTCTATTGCCCATAGCGTCAAACCTCCTTCATGACGCTAGCCGTCTGTGGAACAGCTAACGCGGCACAGGTTGTCGTTTCTACGAGCTGCGCGTCCGCATCGGCCAAAAATGACGCGCCGGCAGGGCCGACGTAAGGAACGCCCAACAGTGCCGGCTGATCACCCTCTGCACTGATGTAGGTGCCGGAACCGGCAGTCAAGGTCCAGACATAGCATCGCCCGTCTGCCTCGGCATGCAGCACCCCGCACCGCGGGAGGCGATGCAGTTTTGTTACGACTGGCGGTGAACTTGCGGACGACGGCCCCCGGTCGAGCTCCAAGGTGCCAAAGCCGATGTCATGCTGTGCTTTTTGCATCCCTTGACCAGGGATGGAGGGGGTAGCGTCCTCGGACTCGTTTAGTCGCCTGACAAGCGGTTTGATGCCGGAAATGGCGCTCTTGGCGCAGATAAGAATGCCCTCTTGCCCAGCGACGACGATGGCATCCTTTAATCCGCTGACAAGGACCGGTACCTTCAGTTCGTTCAGCACCGTCGTACCGCTGCTTGCTTCATCGATGATTCCGAAGCCATTCATCGGTTCGGAGAGATCGTCCGCGATCGCATGCCAGGTGCCGAGATCCTTCCACGGGCCGTCATGGCGCAGGCAACCGATACGTGGCTCCTGCTCGAGTACTTCATAATCGAAGCTTCGCGCAGGGAGGGAGGGGAAATTTTCGTGAAGCTCTTTATAGGAAGTCGGATAACCGCGGCTTGCGAGAAGATTGAGGAAGTAGCTGAGCCGAAACCCGAAAACGCCACAGTTCCACAGTGCGCCCTCCGCGATGAGCTGTTCGGCTAACGCTTCGTCGGGCTTCTCTTTGAAGCCGGAGGCGCGTAGCAGAGTCCCTCCGAATGGCTGTTTCCCGCTTAGAATATATCCGTATTGAGAGGAAGGACTGGTTGGACGAACGCCGACCAGTCCAATTTCCGGAGCCCCTGGCTCTCCCAGTAGTTCGGCCAGGCGGGTCAGCGATGCGTAGAAGGCCGCGTCGGCGCCGGCGTCCACGGGCAAAACGATGACAATCTCTTCACCGGATGCGCGATCTTGGTCGAATAGGTAGGAGCAAGCCAGTGATATAGCGGGAAACGTGTCTCTTCGCTCGGGCTCCACGACGCAAGCGATACTCGTCCCGAGCTGAGCGCGGATGAGTGGCAATTGTGCCGCAGAGGTTGAGACGACAGCTTGAGAGAGCAGGGATGACGATTTAAGACGGGCGATCGTGTGCTGGAGCATCGATAGTCTTCGTCCGTCTGCATCCTTCATTAAGGCGAGATATTGCTTGGAAACGGCTCCCGTCGATAGCGGCCATAGCCGCGTGCCAGCGCCGCCGGCGAGCAGTATGATCTTCATGCTTGCCCCTCCTTTCATCGTTTTCCGAGATATCTATCAAGCCTCAATCCTGCTTGCGGCGATTGAACCATAGCGCGAGGAATGCCAATACCATAATGGCGACGAATGCAAGGCCGAACATTGGCACGCTCACGCCCGATACGGACCAGCGCGACTGTTTGGAGGGTTTTATTTCATAGGAAGCCTCAGCATCCTGGGTATCTGGGAATGCATACAATTTGCCTTGACTGTCGATCGCAACGAAACGTCCGCTCAGGCCGTCACCTTCCGCATCGCCCACCAGTGCGGTTGAGAGCAAAGACAGCCGCTTAGTCGAAGTGGCCGTCAGAACGAGCAGCCTCCGGTCAGTATCGATGCCGAGCGGCGACGTTGTTAGTTGCATATATGCGGCATCACGCTGGATCGCTGGCAGCAACTGCACGGCGCCGGACTTGGCGGTTACGACTGTCTCTTCAAACTTCGCATAGCTTCCGGCGTAGTCCCTGAGTTTAATGGGCATAGATGCGGTAGTGCCGATATACACGACATGACGGTCCTGAAGTTGGTCAGCCCAGTCGGCGACGTCGGTAGTTACCAGGTCGATGTTCTGCGTATCGGGATTGCCGGTTCCGAGGGCGCCGATTAGCGTCATCGCCAACTGAAGACTGGCTGTGTCGGCACGCTCCAGCACAAATGTCGTTGGCTGCCAGGCGCCACCGACGACATAGGGAAATGGCAGCGACTGCAGGTAGGCGGTGTGCCGCGTAGCGGGCGTATAGCTGATGGTCGAAGCGGGATCGATTCGCGCCCAACTCCCGAGGGGGCCGCTGGTTCCGCATGAGACAACGGAGGATGTTGACGTACTGTTAGTTCCGTCTGCACGCTCCGCGAATTGAAAAGCGATTTCGATGGCCAGCGAACGGCTCGTTCCGATGACAGACGGGTTCAACGGCACTTCGAGGAAGCCGTTCTTTGCCGTATCCTTTGTCAGTTCAACGCTGTATACTGGCGTCCCATTCAGGCGGATTGTAGCCTTCGAATGGTGGAAGGCTATCGCTTCGGAGTGCGTGAATTTTAACCGTAGCGTTGCGCCGTCCGTGAGGTCCCATCCGCCGGGAATCGGATAGACGACGGTCACGCTGCCTTGGGCTGTGTTTTGAACCGTCAGATTGTTGTAGCCGATATCCGCGAGTGATACCTCATAAGGATTTCCGGTTTCCGGCGCTTGTTGAAGCGAATCTTCAACTGTCGACGGTATTGGCATTGAAGTGCCTTGCAATTGCCGATAAAGTGCCGAATGGGTAAGGATGTCCGCGGCACGGATAAGCGAATCTCCGGATCCAGATACAACCAATTGTAACAAAACGGGATTCCAGGAGGACGGGGTCAACGAAATGAAGTCCGTGCCGACGCTGTCCTGAGCGCTCGAACGGGCAACTGCGTCCGCCCCCTCCGTCATCAATTTAACACCGGCGCCTTTCCAGCGAGACTCGCCGCCAATCCATATCGCGTTGTTCGATGCGAGTAAATCTTCGCCTGCATCTGAC
This sequence comes from Cohnella sp. GCM10020058, assembly GCF_042683485.1. Classification (NCBI taxonomy): domain Bacteria; kingdom Bacillati; phylum Bacillota; class Bacilli; order Caryophanales; family Paenibacillaceae; genus Cohnella; species Cohnella sp. GCM10020058. The sequence continues at coordinate 764,214 of NZ_JBHUJV010000009.1, forward strand.
TCCGTGAATATCGGTACCAAGAGCCGTCCGGAAGATGTTTGCGCTGCTAGATACTGGGACAGCCGGGCGGCTGCTGCGAACTCAGCTTTGCTTGGAGTGTCTGGAACGATCAGGACGGCTTTTATCGGATCCGCCTCACCGCGTGCGACGAACGGTCCAGGATAGTTGCCGAGGTTCGCCGGCTCTCCGTTCGGCACGAGCTTCAACTTGATCCGGCTAGAACTCATGACAACCAGCCATGAGGACGGGTTGTCCGGATCCTCACAGATCAGATTGTTGGAGCGAAGCTTGGCGGCCAGCGTAATTTTGTGATAACCCGCCTTCAGGTTCGCGTCGGGGAGGCCGACGCGCCACTCTGTACGGTTGGCATTCTCCGTCGTCAGTTGGATGCTGTCGACTGGGACGTCATCGACGAGCACGGTTAGGCTGGACAACTCAGACAGCAAGGTGTTCGAATGGGAGATAAAGAGGTCGATATAAGAGCCAGCGGCGGAGACGAGGCCTTGCCCGACCTCAAAGTAGGCGTCCTGGCTCGCGCTGTTTCCCTTAAAGGTACGGTCATCATTAAACAGAATACGAACGCCGTCATTGCCCTGCACAGCTGCGACCGTCTCCGCGGCAGCGGCGGAGGGCGGAGATGCAAGGAGAAGCAGAAGGACGGCGGCCAGCATCGTGGAGAGCAGCTTTTTGCGTAAAAAAACTGTTGTTGTCATATGCTAAGACACCTCGTTCCATTCCAGCTCGGCCTGGGCTTTTTCCAGAAGCGTTTTGGCTTCGATTCCGTCCGCAGGGCATTCTGCCGTGCCAAACCTAAGCCGAATTTTAAGTGCAGCTTCTCTTCGTGGCCGCATGACGAGCATGGCAAAAAATTCGTCAGACAGCCGCTCTTTAACCAGGGCCAGCATATCCTCGTCACTTACTTCGGCAGGTTGCTCTGGCATCAGCACCGCTAGCCGCCCCTCACCAAGGTGTGCCTTAGCCAAAGGAGGCTCAGGTAGATCGCCAATGAACGCTGCCGTCTGATTCAGCAGCAACTGGGATTGATCGTAGCCGAACATCCGTCTGTAAATGCGGAATTGCTCAATCTCCACAAGGAGCAATCTGAAGCGTGCGCGTTCGCGGAGAGTGCGGAGTACCTCTTCTTCCAGTAGGAACGCAAAAGCAGTACCGCCAAGAAAACCGTGCTGCGAATCCACCGTATTCGGCTCGAGCTCGTTCGCTGCGCCATCTCCCTGCAGCTCCTCGTAAAGCGATGCCCGCTCGGCAGCCAATCCGCTCGCTTCGGCGAGCCTGCCGATGCTTCCCACAGCGGACATATAAGGAAAGACAGCAAGCCAGATCAAGTCGTTCCAGCCAAACGAGAGCGACCAGTCCGCCTCATACAGCCTATAAATCGCAAATCCGCCATATCCCAGCAGGATGATTAGCGCTGCGGCGAAAGCTTCAAAAGGTCTGCGGATCATAGCAAATACTAGAAGGGTAGCAGACAGCCAAAACCATATTTGATTATCGGAATATAACGGCACCGTGCCGTATGTATAAATAGCTGCAAATCCGAGTGAAGCGAGCTGTACGAACCAACGGATCCATTGTAATCCGGCAAGACTATGATTCATAGGTACCTCCTGAGTGTCGGCAAGCGCATAAGCACTCGACATCTTTCTTCAGTTTTCCAACTTCGGAACGTATTTAGTTTTTTACACCGACTTCAGCGATACTGAACATTATCGCAGAAAAATGAAACTTTTGAGTGGAAATTACACATTAAGTCATATGTACATTATGGGAAGGAAAATATATACGCGACTTAACTCCTGTTTTCGACAAAAAGACATATACATCCTCCTTCTAATTTGAACCATGTTTGACGAGTACGATCAATCTTGATATAGTTCAATAATAAAACAATTCAACTATCGAATAATTAGAGGGTGATATTATTGCTGGCTGGACCGAAGCTTAACGGTCTCATCGAGCGCTACAAGGCTGCGATGTTTACCGTAAACCGGCGCATGACCGCGCTGCTGCGGGACGAGATGCCCGGCGATCTGACGCTGGATCAGTTCGCGATCATTCAGTACGTGGGGACGCGCGACGACTGCACGTCGACCGAGCTGGCCGACGTATTCTGCGTGGGCAAGAGCTCGATTACGGCGATCGTGACGCGTCTGGTGGACAAAGGCCTGATCGTGCGCAGCCCGGACGACAAGGATCGGCGGGTCGTATACTTGCGGCTGACGGAGGAGGGCGGCCGAATGGCGGCCGACCTGAACGAGCGGATCGGATCGCTGCTCGGCGCGTACGTGTCGGCGTTCGACGAGGCCGAAGCTGATCAGTTCATAGAAACCTACGAGAAGCTGGCTCGCGCCGTCATGGATAGCGGAAGCCAAGCTACCGAGGAGAGGGGAGGCGGGCATTCATGAGAAGCATCGTAAAATTCAGATGGGCGGTGCTCGCGCTCTGGCTCGCCGTCTTGGCCGGTCTCGTGCTGACTGCGCCGAATATGGCGGACCTGGTGCGGGAGAAGGGGCAGATCACCGTACCGGACGGCTACACGTCGACGAACGCGAGTGAGCTGCTCCATGAACGGGATGCGCAGCGTGCGGGCGACGGCGAAGGAGGCAGCGGCAACTCGACCGTGCTCGTCTTCCATAGCGACGCCGCGCTGACCGATGCGCAGATGTCCGAGATCAAGGCAGGCATCGACAAGCTGGAGTCCGAGAAAGAGAAGCTTGGCATCGTGTCGGTCACGACGCATTTCGATACGGCTGAGCTCAAGGACCAGATGGTGTCCAAGGACGGCAAGACCGTGCTCGCCCTGCTCTCGGTCGATACGGGCGGACGCGAGCTGTCGGACGTGCGGAAGGACCTGTCGGATGCGATAGCCGACGTCAAGGTCGACCACTACTATACCGGCAACTGGATCATCCAGGAGGACGTCGTCCAGAGCTCCCAGGAAGGGCTGCACAAGACGGAGTACATTACCGTCGTCTTCATTCTGGCGATTTTGTTCCTCGTGTTCAGGTCCGCGATCGCTCCCTTCATCCCGCTGCTCACCGTCGGTATCAGCTACATCGCGGCGCAGTCGGTCGTTTCTTATTTGGTGAAATACCTCGATTTTCCGTTGTCGAACTTCACGCAGATTTTCATGGTCGCGGTCATGTTCGGCATCGGCACGGACTACTGCATCCTGCTTATCAGCAGGTTTAAGGAAGAGCTGGCGCATAACGGCGGAGATAAGGTCGGGGCCATTTTGACGACGTACCGGACAGCGGGGAAAACCGTCATGTATGCCGGTCTGGCCGTGCTCGTCGGCTTCGCCTGCATCGGATTTTCCACGTTCAGCCTGTACCAATCCGCCGTCGCGGTCGCCGTCGGCGTCGCGGTGCTGCTGATCGCGCTTGTAACGCTCGTGCCGTTTTTTATGGCGGTGCTGGGCAAAGCCATCTTCTGGCCGACGCGCGGCTCGCTCGAGCACAAGCCGAGCGGCTTCTGGGGCGCCATGGGCAGCTTCTCCCTGAAGCGGCCGCTCTGGTCGCTGCTCGTGCTGGCGATCGTGCTGGCGCCGTTTCTCTCCATCTATAAGGGCTCGATCTCCTTCAACTCGCTTGACGAGATCGGCGACCGCTACGAATCGGTCAAGGGCTTTAATGTCATCGCCGACAGCTTCGGTCCGGGCGAGTCGCTCACGACGACGGTCGTGCTCAAGACCGACAAGGCGATCGACACGTCCGAAGGGCTCGCGATGATCGAGCGCGTGAGCCGCGAGCTGGCCGGCGTCGATGGCGTCAAGGCGGTTCGGAGCGCGACGCGGCCGACGGGCGAGGCGCCCAAGGACTTTCAGGTGACGTCGCAGGTCGACACGCTCGGCAGCGGGCTCGACCAAGGCGCCGAAGGCATCGGCCAGGTGTCCAAGGGACTCGCCGACGCGAGCAAATCGCTAAGCGCCAACGCGTCCAAGCTCAGCGGTGCGGCCGAGGGCGCCGACAAGCTCGTGGCGGGCACGCAGTCGCTGAAGAGCGGCATCGCGCAGCTGGAGAGCGGCCTGAAAGCCGTGCAGAGCGGGCTGAAGAGCGGCACGGCCGGTGCCGGCGAGCTCCGGCAAGGCGCCGCGCAGGCGAAGAAGAGCGCCGACCAGCTGCTGGCCGCGAGCCGCAAGCTGGAAGCGAGCTACGCCCAGTTGGCGAGCGGGCTCGCTCAGCTCGGCGCCGGCTACAGCGACATTGCCGCCAAGCAGAAGAAGCTGGCGGACGGTCTTGCCGATCTCGGCACGGGCATCGGCGGATTAGGCGACAAGTATCCGGAGCTGGCTTCGGATGCGGACTACCAGCGGGCGGTCACTTCGCTCGGCCAGCTGCAATCCAGCGCCTCGCAGCTGGCGGGCGGGATGTCGCAGCTGAACGCCAAGCTGGACGGCGCGACGGCGGGGCTGAAGCAAGCGAACGCGGGTCTCTCGCAAGCCGCGGACGGCCAAGCGCAGCTGTCGGCGGGGCTCGCGAAGCTGTCCGCAGGCATCGCTTCGCTGCAAGGCGGCTTGCAGCAGGCAGCCGACGGGCAGGGCCAGATCGTCGGTCAGTTGCCCGGCGTGACCGGCGGACTCGACAAGCTGGCGGACGGCCAGCAGCAGCTCGGCGACGGCTTCGCGCAGCTGAACGATCAGCTGGGCGAGCTGACGAGCGGCCTGGATAAGAGCGTGAGCGGTCTCGACCAGGTGTCGGGCGGCCTGAAGTCGGCGCAGGACTACATCGGCGAGCTGTCCTCGGCATCGGACAGCGACCTGAGCGGCTGGTTCATCCCGGCGGACGCGATTCAGCGTGCGGACTTCCAACAGGCGCTGGACGTCTACGCCTCGAAGGATCGCAAGATCACGACGTTCGACGTCATTTTCTCGGGCAATCCGTACGAGCTCGAGACGATGAAGCTGATCGATCCGCTGCAGCAAGCGATCGACCGCGGCTTGAAGGGCACGGCTTATGCTGCCGGCTCGACGCACGAGATCGGCGGCGCCACCAGCGCCAACAACGACCTGCACGAGATCTCCTCCGCCGACTACTCGCGGACGGTCGTGCTCATGCTGATCGGCATTGGTCTGATCCTGATCTTCATGTTCAGATCGATCGTGATTCCGATCTACCTGGTCATCTCGCTGCTCGGAACGTACTACACGTCGCTTGCGATCACGGAGCTCATCTTCGTGCGGATCCTCGGGCATTCAGGCACGAGCTGGACCGTTCCGTTCTTCGGCTTCGTGCTGCTGATCGCGCTCGGCGTCGACTACAGCATCTTCCTGATGGACCGATTCCGCGAATACCGGAACCTGCCGCCGCAAGAAGCGATCCTGAAGGCGATGCGGAACATGGGCACCGTCATCCTGTCCGCCGCGCTCATTCTGGGCGGCACGTTCGCGGCGATGCTGCCGTCGGGCGTCATGTCGCTGCTGCAGATCGCGACGATGGTGCTGTGCGGGCTGTTCCTGTACGCGGTAATCGTGCTGCCGCTGTTCGTGCCGGTCATGGTGCGCACGTTCGGCGAGGCGAACTGGTGGCCGTTCATGGGCCGGCGATCGCCGTCTGATGGCGGCAAATCCCCGACTCTGGAGCGGTCACCGCACGGAGTTTAAAATCATTAGTTTCAAATTCGCTATAGCCCTAAATTTTAGAGGCGATCGATTCCTGTTATTAAACCAGGGATTGATCGTCTTATTTTTTTAGTTTCAGAAAATTTAACGGTTTGTCTGTTTTTGATTTGCTCACCCTCAATGCTTAAAACTATGTGAACACAAGTTAAATTTTAGATTAAAAAATCATATACATATTAAGAAAAAATAATATAATGGTGGTTATGTATGGATAATAACCAATATTTTTCGTTTTAAATAACAACAAGGGAGAATAAAGATGAAAAGGAAAAATCGACTTGCCGCATGTTTATCAGCTTTGTCAGTTTTTTTATTTACGGGGCAAGTGTACGGGGCGCAACAGTACAGCTATCAATACAACTCCAATAACCATCTTATATCCGATGGCTATATAAATAGCCTCAAATATAAAACAAATTATCAATACGATATTAAGGGGAATTTACTTCGTAAGTTTTTAAAGCCAGAGTCTAATGTAGCTGGCGGTCAGAGGCACACGATCGTCGTTAAAAATAACGGAAATGTGTATACATGGGGAGGCAATAATCGGGGTCAGCTTGGAAACGGCAGTACTCAAGCGGCAAGCAAGGCAGTTAAAGTTAATGGAATCACATCTATAGTCGAAGTGAGCGCGGGGGCAGAACATTCTCTAGCCCTCAAGGCTGACGGTACCGTTTGGGCTTGGGGGAGCAACGATTCGGGACAGTTAGGCGATGGAAGCACAACGGATCGCACGAGTCCGGTCCAAGTACACAATTTAACCTCCGTAAGAGCGATTTCCAGCGGGGATCGATTTAACTTGGCATTGCTACAAGATGGAACCGTATGGGCGTGGGGACAAAATACGTACGGGCAGTTAGGCGATCAGTCTACGATTAATCGCACGGAGCCAGTAAAAGTTTCCGGCATCTCCGATATTCAATCCATCGGTACAGGTGCCAACCACGCGTTGGCATTGACGCGCAAAGGGATGCTTTATACTTGGGGATTAAACGATTCGGGACAGTTAGGAGATAACACCTTAATCAACAAGAGCGTCCCGATCCTCAATAATTACGTCAGCTCTGTTCAATCCGTTTCTGCAGGAGCGAAACATACCCTGATTTTAAAAAGCGACGGATCGGCATGGACGTGGGGAGCCAATGCTGAAGGTCAACTTGGAGACGGCGGCACTGCCGCAAGATCGGTACCTTTCAAATTAGCGCTTAGCGATGTCATTGATATCGCTACAGACAATTCAAGTAGCTTTGCCCTAACTAAGAGCAAGACATTGCATGGGTGGGGCTCCAATGCAAGTGGACAATTAGGCGCTAGCTCGCCTGCAACACCGGTAAAGACGCCTGTCATACTACCATTTCGCGCTAAGTATTTAGCAGATTCATTTACTCATACGCTTGCAGTAGGCACGGAGAGTAACGTATCTGCCTGGGGCGATAATACGTTGGGGCAGATTGATGGCACCGCTCTTTCCACAATTGGGGAACCTATCATTGTCTTCCATTTAGGAGATACCCAATTAACGGCACCTTCAAACCTAAGCGCGACGCAAACGACGGATTCCTCAGTAACGCTCTCTTGGGAGGCGCCTGCGTCGGCAGAAGGCACATTGACATATCAGCTATTTAATGGCTCAAGCGTAGTCAAGACTGGAATCGTTGAAAATCAAACGACGATTGCTGGGCTCAAATCGAACGAGCTTTACCGTTATACAGTTAAAGCGGTAGACGAGAGTGGCCGATTATCCCCTGCAAGTGGAGAGATCGAGGCTGTAACTAAGCCGAAGGCACCAACTAACTTGTCGGTATCGATGAATTATGAGACAGAAAAAGCAACTCCAACTTGGACTGCCGTAGAAGCTAACTCTGTAGGTATTGAAGGCTATTATATTTTCGATGGAGACGAAATGATCGGCGCTGCTGTATCTGGCGTGGCTATGAACATTGATTCTAGCCAACCTCATATTCTATCTGTCCGGTCTAAGGATAAGAAAGGAAATTTCTCTGGTAAGAGTAACGCTGTTGCAATTGAATCTACTGCAAGCGAAGGTTTATTAAAGAACGGTAGCTTTGAACAGGCTGGAACCGGCTCTGCTGCTTACTGGATGCAAGAAATCACGCCGAATGCAGCAACGGGCTCGGTGAGTCTGGTAAGCACGCCAGTGTACGCGGGAACGAAGGCGTACAAAATCGCGGCGACGGGAATCCCGGCATGGGAAAATGCGAACATTTCGCAGCGCATCGATGTTGAAGGCGGCAAACGGTACTTGCTGACGAACCACTTGAAGGTAGAGTCCCTGACCCGTGCGCAAGTGGAAATGAGCGTACGGTTCTACGATGCCAATCAGCAGTACATTGGGCAGAACCAGACGGTTTTTAAAGAGTTGACCAATGACTATATCACGCTGGAGCAACTGCGCGACATTCCGGCGAATGCGAAGACGGCTGAAGTCAAGCTGTACCTCGTGGCCAACGATACAAACGGATCGGGCACGATCTACACGGACAAGTTGAGCCTGGTCTACACGACGGACAACAATCTGCTGGACAACGCGAGCTTCGAGAACGCGAACGGGACGAAGCCGGTAAGCTGGGAGACGAGTCTGCCGAGCGGCGCGACGGGTACGTTCAGCACAATTAGCGCGCCGGTAGCGGCAGGAAGCCGCGCGGTGCGCATCACGGCGAGCGGACTGTCGCAGTGGAACGATGCGGCTGTGCAGCAAGAAGTGCCGGTAACGGCGGGCCGTGGCTACAAGCTGAGCGGCAAGCTGAATGTCGAAGCGCTGAATCAAAGTTTGGGTCAAGTGTTCATACGGTTCTACAATGACAGCTATCAGATGCTGGGCGAGAACCATACGGACTACAACGCGCTGACCAATGGCTACGGCGATATCGATCTGCAGGGAATGATTCCTGCAGGAACGACAAGAGCGACGGTTCGCGTAGCGGTGCTGGCCAATGCAAACGGCGGCGCGGGCACGGTATCTGTGGACGATATGCGACTGGAGTACACGGCAGGCGCGGATACCAATCTGGTTAAGAACGGCGACTTCGAGATTGCGACGGTGAACGGGGCAACCAACTGGACGCAAGAAATCACGCCAAATGCGGCAACGGGCTCGGTGAGTTTGGTGAGCACGCCAGTATACGCGGGAACGAAGGCGTACAGAATCGCGGCGACGGGAATCCCGGCATGGGAAAATGCGAACATTTCGCAGCGCATCGATGTTGAAGGCGGCAAACGGTACTTGCTGACGAACCACT
>NZ_JBHUJV010000009.1:773211-775003 GCF_042683485.1 Cohnella sp. GCM10020058
AGCAACTGCGCGACATTCCGGCGAATGCGAAGACGGCTGAAGTCAAGCTGTACCTCGTGGCCAACGATACAAACGGATCGGGCACGATCTACGCGGACAAGCTGAGCCTGGTCTACACGACGGACAACAACCTGTTAGACAACGCGAGCTTCGAGAATGTGAACGGGACGAAGCCTGTCAGGTGGGAGACGAGTCTGCCAAGCGGCGCGACAGGCACGTTCAGCACGATTAGCACGCCGGTAGCGGCAGGAAGCCGCGCGGTGCGCATCGCGGCCAGCGGACTGTCGCAGTGGAACGATGCGGCTGTGCAGCAAGAAGTGCCGGTAACGGCGGGCCGTGGCTACAAGCTGAGCGGCAAGCTGAATGTCGAGGCGCTTAATCAAGGCTTGGGTCAAGTATTCATACGGTTCTACAATGACAGCTATCAGATGCTGGGCGAGAACCATACGGACTACAACGCGCTGACCAATGGCTACGGCGATATCGATCTGCAGGGAATGATTCCTGCAGGAACGACGAGAGCGACGGTTCGCGTAGCGGTGCTGGCCAATGCAAACGGCGGCGCGGGCACGGTATCTGTGGACGATATGCGACTGGAGTACACGGCAGGCGCGGATACCAATCTGGTTAAGAACGGCGACTTCGAGATTGCGACGGTGAACGGGGCAACCAACTGGACGCAAGAAATCACGCCGAATGCGGCAACGGGCTCGGTGAGTTTGGTAAGCACGCCAGTGTACGCGGGAACGAAGGCGTACAGAATCGCGGCGACGGGAATCCCGGCATGGGAAAATGCGAACATTTCGCAGCGTATCGATGTTGAAGGCGGCAAACGGTACTTGCTGACGAACCACTTGAAGGTAGAGTCCCTGACCCGTGCGCAAGTGGAAATGAGCGTACGGTTCTACGATGCCAATCAGCAGTACATTGGGCAGAACCAGACGGTTTTTAAAGAGTTGACCAATGACTATATCACGCTGGAGCAACTGCGCGACATTCCGGCGAATGCGAAGACGGCTGAAGTCAAGCTGTACCTCGTGGCCAACGATACAAACGGATCGGGCACGATCTACGCGGACAAGCTGAGCCTGGTCTACACGACGGACAACAACCTGTTGGACAACGCGAGCTTCGAGAATGTGAACGGGACGAAGCCGGTAGGCTGGGAGACGAGTCTGCCAAGCGGCGCGACAGGCACGTTCAGCACGATTAGCACGCCGGTAACAGCAGGAAGCCGCGCGGTGCGCATCGCGGCCAGCGGACTGCCGCAGTGGAACGATGCGGCTGTGCAGCAAGAAGTGCCGGTAACGGCGGGCCGTGGTTACAAGCTGAGCGGCAAGCTGAATGTCGAAGCGCTGAATCAAAGTTTGGGTCAAGTGTTCATACGGTTCTACAATGACAGCTATCAGATGCTGGGCGAGAACCATACGGACTACAACGCGCTGACCAATGGCTACGGCGATATCGATCTGCAGGGAATGATTCCTGCAGGAACGACAAGAGCGACGGTTCGCGTAGCGGTGCTGGCTAATGCAAACGGCGGCGCAGGCACGGTATCTGTGGACGATATGCGCTTGGAGTACACGGCAGGCGCGGATGCCAATCTGATTAAGAACGGCGACCTCGAGATTGCGACGATGAACGGGGCAACCAACTGGACACAAGAAATCACGCCAAATGCGGCAACGGGCTCGGTGAGTTTGGTGAGCACGCCAGTATACGCGGGAACGAAGGCGTACAGAATCGCGGCGACGGGAATCCCGGCATGGGAAAATGCGAACATTTCGCAGCG
>NZ_JBHUJV010000009.1:775191-1113307 GCF_042683485.1 Cohnella sp. GCM10020058
AAGCTGTACCTCGTGGCCAACGATACAAACGGATCGGGCACGATCTACGCGGACAAGCTGAGCCTGGTCTACACGACGGACAACAACCTGTTAGACAACGCGAGCTTCGAGAATGTGAACGGGACGAAGCCGGTAGGCTGGGAAACGAGTCTGCCGAGCGGTGCGACAGGCACGTTCAGCACGATTAGCACGCCGGTAACAGCGGGAAGCCGCGCGGTGCGCATCACGGCCAGCGGACTATCGCAATGGAATGATGCAGCCGTGCAGCAGGGAGCGCTGGTAACGGCGGGCCGTGGCTACAAGCTGAGCGGCAAGCTGAATATCGAGGCACTTAATCAAGGCTTGGGTCAAGTATTCATCCGTTTCTACGATGATAACTATCAGATGCTGGGTGAGAACCATACGGACTACAACGCGCTGACCAATGGCTACGGCGATATCGATCTGCAGGGAATGATTCCTGCAGGAACGACGAGAGCGACAGTTCGCATAGCGGTGCTAGCCAACGCCAACAATGGCGCAGGAACGATAGACGTGGACGACATGCGTTTGGAATATGTTCTGTAAAATGCCGGCCTGCGGCACCAACCTATTAAATTATGTAATCACGGAGGAAGTAATATGAAGGTTTCGTTCAGACCAATTCGATCCGCAATAAGTATAGTAGCGGCTGCTTCATTGCTTTGGCTTGCGCTTCCCCAACCTTTGGTTGGGGCGGCAAGCCAAACGGCAGGCAATGCTACAAAAGAATACATGATTAGTTTCAAGCAAAACGTGAAGCCGCAGACCATCTTGAATACACGAAAAGTCAAACATCAGCAAAAGAAATCTTTAAAGAAGCAAAATACGATCATTGTCGATCTGGACCAAGCCGAGCTGGCGCAACTCCGCGCGGACTCTAATGTTGCATTCATTGAACCGAATAGCCAGGTTTCGATTCAAAACATTGACGTTTCAGAGGGCGAGACGAGCGCTGATGCTGCGGTAACCGATTCGCTATCGTGGGGGAATGTAGCGATTGGTGCTAACTTGGTGGAAGATTCGGAATTTAAAGGCAGCGGCATTAAAATTGCGGTGTTGGATACCGGCGTCTCCGCGCATTCCGACCTTAGTATTGCAGGCGGCATTAACTTTGTAGAGGGATCGGTTGGATACGCAGACGATAATGGACACGGGACGCATGTGGCCGGTACGATTGAGGCCAAGGATAATAAGGCTGGTATCGTAGGCATTGCTCCTCAAGCTTCCGTGTACGCCGTTAAGGTTCTTAAGGCAGACGGGACGGGGACGTACGCTCAAGTTATTCAAGGTATTGAATGGGCGATCGAAAACCATATGGATATTATATCCATGAGCTTTACCGGCGCCGAGAATTCAGAAGCCCTTCATCAGGCTGTACGAGAAGCCAGCGAAGCAGGAATCCTTCTTGTAGCTGCGGCAGGCAATCGCGGGAGTGGGACGGAAACGGAGATGTACCCGGCGCTCTTCGGTGAAGTGGTATCCGTAGGGGCAACGACACAAGCGAATTTACGCGCAAATTTGTCGAGTACGGGCAGCCAACTGGATTTGGTTGCGCCCGGAGTGGATATTTACAGCACCTCTAACGACGGGAACTACAGTTCCCGGTCCGGTACATCGATGGCGGTTCCGCATGTTACCGCTGCTGCTGCTTCGCTCTGGTCCAAACACCGGTCCATGAGCGCAGCCGCCATCATGGATATGTTATATACGACGGCTACTCCGCTTGGTTCTTCGCATGAGTATGGCCATGGACTTGTTAATCTGGCAAAAGCAGCAGGCGTGATCGATTCTGCAATCCCTGCTTTTCAAGTCGATTCTAACGATTCGACCACGCCGGAAACGCCTGGAGCCGGAGAAGTTAGCATTGCTAGCGCAACTAGAGGAAGTTCGATCAGTATATCTACAACCACGCCGTCTTATCCAACGGGCGTGACCCAATTTACCAAGTTAGATGTAGGCGTGGATGATCCGACTTCCGTGCGCAGATGCTCCAATACGTATACGACAACATATAAAACCGGGAATGCAGCTCCTTCGCCAGCCCTAAGCTGCTCATCAACCAGTTCATGGCCGCTCGGTACGTATAGTGTGAAATATACTTTTTATTACACCGGCGGAACCAAACAAATAATTGAAAATTTCACACTGGACCCAGAAGCTCCTTCGCTTTCATTGGGGACCCGAACTAGATCGAGCATTTCCCTTTCCTGGGGCGCGATTGGCGGTGTCTCGTCATATAAGGTGTTTAGAAACAACACGCTGATCGATACGGTCTCGAGCACGAGCTATACATCAAGCGGACTTTCCGCAGGAACCGCATATTCATTTTATATTAAAGCGGTCTCCGGAGCCGTCACCGGTTCGGAGTCGACTTCCAATTTAGTAAATACGTCGACATTGGATCCGCTAGTCGCACCTAACGCTCCAACGGTATCGAGCGCTACTGCGAACTCCTTCTATGTATCCTGGAATGCGGTAAGCGGCGTCTCCAGCTATAAAGTTTTGATTAACGGGAATTTAAATACGACTGTCAGCACTACAGGGACAACAGTTAGTGGTCTGAACCCGGACACGCTTTATTCCGTTCAGGTCAAGGCGGTTGATCCATATGACTCAAACTCAGGTGCAACTTCCCTCGCCACCAATGCATGGACGGCCAAAGCAGCAGGACCGACCGGCTTTACTGCTTCGTTTGTAACGTCCAACAGCATTAAGGCGACATGGAATGCAGTTCCCGGCGCGTACCTATATACGATCAAAATCATTAAACCGACAGGTAGCCAATCCTTTGACACTTCCAATACCAACTATACATTTGCGGGATTAACTGCCGGAACCCCGTATACGCTGCAGGTCACAGCTAACAACTCGTTGACTACGCAGATCTCTATTAATACGGATGGCAAGGGAACCCTTCCGACCTATTTTACCTTCCCAATGAACGGCAAAACCTATACGGCATATCCTTTATCATAGTACGGGGGAATTAAAAAATGAAAAGCACATTTTCAAAAATACTGGCAAGCTTGGTCATCGGGTCGCTTCTCGCGACCTCTTGGCCGGCGGGCACAAGCCTGGCAAAGACAGGCGATACCGTGCAGACGGAAAAGGCTAAAGCGAAAAAGCTTAACGATAAACGCACCGAGATTGCCGGCAAATTCGGAAAAACCGAAGATGATATTCAGTCGCTGCTGAATCAAGGTTATACTTCGGACGAAGTAAGCGGCGCTCTGGCTCGTCAAAAATCCGAAACGCTGTCGCTTACGACGGCATTGGGAAAAGCGCGGAAGCTTAACCTGAATCGATCCAAGGACAAGAGCGAGATTGAGACGGAAGTCGGCAAGAATATTCTTGAAAATCCGAAGAATACCATGATGGCAGCGTCCTCAACGGCTCCCGCTAATCCGGTCAGCGACGTTACGCTTAAAAACCTTAACTTGAAGCTGGACAACGCTCCTTTTGCCGTCAGCAACGATCAGGAGTCGATCTCCCCTCTGGACGGCAGCCTGTCCACGACGAATACGGATTTCGTGCTGCCGGGACGAAATGGTCTATCCTTTTCTTTGACTCGCAACTATAGTACCTCCGACTCGCAATATTTTGAAATCAGCCAATCCTATTACAATGATAAGATTTTGTACGACGTTATGTTCAATGCAACGGTAAAACAGTATCGGCTTCTTTTTACGCCGATGTTCCAAATGACGCATACTCGGGATTACACCGACTGTACCGGCAGCGTGCTTGTGAACGAATGGATCAGCACAGACTATTGGGCGCTTACCGCGAAGTCTGCTAAATACAATGAAGCACTTAGCCTCGCAAGTTCTTTGCAAACTACGCAACCGTCCTATGTAGGGGATTATTCTGCTTGCACGAATAACGTAAAAAAGCGCGACAAATACTATTTCGTTTTGGGCAGCGCAAGCGTTATTCAAGCAGGGGAAGAGTTGATCGGCACGAGCCACGCCAACAACCTTCTGTACGACAAGTACGAAACGGAAGCGGCTGCCAACCAAGCCAAACAAACGGAACTTGCGCCGTATGTCGGCAGCACCGCTTATTTAGAAGACGATCCTGAAGGTACGGATGCAACACAATATACCTTTAATCGTTATTATGTAGATAGCGGAGCTTCCTCGACTTTCGTTGCGCAAGAAGCTGCAGGAAATTGGCATGCTTACAATTCGGCCGGCAAGACGTATTCTGACTTGCATTCCCCGCTGGGGAAAGGCTGGAGCTGGGATGTTCCTTATGTAAAAGAAGGGAAATTCGTCCATCTTAGCGGCGGTTCTTATGAAGTCAACGGGACACAGTTGAAGGGATATCCGTTTGACGATATCTCGTTTGCTGCGCAAAATGGCACAGTTACGGTCAACCAAGCTTCCCAATCCTATTCGTATGTAGTAAGCAATCTATCGGGGATCAAGCAGTACTTTAACGCCGAAGGTCAAATCATTAAAATGACCGACGCCTACGATAACTATATAGACTTCGGTTACACCTACAGCGCGACTTACGGTCAGAATTTGCTGACGAGCATCACCGATCCGCTGAACAATAAGATTCAGATTCAGTACACGACTGCCGAAGTCACGCTAACTTACGGCGATCGGACAGTCAAACTGACGAAAGCTTCTATACAAAACAACGGCAGTACGATCGAACTGCTTGATCGCGTGACGGATCCGATGAACCGGGTTACCCGCTACGAGTACAAGCAGGCGACAGATACGCGCTATAACGTGATCAATAATAATGTTGCAGGCGGCATTGCGAATGGTTATGCGCTCTTGAAGACGGTTTATTATCCGACGGGCGCAGAAACGCATTATACGTACGAGTCCACGCCTGTTACACGATATCTATCCACGACAGCCGTTAATCAAGCGTACAGGGTTCAGTCCAGAGAAGACCATATTGTAACGGTTAATCCGGATACGCAGGCGCCTACCTTTGTGCCTAACAATCGAGTCAATTTTACGTATACCGGCGATATTCAAAGTTCTTATGGAAACGATATGACATTCTCCAGTGTCGTCGACACAATCCTTGGCCAGACAACCTATACGTATGATAAAGATTTCATAGACGATTCGAATCCTGAAGTCTATTACACGACGCAAATTAAACAATCTCAAGGCGGCTTGGATACGACGACGAGTCAGGTATACGACCGCACGCGGAAGCTGACGATGCCGAACAGCTCCACCACCGTGTTCAAGAACACGCAGTCGGGAGCGACGCGGACTGTAACAACAAGCCAAGTCTACGACAATAGCGGCAACGTAACGTCGCAGACCAATGAGCAGAATATAACGACGCAGTACACGTACTTCCCAGGTACGCATCTCGTTCAGACGATCCTTCAGCCTACTGCGGCCAACAAGAGCTTGTATACCGTAGTGACCAAAACGGCGAAGAACGATCCGGATGTTGTTAAGGTTACTGAAAACAACGCCTCAGGCGCACTGCTTCAGATGTCGGATTACGATTATGACAGCTACGGCAATGTGACGCGAATCGTGACTAAAAAAGATGCCCAGGATCTGAGCAAGGAAAACATCGTTATCCTGGAGTACAGCGGCACGTACAACAACGCTTATTTGACGCGTCAGCAAATTGACGGTAAGGATGTCAATTCAACGGCGTTTACTGTCACAACGCAAGCGGAGTACAATCGAGCGACTGGCCAGATGACTCGATTTGTCGACGGCAATCAGAAGGGGACGGACTACGAATACGATAAGCTAGGCCGTATTAAAAAAATTACGAATCCCGAGCTCAAATCGGTCCAGATCCAATATAACGACAGTACCAACGTCGTAACGCAAACGAACGAGGCTAGCGCAAAAATTGAAAGCCGGTTCGATCCGCTGGGCCGCATGACGCAGCAGGGCATCTACAGCAACGGCGTATACATGGCTAAGCAAAAGAATATCTATGATGCATATGGCAGAATTAAGAGTGTCGAGGATGCCGAAGGCAATTTAACTAAATACGACTATCAACTGCTGCCTTCCGGTACAAAGGTGGCCGAAACATCCCCTGCTCCGGACAACAGCCAGTCGTACACCCAGACCGACGTAGTCAACCTTATCCAAACCACTGGGGACGGCCTGGGCAACCTGGTCAGTAATACGTTGGATGTAATGGGGAATACGGTCAAAACGCAAACGACCAATATTAGTACCGAAGTGCCGGCAAAACCGACGGTGGTTAACACTGAAAATATGACCTACGATTATTCCGGTCATATGTTGACCTACAAAGATGCCAAAACGCAGACGACCCAGTATGGCTATGACGGTCTCGGACGTTTAACGAGCGTGACCAATCCCTTGAATGAGGTTACCTCTTATCGGTATAACCTTGTGGGCTCTCTTGAAAGCATCCAGTATCCAGATCAGACGACGACGACCAAGACGTACGACACCCTCGGGCGCGTCTTAAAGTCGACTAAGAGCGATGGCACTGAAGAGAAGTTCGTGTATGACGGTAATAGCAATGTACTGGCCTACACGGATGAGTCCGGGAAAGTGTTCAATTCGACGTTTAACTTCCGGAACCAGCTGCTGACGCAGTCTGACGGTCAAAATACGACGCAATTCACCTATACGGATGACGGCTTGCGCAAAACGATGGCCGATACGATCGGGACCACCATTTACACTTACGATCCCTATAGTCGTCTTAACGATCAGGTAACCTATCCTGACCAAAAAGTATTGACTTATGAGCATGATAGCCGCGGCAACGTTAAGAAGCTTACAGGTCCGTTTGGTGATGTCGTTTCCTACAAATACGATACGAGCAACCGCCTGAAGCTTATTAATGACGGTGTAGACAGTGAATACGGATACTATTCTAATGGTTCCCTGAAGTCGATCGTTCAGGGCAATGGCGTAACTGCTAATTATTTCTATAGCGGCTTAGTGCTGACTGCATTGAACTATTCAGGCGCCAATTTGTCTCCTGTTCAGTATCGCTATAGCTATGATGCTAACAATAATATCGAGACCGTCTCGAAAAACGGTGCGGTACAAAGCTATGCGTACGATGCATTGAATCGGGTTAAGACTTCCAGCCAGAACAATGAAGTCTACACCTATGATTCGCGCGGCAATCGGAGCACGCTGCAGACCGACGCTTTGCCGGACGATCTCGGCGATAACCCGTTGCTCGGCTACCAGTACGATGCATTTAACCAACTGACTGCCGCGACGAACGATGAAGAAGCAGGCGTGACCTATCGTTACAACGGCGACGGATTAATGGTTGAACGCACGGAAAACGGTGAGAGAACCCGCTACTACTATGACGTCAACAACGAGATTATCGCTGAAGGCAAAGTGAATGCCAACGGATCGGTTACCAAGATCGCAAGCTATGCACGAGGAGTCGGACTGAGCTATCAGACAAACGGCAGCGGCATCAAATCCTATTACATGACCAATGGTCATGGCGATACGGAATATATGACTGATGCTACGGGCCACATCGTTAACAGCTACACGTACGATCTGTGGGGCAAGCCAACGCAGCTTAACGCGCAGGTGGCGAATCCTTTCCTGTATGCAGGCGAATATTGGGATTCGACAACCAAACTGCAATATCTGCGTGCGCGTTGGTACGACCCGAGCGTAGGTCGTTTTATGAACGAGGATTCAGTTGAAGGACAGCTGAACAACCCGTTGACGCTGAACCAGTATACGTATGCGGCTAACAATCCGCTTATCTACGTCGATCCGTCCGGTAACGTTTATAAATGGGTTGGAGATGGCTGGAGATTAATCAAGAAAGGCGTAGTAGCGGTAGCGAATTTCTTGGTCGTTGACGATATTCGGACCATACTCGATCCTAATGCATCCACCTTCGATAAAGCATTAGCTGCGGCCAGCTTCATACCTGTAGGTAAGGTAATCAAGGGCGGAAAGCTAGTTGTTAAGCTGGTAAATAAAGAAGGCAAGGTTGTCGAACGTGCCGTTGAAAATTCGGCAAGCAATCGTAAGCTGGCGGATAAAGTGTTGGGGGCTTGTAATTGTTTTGTTGCGGGAACGAAGGTTCAAACAGACGAAGGTGAGAAAAATATCGAAGACATTCAAGTCGGAGATAGGGTTCTCTCGAAGGATGAAGCGACTGGCGAAGTAGCGTATAAAGAAGTCACGGCAACGTTTAACCATGAAACGGATGAAATTTACAACATCCAAGTTGGCGCACAGACGATCGAATCGACTTTTAATCATCCGTTTTATGTAGATGGTAAAGGGTGGACGTTTGTTAAGGATCTCCAAGCTGGCGACTTGCTTGTCCAAAGTGATGGGCATACACTCAAGATAGACAGTATTGAATTGGAACAGAAGCATGTCACGGTTTACAACATGACAGTGGATGAGTTCCATACGTACTTTGTTAGTGATCTTGGGATTTGGGTGCATAATTCTGAGTGTCTTAAAGGTGGGATAAAACACTCATTGTATAGAGACCTCCGAGACAAGTTTGGAGAAAAAGGCAGAGAGAGATTCGTTGAAGCGATGAATAAAGGGATTGTTAGAAGTCAAGGGGAAAACGGAGTCAAATTTGTTGGTAGTTCTCATAACGGCAAGGGAGTACTTTTTGGCAACACATATTACAAATATGAGGTTAAGTTAGTTGGTGGTCCGGAAGGAGATTGGAGACTGCTGGGGAATTGGGATGAAAAACAAAATCAAGTTCTGTATACTGTAATGGCAAACCATAAGCGGATAAAATATTGAAGGAGGAACTATGCTCGTTAAGGAAAGTATAACCGATTGGGCGAAAGCCATTGATCTAGAAATATTAGCAGTTAGTTATTGTAAAAGGTGTATCAATAACTATTTAAATGACTTTATTGATGACGCAAAACAGTACTTTGGTGAGTACTGTCCTGAGAAAATAGATTTAGAACTAAAGAAAGTTTATGCGATTATCGATTGGAAAGAACAGCAATACTCGCATATTATTGCATTAGTACCAATTGTCTACGATTGTAAGGAGATTGGTAGATACGAATTGTTTTTTAGAATACCATCGGGCGAAATATATGATGATTTGCTTGTTATTGATGGGCAGGAACAGCTAACTTATTAGCAATAGTTTGACCTTGAGGATATCCTTCTTCAAGGTCTTTTTTTTTAGTGATGGATGGCTACGTCACATCTCATACATTTGAATACATAAAATTAAAATACATTCTATGACATGGTGCTTTATGCAACTTTCCATTTTCATTTGTTACTTATCCGTAGTGAATTAAAACAGAATGACCCGCAAGAGGACACTTTTAAAGTATCCGTCATGCGGGTCACAAGTTCACCTAGTCGGCCGAGAGTGGCTCCTCCAGCCTATTCCTTCGGGTGAATCATATCTTCCGGCTTCACGTACTCGGTGAACTGCTCGTCCGTCAGCAGGCCGGTCTTGAGGGCGGCTTCGCGGAGCGTGAGGCCTTCCTTGTGCGCCAGCTTGGCGATCTTGGCGGCGTTCTCGTAGCCGATGTATGGATTGAGCGCCGTGACGAGCATGAGCGATTGCTCCAGGTTGCGGCTCAGTACCTCGCGGTTCGGCTCGATGCCGACGGCGCAGTGCTCGTTGAAGGAGCGCATGCCGTCCGCGAGCAGGCGGACCGACTGGAGGAACGCGTTCAGGATGACCGGTTTGAACACGTTCAGCTCGAAGTTGCCTTGGGAAGCCGCGAAGCCGATCGTCGCGTCGTTGCCCATGACCTGGCAGGCGATCATCGTGATCGCTTCGGCCTGAGTCGGGTTGACCTTGCCCGGCATGATGGAGCTGCCCGGCTCGTTCTCGGGGATCGTGATCTCGCCGATGCCGCTGCGGGGACCGCTCGCGAGCCAGCGCACGTCGTTGGCGATCTTCATCAGATCGGCCGCGAGCGCCTTCAGCGCGCCGTGGGCGAAGACGGATTGGTCGTGGCTGGTCAGCGCGTGGAACTTGTTCGGTGCGCTAACGAAGCCTTTGCCGCCGGTCGCTTCGCTCAGCGCTTGCGCGACGCCGTCGCCGAACGCCGGATGCGCGTTGATGCCGGTGCCGACCGCCGTGCCGCCGATCGCCAGCTCCTTCAGCGTCTGCGCGCTGCTACGGATCATTTGCTCGGTTTTTTCCAGCATGGCGTGCCAGCCGCTGATCTCTTGGCCGAGCGTGATCGGCGTCGCGTCCTGCAGGTGGGTACGGCCGATTTTGACGATATCCATGAACGCTTCGGACTTGGCCTTCAGCGTCTCTTTGAGTTCGCCAAGCGCCGGGAGGAGAACTTCGTCAACCGCAACGACGCTTGCGACGTGCATGGCCGTAGGGAATGTGTCGTTAGAGCTTTGCGACTTGTTCACGTCGTCGTTCGGGTGAACGCGCTTGTCCGAGCCCTTCGCTTCAAGCAACTGATTGGCGCGCCGAGCGATAACTTCGTTGACGTTCATGTTGGACTGCGTGCCGCTGCCTGTCTGCCAGACGACGAGCGGGAATTCGGCATCCCATTCGCCGGCGACGATCTCGTCGGCCGCGGTTGCGATCGCGTCCTTCTTGTCGGCGTCGAGCTTGCCCAGCTTGTGGTTGACCTGTGCGGCCGCCTTCTTCAGTTGGGCAAAAGCCGTGATCAGTTCCTTGGGCATCCGCTCCGTGCCGATCTTGAAGTGCTGGCGGCTGCGCTCGGTTTGCGCGCCCCACATCGCAGTAGAAGGCACCTGAATCTCGCCCATCGTATCGCGTTCAATCCGGAATTCCATTGCTGATTCTCCTCCTACGCCTTTTTAAATTATGCGATCCGCCCAGGCGGAATGTACCTCCGCTCCTTGGACCGAACCGTCTTTCGATAAAAGCGGCCCCGTACGCCGATGCGGACCGAGAGCCGTTTTTGACATCACGTCTTCCATTATAATAGTTTGGCATCGCGGTTCCAAATGAAATCGTCGGCGCAGATGCCCATGGAATCGTTCGTAACGCGGCGACAAGGCGAGAAAACCGCAACGACCGTTCGGGCAGAACGCCTAAACGGTTGTTGCGGTTGTTGCGGTTAGTGTCATGGGCGTCGTCGGCGTGGGTTTCGGAAAAAGGTATGCACGTACGTCCACAGTCGGCAGCCCCGCCACCGATCAGCGACGGCGCGCCCCCGCTTTTTGCTAGGCACGCGCTATCGCAGCCTACTGCCGAATCAATTCAGAACCCCTGCACCTGATGCGGTACATACGGCTCCTCGAGCGCCGCGATCTCTTCCGCCGTCAGCGTAAGCGACAGCGCCGCGACCGCATCTTCCAAGTGATGCGGCTTCGTGGCGCCGACGATCGGCGCGGTCACGACGGACTTCTGCGCCACCCAGGCCAGGGCGACTTGCGCGCGCGGCACGCCCCGCGCCGCCGCGATCTCCGCGACGCGCGCCACGACCGCCCGGTCCGCTTCGACCGCCGAGCGGTAGAGCGTCTTGCCGAAGGCGTCCGATTCGGACCGCTCGCTCGGCTCGTCCCAGTCGCGCGTCAGTCGTCCCCTGGCCAAGGGGCTCCACGGAATGACGCCTACGCCCAGCGCTTCGCACAACGGCAGCATCTCGCGCTCCTCCTCGCGGTATAACAGGTTCAGATGGTTTTGCATGCTGACGAACTTCGTCCAGCCCTCGCGCTCCGCCGCATGCTGCGCCTGCAGGAACTGCCATGCATACATGGACGAAGCGCCGATGTAGCGCGCTTTACCCGCCTTGACGACGTCGTGCAGCGCTTCCATCGTTTCCTCGATCGGCGTATGCGGGTCCCAGCGGTGGATCTGGTACAGGTCCACGTAGTCGGTGCCGAGCCTGCGCAGGCTGTTGTCGATTTCGCCCAGGATCGCCTTTCGCGACAGCCCCGCGCCGTTCGGTCCCGGCCGCATGCGCCCGTGCGCCTTGGTCGCGATCACGACCTCGTCGCGTCGCGCGAAGTCCTTGAGCGCCCTCCCCACGATCTCTTCGCTTGTGCCGTCGGAATACACGTTGGCGGTGTCGAAGAAGTTGATGCCCAGCTCCAACGCCTTCCGGATAAAGGGGCGGCTCCGCTCCTCGTCCAGCGTCCACGGGTGCGTCCCGCGTCCGGAATCGCCATAGCTCATGCATCCCAGGCACAGGCGGGATACTTGCAGGCCGGTGCGTCCGAGTCTCTTGTATTCCATCCTTGGATTCCTCCTTTGGCTTGTCTTTCTCACCGCATCATAACGGATTCGCGCGGAAAATAAAACTCAAAATCATACTTGGTAACTAGGAATATGCAATCGCGAACGGCAATGCGGATTTTCTGTGGCTACTCTCTAAAAGTACCGTAACCCCCGTAAATATAAGCTTTTTTCTCATTCAAAAATGAATTGACAATCCTAAAGCACGGTGATAAAGTACACTCAAGAATTTTAAGTAAAACCTACTGGATTACTTGGTTTAATGTCGAATTCGAAAAAGCGACGCTTTTAACGAGCATGCTGACCGAACCGTCGGAGGCATCCCCAAGCATCGGGGCGATCATGAATCGCGCCTGTTTGGAGGTGTCTCTTTTTTCATCCATCGACGAAAGGCCGAGCTGGTAGAAAAGGAGTGGTTATCATCGGAGCTACGCTGCTTGCGATCAAGGATCTGAACAAGCGCTTCAGAACGGACAACAAATTCGTGCAGGCACTCCACCATATCGAGCTGGATGTCAGAGAGGGGGACTTCGTCACCGTCATCGGGCCGAGCGGTTGCGGCAAGAGCACGCTGCTGCGGATCGTCGCGGGACTCGATACGAGTTTTCAGGGCAGCGTTCAATTGGAGGGGCAGCCGATCGCCGGTCCCGGCATCGACAAGGGCTTTATCTTTCAGGAGCCGCGCCTGTTCCCCTGGCTGACGGTGGAGAAGAACATCGCCGCGGACCTGTCGCTGCGGGATGCGGGCGTGCGGCGCAAGGTCGACGAGCTCATCGAGCTGGTGAAGCTTCAAGGGTTCGAAAAAGCCTATCCGAAGGAACTGTCGGGCGGTATGGCGCAGCGCGTGTCAATCGCGAGAGCCCTGCTGCGCAATCCGAAGATTTTGCTGCTCGACGAACCCTTCGGCGCCCTGGACGCCTTCACGAGAGCGCATATGCAGGAGGTGCTGCTCGACATCTGGAAGCGCAACGGCACGACGATGATCTTCGTCACGCACGATATCGACGAGGCCGTATTCCTCGGCAGCCAGATCGTTATTTTGAAGCCGAGGCCCGGCGAGATTCGCGGACGGATCAAAGTCGAACTGCCGTATCCGCGCAAAAAGTCCAGCACCGCCTTCCAGGAGCTGCGATACAAGGTGCTGAGCGAGTTCGAACGCATCGAGGAGCTGTCCTGGGGCGAGTCGGGGGCGGGCATATGAGGAAGGAGGCTGGCTATTCATGAGCGTCGATCGAGCCGATCTGCCTGCGGCAGCGTCCGCGAAGCGCAGACGATCGCCAGGAAAAACGGGAAGCTACCGGAAAAAATGGGCCGACTTCGCTTGGGGTGCGGCACTCCCCGTGGCCGTGCTCCTCGTCTGGCAGTGGCTGGGGGACAGGGAGCTGATTTCTCCGCTGCTTTTCCCGACGCCACGGGTCATTGCCGAATCGTTCGTATGGCTGTGGAACTCGGGCGTCCTGTTTGAAAATCTCGGCGTCAGCCTGTACCGGACATTCGCCGGCTTCGGCCTCGGCGCCGGGCTCGGGTTGCTGCTCGGCCTGTTCGTCGGACTGTCGCGGAGCGTCGAACGGCTGCTGGATCCGACGGTCCAGATGGTGCGTATGATCCCGCATATCTCGGTCACCTTCTTGTTCGTGCTGTGGTTCGGCATCGGCGACACGTCCAAGGTGCTGCTGATCGCCAAAGGCTGCTTTTTCCCGTTGTACATCTATACGTTTCTCGGCATCCGCAATACGGACAACAAGCTGTTCGAAGTGGCGCGGGTACTCGGCTACAGCCGCTTCAAACAGATCGTCCGGCTGGTGCTGCCGGCGACCGTGCCGGGCATTATCCTCGGCATCCGGCTGTCGCTCGCGATCGCCTGGGTGAGCCTGGTCGTCGCGGAGATGATGGGCGCCAGCTCAGGACTCGGCTTCCTGATGATGGACGCGAGGGCGATGAGCGATACGCCGACCGTCTTCGTCGGAATCGCACTGTTCACCTTGTTCGGCAAAATAACCGATTCCGTCGTGCTGTTCGCGGAGCGCCGACTGCTGGCCTGGCGCGACGTCCATGACGGATGAGAGAAGGGGGATATAAATGAGTCAGCAAGCGCAAGCGGTGCGCGCCGGCGTGGCGGGTCCGAACAAGCGCGTCGCGAACGGCAGGAGCCGCGTGTGGATTCACTTTGCGATGGCCGCGCTGCTGCCTGCCGTCATTCTGGTCGTGTGGCAATGGTTCGGGGCCGCAGGCCGCATCAACCCGCTGCTGCTGCCTTCGCCTGCAGCCATCGCGGAAGCGTTCGGCAGGCTGACCGTGTCCGGCGAACTGCCCAAGCAGCTCGGCTACAGCATCCTTCGCGCCTCGATCGGCGTGCTGTACGGCGCCGGCGCGGCGCTGCTGCTCGGCGCGCTGGTCGGCTTTTCCCGGACGGTCCGCAAGATTCTCGATCCGTCGATGCAGCTGCTGCGTCTCACGCCGAGCCTGGCGACGGCGCCGCTCATTATCTTGTGGTTCGGCTTCGGCGAGACGTCCAAGATCGTTATCATCGCCTTCGGCGCCTTTTTCCCGCTTTACATGAGCACGGTTGAAAGCATACGCAGCGTGGACAACAAGCTGGTCGAGGTCGCGCGCGTGCTGTCCTTCGGGAGAGGCAAGCGGCTCGCCCGCCTGATCCTGCCAGCCTCCGTGCCGGGCATCCTGTCCGGACTGCGGCTGTCGATCGCTTACGGCTGGCTGGCCCTGGTCGTCGCGGAGCTGCTTGGCTCGCAGACCGGCATCGGCTTCCTGATGAGCCACGCACAGACGAACTCGCAGCCCGAGGTCATCTTCGTCGGCGTCATCGTCTTCGCCGTCATCGGCAAGCTAATCGACGCGCTCGTCGTGACGATCGAGCGCAGGCTGCTCCGCTGGCGGGACAGCTTCGGCGGCAATTGACCGCACCTGGCCGAACTTGGCTGCACGTGGCCATCGAACGACAGCGCTAAGTCATTATTCGCAAGACCACCATTCCGGCTTCAACCATTTGAGAGGGGTATTTCGCATGTTTAACAATCGTCTTTCGTTCATCAAAAATCCGGCAGGCCGCCTGGGACTCGGCGCCCTGCTGCTGACGACGCTGCTGCTGCAGGCTTGCGGCGCCAAAAACGAAGGCAACGCCGCAGCCAGCGCTTCTTCCGGCTCGGCCGCGTCTTCCGCCGCCGCTTCGGCCTCCGCATCGGCTTCCGCATCCGCCGCTCCGGCGACGGCCGACACGACCTCGCTGACCTACGGCTTCGTCGGCACGAAGGAACCGGCCGGGGTCGAAGGATGGGGCTTCCACACCGGCATTATCCAGGAGGAGCTGAAGAAGTACGGCGTCACGGACGTCAAGCTCGTGCCGTTCCAGACCGGACCCGACCTGAACGAATCGGTCATCGGCGGCCGCGTCGACGTCGGCAGCTCGGGCGACACGCCGGCGCTGCTCGCCCGTTCGTCCGGCGCCAAGACGCGTCTCGTCAACTTTACCAATACCGAAGTTAACACGATTCTCGTCGGCCGCAAGGACGGCGCGCAAACCGTCGACGAGCTGAAGGGCAAGACCGTGGCCGTCGTCAAAGGCTCCCTGATGTACCGCTTCCTCGTCGGCTACCTGGCTGAAAAGAAGCTCGATAAAGACGTGAAGGTCATCAACATCAACAGCATCCCGGATACCGAGGCGGCGCTGCTCCGCGGCGAGATCGACGCCTATGCGATTACGAGTTCCTACTATTCCGCCTACAAGCTGCTGCAGCAGGGCAACCCGCTGCTCGCGCAGTCGAAGGAAATCCCGAGCCTGCTCAGCGTCAGCGTCGTCTATGCGACCGAGGACTATCTTGGCAAGTTCCCTGGCTTCCAGGCTGTCTGGACGGCAGCGCTCAAGAAATCCTATGACGACCTCAAGGCCAAGCCGGACGAGTATTACCAATGGCTGTCCGATCAGACCGGCACCCCGGTCGACGTGCTGAAGGAAATCCAGCCGATCGAGTCGCTGCCCGCCGAGGCGCTTTCCGAAGCCGGCATCGGCCGCATCAAGGCGTCCAAGGACTTCCTGGTCGCGGAGAAGCTGGCCAAGAAGGACTTCAACATCGACGAGTGGATCGTGCGTTAACCGAAGACGTCGCTTATTCCGCGATACTTAAGTCACTTAAGGATGCCATTAAAGTTTTAGGCAATTAACGATTCATTCGAGGAGGAATACAGCCATGGCTAACGGCGGCAAAAGACAAATCCGGTTCGGCATTTTCCTGCAGGGCGGCGGCGGACACTGGCGGGAGCCGGACGTGCGCGCCGACGGCGCGGTCAGCATCGAGGCTTACCAGGAATACGCGCGCATCGGCGAGGCCGGCAAGTTCGACTTCGGCTTTATCGCGGACTCCGCTTATATCACCAAGGACTCCACCATTCCGTTCCTCAGCCGGCTCGAGCCGATGACCGCGCTGGCGGCCGTATCGGCGGTCACCAAGCATCTCGGGCTCGTAGGCACCTTTACCACCTCTTACAGCGAGCCGTTCACGACGGCACGCCAGCTCGCCTCGCTCGATATCATCAGCGACGGCCGGGCGGGCTGGAACGCCGTCACCTCCGCGCTCGAGGGCGTCGCCCGCAACCACGGCCACGACAAGCTGCACGATCACGCGCTCCGGTACCGCATCGCGGCCGAATTTATCGAAGTGGTCAAAGGGCTGTGGAATTCCTGGGAGGACGACGCGTTCCCGCGCGACAAGGAGACGGGCGAATACGTCGACCTCGACAAGCTGCACACGCTGAACCACGTCGGCGAGTTCTTCAAGGTGCAGGGCCCGCTGAATCTGGAGCGTTCGAAGCAAGGGCATCCGGTCATTTTCCAGGCCGGCGCTTCCGAGACGGGCAGGGACCTGGCGGCGCGCTACGCCGACGCGGTGTTCTCGAGCTTCGAGGAATCCGGCAACCTGGCCAAGGCGCAGGCGCAGTACAAGGATATCAAGGACCGGGCGGTCGCGTACGGCCGCAATCCCGACGAGCTCCTGCTGTTCCCGTCGATCCAACCCATCGTCGCCGCGACCCAGGAGGAAGCGGACCGCCTCTACGAGGAGGGCAACCGCTTCATCGATCCTGCTTATGCCGTCAAGTATCTCAGCCGTTACTTCAGCTTCTTTGACTTCTCGCAATTCCCGCTGGACGAACCGCTGCCCGAACTCGGCGACATCGGCAAGGACAGCTTCCGCTCGACGGCGGAATATTACCTGCGGATCGCCAAGGAGGAGAATCTGACCCTCCGCCAGCTCGCGCTGCGGGCGACCAACCCGCGCGGCGACTTCGTCGGCACGCCCGAATACGTCGCCGACAAGATCGCCCGCTTCTTCGAAGAACGCGCGGTCGACGGCTTCATCCTGGGCGGCTCGCACGCGAACCTGCGAAACTTCGTCGACCAGGTGGTGCCGCTGCTGCAGGCCCGCGGGCTGTTCCGCACCGAATATGAGTCGGACACGCTGCGAGGCAATCTCGGCATCTCGTTCCCGGAGAACCGGCATGCGCTGGAGAGGCGTCAGGCGGTCGTTCAATAACGCTTTATTTCAAAGAGAACAGGAGGAACCGCCATGGCAATCGATCCGTTCATCGATCCGTTAACCATTAATCAGCAGCCGCAGTTCGCGAATCCCGAGGACGAAAGGCAGCACCGTAAGGAGCGGCTGGCCGCCGCCTTCCGCGTATTCGCCAAGCTGGGCTTCGAAGAGGGCGTCATGGGCCATATCTCCGCCCGAGATCCCATCAAGACCGACCATTACTGGACCAATCCGTTCGGACTCAGCTTCGGCCTCATTAAGGCGAGCGATCTCGTGCTCATGAACTTCGAGGGGAAAATCGTCGAGGGACGCGGCCTGGTCCATCCGGGCGGCATCCAGCTTCATCTGCCGATTCTGCGCGACAACCCGCATCTCGTATCGGCCGCGCATACGCATTCGATCTACGGGCGCACCTGGTCCACCTTCGGCCGGCTGCTCGATCCGCTGACGGCGGAGGCCGCGGTCTTCTATAATAGCCATTCGATCTACGACAGCTTCGAGCGCGGCGAAGGGGACAACCTGGCGCAGGCGGTCGGCAACAACAAGGCGGTGCTGCTCAAAAACCACGGCATTCTGTCGCTGGGCAAGACGGTCGACGAAGCCGCGTACTGGTTCGTTTCCTTTGAAAAGGCGAGCCAGGCCCAGCTGCTGGCCCAAGCCGCCGGCGAGCCGACGCTGATCGGCGACAAGCACGCCCAGGCGATCGCGGACCGCACGGGCGAGCAGTTCGGCTGGCTCAACTTCCAGCCTTACTACCAGGCGATCGTGAGAGAGCAGCCGGACCTGCTGGATTAAGTCATGCGAGCGCTGCTCCCGTATTTAAGGCCGTATCGGCGGCCGATGAGCCTGGCCTTCGTCCTCATGCTGATCGAGGCGGCCGTCGAGCTGTGGCAGCCGCTGCTGCTCGCGAAGCTGATCCAAGAAGGGATCGGCGGGAGAGACGTCCGGGCTGTCTACGTTTGGGGAGGCTGGCTGATCGCTTCCGCGCTCGGGGGCTTCGTCTGCGGCATCGTCAATACGTTCTGGGCGTCCCACGTCAGCCAGTCTCTCGCGCACGATTTGCG
This sequence comes from Cohnella sp. GCM10020058, assembly GCF_042683485.1. Taxonomy (NCBI): domain Bacteria; kingdom Bacillati; phylum Bacillota; class Bacilli; order Caryophanales; family Paenibacillaceae; genus Cohnella; species Cohnella sp. GCM10020058. The sequence continues at coordinate 793,985 of NZ_JBHUJV010000009.1, forward strand.
TTCGGACCTGCTGCGCGGCGTGCAATCCGCGGGGCTGTCCGACCTGCGCGGGTTCAAGCCCGCCGCGCTGCTCGGGCGGATGACCGGCGACGTTACGCAGGTGCAGGCGGCGGTTTACTTCTGTCTCCGGCTGTTTTTCCGTTCGCCGCTGCTGATCGCGGGCTCGGTCGTGCTGGCAATGCTTGTCGACTGGCGGCTGGGCCTGCCGCTGGCCGTGACGGTGCCGATCTTGCTGGCCGTCGTCTATGTCGCGATTCGCAAGGGATTTCACGCGTTCGGAGAGGCGCAGGAGAACATGGATCGGACCAGCGGCATATTGCGCGAAAACCTGGTGGGCATGCGCCTGATCCGGGCGATGGTGCGCAGGGCGGGCGAGTACGAACGGTTCGGCGCCGCCAACGCGGCATGGCGGGACCGGACGACGTCGGCGCTGCGCTTGTCGGAGATGACGATTCCCGGCGCCCTGCTCGCGATGAACTTGATCGTCCTCGCGATTCTGACCGCGGGCAGCGGCCTGCTGGCCGACGGCGGCGCCGAAGCCGGCGAGCTGGTCGCGGTCGTCAATTATGCGCTGCGCGTCATCGGCGCGCTGTCGTTCGTCACGATGATTATCACCAGCCTGTCGCGTGCGGCGGCATCGTGGCGGCGCATTGCGGAGGTGCTGCGCCTGCCGGAAGAGCGGGATCGCGCAGCCGCGGCGCCGGCCGGGCATCGCGGGGGCCGGGGCGTGGGGGAGTCGGATGCGGATGCAGATGCGATCCGTCGGCCCACGGGCGATATCGTCTTCGACTGCGTCGGCTTCCGCTATCCCGACGCGCCTGACGTCGCCGTGCTGCGAGATCTTAGCTTCAGGGTGAGGCGGGGCGGCACCGCCGTCGTCATGGGTATGACCGGGGCGGGCAAGACGTCCCTGCTGCAGCTGCTGCCCCGGCTGTACGAGTCGGCCGTGGGCCGAATCGAGATCGGCGGCGTCGACATTCGCGCGCTGCCCAAGGAGACGCTGCGCGCGGCGATCGGCTACGTTCCGCAGCAGTCCGTCCTCTTCGAGGGGACGGTGCGGGACAACCTGCGGATGGGCGCTTTGGAGGCGACGGACGCGGAGCTAGAAGAGGCGGCGCTCGCCGCCCAGATCCACGGAGAGATCGCCGCGCTGCCCGGCGGCTACGATATGCGATTGTCCGCCGGCGGCAGTCTGTCCGGCGGGCAGCGCCAGCGGCTGGCGGTCGCGCGGGCGTTGGTGCGGCGGCCCGAGCTGCTGCTGCTGGACGACTGCACCAGCGCGCTCGACGCCGCTACGGAGGGCCGGCTGCTTCGCAGTCTGCGGGAGACCGGACGCACGGTGCTGATGTCCACGCAGAAGGTGGCGGCGGCCCGGCACGCCGACCTGATCCTGCTGCTCGCGGACGGCGCGCTCGCCGCGCAGGGCAAGCATGACGAGCTGCTGGCGAGCAGCCCGCTGTACAGGGAGATCGTCCGGTCCCAGTCGAAGGAGGCGCAAGAGATTCATGCCTAGACGAGAAGCGCTGTCCGCGCGTTACGGCAGCATCCCGCTGCGCAAGCCGCCGCCTGCGGGCGCGGCGCAGAACCGGGGCCCGCGGGAGCTCCGCCGTACTTTGATCCGGATCGGCGGCTATATGCGTCCTTACAGGCGGCCCCTGACGCTCGCGCTGCTCCTGGTCGTTGCCGGCGCCGGCTGCGGATTGGCCGGGCCGTATCTGCTGGGCGAGGCCGTCGACGCCGCGCTCGGCGGCGGCGGACCTTCGTCGCTCGCGCCCTACCTGCTCGGACTCGGCGCCCTGTATCTGCTGCAGACGGCGGCCTCGATGCTGCAGCAGTACCTCGTCATCGGGGCCGCGCAGCGTACGGTGGCGGACATGAGAAGCGACCTGTTCGGCCGTCTCCACCGCGTGCCGATGCCTTATTTGTCGAGCCGCCCGCACGGGGACCTGATCGGCCGGATGATCAACGATATCGACAATCTCAGCCAATCGCTGGGCGGCGCCTTCGTACAGGTGCTTTCCAGCGCGGTCGTTTTCGGCGGGATGCTGGGGTTGATGCTCTGGCTGAGCTGGCCGCTTACCTTGGTCAGCCTCTCTGTAATCCCGGTTATGTTCCTTGGCACGCAGTGGATCTCCGCGCGGACAGGCGCGCTGTTCAAGGCGCAGCAGCGGGAGCTCGGGGCTTTCAGCGCCTACGCGGAGGAAGCGGCGGCTGGACAGCCGGTTATCCGCGCGCTGTCCCGGGAGCGCCGGACGCAGGAGACGTTCGACGCGCGGAGCCGCGAGCTGATGCGCGCTTCTTATTGGGCGCAAACCTTCTCGGGTTTCGTCCCGAAGCTCATGTTCCTGCTGAACAATCTCAGCTTCGCCGTCATCGCGGCGGCGGGCAGCTTGTTCGCGCTGCACGGCCTCGTTACCGTCGGGATCATCGTGACGTTTGCGGAGTACGCAAGGCAATTCTCGCGTCCGCTGAACGAGCTGGCTTCGCAGGTCAACGCCATGCTGTCGGCTGTCGCCGGCGCGGAGCGGGCTTTCGAGGTGCTCGATCAGGAGGAGGAGACCGACGGGGAGGATGCGGAGGAGCTGCCTGGGGTAAGGGGCGCGATCGCGTTCGAGGGCGTCACGTTTTCCTACGGAAGCGGCGCGCCGGCCCTCGTCGATCTGTCTTTCTCCGCGGCCCCCGGCCAGTCGGTCGCGCTCGTCGGCCCGACGGGCGCGGGCAAATCGACGGTCGTACAGCTGATCACCCGATTCTACGAACCGCAGCGGGGAACAATCGCGATCGACGGCCGCGATATCAAACGTTTGACGAGGGACAGCCTGCGGCGCCATATGGGCTTCGTGCTGCAGGACTCCATCCTTTTCCACGACTCGGTTCGCGGCAATATCCGTTACGGGAGGCCGGAAGCGTCGGACGCTGACGTCGAGGAGGCGGCCAGGCTGGCCAATGCGCACGAATTTATCATGAAGCTGCCCGAAGGCTACGACACCGTGCTCCGCCAGGAGGGCGACGAGATCAGCCACGGTCAGAAGCAGCTGCTCGCGATCGCGCGCGCCATGCTGTCGGATCCGTCGATCCTCATCCTGGACGAGGCGACCAGCAGCATCGACACCGTCACCGAACTTCATATCCAGGAGGCGCTCCGCCGGCTCATGCGGGGAAGGACCAGCATCGTCATCGCGCACCGGCTGGCAACGATACGAGGCGCCGACCGGATCGTCGTCCTGGAGCGCGGGCGGATGGCCGAGCAGGGCACGCACGACGAATTAATGGCGATGAAAGGGCTGTACAGCCGACTATACGATACGCCGCAAGCTCAATAGACCGGTCCGGACAAGCCGGACGGAATTCAGGAGGCACATCCATGGCATCGAAAAGAGTGAACAGCATCACGGACCTGATCGGCGAAACGCCGGCGGTTCGGTTGAACCGGCTCGTCAGCGAAGGCGACGCGGAAGTGTATATGAAGCTCGAATACTTCAATCCGAGCGGCAGCCTGAAGGACCGGGCGGCGTTCAACCTGATCGCGGACGCGGAAAAGTCGGGACGTCTCAAACCGGGCGCCACGATCATCGAGCCGACCAGCGGCAACACCGGCATCGGGCTGGCCATGAACGCCGCGGCCAAGGGGTACAGGCTCGTCATCACGATGCCGAACAACGCGACCAAGGAACGCATCAACATCCTGAAGGCTTACGGCGCCGAAGTCGTGCTGACGCCCGCGAACGAACGGATGTCGGGCTCGATCCGCAAGGCGCTCGAGCTGCAGCGGCAGATCCCGGGCAGCTTCGTGCCCCAGCAGTTCGAGAATCCGGCCAATCCGGCGATTCACCGGACGACGACGGCCCTCGAGATCCTGGAGCAGATGGACGGGCGGCTCGATTCGTTCGTGGCGGCCGCCGGCACCGGCGGGACGATCACGGGAACCGGCGAAGTGCTGCGGGAGCGGCTGCCGGACATCCGCATCGTCGTCATCGAGCCGCAAGGCTCGCCCGTGCTGTCCGGCGGCAAGCCGGGGCCGCACAAGCTGATCGGCGCGGGTCCGGGCTTCGTTCCCGGCGTGATCAACCAGCAGATCTACGACGAGATCGTGCAGGTGTCGGACGCGGACGCGATCCGCACGGCGCGGCAGATCGCCACGTTCGAAGGCATCCTCGTCGGTCCTTCCTCGGGCGCCGCCGTCTGGACGGCGCTCCGGGAGGCCCGTCGGCTGGGCAAGGGCAAGCGCGTGCTGTGCATCGCGCCGGACAACGGCGAGCGGTATTTGAGCTCCGACCTGTTCGTGGATTAAGGAGGCGGGACGTTACATGAATTTCGACCCTTTATATCATCCGCATCCCGCGTACCGCGTCCCAACCTATGCGCATCGCGGCATGGTAGCGACCTCGCAGCCGCTCGCCGCGCAGGCGGGACTGGACATATTGAAGCGCAGCGGCAACGCGATCGACGCCGCCATCGCGGCCGCGGCGGCGTTGACCGTCGTCGAGCCGTGCTCGAACGGCATCGGCGGCGACGCCTTCGCGCTCGTATGGACGGGCGGCAAGCTGCACGGCTTGAACGCCAGCGGTCCGGCGCCGCGCTCGATCTCGATCGAAGCGGTGAAGGCGGCCGGGCATTCGGAGATGCCCGCCTACGGGCCGCTGCCGGTTACCGTGCCCGGCGCGCCGGCGGCATGGGCAGCACTGTCGCGGCGTTTCGGCAGGCTGCCGCTCGGGGAAGCGCTGGAGCCCGCCATTCGTTATGCCGAGGAAGGATACCCGGTATCGCCTACGGCGGCGTTCAACTGGGGCAAAGCGCATGCATCGTACCGGGTGGCGTTTAAGGGAGCGGCGTTCGAGTCGTGGTTCGAGACGTTTGCGCCGGGCGGACGTCCGCCTGCGCCCGGCGAGCTCTGGCGGTCGCCGGACCACGGTCGCACGCTTCGGCGGATCGCCGAAAGCGGGGCGGAGGACTTTTACCGGGGAGAACTGGCGGCTCGCATCGTCGCGTTCGTACAGGAGGCGGGCGGGTTTCTGGGCGGGGAGGACCTGGATGCCTTCCGCCCCGAATGGGTGGACCCGATTCGCGCGGCTTACCGGGGCTACGACGTATGGGAGATTCCGCCCAACGGCCAGGGGCTCGTGGCGCTGCTTGCGCTTCGGCTGCTCGACGGCTTCGGCGGTTTGCAGGCAGGGGTCGTGGACACGTATCATAAGCAGATCGAGGCGATCAAGCTGGCGTTCGCGGACGGGCAGCGACACATTACCGACCCCCATCATATGAAGGCGAGCGTGGAGGCGCTTCTGTCGGATGCGTATTCGGCGGAGCGGCGGACGTTGATCGGACCGCGGTCGGGATTGCCTGAAGCCGGCGATCCCAAAGGCGGCGGGACCGTATACTTGGCAGTCGCCGACGGAGAGGGCAATATGGTCTCCTTTATCCAGAGCAACTACATGCAGTTTGGCTCGGGCCTTGTCGTGCCGGGCACCGGCATCGCGCTGCAGAACCGGGGGCGCGACTTCTCGCTGGACGAAGCGGCGGCCAACCGGCTGGAGCCGGGCAAGCGTACGTACCATACGATCATCCCCGGCTTCCTGACCCGCGGCGGCGAAGCGGTCGGACCGTTCGGCGTGATGGGCGGCCTGATGCAGCCGCAAGGCCATGTCCAGACGTTGATGAACGCGATCGATTTCGGCCTTCATCCGCAGGCCGCGCTGGATGCGCCGCGCTGGCAATGGACGGGCGGGCGCACGGTGCTGGTCGAGCCGGGCTTCCCGGCGGCCGCCGCGCAGGCGTTGGCCAGGCTGGGCCACGACATCCGCTTCGCGCTGGACGGCGGCTCCTTCGGACGCGGCCAGATGATCTGGCGCGATCCGGCGACCGGCGTCCTCTGCGGCGGCACCGACTCGCGGACGGACGGCACGATCGCGGTTTGGTGATTGACTAAGATGCTGCAGGCGTTCGTCCGGAATTCTGGCGAGCGTTTTTTTTCATGATAGGCGAAGCTTAATTCGCCAGCTGCTTCTGTTCCCCGCCGCAAGGTGTATGATATGCTAGGAGAAATGTACGTACAAGTCATGCTACACGCCTGGGAGGATACGATGACAGCGAATACGCAAGCTTACGAGGGTCAGTACGAGGGTTTGAAGGCAGTGTGGCTGAAAGCGGGCCCTTACGAGGCGGCGGTGCTGCCGGAGATTGGTGCGAACCTGATCGCGTTCCGGGACACGGAGCGGGGATATGCCTTCCTGCGGGAACCGGCCGCGGACGAATTGCAAGCGTTCACGGAGCGCCCGATGGTGCACGGCATCCCGTTGCTTTTCCCGCCCAACCGCTTCGAGGACGGCAAGTTCCCGTGGGAGGGCCGCGTGCTCGAGCTGCCCGTCAACGAGACCCACCGCAACAATCACTTGCATGGCTTCCTTTATAACATTCCCTGGCAGGTCGACGGCTTCAGTGCCGACGCGCTCGGCGCCCGTGCGGTATTCAGCGTGAAGGTGGCAAAAGGAGACGCGGTGTACACGCGGTTTCCATTCGCGTTCACCGTCCGGCTTGAGTACACGCTCGGCAGCGACGGCCTCCATCAACGCGTCAGCGTGCGCAACGACGGCGAAGGCACGATGCCTTGCCTGCTCGCCTTCCATACGGCGGTCAATGCGCCTTTCGTGCCGGGCAGCACACCGGACGACTATTCGTTCAAGCTGACTGTCGGCGAACGCTGGGAAATGGGCGCTGACGGCAGGATGCTGCCGACCAAGCGCAGGCTGCCGCTCACGGATGCCGAGGCGCGCATGCGCGACGGGACGCAGTCCCCGTTTTTCGAGTCGCTGGACAATCACTACACCGCAGCACCGCAAAACGGCCGCAACCGCATGGAGTTGACCGATACGCGCACGGGCGTGAAGCTCGTTTACGACGTCGGCACGGGCTACAAGCAATGGATGATCTGGAACGACGGCGCCAAGGGCGGCTACTTCTGTCCGGAGCCGCAGGTCAATCTCGTCAATGCGCCGAACATCGAGCTGTCGCCGGAGGAGAAGGAGCAGGCGGGACTCTTCGCGCTGTCGCCCGGCGAGATCTGGGAAGAGACGAGCCGGCTGTACACGATCGGCTGAACGAAAGCGGGACAGGCCGATGGGCGTTGATCCGGGGAGCTTTTGCCCTGAGGAGCGTGTCTGGCCGGAATAAGGATGTGCGGCATCGTTAATCGGTGCCGCGGAGCGTGTCTGGCCGGAATAGGGATGTGCGGCATCGTTAATCGGTGCCGCGGAGCGTGTCTGGCCGGAATAAGGATGTGCGGCATCGTTATTCGGTGCCGCGGAGCTTGTCTGGCCGGAATAAGAATGTGCCGCATCGTTATTCGGTGCCGGGAGGCGTCTTCAGTACGGATGAACATACGACAGACCCGCTACGTATCGAGCAGCTTTCGCAGCTTCTCCTCGGTGCGCGAGTCGGCGGCTGGCGTGTAGACACTCAAGCGAAGATCGGCGCTGCCGTGCGCCTGAAGCGAGGTGAGATGGAACAGCATCTTGCCTGCTTTGGCATGCCTGAATTCCAGGGCGACCTCGGGCGCGCTGCTGACCCGGCTGTCGTTCCAGAGACGCTCGAAGTCGGGGTGGGCGCCTTTCATTTCCGCCAAAAAAGCCTCGTACCACTCATCCTCCACATACTGTCCGTAATAGGCCCGGAAAATCGCGAGGAAACCGCTGGCGAACGACTCCCAGTTGACGGCCAGTCTGCGAAACTCCTTGCGCGTGAATACGAGCCTGATCATATTGCGATCCTCGGGCGCGATCCGGCTGAAATCCGCAAAGACGCGGACGGCCGCCTCGTTCCACCCGACGATCTGGCAGCGTCTGTCCGACACGATGGTCGGGCATTGCCTCAGCTCGTCCACGACGCGCGACAGCGAGGGGGTCATGACCGGCGGGGCTTCCCGCTCGTAGTCGACCGCGCCGGACGAGCCTCCGCTTTCGGCCAGCGAATAAAAATACCTGCGCTCGTCGGCCGTCAGCCGCAGCGCCTCCGCCACGCACTCCAGCACGCCATGCGAAGCCTGGATATCCCGGCCCTGCTCCAGCCAGGTATACCACGTGCTGCTCACCCCAGCCAGCTGTGCCACCTCCTCCCGCCGCAGCCCCGGCGTCCGCCGCCTTCCGATATCCGGCAGGCCGACTTCCCCTGGAGACAGCTTTGCCCGCCGAGCCTTCAAGAAGGCCGACAACGCTTGCAAACGCGCCTGTTTGTTCATTCTTATCCGTCCTCTCGCGCGAACGCTCCGCTAGCTCCTGTAATTCGCTTTAAGCTTTATTCAGGTACTCTTTATACCAGTATAACCTATAACTTGTACTAGGATATCGGCCTGTGAAATGATAGGACTATCGCAACGCACACAGGATGGAGGAGATCGGCATGGCAAGAACGGTCATCACGGGAATGGGCGTCGTGTCGCCGCTGGGCGCGGACGTGGCTTCTTTTTGGGAAGGACTCGTCGAGGGGCGCTCGGGCGTCCGGACGATCGAACATATGGATGTGTCGGGGCATAAGACGCGGATCGCGGGAATCGTGCAGGACTTCGATGCGGAGGCGATGTTCGGTCGCAAAGAGGCGAGGCGGATGGACCGCTTCACCCAGTTCGCGCTCGCAGCGGCAGATCAGGCGATCGCCCAGTCGGGACTGGATATGGAAAAAACGGACCGCGAACGGGTTGCGGTCTACGTAGGATCGGGCACGGGGGGACTTCGGACGCTGAGCGACAACGAGTCGCTGCTGCGCGAGCGCGGACCTGACAGGGTCAGTCCGCTGCTTGTGCCGATGATGATCGCCAACATGGCCGCCGCGCAGATCAGCATCCGGTACGGTACGTACGGGCCGACGATGTCCCCCGTGACGGCCTGCTCGATAGGCAACACGGCGATCGGCGAGGCGTTCCGCCTCATTCGAGACGGCGAGGCGGACGTCGTCATCGCCGGGGGCGCCGAAGCGGCTGTGACGGAGCTGTCGCTCGCAAGCTTCGGCAACGCGACGGCGCTGTCTCGCCGCAACGACGAGCCCGGACGGGCGAGCCGCCCGTTCGATGCGGATCGCGACGGGTTTGTGCTCGCCGAGGGCGCCGGTATCGTCGTGCTCGAGTCGTTCGAGCACGCGCTGGCGCGCGGCGCGCGTACGCTCGCCGAGGTGATCGGCTACGGCGCAAGCTCCGATGCCTACCACCAGGTAGCCACCCACCCCGAAGGCAGGGGCGCGGTCCAGGCGATGCGCGCCGCGCTGCGCAGCGCGGGCATCACGCCGGAGGACGTGGACGTCGTGAGTGCGCATGCAACGAGCACCGAACTTGGCGACGCGACGGAGACGCTGGCGATCAAGCAGGTGTTCGGCGAACGCGCGGGCGAGGTGCCCGTCACGGCCAACAAGTCGATGACCGGCCACATGCTGGGCGCTTCCGGCGGCGCTCAGGCGATCTCGCTCGTGCAGACGCTGCGAGAGGGCGTCATCCCGCCGACGATCAACCTCGAGCGAGCCGACCCGGCCTGCGATCTGGATTACGTGCCGAACGTGGCGCGCGCGGGTCAGAACCTGAAGGTCGGTTTGTCAAACTCCTTCGGCTTCGGCGGACACAACGCGGTCATCGTGCTGCGCAGGTATGACGAGGTTTGATGTGCCAACGCGCCGCATTCGGTCTGCGCGCGACTAACGATCGCAGCGGTCCGCGCGTGAGCTTAAGCAGCTGACCTGTGCGTTCATCCTATCCTTCATTTTGTTGTATAATGGGCACATCTGAGGGTGCGAGGAGCTGGATGAAGAACATGTTCCATACGAAAAAGCTGCTGCTGCTCGGTTCGGGCGAACTGGGCAAAGAGGTCATTCTGGAGGCGCAGCGCCTCGGCGTCGAGACGATCGCCGTCGACCGGTACGAGGGCGCGCCGGCCATGCATGTGGCTGACCGCAGCTATGTCATCGACATGCTGGACAAGCAGGCGCTCCGGGAGCTGATTGTGCGCGAGAAGCCTGACCTGATCGTGCCGGAGATCGAAGCGATCGCCACGGCCGAGCTCGTGAAGCTGGAGGCGGAAGGCTTCACGGTCATCCCGACGGCACGCGCCGCGCAGCTGACGATGGACCGCGAGGGCATCCGCCGGCTGGCCGCGGAGACGCTGGGCCTGCCGACGGCGAAGTACCGCTTCGCCGACACCTTCGACGAATTCGCCGAGGCTGCGCGTGCCATGGGCTTCCCTTGCGTGGTCAAGCCGCTGATGAGCTCCTCGGGCAAAGGTCAGAGCGTCTGCCGCTCCGAGGCGGAGCTGGGGGAGAGCTGGCGGATCGCCATGGAGGGCGGCCGGGTTCAGCAGGCGCGGGTTATCGTGGAGGCGTTCATCCGTTTCGAGTCGGAGATCACGCTGCTGACCGTACGTACGGCTCAAGGGACGCAGTTCTGCCCGCCGATCGGTCACGTGCAGCAAGGCGGCGACTACATTGAGTCATGGCAGCCGCATGAGATGACCGCCTCGCAGCTGGAGGAGTCGCGGCGCATCGCGCTCGCGATCACGGATGCGCTGGGCGGCGTCGGCCTGTTCGGCGTCGAGCTGTTCCTGGCCGAGGACAAGGTTTACTTCAGCGAAGTGTCGCCGCGTCCGCACGATACGGGCCTCGTTACCCTCGTCAGCCAGAACCTGTCCGAGTTTGCGCTGCACGTGCGGGCGATCCTCGGTCTTCCGATCCCGGAGATTAAGCTCGCTTCGCCGGGCGCGAGCCGTCCGCTCAAGGCGCTGGAGGCATGGGAAGACTACCGCCTCACGGGCGCAACGGAGGCGCTCGCCGTGCCGGATACGCAGCTGCGCGTCTTCGGCAAGCCGGTGACCAAGCCCGGACGCCGCATGGCCGTGGCGCTGGCTGCCGCGGATACCGTGCTCGAGGCGCGCTCGCGGGCTGCCGAGGCGCTCGGCAAGCTCGGTCTCGAGCGCGAATAAACCGCTTCTCCTTCAAAAAAAGCCTCTGCTGGCCGCAAGTTCGCGGCCTGCAGGGGCTTTTTCACCGGCCAGCGTCTTGGCTCGGCTGCCCGCTCTGTGGCAGCGCGACCTCGCTCTGCGCGCCCTCGCGCTGCGCGCCCTCGCTCTGCGCGCCTTCGCTCTGCGCGCCCTCGCTCTGCGCGCCCTCGCGCTGCGCGCCCTTGCGCTGCGCGCTGTCGCGCTGCGCGCCCTCGCTTTGCGCGCCTTCGCGCTGCGCGCCCTTGCTCCGTCCGCCGTTCCCGTCCGCCTTCGCTTTTCGCATACCTGTCATCCCCCTGAGCTTGGCAACGGTCCAATAAATGACGGGCGTTAAAAACACGAGCCAGGTGAAGATTTGAAACGACGGCATCGTCGTCAACGCCTGAAATTCCGCCGGGAAGCGGGAGAACTGGTACGCGCAAGCGAAAACGAATGCCGTCAAGGCGAACGTCAACGGCCGATGCGACCGGATGCCCGCATACCGCATGACGATTCGGCTTGCCATGAATAGCAGGACGGCCGTTTTGATAAGGAGCGTGGCGGACCAGATGCCGATCAGGAGCGGGTCGAGATTTTCCAGAACCTCGCCGAAGGAAATGAAGCGGACGGCCTCAAGCAAAGGATAATACATGTTCCCCGCGAGCTTCGGACCGAACAACAGCAGGCTGGACAGCCAGTAGGCGACCAGGACGACCACGATAAGCATCTGCATGGAAGCGAGCTTGCGAACGGGCTTCGGCGCGGATTCGAAAAAAGGCGCGAGCAGGAAAATAAGCGATAAATCGTTCAGCCAGCCGACCGCAAAAAACGTAGAGGCTGCCAGCTTGGAGGCCGCCCAATGCGTAAAAAGCGCGATTGTCATGCCGTAGTTTATTTTAAACAGCAGGACGAACAGGACAGGCACCATCGTCGCGAAAACGGACAAGAAAAAGCCGTCGCTAAGCAGCGCGATCGAGCGGATGCCGGAGCGGGCGGCGAGCGCGGCGCACAGCAGGAAGCACCCCAGCATGACCGGCGTGGGCGTCCCCTCCAGGTAGACCGAGATGAAAAGATCCGAATAGGCTGATGCGCACATGGATGCGACTATCAGGCAATACAGGAGCACGATCGCGGAAAAGAAAAGGTGAGGCAAGCGGCCGACGACGCTTTTGCCGTACTCGGCCCATTCCCGTCCCTTGAAGGCGTAAGCGATGCGGAGGGAAAAGAAGGCGAATACCATGCTGACGAAGCCGGCGCAAGGGATGGCGAGCCATCCTAAATACCCGCCTAGCACATACATGGGACTCAGCATGAATACGATCGGCGCGGCGATCAGATGCAGCGCGAATATTCTCCACAGATGAACGAATTTGAGAGGTTTCATCGCGCGTCAACTCTCCGCTCCATAGCTTTACTTTGACTGCATATCGGCCCACCCGAATAGGCCTCGAATGATCCAGACCGGCAGCGGGAGCCAGTCGGCGAATACTGCGGTTCCTGCGTAGCCGATACTCAGCAGCCACGCTGTTATCGTCATGTAGCGCGTCCGTTTATCTCCTGAAGGAAGCCGGTACAGCTCGATCGCCGCGACTCCCGCCATGATCAGCCATGCCGCCTTCATTGCGATTTCGCCTCCTGAATCGTCCACAGCGGTTCGTGTTCCCCATCCAAATGGGTGACGCGAATATCGACCTTGGTTTTAAAGCGCACTTCCTCGGCGTACACTTGCACCCATTTGTTTTTCAGACGCGCCCACAAGCGAGGATAGCGCCATTCCAGCTTTTGACCCAACTCCAGGATATCCACTCCTGCGGACTGGGAGCTTTCCAGCGCACGCTGCAGATCGGAGGCAATTGCCACATTCATTTGCCCCTCCAGTTCATGCAGCACAGCAGGATTGGTGATGTTCTTTGAGGTAACTGCCGATTCAAGCGTGGCCTCCGCGCTCAGCTTAACTCTGCATGTAATATCGCCTGCCGAAGAGACGACGGGCGCTATGCTGGCATTCAGCCGGTTCAGTTTGTAGTCGAATTTCCCTGCATTCGAGAGCACGTCGTACATAGGTCCGGCAAGATTGCCTTCCACCCAGCTGACCACCTTGGCCTCGCTAATTCCCAGCCTGCCTTTCATGCGCATATCCTGAATCATGGCGGCACCGGAGATGCCGGTCCACGGGCTAACTTTGTTGTTTTCACTGATCTGCGGTTTCTGGCCGGTCCGCAGCAATGGGACCACCGTGCCTACGCCGGAGGTGGTGGCGACGGCCAAGTCCTTGACGGTCGTCTGTCCGACGAACTTGCGATTGCCATACTTGCGCAGCACCTCGGCAGGCGCTCTCTCGTATACGGGCGTCAGGTTCATGACCTCGCGGGCGTTTCCTTCAGATATGAATACGAATGTTCGAAATGGAAAGGAAGGGTTGCGGGATGCCCATTCGAGTACATCCTGCAAACCTACTTGTGAGGCATAATCCGCGCTGACGACGAGGGCGCGCGTCTGTCCCCAAGTGAGCTTGCGCGTCAGATCGTTCTGGATCTTATCGAGCGCCTCCGGAATTGTCGGTGCCGAGGCGGCGACGGAAGTGTAGGATTTTCCCTGCTGCGGGGTAGATTCGGTATTGCCGATCGATCCGATCCGGTTGGGCAGCGGCGAGCCGACCGTCAGCATGATCTCGCCGGGACGCTCGCCCAGATCGAGATAAGCGCTCGTGATGAAGCTGCGATCGTTGAGCTCGATCTTGGACCAGCAGCCGGAGAGTGGCAGGACCAGGAGCGCGACGAGCACGACGAGCAACGTTGGGACGCCTCTATTCATGGGCGTGCTGCCTTTCCGCGGCGTCCGACTTGCGATAAGCTTCGGGACGCGGGTTCATCCGCGTCCAATTGATGCGGACGAACGTGTCCTTCCAATCCCGTACGGACAGCGGGGCGACGGGATGCATATAAGGCACGCCGAACGAAGATAGCGATACCAGGTGCCAGAAGAGGATGAACAGCCCTGTTACGAGGCCGGCCATGCCGAGCAATCCGCCGAGCAGCAGCAGCGGGAATCGGAGCAGGCGGAATGCGAGTCCCAGCTCGAAGTGCGGAATGACGAAGGAAGCGATGCCCGTAATGGATACGACGATGACGGTCGGCGCCGATACGATGCCCGCTTGCACGGTTGCCTGCCCGATGACGATCGCGCCGATAATCGACACGGTCTGTCCGAGCGGCCTCGGGATCCGGATGCCGGCCTCCCGCAACCCCTCGAAGATCAGTTCCATGATGAGCACTTCGGCCAGCGCGGGAAACGGAATGTTTTCTCTGGCGGCCGTGATAGTCTGCAACAGGTTGGCAGGAACGATCTCGGGGTGGAACGTCGTGACCGCGACATACACCGAAGGCACGAGAAAGGACATGGCCAAGAAAAACAGGCGGATCCACCGGATCCAGGTCGATGCCATGAAATTCTGGTAATAGTCCTCTGCCGACTGCATGAGCGAAAAAAAGGTGACGGGTACGATCAGCGATTGCGGCGTGCCGTCGATCATCATGCCGATTCGTCCTTCCATCAGCGCGGCGGCCAGCGTATCGGGGCGCTCGGAATACTGGACGGTGGGAAAAGGTGTCAACGGCATATCCTGCATCCGCTCCGCGATGTAACTGGCGCCGAGTATGCTGCTCACATCGATGCCGGCGAGCTTCTTTCTAACCTCGGTTAGCACGTCTCCATTGCAAAGTCCTTCAATATAGACGAGATAGGTTTCCGTTTTCGTGAACCGTCCGAACGTATACTTCTCGACTTTAAAATCGGGATGCTTCAGCTTGTGGCGGACGAGCGCGAGATTGGTGCGGATGTTCTCCACGAACGCTTCTTGCGGCCCGACGATAACCGTCTCGTGTTGGGACTCGGTGACGGCGCGGTCGTTGTACTGCGTAACGGGAAAAAGGCATACGCCTTTGCGGCCGGCGTCGATCAGCAGCGCTGCCTGTCCCTCCAGCAGCGCCGAGACAGCCTGGTCGACATCCCGGCAGCGGGCGGCTTGAATGGAGACGAGCGCACCGTCCAGCAGGCCGTCCAGCAGATCGTTCGCCTGCATCGCGGTCTGCTCCCGCAGCGGCCGAATCAGATGCGCGAACAGTGTGGCCTTGTCCACGATCGTCTCGAAGTATACGAGCGTGCAAGCTACGCCGCCCGCCGATACCGGCTGGCAGACCAGGTCCTCGGAATGCTTGAAAGCGTCCAGGAGGGCGGCGAGCGGGTCTCCCGAAGCGGCGCGGACGCCGCCTCGCGAAGCAGTCCGCGTGCCAAAGCCGCCCGGCGCACCTTCGGACGGACGCCGTTGGAGCGAATGCCGGAGCCAGGCCCGAATCAGACGTTTAAGCATGCGGGTGTCGCCGCCTCCTTTTCCGCAAATGGTTGTCAATAGTATGCAACAAAGCCAATCTTCGCATCCGCCGTTTTTTTCAGAATTTGTTCAGTAACAAGTGGTATAAAAGGAGTATATAAATTGCCGAGCACCGAAAATAGGAGGCACCATCATGCTGCAAACCATTAAATTCGAAGCGAACGAAACGGCAACCAACCCCGTCGGCACGGCTATGAGCGTCATCGGAGGCAAGTGGAAGGGCGTCATTCTTTATCAGCTCATCCAGCAGGAAGCCCGGTTCAATCAGCTTCGCCGGATGATTCCCGGCATTACGCAGCGTATGTTGGTGCTGCAGCTGCGGGATTTGGAGCGCGAAGGCCTCGTTCAGCGCATCGTCTATCAGGAGACTCCGCCCAAGATCGGCTACCGGCTTACCGATTACGGCCGCACGCTGGTGCCCGTCATCCTGATGCTTAAGGAATGGGGCGAGGGCCACCAGACGGCCATGCATTGACAAAAAAGAATGCGTCTCCCGTCCCGTTGACGGGACTGACGCCTGCATGAACCATCCGAGTTACCGCGAATGCGCCGACGCATCGCGGTTTTTTATGTTTTTCGGCCCGTCTCCGCATGCTGCGTTCATAAACGAACCGGCGTTTTAACGCTCCGTTAATTCAGGCTTTACAACGTCCGGCTACAATAGATTTGCGGCCCGACATCATTTTACGCAAAGCCGGACAATCGCCGATCCAAAAAGGAGAGCCCGCCATGGGAATTCATGCCTACTTCAGATCGCTGGACGTGCTCGATCGGATCATTCGCTGCCCGGGCAAATTCAAGTTCGAGGAACATAGCGTCGCCGCGCACTCTTGGAAGGTCGTTCAATATGCCAAAACCTTCGCGGATATCGAGGAGCAGCAGGGCGCGGTCATCGACTGGAAAAAGCTGTACCGGATCACGAGCAGCCACGATTACGGGGAAATTTTCATCGGAGACATCAAGACGCCCGTCAAGCATTCCTCCATGCAGCTGCGCACCCTGCTGCAGCGCGTCGAGGAGGGCATGATTCATAATTTTATCGAGGAGCATATTCCTCGCGAGTTCAAGGCGATCTTCCAGGAGCAACTGCGGGAAGGCAAGGACCAGTCGATCGAGGGACTGATTCTGGAGGCGGCCGACAAGCTTGACCAAGTGTACGAGGCGTTCTCCGAGCTTCAGCGGGGCAACACGGAAAAGGAATTCGTCTCGATGTACCGCCATGCGCTCCTTAAGATTCGCAGCATACCGCTTAAATGCGTGGATTATTTCTTCGACAGCATTTTGCCGGACCTCGTCAGCGAGGAGTCGATGTCTCCCGTCGACATCCGCAAGATTACCGAGGAAGCGCTGGCGTCTGCGTCGTCGCCGTCGCAGCCGTATACGGCCTGATGCCGAAAGCGCTCATGCCGCGTTTGTTGGACCGATCTCTTGAATGCAAAAAAAGCTGCACTTCCAGTCCAAATCGCGACTGGCGTGCAGCTTTTATTGTTTATTCTTTATTCAGCCGTTCCTACCCGTATGCTGCCGCTATCCGTACGCACCTTGATCGTGTCGGCAGTCTGACCGGGGGATTCCGGCGCATGGATCGAGCCAGAGTCCGAGCGGAGGTCATAGTGACCGGCAAAGGCGGCGGGCAGTTCGACGCGCACGCTGCCGGAGTCCGAGGAGACATCGGCGGAGGCGGTGTCGGTCTTGGACAGCCGGACGCTGCCGGAATCGGTCTTGATGGAAACTGAACCGGTCAAGGAGGCGATCTTTACCGAGCCGGAGTCCGAAGAGACAGTCGCGTCTGCCTTCACGCTGTCGGCCTGGATGCTGCCCGAGTCCGTTTTTACCTTCAACTGTTCCGCCTGAACGGCACTGAGCTTCACGGAGCCGGAATCGGACTTGAGGTCGATCGAGCTCGCGGCAATATTGGAGATTCGAAGCGAGCCGGAGTCCGAACGAATGACAACCTGCTGCGCTTGAGGGCCGTCGACAACGACGGAACCGGCGTCCGACTTGATCGTGACATCGTCCAATCGGCCGGTCCCGCTCAACGCGACGACGATCGTCTGTTTGTGGCTGCCAAAGTCGAAGTTCAGGTTAAACCATCTATTCTTGGCATTCAGATCGAGCTTAAGCTTGCCGTCCTGCACGGTCGCGTCCGACAGCCGGTCGATGACTTCCTGCTCCTCTTCGCCGTTTAACGAGACGCTATTTTTGCCGTCCGTGCTTGCGACGAAGCGCACGTCCAGGCTCTTCGCCTCTCCGTCGATCTCGAGTGCCCGAAGCGCTCCCTCGTCGAACGTCCACGCCTGCGAATGCGCCGTCAGCGGTTCCGCAAAGTGGAATTTGTAATAAGCCGCGCCTCCCAAGCCGATGAGAACGAGGCCGATCGCGATCGTTACCCAGGATACTTTTCTCATGATTAAGCCCTTCCTTTCCGAATGCGGGCCGACAAGGCGAGTCCGCCAGCCGTCCATCGAATGCCGGTTTTAAATGCCGCGATCGTGCCGAGCGCGGCGAGCATACCGAAGCCCGTCGCCGCCAAGCTGACGAACAGGGCTGCCGGGTAGCGTTCTCCGCTCAGCGTCCAATCCAGCAGAACCGCGACCGGTGCGGCGATGAGTGCGATATTGGCTGCGGCCAGGGCGGATAATACGGCCCACAGCGCGAGCCCCAGCGGGATGGCGAAGATGCCGAGCAGCCAGAGCAATGCGAGGGCCGCCGGACCGGCCGATCTGTTGTCGTTCACATGTGTTCCCCATTTCTCCACGTTAAGCGGCCTGCATAATTCCAAGCCTGCCGCTTCATTATAAGTTGAACGCACGCGTCCGGGAAACAGACGCCGGTTGGACCGGGGCTCCGCCTCAGGTCCAGGGAAGAGTTGGCATCTGTTAGGCCTGGTGGGGGGGCTTTTCGTTTGGAAGCCTTTTCGGCCGGGTAAAATATAGACGAGCGTGATGCAGCTTGAAACTTGAATCGAAGCCGGCCTGCGCAGTAGAGATTTAAATTAGGCGGTTTTAGACTATATTTTGTCACAATTCTGTGATAGAATGTTCACAGATAGCGTTTCCAGTGAAGGGAGCTGTTCTCGATGAGAAAAGACATGACGATTGCGTTGAAATGGACGGCGGCTGTTATTATTGCATTTGGCGTCATTTGCAGCGCATTGAATATGAACGAATTTAACGATGGCAACCTCGGACTGATGATCGGCATCGGGTTCCTCGTGGGCGGATTGCAGATTCTGCTGTTCGGCGTGGCCGCGCCGCTGATGATGAAGAAGTCGGATCTGGAGCCTGAAGGCTTGGATAAGGTCGAAGATCTCGCTTAATCCGTCACCCCTATATCATACGATTCAACCCAAAGACTGCCTGCGCAGAGAGACTTCTCCGCGCAAGGCAGTTTTTTTGTTGCAATTGTTTGAACAAAGGTCGAAATGGTGAACAATTTATTGCTAAATATCAAACAAACATTGACGCATTTGTTAACAGCAGCGCCGTGGCCTCCGGATTTTGATATGTTAATGACATAGCGCGGAGCTCTGACGAGAGCAGCCGCAGGCCCGGCGCCAAGCCGCAATCAAGGAGTGTGAGCAAATGAAGTACAAAGGGTGGTTCCTGCGGGCGGCGGCGTTCCTGCCGCTGGCGCTGATGACGTTCCTGCTGTCGGGATGTGCGGACGTAGTCGTCCTTAATCCCAAAGGGGAGATCGCCAAGCATCAGCTTGATCTCATCTACATCACGACGGGGCTGTGTCTCATCATTATCGTGCCCGTCCTTATATTGACGTTCTGGATCGCCTGGAAATACCGGGCGAAGAGCAGAAAGAAAGAAGCGTACCAGCCGGAGTGGGATCACAGCACGAAGCTGGAAGCCGTCTGGTGGGGCATTCCGATCCTGATCATTCTGCTGATCGCGATCGTCACCGTTCAATACAGCTATAAGCTGGAGCCTTCCAAGGCGCTCGCTTCCGACGAGAAGCCGATCACGATCCAGGTCGTCGCGCTGGACTGGAAGTGGCTGTTCCTCTATCCGGAGCAAGGCATCGCTACGGTTAACTACGTGCAATTCCCGGAGAAGGTTCCGGTTCAGTTCCAACTGACCGCGGACGCGCCGATGAACTCGTTCTGGATTCCGCAGCTGGGCGGCCAGATCTATACGATGTCCGGCATGGCGATGAAGCTGCATCTGATCGCGGACGAACCGGGCGATTACTTCGGCACGGGCGCGAACTTCAGCGGCGAATACTTCGGCAAGATGACCTTCAACGCCAAGGCGACGTCGCAGGCCGACTTCGACAAGTGGGTGCAGGACGTCAAGCAATCATATCCGGCGATGAGTCAGGAAGGCTATAACGAGCTCGCGCAGCCGGCGACCTCGCTGGTGCGTTCGTTCTCTGCCTTCCCGAGCGGCATGTTCGACAATATCGTTAACAAATACGTCGTGGCAGGCGAATCCGGCCATCATCACGGCGGCGAAGCGGCTTCGTCCAAGGACGATGCGGCCGCTGCGGACAGCCAGGCCAGCCAAGATATGAGCAAGATGGACATGAGCGATATGGATATGTCCGACGCGGGCCATAGCGACGCCGCGCATCAACATTAAGGAGGGGACCCGATTGAAGATTACCAAGCTATCCGATTTCTTCGTGACGGGGGACCCGCTCATCTACGGCGCCGACGTCGCGATCGGACTGACGATGGTCGCCATCGTCGTCGCGCTCACCGCGTTCAAGCGCTGGGGATGGCTGTGGCGCGAATGGCTGACGACCGTCGATCACAAGCGGATCGGCATTATGTACGTCATCGCTTCGCTGCTCATGCTGTTCCGCGGGGGCGTCGACGCCCTGCTCATGCGGACGCAGCTGGCGCTGCCAGACAGCATGGAGTTCCTGAAGCCCGATCACTATAACGATATTTTCACGACGCACGGCGTCATTATGATTTTGTTTATGGCGATGCCGTTGATGTTCGGTCTTTTTAACCTGACCGTGCCGCTGCAGATCGGCGCACGCGATGTCGCGTTTCCTCTGCTGAACTCCCTGAGCTTCTGGCTGTTCTTCATGGGCGCGATGCTGTTCAACGTCTCGTTCGTCATCGGCGGCTCGCCGGAGGCTGGATGGCTGGCCTATCCGCCATTATCCGAAAAGATGTTCAGTCCCGGCGTGGGGCAGGACTTCTATATATGGGGCATTCAAATCTCGGGTATCGGCTCCCTGATGACCGGCATTAACTTTATCGTCACGATTCTGAAGATGCGCGCGCCGGGCATGAAGCTCATGAAGATGCCGATGTTCACCTGGTCGGTGCTCTCGAGCTGCTTGACGATCATCCTGGCGTTCCCGATTCTGACTGTGACGCTGGCGCTGCTCTTCATCGACCGTTACTTCGGCGCCCACTTCTTCACGCTCGACATGGGCGGCAATCCGATGATGTACATCAACCTCATCTGGATGTGGGGTCACCCCGAAGTGTATATCGTCGTACTGCCGGCGTTCGGCATATTCTCGGAGATCGTGGCCACCTTCTCCAAGAAGCGGCTGTTCGGCTACGGCTCCATGGTGTTCGCGCTGATGAGCATCAGCATCTTCTCGTTCTTCACATGGGCCCACCATTTCTTCACGATGGGTTCGGGCGCAAACGTTAACGCGTTTTTCGCCGTCACAACGATGATCATCGCGATCCCGACGGGGGTCAAAATATTCAACTGGCTGTTTACGATGTACAAGGGGAAAATTACGTTCGAGCTGCCGATGCTCTGGACGATGGCATTTATTCCTTGTTTCATCGTCGGCGGCATGACCGGCGTCATGCTGTCCGTCGCGCCGGCCGACTTCCAGTTCCATAACAGCTACTTCCTGATCGCTCACTTCCACCAAGTGCTCATCGGGGGCGTCGTGTTCGGTTACTTCGCAGGTCTGTACTATTGGTGGCCGAAGGTGTTCGGCTTCAAGCTGAACGACAAGCTGGGGAAATGGGCGTTCTGGCTGTGGAACATCGGTTTCTATGTCTGCTTCATGCCGCAATACGTGCTCGGCCTCATGGGCATGACGCGCCGCGTCAGCTCGTACAGTTGGGACACGGGCTGGTGGAGCTGGAACTTCGTCTCCACGATCGGCGGCTTCCTGATGGGTATCGGCTTCCTGTTCCAGGTGTGGCAGATTCTGCACAGCATCAAGTTCATGGAGCGCGTCAAGGGCGATCCGTGGGGCGGCCGCACGCTCGAGTGGTCGATTCCTTCGCCGGCGCCGTTCTACAACTTCGCGATCACGCCGAAGGTCGAAGGCAGAGACGACTGGTGGCGCCGCAAGGAGCTGGCCGCCAAGGGCGTTCAGGATCCGCCGCCGAAGTACGAGCCGATCCACATGCCCAAGAATTCGGGGACGCCGATCGTCATGTCGCTCTTCTGGTTCATCCTCGGCTTCGGCTTCGTATTCGATTGGCTGTGGCTGATCGTGCCGGGCGCGATCGGAATCGCGGCTACGATGCTGTATCACTCGTTTAACTACGACACGGATTATTACGTAACGGCCGAAGAGGTTAAAAGGACCGAAGCTAAAGCGGGGAGGGTTGTCTAATGGCGCATGTCGCGGCTAATCATTCATCGCACGACCACGATCACGGCCATGACGGCCATCATGACCTCGAAGCGCTTCGGACGATGGGCTTCTGGATTTTTATCATTACCGACTGTATTATCTTCGGCACGCTGTTCGCGACGTATGCCGTACTCATGAACAGCACGGCGGGCGGCCCGACCGGCGCCGAGCTGTTCGAGATGCCGGGCGTTATCGCCGAGACGTTTATCCTGCTGACCAGCAGCTTCACAAGCGGTCTTGCCGTGTTGTCCATGAACCGGGGCGACAAGAAGGGTCTGATCGGCTGGCTGATCGTCACCGCGCTGCTGGGCGCATCCTTTATCACGCTCGAAGTAACCGAATTCCTCAAGATGATCGACGAGGGCGCCAAGATTTCGACCAGCGCCTTCCTGTCCGCCTTTTACACGCTCGTCGGCACGCACGGTATCCACGTCTCCATCGGCCTGATCTGGATGATCGCGCTGATGCTGCAGGTGGCGAAGCGCGGCATTACGCCGGTGACCAAGCGCAAGATCGGTAACATCAGCTTGTATTGGCACTTTCTCGACGTCGTCTGGATCTTCGTCTTTACGATCGTGTACATGATGGGGGTGAGGTAAGATGGCGCAGCATCATGACACGCACGCCTCGCACGGTGCCGACGCGCACGAGTCTCACGGCTCGCTCAAGTCCTACGTGATCGGCTTCGTCCTGTCGCTCATTCTGACGGCGATTCCGCTGATCCTCGTGCTGAACGACATCGTCACCGGCAACGCCGCCGACGTCGTCCTGCTCGGGACGGCCGTCCTGCAATTCGTCGTGCAGCTGTTCTTCTTCATGCACTTGAAGGAAGAGAAAAAGCCGCGCTACAACCTGATGACGCTGCTGCTCGGCCTCGTCATCGTCGTAACGATCGT
Organism: Cohnella sp. GCM10020058; assembly: GCF_042683485.1. Taxonomy (NCBI): domain Bacteria; kingdom Bacillati; phylum Bacillota; class Bacilli; order Caryophanales; family Paenibacillaceae; genus Cohnella; species Cohnella sp. GCM10020058. Next base: position 816,799 of record NZ_JBHUJV010000009.1, read on the forward strand.
CGCAGGCTCCATCTGGATCATGAAGTACAATATGGTGGCGCACTGATCTCCTTGCGGGAGATGCGGCACGCCGTGTAGAAAGTGAGAGAGCAGCCCGACGGGCTGCTCTTTCGCTTTTATATATAGATCAGACATCATCAATTTGGCGGCGATTCGTGACAGGTGAGCGCACTTTCGGCGTGACGGCGCTTCTCGATGTTTTGCGAGTCGCAAAGCCTGCATATGTACATGTATTTTCTGTCGACCAGCGACACTTGATCAAAAACCTGCAATTATGCAGGTAAATTTAAGTTGCAAGCCGGAAATGGGGCCGATGAAGGAAAATAACTGCGTTTTCGCAGCTGTTTAAAAGGGCCGACATCGGCGGAAATAGATGTAGATTTGCAGGCTTTACGGCGAAAGAGTAACGCGGACGACGGTAAGCGGGGCCATCGGAGCGGCTGGCGGATGAGCGAATGACAGGCGTTGTGCACGAATCGAGTATCGGATATCTGCCAATGCTAAAAGGACCGTCAGGGCGATCGATGATCACCATGACGGTCTTTCTTAACCCCATTCGGCTGGGAGGTGAGAGCGAGGCGATAAAAGCGCGATTGCAGGAGTCTGCGGGACGTTCAGGACCCTGTGAGGCCCGACTCCGTCTCGCTCGGCAATTCCAAAATGACGGCCGACTTGTCGTCCGATTTTTTGTGGCGCGGATGGCGCTCGCAATCGGGATCGAGCGCTTCCTCGCGCTCGAGCTGGTCCATGTAAAGCTCGATGCCGCGTTCGTCGAGTGCGTCCGCGAGCTTTTCCCATTTGCGCGGATCGTCGTCATTCTCGATAAAGTGGAACATGCCGTCGGTCACCGCGTAAAGCCGGACGACGTTGGCGCAGGAGATGCGGCCGTATTCCATCGTATAAGCCAGCGCAGGGTCCCCGTTCATGACGGCGTAGCCGTCCGGCGCGTTGGCTTTGTCGCGATTGCACTTGAATACGGGCTTCAGCCGTTGCGATACCTTCTCTGCGGGCAAGGTGCCATTCTTGAGCAGCTGCTGCTTGGCCTGCAGTGCCTTCAGGTCGAACGCCGCGACTTGATTGCGGGTCAGCGTCCGGACGCTCCCGTCGCGGTATCGCGCGAGCAGCATGCAGTCTCCGGCCTGTACGTACTCGAGGTGCGTGCACCGCCACCTGACGACCGCGAACACCGCGCCCCAGCGCTTCCACTTGGAGGCGACGTCGACGCCCGCGGCAAGCATGCGATCCATCAGCGACGCATTGGCGCGCAGGACGGCATCTGCCAGATCAAAATCGGCATCGCCAGCACCGGCGCCGAGCGCTTCGGCGAGCAGGCCGGCGGCGATACGGCCGCCGGTGAAGCCCGCCTCGTCCTTGTAGGGAAGCATCGCGGACACGCCGTCCACGACGCCGTACACATGGGATTCCGGATAGACGACCAGCGCGTCCTCGTTCGCCGCAGCGGCGCTGCCAGGGCGGGTAGCGGAAGCGACCTTCACGCCGTAGGGCAAGCCCAACTCCCGGTACACCAGCTTCCACCGGTTCCGAAGCGCTTCGTCGGGGACGTCCGGACGGAAGTCCAGCTTCAGGTACGTACGAACCGCCGGCAGGCGGAAGTCGTCCGTCTCGAGCACGGCGCAAGCTTTGCCGTCCTCCTGCATCCGATGCAGCGCCGCCAGGCTAACCGCATAGCCGAGCCCTTGCCCGGCAAACGCGGGATCGACGCCGACCATATGCAAGTAGCCCCAGTCCTCGCCCCACTCCGGTTCCTGCCAGGCACAGGCGGTCGCCACGGGAATCCCTTCGCGGCACAGGAACAGCACCCTGCCCGGCCGATAATAAAAGTGCGATTGAATATATTCGCGGAAGCTCCGCTCCCAGCCGAACGCCAGCTTGACGATCCGCTCCCAGTGCGCCTCGTCGCCCGGCTCGAAGCTGCGGCAGGCATACCCTTCCGGCAACCGGAAGGGCGGCAGATCGGCCAAGTTCGATCTGCGCATCACGAGCTGCGGAAGCTGTCTCTGTTGCGTCATCGTTACGGTCTCCTCGTCAGATTGTTGTGCTTGCAAAACTTGCGAAAGTCGGGCATCGCCACCGGCTCGCCGCCTTTGGCGCGGGACTGCGCGGACAACGGGAAGATGGCGCTCCATTCGACGGCGTCATACACGTCGATGAGCGGCGGCCGGCGGTCCCGGATGGCCAGGGCGAATTCTTCCAGCGCGAGATGGTTGGAGCCGCCGTGGCCAGCGCGGCCGCTCTCGGCGGCTTCGCGGTCGAGACGGGCCCAGGCGGGCGGATCGAACTCGGTCGCATAGCTGCCGAGCGGCTCCCATACGCCCTCCGGCGAGCCGCCCCAAGGGGGCGTCCGCATCGGGGAGCGGCCGTCGAGCCAGACGAGGTCGTCCTCGTCGTCGTGGCGGCGGGATACGTAAGCGCCCTTCGTGCCTTGCAGCGAGTAGCTATGCATATTATGCGGGCGAGGCGACGTCCAGTCGACCCGAAGGGCGATGATCACGCCGGCTTCCGTCGTCAGGTGGGCGACGGCCGAGTCGCCTTGTTTCCAGTAGCCGTCCTGCGCAGCCGGATGACCGGCGCCGAACTTGTTGCGAAAGTAGTGCTGCAGCGCGCGCGAATTCGAGGTGAAGGCGGATAGGCTGGCGAGCCTGTCCCCGCCTTCGCGTCCGAGCCACAGCCACTTGGCGAGCGGGCCGATCGAGTGCGTCGGGTAATTCAGCCCGTCGTAATCGCGGTGCAGCTCGCCCCGCCAGGTCAGCGAGCCGTCCTCCGTATGAACGGCATGCCGCAGATCGTGAATGTACCCGCCCTCCAGGTACGTGATTTCTCCGAAGGCGCCGGCCTCCGCCATGCGCTGGACCGTCATGCCGGCGCGCTCGAAGCAATAATTTTCGGACATCATGTACGTCAATCCGGTCGAATCTACCGTCTCGACCAGCTCCCACGCGTCTTCCAGCGTGTGCGCGGCGGTGACTTCGCTCAGCACGTGCTTCCCCGCCCGCAAAGCCCGAACCGCCTGTCGGGCGTGCAGCAGCATCGGACTCGCGAGCAATACGGCGTCGATATCCGGATCGTCCAGCAGCCGGTCGTAATCCGTATACCCCGTCAGTCCGGGATATTCGGCCTGCCACAGGCGCACCGCGTCTTCCCGCAGATCGCAGATGGCGGACAGCCGGACGAGGTGCGACAACGCTTCGATCGTCGCCTTGAATCTTCCTCCCCGGTTGCCGCCCACGATGCCCAGGCGCAATGGCTTCGTATCCATCGTTACAGCCTCCATTCCTTATTTGACGGACCCGATGACGAGTCCTTTTTTAATGTGACTCTGCAGCGCGACATAGATGGCGATCGGCGGGATCGAGGTCATGAACAGCCCGGCGAGCAGCAGCGGGTAGTCCGTGTCGAACCGCTTCAGAATCGTGGCCACCGCGACCGTCATCGTCTTCAGATCGTCGGACTGCAGGAAGATGAGCGGCGTGAACAGATCGTTCCACCAGCCTGTCGTATTGAAGATGGCCAGCGTGACGATTCCGGGAACCGACAGCGGCATCACGATCCGCGCGAGCGTCTGGACGTAGGAGATGCCGTCGATTTTGCCCGCCTCCAGCACTTCGTTCGGAATGCCGCGCATGAGCGCGACAAGCAGGAAGATGTTCGAGGGGACGGCGGTCACGGCCCAAATGAGGATGACCGATCCCGGATGGTCGACGAGGCCGAGACGGGACATGAGCAGGAAGTTCGGGATGACGAACGTGATGCCAGGTATCGCCATCGTAGCGATGACGACCATGTACAGGCCGGACCGGCAGGGGAACCGCAGCTTCGCGAAGGCGAAGGAGGCGGGAACGGACAGCGCGATCGTCACGGCGAACGCAAGCAGCGCGTCCAGCAGCGTATTGCCGAACAGACGCAGCACGTCGAACCGGTAGTACAGCGCTTTGAAGTTGTCGAGGTGCCATGCGTCGGGCAGCCCGCCGGGATTTTGGAAAAAGTCGACCGAGGTCCGCGAGCTGTTCACGGCCATGTAGACGATCGGATAAAAGTCGACGATCGCGATCGCGACGAGAACGGCGTATACAATCATTCGAACGGGTAAAGCTCTTCGGCTGGTCATCGCTAACCGCTCCTGTCTGGCTAGTCTTGATAACGGTTCGACAACCGGATTTGCACCCATGACGCCAATAGCGCGATGGCGAACAGCACGATCGACAGCGCGCTGGCATAGCCCAGTTGGTCGGGCGTTTGAAACGCCTTGATATAAATCATGTAATCGATCGGCGTCGTCTCGCGTCCGGGGCCGCCTTGCGTGACGGCATAAACGAGCGAGAAGAGGCCGATGAAGCAGTAGATCGCGTTGGTCACGGTAAAATAAACGATGGTCGGCACGAGCGACGGTATCGTGATGTGGAACAGACGCTGCCACCAGCCGGCTCCGTCCAGATCGGCCGATTCAAAGATCTCGTGCGAGATGGCGGACAGGCCGGATAAGAAAATGAGCGCGCCTTGTCCGAGCGTTTGCCAATAAAAGCAGAAGATGAGCACCATAAAGGCGGTAGGCACCTGGGTCAGCCATTCCGTCTTGCCGTCGGTCAGCCCGAGCGCATGCAGGAGCTGATTGACGACGCCGGATTGGGCGAACATCATTTTCATCAGCATGCCGACGACGACGGACGACAGAATCGTCGGAATATAATAGAGCGAGCGGAAAAAGCGCCAGCCGCGGACTTCCTCGAACAGCAAGACGGAGACGACGAGCGACAAGAGCAGAATGCCGGGAATCGACAGCAGGAAAAAGGCGTTGTTCCGCAGCAGCGTCCACAGCTCGCCGTTTGTGAAAATAAGCGTGTAATTGCGCAAGCCGATCCCGTGAGACTCGGCTCCGTTCCACTTCGTGAAGCTGTGGTAGAACGTATTGACCATCGGATAAAACACGATCGCGGCCAGCGCCGCAAAAGCCGGCAGCAGCGACAGGTAGCCGGTCATGGACTCTTTGGTGCGGAAGTGCATCGGCGGCAAGCCTCGCTTTATAAAAAAATGAGGCCTTCACGGAAAGGAATGAAGGCCTGGGCAGAGAGGGTGGCAAGCCTATCTTTGTTTGTTGATCTCGTCCCGCTTCTGGTCAAGCTTGGCGAGAAAATCGCGGACGTCCAGCTGCTGCTTGACGACAAGCTCGTTCATCGAGCTGATATAATCGGACAGCTCCGACGGGTAGATGTTGTCCGGCCAGAAGATGGTCGACGGTTCGCCGGCCCACTCCTGTTGTTTGACGACGTACGGGTCATTCGTGAATTCGCCCGGGTCGACGTTCTTCAGGTTCAGCAGCTTGCCGTAGCCGTCCTTGAACCGCGCGATCTGCTCTTCCTTGCTGACGAGGAAGAGGATAAACTTCACCGCTTCCTCCGGATGCTTGGACGACTTCGAGACGACGAAGTCGGCGCCCGTGCCTCCGATGCCTCCGTTCTTCACAAGGACATCGCTGCTGAAGTTCGGGATTTTCATCATGCCCAGATCGTCGCCGAGCGCGGCGCGGGCGTCGTTCAGGTAGCCGTAGCCGCCGAAGATCAGTGCGACTTTGCGGTTATAGAATTGCGTCTGCGGCTGGTCGTTAGTGACGAAGCCGTTCTTGTAAAGCTGGACATAGCCTTGCATAACCTGGAGCAGCTTCGGGTTGTTGAAGTTCGTCTTGCCGTTGACGATATCGTTGATGCCGGACGTGCCGACCGTCTGGGCGAGCCAGTAGTCGAGGAAGTAGACGAAGTCGCCGTCCTGCTCGGAGCCGATCGGCGTGACGCCGCTGTCCTTCAGCTTCTGCAGCATCGCGACGAAGTCGTCGTAGGTGGCCGGAGGGTTCTGCGCCGGATCGAGGCCCGCGGCCGCGAACAGCTTCTTGTTGTACAAAATGCCGATCGTGCCGTCGCTGCCGTCGGGAACGCCGTAGATCGTGCCCGTATCCGCGAAGTTCTCGGTAACGGCGTTCCAGCCCGTCATCGCGTCGATATCGGACGGCTTCAGGTAGTCGTTCAGCGGCTGAATGAACGATTTCAAGTCCATCGTATAGTTGCCTGACCAAAGATTGGTCACGTCGGGACCGTTGTTCGCGATGCCCGCCGTCTGGAATTTCGTCATCGCGTTCGTGCCGTCGGGAATGTCCTGGATGACGATCTCGACGTTCGGGTTGGCGGCCTCATAACGCGCGATCGCTTTGTAGATGTAGAAGTCTTCTTTTTTCTTCGTCTTGTCGTTCTCGTCGATCGTCGGATAGGACGTGTTCCAGAAAACGAGCTTGGTCTTCTCTCCTGCGCTCGCGCCGGCCGAAGCGGACGAAGCCGAAGCGGGTCCGCCGCTTGCGCTGGCGCTGCCTGCGCCGTTCGAGCCGTTCGCGTCGTTGCTGCCGCAAGCGGACAGCAGCGCGAGGCTTGCGGCCAGCAGCAGCGCCAGCGCCTTGCGTTGATTGCTGTGCATGGTTCTGTTGTCGCCCCTTATCTGCTTATTGTTGTTGCTCCAGCATGCCGTGGTAGCGTCCCATCCAGTATGGGAGCAGGAACCACGTGCCGCTCAGCATCGAGCCGGAGGTGTAGCTGACTGAATTGTATTGCACTTTGGTATAGTCGACGTAATCGGTATTCAGTACGGTCGCGTTGGTGTAGTTGGAGAAAGCCGCGAACGGACTCGTATTGAACTTGTGAACATGCCGCTCGTCCGGCGGCAGCGGACGGTTCGTCGAGACGACGCCTTTGCGGTCCCCGCTGATCTTCGTATAGTCGCGATAGTTGAAGTACTGGACGAGGAGCGCATCGGCGCGCATGCTGTTGTTGACCGGGAAATTGACTTGCTGCTGCGGCATGCGGGAGAGGGCCCATGCGGCCGTATCCAGCTCCGCGTCCGTCCGCTCCGGATACGTCTTCTGGTACAGATAGATGTAGAAGGGATTGTCCTCGTCCTTCATGTTCGCCCACCATTGATCGAACACGCCGCGCAGCGTCGCCACCCGCTCGGAGTTCGGATCCTCGTTCATCTCGATATCGATGAGCGGGAGGTAGGCGATCGCGAACAGATTCTCGTCGGAGAAATTGACGGCCAATCTCCAGTTCCCGCTCGCATGGATGGCGCTGTTGATGTCCGGATAATCGTCGAAGTCGCTCGACAGCACGTTTTTCTTGCGCTCGATATACTGCTTCATGATGTCTACGTAGCCGATGCCGCTTGTCGCGTCGGAGTAGCTGGCATCGTTGTTGTCGTAGCTGCCGCCGTCGGTGCGCGGCTCCCACAGCTTGCGGTATACTTCGCGGAACAGCGCGTTGTCTTCGCTATAACGCTGCGGATCGAGCGAGGTCAGATAGATCGCCGTCTTGACGAAGCTCACGATCTCGTCCGCGTTGACGTCGCTCTCGTATCCGCCTTCGTACTCGCCGGGCGGTACGCCTTCCGTGTTGACGGTATAGTCGATCTGCGGAGCGAAATAAGTCGCGTTCCACCGCGCCCAGGTCGTCGGATTGCGGGTCGCGTCGATCATCGCGAAGCCGTGCGTCACGATGCCCTTGACGATCCGGTCGGCGAACTTGATCGCCAGCTCCTTCAGATGAGCGTCCTCTGCGCCGGTGCCGTCGAACAGGTAGTTCGCGGCGAAGTAGAGCAGGGCCATTTGTCCGTTCACTTCGTCGGAGGACGTGTCCGCCTTGTAGATGACCTTATAGTCGTTCTGGCTGCCGCCGTACAGCTCGGCGAGCGCCGGGTCGACATCTTCGACGATCGGCGACGTCAGCCGCCAGGCGACGCTGCCGTCGCTCTTGCTCTTGAGGACAGGGAAAATGCCCTTCGCGCCGTAGTCGGCTTCGTAGGTGCGGCCCGTGGCCGCCAGGTACGCGTTCTTGGCTTCCGCGACGAGCGCCGGATCGGTAATTTCAAGCGTGTCTTTCTTCTGGGCGTCCGACGTGTCGACGGCGATGCCGTACACGGCGCCGTTCACCGACGACTTCTTGAACCACAAGCCGTTCGGCTGCGCATCGCCTTCCATGATATAGGAGCGGGCGATGAAGCCGTCGCCGCGTCCGGATACTTGCGCGAGCAGCATGACGGCCTTCGCCGCGCGCGTCGCATCCGCCTTGGCCGCAGCCGTCTCGGCTGCGTCGCCCAGCTGCTTGGCGGTCAAATACCGGTAGATCTCGCCGATCGCGTACTCGCTCGTCCACAAGCCGTCGTTGTCGTTGGTCGTCGGAGAGCCGGTATACGCCTGGCCGCTGCGGCTGAATGCGACGTCCTCGCCGATCATGCCGAAGCGGTCGTTCACCGCTTTGGTGAGCTGCTCGTACGTATCCGCCTTGTCCTTGAGCGAACGCATCGTCATTCGGATATGCACGATGCCCTTGCCGTTGCGCACCCAGACGCCGTGGTCGCCGTCCGCATACAAGCCGGCGACCTGATCGTCGCCGCCATACAGATAGCGGGGGCCGGCCAAGTATTGCACGTAGTCCCGGTTGTCGGTTTCCTTGACGTTGATCCGCTGCAATCCTTTTTTCGTGCCGATCCATAGCGTGTCGCCTTCCCGGGCGAACGCGGTCACGTTGTCCGCGCCGATCGCCTGGACGATCTCGAGTTGATCGGGAATCGCGAGAGAGGCGTCGAGGCCGCTCAGTACGGCTACCCGCTGCGTGTCGTTCAAGTCGGTCGTCGTATTGAACTCGTTCAAGCTGTAATAATCCATCTGCTTCTGATACGTATCGCCGATGACTGCAGCCGTGTAGGCGGCGGTCGGCGGCGGGCCGCCGCTGCCGGCGAGCGCCTGCAGCGGAGAGACCAGGGCGAACAGCAGAACTGCGGGAATGGCTTTTAAGCTTCCGGCGTACTTTTTCACGCGCAACGGATCCATCCTCCTGTCGGTTAAATGTTTATTGGTATCGAATGCTGGAGACGCCTTGGTCCGTCAGCACCCATAGCTCGCGATCGGAAGCCAGCAGCGCCCGGATCGTACCCTTGAAGTACTTGCCCTCGGCATAGGTCTTAGCCGAGCCCGCGTCCGTCGCGTACACGTCGAACCGCTTCAGCGTCGTGCCGGAGGCTGTCCACATCAATCCGGCTGCGTCGAAAAGGTTGATGCTGCCGCTTGTTCCGGCCACGGCCAACGCGGATGTCTGGAAGCCGTAAGTATAGTCGACCGACTTCGTGCCGGCCAGCACCTGCGCATACTCCCGGAGTGCCTGCGGCACCGAGGCGTCGGTCGTGTCGTAGAACTTGACGGTTCCGATCGGCAGCGTTTTAAGGAACGCCTGGTAGTGAGCCGCGATCTCGCTTGCGCCGAGCGCGCGGGAGTAGATCTTGACCTCGCCGATCGTGCCCTCGAAGTAGTGGATTACGTCGCCGTACGCCTCGACATCGCCGCCGATGATCAGGTCGTTGTTCTCGTTGATCGGCAGCGGCCCCGAAGTCGCGTTGCTGCCAGCGGCCGTCCCGTTGACATAGAGCTTGATCGTGCCGCCGGCATAGTCGTGCGCCGCGTCGCCTTCGTAGACGGCGGTGAGATAGACGAGCTTGCCTTTGACATCGGTCATCGCGCTTGATTCCGCCGGGTCCTTCGAGTTCTGGGTATCGAACACGAATTTGTGGTCCTCGGCCGAATAGTAGAGGGCGTAGCCGCCATCCTCATACGTGCCCAGGATGTGGTATTCGTCGCTGGACAGATTGCTGTCCGACGAGATCGAGACGGCGGTTTCGACGGTCAAGGCATCCTGCGTGAACAGGCTGCTGTTGTATCCGACCCGCGCCACCGAGCTCGGCTTGCCTCTCGAACCGGCGCCGTCCAGTACGAGCGCCTGCTTGCTGAACAGGGAATCGCTTTGCACCTTGGCGCGGTTCTCCAGTACGGCATCGTTTTTGTTCAGCGTGCCGTCCTTGACGGTCGTGCCGGCTACGTTCGTAAAGTCGATATTCAGCACGTCCGGGGCGCTTGCGTCATATCCGGTTCCTGCGCTTGTCGTCTTGAACGTGGAGACGATCGACGCGGATTCCTTCCCGTACGCGTCCAGCGCCTTGACGGATACCGTGTAGTCGGTGTTCGGCTTCAGTCCCTTGGCCGCGAACGTGTGGGTCGAGGTCTCGTCGTACGGCGAGATGACCGACGGCGCGCCGATGAGCTTGCCGTTCACCGTGACGATATACGAATCCACCTTGGTGTCGTCCGTCGCCTTGGGCCAGGTCAGCGTGGCGGAGGAGGCGCCGACAGCAGAGACATTCAGCTTGGCGCCGGCGGCAAACGCGGGCGCAGCCGTATCCGTCGAATATTTCCGCGCGGACTGAACCGGCGAGGCCAGATCGATCGCGTAAGGCGTGCCGATGACCGCGCCCTGTTTGTCCAGTTCTCTTCGTTCGATGACGACCTTGTCGTTGTAGACCTTGACCAGCAAGCCTTGGGATACGGTCTTGTCCAGATAAAGATCGCTGTCATTGCTGTAGCCGCCGGCCTGAACGAAGGCGGTGGAGCCGTCGTTGACGCGGATGAACCCGTCGTCCGCATTGATCGTGTTCGGATGATCCAGCGTATAATGCGTGTGGCCGGTAAAGAGCATGGCGTTCGGATAGGCGGCCATGACGGTTTTTAGCTTGGCGTACTCGGACGGATTGTTCCATCCCGCGCCTTCGCTGCCGTACGTGGTGTTTTTGTACGGGTAATGCATCAGGACGAAGACCGGCTTTTTGGCGTCCGCCGGATTTCCCTTCTCGTCCGTCGCGATCTCCTTTTTGAGCCAAGCGTACTTGGCGTCCGACATCGCGCTCCGGTCGTGGTCGACGACGATGAAGTGATAGCCCTTGACCCACGTGTCGTAAAAGACACCGGCATTTTCAGTGGCCTTGTCGACGTTCTCCGCGGCATAGCCCTCCGCGTCCATGCCGGTCTTCTCGTAAAAGCGTTTGGCCGCGGCGTACTTGTCGCCGCCGAGCTCGTCGCCCGCCGCATAGTACTCGTGATTGCCGGGGACGATGATCGGCTTGGCGCCTTTAAGCTTGTTGGCGTCCAGGATGCGCATCGCGCTGTCGTATTGGGCGATCGTGCCCGCATCCGTCATGTCGCCGTCAACGACGAGCGCGTCGTAGCTGCCGAGCGACCGGTATACCTGAAGCGCCTGCTCGAACTTGGCGGCGGCGTCCACGGAGACATCCTCGATCCCGACGTGCGTATCGCTCACGACGGGGAACGTCAGAAGCGGCTCGACGCCTGGGTTATTGCCGCCGTTCGATCCGTTGCCGTTCGATCCGTTGCCGTTCGATCCATTGCCATTCGATCCGCCGTCGTTGCCCGAGCCGCCTGTCGTCGATTCGCCGTTCCCCGGCGTCGAACCGCCCGGGTTTGAACCGTCGTTCGATCCTTTACCATTCCTGGCTTTTTCCAGCAGGACAACCGCTTCCGCGCGGGTAAGGGAGGCGAGCGGCTTGAACGAGCCGTCGGTATAGCCGCCGATGAGATGAAGCTTGACGAGGGCGCCTACGGCGCCGCGGCTCCAGCTGGCGATGGACGCCTTGTCCGTGAACGGGAGCGCGACGCTCGCGCCCGAGGCGGTATCGAGCCTGAAGATGCGGGCGAGCATGACCGCCGCTTCCTGTCGGCTGACCGTTTTTTTGCTGCGGATCGTACCGTCTTCGTAACCCGAGATATAACCGGCCTTGACCGCGATTCTGATATCGTTGTATTCCCAATTCGCCGGGGACAAGTCGGAGAAGCTCGCCTCGCCCGCATCGGCATAGCCGAGGGCCCGATTCGCCAGCGCCATCCATTCCGCCCGGGTGACCGGACGATTCGGCTCCAGCTTGCCGCTCGCGTTCCCTTTCAGCAGACCGCTTTGCGCCCAGCTTTCCAGCGTACTCTCCGCCCAGTTGCCCTTGATGTCGGAGGCTTGCGCAGGGCTTGCCAGCGCGGAGCCCAGCGGTCCCGCCCCGATCAGGGCGACCGCGAGGGCCGCTGCCGCGAGACGGCGAACCGGCCGCGCGGCGGTATTGCCGACTGTCATATCCATTCCTCCCGCATTGATGATATTTTGCTATCTTCATCATAGGAGGCGGGGCGCCTTTCGAGGACTACAGCATATGACGAGGTCGTTTATCTTCGGCGCGCGGCCGATCGCCGCGCATCAAGCGCCTGTAAGGCGAATGTCAACGGGGGGTTAAGGAAAAGCGTGCCTTTTATCCGGACATGCCTTTTCATTTATCCTTTGAGGTAACGGGAGGGAGAGGCGCCGCGCGCTTTTTTGAACATGCGGGTGAACGAGCTCAGGTTCAGATAGCCGAGTTTGTCGGAGATTTCAGTCAGGCTCTTCCCGTTTCTCATCATGACGATGGCTTGCTCCGTTTTCTCGTGCACGACGAACTCGGTGAAGCTCATGCTGCTGACTTCCTTGAACAGTCTGCTTAAGTAACTGCTGTTGATGTAAAAGGCGCTCGCGATCTCCGCAAGCGTGATGTCGCGGTCCAGATGGGTCTTGATATATTGCTTGATCAGAAGGACGATCTTGGCTTTGTCGCCGGCCGAATTCGTCAGCGCGAGCGCTTGTTCCAGCCGTTCCAGCTCCGCAGCCAGCAGCTCTGCGGCGTCCTCCAGCCGCTCGGACGCATAGATCCGGTCGACGAGAAGATGATCCGCCGCCTGTTGGCCGGCGAGCAGCTCGTCGCAGGCGGACCAGGAGCGGAACAAGAGCTCGGTCATCATGTTTTTGACGATGTGGGGATGCGCGCGCGGCGGCTCGCGGAGCGCTTGCTCCAGCCCCTCAAGCTGCCGCCTGGCGTCGGCGAAGCGCAGCGACTCCAGGCTGGCGGCCAGCGGCTTGCGCAGCTTCAGTACCGCCTCCGGCAGCACCTCGAGCGGCGCCGGGTCGCCCGATCCGGCCGGTGCGCCGTAAAAGGCGCGCTCCGTCGTTTCCCGCGCAGAAGCCGCATCCGGAGCGGGCGCCTCGATCGCCGTCCGTCCCGCGAGCGCGGCGGCGGCCTCCTGTTCCCGTGCCAGGTCGAGCGCCAGACTTCGCAGGATCCCGCAGAGCTCGTCCATGTCCAGCGTGGACTTCAGGATGAAGTCGTGCACCTGAAGCTGGATCGCTTCCCGCATGTACTTCATGTCCTGATGGCATGTCAGCACGATGAACCGGGCATCCGCCCGTTTTCCTTTGGCGTAGCGTACGAACTGAAGGCCGTCCATCTTCGGCATCTCGATGTCGACGAGCACGATATCGGGAAGGTGGCGCTTGAATTGCTCGTAGGCTTCTTCCCCGTCCTGCGCCTCGCAGACGAGATCCATGCCGAGCTTGGACCATGGAATCGTTTTGCGCAGGCCGAGCCTGACCAGAATTTCGTCTTCGGCGATCATGACTTTCATGACGGCATTCCCTCCATCTTCTGCTCGGCCGGCCGATAGGGCAGGACGAGCTTTACTTTTGTGTATCCGCCAAGCGCGCTGTCGATCTCAAGGCCGTAAGGCGAACCGTACTCCAGCCGGAGCCGTTGCTGCAGATTGGCGAGACTAAGCCCGCCCGGCGCCCGGCGCCCGCCTCGCCGTCCCGTGCCGCGGGTCTCGGAGAGCATTGCGGGACCGATGCCTTTGCCGTTGTCCGCGAGGAGTAGCGCAAGATCTCCTCCGCGTGCGCTCGCCTCGATCCGCAGCAGCGGCTCTCCGTCGAACGGCGCTGCAAATCCGTGTACGATTGCATTTTCTACGAGCGGTTGGACCGTAAACTTCGGGATCTCCGCACGGAGCGCATCCGCGTCGACGTCCAGCTCGACGCGATACGTTCGCATCGCGCGGATCTCCTGGAACTTGACGAAGCTCATCGCGTATTCGATCTCTTCCTCCAGCGTGCTGTACAGCACGTCGGTATTGCGCAGCGTATAGTCGAGCATCCTCGTCAGGGAAAGGAGCGCCTCGGCCATCGTAGGGTCGCCGCGCAGCATCGCCATGAACCGCAGCGCGTTCAGCGAGTTGTGCCAGAAGTGGGGGCGCATCTGCTCCTGCAGTCTCTGCAGCTCCAGCATCCGTTTTTCCGTCTCGCCGCGCCTGATCGTCTCGACCTGCTCCTGAATTTTACCGAGAAACCGGTAAATGCCGCTGTTCAGTGTCTCGATCTCCTTGAAGCCGTTGTAGCGGTAGCTGTCCGGCTGCATGCCTTCGCCGTTCGAATCCTCGACGATGCGGGACAGCCGGCGGATCGGCATCGTCACCTTCCGGTGCAGAACGGCGAAGAAGACCGCGATGAAAAGGATCGAGACGCCCGTCGTGAGCGCCGTGATGCGCCACGTGCTGACGCTGCTCGCATGGAGTGCGTTGGGCGGGAGGAGCGAGGCCATCGTCCAGGGCGTCGAGGCGACCTGCATATACAGCAGGCGATACGATCGTCCCGATAGCCGGATATCGGCGGCTCCTTCGTCCGTGCGGGTATCCTTGATCGTCCGGTAGATAGCGAGAAGGGAGGAGGACCAGTCCGCGATATCGCCTGCCAGCCGCTCGCTGTGAAAGAGCGTCGTCTCCTCGTCGCCGGAGAACAGGAATATCGGATTGTCGGGATTGATTTGCGCCCGATCCAGCATCCGCTCGATGAGCGTGCCGTTCAGCTCGATCACGAGCAGGCCGAGCGAACGGTTGTTTAGAATGATGTTTTTGCTGACGTACAGGGCGGCTTCGGCGTGCGAGGCGATATGATAATCGGAAGAAACGTTCCAATGAAGAAAGTTGTTGTCGAGAGCGACGCGGTTTTCGAACCAGGGGAAGTCGGATACGGTGCGAAGGAGCCGCTGTTCCTCTTCCGTGTTCACCGCAGGATAGGCGTAGACGCGCTGTCGGCTGTCGAACACTTGAATGTTGACGGGCAGCCGGAGGTGATAATATTCCGCGAACGCGCTCAGCTGTCTCTCCGTTTGCGACTTTGCGCCGGACTGAAGCGATTCGATCAGCGCCGGATGATTCGACAGCGTCCGGGCGAAGTCGTCGATATAATTCAGGTAGTTGGACAAGTTGACCGATACCGAATCCATATTTTCGGCGATCAGCCGGGCGTACTGATCTTCGATCGTCCTGGTGGACTGCCTGCTGACGATATAGCCTTGCAATGAAGTCAGAAACAGCAGAAACAACGAGATCAGGATGAAGAGCAGCAGCTTCCAGCTGGCGAAGAGGGAGCGTATTCCGTGTCTCCAGTTCATGGCGTTCTCCCCGTATTCGTATTAAATGCTGGCGGTCAGCCGGCTTTATTATAGGAGACGAATATTATCGCAATGTTTTTCGGGTGTTTTTGGTCGAGGGGAGAGTCTTGCCATGGGCGCAATGAGTGATTAGTAAAAGGAGAGACGGCTAAAGTCGCAGGCTTGGGGCTGCAGGCGCAACAAGTGAGCTTGTAGCGGCGTATGAAAAAGTACGGCCCCTTGAGCTTCTGCGGGGCCGTACTTTTCATTTTGAACGGTTTATTCGCCCTCGTTCCAGGGGTTCATATGTACGAGCACCTCGACGACGTCGGGATCGCTGTCCATAATACAGCGCTTGAGCGCGCGGCCGATGTCGTGGCCTTGCTGAATCGTATATTGGCTCGGGATGCCGACGCGGACGTCGACGATGATATAGTGTCCGTGCTCGCGGGCGCGAACGCGGTCTATCCGCTTGATCTCGGGCTCGCTGGCGATCAGCTTCTCGTACTGTGCGAGCTTCGCAGGCGTTACGTTGCGTTCCATCAGGATGTCGATGGCGTCGGTGCCCATCTCGTAGGCGAGCTTGAGCACGAGCAGCGATACGACGATGCCCGCTACTGGATCGCCGTATGCGGCCCAGGACCAGTCGAGCCGCTCGCCGATATAAGCCAAGCCGATCCCGATTACCGCGGCTAGCGAGGCGTACACGTCGGCCAGATGGTCGTAGGCGGTGGCGAGTACGCTCTTGCTGTTGATGGCCCGGCCGACCCGGATCGTGTATACGTACAGGACCTGCTTCCAGACAAGAGAGACGACGGCGGCGGCCAGCGGCAGCAAGCTCTCGCTCTCGGGCGGTTCTCGGAGCGTCAGAATGGCATGGTACCCGATCCATAGCGCGGCGATCGCCAGGATGATGGCGACGAGCGCGGAAGCGACGACCTCGGCTTTGCCGTGGCCGTAAGGATGCTCGTCGTCCGCCGGCTTCTTGGATACCATGGACGACGTCAGCGCAGCCACGGTGGCGATGATGTCGCCGGCGTTGTGAATGCCGTCGGCCACGAGCACCGGACTTGCGAACAGCAGGCCGACGACGATCTTGAGAATGGTGAGCGCGATGTTGCTGACAAGACTGATCCAGATGGACAGCAGCCCTGCGTTTGCTTTAGAGGTCAAGGCGATGGCTCCTTTTGCCAATCATTGTTTCGATATTCTATCATAGCGCCGCGGGGGATTCCTAATACGGAAAAAGGGGAAATTTACCGCAGGGCAGGCGCAGGAGAATCCGAAGCGAAAAAGGAAAAGCCGTCTCTGGCCCGGGCGGCTTCTCATCGACAACCCGTTCACGGCATACGGCCGAATCGTCACCCCTCGCGTTCTGCCCTCTTTTACGCCTCAGCAGGCTCCTTTATAATAAGGCTTAACTGATTCGTACGGGCCGATCGTCTCTCCGCTCCGACAGGAGCAGGCCTTGCGCAGACGCGCAAGGCCGGAGACGATATCGGCTGCGGCGGAGCCGGAGGAGCGCCGATCATGTATTACGCCATGTCCCGTATGACCAGGCTGGACGTCAAGTGGGCGCGTTATCACCGGCAGACGGCCGAGTTTGCCTCGACGCAGCATGCCAATCCTTACTTTGAACTGATCGCAGCCGCGGATGCGCCAATCTATCTGCAGGCCGGGCAGGAGCGAGTCGTGCTGCGCGCGGGCGAGATCATGCTTCTGTCGCCATGGGAGTCTCACCGGGGCTGGAAGCCGGAGGCGTCCGAGGGCGGCTTTTTTTGGGTCCAATTTTCCGCCGATCCGCCGCTTGCGCCGGTCGATCTGACGTCCGCGAAGCCCTCGCGCGAGCCGGAGCCGCAGGGGCTGTCCGATCTCCGTGTCCCCGATGCGCTGGTGCCGGAAGAGCCGCTCGTGCTGCCGAAGCAGGCGCTGGCCGTCGGGCGGTACGCCTTGCTCGGCCTGTTCGAGCGGCTTGTCCGGGAGCTTGAGCGGGGGCGGGGCTACTATCGCTTCCGTGCGGCCATGCTGCTGGAAGCGATGCTCGAACAGCTGGCGAGCGAGCTGCTGGGGCGCGAGCGGAAGGAGAGTCCGCTGCCCCCGGCTTATATCGCATACCGCGAGCTTGTTTCCCATCTCGATAACCATTATCGGCGCCCGCTCACGGGCGGCGTGCTGGAGGCCGAGCTGGGCCTGAACTATCGGTATCTTTGCGCCATCTTCAAAAAATACGGCGGCATGACGATCTTCGCGTACGTCCAGCGTCTGCGCATCCAGCAGGCCAAGCATTTGCTGCAAGCGACGCAGGAGCCGATCCAGCGCATTGCCGCCGATGTCGGGCTGGACGACCCGTACCATTTCGCCAAATTGTTCAAAAAGCTGACGGGAGAGACGCCGACCGTTTGCCGGAACAACGCGAGACAAGGGACGTTATGACGCGCCTATGAGCCGGACCGCTTACGGATGGAATACGATATCGATCATCAGATCGTAAGGGCCGGGATCCTGGGTCTCCGCGGTGGCTGCCGGGACGAAAAACACTTGGAGCGGCGCTTCCCCTTTAGTCGCAATCAGCTCGATGCGGTGCTCGCCCGGCTCCATCTCCAACTCGACGAGTTTGCTTTGAAGCGCGCGGTGCAAGGCGGGCATGTATTCGGTCCGCTCCTCGCAGCTGATGACCGTCTCGCCGTCGATCCGCACCGTGACGGGCGCCTCGGTGGCGGCGATCCAGCGTACTTTGCGGTGCGTGGGGATGTGGGCGACCGTCGTCGCTGCGTAGGTTCCAGGCGCCTCGGTGCCGAGCTCGTCCGCGAATGACAGCAGGTTGCCATGGAAAACCGCGTCGGCCGTTCGGCCGTCCGGACCTGTCAGCGTCCAGCCGGGTGCGGCGACGAGCGCGAAGGGGACCGACTCTTCGCTCCAGCCTCGACCGTTGTGCCGCCTGCGCAGGAGCAGCGCGAGCGAATAGTGCGACATCGCTTCCCCGCCGTGCGCGATCTCGCAGGTCCAGGACGCGCTGGCGCCCGGCTCTACGACGAAGAGGGCGCTTGATTCTCCCCCGGACCATCCGTCGGGGAGGCGGAGCTCGGCCGTGCCCGTCCAGGCGGTCGGCGTATCGTTGGCCAATTCGAATTCGATCGTGCGGCGGCAGCCGGTCCCGATCGACGGGCCGGCGGCGCCATATTCGATCGTCAGCCGGCGAGCGGCTTCGGCGACCGAGCCTGGCGGCAGCAGGTGCAGATTGGCGCTCGTCGCCTGATCGTGCGGCAGAGGCCGCGCCTGCGACGGAGCGATCCGGCCGGACGTCGGCTCGACCGCCGAGAGGCGAACCGGCAGCTCCCAGGCGGCCAATACCTGCCGCCCGATGCGCAATGTCCGGCGCGTCAGCTCGTCCAGGTCGGACGGCGCGGAAAATCCGTTCACCGGCGGGCTGACGACAACGCGATGGCCGACCGGTTCGATCCAGCGGTCGGGCAGGCTGTCCCGGCCTCCGACGATGCCGAGAATCGCGCCGAGCGTGGCGGCGGTACAATCCGTATCGTATCCGCAGTTGACCGCTTTAAGCAGCGCGTCTCCGAAGTCCTCCCCATAGAGCCATCCGAGTATCGTGAAGGCGATATTTTGCGGCGCGTCCGTAAAGTTGTCGCTGCCGTGATGCTTTAATACGAGCGCGCGGGCCTCCTGCCAGCCGATGCCAGCCGCATGCCAGCCGAGCAAGTCGTTCACGGCCCGCGCGGTACGGCAGCTTGCCGGAATATAGGACAGCCCGATGGCGATCAGTGTATCGCGGTCCGACTCCACGAAGGCGGCGCTCTCGATCGCCGCGAAAAACATTTCCCCGTACACGCCTTCGCCGCCCGCGTGATCGACGATCGCATCTTCACGCGCATAGGCGGCTGCCCGTCCCGGGGCGCCCGGCGACACCATGGCCCAGATCTCCGAACGGATCGGCGAGCCCATGCAATCGACGAACGGATTGTTGTGCCGGCCGGCGACCGGCGGGAGCAGCCCTCTGCGCAGATTGCCCAGCGCGTATCCATATTCGTCGAACGGGAAAAAGATGTGGTCCAGCCACTCTTGGCCCAGCTGCCGAGCGTTCAGATGCGGGCCGTATTGTTCCAGTGCGTGCAGCCAGACGAGCTGCAGGTCCAGATCGTCGTTCTCCAGCGGCTCGTCGGGCAGCACCGGATAAAAATCGAGCGCGAGCAGCTCCTTGACGCCTTCCACCGGAACGCCGAGCGTTCCTCCGATATTTTTTCCGAGCCAGCCGCCGTAAACCTTTTCGTAGTATTCCTTTTCGTTCAACACGATTTTTTCCATGGGGACATTCGCCTCGCATCATTTTTGAATTCGGTTACAAATCAAACATAGCTCGGCGGCAGCTGCGCTGGAATGGATGAGATTCATCGCTTGCTTGACGGGAAAAGAAAGAGGTCCAGCCCGTGATTGTGCCTATTGCGTCATATATGTGTTATGTATAGTAGGGGTGGCTGTGTAAATGTTCGGATTTGGAGGATGGTTTATTCAATTTTATATTCATTGTTGTAAATATTCCACTCATTTATAACGCTTTGAGTTATATTTGAGTAAGATTATTCGTTAAAATTGTTTATTTTATGTAAAAAATATTGACATGTAATACGCGAGAGAATATGATTCATTTAACAACGGTTGCCGACCAGGCAGCCGCTATCGCCGGATCCCCGCCCGAAGGGAGGAATGGCTCTTCTCCTTCGTATATCTGCGCGGAGAGGAGCCGCAGTTCATGGAATTATGGAACGCGATCACTTCGCTGTCGCCTCCCGCCTCCAAGTTTTACGACGAGATGTTCGAGGGAACACAGGTCAGGGGGCATTACGAGAAAGTTCAAGCCATTCTCTCCCGCCTCAGCCTCGACGAGCGCGCGGCCAGGCAGCGCCAGATGAACCGGCGGCTGCTGGAGGAAGGAATCACCTTCACCTTGTCGCAGCCCGGGCAATCCGAGGCGCTGGAGCGCACGATTCCGTTCGATCTCGTGCCGCGCATCATTCCGGGCGCCGAATGGGAGAAGATTGAGCGCGGCGTTTCGCAGCGCGTGCGCGCTTTGAACGCGTTCCTCAAGGACGTGTACCACGAGCAGCATATTTTCCAGGACGGACTGATCCCCAGGCGTATGGTGCTCGGCAACCGCTACTTCAGAGGCGAGATGATGCGTCTCTCCGTGCCGGGCGGCGCTTACGTGACGGCCTCGGGCATCGATCTGATCCGCGACGAGAAGGGCGACTACTTCGTGCTGGAGGACAATTTGCGCTCTCCTTCGGGATTCTCGTACATTTTCAAGAGCCGATCGATCATGACCCACGATTTCCCGGAGCTGTACTTCTCCCACGCCATCCGCGGCATCGACCGTACCCTGGACGCTTTCCGCTCCTCCCTGCGCGCCATGGCCCAGACCGACAAGAGCGATCCCGTCATCGCGCTGCTGACGCCCGGCAGCTTCAACTCGGCGTACTTCGAGCATGCGTTTCTGGCGCAGCAGATGGGGATCGAGCTGGTCGAAGGACGCGATCTCGTCTGTGAGGACCACAAGATCTACATGCGCGGCACCCGCGGCAAACGGAGGATCGATGTGCTGTACAGGCGCATCGACGACGATTTTCTCGACCCGCTCGCCTTCCGGCCGGATTCGATGCTCGGCGTCGCCGGACTGATGAATGCCTACCGCTTCGGCAATATCGCGATCGCCAACGCGCCGGGCACGGGCGTCGCCGACGACAAGGCGATCTACACCTTCGTGCCGGACATGATCCGCTATTATCTGAACGAGACACCGATCCTTTCCAACGTGCCTACTTATTTGATGAGCCGCCCTGAGGAAAGGGAATATGTGCTTAAGCGGCTGGATGAGATGGTCGTCAAGGAGACCTCGTTGTCCGGCGGGTACGGCATGCTGATCGGTCCGTCCTCGACCGAGGCGGAGCGTGCCGCCTTCGCGCAGAAGATCGTCGCCGATCCCGACAATTATATCGCGCAGCCGACGATCAAGCTGTCCACCGCGCCTGTATGCATGGACGGACGGCTCGTATCGCGGCACATCGATCTTCGCGTGTTCGCGCTCATGAACGGCAAGCAGGTGCACGTGCTGCCCGGCGGGCTCACCCGCGTCGCCATGAAGGAAGGCTCGCTGGTTGTCAATTCGTCCCAGGGGGGCGGCTGCAAGGATACATGGGTATTAGCTTGATCGTGACGAGGAGGGAACGCTATGCTGGACCGCATCGCGGAATCGTTGTTCTGGATCGGACGCTATACGGAGAGGGCGGAGAACCACGCGCGGCTCATCGACGTGTACTATCATCTCCGGGAGGATGAGCAGGGGCCCGACGGACAGGTATGGCGCCGCATCGTCGGCGCGATCGCCGATATTTCCGCCTACGAGGAGAAGCATGCGGCTTACGGAGAACGAGACGTCATCCACTTCCTGACGCTGGATGCGACGCAGGCCAACTCGCTTGTCGTCTGCGTCGCCCAGGCGCGGGACAATCTGAGGAAGATCAGAGACCGGCTCCCGTCGGAGCTGTGGAATCTGCTGAACGGCTTCTACCTGTGGCTGAAAAGCTGCGATACGGCCGAGGTGCTCGGAGACTCCCCGCATCGGTTCTATCAGCGCATCAAGGAGGGGTTGGCGGCATTCCAGGGGACGGCGGTATCGATCGCGCTGCGCGACGACGCATACAGCATGATGGAGAGCGGACGATATCTCGAACGTTCCGAAAATATCGTGCGGCTGCTCCAATCCGTGCTGCGGTACACCGCCGAGACGGGAAGCTCCTCCTACGCCTATCTGATGGCCGTGCTCAAGTCGGTCGGCGGGTACGAGGCTTTCCGCAGGCTCGGCATCCAGGAGTTGAGCACGGAGGAGGTAGCGTCGTTTTTGCTGGCGCAAGAGCAGTTCCCGCGCTCCGTCCATTATGCGCTCGCGAGCTTCTCGGATCATCTCAAGACGCTGCGGGCCGGCGCGAGCCGGTCGGGCTCGGGGCTCGACAGGATCATCCGGACCGCCGACAAAGCCCGCTCCGACCTGGGTTGGCTGGAGCGTCCGGACATCAACGCCGAATCGCTGGATGCCGTCCTGCAGCAGTTGCTCGCCACGAACAGACAGCTCGGAGAGGCGATGGCGAAGGTGTTTTTTTCCCCCGGACGGGAGGTCACGGCATGAAGCTGGATATTACCCACGTCACGACTTACAAATACGGCGCGCCGGTGACGGACAGTGTCAATGAGCTGCGTCTCGCGCCGCGGACCGACGAGCGTCAGGCCTGCTACCAGCATCGGCTGATCATCGAACCCAACGTCTCCCTGATGTTTTACGAGGACTACTTCGGCAACCGTGTGCACGCCTTTACGGCGAACCAATCGCACCGGGAGCTTGTCATCACCTCTCAGTCGACGGTCGTCACGCGCGATTCGGAGATGAAGCGCAAGTCCGAGACGGAACCGTCCGAGTCGTGGGCGCTGCTGCGCACCGGCGCTTTCCGCGACGCCAACGCGGAATATCTGCTGCCCACGCCGTTCGCGACCTTCCACCCGGCGGTCGCCAGGTACGCGGAGGGGGCGGAGTGCGGCGCCGGCGAAGTGGGCGTATTCGACTTCGTCCAGTGCGCCTCTGGCCGTATCTTCGGCGACTTCGAGTACAAGCCGTTGACGACGGCGGTTCACACGACGGCGGACGAGATGATCGGCATCGGCTCAGGCGTCTGCCAGGACTTCGCGCATCTGCTGCTTGCGATCTGCCGCATGCGCGGCGTGCCCGCGCGGTATGTGAGCGGCTACCACTTCGTCGGCGACCTGCAGGGCCGCAACGCGGACTTCGAGCAGGCCTCCCACGCGTGGGTGGAGGTGTACGTGCCGGGCATGGGCTGGCAGGGCTTCGACCCGACCAACAACGGACTCGTAGACTGGCGGTACGTCAAGCTTGCGCACGGCCGGGACTACCTGGACATCGTGCCCGTCAAGGGCGTGTACCGGGGCACCGGCGAGCAGACGCTGACAGTGAGCGTGGACGTGCAGTTGGCCGGTTAGGTTCGAAGGTTAACGGAGATTGAGAAGAAAACAGAGATTAAGAAGAAACCGTTCTTCGGTAAAAGGCGGAGCGCCGGCCCGCCGTTTACGAAAGCAACGGTTTTTTTGCGTCTGTTCGCATCCGCTGTGCGGCGGCGCCCGATGTCTGCCGCTGGACGGGCACCTTCTTGCTCCCGCGTAGAAGCCATCCGCCCGCCCGCCGCAAGGCATACGGGCGGACGCCTGGATATACCGGTATAATCTGGCGCAGCTTCGGTCAACCTGTAGGTACTCGCGGAGATGGAGGGAAGCCGATGACCGCTGGCGTCGCTGCGACGCGGAGCGACTCCTTGCTTCGCGCCGCGCTGGATGACAATGTCGACCTGTTGATGTCCGCTATGGGCGGTAGTTCCGACATCCTCACCCAAACGTTTCAATTGCCGCTGCCGGACGGGGGCGGCCTTCGCGGAGCGGTGATGTTCACGGAAGGACTGTCCGACATTCGGCAAATGATGACAAAGCTGCTGGAGCCGTCTGCCTCGCCGCAGGACGGAAAAGAGCCGGCCGCTTGGCTTGCCGTACTCAAGGAGCGCGTCTTGGCCGAACGCGTCGTCGTCGAATCGTCGGATCGGGACCAGTTGCTCGGCTGCATGCTGAACGGCTGCGCCCTGCTCCTCTTGGACGGCTTGGACAAGGGACTTGCCGTGAATGCGCTCGATCTCAAAGCGCGGCAAGTCGAGGAACCGAACGTTCAGTCCGTCGTCCGAGGGCCGCGGGAAGGCTTCACGGAAGTGCTGGATTGGAACACGGCGATGCTGCGGCGCAAGCTTCACACGCCGGATCTGTGGATGGAGACGCGGCTGATCGGACGGCAGAGCCGGACCCGTGTGGTTATTGCCTACTTGAACGGCGTCGTGAAGGAAGACGTGCTGCAGGAGGTGCGCCGGCGGATCGACGCGATCGATATTGATGCGGTGCTGGAGAGCAACTATATCGAGGAGTGCATCCAGGAAAAGCAGTATTCGCCTTTTCCAACGATGTTTAATACCGAACGGCCGGATGTCGTGTCCGCGAATCTCCTGGAAGGCAAGGTCGGAATTTTGGTGGACGGCACGCCGTTCGTGCTGGTCGTGCCTGCGTTGTTCGTGCAGTTTTTTCAATCAAGCGAAGATTATTATCAAAGGCCCGACTTCGCTTCGCTAGTGCGGGGGCTCCGTTTTATCGCGTTCTTTCTGGCGACGTTGACGCCTTCGCTCTATATCGCGGTGACGACGTTCCATCAGGAACTGATTCCGACGACCCTTCTCTACAATCTCGCGAGCCAGCGGGAGGGCGTACCGTTCCCGGCTTTTATGGAGGGACTGCTGATGGAAGTGACGTTCGAGATTTTGCGCGAGGCGAGCGTGCGGATGCCCAAGACAATCGGGCAGTCGATCTCGATTGTAGGGACGTTGGTCATCGGCCAGGCCGCCGTCGAAGCGGGCCTCGTGACGGCGGGGATGGTCATCGTCGTTTCCGTTACGGCGATATCCAACTTCGTCATGCCCGCCTTCAACATGGGCATCGCCGCTCGCATCCTGCGCTTCTTCTTAATGGCCATGGCCGGAACGTTCGGACTATTCGGCGTCTTTCTCGGCATCATCGTCATTATTGTGAAGCTCTGCAATCTGGAGTCGTTCGGCGTCCCGTACATGACGCCTTTCGCCCCGCTCCGACTGCGGGAGCTGAGGGACGGATTCGTGCGCGTGCCCTTTCGCTGGATGACCCGTCGGCCGTCTACGGCCGTACCCGGCAGGCGCCTGCGTCTGCCGGAGCCCGCGAAGGAGCGCGAGCGCCCGTGAAAGGCGTTCTTATCGGGCTTGTCGCCCGCATCTGCGCCGTCGCGGCTTTGCTCGCGGCTCTTGCGTCGACGACCGGCTGCTGGAGCCGCCACGAGCTGAACGAATTGGCGATCGTCGTCGGGATGGGGATCGACGAGGCGGATCAAGGATACAAGGTGTCCATTCAATTGGTTAATCCGAGCCAGGTGTCCACGCGCAACGGCACGAGCTCCGGCCTGCAGTCCGTCGTCACGTTCAGCGAGTTGGGCAGGACCGTGCCGGAGGCCGTGCGGAAAATGACGGTTAAATCCTCCAAGCGTTTGATGTTCTCTCATCTGCGGATCGTCGTTTTCGGAGAGCGCCTGGCCAGAGCGGGGCTGTCGAAGCCGCTGGATTATTTGTCCCGCGAAACCGAGATGCGCAACGACTTTTTCCTCGTGGTCGCCCGGGACGCTACGCCGGAGGAGATTCTCAGCACGTACAGCGCGATGGATCCGATCCCGGCGAACAATATGTTCACGAAGCTGTTCAACTCGGATACGCTCTGGGCGGCGACCGGCAAGATTACGCTTGATCGGCTGCTCATGGATTTGGCCTCGCCGGGCAAGGATCCGGTGCTGACGGTCGTCCGTATATCCGGGGACAAGGCGACCGGCCATTCGCGCAGGCTCAATCAAACCATCGAGCCGGCCGCGGTGCTCGTCTATGACGGCATGGCCGCATTCCGGAGTGACAGAATGGTGGGCTGGCTGAGTCCGGACGGCACCAAAGCGCTGAATTATTTGCAGGATTCCATCAAGCAGACGCTCGGGGCGCAGCGATGCGATGGAGACACGGGCTATCTCTCGCTTGCGGTGACCGAATCAGCCACCAAGATCCGTATCGGGCGAAACGGCGACCGGCCCGTTATTTATGTTCATGTTCGCGTAGAAGCCAACCTGTCGGACGTGGAATGCAGCGCGGACTTGGCCGATCCGGCGGTGACCGACCGCATCTTGAAGGAGGGCCGCCTTCAGCTCGTCCGATTGTTGCAGGATGGAATCGAGGAAGCCCAGAAGATGGGAGCCGATATTTTCGGATTCGGGCGCGAAGTGCATCGCCAGCAACCGGCGCTGTGGCGCAAGATACCCGATTGGGACGAGCTTTTTCGCAGCATGGACGTGAAGATTGACGCGCAGCTGCACATCCGCAAGTTAGGCGGCATCCACTTAACGATTGAAAACAACGTGAGGAAGTGAACGCGGGAATGGCGATGATCGGAGCGATCGGCGTCGCGGCCGGGGCCGCCGCGATCGCGGTCTATGAGATCCGGAACCTGGCTGCCGCTCGGGAGAAAAAGGAAAGAATAAAAAATATCGCGGTATTTTTATCGCTGCTCGTGCTGACTTCGGGATTGTTCGCAGGCTTCTCGCTTCACGCCCGGCTCCCGAATCCGCTGGCATGGATCGAAGAGGCGGTCAGAGCGGCAGGCTTGCAGCTCGGTCCTTAAGGAAGGGAGATGGCCGAATATGGAAGCCTCCGCGTCCATCAGCGCACGGAACTATATGTTGCTGACCTTTTTCTTTATGCTCGGCACTTCCATACTGATCGCACCCGCAGGCCTTGCCGAAGCGGCCGGGCAGGATGCCTGGATGGCCGCTGTCGTCGGTATTGGTCTGAACTTCGGGTTTGCCGCCGTCTATCTGGTTCTCGCCGAACGTCACCCGGGGCAGAGTCTGGCGCAGATCGCAGAGACGCTGCTGGGCATGTGGGCGGGCAGGGTCGTCGCGTGCTTGTTCAGCCTGTTCTTCTACCTGCTGGCCGCTTTGATGGTGGGCGATATGGGGTATTTCATGACCTCGCAGATCTTGACCGAAACGCCGATCGAGGCGCTTGAAATTTTGTTTGTAATGGCCATCGTTTCCGCCGTCCGGTCGGGTCTTCGCGGATACGCCTATGCGGCTGAAATCTTTTTTCCTTGGATCGCGCTGCTGCTCGTCCTCTTCGTACTACCGCTGCTCCCCGTGTTCGACGCCAACCGGTTGAAGCCGATGTTCGAGAAGGGCGCCCTTCCGATCTTCAAGGGAGGGATGAATTTTTTCGGGCTTCAGGAGCTTATCGTCCTGTTCATGTTGTATCAACGCGTGGAGGCGGGAGTCGCGAGAAGAAGGGGATTCATGCTGGGCGTCGCGCTGGGCGGCTTGGTGCTGATCATGATGACGACCGGGTGCATCGGCGTGCTGGAAGCCCCCGTGACCGCCAACAACCTGTATCCCGCCTATACGCTCGCCAAGAACATTAAGATCGGGCGCTTTCTGGAGCGAATCGAAGGCATTATGATCTTTATTTGGATTTGCTCGATTTTTCTGAAAATCACGCTGACCTTCCACGCTTCGCTGATCGGCTTCAGGCAGACCTTCCGCATATCCGACGAACGGGCGATTTTGTGGCCGCTGGCTATCGGCCTGATCGGCCTGTCTCTTGTCTGCTATCCTGACATGTTTTTCATCATACGGTTTTTGTCGACGTCTTGGCTGCCGTTTTCCGCCATTTTCCTGGTCGTGCTCCCGCTGCTGCTGCTGACGGTCTCTCTGTTGAGAGGCCGATCGGCCGGAACGGCTCCATCTTCCGCGGCAACCGAAGAAAAAAGTGTTTAATGTTCGGTTTTTTGGACGGTTTTCGATTTATTTATTTATATTGAATGAATAATACGTTTAAAAGCGAATATTTGAAAGCGGATATGTTGACTTATTCGCGTTAATTGGATAAGATGGCATCGGCGTCGAAAAGACGTATACCGTACCGGCAACGCATTTATACGCGCATTCGTATATCTCCGGCGATAAGGGCCGGTGGTCTCTACCGGGAACCGTGAATTCCCGACTACGAAGGAGCGGAGGGCATCTCCGTATCTTTTGGCGGTCGGGAATTTTTTCATTTTCGGGAGGCATAAAAAATGATGAATCATTATGACGTCATCGTCGTCGGCGCCGGGCCGGCGGGTATTTTCGCGTGCTACGAGCTCTATCGCAAGTCCCCGCATTTGAAAGTGCTGCTGTTGGACAAAGGGCACGAGATACACCGCCGCCGCTGCCCCATTCTCGAAGAGAAGATCCAGCTCTGTCCCCCTGCCGCGGGGAAAAAGGAATTCGCCGGCTGTCTGCCGGCCTGCTCGATCACGGCGGGCTTCGGCGGCGCGGGCGCATACAGCGACGGGAAATTCAACATTACGACCGAGTTCGGCGGGTGGCTGACGGATTATCTGCCGGCCTCGCAAGTGCTCGGACTCATCAATTACGTAGACGAGATCAACCTCGCCCACGGTGCGACGCATTCGATCACCGATCCGACGACGGACGTCGTCAAGCGCATCGAGCAGCGGGCCTATGCCGCGGGTCTGAAGCTGATGCGCGCACAGGTGCGGCACCTGGGCACCGAGCAGAATCTGGAGATTCTGAAGTCGATCGCCGCCTATCTGGCGGACAAGATCGAGATGCGATTCAAGACCGAAGTCGCGGACCTGCTGACCGTAAAGGAAAACGGCGGACATCGCATAACCGGCGTCTTGCTTAAAGGCGGCGAGGAGCTGCGCGCGGACACGGTCGTCATTGCACCGGGAAGGGACGGCTCGGCTTGGCTAACGGAGGTGCTGAAGAAGCGGCGCGTCAAAATGCACAGCAACCAGGTCGATATCGGCGTGCGCGTCGAGACTTCTGACGTAGTCATGCGCGAGATCAACGAGCATTTATACGAGGGTAAATTCGTATTTAATACATCGGTCGGAACGCGCGTACGCACGTTTTGCAGCAATCCTTCGGGACACGTCGTCGTCGAAAACCACAGCGGCGTCATGGCCGCGAACGGCCATGCATTCAAGGATCCCGCGCTCGGCTCGTCCAACACGAACTTCGCGCTGCTTGTGTCGCATAAGTTCACCGAGCCGTTCGACAAGCCCAACGAATATGCGCGCGAGATATGCGAGCGCGCGAACGATTTGTCCGGCGGCGGCGTCATTGTGCAAAAGTACGGCGATATCCTGCGCGGCCGCCGCTCGACGGCGGCGAGAATCAAGGAAGGCTTCCTGGAGCCGACGCTGAAGGAAGCGGTGCCTGGCGATCTCGGCTTGGTGCTGCCCTACAATACGATGAAAAGCCTGATTGAAATGGTGGAAGCGCTCGATAAAGTCACGCCGGGCCTCGCGTCCGAGCACACGCTGTTCTACGGCGTCGAAGCCAAGTTCTACTCCGCGCGTCCGCAGCTGACGGACCGACTCGAGACAGAGATCGCCGGCTTGTACTGCGGCGGCGACGGCGCGGGCATCACGCGGGGACTTGCGCAAGCGGGCGCGGCAGGCGTGTGGATCGCGCGGGCGGTCGCGGATCGGCTTGCGCAGAACGGCGGGAAGGAAGCGAGAGCGGCGGAACAGCTTTAAATGTTGTTGAATCCGCCGCAAGGCAGGGAGACCGGTTTAAAGCAGCGTCAATAGCGTCAATCCCGACAGTAGCGCGGATACGATCAGCAGGACGGCGATGGGGCGCATCGCTTGCCGGAGCGTCCGGACATTCACATTGAGGCCCATGCCGGCCATCGCAACCGTCAGCAGGGCGGTCGTCAGCGTCGAAGCTCCCGCGATCGCGCGGGGAGGGGCCGTCCATCCGACGGCGGTCAAGCCCGAGTAGAGCAGACTCATGGCCAGAAAGCCGATTAAGAACCAGGGGAATGAAGCTGCGGTGCCGGCTGCGGCTTCTTTTTCGCTCGTTATTCGGCGCCGGGCGAGGCGAGTGTTACGTAGATGAAGCGCCAGGCAGAGCGGCACCAGCAGGAACACGCGGGCGAGCTTCGCCAACATGCCGCTTGCAAGCGCATCGGGTCCGCCTGCCGAAGCGGCCATGGCTACATGCGCAATCTCGTGCAGCGTCAAGCCGGTCCACAGGCCGTAAGCGGTCCCGCTTAGCGGCAGGACGTCTGCCAGCAGCATCGAGGCGACCGCCGCCACGGTGCCGACGACCGCGATCAATCCCGCTGCGGTCGCGGTGCGGTCTTCCCTGGCAGCGATCAGCGGCGATACGGCGGCAATCGCGGCTGCGCCGCAAATGCCCGTGCCTACGGCCAGCAGCAGCGTCAACTGCCTGTCGGCCTTTAGCAGACGGCCCAGCGCAAGCCCGGCTGCAAGCGAGAAGGCCAACGTGCCTACGCTTCTTGCCAGGAGCGGCAAGCCCTGCTGGAGCACCGTGCCGAGCGGCAGCTTCAGACCGAACAAAATAATGGCTGCGCGAAGCAGCTTGGTCGAGCCGAACCGTACGCCCGGCGCCAACGTTTCCGAGTAGCCGAACAATTGGCGGTAGGCGACGGCTGCAAGCAGCGTGCAAGCCATCGGTCCGAATAGGCCGAAGCCGGGAATGCGGGCTAGCTGCCAGCCGAGCAAAGCCAATGCGGCTGCGAGCGCCAATCCGGGAACCAAGCTGCGCGCGGAGCCGGAGCGGCGCATCAGGCGCGTGAGCGACAGACGTTCAGGCTGTAATCGGCCTCCGGGTACGACGTTCATTTTATCCATCTCCTTATCGCTTGCTTGCGTAAGCTTTCTTTCAGCTATTGCAAGCATAGCTCGCTTTTTTCTATAAGAGAAATGAATTATTATTATATCGAAGATAAGCTAATGCTTATGTATAGGGAGGGTGGAAAACTTGGATATCGCGCTGCAGGTGTTCGTTGTCGCTGCCGAGATGAGGAACTTTTCCCGCGCGGCCGAACGGCTGCATATGACCCAGCCTGCCGTTAGCCAGCATGTCCGCGCGCTGGAAACCGCGCTCGGCGCCCGCCTGCTCGATCGCAGCAGCAAGTCGGTCGCGCTGACGCGCGCCGGCGAGATCGTGCTGCGTCATGCCAAGGAAATCGGCCTATTGTACGATCGGATGCAAGAGATGGTGGATGAGCTGTCGGGAAGCGTGCGCGGCCCTTTGGCCATCGGTGCCAGTTATACGTTCGGGGAATACGTGCTGCCCCGCACGCTGGCTGATTTGATGCGCGTCTACCCCGATATCAAGCCTTCCATTGCAATCGCGAATACCGCAGAGATCGCGGAGCGGCTGCGCAAGCGGGAGCTCGACGTCGGCATCGTCGAAGGTGAAGAGATCGGGCCTGGCTTGGAGAGCCGGCGAATCGCGGGTGACGAGATGGTGATCGTCGCTGGAGCGGAGCATGCGCTGGCGGGGGCTGACGAAGTGGAGGGGGCGAGGCTGCAAGAGGAAACTTGGCTGGTAAGAGAGCGGGGCTCCGGTACGCGCGCGGCAACCGAGCAGATGTTCGAGACGTGGGGCATTCGCCCGCCTCGCATGATGGAGCTGGGCAGCACGCAGTTGGTCAAGGAAATGGCCGAGGCCGGACTTGGCATTACGCTGCAGTCCCGCTGGTCGCTGCGGAAGGAATTGGAGAGCGGCGCGCTGAGGCTGGTCCTGGCGCAGGGATTGCCTTTTAAACGGAGTTTCTATAGGTTGCTGCGAAAGGGCGATGTGCGGACGCGCACACTGGAGGCTTTTCTCGAGCAGTTGGAGAAGACGACCCGACAGCTCATGGAGCGTGCCGGAATCGATGCGCACGACCCCGACTGAACGGCGGACAAGATTCCGATGCACGGTTTCTTATGCCGCCGCCCGCGTTGGGCCTTGCGCTGACTTGACTTGCTTGACCTGAATCCCGGCCTAGCTCCCGCTCTGCTCCGCGATCTTCCCGAACGCCTTGACGAATTCGGCTGCCGGATAGGCGCCGGACAGGCCGTACTTGCCGTTCAGCACGAAGAAGGGAACGCCCGAGATGCCCATGGCCGAAGCGCGCTCCAGATCCTCTTGGACCTCCTCGGCTCCGCGGCCTTCGTCCAGCGCGGTCTCGAGCGGGAAAGTCTCAAGGCCCAGATCCGCTGCAATCTCGAGCAGCACGTCGCGCTTCGCGATATCTCTGCCGTACTCGAAATGAGCCATCATAACGGCGTCGATCCAGCCTTCCTGCTTGTCTGCAGGCAAGATCGCGGTCAGGCGATGCGCCAGCACCGTATTCGGCATCCGGGTCACCCGGTCGAACCGGAACGGCACGCCGACGGCCGTGCCGGCATCGGTCACGCGCTGCAGCATCTCCTCGATGCGGTGCTCGCCGCCCATCTTGTGCGCCATCGAAGCGCGGAAAGGCAGTCCCTCGGGCGGCAGCGAGTGATCCAGCAGAAAGGCGTGATAGCTCACAGTGACCTCCTCTCCGGACTCTGTGACCCACTGTTCGATCGCGTCGACCGCGTTCTTTTTGCCGATTCTGCACCAGGGGCAGACCATGTCGGAGTAAATGTCGATATGCATGAGCGTAAGCTCCTCGTCTCTATGAAGTTGGGGCGGGCGCAAGGCTTCGCCGACACCTTGAGTATGCCAGAACGGACGGTCGCGATCAACGTGCGGACCTCGCGTTTCCATGGTAACATGACCTAAGATCACCGCGAAAAGGAGTGGACGGGATGGGGTGGACGAAAGCTTCCGCCGTGGAGCTGCTTAATGGAGAGCGGATGCCCCGGCTGGGTCTCGGCGTATGGAGAGCCAAGTCCGGCGCGGAAACGGAAGGCGCGGTAAAGGCCGCTCTGGCGGCGGGGTACCGCGCGATCGACACCGCATCGCTGTATGGCAACGAAGCGGACGTAGGCCGTGCGATCCGTGGCTCGGGCATCGCGAGGGACAGGCTGTTCGTCACTTCAAAGGTATGGAACGACGAGCAGGGCTACGACGAGACGCTGCGCGCATTTTACAGGAGCAAGGAGCGTCTTGGCATCGGCGCGGTCGATCTTTATCTGGTGCATTGGCCGGTGCCCGGCAAGTACAAGGATACATACAGGGCGCTGGAGCGCCTGTACGACGAAGGCGAAGTGCGCGCCATCGGTGTCAGCAACTTTAAGATCCGCCACCTGGAGGACCTGATGGGCGCTTGCCGGATCAAGCCGATGGTTAATCAGGTGGAGCTGCATCCGCTGCTGACGCAGAAGCCGCTGCTTGAATTCCTGCGGCGCGAAGGCATCCAGCCGGAGGCGTGGCGGCCGCTTATGCAGGGGCGGCTGGACCTCCCTTTGCTGGCCGAGCTGGGGAGCAAGTATGGGAAGACGCCGGCGCAGGTCGTGCTCCGTTGGCATCTGCAGCAGGAGATCGTCGTGATTCCCAAATCCGTGCAGACGCGGCGCATCGAGGAGAACGCGGATCTATTCGACTTCGCGCTCTCCGAGGAGGACATGGCCCGGATTGACGGCTTGAACGAGGATCGCCGCTTCGGCATGGATCCGGATCTGGTCGGGAGCGTCTGAAGGCCCCGGCGGCGGAATAGGGCGGGACCGCGGGCGGCATGCTAAGCCTTGCCTGCGAATGATGCTCCCCTTGACAGACTCAACTGTAACTGTTAGTATTACAGTAACCCGCCGGGAAAGGGGGCGCCGCATTGAACAGCGAATTTATTATTGCCGTACACAGTCTGGTTCTGCTCGCTCACAAGCCGGACGGCATGGCGTCGAGCGAAGAGATCGCGGCCAATGTTTGCACGCATCCGGCGCGGGTGCGGAAGGTGCTCGGTTTCTTGCGAAAAAGCGGCTACGTGACGACGCGCGAAGGCTCGGGCGGCGGCTACAGGCTCTGCATCGATCCTTCGGACATGACGCTGGCGGATATTTACCGAACGATGGCGGCCGGCGCGATCACGCCGAACTGGTGCAGCGGCAATCCGGACATGGACTGCATGGTCGGCTCCAATATGCAGGAAGTGATGAATTCCGTTTTCTGCGGCGCCGAGAAGCAGCTCGAGAGCTACTTCCAGGGGATCACCATCGGCCAGATGCTGTCGCGCATCAAGGCGTGTCAGAAGACGTAGGCAAGGGTAAGGTTCGTTGTGCGCTCCGCGCACGGGCAAAGGGTGCAGCAGCAGGATGGAGCGGGCCGGAGCTTCGCGCTCCGTCAACCGATCATCATATAGGATCGATCTACGAGATTCATTAAACCTCTGAAGGAGTGGATTACGATGGCCGTAGTCGTAACGAAGGACAACTTTAACGAGACCGTCAGCGAAGGCGTGTCTCTGCTTGATTTCTGGGCACCATGGTGCGGACCTTGCAAGATGCAGCTCCCGATCGTCGAAGAGCTGTCGTCCGAGCTTCAAGGCACGGCGACGATCGCCAAGGTCAACGTCGACGAGCAGCCTGAACTGGCTTCCCAATTCGGCGTTATGAGCATCCCGACCCTGATCCTGTTCAAGGACGGCCAACCGGTCGACAAGCTGGTCGGTCTGCAAAGCAAGGATTCCCTGAAGGCCAAGATTCAAAACCAGCTCTAATCGAGTTTGCTAAGCGAACAAGCACCGCGTCCGAGGACGCGGTGCTTGTTTTTTTGTAGGTCTGTAGCCGCTCTAAGCCGTGAGAGGCGATCCGTATCAGGTTAGCGCGCTTTCGGCGCGCAGGTGTTTTTCGACGTTTTCGGAGCGAAAAACTGCATTTGTACATGTATTTTCTGTCGACCGACGCCGCTTAATAAAATGCCTGCAAATGTGCAGGTAAATCCAAAGCAAAAGCCGGAACTGGGGCCCATGAAGGAAAATAACTACGCTTTGCATCCTTTTTGCCTAAAAGGACCGATCCTGGCGAAAATAGATGTATTTTTGCAGGCATTACTACGAGAGGACAACGCAGGCGGCGATAGCCCAACCTATCGGAGGGCCTGTGGATGAGCCATCGAGAGCGTTCCGGACAAGAACGTCAGAGTGAGATCCGGACTGCCTTGACGGTAATTATGGCCGCTCGTACCGCGCGTCCATGCTTCTCGTACTAGATCGTCCACTGGGCGTGCGTGAGTGCGACGAGCCGCCATTCGCTGCCGTCCTGGACAAACGTGAGGATCAGGCTCTCCCAATCCATGCCGTCGGCAGAGGCGTCGAAGCCCGGGAAGTGGAATTCCACGAAGGCCGAGCCGGGATACGTATCCTGTCCGTTGTATACGGTATTGCCTTGGCCGATGAGCTTGTTCGCCGAAACCGACGGGGCGGTATCGAAGTCCTTGTCGTACACGAACTGATCGAAGTAATCGCGGAAGGACAGCTCGATCGGGTCGCCGCTGCCGTCCGCCGTGCCCCATTTGATCTTGTCCGGGCTCTTAAAGGAAGGCAAAGCCTCCGGTTTAAAAATTTGATCCGCGTCGGTCATTGCCGCATAGGGCGAGAAGCGAAGCCCGAGCTTGGGATCGGACCACGAGGCGAGGCGCTTTAAATCGCGGTCGCGGAGCGCCTCGACGACGTCCTTGGCCGCGTCGGTCAGCGCCGCTTCGGAATCGGACGGTGCGGCGGATGCGGATGCCGAGGCTGCCGGCGAAGAACTGCCCTCGGATTGGGATGGAGCGGCCGCGGTGCCGGAAGCCGCTGTCGGAGCGGCATTTCCGCCGTCGTTGCCTCCTCCGCATCCGGCCAGCAGCGCCACGGCGAGCAGCAAGGCCAAATATGGGAACATCCTGCGTTTCATGATGTATAACCTCCTAGAAGAGATACGGAATTTAACTTTTTTTTAAATTTCGTATATCTTAGACGCAAAATGTCGCCGGATGTTCCGGTGAGGCGGAACGATTATTAGGATAAAAAAGCGGTGAAATCTGGAACTTTAAACGGGAGCAGGGGAGAGGCGTTCAGGAAGCGTTCACAATCCGAGCCGGGCGTTATGCTATAATCTGGGTAATCGGATAAGGGCGAGGACTCGGGCGCGGCGGCGTCGGCCGGGCGGAGCGCTCGGACGGAAGGGGGGACAAAGATGAAGGATCGTAAACGGCCGGGCTTCGGCAAACAGCTGGCAGAGCTTCACCGCTGGAATGCATGGCTCGTCGTCGTGCTGGCGGTAAGCGGATTGATTCTGTCCTGGGGCGCGGCGAGAGGGTGGCTCGGCGAGGGGCGCGTGTGGATCAAGCAACTGCACATCTACATCGGTCTCATCACGGGCATTGTGCTCGTCCTGTATGCGCCCCTGCTGAAACGGCATTTGAAGCAACTGCGCGGCAGGTCCGGGCAGCGCGGCAACCTGGCGTTCGTCGTCTTCCTGCTGCTCGGCTGGCTGGCTTCGGGCATCGTACTCTGGCAGCTCCGCCATCTGCCGCCGCGCTGGGCGACCAATGCGCTCGTCGTTCACGATCTCTTGACGTGGGTGGGCCTGCCGTACGCGGCGTATCACTCGATTACCCGGATGCGTTGGGCCAAAAAGCCGGCGCGTCGAGCCGTTCGCACGGACGAGGGCGCTGCGGCAGCAGGCGGACCGGACGCGATGCGCCAGTATGCCGCCGGCGGTCTGCATCCGGCCGCGACCCCGCAGCCCTGGATGACGCGCCGCCAGTTCATCCGGAGCGCTGTCGGCGTGGCGCTGGCCGCCGCAGTGCTGCCGTCCTTCTTCCGCTGGATGGGCGGCAGCCTGATCCCGGCCTCCGGGTCGGGCAATATCGCCGCGGACGAGACGGATGCGAACCGCATGCTTCCGGCGCCGCAGCCGCTGCCGGACTCGGCGAACGTGATCGGCGGTGGCGCCAAGGGCAGCTTCCGCCTCTACACGGTGACGCCGCTCCCGCATTTCGACTCGGACACTTGGCGCTTCAAGATTGACGGTCTGGTCGACAAACCTGCGACGTTGGCGTGGGAACAATTTCTTGAGATCAAGCGCAAGGTGCAGGTCAGCGACTTTCACTGCGTCACGGGATGGTCGGTGTATGGCAACACGTGGGAGGGGATTCCACTGGCGCAGCTGCTGGATGCCGCGGGCGTGCAGGCCAGCGCGCAGTACGTGAAGTTCTACTCCGGGGACGGCGAATACACGGACGCCCTGTCCCTTGAGCAAGCGCGCATGAAGGACGTCCTGGTCGCCGTGCTCCACGACGGCAAGCCGATTCACCGCGATTATGGCGGTCCTGTCCGACTGATCGTGCCGGGTATGTATGCGTACAAGTCGGTGAAATGGCTGGACCGCATCGAGCTGATCGATCGTCCCCATATCGGCTATTGGGAAGAACGGGGTTATGACAACGACGCATGGGTGAAGGCCTGATCGGCCCCCACCCTGCGTATTGCATTCGTTTATTTGGTTTTGCCTTCCCCATCCGCGCTGTCGGCTTGCGCCTCCGACAGCGCTTTTTTCATGAGTGTTTCCGCATGGGGCTGGATCGCGCCGAACGCCGCATCTGGCGTCTCTTTGTTTTCCAGCACATCTCGGATATGCCCGTTCACCAGCTCGGCAAAAGCTTCGTCGAAGCTGCCGGGACCTTGCGGTTCGCCAAAATAATAGCGATCGATCGTATTGGTAGGCCGCAGCGCATAGAAGGGCTTAAAGCTCGCGTCCTGCTTCCACTCTGGGTAGTCCGACTGGACGGACAGGTCCATGCCTCCGAGCGTGCCGCCTAACGCTGCTTTGGCTTGGCCGACGTGCGCCGACATAAAGTAGGACAGAACCGCCCAGGCTTCTTCGGCGTGGGCAGCGGCGGCGGGAATCGCGAACATCTCGTACATTTGAAGCTCCCCGCCGACGGTAAGGTCGGAGCTGCGGGCCGGCGTCGTGACGACGCCCCACTCGAACTTGGGCTTCGCCTGCGCCTTGAGGTTCATCAGCAGGTTGTCGTCGTCTATCGTGATCGCTGCTTTGCCTTGCTTGAACAGATCGACCGCTTCCATTGCGGCTTGGTCATAGTAGGTCTGGCCGTCCGACTCCCGCGCCTTCGGCCAAGTGGCGACGAACGTCCCGCGTTTGTAGGCGGCGGCGACCTGCTTGAAAAGGCGCTCCCAGCCGGGGGAATCGAAGGTAACCGCGCCGGTCTTCGCATTCGCATAAGTCAGCCCTTCGGTGCCCGCGATCCGCTGCAGCAAGTCGAAGGGGCCGCGCAGCCAGGGGATATGCAGTCCGACCTCGCCCTTTTCCAGCCGCTTGTCCTGCATGACGCGGTCGGCCAGCGCGATCGTTTGCTCCCAGTTCATGCCGTCCGTCGGATAGGGAATGCCGAGGCGATCGAATATATTTTTGTTGTAATACATGGCGCTGGCGTGGAAACCCGGGCCGATTCCGTAGAGGGGACCGCTGTCCTCGCCGCGGAGGAAGTCCAGCACGCCCGGCGTCAAGCTATCGGTCAGCTTCACCTTTTTCCGTGCGGCCCATTCCTCTAAATTTTGAAGCTTGTCGGCTTTATGCAGCAGTCGGTAGTCCGGGACGTTCAAAATGAGCAGATCCGGCTTTTCTTTATCTATAAAAGCGGCTAGCGTCTTTTCGTCGTAAGCTTTATAGTCGTTGTCGGGCTGCATGGGGACGAAGCGGACGTCCCAGTCGGGAAAACCGGCTTCGACGAAGTCTCTGAACTGGATGTCGTACGTATAAGTCTGGCAGCAGGCGACGGTAAGCGTCTTGGGTGCGTCTATCGTTTGAGCGCTTTTCGTGCATCCGGCCGCAGCCGCGAGCAGCACGACGAGCGCGATCAGCGCCGCGAGCCGCTTCATGGGTTCGCCTCCGTCTTCGCTTGGCCGTCCGCGGCGACGGCGTGAATCGCCTGCTCGGCCTCGGCCTGCAGCGTCTTGAGGAGCGCGGGCACGTCGAGCTCGCGATCGTCGCCTAAATCCTTCGTCTTGTCGTTCGCTGCTGTCCAAACGGCGTTAACGATTTTTTGGTAAGCCGGATCTGAATTGCGCGCGGCTGCGTCAAGCACGCGCGCAGGATCGACGGCTGCGCGGTAGAAGACGGAGGACCTGGCATCGTCGGCCGCCGCGTCCGCCGCGACGGTCGGCAAGACGTCGCCGTGCGGGAGCCGGACCGACCGGTTCGCCTGCGACGGGCTCATGATGTATTTCAGCAGCTCCCAGGCGGCATCCGCGTTGGCGGCCTTTTCTGAAATGGCGAACACGAACGGAATCTCGAACGCGCCGTCCGTGCCCCGGGATCCCTCGTCGGTCGGCGGAGCCAAGACGCCCCAGTCTTCGTCGCCAAGTCCCATTCCGGTTCCGGTCTGGGAGATATTGTTGAGATAGGCGCTGGAGGCGTATGCCAGCGCCGAACGGCCGTTCAGGAACGGATCGTGCGCGTACAGCTGCTTCATCTCGACGCTGCCTTCCCATTTGAGCGCCGGTTCGTTGCTGATCCAGCCTTCCCGATGGCCTGCAGCCAGCTTCGTCCACAGCGTCGTCCACGCGGGGGTGTTGACCGCCGCTTCTGTGAGCTTGGCGTCGGCGAGACGGAGCCCCTGACTGCTCGCGATCGAATGGGCCTCGAACCAGATCGTCGAGTTATAGCCGAAACTCAGGCCGTAGACCGGTTTGCCGTTTTTTTGGATGCCTTGGAATCTTGCGGCCAGGTTCATGACCTCGTCCCACGTCATGCCGTCCGTCGGTTCGGCAACGCCGTTTTCCCGGAACAGCTTGCGGTTGAAATAAAGCGCGTGACCCGTGAATTCGGGCGCGAATCCGTACAATTCGCCGCCACCGGCTTCGCGCACCGTCTGCTTGACGGCCGTCTGCCAGTTGTCGTCGGATACTTTATCCCGTTTCATCCACGTATCCAGAGGCTTCAGCAGTCCGGCTGCCGACAGCTCGGATACGTAGGCAAGCGGGACTTGCACCAGGTCGGCATGACTTTTTTGCAGTTGCGCCTTAAAGGCGTCGATGCCTGGCGTCAGGTTGTACACATTGGCGCTCTTGCCCGGGTATTCCGAATATTCGAATCGTACGGACGGATGTCTGATGATAAAGGGCTGTCCGTACATGGACATAAAGCCGCTGTTGTCCCAATACATAATGTTCAGCGTCGTCGTCTCCGTCTCGCTGATGACCGGCTTCGCCGTCTCTTCGCGCGTCAGCAGCTCCGAGAGCTCGCCCCGGAAGACTACCGCTCCCGCGATCAGCAGCGCGACGACGGAGGCCGCCGCGACGCGTC
The DNA here is from genome assembly GCF_042683485.1 of Cohnella sp. GCM10020058. Classification (NCBI taxonomy): domain Bacteria; kingdom Bacillati; phylum Bacillota; class Bacilli; order Caryophanales; family Paenibacillaceae; genus Cohnella; species Cohnella sp. GCM10020058. The sequence goes on from NZ_JBHUJV010000009.1 coordinate 856,720, forward strand.
TTCTGCGCTTGGCGCGTCGTTCCAGCATCTTGATGCGCTCCTTCACTTTTTTTATCGTCGGGGTGCCGAAGCCGCCGGAGCCGAGCGGCAGGTCTGACAGCGTGCGTTCCCAGCGGTCGCGATCGTCCTTCATGCTCGCCCGCTCCCTTCCTCGTCGTCTTCGCGCCCATGCTCGAACTTTTTGTTCATGGCGGCCCGGGCCCGGTGAATGCGCGACTTGACCGTACCCTCCGACACCTGGAGCAGTTCGGCGATCTCGGCCATGCTCAGCCCATGATGCGCCTGAAGCAGCAGGCTCTCCCGCAGCTTGCGCGGAAGTTCCATCACCGTTCGCCAGATCTCCCGCTGACGGTAGGAGCCGAGCCATTCGTTTTCCGCAGACATTTGCGACTCGCGCGTCGGCAAGTCCGCTGGCAGCCGGATGCGGCGGTACCAGGCCGACTTGAAGTAATCCAGCGCCGTATTGCGCGTGATCTTCAGCAGCCAGGCGCGCGCCCCCGATTCGCCTCGGAGCGTATGCAGGCTCTGATAAGCCTTGACGAACACGTCCTGCGCGATATCCTCGGCCGTTTCCCGTTTGCCGGTCATAAAAAAGGCGTAATTCCACACGTCGCGGCCGTAAGTGAGCATAAGCTCCTCCAGCACGGCGTCGCGATCGACGCCTTCGGTCATATGCTTCAAATAATCGTGATCCAACGCTGCCACCTCTCCTCCGTCGACGGCTGCAGCCGTTCCGGAGCTTCCGTGCTTTCTTTTTTTCATAGTAGCCCTCCGGCGCCGTCCGGGGAAGACCGCCTCGCATTCTCCTTTGTCCGATGTTCGTGCGGCCGGCACATCTAAGGAACGACGTGCGCAGCCAAAAGTTCCCTAATATATGCCGCTAAATATATGCCGCTAAATTTTTTTTGCCGGTTTGATCGTTGTGGAGGCGTCGGGGGTATGGTAGGGTAGAGAGACTTTTGACGGGGATGGCAAACAGAGCGGCATGAGCGCCGCCCTGCGGGGATTTCTATTGAATGGACCGCGCCGCGTCAGTCGGTCTTTTTCTTTTTTTGCGGCGTCGGGGCGACGGACTTCGTATTCTCCAGCGTGTCGTTTACGAACGCCATATCCTGGTTTTTGGCAGCCATCGCCTTCGTTCCTTTGTAATTTCCTTTGTGGCTTTCGTTTTCCATGCGAATCCTCCTTGGGCTCGTGCGAATGTAGGCGTAGGGACGACTGCCGGCATCGGCCGCAGCGCCTCGCGCAGCATAGGTTAACCGAATTGAAGGGGCTGTTATCCATCATGTCACGCACATCCAAGGGATACTCGATTTTCGTTTTTGCCTTCATCTTCACGGCAGCGCTGGCACTGACGGCGTGCAGCGGCGGCGCTTCGCCTGCGGAGCCGGACGCCGCTTCGTCCCCGGCCGCGCAGCAGTTGGAGACTGCCGTCGCATCGCCTTCCGACTCGGAAGCCGGCAGCGAAGCGGCAGCGCTGATCGGACAAGCCCGCGCGGCCATGGCGGACGTCGGACGTTATGCATTCACGCTCCATCTCGTTCAGAAACTGAGCGGGGGCGCAGCGGCCGACTCGGTCTTCGAAGTGACCAATGCCGGCAAGGCCGAGCGTTCGCCGCTCAAGCTCGACCAGACGATCGACAGCGTCCAGGACGGGGAGACGTCCTCGCTGCGCGCAATCCTCGTGCCCGACGCCTATTATGTGTACGACCCTTCTTTTGAAGAATGGGGCAAATTGTCCAGCGAACAAGCCGCGGATATCGCGCGGACGCTGTCCGATTATCAGATCGACCCGGCTGCCGCGCTGGCTTCGGCCGCTTCGCTCGGCGCCGGACTCTCGTCCGCAAGAGAGGCAGGGCGCGACGTCATCCGCTACGAAGGGAAGGGGCCGGAGGCGCTGGCGTTTCTCAAGCACATTCTGGAGGGGACGCTCGACCTCGGCGGTCTGGACGAAGCGGTGCAGCGCAGCATTGCGTTGGAATCGCTGTCCGCCAGCTTCACGCTGGACGCCGCTACGCATTTGCCGCTTGCCTATCGCGTTGACTCGAAGATGACGATCGAATACGAGCCGGGCTTGCCGTCCGAGCTGAGCCAGACGTTTGAAGGCACCTATGCGAAGCACGGAACGACCGAAGCGATCTCGGTGCCGAAGGCGGCGCTCGAGGCGCCGGAGCTCGATCCGCCGATCGACGACCCGGAGGCGACCCAGGGCGATCTGGGGACGCTGGACGGGTTGGACGGACTGGATGGGATAGACGGGCTTGAGGGATTGGATTCCTATTAAGAATCGGCGGGTGGCGTTGGTTTTTGAAAGCCGGGGGTGTCGGCCAGGTGGACGCAGGTCCCGGCCTTCCGTTATAATGGCTGAAGTATAATTGAACCGTGAACGGCCGTCCGGCGCTACTCCGTGAAGGCCGCGCGAAGTCAGGAGTGTTTAGCGAATGCCACTGTCCTGTGGTATCGTCGGCCTGCCCAACGTCGGCAAGTCGACTTTATTCAATGCCATCACCCAAGCGGGTGCCGAGATGGCCAACTATCCGTTCTGCACGATCGACCCGAACGTCGGCGTCGTCGAGGTGCCGGACGAGCGCCTGCAGAAGCTCGCCGACATCGTCACGCCTAACCGGATCGTGCCTACCGCCTTCGAATTCGTCGATATCGCCGGCCTGGTCAAGGGCGCGAGCCGCGGCGAGGGCCTCGGCAACAAGTTCCTGGCCAACATCCGTGAAGTCGACGCTATCGTGCACGTCGTGCGCTGCTTCGTCGACGAGAATATTACCCACGTATCGGGCAAGATCGATCCGATCAACGATATCGAGGTCATCAACCTGGAGCTGATCCTGGCGGACATCGACTCCGTCGAGAAGCGCATGGACCGCTCCCGCAAGAACATGAAGGGCGGAGACAAGAAGTACGCCCAAGAGGTCGAAGTGCTGGAGCGCATTCATGCCGCGCTGCTCGAAGAGAAGCCCGTCCGCAGCGTCGAGCTGTCGGACGAAGAGCGTCTGCTCGTGCGCGACCTTCACTTGCTGACGATCAAGCCGGTGCTGTACGCGGCCAACGTGAGCGAGGGCGAGGCGGCGAACGCCGACGGCAACGAGTACGTGCAGCGCGTCCGCGAATTCGCGGCGGCCGAAGGCTCCGAGGTCGTACCGATCAGCGCGCGCGTCGAGTCGGAGATCGCGGAGCTCGAGGGCGAGGACCGCGAGATGTTCCTCGAAGAGCTCGGGCTTACAGAATCCGGCCTCGATCGGCTCATCCGGGCGGCCTACAAGCTGCTCGGCCTGTACACGTATTTCACGGCCGGCGTGCAGGAAGTGCGTGCCTGGACAATCCGCAAGGGCACCAAGGCGCCGCAGGCGGCCGCCGTCATCCACACCGACTTCGAACGCGGCTTCATCCGCGCCGAGGTCGTGTCGTACGAGGACTTGGTAGGCGCGGGCTCCATGAATGCCGCCAAGGAAAAGGGCCAGCTCCGCCTCGAAGGCAAGGAATATGTCGTAGCCGACGGCGACGTCATGCATTTCCGGTTTAACGTATAGACGGTTGGCGCCGAAAAGCGCATGGAAGAGCCCCGGGCGGATGCCCGGGGCTCTTCTGTATGCGTATGGAGCGGGATGCGGCAGGTACAGCAGGCGTGTACGGTTTTACCGCACAACTCCGCCCCGTAGACGGCCAAAGCCGCGAGTTATGCGATTCCGCCGTACAACGCTCCTCGCTATCTCACCTGGCCAGCTGTCCTTTGCGCGAGAAACCTCGCGTTGGGCATGCCGCCCAATAACTTCTGCAGCTTTTGAATACAATAAGAGCGGCGCTAATCGTCCAGATAGGTCCGATTGAACTTGGCGAGCAGCTCGCCGAACCGGGTACGCTCGTCCTCGGTCCAATCCTTAAGCAGCTCGTCGATTCGCTCGCTACGCTGCTTCCGCGTCTCCTCGAGCATGCGGCGGCCTTCGTCCGTAAGCTGGTAAAAGTAGGCCCTTCCGTCTTCCGGATCGGGCATTTTGTAGACGTAATCTTTTTGTTCGAGCGCGGACGTCTGCCTGCTGACGGTGGAGATGTCGAGGCGGAACTCCTCCGCGAGCGCTTTGACGCCGGCAGAGCCGTGCGACTCGATCTGGCCGAGCAGCAAATAAGCGGAGCGATCGAGCGCACCGAATCTGCGGCTGGTCGAGATCGAAGTGAGGCGGCGAATCAGAAGGGCGATCTCAAGCTCGATGCTTGTATTGGTTTCGTGACTCACGAATCTCACCACCTTGCTGCTTTTCTGTTCCCCATCGTAACACAAGCCGCGCGCATTTCAAGCGGAAGTCGAGGCGGAAGGATTGACATTTCGCAAAGTAGTTGTATAATACACTTAAATGTTTAGTTTTGCAATACAACTAAATGGAGGGGCTTCGCATGATAGCGCAAGAAGTTATGATCAAGCAGGTGTACAAGGTCAAAGAGAGCGATACGGTACGCCGCGTGATCGAAAAGTTCATCGAGCACGGCATCAGCGGGCTGCCCGTCGTCAACGACCGCAACGAGATCGTCGGATACGTCAGCGACGGCGACGTTATGCGGTACATCGGCAAGCACGAGGATCGGTATGTCGACTTTTTTTACGCGTCCATCCTGATTCAAGGGGATAATGAGCAGTTCGAGGAAAGAGCCAGCAGGCTGCTGGACTTGAACGTGATGTCCATCGCCAAGACCAAGGTAGTTAAGGCGATGTGGGACGACGAGGTCGAAAATATCGCGGCCATGCTGGGCAAGAAGCAGATCAAGAAGGTGCCGGTGGAACGGGACGGCGTGCTGGTCGGCATCATCAGCCGCGGCAATGTCGTGCGTCATGCGTTCGAGAATCTGCTGTAGGAATGGGCGGGGCAGTATTCACACTTCATCATTCAAAGGAGCTAATCTTCATATGTCATCCACATCCAAGGCTTCCCCTGCCGAGTTGCCGTTAGCGCCGGAAGGGAGCTTGCTCAAGCAGCCGCGCGCCGTATGGGCGGTCGGCTTCGCCTGCGTCATCGCGTTTATGGGCATTGGACTCGTCGACCCGATCCTGCCTGCCATCGCCAAGGAACTGGAGGCCTCGCCAAGCGAAGTCTCCTTGCTCTTCACCAGCTATAATGCCGTTATGGCCGTCATGATGCTCATCACCGGCGTCATCCAATCCCGTCTCGGCATGAAAGGGACGTTGTTGACCGGTATCGTCATCATTGCGATATTCGCTGCGCTAGGCGGCGCATCCAGCGGCATCTGGCCGCTTATCGGACTGCGCGGCGGCTGGGGCCTCGGCAACTCGCTGTTCGTCGCCACCTCGCTGACGGCGATCGTCTCGCTCTCGACGGGCAGCGTCGCCCGCGCAATTATCCTATACGAGGCCGCGATCGGCCTCGGCATCTCGGTCGGCCCGCTGATCGGCGGCGAGCTCGGCTCCATCTCGTGGCGGGGACCGTTCTTCGGCGTCGCTACGCTTATGGTCATCGCCTTCTTGTCTCTCGCGTTCACGATGCCGAAGGCGAAGAAGCACGCAGCGTCCGCCGTTCGCCGCAAAGCATCGCTGGCCGATCCGTTCCGCGCGCTGAAGCACCGCTCGCTGCTCGTATTCGGCCTCGGCGCCTGCTTGTACAACTTCGGATTTTTCACCTTGCTGGCATATGCGCCGCTCGTTCTTGATCACTATTTCGGCTACGATGCGCACGGTCTCGGTTACATCTTCCTGGGCTGGGGCATTCTGCTTGCCGTCACGTCCGTATTTATGGCGCCGGTGCTCCAGCGCAAGTTCGGCACGCTTAAGTCGATGTACGCCATGCTGACGCTGTTCGGTCTCGTGCTGTTCGCGATGGGCATCTGGACGACGACCGAGTGGGTGGTCGTAGGGGCGATCGTGTTCGCAGGTGCCCTGCTGGGCAACAACAACACGCTCATTACGACGGCGGTCATGAATGCGGCGCCAGTCGAGCGCTCGACGGCGTCCGCCGCGTACAGCTTCCTGCGCTTCATCGGCGGCGCGATCGCGCCTTATTTCGCCGGCAAGCTGGCCGAGTGGTACAATCCGCACGTACCGTTTGTCGTCGGGGGCGCTTTCGTTCTGGCGGCCGTCATCGTTATCATGCTGAATCGGCGCCACTTGCTGCATGTCGACAAAGCCGGCGCACACTGATCCGTCACCAAGTTCGGCCGTTTCCTGCTATTCGGGAGACGGCCGTTTGCGCTTCTGTGCAACCTTTCATGTCTAATGCTCGTCTGGGGGAATGTGCAAGACTTACCTGGCTTGCCTTTAGAGCCACCGCCAATCGGGCGGCTTGGGATCAAGACAACGCAACCTAGAGAGGAGCATCACACATGAATCTTAAAAAGAAATCCGTAATTCTGCTGACCGCCGCCGGCATTCTCGGCGCTTCCGCGGTCGCCGGCGCCTCCGGCCTCACCCAGAAGGTCAGTGGCCTCCTGCGCGGCGATATCCATGTATCCGTCAACGGAGCCGCCTACGGCTCAATCCAGCCGGTCTATATCGACGGCAAGGCTTACGTGCCGCTGCGCGATACCGCAGGCGCCCTGGGCTACGAGCTGACCTGGAATCAGCAAGCCAAGCAGTTCGACCTGACACCGAAGAAGGAGGAGCAGGCGCCGGTGGACGCTTATATCGTAAGTACGGGCGTCGTGACGGACGCGCAGACAGCGAACGGCCTGACGAGCTTGAACGTCATGGGCAAGGGGGCCGCGGGAACCTTTAACTGGATCATTGCCAAGGTGGACAAGGATACGGTCATCGTGGACGAGTCCGGTGCGGCCAAGACGGCTGCCGATCTCAAGGCGGGCTCGCGCGTCTCTGTCGAATACGGCCCGATTGTCGCGCTGAGCTTCCCGGCCCAATCGCACGCGGCCAAGGTCACGGTGCTCGGCGAACGGTCGATCAAGGAGGATAAAGTCGGCGCCGTCAATAAGACTGATAGCGGCTGGCAGATTCAGCTCGGCTCGGGCACGGGCGATGCCGCCATCTCCAACCTGGTGCTGAACGTCGGCGCGGACACGCTGATCGTGACGTCGATGGGCGAACCGGTCAAGGCCGAGGATATCAAGGTCGGCGACAAGGTGCAGGCGTACTACGGCCCGGCGACGACGCGCAGCATTCCCCCGCAGAGCGCGGCGGACACGATCGTCGTGCTGCCGGCGGACGCGCAATAATTTCAGCAAAAGCTTTCGCACGATAGTTTGAGCCGGAACGGTCCCGATGGGGCCGTTTTTTTTTATAGATTTGGCTAGATTTGGCGGCGATTTGAGTGGAGGTAAGCGTACATTCGGCATGCCGGCGCTTTTCGGACGCTTGTGTGCCCCAAAACCTGTATTTTTACATGTATTTTCTGCCGGCCAACGGTAACTGACGAAATGCCTGCAAATATGCAGGTAAATGCAAAGTGAAAGCCAGAAATCGGGCAGTTGTCGTGAAATACCTGCACATATGCATCTTTTCTTCCAATAAGGATAGACATCGTAGAAATAAGATGTATATTTGCAGGCTTTTCCGGCGTAGGAACAACACGTGAATCGGCACTTAAGCAGGCGGATGTGAGGCCGTGCCGATCTTGTTATAATCGAGCTATCGGATTTCTACTATGGATCATCGGAAAGAAGCTATGCGAAAATGCGAAGACTAAGCGAAAATCATCAAGCAGGCGCAAAGCTGTCGGACGTCAAGCTGTCCCGGGTCTTGCTGTTGTTCAGGCCGTATGTCAGCCAATTGACGTTTATCCTGCTACTCTCTCTTGCGGCGACCCTTGCAGGGCTGGCGGCTCCGCTCGCAACCAAGGAGCTCGTCGACCAGGCGATTCCGCAAAAGGACGCCGGCCTTCTGCTGCTGTTCGCCGGCCTCATGGCAGCAAGTCCGCTCGCCAAAGGCGTCTTGAACGTCTGGCAGACCCATCTGAACAACAAAGTGGGGCAGAGCGTCATGCGGGATCTGAACGACCGGCTCTTCCGCAATTTGCAGCGGCAGTCAATGTCGTTCTTTACGAGATCGCGGACAGGCGAGATTGTACAGCGCATCTCGGGCGACGTGCAGGCCGTGCAGGGCGCTATTACGGGCACGATCGTCAATGCGATTACGCAAGCAGTCACCTTAATTGCAACCGTCGTCATCCTGCTTCGGCTCGATTGGCGGCTGGCGCTCGTGTCGATGGTCGTCATCCCGGTGCTGCTGTTGCCCGCCAGACGAATCGGGGCATTGCGCAAGTCCCTCCGGCTGCGCGTGCAAACGCTGCGCGGCGAGATGTCTTCCCACCTCTCGGAGACGTTCGGCGTGTCGGGGGCGCTGCTGACCCGCATTTACGGGCGGGAGGAGGCCCAGGTCCGCAAGTTCGGCGAGATGAACGACACGGTGAAAAGCATGGAGCTGCGGCTCGGCCTCATCGGCAGATGGTACGGGATGGCTGCGGGCGTGTCCAATCCTGTGGCCACGGCGATTGTCTATTTGTACGGCGGCTGGCTCGTGATTCACGGCGGCTTGTCCATCGGCTCGGTCATCGCGTTCGCCGCGTTGACCGGTCGTATGTACGAGCCGGTGTCCGGCCTGCTCGGCATGCATCTGGATTTGTCTGCGGCGATGGGAATTTTTCAGCGCATCTTCGAATATCTCGATCTGGAGCCGGAGGTCGCGGACGCTCCGAATGCCCGGCCGCTTCAACGTGGAGGCGGTCTGGTCGAGTTTGACGGCGTATCGTTCGCGTATGCGTCGGGTGGGGCGGCCGTGCTGAAGGAGATCAACCTTACTGCTCGGCCGGGACAATTGCTCGCGTTGGTGGGGCCGAGCGGCGCGGGCAAAACGACGCTGGCCGGACTTGTCGGCCGGCTGTACGATCCGACGCGGGGTTCCGTGCGAATCGACGGACGGGATATTCGCGGCGTGACGCTTGCGTCGCTGCGCGAGCAGGTAGGTTACGTGACGCAGGAGCCCTTTTTATTTTACGGCACGATCGCAGACAACCTTCGGTTTGCCAAAGAGGACGCAACGAAGGCGGAAATGGAATCTGCCTGCAGGCAGGCTTATATCCACGACGTAATCGCGGGATTGCCGCAGGGATATGACACGAAGGTGGGGGAGCGGGGCCACCGGCTCTCGGGCGGCGAACGCCAGCGGATCGCGATCGCGAGGGCGATTCTGAAAAATCCGCGCATTCTCGTGCTCGACGAAGCGACCTCGCATTTGGACTCCCGTTCGGAGGCGTACGTGCAGGAGGCGCTCGACAGCCTGATGGCCGGCCGCACGACGGTAGCCATCGCGCATCGGCTATCCACCATCCGTGCCGCCGACGCCATCGCGGTTATGGACCGCGGACGCATCGTCGAGTTGGGCGCCCATGAGGAGCTGCTGGCGAGGGACGGCCTCTATGCCAAGCTGTACCGCACGCAATTCGCGGAGACGCCGGCGGGCGCCGGGGAGTAGTTTTTAAGTCGGTACAGAGGAACGGAAATGAAGAATGAGCCAGGGAGAGAAGGGATCGCGAAGAGTCGGCTGATGCAGGTGACGGGTTGGGGGCGGAAAGCTTTTTTGCGAGGAAAGTGACATTACAGGCGAATTAGTGCCCCAATGCGCTTATCGACACCGTCCCGAGCGCCTCGAAGGTGGCGTTAATGCCCAAATGCGCTTATCGACACCGTCCCGAGCGCCTCGAAGGTGGCGTTAGTGTCCAAATGCGCTTATCGACACCATCCCGAGCGCCTCGAAGGTGGCGTTAATGCCCAAATGCGCTTATCGACACCGTCCCGAGCGCCTCGAAGGTGGCGTTAGTGTCCAAATGCGCTTATCGACACCGTCCCGAGCGCCTCGAAGGTGGCGTTAGTGCCCAAATGCGCTTATCGACACCGTCCCGAGCGCCTCGAAGGTGGCGTTAGTGTCCAAATGCGCTTATCGACACCGCCCCGAGCGCCTCGAAGGTGGCGTTAATGCCCAAATGCGCTTATCTGCAACAGAGTTACGCTCGCGGATCCGCGGTTCGCGGGAGGAGATAGCCGGAAAACCCGGCTATCTCGGCACCCTCTTAGACAACCGGCGGCTCCATGCCGATGTCGCTCCACTCCTCGCGCGAAGGTCCGTACAGACCTGGCACGCGCAGGCCCGCCTGCCGCATCAGCACGGTCATCTGACCGCGGTGATGCACCTCGTGCTGGATCACGACGCGCAGCGTCAGGCCGTTCGGCCATTGCTCGCCGTACATGTCGCTCGACTCCGCCAGATTCGCGTCCGTCCACTGCCCGCTTACGGCCTCGGCGACCTCGCGCGCGGTCCGCGCGTATGCGGCCGCGATCTCCGCTGCCGACGCAGGCACGACATGCTCGTCGCCAGGCACCGGCAGCGAGAGTCCCGTGCGCACCAGCATTTCCTGCGGACTGCAGGTCAAGTGCCAGGCGAGCCGCCCAAGCGTTCGGAAGCCATCGCCCACGCTCTGGGACAGCGACGCATCGGTCAGCTCCTCCAGCAGCTGGCGCGTGCCGGCGGATACGCTTTCCCACTCTTGAATAAAGCTCTCGATACTCGTAAACATGACGATCATCCTCTCAGGATTCATCGGCCGCCGCCTGTCCGTAAAGACGGCCGCTCCGTACCTTGCCCAACCAGCTTATCACCGTACTCCTGACAACAGCGTGTCAGCGACCGGGTAGAGCTGCAGCACTTCCTCGGCGCGCTCGCGGACGGCGGCGGCCAATTCAGGAGGCGAAACGACGTAAGCGCTCGTACCGAATCCGAGCAGCCACAGGTGCAGCCAAGGCTCATCCGGCTGCGTCGCGCGCACGAGCAGCGAGCCGTCGGGCAGATCCTCCATGCTCTGCGTGCCGTCGAGCGATCCGAAGTAATCCTCCGCCCGCGTCCGCGCGACCGGCGCGAATCGAACGACGATGTCCTTGACGCGAGCGCACTCCCCCCGCGACATGCTGCTCCATGTGAGCGGCCGCGATTCCGGCTCTTCCCGGCGCTCGAAGGTCTCGTCCGTCCTTGCGAGATCTCTTAAGCGCGACAGCCGAAACAACCGGAAGTCCTCCCTGATCAAACAATAACCGTATACATACCATACCAGGCCCTTGAGTACGAGGCGTACCGGCTCGCAGCGGCGCTCCGAGCGCTCTCCGGCCATATCCGTGTAGGCGAATCGCACGATATGCCGGTCGCGGATCGCCTCCCGGAGCAGGGCGACCTTCGCCTTGTCCTGCGTGCCGCCGCTCCAGGGATTAATGTCGATGACCATTTGCTCCGAAGCGTCCGACAGGCGGTCATGCTCCGTCCCCGACAGCATCGCACCGACTTTGTCCAGCAGCCTGCCGATCTCCCGTTCCTCCAGCGTCGGCCTGATGCCCTTCAGCGCGATGACCATCGCCTGCAGCTCCTCGAGCGTGAGGAACTGCCGCTCCAGCCGGTAACGCTCCATAATCTCGTAGCCGCCGCCTTCGCCCGCATACGACACGATGGGGATGCCCGCCTGACAGAGCGTCTCCATATCGCGGTAAACGGTCCGGAGCGATACTTCAAACCGATCGGCAAGCTCCTTGGCGCCGATCCGCCGTCTGCCTAGCATCAGCATCGTGATGGCCAGCAACCGGTCCAGCTTCATGCGATAATCTCTCCTTTGCGCCCTCCGCGGCGGGAAGATTTAACTTGCCCCGGGTCGGTCGATTGCCCGGTATCCTGCATCAAGCCGCGGTCCGCTTCCGCGTCGGATGTCCTTCCTGTAGCCAGATCATAACTGCCTGCATCCAACAAACCGCCTGCGTTATTCCGACTGCTCTCATCCTTGTCCTCCGAACGAACGGCAGCACCATCACGACTTCCGTCCTCAACGGTCCGAATAGCCCCGGCACCTTCCCGCGCGCCGGCCAACTCCTCCAGAAACAATGCCAACGGCCGGCTCACGTAAGCATCCCTGCGCATGACGAAGTATGTCCGTATCCGGTTGTACGGCTCCGGCAGCGGATGCACGCGCAGCGCGCCCTCCGCCGCGGCCTTGGCGACGACGCTAAGCGGAAGCAGCGAAATGCCGAGCCCGGCGGATACGCCGCCGATAATTGCCTCCAGCGTGCCGAATTCCATGATCCGGGGCTGCGACCAGGCGCGCTCCTTGGTCCAGCGCTCCAGCACGGATCGGTAGTAGCAGCCGTCCGTAAACACGAGCATCGGGGCGCCTGCAAGGCCGTCCGTCTCCTTATCGTCCGCGGCGGACACCAGGACGATCTCTTCGTCGTACGCGGGCACCGCACTAATCTCGTCCTCCGGCCACGGTCCCGCCAGAAATCCGCCGTCCGCTTCATACCGCAGCACCTTTTCCAGCACGGAAGCCGAATGTCCCGTCGAGAGCGACAGCTCGACGTCGGGATACAGGCGGTGATAGCCCGCAAGCAGCGCCGGCAGCCGCACGGCCGCGCAGCTCTGCGTGGAGGCGATCGCGAGCGGCCCGAGCGGTCCTTCCAGCGATGATATGGCTTTGGCCGCCTCGTCCAACAGGCCGACGATCCGTCCTGCGTATTCCATCAGCAGCTTGCCGTCGGCCGTCAACGTCATTCCACGGTTGTGGCGATGGAACAACGGCTTGCCCAGATCGGTCTCCAACTGGCGGATGCGCGCGGTTACGTTCGATTGCACATACCCGAGTTTGGCAGCGGCGGCCGTCACCGTTCCCTCTAGCGCCACCGCCCGAAATACGCGCAAGTCCCCGCTCTCCATTTCGTCATCCCCTTTTTGGATATCACTTATTATGATGGCGACTATGATTTATTTCTATTTTATTTGAACGCGAACGAAGAATACAATCATTTTTATCAAACGAATTCCCGAAGGAGAGAATACCCGATGAATCCTAAAGCCTACGCTGTGCTGATACTCGTCACCACGTTAACGATGGGGCTTGCCTTTCCGGTCGGACGGATCGGCATCGACTATGCGCCGCCATTCCTGCTGATGAGCGTGCGATTCGTAATTGCCGGCCTGCTCATGGCGGCATTTACCGCGCGTCGCCCCAAGCCGAAGGACGTTTCCTCCTGGCTGCGCATCGCGCTGATCGGCACGCTGGGCTCCGCCGGCGTCATGGGCTGCAGCTATTACAGCATGCGGTGGATCACCTCCGGCGAGTCGGCGATTCTGATCTTTGTGAATCCGCTGCTCGTCATTTTGTTCGGCGCGCTATTTATGAAGGCCAGATACAGGATCCTGCAGTGGGCGGGCGTGGCGCTGGGCTTCGCCGGCGTCTTCTGCACGATGGGCGCGCATCTATCGATGAATCCCGGCACGCTGATCTCGCTGCTCGGCGCCTGCTGCTTCGCGGCCTCATCGCTGCTGATCAAACGATGGGGGCAGGCGTTCGACACTTGGGTGCTGAGCGGCTATCAGATGCTGTTCGGCGGCATCGTGCTTGGCCTCATGAGTACGTTGTTCGAGCATCCCCGCATTGCATTCGGCGGCGGCTTTTATTTCTCGCTCGTCTGGCTCGTGCTCATTAATTCGATCCTGCAGTTTTCGGGCTGGTCTTTCTTGCTTCAGCGGGGCGATCCGGCAAAAACCAACGCTTTCCTGTTCCTCGCGCCGTTCTTCGGCGTCATCGGCGGAGCGATACTGCTCGGCGAGCCTCTCCATGCTTACGTGGCGGCAGGAGGCGCGATGATCTGCGCGGGCATCTTCCTTGTCAACTGGCGCGGCACGGCGTCCCGGAGCGTCCCGGTGACGGCCGAGCGGGCTTAAGGCTATAACGCGTCGGTACTTGCATCGGTATGATATAATGGAGAGACTACGATTAAAATTACCGGAGGTTGGTTGAAGTGCTGGATCGTTTGCAGGCACTGGCGGACCGATACGAGAAGCTGAGCGAGTTATTGTGCGACCCGGACGTGATGAACGATTCGGCCCGTCTGCGCGCCTATGCGAAGGAACAATCGGACCTGCAAGAGCCCTTTCAGGCTTACGTGGAATATAAGCAAGTGTCGGAGCAGCTGACCGATGCCAAGGCGATGCTCGAAGAAAAGCTGGACGACGAGATGAAATCCATGGTCAAAATGGAAATCGAGGAGCTCGCCGCCCGCAAAGAGGAACTGGAGGAACTGGTGCGCGTCCTGCTGCTGCCCAAGGATCCCAACGACGACAAGAATGTGATCGTCGAGATCCGCGGCGCGGCCGGCGGCGAAGAGGCGAACTTGTTCGCCGCGGAGCTTTACCGGATGTACGCCAAGTACGCCGACAGCCAGGGCTGGCGCACGGAGCTGCTTGAAGCGAGCGTGAGCGATCTCGGCGGCTTCAAAGAAGTCATTTTTACCATCAACGGACAGGGCGCCTACAGCAAGATGAAGTTCGAGAGCGGCGCCCACCGCGTGCAGCGCGTACCCGAGACCGAGTCCGGCGGCCGGATTCATACGTCGACCTCGACCGTCGTCGTCATGCCGGAGGCTGAAGAGCTGGACATCGAGATTCTGGACAAAGACATCCGGGTGGACACGTTCTGCTCGAGCGGCGCGGGCGGCCAGTCGGTCAATACGACCAAGTCCGCGGTTCGCGTGACGCATATTCCAACCGGCATCATCGCCACCTGTCAGGACGGCAAGTCCCAGAACGACAACAAGGCGAAGGCGCTGCAGGTGCTCCGTACCCGGATCATGGACATCAAGATCCAGGAAGAGACTGCCAAGTACGCGGGCGAACGTCGCGAGAAGGTCGGCACGGGCGACCGCAGCGAGCGCATCCGCACGTACAATTTCCCGCAGAGCCGCGTTACCGACCACCGCATCGGCCTGACGCTGCACAAGCTCGATTCCGTGCTGAACGGCGAGATGAACGACATCGTTCACGCGCTGTCGATCGCGGAGCAGGCAGAGCTGTTGGAGAAGGAAGGCATGGCACAGAGCCATTGAAATGAACGAGCAGACAGCTAGCCTATATGAGGGCGGATGTCTGCTTTTTTTTGGCGTCGTGGAGCTCACGTTGACTTGGGTGGAGCTGTAGTTTGCTGAAGAAGCTGGAATTGGCAAAAAAGAGCTCTTGCGATTAAACCGCGCAGGAGCTCTTTTGTTTGGGGAGCTTTGGCTTAATCGGCGAGTTCGGCTTGTGCGGGGCGCGGATCGTTCGACAGGCGTTCAAGCCTGGCTGCCGTGTCGCCTTCGGGCGAGGGCATATTGACGATAACCGTCAAATGAGGCGCATTCGACACGGTGAAGGCGGCTTGCTCGAAGACGAGCAGTCCGGCAGTCGGATGGTAGTTGCGCTTTGTGCCCTCCGGCCCGATCAGCACGTCGTGCGTCGGCCACCATTCGCGGAATTCGGCGCTCACGCGGGCGAGCTCTTCGATCATCGCCAGCCACCAAGGATCGCCGGCATATCTGGCGTACCCTGCCCGGAACTGGGCCAGCCGATGGCGCGCATGCGGCTCCCAGCCTTCGCGAAGCAGTTCGCGTACGTAGGACGATGTAAAGGTCCGCCACACGGTATTGCGCTCCCGCTGCGGCATCGCCCCGTAGTCGCCGTAAATCAGGCCGGCTGGCCGATTCCAGGCCACCACGTCCATCCGCTGATCGGTCGCGATGGCCGGACTGGGCGCCTGCAGCTCGAGAAATCGCCGCAGCGTCCGCGGCACGACCCCATCGTTGGGCTGGGGGTCGGCCGGAAGCTGCCGCAGCGCGAGCAGATACAGATGCCTGCGCTCGGTTGCATCAAGCTGCAGGGCTGCCGCGATGCTGTCCAGCACCTGAGCGGATGCCTGGATATCGCGCGCTTGCTCCAGCCACTTGTACCAATCCGCGCTGACACCTGCCAGCATGGCCACTTCCTCGCGCCGCAGACCGGGCGTCCGACGCCTGCCGCCGCCAGGCAATCCTACCTGCTCCGGTGTCAGTCTGGCTCGCCGAGTCTTCAAAAACAGCGCGAGCTCCTGCTGTCGCTTGCCGTTTGCAGGTTCCATGACTTGCTTCACTTCCTTTTCCGAGAGGCGCGTTATCCGGGGAGCGCCGCTCCCGGGATAAACCGTCCGCTTACGCATGCGTCAGCACCATTATAAACTGACCTGGATGCGGATGGCGACCGACGCCGTCCGGGAAACGGGAGGAATACAAATGGAAAATGTCGCTCGAACAAGCGTATGGCGCGAAACCAGGCAAGGTCGCGCCGCGCTGCTGCTCGGCCTGTCGCTCGGCTACTTTATGGTGCTGATGGACACGACGGCGCTCGGCGTGGCGCTGCCCGCGATCCGAGCCGATCTTGGCGGAGGTTTATCCGGCTTGCAATGGGTGGTCAACGCCTACACGATCGTTTTCGCGGGGCTGCTGATGTCCATGGGCGCACTGGCGGACCGGCTTGGCGCGAAGCGAGTCTACTCGGCCGGACTGGCCGTGTTTCTCGCTTCATCCGCGTTGTGTGCCGCTTCGCCTTCGCTGGGCGCGCTTATCGGGTTTCGTGCCATGCTGGGCGTCGGCGGGGCGGCCTTGCTGCCCGCTTCCCTAGCGTTGCTGGCAAAGTCGTATCCGCAGCCGGCCGCCAGGGCGAGGGCGCTTGGCATCTGGGCGGCGACGACGGGGGCCGCCATGGCAGTCGGTCCCGTCGCCGGGGGCTTGCTCGCTGACGGCTTGGGCTGGAGGAGCATCTTCCTGATCAACGTACCGCTCGCCGCCGTCAGTCTGGTCGCGGTCGGCCGCCTTGCGGGCACCGATGCAGGCCGAGTGCGGCGCGGCCTTGATCCGGCCGGACAAGCGACCTGTATCGCGGCGATCGCTTCGCTTGCCTACGCGCTGACCGAAGGGCCGGCTCGCGGATGGACGTCGCCTATCGTGGTGGGGGCATTCGGCCTGTTTGCGCTCGCGTCCGCTGGCTTTGCGATTGCGGAGTCCCGCGGCAAGGCGCCGCTTCTTCCGCTTCGCCTGTTTGCGGTGCCAACAGTAGCTGCAGGCATGCTGTCGGGACTGCTCGTCAATATCGGTCTGTCCGGTGTGCTGTTCGCGCTGCCGCTCTATTTCCAGCAGGCACGGGGGGACGAGGCGCATGCGGCGGGCCTGGCGATGCTGCCGATGACGATCCCGCTGGCGTTTAACCCGATATTGACGGGGCGAATCGTCGGCCGCGTCGGCGCGAGACTGCCTATGACCTTCGGCTTCGGCTTATGCGCGGCCGGCGTAATGACCCTGGCGGCTGCGACGAGAGATCACGGCTACGCTTATGATGTTAGCGGCTTGCTGCTCGTGGGGTTCGGCACTTCTTTAGCCATCCCGTCCTTGATGGCCGCCGTGATGGCCGCTTCGCCGCACGAGTGGACGGGGGCGGCTTCCGGCGCCCTGAATGCCTCGCGCCAGCTTGGCGCGACGCTAGGTGTCGTGCTGACGGGCGCCTTCCTGCGGCATGCCGAGTCGATGGAAGCGGGCGTCCGACAAGGTTTTGTCGCGCTTGGGCTCGTCCTGGCGGCGGGTGCGATCCTGGCTTGGTCGGGGATCGGGCGGGAGCGTCGGCGATAGGCGTGCTTGCGGGGCGGCGCTTGGCGTTAGGGAACGAATAACGGCAGTCGGCGCCGCTGCTGCGGGCAAGTTGTCTGCCCCGTCCGCCGGGGAGCGGCGTTGCACGGAAAAACCTTGTAATTTCTTTCCGAGCAAAATAAGCACAAACTGACGCCATTCTCGTCCAATACAGCGGCATGTGGTACCATGGCGGTATATCGAAGACCGGAATCGCGGTATTTTCGGCAAAGGGAGGACGGCATGGAAAGAGGAAGAACGTACGGCGAAGTGTGGAAGGCCGGTGCCCGGCAGTTGGCGGAAGCCGGTATCGAGAATACTGAGGCAGAAGCGGGGGCGGAGCTTCTGATCTTGCACGCGCTCGGGATCGGAAAGGGCGAGCTGCTGCGGGATCTGCGGGAGCCGTTTCCGGAGGCGAAGCGGCAGGCGTGGGAGACGATGCTGGCGCGAAGGGCTGCAGGAGAGCCGGCGCAATACGTGACCGGCGAGCAATATTTTTACGGACGGCGATTTGCCGTGACGTCTGCGGTACTGATTCCGAGGCCCGAGACGGAGCTGCTGGCCGAAGCGGTGCTCGAAGGCGCGGCCCAGATCGCAGTGGCGCGCAAGGCGGCACGAGGCGAAGGGCAGGCGGAGACAGCGCCGGTCAATGCGCCGGAAACAGAGCTGCGCTTGCTGGACGTCGGCACGGGCAGCGGCGCGCTGGCGGTCACGCTGAAGCTGGAGCAGCCCGGCTGGCAGGTGACCGCCAGCGATCTGTCGCCGGAAGCGCTTGAAGTGGCGGCAGGCAACGCGGCCGCGCTCGGCGCGAACGTTCGCTTCGTGCAGGGCGATCTGCTGGCGCCGTTTCTGGCAGGAGGCGCGCATGCGGGCGAGCGGATCGATATCCTCGTTTCCAATCCGCCATACATCCCTTCTTCGGACCTGTCCGGCCTGCAGGCAGAAGTGCGGGAGCACGAACCGCATCTTGCGCTGGACGGAGGGCCGGACGGGCTGGCGCCTTACCGCCGGATGGCGGAGCAGCTGAGTGGGCTGGCGGAACTGCCGGCGATGGTCGCCTGGGAGGTCGGCATCCACCAAGCGGAGCAAGCGTCGTCGCTTCTTCGCGAGGCGGCCGAGTGGGACGAGATCCGCATCGTACGCGATTACGCCGGCATCGACCGTCACGTGCTCGCGCTTCGTTTCTAAAATAACAAAATATAGATTGCTAGGTTTACAGATTTGAGAGAAGGACATAATGAGGACTAAGCCGTTCCGGAACGCATCGGCCGCACCGACGGGTGCGCACAAGGAGCGAGAACGATGCGTGGTCTTCGTCATTATGGTCCTTTTCTTTTTCTTCTTCTTATCGGTTTGTCGGGCTTTTCCACGTTGGCAGTGAACCGCGCCTCGGCGGACGCCGAAGGCGACGATACAATACCGAACCAGGCGATCCGCATCCGGATCATCGCCAATTCGGACAGCGATCGCGATCAGGCGATCAAACGCAAAGTACGCGACGACGTCTCCGCGTTAATTGAAGCTTGGGGCGAAATGCCGGGTACGATCGAAGAAGCGCGTGCGCTTATCCGCTCGCGGCTGTCGGATGTCGAGGCGGCGGCCGACAAGTCGCTGAAGGGCTCCAAGGCCGGTTACGGCGAAAAAACGGAGCTTGCGGTCGTGGATTTTCCGGCGAAAACGTTCGAGGGAAAAACGTATCCGGCGGGACAGTACGAGGCGCTCCGGATTACGCTCGGCAAGGGCGGCGGCGCCAACTGGTGGTGCGTGCTGTTCCCGCCGCTGTGCCTGGCCGCGTCGGCCAAGGCGGAAGAACCTGCCGCGTCGGACGCGAAGCAGTCTTCCAAGCAGACGGCAGCCGTGCAAAAGGGCGATCAAGACAATGCTGCAAAGGTTAAAAAAGCGTCCGCAAACGCAGCGCAAGAGGACGGCGTCATCGCCGCGGCAGTGCCTGCTGAGAAGCCGAAGGCCGAGTTCTTCCTGATCGTGCTGCTCGAGAAGCTGTTCAGCTTTATCGCATCGTTGTTCTCCTGAACGGATCGTTGTTCTCCCGAACGCTGTGATATAATCGTCCTAACTTGAAGGAACGCGAGGGACGGACATGCATACGAAAACGAAATATTGGACGCCGGCCGACGGGGATGCCGGCTTGAACGAAGCCGCCGCGGCGCTTGCCGCAGGCGGCGTCGTGGCGTTTCCGACCGAGACGGTGTACGGGCTCGGGGCGGACGCGCGCAGCGAAGCCGCAGCGGAACGGATCTTCGCGGCCAAGGGGAGGCCTTCCGACAATCCGTTGATCGTGCATCTGGCGGATGCGGCGGACGTGGATGCGCTGGCCGCAGAGGCGTCGCCGCTGGAGCGGACGCTCATGGCCGCCTTCTGGCCGGGGCCGCTCACGCTGGTACTGCCCGTGCGTCCCGGGACCATAGCGGCCCGCGTCACCGCGGGGCTCGACACGGTCGCCGTGCGCGTGCCGGCGCACGAGATCGCGCGGCGGCTGATCGCGGCCGCCGGCTGCCCGGTCGCGGCGCCCAGCGCGAACCGCTCGGGCCGACCGAGCCCGACGCTCGCGAGCCATGTGCGCGACGATCTCGACGGGCGCATCGACGGCGTGCTCGACGGCGGCCCGACCGGCGTCGGCGTGGAGTCGACCGTCGTCCGCGTGCTCGGCGGCGACGTGCATATTCTGCGGCCGGGCGGCGTGACGGCCGAGCAACTGCGCGAGGCCGCGGGCGGCGCGGCGCGCATCGTGGTCTCGGGCGCGGAGGCGGAGGCTGCGGCCGGCGGGAGCGAGGTCGATGCAGCCGCCGGTTCCGCGGACGCCGCGAGGGCGATCGATGCCGCCGGCGCCGATGGGGCGGCTGTGGGTGCTGCGGGCGCGCCGCGCTCGCCCGGCGTGAAGTACGCCCATTACGCCCCGCAGGGCGCAATGGCAATCGCCTCGGGCGCGCCGGAGGCCGTGCGCGCCGCGGTTCAAGCCGCCGTCGACGCGGCGCGGCGGCGGGGCGAGCCTGCCGGCGTGCTGTGCTGCGACGAGCACGCAGCGTTTTACAGCGCGGACGCCGTCATCGCGCTGGGCCAGCGCGCTGCGCCGGCGGCCGCCGCGCAGGCGCTGTACGCGGCGCTGCGCGAGTGCGACGCGCGCGGTCTGCGGTTCATCGCGGCCGAAGCCTTCCCGGAGGAAGGCATCGGGGCCGCGCTCATGAACCGCATGCGCAAGGCGGCTGGCGGCCGCACGCTGCCGGTCTGACCGGCGCTGCCCAAGGACGCCATGAAGGCTTTCAGGCTCGTCGCTAGATACGAGCCTGCCGGTTCTCGCGTATAGCCCAGCTGCTCTGCTTATCATCGTCCCCCGGCTCGCAGCTTCGACACGCTTCTGCTCTTCTTCTGGCGCAAACCGGTTCATCTGCCTTCGTCGGGTCATGTTCCCCGTCTTGTCCGCATATACTCCCTATATCGGGTTAGCTGGACAAGGGGGCTAAATCATGGAATGGTCTGCGGCGGCAGGGCATTTGATTACGATCGGCATTATGGCGGTCGCGCTCGGGATGGATGCCTTCTCGCTCGGCATCGGAATCGGGCTTAAGGGCATCCGGAAGCTGGACGTGCTCAAGTTGAGCGCCTTGATCGCATTGTTTCACATCCTGATGCCGCTTGGCGGGATGCTGACCGGTCACTATGTGAGCGGACTGCTGGGCGGCGTCGCCACGTCGGCGGCGGGCGCGCTTCTGATCCTTCTCGGCGGGCATATGGTGTACAGCGCGATTCGCGGAGAGTCGGTCTCGTCGTTCAACCATCGGACGTTTTGGGGGATGCTCGTTTTTGCGCTCAGCGTGAGCATCGATGCTTTTTCGGTCGGCGTCTCCCTGGGGATGTTCTCGGCGCATATGATGTTCACGGTGCTCATGTTCGGATTCGTGGGCGGCGCCATGAGCGTGCTGGGGCTGCTGCTCGGGACGCGGGTGAGCCAGTCGCTGGGCGGCTACGGAGAAGCGTTCGGCGGGGTCATTTTGTTTGCATTCGGCCTGCTGTTTCTGATATAACTAGTTCACTATAAAGTGACGGTGCGACGGTCCGTCCGAACGAGGAGGCTAGGATGATGCGGCGTATATTGATGGTGTGCACCGGGAATACATGCCGGAGTCCGATGGCCGAAGCCCTGCTGCGAGATTGGGCAAGACGGACGGGCACGGAGATGGAAGTACGGTCCGCCGGCGTGGCCGCCCAATCGGGCATGCCGATCTCCGCGAATGCGGCGGAGACGCTAAGGCGCAGCAATGTCGCACTTCCCGGTTCTTCGACGAGGCTTGACCGGGGAGACGTGGAGTGGGCGGAACTTATCCTGACGATGACCGCTTCTCACAAGCGCGCGATCGCGGAACGGTATCCGCACGCCGCTTCCAAGACCTATACTTTAAAGGAATACGCGCGTCAGAGCGAAGCGCTGCTGCCCGACCTGCAGGAGATGGATCGCCTTCATGCGGAATTTCAGATGGCGCTGGCGCTCGGCAAGCCGTTCCCCGAACAGGATAGGCGGCGTCTGACCGAGCTGTCGCGGCGCGCGCCCGATCTTGACATCGCGGATCCGTACGGCGGTCCGCTTGCGGTATACGAGGCTTGCGCGCGGCAGATTCGCGAGGCGATCGACCGGGCTTTTGGCGGGCGGCCCGCTTCGAATTGAATCCTTTTAAAATTATGCGTCCATACCGAACGGCAAAGCGCCGTCTGCTTCTTGTCAGGGGAGCGGGCGGCGCTATTCTTAATGCGAATCCCGCAGCTTGGCGATCTCTTCCTGCTGCAGATCGAGCAGGTCGGCGATCTGTCCGGGCGTAAAGCCTTTGGCCAGCAGCTTGCGCACGCTCTCGGCGCGGCCGGCTTCTATGCCTTTTTCTTTTCCCTTTTCCAGACCTTCCTCCAAGCCTTCCTCGTAACCCCAACGCTTCCATGCGGGCATCAATTCCATTACGCGTTCGGCCTCCTCCGGGTCGCGAGCCTGCAGCTCGCGCAATATGGACCGATCCTCTTCGGGCTCGGGCCGGTAGTAGAGATCCGCAATCGACATGACGAGCGCCAGCTTGGCGTCGTCCAGCTTCGGATGCAGCCTCGCCAGCATTTTGAGGTAAGCCAGGCGAAGCTCGCGTCTATCCTTTTCATTATAACCCATCCGCGATAACAGCGCAGCGGCTACAGGGTTATCCGACTTGGCGAAGCGCCGCCAATCCAGGCGGGCCAGCTCCAGCTTGCGGTAGCGGAACTCCACGATGCTCTCCTCCTCAAAGCGCATGGCATATCCGCCAGGTTCGTCTCGTGTGCGGCTTCCGGTGAACACGGCTACAGGGAGAATTACCTTATAGGTCTTGCGGTGACGCTCCAGCAACCTGGCGAAGTAGAGGAACATTCGCTCTCCGAAATCCGCCTGCGCATAAGACTGAGGCTCCAGATGAATAAGAATAAACGCATTGCCGTCTCGCAGGCGAACCTCGACCAGCAGATCTACCGTACGTTTCTCGCCTCCAACGACATCCACCAGCAGTTCCTGCATGAGAAAGCGAGTATGCGCAAAGTCGATCAAACGATAAAGCTCGGGAAAAAACAAGGACATGAATTCGGCGAAAAAAGCTTGCAGCAGCTTCTTGAAGGCTTCGTCATGCGGTGCCATCTCGGATCTCACGCTCCCCCGGGGCAAACAAAAAGCGCCGCAAACTCTCCTTGGAGAGCGTGCGACGCATGCTTTGCGACCGTATTCGTGACATCAGTTTATCAGGCGATCGGTCAAGTTGCAACGCCCGGTCCCCATCAAATCTCTTCGTTCCAGTCCGGACTCCTGTCCCCGTAATTCTCCGCTTCGGCCATCCCGTCCGCCATTTCGTACTGCTCCTCGTTTGCGGCACTCTGAATGTCCTCCGAGCTGACGGATAAATAGAGGTAACCGTCTTCGCGGTTTTTGCGCAGCGCCTTTTCCTTCATAAACTTCGGGCTGGCATCCCCGGCTTCCTCGTCGTATACGAGAATGATGCCTTCCGTTTTGCGGAGAAGCAGATCGTCGCGCGCGGCGAATTGCCAGGGGCCGTTGTAAGGCTGCTTGCTCACGGCGCCGTAATAGTCCACATCCTTCAGGATGCCGCGGTAATATTCCTGCTTGTCCTCGCTCCACTTTTCCTCCTGGCCCTCGAAGGCCGTCAGGATCGACAGCCGCAGCTGCGGATACTCCTTTTTCAGCGCGATGACCGATTCGCAAGCCCACAGATCGACGCCGTATTGGCCGGGCGTGATGACCCATTCGAGACCTTCTTCGATTAACGGGATCAGCTTGGACTCGATTGCTTTGCGTATAAAAGGAATACCCTTGTGTTTTTGTCCGAAAATGCCGAGCTCGTGCGCGCGGTATCCGGTAATCAGCAGATTGTTCATGCGAGCTCCTTACTGAACCGTCGTAAGCCTTGATAAGGATGATTATAGTCTATTTTCGATTGACTTCGGCATTTTCCTTCGCTATGATGAAGCTACAAGTTGCAGTTCCGGTGTAACTGGCGACACAAGTGGGGTTAACCACAGTGGAGCACCGGAATGTCGGCCGGTCGCCTGGGCAGAGAGCAGCGTGCTTTAAGCATGCGTGCTCTTTTTCGTCTTTTTTCGGCAAATTCGGTATAATACAACTGACAATCAAGGGAGGTAGGTACAGTCATGATCATCGCCATCGGCGCCGACCACGCGGGCTATCGTCTCAAGGACGTCATCGTCCCTTTCCTGGAAGCGCAGGGTCACCAGATTATCGATCTCGGATGCCATTGCGGGGATTCGGTGGATTATCCGGATTATGCCGTGCCCGTATGCGGCAAGGTCGTCAGCGGGGAAGCGGACAGGGGCATTCTGATCTGCGGCACCGGGATCGGCATGTCGATCGCGGCCAACAAGACGCCGGGCATCCGCTGCGCGCTCGTGCACGATTTGTTCTCGGCCAAGGCCACGCGCGAACACAACGACACTAATGTGCTGGCGATGGGCGAGCGCGTTGTCGGACCGGGCGTTGCCGAGGAGATCGTGCGCGTCTGGCTGGACACGCCCTTCTCCGAAGGGCCTCGCCATGTCGGGCGTCTGAACAAGGTCAAGGCCCTTGAAGAGCAGCAGGCACTCCACCCTTGAACGGAAGCGGAGGCGCATAGCGAATGACTGACCGTAACCAAGCATTGCCCGTATCGGGACAAGTCGAGCAAGCGTTGGCCGAGCTGGCCGAAGCGGCTGCGCTGGGCGCCGGACAGATCGTCGTGCTGGGCGTCAGCACGAGCGAGGTGCAAGGACGCCGCATCGGCACGTCCGGAGCGCCGGCCGTCGCCCGGGAGATCTACGAAGGCGTGCGGCGCGTCCGCGAGCGGCAGGGGTTCGAGACGGTATGGCAATGCTGCGAGCATCTGAACCGCGCGCTCGTGACCGAGCGAAGCTTGGCCATGGCCCGGGGCTGGACGATCGTATCGGCTGTGCCCGTGCCCAAGGCCGGCGGCTCCATGGCCGCCTACGCTTTCAGTCAGTTGGCGGATCCCTGCCTCGTCGAGGCGGTAGCCGTCGATGCGGGCCTTGATATCGGCGAAACGCTGATCGGCATGCACCTGCGCCAGGTCGCCGTGCCGGTAAGGCCATCCGGCCGCTGGATCGGAGAAGCGCGGGTGACGATGGCATACGCGCGGCCGAAGCTGATCGGCGGCGAGCGCGCAGTATACGCGAAGCCGAGCCGGGAGGCGCCGCCTTCCGGAACGTGCGACTGAGCCGCCAGGCTGGCAACGGCTTCTGCCGCCGGTTTGTTCAGCCTTCGTACGTGCGGAAGAGGCGAATTGCCCGATTAACCCCGAGTAAAGCGGCGGCTATCAGCGCACTTTGGCGCCGATTTCGTCCCGTTCCGAACGGAAATAACTGCAAATATGCAGGTTATGGAGCGGGATGGCGGCCAGATGAGCCGGATAGCTGCAGATTGCAGTTAAATTGCTTTAGCTGTAAACAAAACAACCAAATGATGAGAAATACCTGCATGTATGCAGTTATCTCCTCGTCATCGGCCAACATAAATGAAAAAAGCAACATGATTGCATGATTGCAGTTATTCTCGTCATCGCTTTAAATTCAACTTTCTCATAACCCCAAGGAGGACCACCCATGACCGCCAATCTGCGCAAGCAAGATCCCGAGATCGTCAAAGCCCTTAACCTCGAGCTCGGCCGCCAACGCGACAACCTCGAGCTGATCGCATCCGAAAACATCGTTAGCGAAGCCGTCCTTGAAGCGATGGGCACCGTTCTGACCAACAAATATGCCGAAGGCTACCCGGGCAAG
Organism: Cohnella sp. GCM10020058; assembly: GCF_042683485.1. NCBI lineage: Bacteria > Bacillati > Bacillota > Bacilli > Caryophanales > Paenibacillaceae > Cohnella > Cohnella sp. GCM10020058. The sequence goes on from NZ_JBHUJV010000009.1 coordinate 882,490, forward strand.
CGGTTCTACGGCGGCTGCGAGTACGTCGACATTCCCGAAGAGATCGCCCGCAACCGCGCCAAGGAACTGTTCGGCGCCGATCATGCCAACGTGCAGCCGCACTCCGGCGCGCAGGCCAACCTCGCCGTCTACCTGGCGACGCTGCAACCGGGCGACACCGTGCTCGGCATGAATCTCGCGCACGGCGGCCACCTGACGCACGGCAGCCCGGTCAACGCCTCCGGCTTGCTGTACAACTTCGTCGCTTACGGCGTCGACGAGCAGACCTTCACGATCAACTACGACGAAGTCCGCAAAGCCGCGTTCAAGCACCGTCCGCGCATGATCGTCGCCGGCGCGAGCGCGTATCCGCGCATCATCGACTTTGAAGTGCTCGGCCAGATCGCCCGCGACGTGGGCGCACTGTTCATGGTCGACATGGCGCATATCGCCGGTCTCGTGGCAGGCGGCCAGCACCCGAGCCCGGTGCCGCACGCGCACTTCGTCACGACGACGACGCACAAGACGCTGCGCGGACCGCGCGGCGGCCTGATCCTGTGCACCAAGCCGTGGGCTGCGGCGATCGACAAGGCGGTATTCCCCGGCACGCAGGGCGGTCCGCTCATGCACACGATCGCAGCCAAAGCCGTTGCGCTCGGCGAAGCGCTGCAGCCGTCCTTCAAGGATTATGCGGCTAACGTCGTGACAAACGCCAAGGCGCTTGCCGAGACGTTGACCGCAGAGGGCATCAACCTCGTCTCCGGCGGCACGGACAACCACTTGATGCTCGTGGACACCCGCAGCCTGAACATTACGGGCAAGGATGCCGAGCACTTGCTCGACTCCGTGGGCATCACCGTCAACAAGAACGCGATTCCGTTCGATCCGACGAGCCCGTTCATCACGAGCGGCATCCGCATCGGTACGCCGGCCGTTACTTCGCGCGGGATGGACGCCGCGGCGATGAAGAAGGTCGGCCAGGCCATCGCCATCACATTGAAGAACGCCAAGGACGAGACCAAGCTTGAAGAAGCGCGCAAGCTGGTACGCGAGCTCGCCTCGCAATATCCGCTGTATCAAGGTCTTGAATACTAAGACCAGGCTCGCCAGCGTATCCTAAAAACAGGTACAGGCGCCCAATTTTGACCTTTCGAGGCCGAATTGGGCGCCATTTGTTTGACGATTCGGGACATTCGGTATAAACTAAGTGTACGCTTAATTCCCGGTATCGGCCGGGAAACGGGGGAACCAAGTCTTTATGGGGCGAATTGAAGCTATTCCAGGCTTCATAGGGTACCATCTTACCCGAGTCCGTCAGCTAACCTCGTAGGCAGTGGATGGGTCACATCTAATTTATTGAAGCTTGAATGACCCTCGCCGGGTCTTTTGGCGTCTCTACAAGACCCCTCTGTCTGGCTAAGCGTATTGCGCGCGCCTGTTGCAGAAGGGTCTTTTCTGTCCTTCGAGGCGTGTCGACTTTAGACCGGGAGAAGGAGGAATTTACGTTGGCCATGCCGGAATTCGCCAGAAACATGGACCAAGACGCTGCCGCTCCTTTCTGCACGAACACGAATACGTATTATCATAGCCTCATCGACTGGGGCGACGCCGACGATCCGCTCCGCAAGCTGCTGTCTCCATCTTTGCCGGCGGCCGGCGGCCAAGGGATCTGGGGCGCCTCCGACGACGAAGCCGACTATCTGGCACAAGGCTATCGCCATAAGTTCCGGACGTCCGCTTTCCTGATGCTTCCTGAGACGGAGGCCGAAGAGGGCGTGTCGCCGGCGCTCGCATATGTGGCGGCTCATCCGGAGATCCGCCAGGTGATTCTGGCGGGCGGCGACTGCTTCAGCCTTCCTACGCTCAAGCTGCGGAATCTAATCCAAAGCTTGCGGGCCATCCCGCACGTCGGAATTATCAGGCTCAGCACGCGCATGCCGGTCATGGAGCCGATGCGCATATCGGACGACCTGGGCTTGCTGCGCCTTATCCGCGAATTTTCTACGCCTTCCAAGCCGCTTTATCTGATGGCGCACATTCATCATCCGCGGGAGATGACGGATCAAGCGATTCGTGCGTTCCGCTCGCTCCGCGACGCAGGAGCCGTCATCGTGAACCGGACGCCGATCCTTGGCGGAATCAACGACGCGCCGGAGTTGCTGGGTGAGCTGCTGGATCGCCTCGAGCTGGCCGGCGTGACGCCGTATTACTTTTTCGTCGATCGTCCGAGCGAGGAGAACGGGGAATTCTCGGTGCCGCTATCCAGGGCGTACCATCTGGTCGAAGAAGCCAAGCTGACGACGGCGGGGCTCGGGCGGCGGGCGCGCCTTGCGGTGAACCACGACGCTGGCTTCGTCGAAGTGCTGGCCGTCGAAGGCGGCAAGGCCTATCTGAAGTTTCACGCGTCACCCGACGACGACGCAGGCAAGTTCATCACGGCAGACTGCCCCGACGACGCGTTGTGGCTGACCGAGCTGCCGGGCAGCGAATCGAAGATCGGGTCGCTGACGATCGACTGGACGGACTCCGAGGATTACGGGCTCCGCACTTCTTACGTCAAGCGGCCTTATCAGATCGGAGATTAATCGGTCTTTTATCATACATCCGGCTTTGCCTTCCGAGGCAGGCCGGATGTATATTTATTTTGACGGATACTTGGGCGTCTGCGGGGAAATGTTGAAACGGTCGGCCTGCATCCGCGTACTAGAATACATAGCCGCGAACAAGCGGACAAGAGGAGGATTCGTGTAAATGTCTATTTTCAAACGATTGCGCGATCTCACGCTGTCTAACGTATATGCCCTGATCGAAAAGGCGGAAGACCCGGTCAAGATGACCGATCAATATCTGCGCGATATGGCAGAGGATCTCGAGGATGCGGAAAAGGCGGTCGCCGCCCAGATCGCGATCGAAAAGCGATTCAAGCAGCTGTACGAGGAGCAATCGGCTCTGGTCGCCAAGCGCGAAGAGCAGGCGAACATCGCCGCGCAGGCAAAAAATATCGACCTTGCGCGCCGCGCGCTCGAGGAGAAGAAAGCGGCAGAGACGAAGGTTGCCGAGTACAAGGCCAGCTACGAGCAGAACAAGCAGGCCGCCGACAATCTGCGTCTGAAGCTCGATGAGATGCGCAAGCAATTCACCGACCTCAAGAACCGGCGCGAGACGCTGGTCGCCCGTGCCAACGCGGCCAAGGCGCAAGCCGGCATCAACAAGGCGATGGCTGGATTCGGTACCGACACGGCGATGTCCGGTCTCAGCCGGATGGAAGAGAAGGTCCGGCAGATGGAAGCGCACGCCGAGGCGACAGAGGAACTTAGCCAGTCCAAAGGCAGGTCGCTGGACGACGAGTTCGCGACGCTAGGCAAGGACAAAGCCGTCGAAGACGAACTGGCGGCCCTGATGAAGAAGTACGAGAGCTAAGGCGATCCAAGAGGACTCCCCCGCGGGGTCCTTTTTTCAAACGCCCATCTAAGCTAAAATGAGTTAAGCATTCATGGCGCGTCCGAAAAGGGGCGCTTCGGGCAGCTTATTCCCGCAGGTTCATGCGGATATCGCCCGGTTTTATCCGCGGGAGGAGAGACGTTAACATTGACGATTGAAAACGTGGTCGGCACGCTGCTGTGGACGGCGGCGGGCGCGGTGCTTCTGTTCATTCTCATGGGCATCGACGCTTATTTCACCAAGTACAAGGATATGGAAGAGATGAAGCGGGGCAATACGGCCGTCACCGTCCGGTTCGTGCTGAAGCTCGTCGCACAAGGTTACATTCTGTCCCGCTCGATCGCGACGTCCGACGATCTGGGCGAGGCGCTGCTTGTCTCCTTCATTTCGTTCGTCATCCTCTTCGTGCTGGAGTGGATCGTCGAATTCGCGTTCAGGCGCATCGGAGATTTGCGTTTGGACGAAGGCGTGCGGGACGGCGTCGTAGGGCATGGCCTGATCGCGGGCTCTCTGCATCTGGTCGGTGCGATGATCATCGGCTCGTGCCTGTAAGGCTGCGGGAGAGGAGGACAAGAGATGAGCTTGTTCAAAAGGGTTAAAAATATTTTGAAAAAAGCCGAGCCGCTTCCGCAGGAGCGAAGCGTGCTGACGATGGGGCCCGGAGATGTGTGCGAGGTGTCGCTTGTCACTTACCAGGTGACCGGGCGTACCAAGCCGACAGCCCGCAACGAAGTCTGGTTGACGCTTCGGGACGGCGCAGACGTCCGCTATCTGAACATTGAACAGCGGCTCGATCTGTCGTATTCCTTGTTCAGTACGATTGACGGGCGTCTCGATTCGATGGACGAAGTGCCGGCGCATATCGAGTTGGACGGTATCGATTACCATTTGGAGGACCAATACAGCACGCGGATCGTCGAGGCGGGCAGCACGCCTTTTACCTCCGCAGGAGGCGATCTTTACGTATGGCGTTTCCAATCGGACGGGCGCAAGCTGCTGCGGATCGAATGGCAGGACGGACGCTTCATGCTGTATGAAGGCGAAAGCGTACTGCCGGGAGACGTGGAGTGGCTGAGAGGAAGCGGACGATGAGCCGGCCGGCGCGCCGGCGTTCCACTCGCGGACGGCTGCGTTCCTCCATTCACCTGACCGTCATGCTGGCCCTCGTCGTAACGCTGCTGTCCGCGTGCGGGCCGAGCCTTAACGTCCAGGAGACGTATCCGCTCGAGTCAGTAAGCGGCAGCGGCAGCCAGACCTCGTATGTCTATCGGGCGGCGGGGGAGACGGTACAGGAGGTCGCGACGGCGCTCGAGGCCAAGAAGAAGCCTGAGCAGGTGTCCAAGGACGATCCCGAGCATATGTTCCTCGTCTATTCGGATCAGGTCATTCACGTGCAAAAGGATCCGAACAAGCCGGAGGACAGCCTGGTCGAGGTCGACTCCAAAGAATACGTGCGGCAGAACTACAGTCCTTCTTTCCTGGAAGGCTACTTGCTCGCGAGCTTGATCGGCAATCTGTTCGATTCGTCGAGAGGCGGCTACTACGGCGACTATCGCGGCTACGGCAGCCAAAAGTCGTATCCGCCAACCACGGGTACCTACCGCACGCCGACGGTCAGCGATCAGAAGGTCGCGCCGCCGCTCACGGTGGACAAAAAGGGCTCGATCTTCAAGCGCGGCAACAAGTCCGGCTCCAGCGGCAGCGTAGGCTCCGACGGATTGTTCGGCAAGAAAAAGTCGACGACGGGCAGCATTACCCGCGACGGCACGAGCGGCTCCGGCAGCAAGTCCGGCTCCAGCTTCAAGCCGCGCAAGACGACGAAGCCGCGAACAAGCTTCGGTGGCTCGGGGCGCATATCGAGGCGACGATGACGATAACAGAAACGGGAATTTAACCAAAAACCATATTGGCGTGAAGCACGCGCCGCTTGCATTCCTTATCTTCGGATGAGGGAGGCGGGCGGCTTTTTTGTTAGGTGAAAAAAGGAGCAGAGAGGCGATGGGTTCAGACTTGTTTAACCTGGAAAAGTTTAAGGCCGATCCGTTGTACCGGCAGGGAGATCCGGAGGCCAACCGACATTTTGAAAAAGCATTCGCCTTCTGGTGGGCCGCGACGCTCCGGACAGCTAAAGGAGCCAGATTGCTGCGGCTAAAGTCCGGATTGACGTATGCTTCCATCTACTTTTTGCGTTTTTCCCGGATCACAAAAACAAGTATCGCTACTTGCCGGGTGAAAGTCAGATCTATAGATAACTTGTCTCGTGCGTCGGAGTGATGGTGCACAGGAATAGTGCACGGTGGCCGGGGGGAGGCGATGAGGCGCTGGTGTTGGGGGTGGTGCACAAGAATAGTGCACGGTAGACGCGTGAGGCGATGAGTAGCGGGTGCCGGGGTGGATGGTGCATCAGAATGGTGCACAGTAGCAGAATGCGGCGATAAGAGGCGACGGCTTTAGCTTATGCGACGACAATGCAAAAGCCGACGCGGGGGTTACCCGCGTCGACCCACAGACGGCGTTAAATTAGCGATGAACGGGATAGCCGCGTTCATAGGGCTTCGCGACGTCGGTTTTGCCATCGAGACGGCGCAGCGCGTCGATCGCCCAGTACGGGTTGCGCAGCATGGCGCGGCCGATGACGGCCAGCTCGGCGTCGCCCGATGCGACGACGTGCTCGGCTAGCTCGGCATCGTCAAGCATGCCGACGGCGCTGACCGGGACGCCGAGCGCTTCCTTCAGCGCACGCGCGAACGGCACTTGGTAGCCCGGATAGTTGCCGGGCTTCCCCTTCACTGCCGGACCGCCTTCGCCGCCGGTGGAGACGTCGAACAGGTCGACGCCTGCATCGCGGTAAACGCGCGAGACCTCCAGAATATGGTCAAGGTCGTAACCATATTCCGCATACTCAATCGCGGACACCCGCATGAGCAGCGGCATATCGGGAGGCAAGACGGCCTTGACGGCCTTGATGATCTCGACGCCGAATTTGGCTTTGTCGCGTCCGAATTCGTCGTCGCGCTTGTTGATGCCCGGCGAGTGGAATTGGTGGATCAAGTAGCCGTGAGCGCCGTGGAGCTGGATTGTATCGAAACCGGCCTTGACCGCACGGACTGCGGCGTCCGCGAACTTGCCGACCAGTGCCCAGACTTCTTCGGTGCTGAGCGCGCGGGGCTGCTTGGCAGTGTTGTCGAACGGCTCGTTCCACGGGCCGACCGGCGGTTCTGCGTCAAGCGCCTTGCGCCCGGCGTGCGCGATCTGGATGCCGATCTTGGCTCCGTGCTTGTGGACCTCGTCTACGATACGCCGGTAAGCCGGAATTTGCTCGTCCGACCATAAGCCGAGATCTCTATTCGAGATGCGTCCATCGGGTTCGACGTCGGTCATCTCGACGAGAATGAGGCCGGCGCCTCCGACTGCGCGGGAAACGTAGTGAACGAAGTGCCAATCGTTAGGCGCGCCGTCTTCTGCGTCAACGGAATACTGGCACATCGGACTCATGACGATGCGGTTGCGAAGCGCTAATCCTTTTAGTGAATAAGGAGATCCGAGACTGCTCACGTTCATCACTCACTTTCCATTCAACTGTATGCAATAAAGTATCAGTTGTAATTGTAACTTGATCATACACAGTTATGCAAGCAGAAAGCTGGGATTTGCGATTGGCTAGGTTAGCTAGGGGTGTCCCTTATTTACCGCAGTCGCGCCTACCCCATTGCGCAGACGCTTGCGCAGCATGGCCCACGCTAATAGCGGCGAACTGCCGAAGACGAGCAGAAGCACGCGGATGAGTAACGGGTTCGCGCTCTGCGATACGCAGACGATGAACACGATCGTGCCGAGGAAGCGGCCGGCGTTGAGCGCCAGCTCCCGCAGGATGACGCGTTCTTCCCGCTGCTTCACGTCCGCTTCGTTGCCGCCGATCTGATCGAAAACGACGGAGACCGACGGGATTGAATAGAGTGGCATGAAAATGGCAGTCCCGAGACCGAAGATGAGGAGCTGCGAGTAGCCCGTTCCCCAGAATAGAGGGACGACGATGAACGCAATGAGCATGACCGCCCCTATGAACATACCCCAGTAACGGCCCTTCGGCTTAAGCAGTCTGCCCGCGATCCAAAAGCTGAGCAGCGCCGCGGCAGACGTATACAGCGAAAAACTGCCGAGCTTCATTTCGCTTCCTGTCGACGTGTAGACGAGAAGCGCGATGACAAAGCCGAAAATGCCTTCCCGCAAGCCCTGGGCGACCATCGCCCAGGTGATGGCCCGCCAGGGGCTTCCTGCACGCAGCAGCCTGTTAAGGCCGATCCGCCAGTCATAGCGGCCGGCGGGCTCCCGCTTGTGCAGCCCGAACGTCAGCGCCGCGCCTGCGATGAAGATTGCCAGCGAGATCCCGAATATGAGGCGATAGCCCGTGTTGCCGCCGCTGCTTGCGATTAGAATGCCGGAGAGCCAGGGCGCCAGCATGCCGGACAGCGAGCCGAGCAAGCCGCTCCAGCCGTTGAAACGATCCCGGTTGCCGGGATCCGTAATTTCGAAGTAGACGACGTTAAAGGAAAGCCAGAACAACCCCGAGGAGATACCCTGGACAAGACCAAGCAACGGAACCGCATCCGTTGCGCGCGTGCCGAGCGCGAGCACGAGCCCGTAGAAAGCGGCGGCGGCGATGACGCCACCCCGCAGGGCATTCATTTTGTTGCCTTCCTTGACCCATTTTCCGGCCAGCCAGAAGGTAAGGGACATCGCGAGCTGGTGAACGACGGCGAACCACCCGAGAAGCGCGTAGTCCTGTTTGATTTTCCAAATATAAATATTGACGAACGTGGCGGACAGCGCGTTGCCGCAGGTAAAAAGCGCATGCACGGCCAGCAACAGCACCGCCTGGCGGTCGAATCTGGCGGACTTGCCCCCTTTAGGGCTGATGTCCGTAAATGTTCTTCCGCGCGTCTTGCCCCACTGCGGCGAAAACGGGGATTTAGAAGAAGTACCCGGCATACCGACCTCCTGGTGACTGTCGAAAATTCCATGCCCGGTCCGGGCGCAGTCCGCTTAGGATGAACGAATGCCGGAAATAACATGATGATTATTTGAAAAAAATCTGGAATGGCCCGCCGCGGCGAGTCTCGTCCGCATTCAAAACGTCCGTTGTTCGGCTGCGGCGAGCACTTTCCGTACGGCAGGGGCAACGACCGTCGAGAAGAGCTCGATGGACTTGGCGACGAGGGGGTACGGCATGCCGCCGATATTGAGCTGGAGGGAATAGCGCCGGTGGCCGAGCAGCGCGTACTGGAACAAAATTTTGTCCGCGATCTGCTCGGGACTGCCGACGGCCAGCGCTTCATGGGGAGCCGTGAGCGCATCGAACTGCTCGCGCGTCAGTCGCTCCGACTCGCTTGAGACGCCAATCTGCAGCGACGAGGCACGCGACAAAAACAATCATCCCGCTTCGTTCAGCGACAGGCTTCTGCCGTTGCGATCGAATAACGGAAAGCCCAGCTCTTCCTCCATTCTGGCTAAGATTGGCTGAGCGAAGGAAGGCTGCGAAATATGCAGTTCTGCCGCGGCCTTGGTCATATGCTCCAGTCGGGCGAGGCGTTGGAAATGATGGAGTTGGAGGGAATCCAATATAACAGACCTACATAGTGTGTTTTAGGTTATAGCAAGAAAAGAAGCGAGGATGGCGATGTCACCCGCAAACGGAAAAGTACCGCAGTCAAGCTGAGGGATCAGCAGGGCTGCGGTACTTTTCGTTAGATAAGCAATGTAATAACAAGCAATTCGTACAGTACAAGCGTCAAAATGGAATTTGCCGCGAACGGACCGAAGAAGCGGGCGTCCATAACGCTGGGCGAAACGGCCAGATGAAGGTGGCAGCCGTCGAGCCCGACGACCGTTCCTTCGTACGTGTGCCCGTCGATCGTTTTTACGCGCACATTTCGGTTATGATGAGCGCCGCATACGTCGGACAGCTTTTGTCGAATCTGCTTGGCGCCAGCCACCCAATCCTGATCGGCCTCGTAGATATGCGCGCTGTTGTCCAAGGCCTTGCTTTTCGAAGTCATGGTCAATCCTCCCTGGGCTTTGTGTCATTAGCCTATGCGGAGAAAGGCCCGGGGGTGACGGATGAATGGATAGGCGCGGGAAATGCCCCTCAATCGGCGCTGCGGGCGGTCTTCAAGGCGCGGTCCCGCTCTCTTTTTTGTTGTATACGCCGCTGCCGACGCCTTCTTTTAATTTGTCGTAAACCGTCTTGCCTTCCTTGTCCTTCACGGCGCCGAATGCGGTATTCGCGTACGTGAAGACAGTCTCGCGGGTGGCGGGCTTGGTTTTGCTGATTCCTTTTGCCGAGTTGGCGTCCAGAATGCCTTTCTCCAACGCCGCTTTGACGTAAGCGGCCGACCAATCGGCCATCGTCGCGTCCGGTTGGATGCCCAGGAACTTGCACAGCAACGCGACGGCTTCGGCCGACGTGACGTTTCCGTTCGGATTGAACTTGCCGTCTCCGGTACCGAGCTTGTAGCCGTTGTCTTCGATCAGGGTTTTGGCCGTCAAAATGTAGCCGCTGTACCAGGATCCCGGCGCAACGTCGGTGAAGGTAGCTGTCTGAACGGGCGGCTTGGCCTCGCTTTCCAGACCGAAGGCGCGTACCATAATAATGGCTAGCTGGGCTCTCGTAATGTTGTCGCCAAGATTGAGGTTGCCCTTCTGATCGCCCGCGACGATGCCGGCATCGATCAGCGCCTGGAGCTTGGTTTCCGCCGCCGTCTTGTCGGCCGAAGCCGCGGTTGCACTTCCGCCGAGCGCCGCCAGCAAGAGCGCGCCTGCCGCCAGCGCGTATAAAGCTTGCTTTGTCTTTTTCAAATTAACACGCCTCCCTTTTTTGTTTCTGATATGAATATCGGCGCGCCGCGGCCAACGTTGCAGGGGATTCTGCACGGCATGTGCGGCCGGGAAGCCTTGGCGACGCATGGATGCGCCGCGGAGGAGACAATGTTATAATGAACGGGCATCTGAACGGACAAAGGAGAGGAACACCATGGGGCGATTGCAAGTTTGCGACCACCCGCTGATTCAGCATAAAGTCACTTTTTTACGCGATAAAAAGACGGAGACCAAGCAATTCCGGGAGCTTGTGGACGAGATCTCCACGCTGATGGCGTACGAGGCCACGCGCGATTTTCCGCTCACGACGACGAAGGTGCAGACGCCCGTCATCGAAGCTGAGGGGAAGATTATCGCGGGCCGGATGGTCGGACTGATCCCGATTCTGCGCGCCGGCCTCGGCATGGTAGACGGTGTGCTCAAGCTGCTGCCATCCGCGCGGGTAGGCCATATCGGGCTGTATCGGGACGAGGAAACCCTTCAACCGGTCGAGTACTACGTCAGCTTGCCTACCGACGTGACGGAGCGCGAGCTCATCGTTCTGGATCCGATGCTCGCGACGGGCGGCTCGGCCAACGCGGCGATCTCGATCCTGAAGCAGCGCGGCTGCAAACCCACCAAGTTGATGTGCCTTATCGCGGCGCCCGAGGGCGTCAAGGCCGTCCAGGAGGCGCATCCGGAGATCGACATTTTCGTAGCCGCCCTGGATTCGCACCTTAACGAACATGGATACATAGTGCCGGGCCTCGGCGACGCCGGCGACCGGCTTTACGGAACCAAATAAAGCAGAGCTAGGCTTGTGGGAGGTACGGACTTGTGAAACCGATTAAAATCATGTCGATATTCGGCGTGCGCCCCGAAGCGATCAAGATGGCTCCGCTCGTGCTGGAGCTGCAAAAATACCCCGGACTAATCGAATCCACCGTCTGCGTAACTGCGCAGCACCGGCAGATGCTCGATCAGGTGTTGGATATTTTCGATATCCGGCCGGACTACGATATGAACGTCATGCAGGTCGGCCAGACGCTGAACGAGATCACGATCCGCGTCCTGCAAGGACTGGAGCCGATTCTGGCCGAAGCCAAGCCTGATATGGTGCTCGTGCACGGCGATACGCTGACGAGCTTTCTCGCGAGCTATGCCGCGTTCCTGCAGCAGATCCAGATCGGTCACGTCGAGGCGGGTCTGCGCACCTGGAACAAGCTCTCTCCGTATCCGGAGGAAATGAACCGGCAGCTGACCGGCGTGCTGGCGGACGCGCACTTCGCGCCGACCCAATGGTCGGCGGGCAACCTGCGCAAGGAAAGCAAGCCTGAGGATCGGATCTACGTGACCGGCAACACGGTGACGGACGTATTCCAGTACACGGTGAAGCCGGATTTCTCTCATCCGGTACTAGACTGGGCAAAGGGCAAGCGGCTTGTCCTCATGACGGCGCATCGCCGCGAGAACCAAGGAGAGCCGCACCGGCAGATTTTTCGCGCCGTCCGCAAGCTTGCCGAAGCGCACGAAGATATCGCCGTCGTCTACCCCGTGCATCCCAACCCGGCCGTCAAGGGACCGGCCGAGGAGATTTTGGGCGACCATCCGCGCATCCGGCTGATCGATCCGCTCGACGTCGTCGAGCTGCACAACTTTTACAAGCACACGCACCTGATCCTGACCGATTCGGGCGGCATTCAGGAGGAGGCGCCTTCTTACGGCGTGCCCGTACTCGTGCTGCGGGATACGACGGAGCGCCCGGAAGGCGTAGGAGGCGGTACGCTGGAGCTTGTCGGTACGGACGAGCATCTGATCTTCGACAGGGCGAGCGCCCTGCTCACGGATCCGGCGCTGTACGAACGGATGAGCCATGCCGCAAACCCTTACGGGGACGGGCAGGCTTCCAGGCGGATCGCTCAGGCGATTCTGCATCATTTTGGCAGGGGAGAACGGCCGTCGGCTTTCGAGGGTTGACGAGCCCGGCGACGGTTAAGCACAGGGGAGAGAGACCCTTTGGGCGGGCCGTCGCCTTTTGTGCATAGGCGAGGTGCCAAATAATGACGGCGAATTTTTCGCCGGATGACGAATCCGCTCGCACCGCAGAAGGAATGCCTGGTGAATTGTCTACAGCGTACAGCGCAACTGTATGGTTCTAACAACGGAAGAATCCAGATTTATCAAGGGTTTGACGGGCTTGCGTTCACATAATGTTTGAATTTATGCGAATTGACAAATCCCATCGGCCAAGGATACAATATTACCTGAACCATTAGGAAGAAAGGGCTTACTTTTAGTCGATTTTCTTGTTAGTGGGATCGAAGGAGCGGATGTCCATGCCCGAATCCGAAGGAAAACCGCCTCTGCCGCCGGACGAGAATCCGTGGCGCGCAGCCGGGCTCGTAACCGCAATCGGTGTCGAACTGGCCGTGTGCGTCGGCCTGGGCTGGTGGATCGGATCCGTCGTTGACGGCAACCGCGGCACCTCAACTTGGTATCTGGTCGGACTTATCGTCGGCCTCGTCGCCGGCATCGGTTCGGCTGTGGGCCTTATTCGGAAGTTCGCCGTCAAGGGAAGGGGCAAATGATGGACGATTTGCCTGCTTTGATGAAGAAGGTTTCCCGCATTACGTTCTTTTTTTTGTCCATAGGATGTCTGGGGTGGGCGCTATTGCCCGCGTACAAGACTGTCTTCGGAGGATTCCTGATCGGCGCGATCGGCAGCTTGCTCGTCGCGTGGCATCTGGCTTGGAAGACCGTTCGGATCGGCGAAGCCGCGTCCGGCGGCAGAAGACCCCGTTCGGGGTTCGGCTTCCTTTCCCGCGCCGCGTTGGCCCTGCTCGCCGCGTTCGTGTCGGTTCGCCTGCTCGAGTTCAATCTCCCGGCTACCGTAGCGGGATTAATTGCGGCGCCGTTGGCAACACTCCTACTGGGTATCTTGTCCAGACGCCGCCAAGGCGGCCACGCCACCGATGAAAGGGGTGAAAAGCACTAACATGGATCACTTAGCGCCAATCGTCATTCTCGGCGGTGTGAAGTTCGACCTTGCGGCTATCATAATGGTCATCGTGACCAGCATCGTCGCATTTGTACTCGCGCGCCTGTCCGTCCGCAACCTGTCCGTGGACAATCCCGGCAAGCTGCAGAATTTTATGGAATGGGTCGTCGAGTTCGTCAGCAACATCATCGGGATGGCGACAGACTTCAAGCGGGGTCGCGTCTACCTGAGCCTCGGTCTTACGCTGATCATCTACATTTTCATCGGCAACATGCTCGGCCTTCCGTTCAACTTCATTACCGAAGCGCACGGTCACGCGACGTTCCTCGGTATGGATCTGTTCATGAACGGCGAAGAGGAAGCCCACTTCGCATGGTGGAAGTCTCCTACGGCAGACGCCGCTATGACAATGGGTCTCGCCCTCACCGTGATCGTAATCTCGCACATTCAGGGATTCCGCCACAATCGCAAGCATTATCTCAAGCATTACTTCGAGCCGTGGCCGTTCTTCTTTCCGATCAACCTGATCGAGACGGTGGCCAAGCCGCTGACGCTGGGTCTCCGGCTGTTCGGCAACATCTACGCCGGCGAAGTCATGATCGGCGTTATCCTTGGCATGGGTTGGGTCGGGATTCCGGCGCTCCTCGTCTGGCAGGGCTTCAGTATATTCGTAGGCGCCATCCAAGCGTTCGTATTTACGATGCTGACCATGGTGTATATCGGTCAGGCTAGCATTCACGAAGAAGATCATTAATCTCAAAGTACCCAATTCGAGGAGGATATTCACAAATGGAAATTTATGCTCTGTTAGCAGCTGCAATCGTATTCGGCCTTGGCGCGCTCGGCGCCGGTATCGGTAACGGTCTGATCTTCTCCAAGACGGTCGAAGGCATCTCCCGTCAGCCTGAACTGCGCGGCGCTCTGCAAACGACGGCTTTCATCGGCGTAGGTCTGGTAGAAGCACTGCCGATCATCTCCCTCGTCCTCGCGTTCATCTTCATGGCGAAGTAAGCAATTTCATCTATAACGTTAGGCGCGGAGAGCCATCTGCCTCCACGCCTTCCTTATGCAAGAGGGCGCAATTCGGATTTGATCGACAGTTTTTGGGTGAAAGGAGTGGCTATCGTTGACCATCACATGGACCAACTTTTTTGTTCAAGTCATCGCATTCGGCATCTTGTATCTGCTGCTGTCGAAGTACGCCTTCGGTCCGCTGTTCGGCATTATGGAAAAGCGCCGTCAGCTTGTCAAAGAGCAGATCGACACGGCCGAGCGCAACCGCTCCGAGAGCGAACGTTTCCTCGAAGAGCAGAAGCAATCGCTGCAGCAAGCGCGCAAGGAAGCCTATGATATTATCGAGCAAGCGAAGTCGACCGGCTCCAAGCAAGCCGACGACATCATCTCCGCGGCGCGCGGCGAATCGAGCCGCCTGAAGGAAGAGGCGGTACGCGACATCGAAGCCGAGAAGAACAAGGCAATCGCTTCGCTCAAGTCCGAAGTCGGCGGCCTGTCCGTTCAGATCGCCAGCAAGATCCTCGAGAAGCAAGTCGATGCGGGCGCCCAAGGCGAACTGGTCGATCAATATCTCAAAGACGTAGGTAAGAAGTCATGAGCCGCGGCACGGTCGTAGCCAAACGATACGCCAGAGCGCTCTTCGATCTGGCGAGCGAGCAAGACGCGGTAGCCGGCACGGAGAACGAGCTGAAGCTGGTCGCGGACGCGATCGAAGCGAACGCAGACTTGCGCGTTTTTCTGTCGGCCCCGAACATCACGCTGGACAAGAAAATCGCGCTGCTGCGCAGCACGTTCGGCGACAACGTATCCCAGATCGTGCTGAACACGGTCAGCCTGCTGGTCGAGCGCGGTCGCGAGACCGAGATCCCGGCTGTGCTGGACGCGTACATGTCGGTCGCCGGAGGCGTCCTCGGACGCGCCGACGCCCTGGTCACCTCGGCCAAGCCGCTCACGCCTGATCAAGCCGAAGAAATCTCGACGCAATTCGCGGCGATTATCGGCAAGAAGGTGCGTGTCATCGGTCAAGTCGACGAATCGTTGATAGGCGGCATGACCGTCCGCATCGGCGACACGCTTTATGACGGCAGCCTGCGCGGCAAGCTGAACCGTCTATCCAAAGAACTTCAAACGAGTCTGTAATATACGCATGTATCTTGTAAGTAGGAGACAGGGGTGAACGAATTTGAGTATCCGTCCTGAAGAAATCAGCACGCTGATCAAGCAGCAGATTCAGAACTATCAATCCGATATCCAAGTCGTTGACGTCGGTACCGTCATCACGGTCGGCGACGGCGTCGCTCGCGTCCACGGATTGGAAAAAGCGATGGCCGGCGAGCTGCTTGAATTCTCGAACGGCGTCGTGGGCATGGCCCTCAACCTCGAAGAAGACAACGTCGGCGTTGTCATCTTGGGCCCGTACACCGGCATTCGCGAAGGCGACCAAGTCAAGCGTACCGGCCGCATCATGGAAGTGCCTGTCGGCGAAGCGATGCTCGGCCGCGTAGTTAACGCGCTGGGCCAGCCGGTCGACGGCAACGGTCCGATCGCGACGACGAAGTTCCGTCCGATCGAATCTCCGGCTCCGGGCGTCATGGCCCGTAAGTCCGTATTCGAGCCGATGCAAACCGGCATCAAGGCCATCGACGCCATGATCCCGATCGGCCGCGGCCAACGGGAGCTCATCATCGGCGACCGCCAGACCGGCAAGACGACGATCGCGATCGACACGATCGTCAACCAAAAGGGCAATGGCGTTATTTGTATCTACGTCGCCATCGGCCAGAAGCAATCGACCGTCCGTACGGTTGTCGAATCCCTCCGCCGTCAAGGCGCGCTGGATTACACGATCGTCGTTACGGCGAGCGCATCCGAGCCGTCCCCGCTGCTCTACATCGCGCCTTATACCGGCTGCGCTATGGGCGAAGAATTCATGTACAACGGCAAGCATGTCTTGATCATCTATGATGACTTGACCAAGCAAGCCGCAGCATATCGCGAGCTTTCCCTGCTGCTCCGTCGTCCTCCGGGCCGCGAAGCTTATCCGGGCGACGTATTCTATCTGCACTCCCGTCTGCTGGAGCGCGCAGCCAAGCTGAACGACGAGCTCGGCGGCGGTTCGCTCACCGCGCTGCCGTTCATCGAGACCCAAGCCGGCGACATCTCGGCTTACATCCCGACGAACGTCATCTCGATCACCGACGGTCAGATCTTCCTCGAGTCCGACCTGTTCTACTCCGGTCAGCGTCCGGCGGTCAACGTCGGTAACTCGGTATCCCGCGTAGGTTCGTCCGCGCAGACGAAGGCGATGAAGAAGGTCGCGGGCACGCTCAAGACCGACCTCGCCCAATACCGCGAGCTGGCTGCGTTCGCAGCGTTCGGCTCCGACCTCGACAAGGTCACGCAATCCCGTCTCGACCGCGGTATCCGTACCCTCGAGATTCTGAAGCAAGGCATCAACGTACCGATGCCGCTGGAGCGTCAAGTCGTCTCCCTGTACCTGGTCACCAAAGGCCACGCCGACAGCGTGCCGGTACAAGACGTTCGCCGCTTCGAATCCGAATTCCTGAGCTATCTGGATGCGCAACGCCCGGAGATTCTGGCGTCCATCCGCGATTCGAAGGACATTTTGCCCGACAACGACAAGGCGCTCGTCGAAGCGATCGGCGCCTTCAAGAAGAGCTTCGCTACGACCGCTTAATTAGCGAAGGCTTCGGCCATAGAAGCTTCCGCGCCGGCGCAAGACCGCGAGGTCGCCCGGCGCGGACAATAAGGTGGTGACATGAATGGCTAAAGGGATGCGCGAGATTAAGCGTCAGATCAAGAGCACGCAGAACATGAAGCAGATCACCAAGGCGATGGAGCTCGTCGCGGCTGCGAACCTCAAGCGCGCGCAAAATGCGGCGCTCGCGGGCCGGCCTTATGCCGACAAGCTCAAGGAAGTCGTCTCGAGCATCGCGGGCGGCGGCGGAAGCGTCAAGCACCCGATGCTCCAATCCCGCGAGGTGAAAAAGACGGCGTATATCGTCTTTACGTCCGACCGCGGTCTGGCAGGCGGTCTCAACAGCGGTCTGCTGAAGAAGTTCGTGGATACGCTGAAGAGCAAGCACAAGTCCAAGGCGGAGTACGATCTGTTCGTCATCGGACGCAAAGGCCGCGACTACCTGAAACGCCGCGATTACGCGATCGTCCAGGACGTCATCGGCGTACCCGACTCTCCGAAGTTCGCCGACGTGAAGGCAATCGCGGCTGCGGCTGTAGGCGGGTTCGAGCAGGGGGCGTACGACGAGGTCTATCTCGTCTACAACCGGTTCATCAACGCGCTCACGCAAATGCCGACGGTCAAGCAATTGCTGCCGCTCGACGCTTCGGCGCTTGGCGCGACGAATCAGGCAGGTCCGAGCGCAGGCTACGAATACGAGCCGTCTCCGGAAGCTGTGCTTAACGTCCTGCTGCCGAAGTACGCGGAAACCTTGGTATACAGCGCGCTGCTGGAGAACAAGGCGAGCGAATTCGGTTCGCGGATGACGGCAATGAGCAACGCGACCAAGAACGCCACCAAACGGATCAACGAGCTGACCCTGACGTACAACCGCGCACGTCAAGCGGCCATTACGCAGGAAATCGCTGAGATCGTCGGCGGCGCAAACGCATTAAGCTAAACTTTCGTTTGCGGCGGCCAGGCCGCCCGCAAAGCGAAGGATACGGATATAGACTGAAGTTACAGGAGGGACACGAATGAGCAAGGGGCGCATTGTCCAGGTTACGGGTCCGGTCGTCGACATCGAGTTCGACAACGGCCATCTGCCGGACATCCTCAACGCAATCCAAATTCATCAGACCGGCGAACGCGAAGTCAAGCTGACGGTCGAAGTCGCGCAGCATCTGGGCGACAACATGGTCCGTACCGTCGCCATGTCTTCGACGGACGGTCTCATCCGCGGTACGGAAGCCGTCGATACCGGCGCGCCGATCACGGTGCCGGTCGGACCGGCGACACTCGGCCGCGTATTTAACGTGCTGGGCGACCCGATCGACAACGCCGGTACGGTCGACCGCACGATCGCGAATCCGATTCACCGCCAGGCGCCTCCGTTCGACGAACTGTCGACGTCGCAAGAAATCCTGGAAACCGGCATCAAGGTCATCGACCTGATGGCGCCTTACGCCAAGGGCGGTAAGGTCGGCCTCTTCGGCGGCGCAGGCGTCGGCAAGACGGTTACGATGCAAGAGCTCATCCACAACATCGCTCAGGAGCACGGCGGTATCTCCGTATTCGCAGGCGTAGGCGAGCGTACGCGCGAAGGTAACGACTTGTACCATGAAATGAGCGACTCCGGCGTTATCGCGAAGACCGCGATGGTGTTCGGCCAAATGAACGAGCCTCCGGGCGCGCGTCTGCGCGTCGCGCTGACGGGTCTGACGATGGCCGAGTACTTCCGCGACGAAGAAGGCCGCGACGTGCTTTTGTTCGTCGACAATATCTTCCGCTTCACGCAAGCCGGCTCCGAAGTATCCGCCCTCCTCGGCCGGATGCCGTCCGCAGTAGGTTACCAGCCGACGCTTGCTACCGAAATGGGCCAACTGCAAGAACGGATCACTTCCACGAAAAAAGGTTCCGTTACCTCGATCCAAGCGATCTACGTACCGGCGGACGATTATACCGACCCGGCTCCGGCTACGGCGTTCGCTCACTTGGACTCGACGACGAACCTCGAGCGGAACATCGCGGCAATGGGTATCTTCCCGGCCGTCGACCCGCTGGCATCGTCCTCCCGCGTCCTGGCGCCGGAAGTCGTCGGCGAAGAGCACTATGCCGTCGCGCAAGGCGTCAAGAAGCTGCTCCAGCGCTACAAGGAACTGCTCGATATCATCGCTATCCTCGGTATGGACGAACTGTCCGAGGACGACAAGCTCGTCGTTCTGCGCGCGCGTCGCGTCCAACTTTTCCTGTCCCAGCCGCTGCACGTTGCCGAAGCCTTCAACGGCATGCCTGGCGTATACGTGCCGGTTAAAGATACCGTTCGCAGCTTCAAAGAGATCCTTGAAGGGAAGCATGACGATCTTCCGGAACCGGCGTTCCATAATGTCGGCTCGATTGAAGGCGCAGTCGAGAAGGCGAAGAAGCTCGCTCAAGGGCTCTAATCCGCTTTTGATGGAGGTATCGATATGAGCACCTTACGTTTGGAGATCGTCACCCCCGAGCGGACCGTCTATGACAAGGACGTCAACATGGTTGTCGCCCGTGGCGTAGACGGGGATCTGGGCATTATGCCGCATCACATCCCGCTGGTAACGCCGCTCAAGATCGCGCCCGTCAAGGCGAAGATCGGGAACAACGATGAGTTCATCGCGGTTCACGGCGGCTTCATGGAAGTCCGCAAGGATAAGGTCGTCATCCTGGCGGAATCCGCGGAACTTGGCGGCGATATCGACGTTCATCGCGCCGAGCTCGCCAAGGAACGCGCGCAGGATCGTCTGAACCACAAGCAAACCGAAGTCGACCACAAACGGGCCGAGGCTGCACTGCAGCGCGCACTCACCCGGATTCGGGTCGGCGGCGGAAACTAAGTTTAAACGCAAATCGCCGGGAGGCGGCACCTGTTCGCAGGAAGCCGCCTCCCGGCGATTTCTGCGTTTTTTACACCGCTCGTCAGTGGGCGTATACTTAAGCGAAGCCATCACGAGGAAAGGCGGACGACTGCGCAATGGAAGATATCGTCATCGTAGGAGCCGGGCCTTGCGGCCTGTCGGCCGCGGCCGAGCTGCAGGACCAGGGCTTCAACCCTTTACTATTCGAAAAGGAAAACGTCGGGTATTCGATCTCCCGTTACCCGGTCAATATGCAGTTTTTCAGCACGGCGCCGATGCTCGAGATCGCAGGCGTGCCGTTTATTACGCCAAACGACAAGCCGTCCCGGCTTGAGGCGTTGAACTATTATCGCATCGTATCGGAAAGGCGCGAGCTGCGGATTCGCCGCTATGAAGGCGTCACGGCCGTCGAACGGGACGGCGACGCGTTCCGGGTCACGTCGGTGGGCAGATCCGGCCAGCCTGCGAATACGCATGCACGCAAAGTCGTTATCGCCACCGGTTACTTCGATCATCCGAACCGGATCGGCATTCCCGGCGAAGATCACGCGCATGTGAGCCATTTTTTCACCGAAGCGCATCCATACGCAGGGACGCGCGTCGTCGTCATCGGCGGCAGCAACTCCGCCGTCGACGCGGCGCTGGAGATGGAGCGCGTAGGCGCGAAGGTGACTGTGGTATACCGGGGAGAATCGGTATCCGCCAACATCAAGCCTTGGGTGCGCCCGATTTTCGACAGCTATGCGGCAAAAGGACGGATCGACCTGCGCCTGCAGAGCAGCGTCGTGGAAATCGGCTACGACCAGGTCACGGTAGAAAGCGTGAGGGATGGGAACTCGACTGACGGCCGGACAGAGATCATCAAGGAAACGCTGCCTGCAGACTTCGTACTGGCGCTGACGGGATTTCGTCCGGATCGGGCTTTCCTGCGGTCGATGGGCGTAGAGGCGCCGGATGGGATCATTCCGCCGACGCACGATCCGGAGACGATGGAGACCAACGTACCGGGACTCTATCTCGCCGGCGTCGTTTCCACCGGCCGGGACGCCAATGAGATATTTATCGAAAGCGGACGTTACCACGGACGTAAAATCGCCGCGCATCTGGCTTCCTTGCGGACGGTTTAAAACGGCTTTTTGAACAGAACTGCTTGAAGAGCGCCCTTCCCGGGTAAATTAGGAGAGCAAGCTTATCCAATCGGGAGGGATTCACATGCCTAAGATCCAGAACAATCTCAATCAAAATCTGGCGGACTGGAGCGTCATTTACTTTAAGCTGCACCACTTCCACTGGTACGTGAAGGGGCCTCACTTCCAGACGCTTCACGTGAAGTTCGAAGAGCTCTACGACTTCGCGGCGCTGTCGCTGGACGAAGTGGCCGAGCGCATTCTCTCGATCGGCGGCAAGCCGGCATCCACGATGAAGGAATATCTGTCGCTCACGAAGGTGAAGGAAGGCGGAAGCGAGACGAAGGACGTCGACATGGTCAAGGCCGTCATCGACGATTTCATCCTGCTGACCAACGGATTGAACGAAACGCTTGAGCTGGCCGACGAAGCAGGCGACGCGCCGACGGCGGACCTGCTCACGAAGCAGGTCGAAGCGCTGCAAAAGCACATTTGGATGCTGAGCGCGACTGCCGGCATCGAAGTGCCGACCAAGGTGAAAGCTTAAGCGAATACGATGTTTTTTAGAAATCCCGTTCTCCGGATTAAGTTCCGGCGAACGGGATTTTTTTGAATGATGCATTCGTGGACAGGGCTGCGTGCGTTCGGCGAGCCGGCGCTTTTCGGATGTATGGCGGGTCGAAAAAACCTGCATTTGTACATGTATTTTCTGCCGACCAATGACAAGTGATGAAATACATGCAAATGTGCAGGTAAATGCAAAGCACAAGCCGGAAATCGTGCTGATGGAGGAAAGTACCTGCGCATTTGCATCTTTTCTTCTCGAAAGGATCGACATCGGTGAAAGAAGATGTACATTTGCAGGCTTTTTTTCTGTGGAGGAACGACGCGGGTGGCGATTGGCCGGCTACGTTTTTTTGTTTGGAAACGCGATTATGGGGCGGTCATTACAGATTCAGTGACCGCGCATGACGATAATTGTGAATGTAGTCGCATATATTCGCCATTTTTCCAAATTTATAATGGGGATTGCGGCATCTATACATAGGCGAATGATCGTGCAAAAGCACTTATTTTAAAGATGGATTGGGAGTGCGGATATGATTCGGAAGTTAGGATTAACGCTGCTGGCGGCACTGCTCTTGCTGCTGCCGGTATCGGCTGCGTTCGGCGGGGAGGCGCACGCGGCTTCTTCGTCGCGGATCGCGGTAATCAAGCAGCTGAGCGGAGACGTGCAGGTGCAAAAAGCGGGCGGCTCGAAGCTGTTCAAGGCGTTCGCGAAGCTGAGCCTGAACCAGGGGGACAAGCTGATCACCGGGAGCAAGGGATCGGCGGTGCTGCAATTCGCGAACGGGACGTCGGAGGACGACAAGTTCACGGTCGGGGAGAACGCGACGCTGACGTTTTCGAAGCTGTCGGACAAAAAGGGCACGGTGACGAAGGTCAGCATGCTCAAGGGAACGGCTTGGGTGGACGTGAAGTCGATCAAGAGCCAGGACGACGACTTCAAGCTGGAGACGCCGACGGCGATCATGGGCGTGCGCGGCACGGCGTTCCTGGTGCGGGTCAATCCGCAGACGGGCGGAACGAATACGTCGGTCATGTCGGGCATCGTGCGGTTTACGTCCGAGAATGCGGAGAAGACGGGAAGCGAGAGCGGAGAGAGCGCCGGCAAGACCGGCTCGTCGGGCGGCTCTAAGACGATCGATCTGTATCCGACGCAGCAGCTGTCGCTCGATTCGACGAGCGGTGCCGATCTGGGCGAGCTGACGACGCTTGTGGACATCGAGGAGATCGTTAAGAACGCGACGCCGGAGATCATCGAAGCGATCCTGCGCAGCAAAGAGAAGATCGACGAGGAGAACCGGCAGACGGTCGAAAAGTTCAAGCAAAGCGGCGTACCGGCGGGGCTGCAGCAGCAACTGGAGCAGTTTATTCAAAATACGCAGGAGCTGCTGGGCGTCATCGCCAAACAGGCGATCGAGCAGAAGAAGATCGACGAGCAGCTGGTCAAGAAGATCGAACAGCAGGAAAAAACGTCGTTCGGGCTGGACAAGGATCAGCTGAGCCGGCTTAGCGATAAGGAGAAGGCGAAGCAAGAAAAGGCCAGGCTGCTGGCCGAGGAGGCCGCGAAGAAAAAAACGGCCGAGGAAGCGGCGAAGCTGAAGGAGATCGAGCAGCGGCTGGCGGGGCAAATGCAGTCGATCGAGGCGGCCAAGCTGGCCCAAGCGGAAGCGAACCGCAAGTCTGCGGCCGAGGCGGCGGCAAAGGCCGAAGCGGTGCTGCTTGCCGGCATGACGCCCGTTCAGCAGCAGAAATACAATAGGGATAAGGCGAGCAACCACGGGTCGCCCATCCCGACATCGACGCCCACTCCGACCCCGACGCTCACCGGGGGAACAGGACCGACGCCGACGCCCGGATCGGACAATGCTCGTTTGAACGGACTGACGTTGTCGGCGGGCATTTCGCTAAGTCCCGTATTCAGCCCGGATGTTCTAAACTACGCTATTAGTGTAGGAGGTGCTGTCTCCGCCCTGGACTTCACGCCAACTTTGGACGATCCGGGCGCGAAGCTGACCGTCGACGGAACGGCGTGGGCGGGAGGTGCCGTTCATATCCCGCTTGCCTATGGAGATAACGAGATCCGGCTTCAGGTAACGGCGTCGAACGGCGCGGCGAGTCGGGTCTACAAGATTACGGCAACGCGCCAATTACTCGACAGCGCCGATATCGAGCTTGCCGGCGGCGCGCCGCTTCATATCGATTTTACCGCCGCAAATCCTGTTACGACATTCGACATACCCGCGAATACGGCATCGCTGACGCTAAAGCTGCCGCTTGCACAATTGCCGTCAGTGACGGTAAATGGGCAGTCCGTGCCGCCGGGCGGCGCAACGCTTGCTTCGCTCACCTATGTTGCTTCCGATGCGGCTTGGTCTTACAACGTACCGTTGCAGACGGGCTCCAATACGATCGCGATTAAAGTGCAAATCGGCAGCGCGACAAAGACCTACCAGCTGTTCGCCAACAGGGCGGCTTCGCTTACCGCGGAGAGCTTCTCGGTAGAGGCGAATTTCAACACGCCGGTCAGCGGTACTTTACAAAGTCATGGCAGCACCGGAGCCGTGAGCTACGAGATCGTCACCGCCAGCCAGCACGGAGAAGTGACTTTAAATGCGGCAGACGCCAGTTCCTTCAGCTATACGCCAGACGAAGACTTCTCGGGCATGGACAGCTTTCGGTACAAGGCAATGGCAAACGGGGAAGAGTCGGCGCCCGCGACCGTATTCATATGGGTCAAACCGCTGGACATTGAGCTCAAGGGACTGGTGTCGTCCGGCATCTCATGGGGAGAAACGCCGATCGAGCCGATGCTCCTTTACAGCTTTAAAGACGGATCGTACGCGAGCAAGTCCTATGGCCTCTTTGTGCCGGAGGATGAGAATGGACTTATGGAAATGCGGTTTCAATTCGATTCGGCCGTCGTATCCGATGCAAGGCTCATGGTCGGCGAGGAGACGATCTACGAAGAGGCAGACGGCTCGTTGTACGGCAGCTTGTCGATGGACGAACCTGTCGTTAGCGTCAGACTCTCCTATTCCGTGACCGAAGACAACACGACAACGGATTATGAAGTCTATTACATCGCGGTCAAGCAGCAGCTATGGGCTGCCAACCTGGCGACGGACGGCAGGGCCGAGGTTCATCTCGTGCCTGTCGGAGGCGGCGACTATACGGTATCGGTACGGGGAAGAGACGAGAAGCTGATGCTTCGCAACAACAACTTCGATATGTCCGTCGAATCCGACGTTTGGGTTTACGAGGCAGATCCGCACAATCCGGGCAACCCCGGGAATCGGATCAAGGCACAGCGGAATGCAGAAGGCTACTTTATCGTGCCGTTGTCGCCCGGATGGAATGTCGCGGAGGTCCGCACGTATTACCCGGGCTACGAATCCAGCGCAAAGGAAGGCGTCGTTTATATCTGGAGAGGCGACGGCTTGCCGGATGGCTACGAGATGGCTAGCGTGATTGGAACGCCCGTGCAGAATCCGCCAGAAGCCTCTGCGGCGCCCGTCGAATTCCTCCGCGACGCGTCCCAGCAGACCCTATACCGCGCAGCTATGCCCGACGATTCGATAGCGGTGAATGTCAAGCCTGTGCCGGGTGCAGGCGTGAAGGTCGATGCCGTCTATCAGGGAGGCTATACTTCCTTTGACAAGGTGAGCGAAGAACCCGCAGGTTCCGGGCGCTATGAGGTGCAGGTGTACAGCGATTGGGCGAATTTCGGCTTCGTCGTCGTCCGTCCGGTCTCGGTCGATGGTCCGCCGTTGGCGTACACGCTGGCTTTTGAATTAGGCATGACGACGGATGTTCAGGCTAGCATCGGATATAAGCTGGACGGCGAGCTGCGCGAGGCCGAGCTCGACACCTTTGCCGGCCGTTTTCACGCGATGCTTGCCGATGCACCCGGGCAAACTGACTTTAAACTGAATGTAACCGGTGCGGGTCCGGATTTGTCCGTTCGGATCAACGATGTCGCCGTCCCGTATGACGAGGCGGAATCCGGCTTCGCGTACCCGTTTGTGCCTGCTGGCGGGGATAACGCGTTTTTGATCGAAATGACGGATGCATACGGAAGGTACGAGAGTATCGATATTCATCTTTATTATGGTTCGGAAGGGTTGAAGCCTGTAGGGCTAGCCTCCTGGAGCGCGCAAAGCTCGCATGGTCAAGAGCCAGCGGCAGAATCCTCCTGGGTTTACGAAGGGCAGAAGCGATTCCGTCTGATCGTACCGGAGGCGCATGATCTGCTGGATCTGCGTTGGATGACGGACGAAGGTACGACGCAAGCGGTTGTCCTGGGGCCTTACGGTGCAGGGGGAACGGGCCGTTACGTCGGGGCGCTGCCTATGGGACGAAGCGAGTATACCGTCATTGTCAGGGATGAGGAAGGGGCCCGGCTCGATTACGATCTCGTTGTATATCGCGGGGCGCCTGTCTACCCCAAGTTAATCTATACCGGATGGGGCTCCAGCACGGTATTCGAATACAATGAAGCGGCCGGCCGTTATGAAGCGAGCCTAGAAGATTTTCCGGAAAGGATGTGGATCGGTCTGGGCCTGCCTGCGGGCGCGGAAGCCGTCGTTAAGGTAGGCGATATCCCCTACTCTCCGAACAGCGACGGCCTGTATACACTGACGCCGGAGCCCGGGACGAGCGAGATCGTCATTCAAGCAACCGGCTTGTTTGAAGGTATTGCCTGGTCCTGCAATCTCGTTATTAAGCGCGTCTCCGAGTAAAAGATAGACGTGGCCCGCCAGGAAGTCTCCCGCCTTCGTCCCTTGAAGAGCGGGAGATTTTTTTTACATGAAACGCGCTTAATTTTAACGAAGATATCGCTTGATAATCGACAAAAAATGCTAATTTTACGATATAATCAAATAGCCTGTTCCATTGATTTCTTGCATTGACAGCTACATAGATAGCGTTCAAGTACTTAGAAAAGTAGGAGTGGAGTTTATGTATCGAAAGTTGAGCATGTACCTGCTTGCGGCGTTATTGCTGCTGCTGCCGGTATCGGCTGCGTTCGGCGGGGAGGCGCACGCGGCTTCTTCGTCGCGGATCGCGGTAATCAAGCAGCTGAGCGGAGACGTGCAGGTGCAAAAAGCGGGCGGCTCGAAGCTGTTCAAGGCGTTCGCGAAGCTGAGCCTGAACCAGGGGGACAAGCTGATCACCGGGAGCAAGGGATCGGCGGTGCTGCAGTTCGCGAACGGGACGTCGGAGGACGACAAGTTCACGGTCGGGGAGAACGCGACGCTGACGTTTTCGAAGCTGTCGGACAAAAAGGGCACGGTGACGAAGGTCAGCATGCTCAAGGGAACGGCTTGGGTGGACGTGAAGTCGATCAAGAGCCAGGACGACGACTTCAAGCTGGAGACGCCGACGGCGATCATGGGCGTGCGCGGCACGGCGTTCCTGGTGCGGGTCAATCCGCAGACGGGCGGGACGAATACGTCGGTCATGTCGGGCGTCGTGCGGTTTACGTCCGAGAATGCGGAGAAGACGGGAAGCGAGAGCGGAGAGAGCGCCGGCAAGACCGGCTCGTCGGGCGGCTCTAAGACGATCGATCTGTATCCGACGCAGCAGCTGTCGCTCGATTCGACGAGCGGCGCCGATCTGGGCGAGCTGACGACGCTTGTGGACATCGAGGAGATCGTTAAGAACGCGACGCCGGAGATCATCGAGGCGATCTTGCGCAGCAAAGAGAAGATCGACGAGGAGAACCGGCAAACGGTCGAAAAGTTCAAGCAAAGCGGCGTACCGGCGGGGCTGCAGCAGCAGCTGGAGCAGTTTATTCAAAATACGCAGGAGCTGCTGGGCGTCATCGCCAAACAGGCGATCGAGCAGAAGAAGATCGACGAGCAGCTGGTCAAGAAGATCGAACAGCAGGAAAAAACGTCGTTCGGGCTGGACAAGGATCAGCTGAGCCAGCTTAGCGATAAGGAGAAGGCGAAGCAAGAAAAGGCCAGGCAGCTGGCCGAGGAGGCCGCGAAGAAAAAAGCGGCCGAGGAAGCGGCGAAGCTGAAGGAGCTTGCGGACAAGATTAATGCCGCGGCACTCAAGGCCATCGAGGCGGCCAAGCAGGCGCAGACGGAGGCTAACAGGCTGGCGGCGGAAGCGGCCAAGCGAAAAGCCGAGGAAGAGCTGCTGAAAAAGCTGAACGATCAGCAGAAGCAGCAGTATCAGACGGACAAGGCGAACAACAACGGGACCAGTACGCAGACGCCGAATAGCAACGATTCTTCTAATCCGAATCTCGGTTCGCTTAGCTTGTCGGGTGCGGCGATCAGCCCTGCCTTTAATGCAGGTGTAACGTCGTACACGGCAAGCGTCGAGAGCAGCCGGACGAGCATCGTCGTCGGGGCGAGCGTACAGAGCGGCTCTGCTTCGCTCGCGATCAACGGGCAGGCGGCTAGCGGTGGGCAACGTACCGTGAATCTCGCCTACGGCGCCAACGAAATTACGATCGTCGTCACCGCGCAGAGCGGTGCGAGCAAATCCTACAAAGTCACGGTCACGCGTCAGATGCTGAACAGCGTCAGCGTCGTGTTCCCTGGCGCCGAAGGGTTCAACATCGACTTCAACTCGACAACCGCGCCGGCGCCGCTCAGCATTCCGAGCGGCACAAGCAGCATGACGCTGGTCGTTCCCGTGACCGGTCCGGAGCTGGACATCGCGGTCAACGGCCAGAACGTCGAGCCGGAGCCGATGTTTACCGCAGCGCGTACGGTGCTGCCGGACCAGATTGCCTGGCGGTACACCATTCCGCTGACGCAAGAATCCAACGAGATCGTCATTCAAGCGACGATCGACGGCATCGTCATGTCGTACAAGCTGATCGCAATCCGTGCGATGACGAACGAGACGGCCGTGCAGAGCGTTGCGGCGACCGGAACGGACGGAACGACCGTATACGAAGTCGTCTCCGGCAGCGACGGATGGACCGTAAAGGTGCCTTCCGATACGTCGGCGATCAAGCTGAAGATCAGCACGCTTAACGCGACCGCCAAGGTGCTATACGGAACCAACGAGTACGCATCCGGCGCTGAGATTCCGTATACGATCGTGAACACGAGCTTGTCGTTTACGGTGCGCGCCGCGGACGGCACGACGCAGAAGATGTATTCAATCGCGATCCAGCGACTGCCTTCGTCCAACGCTTCGCTGAAAGGACTGACGCTGTCCGCTGGGACGTTGAGTCCGACGTTCGCGAGCGGGACGACGAACTATACGGTCAACGTCGGGAATACGGTAACCAGCATCACGGTGACGCCGACGGCTGCGAGCAGCGCGGCGACGATCAAAGTCAACGACGCGACCGTAGCGAGCGGTGCCGCAAGCGCGGGAATTCCGCTGAGTGCGGGCTCCAATCAGATCACGGTCGAGGTTACTGCGCAGGACAACTCCAGGCTGAGTTATACGATCATGGTCACGCGCGAAAATTCGGCGGTGGCAACGCCGACATTTAATCCGTCGTCGGGCGCGGTCGCATTCGGCACGCAAGTGACGATCTCGTCGGAAGGCGCCGAGCATATTTACTACACGACGGACGGCAGCGATCCCGCGACCGGCGTCACGGGCGCGACGAAGGAATATTCGGCGAACGGCAAGCCGACGATCGTTGCCGCCGGCACGATCAAGGCCATCGCGACGCGCGCGGGCTATCCGAGCAGCCCGGTGGGCAGCGCTAGCTATACGCAGGCGGCGAGTGCGGATCTGACGGGTTTGGCGCTTAACGGAACAGTCAGCGGATTTTCGTTTGTCAAAACCACGTATAACTACGCCGATGTGTTAGCTTCCAGCGATGCATCCAGTCTGACCGTAAATGCGCAAGGCGGCGGCACGTTGACCGTAAACGGAACGGCGGTCGTTAGCGGGGAAAACTCGCAGGCTATCGATCTTGTGGCGGGTGTGCCAAAGACCATAACGGTCGTCACGACCGAAAGCGGGAAGTCGCCCAAGACATATGTTATCGTCGTGACGCGTTCGGCCGATAGCAACGCGACTCTTAGCGGCTTGTCTGTATCCCAGGGCGCGTTATCTCCGGGCTTCAAGAGCAGCGTCAACCAATACACTGTTAGCGTGCCGTACACGTCGACGACGATAAACGTGACGCCGACCGTTGCCGTGGGTACCTCTACGATCAAGGTCAACGGACAGAGTGCGACTAGCGGAAGCGCGACTGGAGAAATTGATTTAAGCGTGGGTCAAAATACGGTTGCTGTGGAGGTAACTTCTCAAAGCGGGTTTAAGCAAAGTTACGTTATTCTCGTAACGCGACTGCCGGCATCGCAGGACTCGACGCTAAGCAGCTTGTCTATTTCGGATGGGACGCTTACGCCCCCGTTCAACGCCTATACGAAGGACTATACGCTTTCGGTGCCGTATGCCATAAGCGAATTGACGATTAATGCGACAGCAGGCTCCCCGTTCGATACGCTGACGGGCGACGGGCTTCACACATTGGCGGTCGGCGAAAATGAATTAAAAGTCACCGTAACGGCGCAAAACGGTACGACCGTGTCGGAATATAAGATTATTGTCACGCGGGAAGAAAACGCTGCGGTATCGGTAATTGGAGGCGTTACATCCTGGACGGATACGCGAAGCGACAATCAAGCAGTCGCATGGCATGAAGGGCGGGATTACAGGTATGAGGAAGTATTCTACGCCGAGCTTCCGGACACTTCAGTCTCCATACGCTCAAGCTTAATCTTCGACGAGACGGTAACTTACGCCTCTTTAAGACAAGAATACAGTGAAGAGACAGTCGCAAGCTATGACGGCGACGTCTCCCGCATGATGTCGGTCGATTTCAGTTCGCTTGAGGAGGGGGATAACGTCTTTGTCCTCCGTATTACGAGGGAATACGATGAGGAATACGATGAGACGGAAGAGTACACGATTGATATTAAGATTGGCGAGTCGCGTCAGGCCTTGGCCATGGTGCATGCATACCTCGATACAGCCGAGGAGTCGGTGCCCGTCAGCCATAACGGCACGTACGATTACACCATGATCTTGCCGGCTCCGAACGCGAGTTTCCGAGTGTATCTCGTACCCGAAAACGTGACTTCGAGCCTCGAGACCGAAAATTACGGCATTGAAGGTGGAATGTTTTTTGCCGGGGCAAATTCCCTGAATTACGGCTGGAACGAGATCGTCGTCAAAATGAAGGACATCGCCGGGAATCCGGCTGCTCAGGACACGGTCATTAACGTATGGCGGCCTTCTGAGGATGGCGAGTCCGGTCCGGATTCTCTGAAGCTGTCGCTTGACGACATGGCATTCGAGAATGACGGCCAGGCATTCTATGCGGAAAATGAAGGCAGCTTCGGATTTTACAATGTGACCGCGCATGGCACGAATGCGGATATCTCGTTCACGCCATTCCTTGTCGATCCTGAATCGGAAATCCTCGGCGTCTATGTCGTGAACAACGAAGATGGGAAAACGGAGCTCCCGTCCAACGGAGAGGGCCAGTACAGCTTTGGTTTAGAAGCGGGCGACAACGTCGAGATTGTGGTCAAGGACGCGGAAGGGCATGGATTCAGGCATCGGATTCATATTTTCCATACGCTCGACCCGGAACAAGTGGAATTGCCCGAAGGGGTACTCGACTGGCATTTGGAAGGGGCCGAGTTGAAGTCGGATGCGATTTACTCGAGCCATTATTACTATGCTTCGTGGAATAATAAGCAATCGGCGCTTCAAATGACGCTTCAACTTGATCCTGCGGTGTACAGCAGCGCCGAGCTCTACCCCACATGGGATGGAGAGAGCCTTGCTTCATGGCAAGCGGATAGCGGGGATTGGACGCAGACGATCGATCATCCGGCACCGGGTACGGGAGAGTATACGCTTGTCTTGTATCCTGTTGATGAGGAAAGCTATGGGACAGAAATAAATTTAGTCATTGGCAATGGTCCGGCTTCCATATTTGGCTTGTCGAAATGGATGACTAACAACCTCAGCGAGGGGCGCCCGCTTTATACTTGGGTGGCCGACGATACAGAGGTAACGCCGTCTTATGTTGGTTCAGTAGAATTTGCAGGCAACGGACTGTATTTCGACATGAAATTCGATAAGTCGATTGTGTCCGATGCCAGACTTCTTCAAAACGGTCAAGAACTCTCAAAATATATCGGCAACGGAAACTATCCGTACAGCTTTACGATAGGCGGAATGGGACCGGGGATCTATCAATTTGTTCTCGAGGTCGATAGTGCAGAGGGAACGACTTATGCTTACGACTTGACGCTTATGGTCGGAATCGACAATCCCGGTTTCGGTCTGCTAAATGCCAAGGTAGGTCAGCGTACGGTAGATTGGAAGCCGGCCGAAGGCTTCAATGACAGAAACGAAGGCCAGAGCTACGGCAGGTACTATGCGATCGTTCCCGAGGAATCCGGCCAGAACGAACTTGAGATGAAACTCGGACTGGCCCAATCCGAAAATGGAACGAACACATTCGAGCAAGTGACAGTGGACGGGGATAACTATCCTTTGGATGACGAGACGAAGCTGTCCTTATCCCTTGATCTGACACCCGGATATCATTATGTCTCGACGCTTCAACGATTCGAGATCGCACCTGAAGGACAGATCGTGTTCAACCGTACGACGGACTGGGTGCTCTTTGTAGGAACAGCCGCCGATCTCGAATCGTCGGAAGCGGGCAGGCTGGATACGGCAGCGGATTCGTTCAGTCTGACGAAGGATTACCCGCATTCGTTCGAGCCCATCGTCATGGAGCAGAACGGAACGAATTATACGGCTGACGTGGACGCCAATATTGATTATGTGTATTTAACGGCGGCTCCGCAGTCGACTTACGGCAAGCTGGAAGTGACGCTGAATGGCGAAAAGCCGAATAGCGAAGGCCGCTTATATTCTCTCTCTTCCCTGAATACAGGGCCGAATACGGTTGATATCGAGGTCACCGATCCGACGGGGACGGTCAAGCGAACTTATACGCTCACGATTAATAGGGCCGAAGGCGCCACGCCTCCCGCCCAGCTCAGCGGCTTGCGAATCGGCAGCGAAATGGTGCCTCTAGATCAAGGACGATACGAATATACCGTCTATCTTCCGTACGGAGCGCCCGAGTCGATGGTGGTGCATGCCGTGGCCGCTGACCAGGATCATGTGAGCCTAAAGGTGAACGGCGAGTCTTGGCTATGGGACGACGACGAAGCGCATGCGCTCGCACCGAACGCAGCCGGGGAATACGAGCTCGAGGTCAGTTCAGGCGATGGGTCCTACACAACCAGCGTCTATCATATTCATGTGGAGCGGTTGTTGACGGAAGCCGCCAAGATCAAGGGTGACGTACCGGTATCATGGACGTCGGGAGGCAGCGATGTTTGGAATTCGGGTGCACTCGAGCTGGAGGATGGCGATTGGTTAAGCATGAATTTCGGCAAGCCCGACGGATACCATCTGTACTTTGAGACGGACGGATCCGAATTCGATGCAGAGCAGCAGCGCTGGTACCCGGATAGCGGTGTCAACAGGCTTACGGTGCAAGTCAAATGGGACGGAAAAGATACTGCTGCCGCTACGTACCAGTTCGTTGTTTATAATTGGAACTCTGTCGTTGTAACCAACATGACGGAGGGCACAAGCCCGGAACGTGTTAGAGCGATTAAGTGGCAAAATACTTATTATGCAACACTGCCGTCCAGTTGGTTTGCGTCCTCCGAGTCGCCCCAAGTGAAAATCAGCACGTTGGAAGGGCAGGGGGCTTCAAATCTTGTTGGTTGGTATTTCACGAATTCCATCTACGAAGGCACTTTTACGCATAATGATTCTGCGAATCATCCGGTCACGCGGGCAGTCGGCGTGTTCGCGCCAGTCAGTATGCCGTTGTTCCAAGCCAAGTTTCAGGGCGATAACTTTGAATGGACGTCTGCGTCGATTCCTCGTTTCGTTTACGGAAATGACGAGAGGCCTGGCGCCTATTTCTGGTCGAACGACAATACGATGATACCGACCGGCGTCGAGCTGCGAGTCTCTCAATTGTCGGGCAACATCCAGATTTATGCGATGGATGACGACGATCAGCCGCTGGCGCGCACGGCAGTCAATGAGGATTGGCATTGGAGTCTTCCTCTGAACTGGCTGGAGTCGGACGGGGATGTTCAAACCTACAAGGTTGTCGTCCAGCAGAGCAGTCAGACTGCTGTTTATCTATTTAGTTTTGGTGCAGGTTTTAACCCAACGGCCTAAATAATATATAAACAACCCGGCTAAAGGAATTTTTCCTCAGAGCCGGGTTGTTTATTTAGTAGGCATTCCGTGTCCCCACCCATGACCTAAGTACTTTTTTTATCCCGAAAGAAGGGAAATGATGTCGAAAAATAGAATAGCTATAAGATATGAAAGCGTCACGGTCTAGCATTGGGGGGACGGTGCCGGGAATGGAGTGGTAACCGGAGTCGACGGCGGTCCGATTATGAGAAAAAGATGAGACAACGCGCGTCGAGCATTAAATATTATTAACTTGATAGGGCATGCAAATGCATGAATAATGAATGAGCGATATATATATTAGGCTGGTTTCGCGATGACTGGATACTGCTCGGCCTTATGTCCCGCCCACGGATTCGAGTTACATATGTCGAATGACGGATACGTGTTGGTTGAACGCCAAAATGTGGGTATATACTCATAGCTTCACTTACTGACAGGCAAGGGCGTGGCAAGAATGGCAGCAGGATTAAATGGGAAACGGCGTACGGTTCGTGCGGCGGCTGTGGCTGTGCTGCTTGGCACAGCTTTGGCGGCGACCGGTTCCCCGGATTCGCGATTGACCGCAAATGACGGGTTGAGTGGGGCAGCCGAGGCGGCGAAACTCGGCGCGACCGCTTTCCCCGCGACTGCAAAGCAGGCGGACCGCTTAGGCAAGGCCGCCAGAATCTCCGCTTCACGTAAGCCGGTCGCGATCGCGGCGTTAACGAATGCTTCGTTTCTTAAGGAGACGGGCATCGCGGACGCTTGGAAGCTGCTGCGACGCGACGTGACCGGTACGATTGCAATCGTGGATACGGGCATCGATCTGAAGAATGCGGCGCTCCAGCCCTATCTGACCGAAGGTGTCAATCTGTTGAATGACAAAAAGTCGCCGCAGGATGATAACGGGCATGGCACGGCAGTGGCTGGCGTCATTGTAGCCGCGGCAGAGGCCGGGAAGGATGCGGAGGCTTCGTGGAAGATGAAGCTGATGCCGATCAAGGCGTTGGACGACAAGGGCGAGGGAGACGAATCGCATTTGTCGGGCGGGATCCGATACGCCATCGAGCATGGCGCGGACATCGTCGTGCTGTCTCTCGGGCTCCGCAGGGACGCACCCGGCATGCGCAGCGTCATTGACCTGGCCGAGTCGAAGGGCGTGCTGCTCGTTGCAGCGACCGGCAATGACGCGGCCGACTTTGGCGATCGGGCGGCGGTGCAATACCCGGCCGCCTACCCGACCGTGGTGGCTGTTGCAGGCGCCGAGGCGGGCCAAGGTCAGATCAACTCGACAGGAGGCCCCGAGGTCGATCTTGCCGCGTCTTGGCAGGTCGATACGCTCGCGCTGGGCGGCGGCCGTATTACCATGGAAGGCACATCCATGGCCGCGCCTCAAGTGGCTGCAGCCATCGCGCTGCTGCGGGCTGCGCATCCGGATTGGAAGCCTGCGTTCCTCCGCGAGACGCTGCGCCGCACGGCCGAGGATATCGGCGCCAAGGGCCGTGACGACGCGACGGGCTATGGCCTCGTACACGCGGATCGCGCTTTGGCAGCCGCGTTCGCAGCCGATTGGCGCGAGCCTAACGGAGCGCAGCGGTCGGCGTCGCCCTTTCCTCCGGGCACGGAGGTCTATTCGGCATGGAGCGGCTCGCTCGATACCGACTGGTACGCGGTCGAAGCGCATGCAGACGGGATGCTATCCGTACGTATGCAGACGAACCTGTTTGACATCGGCCCCGCCGCGGTTAAATTGTCGCTATACCGTCCGGGAGGCGTTAATCCGACCGCTCCGACCGCTGCGAGCGGCGCAAGCGGGGGAACGACGACTTGGAAGGTAGCCAAGGGCAAATACTACCTGAGGGTGGACGGATCCTCGAGAGCGTCGTCTCTGCCTTACCGGCTCACCTCCGGCTTCCGAATGCTGCCGGATCGGACGGAGCCCGGGTCGACACGGGATTCGGCTTATGCAATCGAGCCCCGTACACAGACTTGGACAGGGACGTTCGATCGCGAAGACGACGAGGATTGGACAACGGTCAAGCTGCCCCAGTCCGGCACCTTGAAAGTAACCGTGGAGACGGATACGACGCGCATCGACCCCGCGATTACGCTGCAGCGAGCCGGGCAGGCCGAAGTCCTGACGGATACGAACGGCGACGGGTTGCCGGAAACGGCTACGATCAAGAATGCGCCGGCAGGCAGATACTACATAGGGGTCAGCAACGCAGCCGCCGACGGGGCGGCGCCCGTGATAGGGACCTATACGGTCCGACTGGAATACATTACTACGTACGCGGATTTGGGCGAGCCGAACGACGGTCCGCTGACGGCCGCCGCGCTCGTTTCCGGGGATGCGGGCATCCTCAAGGGGCTGATCTCGTCCAAGGAAGACGCGGATTGGTTCCGGTTCAAGACGACGGGCGGCAGCTTTGCGTGGAAGCTCGACGGCATACCGGAGGGCTCGACGTTCAAGCTGGCGGTATACGACAAGGAGCTGAAGCCGCTCGGCCAATGGTCCAGCAAGGCGCAGAGCGTTTCCCTGAATGTTCCGCAGAAGCTGGCTGCCGGGACTTATTATGCCCGGATCACAGCCGATCGCGCGGATCGTTCCGCGTATTATCGTTTCGGCGTGGTGAGCGTCCACTGAAACGTTTTGGAATTGCGGCGATAAGGAGCGTTGTCGGCGGATGGAATCCATTTATTACGCAATGGGCTGGGACAGCTTGTTCTCCATTTTCATCACGCTCGGATTCATCGCAGTCGCGTGGGTCGTGCTGCAGGAGGTTAAGTGGGAGCAATTTTTCCGACATCCCAAAAGTCCGAGGGCGCGGCTCGCACAGCTCATTCTGGCGATCATCGCAGGACGCCTGCTGGCCGGATTCGTGCTGGATTACTGGAACTGGGCTTCGTCGCTGAGGCACTTATTCAATTCATCGTAGAGAATACTTTTCCGCATAACGTCGAATCAAAATGATCACAATGGGTAATAAAGCAGAAGCAAGTCGCCTGAAGGCGAATCTTGACGGACAAAAAGTTTGTATTTTGTCATAACATGCCGCTTGTACCGAACCGACGGACGGTGGTATGATGAAATTTGGGTTTTCTGGAGCCGGAATCGGTGAAAGCACGGTCTCCGGAAATGATTCTACACCCGCGGAGGGAACCACCCATGAGCAAAATCATCGTCCGCGGCGGCCGTCCCCTAAATGGGACTGTCCGCGTGCACGGCGCCAAAAATTCCGTCCTGCCGATCCTCGCCGCCACTCTGTTGGCGGAGGAAGGGTCTTGCGTCATCGATGACGTACCCGCCTTGGACGATGTGTATAACATTCTGGAAGTCCTCTCGGCGTTAGGCGTTCAGGCGCTTCGCCACGAGTCCCGCGTGACGCTGCGTGCGCACCGGCTGATCTCGCATGAGGCGCCATACGAGCTCGTTCGCAAGATGAGGGCGTCGTTCCTCGTCATGGGACCACTCCTAGCCCGCGAGGGCAAGGTCAAGATCTCGCTGCCCGGCGGCTGCGCGATCGGGACCCGTCCGATCGACCAGCACCTCAAGGGCTTCGAGGCTATGGGCGCCGAGATCGGCTTCGGCCAAGGCTCGGTCGAAGCCAAGGTGGACGGACGACTGCGCGGGGCGCGCATTTACCTCGACGTAGCCAGCGTAGGCGCAACCGAGAACATCATGATGGCAGCCGCGACCGCGGACGGCGTCACGACGATCGAGAATGCCGCCAAGGAGCCGGAGATCGTCGATCTCGCCAACTTCCTGAATGCCATGGGCGCGAAGGTTCGCGGCGCAGGCACGGGCATCATCCGTATCGAGGGCGTAGAACGTCTTAAGGGCATCCGCCACACGGTTATTCCGGACCGGGTAGAGGCCGGCACCTACATGATCGCGGCGGCTATTTCCGGCGGCGATGTGTACGTCGAAGGCGCGATCCGCGACCACCTGGGTCCGGTCGTCGCCAAGCTTGAAGAGATGGGCGTCGGCATCGAAGCGGACGACAGCGGCATTCGCGTCTTCACGAATCGCCCGCTCAAGGGCGTCGATGTCAAGACGCTGCCTTATCCGGGCTTCCCGACCGACATGCAGGCGCAATTCATGGCGCTGCTGCTCGCCAGCCCGGGTACGAGCATTGTGACGGAGACGGTGTTCGAGAACCGCTTCATGCACGTCGAAGAGATGGCGAAGATGGGGGCCGACATCAAGATCGAAGGCCGCACCGCCGTCATCTCCGGCGGCAAGCGGCTGTCCGGTGCTCCGGTCTGCGCAACGGATCTGCGCGCGGGAGCTGCGCTGATCTGCGTAGGCCTGGCTGCGGAAGGCGTCACCGAGGTGACCGGTACGCATCACATCGACCGCGGCTACATGGACATCGTCGGCAAGCTGGCCGCGCTAGGCGCGGATATCAGCCGCCTGGGCGAGGGCGAAGAAGTTCCGGCCCCGGCGCCCGCTGCTGCAGTTGTGATTCAAGCACCGCCGGTGCCGGCAGAGCCGTTCGCCGTGCGTCGCTCGCTTCAGGCAGCGTCCGAAGAGCGTGTCGCATCGGACAGCGTAGCGATGCTGCGCGTGCAGCCTACGCTGGCATGATTTTCTTTTAATCGCACTTATCATCCCCGCGCCTTCGCGCCTTGGACCGAGATGTTTGTATCCGGTCCCGGGCGCGAAGGCTTTTTTGCATTCTCTTTGTCTTGTTCTAGCGACTCCGCGCCATTCATAGATTGGTAGCGTGCGAGGAAAAGGACAACGAAGAGAGGAAGGTCGAAGGCATGCAAAAAGAAGATGGACAAGCGGATCGCAACAAAGGGGTGTATTCGGTACGTCTGAATCGACGCAGGGGCAGGCTAAGAGGCGGGTTTCTACGCACCGGCGGAGGCGGCATGCGGCCGGTTGGCCTCTTGCTCATTCTGGCCTTCGGCACGGGCGCGTTGCTAGCAAGCTGGTCCTGGGCGGAGCGCCACGCGAGAGAGACGAATCTGGCGCAGGTCGTCGAGGAGGGCGCGGGCACGGTTGCGAACCGCGTTGGAGAGAAGAATGAGAAGCCGGACAGCGTCGTTATATCCAAAGATACATCCGAAGAGAATGGCGCCGAATCACGCGAAAAAGACGGCCAGGAGTCGTCAGAAACGCAGGCACAGGGTGGCGCCCTGTCTGCAGCAGACGCCGCTCGGGGGCTACGGGCGGATCGGGAGGACAGCGCGCTCGTCGTTCGCGTCTACTTATCCGACGATAAGCGGGTCGAACGGGCCGGCTTGGAGACGTACGTCAAGGGCGTCGTGGCGGCAGAGATGCCGACGGACTTCGAGCCGGCCGCGCTGGAGGCCCAAGCGATCGCGGCGCGCACCTATTTGATACGCCGCCTGTGGAACGAGGATCGGTCCGGGGTGCCTGTCCGCGGCGCGGACGTGACCGACACGGTGACGCACCAGGTCTACCGCTCCCGTTCGGAGATGGACAAGCTCAAGAAGGAAAATCCGGCAGCATGGGCGGCAGTAGACGAGGCGGTACGGCGGACGCGCGGCATCGTCATGGTATACGGCGGAGCGCCTATCGAATCTCTTT
The DNA here is from genome assembly GCF_042683485.1 of Cohnella sp. GCM10020058. Lineage (NCBI taxonomy): Bacteria > Bacillati > Bacillota > Bacilli > Caryophanales > Paenibacillaceae > Cohnella > Cohnella sp. GCM10020058. The sequence continues at coordinate 921,857 of NZ_JBHUJV010000009.1, forward strand.
ACTTTTCCAGCAGCAACGGCTTTACGGAAAATGCAAAAGATGTTTTCGCAGCGGATTTGCCTTATCTGGTGTCGGTGAGCAGTCCATGGGATCGCAAAGACTCGCCCCGTGCCGAGGAAACCGTAGAGATGAAGCTGAGCGAATTCTATCGCAAGCTCGGCGTCAAGTCGCTGGCGACGCTGACGGGGTTCGGCAAACGGCCGGCCGCCGTTATTAATAGCTGGACCGACGGAAAAAGAGTGAGTACGGCGACCGTCGGCGGCAAGACGCTATCGGGTATCGAGGTTCGCAGACTGCTAGGGTTGCGGTCCGCCGCGTTCGACTGGAAGATCGAGAAGGGGATGATCTCGATAACGACCTACGGCAGCGGGCATGGCGTCGGCATGAGCCAATGGGGCGCGGAGGGCATGGCGAAGACGGGCGCGACTGCCGCGGACATCGTGCTTCACTACTATACGGGCATACAGCTGAAGACGGTGACCGCGCTTCAATCCGCGAGCGCCGACACTGCTAAGCTATAAATCCCTTAATCTTGCAAAAGGCATGTTTAAAAAACTATCACCTGGCAACACTCTTTTACTGAGGTGATAAAAAATGAATGATTCAAACAAACCAAACGGCAAGATCGAACCAGGCAGTACCAGAAGTGTCGTCAGCTCGTCGTCCCGTCCTTCGGCAACGAAAAGGTTTTTCGCCAAGCGGTGGGTGTTCCCCGCCATGTACATGGCCGCAGCGGCAATCATCGTAACGATCCTCTGGCTGAACGCCAGCTCGGGAACGAGCGGCAAGCCGAAGGACGTAGCGAGCACCGCGGGCGTGAAGCAGGAGGTCGGCACAGACGGTCAGACCGCCGAGGATCCGGACGCGCTGCCGGTAGCGGCAGGCGGAGAGACCCTCGCTTGGCCGGTGACCAACCGTGACGCGATGTCGGTGTCCATGCCGTACTACAACGAGAACGGTACGGAAGAAGAACAGGCAGCCGCAATGGTGAAGCACGACAACCAGTTCACGCCGCACACGGCGATCGACCTCGCGAGCAAGGACGGCAAGGCGTTCGACGTCAAGGCTGCGATGAGCGGCGAAGTGACGGTGGCGGAGCAGACGCCGCAAAACGGTTACGAGATTAATATCAAGCATCCGAACGGTCTTGTCACCGTCTACCAAAGCCTGGCCGAGCTGAAGGTTAAGGTGGGAGATTCGGTCAAGCAAGGCGATGTGCTCGGCACGGCCGGGGTTAGCGAACTAGAGAAGGATGAAGGCGTTCACGTCCACTTCGCAGTCAAGAGCAACAGCCAGACCGTGGATCCGGCTTCGCTGATCGGCGATCAACAGTAATCTGGTAACAATGGCAGGGATGCCCGGGCGTGCGGCGGCGCGCAAGGGCATCCCTGTCTATTTTTGTGTTTTAATAGCTGACCAAATGATGGCATTTGTGTTACGATAGTACCATAATTGATACTACCGAGGATCTATCGACTTCAGAGAGGACGCGTGATAGATGAAGCTCGTGACTGTAGACGAACTTCACCCCGGCGATGTGCTGGACAGGCCGGTATACGGAAAAAACGGATTGGTCATGCTCGAGGCCGGCACGGAGCTTACGGCGCAATACATAGATCGATTGCAAATCCTCGGATTTCAATCGGTAGCCCTCGGCAAGCGCGGCGCGGCGGCCGAAGCGCTGCTGGCTTCCCGCATGAAGCTGCGGCCCGACGAGAAGGTCAGGAACGTCGAGGAGATCGAGCTGCTGCGCGCCGATCCGGTTCAGCTTCAGGAGACGCATCACAGTCTGATCCGCTTTTTAGAGACGGAGGAAAACTACAGCAAAGTTGCCCTGCCTCTCGCCGAGCTTGCGAACTTCAAACGGGGCTACCGGGAGCGCCTTCTCTCTGCGGTCAGTCACAGGGCGGTAGCCGAGGAGCTCAGCGTGCTGAGGCAGACCGATCAATCGTTGTTCGACCACACCCTGCAGGTGTCGCTTATGTCGGCCGTAATTGGCGCGTCGGGCGGGATGGATGCGAGCGCCCAGTACGAGCTGGGCGTCGGTGCGCTGCTATTCGACGTCGGCATGACGCGGATCTCGCCCGAGCTGCTCCGCGCAAGACGCAAGCTTACGGAAGCGGAGATGGATGCGGTCAAGCAGCATACGACGCTCGGTTATCACGCGCTGGGGCGCATGCGCGAAGTTCCGGATGCTGCGGCCAAGTGCGCGCTGCTTCACCACGAGCGTTATAGAGGGGGCGGTTATCCGTACGGAGTCGCGCAGGACAAGATTCCGGACATGGCGCAGATCGTCGGACTGGCCGACGTATTCGACGCGCTGCTCTCGCCCCGCCATCATCGCGATCCTTACCCGCCTTGCGAGGCGATGGAATATATGTTCGCAGCCGGCAACTACGAGTTCGGCATCGGCGTCGTGCGCTCGTTTCTCAAGAACCTCACGATTTTTCCCGCGGGGATGGCTGTGCTCCTCAGCAGCGGAGAGACTGCGATCGTCAAGGATACGGCAAATCGGCCTGCGCACAAGCCGGTCGTGCTGGTCGTGCGGGAAGCCGACGGCCGCGTGCCGTCCCCTTATGAGATCGATCTGAACGAAAACGCTCGCATTTACGTGTCCCGCTCCGTGTCCATCAAGGGATGAGCGGTTGCGACCGACGGTATAGATAACGCCAGACGGGCCTTTGGGCTCGTCTTTTTTTGCGTTTATTAGGACGCACTAGAAGTCCATTTGACCCATAAGCCCCGCCGCTTGCGGACTTTATAGGCTTGTCAGGCTTGGTTACAAAGAATAAGTGAACGTCCCCCTCATATACTGTACCAATCAATCAGAGCAGGGAGGCGGGAGCGTGCACGATTACATCAAAGAACGGACCATCAAGATCGGCCGCAGCATCGTGGAGACGCGCAATACGGTTCGAACCATCGCCAAAGAATTCGGCGTCTCCAAGAGCACGGTGCATAAAGATCTGACCGAGCGTCTGCCGGAGATCAATCCGGATCTGGCCGATCAGGTCAAGCACATCCTCGAGTACCACAAGTCGATCCGGCACCTGCGTGGCGGCGAGGCGACCAAGATCAAGTACAAGAAAACGACGATTAAGAAGCGGGAAGTATTCGCGGTAGCGAAGGCGTAATTTTTGTCATATCATTAGATTTGTTAGAGGATTTTTAGAAATCATGGCGAATACTACAAGGAATATCTATGCGTTGGAGGCTTGTTTTTCATATGTTCAGTAAAGACATCGGAATCGACTTGGGCACGGCGAACGTTTCCATCCACATCAAAGGCAAGGGCGTCGTGCTCGACGAGCCTTCCGTTGTCGCGATAGAGAACGACACCCGCAGGGTGCTGGCCGTCGGGGAGGATGCGCGCCGCATGGTCGGCCGCACCCCCGGCAATATCATCGCGATCCGCCCGCTGAAGGACGGCGTCATCGCCGACTTCGAAGTTACGGACATGATGCTGAAGGCATTCATTCAGCGGGTCGGAGGCCGCAGCTGGTACGGGCGTCCGCGCATTCTGATCTGCGCGCCGACCAATATCACCTCGGTTGAGCAAAAAGCGATTCGCGAAGCTGCGGAGCGCAGCGGAGCGAAGGAAGTTTTCCTGGAGGAAGAGCCCAAGGCGGCCGCGATCGGCGCGGGCATGGATATCTTTCAGCCCAGCGGCAACATGGTCGTGGATATCGGCGGCGGTACGACCGACGTCGCGGTGTTGTCGATGGGCGCTATTGTGACTGCCTCGTCGCTCAAGGTAGCGGGGGACAAGTTCGACGCCGCGATCATGAGATATATTAAAAATAAATACAAACTGCTGATCGGAGAACGGACAAGCGAGGATATCAAGATCAAGATCGGCACCGTATATACAGGGGGACGGCAAGAGGAGATGGATATCCGGGGACGGGATATGGTCTCGGGGTTGCCGCTCACCGTGACGATTCACGCGGACGAGGTCCGCGAGGCGCTGTGGGAGCCGGTATCGTCCATCGTCGTCGCCGCCAAAGCCGTACTCGAGCGGACGCCGCCCGAGCTGTCGGCCGATATCATCGACCGGGGCGTCATTCTGACCGGAGGCGGGGCGCTTCTGGACGGACTCGACTCGCTGCTGGCGGACGAGCTCAAAGTACCTGTGTTGATTGCCGAAGACCCGATGCACTGTGTCGTCAAGGGGACGGGCATCATGCTCGATCATCTCGACAAGATGGCGCGCCGCAAGTAGCTTTCTCACAACGGGAGGGAACTGCAACATGATCAGAGGATTGTATACTGCGGCTGCGGGGATGATTGCCGAGCAGCGAAGGCACGACACGGTGACCAACAACGTCGCCAACTTGAATACGCCGGGCTACAAAGGCGTCAACTCGGTGAACCGGGCATTCCCCGAGATGCTGATCTCGCTGATGGGCAGTCCGGACGATACGAAGGGTACGATCGGCAAGCTCAACACCGGCGTTTTCGCGGAAGAAAGCTTGATCAATCTGGGGCAGGGCGACCTGAACGAGACGGGACGCAGCCAGGACCTGGCGCTCGTGTCGGATATCCTCGTAGACGGCCAAGTGTTCGACGGCTCCGGCAAGTACGTGGACGCGAACGGCAACGTCACTTATCAGCCGCAGGCGCTGTTCACGGTGCAGAACGCGGACGGAGAGCGACGTTACACGCGCGACGGCGGGTTCCGCACGACGGCGGACGGCACGCTGGTGACGCCCGACGGAATGCAAGTGCTCGGCGTGGACGGACAAGCCATTCGCGTCGACGGCACCTGGGACAACGTACAGGTCACGGCGGACGGCCGCTTGATCGACAAGGAGACCCAGCAGCCGTTGGCGGGCAGCCCTGCGCTTCTGCTTACCGAGGTCAACGACCCGAATCAGCTCATTCGCCAGGGCGACGGCAAATACGTCTACCAGGGCGACGCCAACGGGCTGCGTCAGGTACAGGCCGGCGAGCGCGTGGAGATTAAGCAGGGTTATCTGGAGCGATCCAACGTGGATGCTTCGCAGTCGATGGTCGACCTGATGAGCGCGCTGCGCGCCTACGAGGCGAACCAAAAAATGGTCCAGTACTACGACCGCAGCCTGGACAAGGCAGTCAACGATGTCGGCAGAGTCTAACTAGAAGCGAAGGGGAATCGAGATGAACAACTCCGTCGTCAGCGCAGCCGCGTCCATGGGCGCTCTCCAACAGAAGCTGGACGTACTCGCCGACAATATCGCCAACGTGAACACCAAGGGCTACAAGCGCAAGAGCACGGTATTCGAGGATATCCTAACGAACGTCCAGCCGCACGAAAAATCGTTTGAGCTGCCGGGCCGCCGCACGCCGCTCGGCTTCACTCAGGGCTGGGGCGCTCGCGTCGTCGGCCAGCAGATCGATATGACGCAGGGCGCCATGCAGCAAACGGACAGCCTGACCGACCTCGCCATCGCAGGCAACGCCCTGTTCGAGGTTCGCTCCGGCGGCACGCTCGACAGCGCGCGCGCCTTCACGCGGCAAGGCGCCTTTCAGCTGTCGCCGACGAACGGCGGCGACCGTATCCTGACGACGGCCCAAGGCTACCCGATCGTCGCCGTCTCGCCGCAAGGCCAGGATACTTTTGTACGCGTGCCCGACAACTACGAGCTGATCGTCGGTGCGGACGGCAGTCTGAGCGCCCGCTCCGCGGACGGCAACGAATCGATCGAACTGGGCACGCTGCGGCTCGTCGAGGTTAATAAGCCCGAGCTGCTGCAGGCCGTCGCCGACAATCTGTACGGTGTGCCTTCGGACGTCAACGTGGCGGATGTCGTGGCGAATGTCGTCGCGAGACCCGACGCGTCCGGCGGCATCGCGATTCGCCAGGGCTTCCTCGAGGAGTCCAACGTCAGCCTGGGCGACGAAATGGCCGACCTGGTCAATGTTCAGCGTGCCTACCAATTGAGCGCGAGGGCGCTCAGCTCCGGCGACCAAATGTCCCAGATGGCGGCCAATCTTCGCGTCTGACGCGGCCTGACGACCGCTGGCGGTCCGGCGTTATAGCCGGCCCGCTTGCGCAATTCCGACCCAAAGCTTAGAATAAATTGACTCGAGAGCAATGATATTCGGGCTTCTTTATTCTGAAGGAGGATCTACCGTGTCAGCGACGAAGCGTCCGACGGACAAGAAGCAGCGATCCGCAGGACGGCTCATGATGCTGATCGTTTGGACTAGCGTCAAAATTTTGCTTATTCCGGTGTTCTGTATCCTGGCGCTCATGGCGGGACTTGGGATCGGTTACGCGGTGCTGGGCAAGCAGGACTGGTCGGACGTGTTCGACTGGAATACCTGGAAGCATATGTACGATCTCATTTTCGAGGGCAGCCGTTAGCCGCCGTTCGGAATGGATGGACATGCGCACTGCGGATGCGTAGACGCCGAGATGCGCAGACGCCGAGAATGGAAGGACGACAAGGAGGCTCCCCGTCTGACGGCAAGGGGAGTTTTTTTATGTGCAAATGCGATACATATGGTATCATTGACCCGTGAAGCTGGAACGGGATTTTACCAGAAGCAGGACTGGCGGTATAATAAAAGCTGACAACGGTCTCGCGATCGCGTTCGCGGATCCGATGGCGAAAGGGTGGCTCCGGCGGTGAATGTGCCGAATCTGTTGACGATGTCCCGCTTTCTCCTGATCCCCGTATTCTTGGCGCTATATCTGAACGGACATCCCATATGGGCGTTGATCGTAGTGTTCGCGGCCGGGCTTACCGACATGCTTGACGGATATATCGCAAGGCGCAGCGGCCTGGTGACGCAGATCGGCATTATGCTCGATCCGCTGGCGGACAAGCTCATGATGCTCGCCGTCGTCGGCGCGCTGCTGGCGGACGGAGACATTCCTTGGGCTGCTGCGGGCGCAATGGCGTTTCGCGAGGTAGGGATGATCGCGACCGGCACCTTCTTTCATTTTCGGGGCAAGCGGACGGTCCCCGCGAATTCCTATGGCAAGCTGACGACCGTCATTTATTATTTGGCGATCGTCCTGCTGATCCTGGACCAGCCGGGAGGCGTTGTCGCGCTCTGGATTGCCGTCGGACTGTCATTCTTGACGTCATTCGTTTACTTCACTTCATTTAAAGAGCTGAACAGCGAGACGAAGTCCGCCTGAATCGCGCGCAGCAGGCCTGCGGAGGCGACAAAAGGACTTGCCGCAAGGCCGCGCGGGAAGCGATCGGCACAGGAGGCAAGCCCTCTTATATTCAACCTTCGCGGCTGCAGTACGCGGAAGGATTATACATAGTATGGGCGCCGGACCGCGCAATTATTCCTAGGTCGCCTTATATTCGGAGGGAGTATAGTTATGCTCGACATCAATCAGATTCAGGAAATCATTCCGCACCGCCAGCCTTTCCTGCTCATCGACCGGATCCTCGAGCTCGAGCCGGGCAAGCGCGCGGTCGGACTCAAAAACGTGACGATGAACGAGCCATATTTTGCGGGGCATTTCCCGGGCTTCCCGGTCATGCCCGGCGTATTGATCCTGGAGGCGCTCGCGCAGGTCGGAGCGACGGCGATTCTCGGCCTCGAGGAAAATAAGGGCAAGATCGGCCTGTTCGCAGGCGTGGACGAGTTCCGTTGGCGCGGACAGGTGACGCCGGGCGATACGCTCACGCTTGAGGTCGAGATTATTCGATTAAAGGGGCCGGTCGGCAAGGGACAGGCATCCGCAAAGGTGGACGGCAAGGTCGTAGCCGAAGGCGTGCTGATGTTCGCGCTGACGGATCCGGCGAAGGGGAAATGAGCACGGCTCCGGCGTGCCGCGCTGCCTGTGACGGGAAGTGCGGCGCCTGGGTATAGATAAAGAGACCAAAGACGGAAGGATGAGAAATTGATGACCAATGCTGCTAACGAAGTGTACGAATCCTGGCTGAACAATCCGAAAGTAGATGCCTCGACAAAGGAGGAGCTGCGCGCGATCGCGGACAAGCCCGCGGAGATCGAAGACCGCTTCTATCGGGAGCTCGAGTTCGGTACCGGCGGCTTGCGCGGCGTGATGGGCGCGGGCACGAACCGGATGAACCGATATATGATCGGCCGCGCGACCCAGGGCTTCGCCAATTATTTGCTGCGCAACTTCGAGTCTCCCTCCGTCGTCATCGCGCACGACTCCCGCAATAATTCCGATATTTTCTCGCTCGAGACGGCACAAGTGCTGGCGGCGAACGGCATCAAGGCTTATCTGTTCCGTTCGCTGCGTCCGACGCCGCAGCTCTCGTACGCCGTGCGCGATCTCAAGGCTGCAGGCGGCGTCGTCGTGACGGCCAGCCACAACCCGCCAGAATACAACGGGTACAAGGTTTATGGCCAGGACGGCTGCCAGCTGGTGCCGCATCAGGCCGAGCAAGTCATCGCCGGGATTCGCGAGGTCGACGCGTTCGAGGACGTCAAGCGCATCGGCCAAGGCGAAGCCGAAGCGCAGGGACTTATCGTCTGGCTCGGCGAGAACGAGGACAATCGCTTCGTACATACGGTAGCCGCCCAGTCCGTCCATCCCGAGGTGCTGAAAAGCGGCGCGGGATCGGCGCTCTCCGTCGTCTATACGCCGCTGCACGGCGCAGGCAACATGCCCGTGCGCTGGGTGCTCGCCGCGGCGGGCTTTACGAACGTTCACGTCGTGCCGGAGCAAGAGCAGCCGAACGGCATGTTCTCGACCGTCAAGTCGCCGAATCCGGAGGAACACGAGGCGTTCACGCTCGCGATCAGGCTCGCGGACGAAGTCGGCGCGGATATCATTATCGGCACGGATCCGGACTGCGACCGCATGGGGGCGGTCGTCAAGAACGACAAGGGCGAGTACGTGGTGCTGTCCGGCAATCAGTCGGGCGCGCTGATGGTACACTATCTGCTCTCCAATCTGGAGGCCAAGGGGCGGCTGCCGGCTAACGGCGCCGTCATCAAGACGATCGTCACGAGCGAGATGGGCGCCGATATCGCCCGTTCTTACGGCAGTGCGGTCATTAATACGCTGACCGGCTTCAAGTACATCGGGGAAAAGATGACCGAGTTCGAAGCGACGGGGGAGCATACGTTCCTCTTCGGCTACGAGGAGAGCTACGGGTATCTGGCGGGTACTTACGCGCGCGACAAAGATGCGGTCGTCGCTTCGCTGCTCATTTGCGAGGCTGCCGCTTTCTATAAGACGCAGGGCAAGACGTTGTACGACGTGCTGCTCGAGCTGTATGCAAAGTACGGTACGTACCTTGAGAAGCTGGAGTCCCGCACGCTCAAAGGCAAGGACGGCGTCGCCCAGATCGCCGCGATCATGGCGGACTGGCGTACGAACCCGCCGGCCGAGGTTGGCGGCATCAAAGTGGACCAAGCGCTCGACTATGAGCTGGGACTCGACGGTCTGCCCAAGGAGAACGTGCTGAAGTTCCTTCGCGCGGACGGCTCCTGGTTCTGTCTCCGTCCTTCGGGAACCGAGCCCAAGATCAAAGTATACTTCGCCGTTCGCGGCGACGACCTCGACGGCGCGAATGCGGCGCTGGATGCGCTCGTTGCCGCGGTCATGGCGCGCGTGGACGCACTTAGCTAAGCGAAGCCCGCGTGCTTTTCCGGCCACCAGTTTGCCCGCAGCCATGCGCGATGCACGGCTTGCGGGCGCTTGTGCGCTTGGGCGGCGAGACGAGGGGATTAAGGGCGGCGAGACGAGTTGCTGAAGGGCGAAGAGACGAGTGATTCAAGGGAGAAGAGACGAGAAGCTCAAGGGAGAAGAGACGAGAGGCTCAAGGGAGAAGAGACGAGTGACTCAAGGGCGAAGAGCTTGAGGACGATGAACGTGGCCGAAGGCTGCCGGCTCAGGTTGGCAGGGGCAAGGCAATGGCAGGGCAGAGGCAAGGCAGGGTCAAGGTAAAGACAGGTCAGTGACAAGGCAGAGACAGGTCAGTGACAAGACAGATACAGATCAGTGACAAGGCAGAGACTAGGCGAGGCGCGAGGCATCTCTGCGTCTGCGCGGTGTCGCATCTTGTCGCGGTATTGCGCGGGAAATGAAGCTATATGCCGACAATCGGGCGCAGGGCGCGAAACTTGTGCGGCGGCGAGGACGTCTATAGGAAGAGTCGCGTATGTAGGGGTGTCCGGACGTTCGCGGCAGGCACAGGAAAATGTTGCGTTTTCGGCATTCAATGTCCGGATAACTGCAATACTACATTTAAATTTGTGGCATTCGAGAATTTCGGCGTCCGTTCGAAGCGTTGGCATCCAACGTGCGCCGTCGTCTATGTGATAAAAGGGAGTGGAAGTTGTGCCTGTATGGCTGGAACAATGGAATCGCAGATTGGCGAAGTGGCTCTGGTGGGTCGTGCTGCTTGGCGTGCTAGGGTCGCTGCCTGTCGCTTATGCGCGCGTACAGACGGAGAACTCGGCGGACAAAGTGGAAATCATCGTGGATTACAAGGACATCCTGACGATCGCGGCTACGCAGGCGGATCCGAAGGCGTTTGCCGCAGAACAGCTTAAAAAATTGAAGGACGCCGGCGTAAACGGAATGGCGGTGTTCGAAAGCAATCTGGACGAGCTGAGCCTGACGGGCGACGTGTCCGTGTATTCCGCGCAGCAGGCGGCACAATTGGTAGGCGAACTGAGCCAGCCCGGCGACAATCGTACATACGTGCTGTTCAACAAGCCGGATACCGAGCCGGCGATTAAGCCGATCGTGGAGGATGCGTTCAATCAGGCCGGGATCAGCATCGAGTCCTGGTCCGCGAAGGGTCGCGACGGCATGATCATCGGGGTCGGACCGGACGACGCCAGACTGCGTCCGATGGAACCGAATCCGCTGGCCATGCAGGCGATTCACGATGCAGGGCTGATGGTCGTGCCGCGCATTTCCGACCGCACCCAACCCTACGACGCCGCGCGCGTCAGCGATTGGCTGGCCAAATTCAAGGCGGTGGGCGCGACCCGGATCATTTTCGACGGAGAAGCCGTGACGGGCTACAACAATCAGGCAGAAGACAAAAGCCTGGACGACTTCGCCAAGCAGCTTAAGGACGGCGGATTCGGCATCGCAGTCATCGAGAACCTGAGGGCGCCGCAGCTCGGCATGGGCGCGCTCGCCCAGAAGCTCGATTATAACGCGATCCGTCTGCACTCGGTGTCCGAATCCGAGATGATGGTGATCAGCCCGGAGACGCTGAAGGACCGTCTCGTGCTCGCGGTAAAGGACCGCAACATTCGGATGATCTATCTGAACGCCGCACCCGCGCGCGACGACAAGCGGGCCCGGGTCACCCATCCGATCGACAAGACGATCATCACCGCGCTTACAGGCGACGACGGCGCGATCGAGCGCATGCGCGACTTCGGCTTCGAGACGGGCGAGGCGCATGCCTTCAAGATTCATAAGGCCCCGGCCGAAACGGTGTGGCGCGGCCTCGCGATCGCGGGCGCGGTATCGCTTGTCGCGCTCATGATCGGTTTGTTCCTGCCGCCGCTGCTCTTGCCGGTGACGATTCTCGGCTTTATCGGCGGCGCTGGCGTGCTCGCGACGAATTCGTCGCTGCTCACGCAGGCGCTGGCGCTCTTCGCGGCGATTGCGGCGCCGACGGTATCCGTCGTGACGCTGGTCCGACTGCTGCGGGCCAGAAGGAATCGCCCGGAAAACTTCCGCATGTCAGCCGGACGCCGCCTGGGCTCAGCGATCATGCTCTATGTTCGTACGGCGATTCTGTCCGTCATTGCGATTCCGTTCGTTATCGCGCTGCTGAACGACATTACGTACGAACTCGTGCTGCAGCAGTTCCGCGGCGTAAGCCTGCTCCATCTCGCGCCGATCGCGCTGGTGGCGCTGTACGTATTTTTCTACGGCTCCGCGAACGGGTTCTGGGGCAACATTCGTCAGCTGCTGGTCATGCCGATCAAGGTGTTCTGGGTCATCATCGGCGTCTTCTTGCTGGCGGCAGGCTACTATTACCTGACGCGTACAGGCAACGGCGGCTCCGCATCCGGCCTCGAGATGAAGCTACGCACGTTCCTTGAGACGACCTTCCACGTACGTCCGAGATTCAAGGAATTCGCCATGGGCCACCCGCTCATGCTCCTCGGCCTGTTCCTGTCGCTCCGCTATCCGAAGTGGCCGCTCGTGATCATCGTCGCAGCCACGATCGGGCAGCTGTCGATGGTCGACACGTTCGCGCATATTCATACGCCGGCCGTGCTGTCCGCGACCCGGGATCTGCTGGGACTCGGTATCGGTTTCTTGATCGGACTCGTGCTGATCGTCGTCTGGCAGGTGCTGGAGCGGCTGTGGGCGGCGTGGAGAAAGCAGCCGGCGCTGAAGTGAGTTTGTTCCGCATGAGGCGAACCGGGTGAAGGATAATGCGGCCGCCAAGGGCTCGAAGCTGCCGCCTGGCAAGGAAGGCGCGGGCCGCATTCATCTGAATTTAAGGTAAACATAGGCGGTGCATGGCATAATGGGTATGGCAAAAACGGACCGGAAGCTGCGGCTGGTGTTGTCCGGCTACTACGGCTTCCGCAATAGCGGGGACGAAGCGGTGCTGCTCAGCATTTTGAACGCGCTTGAGCAGGCCGGCGAGGACCAGGGCGTGTTCGTCGAGCCGATCGTCCTGTCGGGAGACCCGACTTGGACGGCTCGGCAGTATGGCGTCTGGTCGGTGCCGCGTATGAAGCTGCGAGAGGTGCGCGAGGCGATCGCTGCCAGCGACGGCGTCATCAGCGGCGGCGGCAGTTTGCTCCAAGACGCAACCGGGCTCGGGTCGATTCCGTATTATCTGGGTATCCTGGAGATGGCGCGCTGGGCACGCAAGCCTTCGTTTATCTACGCGCAGGGCATCGGGCCGGTGAAACGCAGGATGTTCGGTCCGTTCATCGCGCGGGCGATGCGCAAGGCGTCGTACGTGTCGGTGCGGGATGCCGAGTCGGCCGCGCTGCTGGCCGGCTTTGGCGTCCCGGAGGACCGGGTCGCGGTCGTGCCGGACCCGGTTATGGGGCTGCCGCTGCCGCCGTCGGGCGGCGGGGCGGAGGTGCGCGGCGCTGCAGCTGCTGGCGGCGCTGCGGGTAGTGCGCCGCGCGCAGCCGCAGGCGCGGCGGGGCTGGACGGCGCCACCGATGCGGGCGCCGAGGGGCGCGAAGCCGCGGCAGCCGAAGGCGCTGGCGCGGCGCGCGGAGGCGGCACGGACAGGCCGCCGCTGGTCGGCGTGTCCGTGCGGTTCTGGCGCAGCGACCGGTCCGACCTGGACCGGATTGCCGCGGCGCTTGCGGCACTGGCGCGACAGCGGCCGGTGCGGCTGCGGTTCTTGCCCTTTCACGAGGGCGCGGACGAGGATGCGTCGCGCTACGTGATCGAGCGACTGGGCGATGCCGCCGCCGCGGCCGAGATCGCGCCTGCGCACGATGCGCCGCAGGAGATGCTGCGCGAGATCGACCGCTGCGACCTGCTGGTCGGCATGCGGCTTCATTCGCTCATCTATGCCGCGAACCGCGAAGTGCCGCTGCTCGGATTGTCCTACGATCCGAAAATCGACCAATTCCTGCATCGCCTCGGCGACCGGCCGATCGGCACCGTCGACGCGATCGATTTGCAACAATTTTCGGCCAAGTCCGTCCAATTCATAGAAGATCCGGCACAGTGGCGCATCGACCATTACAGCGCCATCCGGCGACTGAAGGAAGAAGCGGCCGTACCGGCGCAGCGAATCGTCGAAGCCTGCCTGGAACTCAGAGGGAGATAATCATGTCTCAGACCGCGGAAGCCCGCAGTTTTCCGACCGTATCGATTTACGGCATACCGTTTTCAAAAATGAATATGACCGACACGGTCGCTCATCTAATCAAGGCCGTCGCGTCCCGCAAAAGCCACCGGGTCGTCACCGGTAATCCGGAGATGGTCATGAAGTCGCTGCAGAACCCTGACTTCCGCCGGGCGCTGGCGACTGCGGAGCTCGTCGTGCCCGACGGGACCGGCGTCGTATGGGCGGCACGCCGCGTCCGTCAACCCGTGGCTGAACGCGTAGCCGGTTACGACCTGCTGCATGAGCTGATGCGCGAGGGAGACCGCCGCAATTGGAGCGTCTACTTGCTCGGCGCTTCGCAGGAAGTCGTCGATGCCGCCCATGCCAAGCTGGCTTCGCTCTATCCGGGCGTTCGATTCGCTGGCGTTCGCAACGGGTATTTTACCGACAGAGACGATGAAGCCGTCGTGGCTGCCATCCGCGGGGCGAAGCCCGATTTGCTGTTCGTCGCCCGCTCGATGGATAACCAGGAGCCATGGCTCGCGAAGCACCAGGCAGCGCTCGGCGTACCCGTCATGATGGGCGTCGGCGGCAGCTTCGACGTACTCGCGGGCAAGGCCAAGCGCGCGCCTGCGCTGTTTATCCGCCTTCGGCTAGAGTGGTTTTATCGGCTGCTTAAGGAGCCGACGCGGATCAGGCGAATGATGGTACTTCCCCAATTCGCGATCAAAGTGGCAAGAGACGGCGATAACCTTTTACAAACGAAATGAAAACGCGTGAAAATGAACCTGAATGCAGGAAAACGGCCTTTTTTGCCGGAATTCGGCGAAATTATTGGCTTGTTCATTCCCGTGCCGGAGCGTATAATTCATTCCGGTACATAAGCTAAAGGAGATGTAAAGATGCCGACAGGCTGGATGGTTGGAATCGGGATCACCGGATTTATGCTATCGCTCGCGCTTGCGCTCGTGCTGACGCCGCTCGTCAAGAAGTTCGCATTTCTCGTCGGCGCGGTCGACAAACCGAATTACCGCAAGGTGCATACGCGGATCATGCCCCGGCTCGGCGGCCTGTCCTTCTACGCTTCGTTTACGGTCATTATTCTTCTCTTGCTGCCGCTTATTCCCGATCATTGGTTCAGCGCTCACGACAAGCGTCTGATCGGCGCGCTTTTGACGGGCGGTTCGCTCATCGTGCTGCTGGGCGCGCTGGACGACAGATTTCAGCTGTCTGCCAAGCTTAAGCTTCTTGTGCAGATCGCCGCGGCTTGCGTCGTCGTTTTCGGCTTCGATATTCAAATGGACTTCGTTAATATACCGTTTGGTGCAGCCAGCCAGTCCTTGACGGATTGGATCAGCATCCCGCTCACGATCTTCTGGATCGTCGGCGTCACCAATGCCATCAATCTGATCGACGGGCTCGACGGCCTCGCGGCCGGCGTATCCGGCATTGCGATCAGCTCGATCCTCGTTATGTCCGCCCTGATGGGCCAAGGGACCGTCGTTATTTTGTGCGCGGTGCTGCTGGGCGGCATTATCGGATTTTTGTTCTTCAACTTCCATCCCGCCAAGATCTTCATGGGAGATTCCGGCGCGCTTTTCCTCGGCTTCGCGCTGGCTATGCTGTCGATGCTCGGATTCAAGCAGATTACTGTCGTTTCGTTCGTAACGCCGCTTCTGCTGATCGGCGTGCCGCTGTCGGATACGTTCTTTGCGATTATCCGCCGCCGCGTGCAGAAGAAGCCGATCTTCGAACCGGACAAAGGCCATCTTCACCACTGCCTGCAGCAGCTCGGCTTCAGCCACCGCAAGACCGTTCTGATCATCTACGGCGTCGCCGCTTTCTTCGGCGCATGTGCGGTGCTCCAGTCGGTGTTCTCGAACTCGGGCGTCGGTAACTGGTTGACCTTCGTCGTTATCTGCGTGCTGCTCGTCTTGCTTCAGATCGGCGCCGAACTCATCGGCATCGTAGACAAGTCGAAGCGTCCGATCTTGAACTTCCTCGCGCGCATGCGCGTCAAGGAGACGGCGGGTACGCGCTCCAAATAATGCTTGAAACGATCGGCCCTGTTCCGCGCTTGCGGGCAGGGCTTTTCTTATGCCTTTACAAAGCGAGTGGGGACAGAGACTTATTATGACGAAAATGGCTAAACAATTGGACCCGCCCGGCCGATAACAAAGGTACGATAACTGTCCGCTGAGGCAGGCAGGGTGGTGTGCATTCCCTTTTTGTTTTCCGACTTTTATAATCTACGATTCCGCTCAAGGAGGATTTTTCCTTTGAAACTTCTGCACAAACGGTTTGTCGCCTGGATGCTGACTCTTGCGCTTGTTGCGACTCTTCTGCCCTTATCGACGGCAACTCCCGCTGTCGCGGCTTCGGCGTACTTCCAATTTGACGATTACAGCACATCCGATCAGGCGCCTTCAGAGGTGAACAGCAATGTCATCGACATTGCAGGTACGTTCAGCGGCGTCTCTTCTACTACCATTAACTATAAGATTGAGAAGCTCATTAAAAACGGTTCGACAACGACAGTAGCCGAATCGACGATCGGATCGACGAAGCCGATCATTACCGGCTCGAATTCTTTCCGCTTTGCCGGCATCACGGTTTACGACGGATTGAATCGCATTACGGTCACAGGCACCAACACGGCCGGCAACATTGTTGACGGCACTGCCTACGTTAACTTTACTAATGTGCCGGTCATTTCGGATATCAAGCTGATCGATGGCACCGTACTCCCCGAGGGCAGCTCGCTTCTCGTGACCAGCCCAACCGCCACTATTTCTTTGAAGGCGCCCAATGCGACTGAAGTGACGATTAACGGCACGCAGATGTTTGGCGGCGCAGGTTCAAGTTATGTGCTGTCGGGAATCGCCTTGAATCACGGCTTGAATACGTTAACGATCGTAGCCAAGAATGCGACGAAAACTTATGAACTCAAACGTTACTTGGTTTACTATAACGGTTCGTTAACGGCTTACGGCATAAAGATTGGTTCGCAGGAGATCGGCGACTCGCCGACATTCACTACAGCGATCAGCGCTTCTGCTGTAACTGGTACTGTTGTCATTCCTTATTCGGGAACAACGGTGCCTACCGGCGATGTGACCGTAGAACTCTGGAAGAACGGCGATACTTCGGCAACTAAATCGTCTATTAGCACTTACACGCTCGTGAGCACAACGCCCGGGTACGTTATATACAACTTTGCAACGACCGATTCAAACTTTGCTGTATCTGCGAATGGCGATTATTATATTCGCATCGTCGGTCCAAGTCCGACGCTTACGGACACGCTTCCGTTCAAGATGCTGCTCTCCGGCTCGCCGAGCATTACCGGTGTCAAACAGATGTACAGTGTAACGCTGCCTACATCTACGTCTACGGCAGTTACGGCCGCTTCTACCGCCAATTTTTCAGACAATGCGACCGTCTCTCAGCTTCCGCTTTACTTGCTTCTTGATACTTTGAATTTCGGTGCAAATACCGTTGACGTTAAAGTCGAGCGCGGGACGGAAAATGTTACGGCTCAGTCCGATATAGTGAAGAATTCATACTTTGACGATGCAGGCAAACCGGTATTGATTATTCGCAGTTTACCCGCGGGCCAGTTGAAGTTGACTTTTTCAATTAAGAACAGTACGTCGACGCTTTATACGCTCACGCGCACATTTACTTACAACCCTGCGCCGACGATTCAAATCGCCAATCTGTACACCGGCATGACCTTTACAAGTCCAACCGATTTCTTGCATTACAGCATTGTGGGCAGCCTGCCGAACTTTAACTTGAACTCTGCAACCGAGCTTGGCTCGCTCCAAGTTACGCTTAACGGCAGAACGGTGCCGTTAAAGCAGAGCACTAACAACATCGACGTAAGCTCCGGCAAATTTACTTTTATTCCGAATAATTCGACGCCGACGCCAATCTCGCTTGTTGCTGGCGCGAATACAATCACGTTCTCGGGCACGGCAAGCGGTGTTCCTGTTTCGACGTCCTACACGATCTATTTATTTTCGGACGACGAGCCTGCCATCACCAGCATTCGTCCAGTACCTTACGTCTTGCCGCCGAACAACGACGATCCCGCTTTGCCAAAGCGCAAATTCTCCGATCCGGACGTAAAGTTTGCGATCACAGACACCAACGAATACACGACGACGGAGAAGTCGCTCGATCTTCTCTTCAAGGTCAAGGATTTCGATGAGATCGATATGCTGATTGACGGGAAATCGGTGGCGACTGGCGGATTTGCAACGGCTACGCCTTCGAGACTGGATTTGACGGATCCCGCAGCGCCTGTAGACAGTATCAAACCATTCGTTGATATGAAGGCAAACAGCTTGCCGCTCACGCAGTATACGCTGCAGTCTGGAGAGACTGAGTATCAGATTCGCTTATCCGAAGTGAAGCTGCCGACTTCGGGGAAAATTACTTTTACTGTAATTTTGCGTAAAGGTACGGTCACGGTTTCTCAGACGATTACGATCGTGCGGGATTACTCGCCATACCTTGTGCTTTCTCCGAAACTGCCGAACGAAGCGGTTATTAATGCCAACTTCTTGCCGATTAGCATCAAGGCGGAGGGGGCGGATCACGTGCTCGTCGG
Source organism: Cohnella sp. GCM10020058 (assembly GCF_042683485.1). Taxonomy (NCBI): domain Bacteria; kingdom Bacillati; phylum Bacillota; class Bacilli; order Caryophanales; family Paenibacillaceae; genus Cohnella; species Cohnella sp. GCM10020058. Next base: position 940,193 of record NZ_JBHUJV010000009.1, read on the forward strand.
CAAAATTGAGATGACCAAAGGAGAAGGCGATATTTTTCGTTATGAAATGCCCGACTTAAAGGCCGGAAAAAATACAATTAAGTTTACTGTCGTAACAGGTACCCAAAAGGTAAATGGATCTTTTGACGTGACCTATGCAGCGGATAATTCCATCGCCGCCCAATTTAAATCGAGTGTATCTACTTCCGGCAAGGTTAGTATTTTCAGCGGTGAGCTCCAACTGTCGTTCCCGAAAAACACGTTCCTGCGCCAAGCCAACACGAGCCCGGGACAAGATGTCAAGACAGTCGACTTGTTCAATTCTCAGCAGATTTATTTTGGCATAGCCGACCGGACGGATGGACGCACCGTGAAGAAGTACAATGCAGTTGGCGAGACGGATCTCGCCGGCAATGCACTCGACGGTACGATTAAAGATGTGCCGGTGGATTCTTATGCGGTTGATCGTTTGACGCCAAAGACCAACTTTGCTTATGCTTCCAAGCTGTTCTGGGTTGATGCAGGGTACTTTGATACCACTGCAACGACAACCAGTGGAGAATATACAATGGCGAAAGCCATGCAGCCTTATCAAGCATCGAATATGTTTTATGGACGTGTGTATGATACTTCTAAGTGGCTCGAGCCTTCGCAACGTGGCACGATCACGTTAAAGTATGACGCCAACATTGCGAACGTCTACGGTCAGAACTTGAGTATCTGGCGCTATACCAATAATGGCTGGGAAAACATCGGCGGCATCGTCAATACTTCCAGCAAGACGGTAACTGCGCCATTCGACGGCTTTGGTTATTACACCGTTATGGGCTTACGCTACAGCTTCAGCGATATTATTGGCCACAAATACGCGAGGCTTGCACTAGAGTCGATGTTCTCGCACGGCATTATGAACAACAAGGATGCGAATTCCTTCGGTGTATATGAGAACATCACGCGCGGCGAATTCGCACAAATGCTTGTTAAGGTAATGGGTATTCCGCTACAATACGACCCGAATAATATGACATTTGATGATGTACAGCCTTTCGATTACCCGGATCAGCCGTATTGGAATTATAGGTATGTCGAGACGGCGGTCAAGATGGGATATATTAGAGGGAAGTCGCCGAGACTCTTTATGCCTAATGATAACTTGACGCGCGGAGAGGCTGCTGTCATGATCGCAAGAGCTATGAATCTAGTTAAGAGCAATGCAGATGCGGAAAAGGACTTAGTTTCGTTGCAGAAAGTCTTTACCGATGCTTCTACGACAGACTCATACGCGGTTAGTTCGATCCTGGCAGTCAATAAAGCAGGATTTATCTCCGGCATCGCCAACACGGTGCCGGCCGGCGGCAAGGCTACATTCCGCTACGAACCGGATTCGAATCTCTCGCGTGCGGATGCTGCGGTCATTGCGCAGCGCGTTATGAAAAAGCTGAAGAAACTCTAATAGTAGGCTTGGGAGTTGCCGCTGGCGCGGCGGCTCCCTTTCTCATTTTTCATAGAATTGTGCGCTGGAGGAAAACTTTTGGCAATGACGGGGCCATCGACCGTAAGCTATACTATGGAAGTCTTAAGTTATACATAGAAGGCTGTGGAAAGAAGACAAGCATGATTGGAAGCCCCTGATTCCGTGTAAAAAGTAGTCAGGACAAATCCGGAAAAAAATTGCTCAAAAAAAATGAGCGACGACGCAACTTTTCGTGACGAACTGCGTCTAACATCATGTGACTCGCAAGAGGGACTTAAGACATACGAGCGGCTAGCTTTTCCAAGAATTCTCTTTACGCTAGGTTTGCCCGCATGTATAATGATCAAAGTGGCATTATTTACCCTGGCCATTTTCTGCGTGTTTACGAGTTTCTGCGACATGCTTCTACTACCATAGACATGTGCAGACATCAATTATAGACAACGCTCAACTCCGGAGAGGGGGTGACACACCGATGAGAGAATCGAGCTACAAATCTTCTACACAAACATTACAGAGTCCTTTCCGAGGAGGAGAAAAAAAGGTTATGAAGAAAAGTTTGTCTCTTCTCATAGCACTCGCTATGGTATTCGGCATGTTTGCCTCTATGGCATCTGCCGCTACAACTGAACTGACCACTGCGCAAAAGTATCAGTGGTTCGTTGATCAAGGTGTTTTGAAGGGTGATCCAAGCGGCAATCCGCGTCTGGACTCCACGTTGACTCGCGCTGAGTTCGCAACGATCGTTGCAAGCGTTGGCGGTCTGAAGCTGGTCAACACGGCGTCTTCTTTCTCCGACGTCAAGGTTAAAGACTGGTACTTCACGGCTATCCAATCCGCTTCCGACGCTGGTCTGGTTAACGGTATCGGCGCTGGCAAGTTTGGTCCTAAGCTGAACGTAACTGTTGAGCAAGTGATCAAGGTTGCTGTTACCCTCGCTGGCATCAAGCCGGTTGAAGGCGCTGTTGTTGCTGGTTCGTCCGCATGGGCTGGCCCGTACATCCAAGCTGCTACCAACGCTGGCCTGGCTGTTCCTTCGAACTACAAGGCTAACGCTACGCGTGGCCAAACGATCGACGTTGCTTACGTTGTAACCCAACTCAAAGCCCTTCCGGTTCTGAGCGATGTTACGGCTACGATTAATGCTGATGACACGATCACGGTAGCTGGTAAGGTTGTAAATGCTGCTGACAGCGTTAAGGTTGCTCTGGGCACGGCTGCTGAAGTTGCTGCTACGCTGAAGGACGACAAGACCTTCACGTACACGACTGCTAAGCAAGTTCCAGGCACTTACAAGCTGACTGTTGTTGCATATGACGGCACGAAGGCATCTGTCGCTGTTACCAAGGAAGTTACCATCGGCGGCTTTGTTGTTGAATCCGCAACAGCTATTAACAACAAGCAAATCGCTATTAAGTACAACAAAGCGGTACAAGAAGGTGTCTCCGTTGGTGGCGTTACTTATGGTATCGGCGCTAGCAACACTGCTGTAAACTATGTGTCCCTGGCTGGCGAAGAGCCGATCTCGGCTTCTGTTAGCAGCGACAAGACGACTGTAACGTATACTTTCGCACCGTTCCCGAACAATTCCTATAAGGAACTGGCGGTTTCTGGTCTGAAGTCTGCTTCCGGTCAAACGATCTCCGCTTACAAAGCAGCTCTTCTTCTGAACGACACGACTGCTCCTGCTGTAACTGGCGTGACCTATGCTGGTAACACGGCTACTGTTTCGTTCAGCGAGTCTATTCCTGCAACAAACCTTGGTACGCTTTCGATTAACGGCGCTCAAATCAACCCAGGTACGGTCGGCACGACGACTGGAATTTTCTACACCACGATTACTGATACGAGCGACGGCCTTGGATGGGTTAGTGGCGTTAAAATCCACAACCTGACTCTGGGCACGAATTACTCCTTCTACATCATCGGCGGTACTGACAAAGTTGGTAATCGCTTTGCAGACTACAACACTACGTTGACTGCTCCTACTGATACGGTTGCTCCTACGGTTGTATCTCTGACTGCTAGCGGCAGCACGATCACCGTTAAATTCAGCGAAGCAATCAACGGTCTTAGCAATGCTGGTGCAGTGTACAATGGTAGCTCTTCCACTGGTACGCCTGCTGCAACGCTGAGCGACGACCAACTGACGGCTACTTACAACGTTAACTGGCTGGGTGGCAACAGCTTCCTGAACACTACGGCTGTTGTTAAGGGTTACAAGGATCTGGTTAACAACACTGGCGCTGACTACTCTGCATCTGTAACGCTGAGCAAGGATAGCGACAAGCCGACTGTTGCTGGTTCGCTGTATGACGGTACGTATGTTTACATCAAATTCAGTGAAGCAGTTGATATCAGTGCTCGCAATCCAATTCGCGGTACGTACACGAATTCGAACAGCGTCCGTACAGACATCAACTGGGCTACAACTAGCGCTGCAGTAGGTTACGATGCTAACAATGATGGTGACTATGCTGATTCCGGCGAAAACTTCTATGTGCGCATTCCTGTTTCGACGCTGGGTGCTGGCACGTACTCTCTTTCGATTCCAGGCAACCTGGTTGTTGACAAGGCTGCAACTCCTAACGCAAACGATGCAAGTTCTTCTTCCTTCACGGTCTCCGCTGGTTCTACTAGCGGCGTAATTGAACTTAGAAGCGTAACTGTTGATCCTGAGAACAACAGCAAGATCACTTTCGTGTTCGACAGAGAAGTTGCGCCGTCGGCTCTCGATGTTGCGAAGTACACCATCAATGGTGCGGCTCTGCCGACTAATACGGTTCTGTACTTCCAGCCGTCCCAACAAACTGTTGTTGCAGAAGTACCGGCTGGCACGTTCCCAGTTTCCGGTCAACGTGAAGTAAAGGTTAACAACATTGTTGATGCTGCTGGCAATACGTTGAACACGAACAAGGTAACTGCACTTGTTACCTTCAAGGAAAACGTTGCTCCGGTTGCTCAAACGGTTGTTGTTAACAGCGACACGCAACTGGCTGTAACCTTCAGCGAAACGCTGGATGTTAACTCGGCTGCTGGTGCTTCGGGCATCTTCGTCTACATTAACAGCAGCACTTCTGCTACTTCAGTAAATAGCTACACGATTTCTGGTAACACTCTGTATATCAATGCAAATGGTGGTACGTTCTCCACTTCGCAAGCTATTCAAGTTAAGTTCGCTAACGCTACCGTTAAGGACTTGAACAAGAACAAGGCTGCTGACGTAACGATCAACAAGTAATCTCTCTTTACAAAAAAGAGCAAGCCTTCGGGCTTGCTCTTTTTTTCTTTTGTCACAACTTTTTGACTAGATCCGTCGTCTATAGTAGTAGGTTAAGATGCGGTTCACGTAATATTCATGTGTGCAAGCTATAATAAATGCAATAGAGTTTAGGGAGGATCGCCGGATGAACGGATCTAGCAAAAAGTTTAAAGTACTGGTTGGACTAACCGCAGCCATGTTGGCTATAGCGCCTGTTTCGGCTTATGCTGCAACAACGACAGCAGCGGCAGCGTCTAAAATAACGGCCGTATCGCAAGTCGTTAAACCTATTTACTTAAGTAGTACCAGCTATATTAATTTGGTTGATGTTGGCCTGACCCCAGTGGATGGTGGACAGATTGCTGCATTTACTTTGAGTATTTATAACGGCAGTTCTACTTCTCTGGATCTCTCGAACTATTGGTTCAGGTTAGCCAACTTATCAGGCAGCACTTATTCCATTAAGACATCTGCTGCCGATGCAAAGCTCACCAGAGTGGCTCCAAACTCTAAAAGCATGATTACGTTGTATGCTACCGTAGGCGAATCAACGAAGTTATCGGACCTGGTATTTAGAGTCGTTAAGTTTAACTTCAGTGTCGCCGGTTATGAGCAAGGCGTTGGGAAGTTCACGTTCCCTAAAAACTTTAATAACGTCGTAGCTGCAGGTTCTTACAAGTCTTTGTATTTCTCTACGACTACGTTGAACTCTAAGGTAACCTCATCAACGATCGCAGCATCAGGCGACGATGAGCAGCTCATAACGGTCAAATATGTATATAACAATATCGGGAAGAAAGCCGTTACGCTTAGTAAGTACAAGTATTATCTTGTGACTGCCAGCGGCATTATGTACGAAGCTACACCTTCGATTACAGACGATCTCTCGATACAACCGCTAACGCGCAAAGAACTCAGTATCACGGCGACTGTTCCTAATGCATTGGCTAAGACGGGCTGGAAACTGATGATTTTAAAAGATAGTGGTGGAGAAACGGCTGTTACGCTTCCGGTCGGTACTTATAATCTTTATTTCAGCCAGGGCACGCCGACTACTTCTACATCAACCGATAACTTCACTTATACAAATACGGAGGGCACGTATCAATATAAGCTGACGTCGTTGATTAGGGAACCTTGGAACAGTCAAGATGTACTGTCAGCTAGAATTCGACTTACCAACAAGTCTAAAACAGCTGTATCCATTCCGGCACTTTCCGGTTACTTTTACTTGGATGAAAAGACGAAGCTTGAATTTAAAACAATTGCAGTGAACAATCAGTTTGGTTTAAATGCAGGCAGCTTCGTAGACCTGGACGTATACGCAAAGCTTCCATCTAATTTTAACTTTACTAAGGCTCAGTTAGTCCTGAACAATAAGGTCGATGATAAGACGACGACCAAGCTTGGAGAGTTGACGGGCACGTCTTACTTGGCCCAAATTCCATCGTATGCCGTTGATAAGGTTATGAACATTGATCGTGAAGGCAGCAAGATGACAGCTCAATTAAACAATGTAAATGTGTACAATACGGTTACAAGTAAAGTTTTCTCGGTGCAAATGACACTGACAAGCGCGGAAAAGCGCACCATCGATCCGGTAAGGTTGGTAGGTTTATTCAGGAGCGATAACGGCGATATCTTCCCGGCTACTGCAACGATGGCTGAAGGTCAAGTTAATGCTTCGAATAAAGCACTGCTTACGTTTACGGCCACAGTGCCGCAAAACTATGATACGAATAACTTAAAGTTGATCGTAGGCGAAGGCGTTTCAGATACCAAATATACAGATGCTAAAACGGCTGCTGAAGGTTTCATTAACGCCGTCTCCTACGGATTGCCGCAGGAGCAGCGGTTGTATAATACCTTTAAAGACATCAGCTTGCTGCCATACAAGTTCACGATCAATAAGTTCTTCCCGACGCTGCTGGGGGACGATATTCAGTTAACAATAGATTACAATCTGGATAAGGACACCTCCTACGATATTTACCCGACAGATCGCAAACTCATGCTTGAGGTAGTCGGCGTTAATGCCAGCGATGGGAAAGAAACGAACTATCTATCGCAGGACTTGACGATTGAAGGCGACGCAACGACTACGACTCTAAAAGCAGGAGCGAATCAAGAGCTCGTCATTAAAAAGCCGAATCCGAATAATGGCTATGACGGGACGCTGAAGTACAAACTCCGTCTTTATGAAGTAGTTCAAGGCGCTAAAAAGCTTGTCGCTGAACGTGCCGTCGATTTCTGGTTTATTACGAATGACTGGACAGCTGACACGAATGGTTGATTGCTGAACATTAAAACTGCCGGTATTTACTTTATACCGGCAGTTTTTTATTCACAGAACTGGAAAATACATTCGTCCCGATTGTCGGAAATTGTGTTAAAATAGAATTATCTATACCCGAATGATGGTGAGAAGGCATGGAAGTGAAGCGGATTGGAACCACCAAGAGTATCGCACAGATGCGTATAAAGGCGGTAGGGAATGCTTCCAGGAAGCGAATTAAGCTTGATAAACTCAAGCGATGGATACAGATTTCCTTTCTAACTGGCGAATATGGCACATATATTTTGACGTTTTACTTACTCATGTATGTAAAAGTAATTCCAGACTATCCGGCAGTCCATTCAATGGATCCCATCCATTGGATCCGCGAAGTCTATGTGTTCGACAAATATTTGCTATTTTTAGGCATGGTTCTGATTATTCATGGATTTATTCGAGCGCAAGGCGTTCTTTTCTCTGGAAAAAGAGAGCGTGGGCTTACCGAAGAATTATTGTTCTCTGCAAAGGCAACAAGTTATGCGTTTCTCATGTCGATCGGCATCACATTTTTATTAAAAACGACGTTTATCTACTCCCGGGTGACGCTAGTAACGTTCGCCATTCTGATGCTCGTGGAAGCTGTCACTTGGCGAGCTACACATAAATATATGAATCAAGCTTTAAATGAAAAGGGGTATCTGCAAGACCGCGTTCTCATCGTAGGCGCAGGCAAGGTAGGCAATGAACTGCAAAGAAGGCTTGAACAGGAGCGAAGCCACAAATTCCAGATCGTCGGTTACTTGGACGATTATAAGATTGGTTCTGAAGTAATCGGCAAGACGGCGGAGTTGGAAGCGGTATTGCAAAATCAACATGTCGATATCGTGTATATAACGATACCTTCCGAACGCAGTGTTATTGATTCGATCTTGCACACCATTTACAAGTACAATGTCGATATCCGGATTATACCGGAAATGTTCGATCGAATGTCAACCGTTTTTGCTTTTCATACGGACGCTATTCAACCGTATATGGAAGTCGTAAAAACACCATTGAGGGGTATAAATATCGTATTAAAGCGACTATTCGATATGATGATCAGCGCCATTCTACTTATTCTATTATCCCCCTTGTTCTTCATATTGGGCTTGTGGATTAAACTCGACTCAAACGGTCCCATATTCTTTAAGCAAGTAAGAGTCGGTAAGAACGGCGTTCCGTTTTCCATGATGAAATTCAGATCCATGTGCACAGATGCTGAGCGACTGAGAGAGACCTTGGTCAAATCTAATGAAGTCAGCGGAGGTCCAGCCTTTAAAGTAAAAGAGGATCCGCGAGTTACGCGCTCCGGTCGATGGCTGCGCAAATACTCATTAGATGAGCTCCCGCAGCTGTGGAATGTGTTGAGAGGCGACATGAGTCTGATCGGACCACGGCCACCATTGCCGGATGAGGTTGCCCAATATACGAATTACCATTGGCGCCGGATGGATGTACTTCCTGGAATGACAGGACTTTGGCAGGTTAGCGGTAGAAGCGATCTTCATTTTGAGGAATGGATTGATCTGGACATTCAGTATATTGAGCGCTGGAGCATTGCGCTGGAGATGAAAATATTGTTAAAAACGATTCCTGTGGTTATTAAAGGCACAGGCGCGTATTGATGAGGAGTGGCCATGTTGAAGCGTCAAGAGAAGTCGGGTTTTAGAGAGTGGTTTGCCTGGGGATGGATCGCATTCATCATGTTTATTGCGATGTTTAACAACGGCATCTTCCTCGGGTACGGACTTCATAGTCCAAACCAGTATCAATTCGAGAGCCCGGCCTTGCTGGCATTGATTGTTTCGGCTTTCATTACAGTCTGGCTTATCTTCCAGATAAGTGCCCGTAACTTTGAATGGACGCGGGCTAATATAGTAATAGGTGTTTTAGCGATTTTAATTCCTCTCGTATATTTATTGAGCTCTTTTCAAGCTTTTTCCCCCTATATGGCCAAGATCGGAATCCTTATCCACCTGGCTTTGTTTTTATTTTATGCAGCAGGAACGTTCTGGTCCAGATCTGACCAACTTACCGAGCGTTTTCCGTTTGCGTTTCTCATCTTCGGTTATCTTCTGGTTGTGTACGGGTTTCTTACCATGTTTGGCAATGCCTATCTACTAGATTCCTTGACCCCGCAAGACGGCATTCGAATCACCTCTGTGTTTCAATATGCCAATGCGTATGCTGTTCTATTGCTTATTATGTGGATCGTAATGCTGCTCGAAATCAACCGTACGCCAAGCAGAGGGATCCAGATCCTCCACGGAATGATGCTTGTGCCGGTACTGGTTTCCTTTTTACTGACATTGTCTCGAGGCGCACTTGTCGTGCTGCCCATTATCGCAATCGTCACACTTGCGATGCTCCGTCTAAAAATTCAAATCAAGCTAATCCTATACTCGGTTATCGGTATGGGGATCTCACTTTTAATATATTCCAAATTGGCTGACAGAGGGATCGAGGTCGTCAATGGCATTCTATCTGCGACAGCTGCCAAGCAAAGTTACAAAACTGTCTCCATCTTCTCCGGGGATGCAATCGGGTACTGGGCAATTCTAATCGTTGCATCGTTAGCGATGGGGGCTATAACCTATGCAATAGAGAGGTACATAGAGCCTAAGCTCCAAGCGAAGATTGGTGCACGAGCGTCGAATCGTTCGGGTATTTGGCTGCCGATCGGACTTCTAATTCTGTTTGTTTTAGGTGCTCTTGCTATACTATCAGATACGATGGTAAAATTGCTGCCGCCGGTGCTTCGAAATCGGATTGAAGGCGTAAACCTTGAAACACATAGCGTTTACGAGCGTCTAAGAATGTATAAGAACGCAATCCAGCTGTGGAAGGACTATCCGATTCTTGGAGGCGGCAGCGGGGCATGGGAAGCATCCTATGAGAAGTATCAATCCTATCCATACTTAAGCGCACAAACGCATAGCTTCATTACACAATTACTAGTAGAAGTCGGTATAGTCGGTACAGTTGCCATTGTCGGCCTTATCCTATTTTCGTTAATTACCTTTGTGGTGAAGTACAGGAGAATGTCCGAAGCGTATCGCAACAAATATATCTTTTACTTCGTCGTACCTATTACAATTCTATTGCATGCTTCAATTGACTTTGAGATGAGTTACTTGCTCTATGATGTCCTGGTATTCCTCTGTCTTGGCGTGCTCAGCGGGGCACTGTCGCCAGTAAAACAATGGACGGTCCAACAAGCTCGATGGATCAAACAAGCCAGTTCAGGCATATTGGCTGTCCTGGGCATAGCGCTCATTGTTATTGCTAGCTTAAGGCTATACAGCTCCAGTCAAATTGACAATGCCAACGATGCCTATGTGCAGCAGAGACCTTTCTCCGAGATTGTGGCCCCGTTGAAAAAAGGACTGAAGATCACACCGGGGAATCCCGTATTGCTTCAACAGTTAACGAGCTGGAACTACCAGGCATACGATCAATCCAAGGACGAGAGTTACCTGCAGGAAGCGGAGAATTATCTTGCGAAGCTCGTGAAGATTGAGCCGTATTATCGCCCAGGCGTGGATTTGGACTTTACAATCCAGATGATTCGCGGCAACCAGGATGCTGCGATTAAAATCATGCAGAAAGCTGTCGTTCAGTATCCTTTTGAACAAACCTTCTACGATCAGCTCGAGTCCGCGCTGCTCACCAAGTGGGAGCAACAGCGACAAGCTAGCGATACCGAAGGGGCTAAGGCAACGGCCGAGGCAATTAAGCAATATTATCAAAAGATCATTGAACAAGAAAGCGTCGTACAACAACTGCCCAAGACAGTCGAGCTTAATCGTGCCTTCGTTATCTCTAACACTGCAAGACTGGCAGTTGGAGAAATAGCTTATAGTGATGGGGATTATGGACAGTCCGCCGAAACTCTAAAGCCTGCCTTACAAGAGGATTTGAGTGCGGAGGGCGTCAATCGTAAGGTAGCCAGATACTACTCGGCCGCATTACGAAAGCTAGGCCAAGACGATCAAGCTTTATATGATAAATTAATCGCAGCTGATGAAAAAGAAGCAAACCAACTAGAGCAGCTTAAATAGAAAGGAGGGATAACAGTGAAAGTATCGGTTATCCTGCCGACGCTGAACGCGGAGAAGTACCTGGTCAAGTTAATCGGCAAGCTGCAGGAACAAACAGTGAAACCGCACGAGATTATCGTCGTAGACTCTCGTTCGGATGATGGGACTATTCTACTTGCTAAAAGGCTGGGTGCTAGAGTCATGTCGGTAGAGCGCAAGGAGTTCGATCATGGCGGCACGAGAAACCATGCTGCGCAGAAGGCTACCGGCGACGTGCTCGTGTATATGACCCAGGATGCGGTTCCGCAGCACGAAAGATTCATAGAAGAAATCATTGCGCCCTTTGCGGACACGAAGGTTGCGGCAGTGTGCGGAAGGCAGATCGCAAGACCCGAGTCAAACGTGCTAGAACGGATGACCCGTGATATTAACTACCCGGAACTGTATATTCATAAAACGCTGGCCGACTTGGACCGTTTCGGCATCAAACTCTTTTTCTTCACCAATGTGTGTTCGGCGATTCGCAGAGATACGTTCATCCAATTAGGCGGCTTCCCGGCACCAATTATTTTGAATGAGGATATGATGATTGCGGCCAAGTGTATTACCAATGGCTATGCCGTCGTGTATAACCCGCGCGCCAGCGTCATTCATTCTCACGACTACAGTCTAAAAAAACAATTCAAACGCAACTTCGATATCGGCGTATCCATGCGGATGAACGAATGGATCTTCCAATATGCGCGAGCGGAAAAAGAGGGCGGCCGGCTTGTTAAGGAGCAGCTAGGACGCTTGTGGAAACAAGGGAACTGGAGATGGACTCCGCGATGGGTCGGTGAAGCAGCTGCTAAGTATTTGGGATACCGACTGGGCGTATCTTACAAGCAGCTTCCTGTGCTGTTTAGAAGACGCTTCAGTATGCACCCGGACTTCTGGTCTAACTACGATAAGTCGCAGATTGTGCGAGATCCCGTTATTTTCAAAGCAGAGGCGCAATCGGTCAGCAATCATTGAGCATGAAGGGATGGTCATCATGAATCGATATACCAAGACTTTTGGCATTCTTGTCGCAGCTGCTATTGTCGCAGGAGGCGTTAACTGGTATCAATCCGCATACGCAGACGTTCAACAGACAACGCCAGGACTCGCGGATGATCCGATTGTAACGAAGAGTTATGTGGATCAGAAGATCGCGGATTTAAAGAATGGCGGTAATGCTGGCGAAGGCACGCAGACTCCCGAGTCTGCAACAAAGCTCGAAGTCGTTACTGTCCCATTCGGAGCTAAACTAATGGTCAGTGCCGGCGGAGAAGTTGTTGTGCGTACTGGCAAAGCCATCGCTTATAGCTCGGACACGAACGGACTATCGGATCTCACGGCCGGCGCAGATATCGCTTCGGGTTCGCCAATTGCGACAAATCATTTGATCTTGTTTCCGCGGGACGGCAGAGGGATTGAGCCGGATTCGAAGCAGAAGAATGGGTTGACGGTTTTGGTGCGGGGCGGGTATAAGCTTCAGTAAAATAATCTAATAATCGTTCATAACTAGAAATGAGTTGATTGAAATTCTTCGCCTGCTTAATTATAGACAACTAATTTACTCATTTACAAAAAGGGAAATACAGCTAAGATATAAGTCTTCTTATTTAGGCATACTTTGGTCCTTCGTAACGCCGCTATTTATGCTATTAATATATACCTATTTTTTTAGCGTCGTTTTTCAAAATAAATGGGGATCCGGCGCAGATGACGGAGGCAAATTTCAATTCGCCATCTTTTTGTTTTGCGGTCTCACGGTATTCAACTTTTTCTCAGATGTAATAAATCGAGCGCCTAGCTTGATTATTTCTAATACAAACTATGTCAAAAAAGTAGTTTTCCCAATTGAAATCCTTCCAGTCACCTCAATCGGATCCGCACTATTTCATATGGTCATTAGTCTCGTGTTGCTTCTGATATCTGTAGTCATATGCTATGGAACTATACACTGGACCATTGTACTGTTGCCTATCGTGCTAATCCCATTGATATTACTGTCGCTTGGACTCTCTTGGTTTTTTGCCGCGCTTGGCGTATTCGTTAGGGATGTTACACAATTTCTTGGCTTGGCAGTACAAGCGCTTATGTTTCTAAGTCCTGTTTTTTACCCCTTATCTATTATTCCGGAACGTCTATGGTTTATTTATAAACTTAATCCGCTAACGGGCATTATAGAAAATATGCGTAATATTCTAATCACCGGGGAGATGCCTGAATGGTCTTCGATCGGAATTTCTTTTTTGCTAGGATTAGTTGTCTCGATATTGGGCTATGTCTGGTTTAGGAAACTGAGAGGAGGCTTTGCCGATGTCCTCTGAGTATGCAATCGATATTGTTCAGACAGAAAAGATGTATCGTATTTTTGAAAAGCCGGTAGATCGATTGAAACATATATGGTCGAGAAATAAAGCAAAGCATTATAAAGAATTCTGGGCATTATCCAAAATCAATCTAAGAATTGAAAAAGGTGAATCTATCGGCCTCATCGGAAAAAATGGTTCCGGTAAGAGCACCTTGCTCCAACTTATAGCAGGCACGCTCACGCCCACAACGGGAAATGTGAAAATCGACGGGAGAATAGCTGCGCTGCTGGAGCTAGGAAGCGGGTTTAACCCTGAATTCACGGGCCGTGAAAATGCAATCATTAATGGAACGATTATGGGGTTAACGATTGAGCAGGCAAAAGAACGATTGCCGGATATCGCTGCTTTTGCCGATATCGGAGAGTTTCTAGACCAGCCGGTTAAAACATACTCATCGGGCATGTTTGTTCGACTGGCTTTTGCATGTGCGGTCCATGTCGATCCGGACATTCTCATTGTAGATGAAGCGTTGGCTGTCGGCGACATGCAGTTTCAACTTAAATGCATTGAGAAGATGAAGGCGTTTAAAGAACAAGGAAAGACGATTATATTTGTTAGTCATGATATGTATTCGATTAGAAATTTCTGTGACTCCGCGATATGGTTAATGAACGGTTCCATCTTTCAACGGGGGAATGTCAACACAGTAACAAAAGAGTTTGAGAGCTACATGAAGAGTGGATTTATACAGGGGAGCGTTCAAGCGCCGCAAAGCGAAGTTAAGAATGCGGAGTTAAACATCCAGGATATATATGTGAAAAATAGTAAAGGACAACCGACAGACGTTTTGAGCTATGGGGAGCCCTTTGAAATATTCGTTCAATATGAAGTTAGCAATCAGATAGAAGGGCTAGTAGGCGGAATATCCATTTTTGATTCTATAAACACCTGGGTTTGTGGATTAAATACGAAGCTAGACCATTATGTCCTCGAAGGCCGAGTAGGCCAATATACATTGAGATTGTCTTATTCCAATATGAAGCTAATGCCGGGCACTTATGCTATCGATGTAGGCTTTTTTGAAAGCTCCGGATTGGTGAGGTTGGATTATAAAGCGAGGTGCCTTAGTTTTAGAATTCAATCCAGCGATTATTTTGCCGAGGGTCTGGTCTGTTTCGATCATGCCTGGTCTGTAGATAAGGAGGGAATCCGTTGAAGTATGATTATAATATCAACCTTGATGCGGATACTTCCCTCTCCTACATTATTAACCGGATTGCTCCACATTCAAATGTATTAGAATTTGGACCGGCTAAAGGCTATATGACACGCATACTGACTGAGCAAAAAAATTGTTCTGTATCTTGTGTAGAAATTGATGCGGATGCCGCTCGTTTAACGGAACCCCTCACAAGCAGAATGTTCGTAGGGGATTTAGACGAAATGCTATGGATCGAAGAGCTAATGAAAGGTGCTCCTTATGACTATGTCGTTTTTGCAGATGTCTTGGAGCATCTCAAGCAACCCGAAGCTGTATTAAAAGCTGCCATAAAGATGTTGAAAGACGATGGGGAAGTGCTGACCTCGATCCCCAATATGGCACATGCAGCTGTCGTGTTGGAATTGCTGCGAGGAAATTTTGAATATAGATCCTTGGGATTGTTAGATAATACCCATCTCAAGTTCTATACAAAACGCTCGATTGAAAGACTTTTGGAACAGTCGGGGTTAACTGCAGTAGCTTGGATGACGACCCGGGTTCTTCCTGATCAAACGGAAATAAAGACGAGTTACTACGATGTGCCGTCAAGCGTGGCTGAGTTTATAAAAGAGAATCCAGAATCACACGTCTACCAATACATTACGGTGTCGCAAAAGATAAAACTCCCGACTACTAATAATATTAGCGAAGTAACGAATGGGGAATATTTATACACTAGCTTTGCTCAAATCTTTTTGGACAAACCATATAACGAACGATCTTCCATAAAGTTGGGAATTGAATCACCATGGGGAGACCAGGTTCTAAAGGTGCACATTCCCTGTGTTTATTCTGGCCAGGTAATTAGAATAGATCCAACGAATTTTCCGGCGTTGATATCCGTTAAAAAAATATGCTTTCTGAGCCTTAGACGCGAACTGATATTGGAATGGTCAAAAACAGAAATTCACTCAAAATTGGCCTCCTTGTATCAATTACATCATCTATCTGGCGAATTAAGCAGCACTGATTCTCTTTGGATAGCAGTGGGGGATGATCCGCAGTGGGAGATTAGCCTCCCAATTATAGTGCAAGATTGTATTCTTGAGCTTCATCTGAGCACACTATCAAGTCAGAATAATCTGTTGAATAATTTATATCAATATATTAAGTGCAGTGTAAATTCAAAACAGATGTTAGAAGAAAACCTGATAAAAGAAAAAATAGAAATTAACAAACTAACGACCGGATATGACAGCCTCATGGAGGCTCAACATGCGCTTAAAGAAGAACTCCATAGACAAAAAGAAGAAAGTAATAAATTTAGAGATGAACTTAAAAGCCTTGAAAATAAAAAGAAAATGCTGGAGAATGAACTCGCTAATGTTAAAAATTCTAGAACTTGGAAATGGACCAGGTGGATAAGAAATATTAAAGGAGATGTACAATGAATTTTGATGTGGTGATTGTGACCTATAACTCATCAAAGTGGATAAACCTCTGTCTGGATAGTCTACTGCAATCGGAATATGATTCAAAAAGTCTATTTATTACAGTTGTTGACAATCGATCATCTGATGATTCCAAACAACTTTTATCGTCATATTCCCGGAAAAATGAGTTTGGAAATTTTCAATGCATATTTTCAGAGTCCAATTTAGGTTTTGGCAAGGCTAACAACCTAGGTGTTAAAAACAGCAAAGAAGATTTTGTATTCTTTTTAAATATTGATACTGAAATTCACTCTAGCTGTTTTACCGAGCTGAAAAAGATAATTCAAAGAAGCAGTGCTGATACAGGGCTGTGGGAGTGCAGACAATTTCCTTATGAGCATCCTAAATACTACAATCCGGTAACTCTTGAAACATCTTGGTCCAGCGGCGCGGCATGCGTTGTTAGAAGAAGCGCCTTCCAAGAAGTGGGTATGTTTGATGAGAAGATTTTTATGTATGCCGAGGACGTTGATTTAAGTTGGAGATTGCGTGCGTTAGGATATAAGCTTCTCTATGTTCCAGCTTGCATAGTTAATCATTATACTTACCAAAGTGCTGGAGAAGTTAAACCTAACCAATTTTACAATAGTACATATAATAATCTAATGTTACGTTATAAGTTCGGAGATTGGAAAGATGTTATTAATGGTTATATTTTGTATTCCGGCTTGCTGGCTGTTCCAAGCCCTTTTAAGGGGCATCGTAAACGAATATTAAAATCGATCATTAAAAGTTTTTCAAATGGTTTATCGTTTAGAAATAAAAATAGACAAATAAGAAATAAAGGATTTCGGCCAAACTTTAGAATATGGGATTATGAGTTTGTGCGTGAGGGTGCATTTTACGAAAATAGAATTCCCTCACATCATCCTCTAGTTTCTATCATTATTAGAACTTGTGGGAGACCAGAAGTTCTAAAAGAAGCTTTGCTCTCTGTTCGACACCAAACTTACTCTAATATTGAAGTAGTAGTTGTTGAAGATGGGCCAAATATGTCACAGGAAATGATCGTGAATGAGTTTAGTGATCTTAATATAAAATATTTTTCAACGATAACCCATGTAGGACGTTGTCTGGCTGGAAATATAGCTTTAGAAAACGCAAATGGGGAGTATTTTAATTTCTTAGATGATGATGATGTAATGTTTGGCGATCACGTTGAGGTTTTAGTTACTCAGCTTACGGAGAACTCTTACTGTGGTGCTGCCTATGCTATGGCTTTCGAAACACCAATTCGAGTTAAATCGAAATCTCCTTATGAATATGAAGAAATTTTTCATAATGTAATCCATAAGCAAGCATTTAATCGATTGATTTTGCTTCATCACAATTACTTTCCGATTCAGACAGTTTTATTTTCAAGAGAACTATATGATAAATTCGGAGGCTTTGATCCGAATTTAGAGGTGTTAGAAGATTGGGATCTATGGTTACGATACGCATTTAACGAGGATTTCCATTATGTAGAGAAGGTAACCTCAATGTATAGGGTTCCAATGGATCAAACCATTGGAGTGGAGAGACAGTTGTTATTTGATCGATATCTGCATATTGTTAGAAATAAACACGCCGCTAACGGAGCAATGCTGCCTGTTAAAGGAGTATTGGCGGATATTGAGGGTTTTATGAATAAAGGAATTGTTGTTATTAATCACATTAAACGAGGAAGATTTGATGTGATTTTCTTTAAGCTTAAGAACAAAGCGAAATCAAAAATAAAAAGAGTCCTTAAATTATAGAAAAGTATGCCTGGCCAGGCCTTTATAATGAATTATTGGAGATGATAAACATCAAAGGGATAATATTAGCTGGTGGAACGGGTTCTCGTTTGTTCCCATTGACAAAAGTAACAAACAAACATTTGCTCCCAGTTGGAAAGTATCCAATGATTTTTCATTCGGTTGCCAAGCTTAAAGAAGCTGATATTACTGATATTCTCATAGTAACCGGAAAAGACCATATGGGGGATGTTGTTAACTTACTAGGAAGTGGCCGCGAAATGGGTGTCTCATTTACATATAAAGTACAAGATGAGGCTGGGGGCATTGCACAAGCGCTTGGTCTTGCAGAGGGTTTCGTAAACAATGATTCAATGGTTGTCATTTTAGGCGATAATGTTTTCTCGGACAGTATTGTTCCATATGTAAATTCTTTTAGGCAAACAGGGATCGGTGCTAAGTTACTAATTCAAGAGGTTCACGATCCTAAGCGTTATGGCGTGCCTGAATTGCTACATGGTCGAATTGTCTCGATTACAGAAAAACCGCAAAAGCCCAAGAGCAATTACGCTGTCACAGGCATATATATGTTTGATGCAAGAGTTTTTGAAATTATCCGAACACTTAGACCTTCAAATCGAGGCGAGCTAGAGATAACGGATGTAAATAACGCATATATCTTAACAGGGGAGTTAGGCTATGACATCTTAAAGGGTTGGTGGACAGATGCCGGTACACATGCTTCATTAACCCATGCAAACGAATTAGCAAAAGATTTACTTTTTGGTGACGAATTTGGAATGCTTAAATTGTAATATTTGATTGGAGAAGAATTTAATGAGAATAGTGGAAACAAAATTTCCGGGTGTTAAAATAATTAACCCTGTCGTATTCGCTGATGCTAGAGGCTTTTTTATGGAAACGTACAATACTAAGACTTTAATTGAGCACGGAATAGACATTGTTTTTGTGCAGGACAATCACTCCTTGTCAGTTGAAGCAGGTGTTCTACGAGGAATGCATTATCAAATGGAACCGAAGGCACAGTCTAAGTTGGTGAGGGTAACAAATGGCGCTATTTATGATGTAGTTGTAGATATACGTAAAGCCTCCCCAACTTATGGACAATGGCAAGGATTCATTTTATCGGCGGCTAACAAACATCAATTACTTGTTCCGAAAGGATTTGCTCATGGTTTTTGTACGCTGGTGACTAACACAGAAGTGCATTATAAGGTTGACGAGTATTATTCTCCAGATCATGACCGTGGAATTGCATGGAACGATCCATCTTTAGGCATTGATTGGCCGACGCGGGAACCTATTCTGTCGGAGAAAGATGCGAATCATCCAGTATTATTAAACGCGGAGTCTAATTTCGTTTGCGAGGGGAGAACTTTGACTTGAAGCTCCTAGTTACTGGTGGTGCAGGGTTTATCGGTAGTAACTTTATTCTCTATATGCTTCGTGAATATGCTGATGTTCAGGTAGTAAATATTGATGCTCTAACTTATGCAGGTAACCTGGATAATTTGGTATCAGTACAAAAAAATCCAAACTACCAGTTTTTCCATGCTGATATCACAGACCATAATAAAATTAAACCATTGTTTGTAGACGGCATCGATGTAGTGGTACATTTTGCGGCCGAATCACATGTAGATCGCAGTATTACAGAGCCTGATGTTTTCGTGCGCACCAATGTACTGGGTACGCAAGTACTGCTTGATCTTGCAAAGCAATTTAACGTTCAAAAGTTTGTCCATGTATCGACTGATGAAGTTTACGGTACGTTGGGTGAAACCGGATTATTTACGGAGGAAACACCGCTTGCACCGAATAGCCCCTATTCTGCTAGCAAAGCTGGATCCGATCTTATGGTTCGTGCTTATTACGAAACATTTGGACTCAATATTAATATTACTCGTTGCTCAAACAATTACGGGCCTTATCAGTTTCCGGAGAAGCTAATTCCGCTGATGATTCAGAATGCTCTAAAAAATAAAAAGCTTCCTGTGTATGGAGACGGTCTTAACGTTCGCGACTGGCTGTTTGTTGAGGACCATTGCAGTGCCATAGACTTAGTTGCTCGTAAGGGGGAGAGTGGAGAAATTTATAATATTGGCGGAAACAATGAAAGAACTAATATGCATGTGGTCAAAACGATACTTGAAGAGCTCGGCAAACCAGAAACTCTTATAGAATATGTAGAAGATCGACTAGGACACGATCGTCGATATGCAATTGATTCTACAAAGATCCGTACCAGCCTTGGATGGAGTCCTAAATTTAAATATGAAACAGGAATAAGCGAAACAATTCGCTGGTACCTATCCAATCAAGAATGGATGACTCGTATCCTCTCGAGAGCTAATCGGTAAAGCTTTTAGTAATTATTTCCATAGGGGGTCTGACTAATGGCGCAATTTAAACCAACAGTATTGGTGACGGGCGCAAGAGGTCAGCTAGGTCAAGAGTTAGTCAATTTCCAGACCGATAAGTTAAATATCGTAGGATTAGATCGCAATCAGCTTGATGTAACGGACCTCGGGATGTGTCGGCGGGCAATGGTCGCTTATTGCCCATATGCTATTATACATGCTGGAGCCTACACTGCTGTGGACAAAGCAGAAATTGAATCAGATGAAGCTTACAAAATTAATGCAATAGGAACGAGAAACCTAGCTGTCGCATCTAGAGAAGCTGGGTCTAAATTATGTTATATCAGCACGGATTATGTATTTGATGGAAAAGGAGATAAACCATACAATGAATATGACAAAACGAATCCTCAATCAGTGTATGGGAAATCTAAGCTTGCAGGCGAGTTGTTACTTCAATCATTAAGTCAATCGTATTTTATTGTTCGAACTTCTTGGGTATATGGCCAATATGGCAACAACTTTGTTAAAACGATGCTCAAGCTTGCTCAAGAGAAGAATAGTTTAACAGTTGTTAATGACCAAATTGGTTCTCCCACCTATACGTGGGACTTAAGCCGGTTTTTAATTGAACTAGTTCAAACCGAGGCCTACGGTGTTTATCACGCTTCAAATGTTGGAGAATGCAGTTGGTTTGAATTCGCAGAGGCTATCTTTGAAGAAAGTCAAAATAAAATTAAACTGACATCTTGTACTACAGAAGAATTTCCACGTCCTGCTCATCGTCCAAGGTATTCCGTTATGGACCATTCAGCAATAAGGCAAAATGGATTTAACGATCTTCCGCATTGGAGATCAGCACTTAAGTCTTTTCTTAATCCTAAATAACAATTGTAATCGTTATTAATTCTTTAGGTTAGTGTATTTATTCACAAATCCGTGTTCCATTTTTGGAGGGAAGTCAAGTAAATGAGGGCTGGATTGGCGGAGTTTAAAAGAGAGTTTCAATCCATAATCGATTATTTTAAAAATAACAAATTCTTAATCATTATTATATCTTTTTTTGCTTTATTGGCATATGGACTACCTCTAACTCAATACTCATTATCTATTGACGAGGAGCATGCGTTATTAAGAAGCGGTGAACAAAATCTTTCAGTTTGGACATCCCAAGGTAGGTATGGTATCAGCTCATTAAAGTGGTTATTTCATTTAGAAAAGAGTAATTCGATTACAAGTACTTTTTTGGCAATAACTTTACTTGGTTTAGCAAGTTTATTGTGGGCTTATATCATAAGCAATTATTCTCCGGATAAAAAAGCGCAAAAAAATGATAGTAAAGGAATAATTGTTGCATCACTGTTTTTCACCTTTCCTGCGTACGCCGAAAATATTGGTTTTTCAATGATGAGCTTTGAACTTGGAGTAGGTTGGGTACTGACAGCTTTATCTGTTTTGTTTATCACGAGATGGGCTGTATATGATAAAAATCGGCTTTATATGTTTATTTCTATAGTATTAATAATGTTTGTTACCTCTATATATCAAGCCTTTTTACCTGTTATTATCTGTGGTTGCATGTTTGTCGCACTTCTTGCATTAAGCCAACAGTATAAAGAAAAAGTTAATAGTAGTTATTCTAGAGGTTTAATTATTGTATTGAAATTTATACTCACGATATTATTAGGGTTAATTGTTTACAAGATAATAGACAAAACTTTAGGGATTTTTATTCCTTCCTCCCCTTATATAAATAACTTTGTAGCTTGGGGGACGCAGTCTCCCGGGTTAATAATGAAAAACCTACTAAGGCATTTTGAACAATACGTTCAGGGAAATACTATATACGGAAGCGGAATACTCCTTCCTACGTTTGCGTTCAATGCCATTATTATACTAATATACATGTGGCGTATTGTTATTCACAAAGAGTTGAGAGGTATTGGAGTTAGTCTGGCTATATTGTGTTTTGGCTTCTTAAGCACCCCGTTTTTAATGTCTGTCTTTTTAGGTACCCCTTTGCTTATTAGAATGGATTTAGTTTGTGCTCTATTTGTAGGTTGCACCTGGGTATTTTTATATCTAGCAATCGAGTGGCGCAAAATAAAATTTCTCGTCTTATCAATTGCTATATTATTTTCATTCTATCAGTCTATTTCAATATCACAATTGTTTTTTAGTGATTATAGTAGATATCAAGAAGATATTAATCTAGCCAATCAAATTGGTTCTGAAATACAAAAGCAAACAGGCAGCGAGTCCCCTAAGCAAGCAATAGCTTTTATCGGACAGCATCCCCAACCCCTCCTACCTAATATAATTAAGCAAGAAGTACTAGGGTTTTCTTTTTTTGAGTGGGATCAAGGGAATCCAGGGAGAATGAATTCGTTTTTAAATACACTAGGATATAACTTTATACTTGCGTCTCCTGATCAAATGACAGAGGCGATCGAACTTGCAAAAGAAATGCCAGTTTGGCCTGAATCTGGGTCAATAGCTTTAAAACATGGTATAGTCATTGTTAATTTATCGGCGAGCAGCTTAAGTTCTTCAATTAAAATTTCGCCAGACAAGATTAATAGTCAAGTCGATAAGATTATTTATAGTTATTCACCACAACAGGAAGATATAGAATTTACTAATGATTTATCACTTCGTAATCAAGAGAATCATCTTGTATTAAATTCTGGCGTTACGGATCCATACGTATCGTTCTTTAATAAATATTCTCCTCTTAACACATCAATTAAATATATTACGCTAGAATTTACATCAGATATAGAAGGAGAGATCCAAATATTTCTTAGGCAGTCTGATGAAGAATTTAATGAATCGAATAGCGGACGCTACAATGTCATAAGGGGAACGAATCTAATATACTGTAAAGTTCCTTCTGACTTTAAAGATCTCAAATCAATACGATTGGATCCACCTTCTACATCGGAATTTACACAGATTCACATCAAATTTTATGAATAAATGTAATTTTCTTAGGGAGGATAATATTGAAAACATTATATGATAGTGAAATTTTTGAAATAAAAGAGCTTGGAGATCAAAGAGGGTTATTGGCAGTGCTCGAAGAGGGGATGTCGGTACCCTTTTCTATTAAACGTATTTTTTATATATATGGTACTAAAGAAAGTGTCCGTCGAGGTTTTCACGCTCATTTAAAGACGAGGCAAATGCTAGTTTCAGTTTCTGGTTCTTGTAAGGTATATTTGGACAATCTAAAACGAAAAACTGATGTTACATTAGACTCGCCAACGAAGATATTACTTCTGGAACCCAATGATTGGCATGAAATGTATGATTTTTCGCATGACTGCGTGTTGCTGGTATTGGCCTCGCATCATTATGACCCACAGGATTATATAAGAGAATATGCAAGGTTCGTAGAAGTATATTCGTAAATCGAACAGGAGTGAATGAATTGTCTTATTTCAAGCACCCGAATGCACTGGTAGAAACCGAAAATATCGGCGACAATACGCGAGTTTGGGCGTTTGCTCACATTCTACCTATGGCCCGTATCGGTTCGGATTGCAACATTAATGATCAAACCTTTATTGAAAACGACGTTATAATTGGAAACCATGTGACCGTCAAGTCAGGCGTGTATATTTGGGACGGCGTTCGGATCGAAGATCACGTTTTTATAGGTCCAAACGTAACTTTTACAAACGACCTTCGTCCCCGTTCGCAACAGTATCCTGAATCCTTTGCTAAAACAGTAGTTAGAGAATGGGCTTCTCTGGGAGCAAATGCGACTGTTGTAGCAGGAATAGAGATTGGACGTTATGCCATGATCGGAGCCGGTTCGGTCGTGACGAAAGATATTCCGGACCATACGCTTTGGTATGGCAATCCCGCAAGAATGAAAGGGTACGTGTGTTGCTGCGGAAATAGTTTGGAAACAGACTATTCATGTAAGAACTGTGGGCTTCAGTTTGGCATGCAAAATGAAAAGTTGGTGCAAATGAAATGATTCCTTTTCTAGATTTAAAAAGCATGAACTTGCTGATGGAAGAAGAAATAAAGGAGGCAATGAATCGCTTTATTCACTCGGGCTGGTATGTCCTTGGCAAAGAAGTAGAGAGCTTTGAAAGAGAATTTGCGACTTATTGCGGCACGGAGCATTGTATCGGGGTTGCCAATGGTCTCGATGCATTAATGCTGATATTAAGGGGGTATGGCATTCAAGAGGGCGATGAAGTTCTCGTTCCTTCGAACACTTACATTGCTTCAATTCTTGCCATTTCGATGGTTGGTGCGACGCCTGTCCTGGTCGAACCGGATTTGCGTACATTTAATATAGATCCAGAAGAAATCCATAACAAAATAACGAAAAGAACTAAAGCCATTTTAATTGTTCATCTGTACGGCCGGGTATGCGAGATAGATCCAATCCGAGAAATAGCAAAGAAGCATGATTTAAAACTTATCGAGGATTGCGCTCAATCTCATGGCGTTCAATACAATCAAAAAAGGGCCGGAAGTCTAGGAGATGCAGCTGGATTCAGTTTTTATCCAGGCAAAAATCTCGGTGCCCTTGGCGATGCAGGAGCCGTTACGACCGACGACGGAGATTTGGCGAGACGCCTTCGGGCGCTTCGTAATTACGGCTCGCTGAAGAAATACGAAAATGTAGAAAAAGGATTTAATAGTCGTCTCGATGAGATCCAGGCCGCTGTTCTACGGGTAAAATTAAAGTATTTGGAAGAGGGGAACGAGCGAAGAAGAGAAATAGCCAATTATTATTTACGCCACATTCATAATCCAAAGATGATTCTTCCGGAGGTTCCACAACTTGAATTGCAACATGTATGGCATTTATTTGTCGTACGTTGTCCGGATAGGCAACACCTAAGCGAGTATTTACTCGAACGCAATATACAAACATTGATTCATTACCCTATTCCGCCGCACAAACAACAGGCTTACCTAGAATGGAAGGATCACTCTTATCCGATCTCTGAACGTATCCACAGTGAAGTGCTCAGTTTGCCTATCAGTCCAGTTATGGAGTTGACTCAAGCGGAAGCAGTGGTGAAAGCAATAAATGAATACTAAGCTTAAGTTCTCAATCGTCGTTCCTATTTATTTTAACGAATTAAATATAGAACATACGGTTCCTCGACTGAAACTGCTTCAGGAATCGCTGCCTGAATTTGAACTGGAGTTTATATTTGTAGATGATGGCTCCAAAGATCGATCGCTAGCATTACTGCTAAGCGAAAGGGAAATAGATCAAAGAATTAAAGTCATCAAGCTGAGTAAAAACTTTGGTTCGATGTCTGCAATTCAGGCAGGTTTAGGTTTGGCAAGTGGGGATTGCGTGGGCATTATCTCGGCGGATCTTCAAGATCCGCCGGAACTTTTCGTTGATATGATTGAACGTTGGAGAAGTGGTCATAAAGTAGTGCTTGCTTCAAGGTCGGACCGTGACGAATCATTTTCGCAGAAAATGTTCTCGAATACTTATTATTTTTTGATGGAAAAGTATGCCTTAAAAGGATATCCCGCAGGCGGTTTCGATTTTGTGCTAATCGATAAGCAAGTAGTTCAGGAGATTAACAATATTAAAGAAAAGAACACGAATATCATGAGCCTTATTTATTGGCTCGGTCATGATCGTAGTATTATTCCTTATGTCCGTCAGGAAAGAAAATTTGGAAAGTCCCGATGGACCTTGTCGAAGAAAGTGAAGCTGTTCATCGACTCATTTGTCAGTTTTTCGTATGCGCCAATCAGATTTATGTCCTCTATTGGTTTTATCACGGCGGTCATCAGTTTCCTTTATGGCATTTTTGCGATTGTAAATGCATTTGTCGGAAACGTAGGCATCCAGGGATGGACCTCTATTGTAGCCGTAATTACGTTTTTGCTGGGAATCATAATGATGATGTTGGGGATAATAGGAGAGTATTTATGGAGAATATTGGATGAAAGCAGGCAGCGTCCGGCGTATATTATCGATGAAGTATTTGACTGAGATTATTAAATTTGTGTTAGTGGGTCTTATAAATACATTTACTACTTATTTTGTTTATTTAGGGTTCTTGCACTACCTTCCATATATTGCAGCATATTCTATATCTTATGGGTTTGGCATTATTATCTCTTACTTCTTGAACTCGCTATTAGTGTTCAAAGAAAAGCTCTCTTGGAAATCTTTTTTTAAATTTCCGCTCATATACGTCGTTCAATATGGACTGAATACGTTGCTCTTATACATTTTTGTCCATCATTTAATGATTCATGAGCGCATTGCATTATTGGTTTCGATTATAATTACTACCCCTCTTACTTTTCTTTTGAGCAGATGGATCATAAAAAGTCGCACAAATAAGCTTGAGCAGTGAGACCGCCTTTATTTTCCCCCTTACCCATTAACTCATATGCCTCCCGCGAAGCGGACCTGGTCATACTAGGTCTGTCAAATTCAACGGAGGTGCATGGCGACATGGCAAGCAGAAGCAATCGCAAGTTGGTTCCGGAGAGCGCGAAGGCGCTGGCGGCGTTGAAATACGAGATCGCGTCGGAGCTTGGCGTCGACTTTGGTCAATACGGCGGTGCAGCCGGTGCAGGGGATACGGAATTCGCGGGGGATCTCGGCGCATTCTCGGCTGGCGGCGGCGGTTCGCAGTATTTGGGCAACCTCACTTCGCGTGAAGCGGGTGCGGTCGGCGGCGGCGTCACGAAAAGATTGATCCAGCAAGCGCAGCAATCGCTGATTTAACTGCTGGATAATAACCAGTTGACAAAAGGCTCGAACGCATTTTCCGCACATTGACACCCCTCGACAATTCCGGTATCATTAATCAGAAGGTCTGTCTAACAACCTTTTCCTACCGGAAAAGGTTCATTTTTTGTGTAGGGGAGGTTGAAGATATTGTCGACGATTAAGGGCCGGCATCTCTTCACGTCCGAATCGGTCACGGAAGGCCATCCGGACAAAATTTGCGATCAAATCTCAGACGCGGTGCTCGACGCATTCCTTGCGGCTGATCCATACGCGCGCGTCGCTTGCGAAGTATCCGTCGCTACGGGTCTCGTACTTGTTATCGGCGAGATCTCCAGCTCCGCGGACTTCATCGACATCTCGTCGATCGCCCGCAAGACGATCCGCGAGATCGGCTATACCCGCGCTAAATACGGCTTTGACTCCACGACTTGCGCAGTCCTGACGTCGCTCAACGAGCAGTCGGCCGACATCGCGCAGGGCGTTAACGCAGCCATCGAGAGCCGCGACGGCAAGGACGTGCTCGTCGAGAACGCCGACATCGGCGCCGGCGACCAAGGTCTGATGTTCGGCTTCGCGACCAATGAGACGCCCGAGCTCATGCCGCTGCCGATCGCGCTGGCGCACCGCCTGTCGCGTCGTCTCTCCGAAGTGCGCAAGAACGAGACGCTTGCTTATCTTCGCCCGGACGGCAAGACGCAAGTTACGATCGAGTACGTCGAAGGCAAGCCCGTTCGCGTAGACACGATCGTTATCTCGACCCAGCATGCCGAAGAGACTTCGCTCGAGCAGATCCAAGCGGACATCAAGAAGCATGTCATTCTGCCGGTCGTACCTGAAGAATGGCTCGACGACGAGACCAAGTTCTTCATCAACCCGACGGGACGCTTCGTTATCGGCGGACCGCAAGGCGATGCAGGCCTCACCGGCCGCAAGATCATCGTCGACACCTACGGCGGCTACGCTCGCCACGGCGGCGGCGCATTCTCCGGCAAGGATCCGACGAAGGTCGACCGCTCCGCTGCATACGCAGCGCGCTACGTCGCGAAGAACATCGTCGCTGCCGGCCTGGCCGACAAGTGCGAGATCCAGCTTGCTTACGCGATCGGCGTAGCGAACCCGGTTTCCATCAACGTCGACACTTACGGCACGGGCAAGATCGCCGAGGACAAGCTCGTCGAGCTGATCCGCTCGAACTTCGACCTGCGTCCGGCCGGCATCATCAAGATGCTCGACCTGCGCCGTCCGATTTACAAGCAAACCGCTGCTTACGGCCACTTCGGCCGTACGGACATCGACGTGCCTTGGGAGCGTACCGACAAGGTAGAGCTGCTGAAATCCGGCGCTTGGGCTTAATTCATTCATACGATCACCACATGCGCCGCCGCTACGGACAAAAATCCGTAGCGGCGGTTTTTGCGTATAGACTTAATTTCCACCTTCCAAGAGCCGACATATACAGTACAGTATGCCTTTAGGATCTGGAGGAATCGCAATTGCAGCGTCTTCGTTTTGTACCTGTACTATTATTGCTCACGCTCCTGGCCCAGTCGTTCGGCCCGACAGGGGGCGCATTTGCAGCCAGCGGCGGTCCCGCCATCGTCTCTGTTCAACCCGCAGACAACAGCCCGGTCGTGCCGGCCAACGCGCAGCTCTCCGTCACGTTCGACGAGCAGATCTACCGCGGCTCCGCCGGTTCCGTACTCATTAAGGAAGTGGCGTCCAACAATACGGTGGCAAGCTTCGACGTAGCGGCCGACACCACGCATTTGCAGATTAGCCCTAACAACCGACTGAACATTTATCCTAATACCGGTACGCTTCTGGCCGGTCTGGATTATTATGTCCAAATTACGCCCGGCGCTTTTACCGGAGCCAGCGGTTACTTCGGCGGCATTACGGATGCGACGGCGTGGAATTTCCATGTCGTAGCCGCGGATACGACGCCTCCTGCAGTCAGCAACTATTCGCCGCAGCAGAACGGAACGATGGGTGCAACCGGCGCCCTGACCCTCACATTTAATGAAGCGGTCCAAGCTGCGTCCGGCAGCATTCAGATCGTTCGCCGCGACACGCAGGACGCGCAGGTCATCTCGGTGCTGTCTTCCGCCGTGACCGGCTCGGGCACGAACGTAGTTCGCATCCAGCCGCCGACGCGATTGGTGGCGAGCACGCAGTATGACGTACTGATCGACAACGGCGCATTTGTCGATGCCGTCGGCAACAAGTATGCCGGCATTTCCGGTCCCTACATATGGTCGTTTGCCACCACGGCTTCGGATGTAGCAGCGCCGCAATTTGCGAACCCGCTTCGCGGCGCCTCCGGCGTGAACGGCGATTCGCCGATTACGTTGTCGCTTCAATTCCAGACGGGAATGAGGACAGGCACGACAGGGAATATTACGGTGA
Organism: Cohnella sp. GCM10020058; assembly: GCF_042683485.1. NCBI lineage: Bacteria > Bacillati > Bacillota > Bacilli > Caryophanales > Paenibacillaceae > Cohnella > Cohnella sp. GCM10020058. The sequence goes on from NZ_JBHUJV010000009.1 coordinate 969,554, forward strand.
AAAAGGTATCGAACAACGAGACAGTCGAATCGATCGCCGCAAACGCGGGTAGAATCTCGATCAACGGTGCAACGGTAAATATACCGATGTCGGTCGCGCTCGCACGCAACACGTCTTATTATGTATTGATCGATCCCGGCGCTTTATTGACGACCGGCGGCGCTTCCTATGAAGGAATCGTGGATCCATCCGGCTGGTACTTTTCGACCATGGCTTCCGCGGACACGACGCGTCCTACGGTCGCGACGCTGACGCCTGCCGCCGGCGGTTCTACGACGGATATCACCGGATCGCTCACCATCCAATTCAGCGAACCTGTCGTGCCCGGTTCCGGCAACGTTGTGATCCGCAACGCCGACACCAACGCTGTCTTCTGCTCGATCCCGGTCACGTCGACCGCGATCACGGGCGGCGGCACCGCGACGATCTCGATCAAGCCGTGCGCCTCGCTGTCTCCAAATACCTCGTACGCCGTGCAGATCGGTACGATGGCATTCGCAGATTTGTCCGGCAACTATTATTTAGGCATCGGTACTACGGACTTGACGACCTGGCGCTTCCGCGTGGCATCGGACACTACGCCGCCTGAGCTGGTCTCCACGGATCCGGCCCCGCTGCTTAACAGCGTGCGTACCAACGCGGTTCTGCGGATGGTATTCAGTGAGCCGGTAAAATTGACGTCCAACTCGGCTACTGGCAGTGCAATCCTCGCTAGTGGTAGCGCATCCGTCAAGATTCAGCTCGCGCTCGCCATCGACAACTCCGATCCGCGGATCGTAATTTTGACGCCGGATACGCCTTTTGCCGCAGCTTCCCGATATGTCGTTAACGTGCCAGCCAATGCAATTGTCGATTTGGCAGGCAATGGATACCCGGGCATTTTAAACGACTATCGTTGGACTTTCCAAACAATCGGTACGGACACGACGGCTCCCGGGCTCGCGAGTTCAACGATGGACGGAGCGGCAGTCGTACTGCTGACATACAATGAAGCGCTGGACGAGTCCTCGGTCCCGTTTGCATCCAACTATTATGTGACCGTCAACGATGTCCCTCGTCAAATCAATGCCATCTCAGTCAAAGGAACGCAGGTTCGTCTAACGCTTCAATCGGGTGTGGCCGTCGGTCAGACGGTGAAGGTATCCTATACGCTAGGCGCGGTTACGCTTAAAGACCTGTCGGGGAATGCCGCAGGGGCCTTCAACGCTACTAGCGTCGCGAATACCGCTGATACGACGCTGCCGCGTCCGCTGAGCGGCGTGGTGTCGGGAAGCGTAGTGACGCTAACGTTCAACAAGACACTAGCTGCTGTGTCTTCATCCGCTGCCAGTCAATTTACGGTGAAGGTGAATGGAACCGCGCAGGGCATATCGTCCATTTCCTCGAACGGCGCGAATGTGACTATTATTTTGTATAGTGCGATTGCGGGCAGCCAGTCCGTTTCGGTGAGTTATTCGGCTGGAAGTTACAAGCTCACGGATTTGTCGGGAAACGATGCGGCAGGATTTACAGACTTCTATGTACAAAATGCGAACGATACGACGGCGCCTTCGCTTACGGGGGCAACGGTGCTCGGCACGTCGGTTGTCCTTGCCTATAACGAGGGACTCATGGCCGCTTCCGTGCCTCCCAAATCGAGCTTCTCCGTGTTGGTAGGCGGAGCGGCTGCGGAGATTACGGGCGTTGCCATTTCCAACAATACGGTCACGCTGACTTTATTGTCCGCAGTGATTCCGAATCAGACAGTCACAGTTACTTACATTCCGGGCGCGACGCCGATCAAAGACTTGGCGGGGAATCCTGCCGCGCTCTTTACCGGTTACTCGGTGATTGCGAGTTCGACGGCGGCTGCAACATTATCAAGCGTGTCGATTAACGGCACGACAGTAACGCTTCAGTACTCGGGCGCACTTAGCACGTCGATCATTCCGTATGCCGCTCAATATACGGTGAAAAACGCGGACGGAGGACTGTTCGGCATTAGCAACATCAGTGTCAATGGTTCTAAAGTCGTATTGACCCTCACCGCGCCAGCAGTTTCCGGCAAAGCTGCTACGGTGAGCTACTCGACGGCCGGCAATGCGCTTAAGGATGCAGCGGGCCAAGCTGTGGCCGCCTTTGCGGACGTTGCTGCGGCCAATCAAACGTCCGCAGCCGCCGGATTGCCGGATTACCTTTCGTTAGATGGGGCAGGCGGCCTGCTGCTAAGTCAGACGACCGCGTCGAAAATATCGGGAACTACGCCTTCCGGCAAAGTCGCAGGAAGGTACAACTTAGACAGAGACAAAGTTACAATGGCGTATACAACGCTTGGTACGGCGCTAAATGCAGGAACGATTAGCGTTCCACAGCTTACGTTTAGCGTTCCGCAGAGCGAAGCCGGCGCGATCGTCGCCATACCGATGATGGCGCTGGCCGGTGCGGTATCGCAGAATGCTTCCGCCGTGTTCAGGTTAGATTATGGAGACTTGCTGTTCAGCTTGCCGCTGAAAGCTATTAATTACAGCAAAGAGGTCCAGACCAGTGGCGGCGATATGACAAGCGCGTATTTGCTGCTCAAAATTGAAAAATTGTCCAATACATCGTTGGCTTCTGTGCTCAATGCCGGCAACGTCCAAATGAAGTCTCCCGCAGCAGACTTCACCGCTTCGGTCGAAGTTGGCGGAGCCGAGCGTGCTATCGATGATTACAGCACGTATGTGACCCGATCGTTCCTACTTCCGACCACGAGTGCGACTGCATCAGAGGCTGCGGTCGTCCGATTGGACAGTGACTCTGGAGAGATTGTATACGTTCCGACGAAGGCTGCAGTCAAAGGATCGACGCTGCGCGTAGATTTCATGCGCAAAAGCAACAGCGTCTATGCGGTCGTAGCGAAGCCCATCACGCTGTTCAGCGATATGAGCAAACATTGGGCGGGCGTTGACGTAGCTTCGCTGGCATCCAAGTTTATCGTGAAAGGAAGCAGCAACGCTGCCTTTTCGCCGGAACGCAAGATTACGCGCGCGGAGTTTGCCGAATTTATCGTGCGAGGCTTGGGGCTGAACGGCAGTTCGGCATCCGCAACGCGCTTCTCCGACGTAGGCACCGGCGGCACCTCGGCTGCTTATATCGGCGCGGCGGTGAAGGCGAGCATCGTGCAAGGCGGTACGGACGGAAAGTTCCGGCCGAACGCCACGATTACGCGCGAGGAAATGGCGACGATGATGCTGCGGGCGATGTCGTATGTAGGCGTCATGCCGACCGTTACCGGTACGGAGATCAACGCTTACAAGGACCGCACCAAGGTGAGCAGCTGGGCAAAGGATGCCGTCGTGGCAGCAGTTAAGACGGGGCTCATCAAAGGCGTGACGACGACAGAGCTGAAGCCGAAGGATAATGCGACGCGCGCGCAAGCGGCGATTATCGTCAAGCGGTTTCTGGAGTATGTAGAATTGTTGTAAAATAGTCGGGGGCGCCATAGCGCCCCTGTTACATTTTTGTCGAAAGTGGGTATAGGTTGATGATAGATATACATTCCCATATCTTGCCTGGTCTCGACGACGGTGCGCAGGACTGGGAGGATGCTTTGGCATTGGCGCGTGTGGCGGCAGCCCAAGGAATCGAGACGATTATCGCGACTCCGCATCATGCCAATGGCGAGTATGACAATGTAGGGCCGAGCATCCTGCCGGCAGTGGAGGCGATGAACGAGCGACTGACGTCCGAGGGAATCGGGCTGACGGTGCGGGCGGGACAGGAAATCCGGGTGCACGACGACCTGCTGGACGCCTGGGCGAGAGGGGATCTGCTTACTTTGGCCGGTACGCGGTATATTTTAATCGAGCTGCCCACCTCCAGAATTCCGCGCGGTCTATCCGAACTGCTGCACGAGCTCAAGCTGTTGAATCTATCGCCGATCATCGCGCACCCCGAACGCAATGCCGAGATTGTCAGCCATCCCGAACGACTTGCCGAGCTTGTAGCGGCTGGCGCATACAGTCAGGTGACGACGCATTCGCTGCTGGGCGCCTTCGGCAAGCGAATCGAGCAGGCATCCTGGCAGCTATGCAGGGAAGGCCTTATTCATCTCGTATCCTCCGACGCGCACCATGTGACCAAGCGGGGATTTTTACTCCAAGAGAGTTATTGCAAAATAAACCGTTTGCTGGGCGTTAATTTTGAGCTTTTTTTTAGAAAAAATGCAGAAGCCGTGCTGTATAATGATGACATGTCGCCGCATCCTCCGATTGCTCGAAATGAGAGTTTGTGGATGAAACTCGCAAAAATTCTCAGGAAAAGTTGACCTGGCCACTAAGTATTCGATAGAATACTTGTTAAGGCAAGTAATTTTTAACACTATTAAAACAAAAAAATGGTAGAGGTGAGATTCTTGGTAATGAAGAAAAAAGTAATTGCCGGTACAATCGCGGCTAGCTTGGCGTTCACGGCCCTTGCCGGATTGCCACTCAGCAACAAAGGACTCGCTGAGAAGCTCGGGATTAGCGTAGCTTATGCAGCGGATTCAACGAAGCTCGCAGCGTGGGCTTCTGCGGTTAAGGCAAAATTGTCTGCGAACCAAGCAGTGTACGCGCAAAGCGTCGCAAATGCTGTTTATCTGAAGGGCGAAGCCGGTTTCAGCGTTGCCAGCGTTACATACGCGGTTTATAACGGAGCTCCTAATCTGTCTGTATCTACTTCTGTGTACGATATAGCTGAACCTGTTGTAGGCAAGCTTAATCTGGTCGATGACAAAGGCGATCACCGCGAAGACTTCTCTAACCTGGTAGCGGGCCTCATCAAGTTTATCTTTGATCAGGATACGGCATCCTTTAATACACTTCGCGACAAGCAAAGTATCGTTGATGCCGTTTATGCGGTCGATCCTACGTTAACTTTCACGGATCTGGATACGTTCTTGTTCGATACCAGCTCCGGCGTTCAAGCGACGATTATCAACAAGCTGAACGGTCTGACAGTCGACCAAGTCATCGCACTCGGAACCGATGCTGCAGCCCGCAATCAATTCTTTGAGCAATTGTTTACTTCTGTATTTGCAAGCGGCGCCAATTTGAAGGTTGTCAAGCTCCTTCAAGACAGCGAGATTGACGGCGAAGACTTCGCTGATGTCATTCGCAATTTCCGCTTCCATGTAGGTCCTGCTATCTTTGACAAGGCAACGGCCGAGTTGTTCACCGCATACCGTCAAGCCTTCAACGCTAACGGCTACTATCCAAGTACTGGCGGTTCTGGCGGCTCCACTGTCGTCACCGATCCTTCCGTCGCTCAGTTGGCTCAAGACCTGGCTGACCTGAAGGGCAAGATTGCAGCGGCAACGGGCGAAGAGAAGAACAAGCTGATTGCACAAGCCGTGACTAAGGCAAACGACGTTGTGACTAAGATCTTGACGCTTGATCTCTCCTCGAAAGTTCAAACTGTAGACGGCAAAGCGACCTTGACATTGTCCGCGTCGGACGTGACTAAGCTGATCTCCGCTGTCTCCGATGCGAAGAAGGCACTGGCTGACGCTGTCGGCAATGCAGACGGACTCAAGGTTGGCAATATCACAATCAACGTTGGTGCGATTACGCAATCGGGTGCATCCGTTGCGCTTCCGCAAGAGCTGTGGACACTCGCATCCGATGTGAAGGCTGATGGCGTGGCTATCAAGCTGGGCGCACTTAGCGCGACGCTGCCTGTTGGTACCTTCACCGAAGCCGTCACTCTGGGGCTTACGATTGAATCCGGCGATAATGCGTCCGTTGGCGGTAAATCCGTCGCTTCCGACGTGTACGGCTTCGATCTGCAAGTTGGCGGAAAGACTGTGGATGAATTCTCGAAACCGATTATTCTGCGCCTGCCACTGAAGAATCTGACGGGACTGGACAAAGAACTGCTGACCACGGCACGCTATGAAGCAGACGGCTCGCTGTCGGTACAAGGCGGTACGCTGGATGGCGACTTCCTCGTCGAGCCTCGCTATAAGTTCTCTAAGTATGTCGTCATCGAGAACAAGGTTACCTTCAACGATATTGCTAGAGTCGAAGGTTGGGCGGGTCGTCAGATCCAGGTCGTAGCGGCTAAGGGCGCGATCGAAGGCAAATCAGCCGGCGTTTTCGCTCCGCAAGACAAGATCACCCGTGCCGAGTTCGCCAAGATCCTGATTACCGCGCTCAACCTGGACAACACGCTGGCGACCTCTTCGAAGTTCTCCGATGTGCCTGCGTCTCACTGGGCTGCTCCGTACATCGCTGTAGCTGCCGAGAAGGGCATCATCAACGGCAAGACGGCATCGACGTTCGCGCCGAACGCGACGATCACGCGTGCCGAGATGGCAACGATGATCGCTCGTGCGCTTAAGGTCACGCAGGGGCTGAAGGACATCGACAATGTCGAAGCGGCGCTGTCGGTATTCAAGGATTCGAGCAAGATCGGATCCGCGTTCCGCTCGAGCGTAGCATGGGCTGCTGCCAGCGACATCATCATCGGCGCTAACGGCAAGTTCCTGCCGAACGACAACGCGACGCGTGCCGAAGCTGCCGTTATCATCTATCGCGCGATTAACTTCAAGCCGCAAGTTTAATCGACATTCAGATACTGTTTAACGGCCAGCTTTCGACATAATAACATCCTCCTCTCAATATTGAGGGGAGGATGTTGTCTGTGGTCGGACAATCTTGGCGAATTATGGTATTATAGAATAGTGCCTGCAACTGGGGACTTATACCTTGGAGGGAATTCAAGTGGCAAACGAATTGGACCTGAGAGACTACTTTCGTATCATACGGAAGCGGTTGTGGTGGATCGTCGGATTTGTCCTGATCGTGACGATTGCTGCAGGTCTATACAGTGTATATGTGAAGGATCCTGTGTATCAGGCTTCAACCAAGATTATCGTAAACCGTACAGCGACGAGTGCATCGCCTAATCAACAACCGGATTTGAGTGAGATTAATACTAACATTCAGATGATCAATACGTACAAGGAAATTATTAAAACTCCGGCCATTCTGGATAAAGTAGTCGATCAATATCCGAACCTAGGGCAGTCGCCAGAGCAACTGACGAATAAGATTACAGTGAGTTCGGTCAACAATACGCAAGTCATGACCGTTATCGTCACCGACCTTTCTTATAAAAAAGCTGCTGAGATAGCAAACGCCGTATCTGAAGTTTTTCGGCAAGAAATACCGAGCCTCTTCAATGTAGAGAACGTGTCGATCCTAAATAATGCAAAACCTGACCCCGCTCAACAGCCTAGCCCTATTTCACCCAATATTCCTCTGAACATAATTATTGCCTTTATTGTATCGCTGATGCTTGCCGTTGGTGTGGCCTTTCTTATGGAATACTTAGACGACAGCATCAAGACAGAGAATGACGTCGAGCGTTATTTGGAATTGCCAGTGCTTGCTTCAATATCCAAGGTGAACTTTGATGAACATCAGGCGGATGCCTCCGGACGGCATGCACAAGTCACAAAGGCAGGAGATCTTAACCATGTCTCAACCGGCAAATAACAAACGTCCTCTAATTACCCTGACGAATAGCAAATCTCCTGTGTCCGAGGCTTATCGGTCTCTTCGCACGAGTATCGATTTCTCTTCAATCGATGAACGTATGCAAGTCATTGCGGTGACATCGGCTGGCCCAGGCGAAGGCAAGTCGACCACGATTGGGAACCTCGCGATTGCTTATGCCCAGTCTGAACGTCGTACGTTGTTGATTGACGCAGACCTTCGCAAACCTACGGAGCATCATACATTTAACGTGTCGAATCGTTGGGGATTATCGTCCGTGCTGTCACAGCAATCGGAGCTGGCGGACGTTATTCAAAATTCTTCAAGTGTTCCCAACTTGTCCATCATCACATCCGGACCCATACCACCAAATCCAGCCGAAATGCTGGCGTCCAAGCGGATGAGCGCATTAATTGATCAGCTGCGCGGACAATACGATGTTATTCTGATTGATACGCCACCACTTCTAGCAGTTACTGATGCACAAGTCTTAGCTGCCAAATGCGACGGTTATATTTTAGTCCTGGATCAAGGCAAAGTGAAAAAAGATATTGCCATTAAGGCTAAAGGCAATCTGGAGAAGGTCGGTGCTCGGATTCTTGGTGTCGTACTCAACAATGTAAAGCGTAAAAAGAGTGAAGGTTATTATTACTACTACTATGGCGAGTCTAAATAAAGCAATCTAGCGGAGGCATTCGTTAAAATGGCAGTGAAGAAAAAATTGGCCGTATTATTCATTGTGGATCTGTTGATCATCTGGTTCAGTATCTGCAGCTCATATCTGTTGCGTTTTGCAGGGAATATTCCTCCTGAATATACGCGCCAATTGCTCCTCTACTGCATTATTTCCTCCGTTCTGAGCGGTGTGTGCATGGCGTTCTTCGGGATGTACCGCAAGATGTGGCAGTATGCGAGCATCGCAGAGATGTTCGCGATGTGCCAGGCCGTCATTTTGGGCTGGGCACTTTCATTTATATCCGTATCCATGCTTTCCGGCTTCAGGGTTCCTCTAGAGATCGCGCTTCGAACTTTGGAGACCAGCTTGCTATTAGTAGGCGGTGTACGCGGATTCTGGCGCTTGATTCGTCTGCGACGCAATAAATCCGGGGATCAACGTATTCCTACGCTTATCTACGGAGCAGGGGACTGCGGTGCACTTATCGCCAGAGAGATGATGGGGCCGCTCACGGCCGATCACAAGCTGGTTGGCTTCATTGACGATGCTCCCGATAAGTATCTGCTAACCGTCCACGGCACTCCCGTACTGGGCGATCGTAAAGCATTAGAAACCATCGTCGAAGTACTCAAGGTCAAAGAAATTATCATCGCGATTCCTTCTGCTTCGCGAGCGGCTACCTCCGACATTATCAACCTCTCCATATCCACCGGTGCTAAAGTCAAGTTAATCCCAGCAATCAATGATTTGATTAAAGGAAAAGTTTCTATTAACAACGTCCGTGACGTCGATGTCGAGGACTTGCTTGGCCGTGAGCCTGTCAAGACGGATCTACAAGGCATCGCAGAATATGTACATGGAAAAGTCGTTCTTGTGACTGGCGCCGGCGGCTCTATCGGATCCGAGCTCTGCCGCCAGATCTCTTCTTTCGCGCCTGACAAGCTGCTATTGCTCGGACATGGCGAGAACAGTATTTACACCATTGAGATGGAATTGAAACGTAAGTTTCCTGGCATGCTTTTTGAACCCATTATTGCAGATATTCAGGATCGCACGCGCATCGAGGAGATTTTTGACTTCTATCGTCCGCAGGTCGTCTTTCATGCAGCTGCTCACAAGCATGTTCCCTTAATGGAGAAAAACCCGGCGGAAGCCGTCAAAAATAATGTATTCGGCACGAAAAATGTCTCAGACTGTGCAGACAAGTACGGGAGCGAGAGATTTGTGTTAATTTCATCGGACAAAGCGGTGAACCCAACCAGCGTTATGGGGGCTACCAAACGCATCGCTGAGATGTATGTACAGAGCCTCAATGCTACGAGCAAAACAAACTTTGCCTCTGTTCGCTTCGGTAATGTACTTGGTAGCCGAGGCAGCGTCATTCCACGATTCAAAGAACAAATTGCCTACGGCGGTCCCATTACTGTTACAGATCCGCAAATGGTGCGTTATTTTATGACTATTCCGGAGGCTGTACAACTTGTCATTCAGGCTGGTGCTATATCAAAAGGTGGAGAAATTTTTATTTTAGATATGGGTGAGCCGGTCAGCATAGTAAAGCTGGCAGAGGATCTTATTCGCCTTTCTGGATATGAGCCATATATGGAAATTCCAATTCATTTTACGGGAATACGTGATGGTGAAAAATTATTTGAAGAACTCCTCACAAGTGAGGAAGGAGCAACAAAAACACAACATGAAAGAATTTATATAGGAAAACCAATTGTTATTGAAAAAAGTATTATGAATATTGAATTTCATAGACTTGAATCAGTTTTAAATGGGGACCCAGAGCATGTTAAAAGTGTGATAGATTGCATAATTCCAAATTATGAGTTTGTATCTTGAAAGGTGAGCACATTGGAATATTTAAAAATTAAAAGACTATTTGATGTTGCGTTTTCACTGATTTTAATAGCTCTGTTACTGCCGATTTGGGCTGTAATTTCAATTGTCATATTGTTGGACTCAGGAAGGCCAATATTATTTAAACAACAAAGAGTAGGGAGAGCTTTGGAAAAGTTCAACATTTATAAATTTCGTACTATGAAAACATCTGCTCCGCACAGTGTTCCTACACATCTTTTAGCCTCACCTGAAAAACTTATTACAAGATCCGGTAAGTTGTTAAGAAAGTTTAGCTTAGATGAAATTCCACAGTTAGTAAATATTCTTAAAGGCGAAATGAGCTTTGTGGGGCCTCGTCCGGCATTATTTATCCAAGAAGAATTGATTATGTTAAGACAAAAGTTTCAAGCGAATGATATTCTTCCTGGGTTAACTGGATGGGCCCAAATTAATGGAAGAGACGAAGTTTCATCTGAATTTAAAGCTGAATATGATGGTTTTTACAAAAAAAATGTTAGTTTTTTGTTAGATTTCAAAATCATTATTTTTACTTTTCAAAAAGTGATTTTATCGAGTGGCTACAAAGAGGGGGAATTTAAAAATTCCGCTTCGAACAATCAGTAAATGGTTGATAATGTAATAGAAGGTGTTGTATGAAGATTCTCTTAACAAGTATAAATGGATATTTAAGTACGAAGCTCAAAGATTGGTTGAATTCGTTGACTGATTTTCAAGTAACACAAATAAGCTTGAGAGGTAAAGAGTGGGAACAGAAGTCCTTTGAGGGATTCGATGTGGTTGTGCACACTGCTGGTTTAGTTCATCAAAAGAGTGGGAAATTTTCTAGCGAAGAGTACTTTACGATTAATAGCCAGTTGACACAGAAGCTTGCTCTAAAGGCTAAACGTGAAGGAGTTAGTCATTTTGTATTTATAAGTACTTTAGCAGTTTATGGTAACGAAATGAATTTCAACACGCAGATTAAACAACATACATTAGAAGCGCCTGGAAGTGACTATGGTAGAAGTAAATTGGTTGCAGAAAAGCTAGTATTTGAGTTAATGGATGAGCAGTTTATCGTCTCTTCTATACGTATACCCATGATTTATGGCCCAAAATGTCCAGGGAATTATTCTCTTTTGCGTAGGTTAGTGCGGTTTACCTTAATATTTCCTGAGATCAATAATGTTAGAAGTATGATATACATAGATAACTTAACTGAATTTGTTAGATTAGTGATTGAGAACAGAACGGAAGGTGTTCTGGTTCCTCAAGATAGAAATTATATGAATATAAGCATTCTGGTTAAAGAAATTGCAAAGCTAAATAAGAGTCCTATCTATATGTCCAAACTGTTAGGGAAGGTACTTGTTGAGGCCAAGGCTATACATAGAAATAGTATTCTAAATAAAATATTTGGAAGTCTGGTGTATGATATTGAGGAATCTGGTTACTTTGACTGGAAATACATAAAATGTGACTTTAAAAGTGCTCTTAAAAATACTGAGGAAAATTGGAAGTGAAGGGAGGGGCGAATTTGAAAAAAGTTTTGTTTGTAGCAACCGTTGATGGACATATTAAATCTTTTCATACTCCTTATTTAAAAATGTTTTATGAGAGTGGATACGAAGTACATGTAGCAAGTAACGGTGACTCTGAATTTTCTTATGTACATGAGAAGCATAATATCTTATTTAAAAGATCTCCATTTCATATTCATAATATTTTTGCATATATTAAGTTGAAAAAAATAATCAAACAGAATGCTTATAGCATTGTACATTGTCATACCCCAGTAGGAGGGGTTCTGACAAGACTTTGTAGCAAAGAAGTAAGAAGGAAAAGTGGGAAAGTGTTTTATACAGCACATGGTTTCCATTTTTACAAAGGTGCTCCCTGGAGATACTGGTTTTTCTATTATACAATAGAAAAGTTATTATCTAAATCCACGGATTGTCTAATAACAATTAATAAAGAGGATTTTGAAATAGCCCAAAACAACTTTAGGTGTTCGAGAGTTGAATATGTTCCCGGAATAGGTGTCGACTTAGAAAAATTTAAGCCCGTAGATAACTATCATAGGCAATTGCTTCGAAAAAAACATGGATACAGCACTGAAGATTATATTTTGTTTTTTGCAGGAGAACTTAGTAAACGTAAAAACCAAAGTATGCTCCTTCTAATGATAAAGAAATTAAAATTATTAAATCTTGATGTGAAACTTCTTTTAGCAGGGGAAGGGAAACAGCAAAAATTACTTCAAACAAAAATAAAAAAGTTAGGTCTAGAAGAGAATGCGAGATTACTTGGGTTTAGAACCGATATTAAAGAATTAATAGGATTGAGTGATATTATCGTTTCATCCAGTAGACAGGAAGGATTGCCAATCAATATAGTTGAAGCTTTAGCCATAGGAAGACCGATAATTGCTACTAATGTAAGGGGAAATAGAGATTTAATAAAAGAGGGTTTTAACGGATTTCTAACTCCATTAAATAATTATGAATATATGTCGGAACTGGTTATTAAAATGTTTGCTGACAAAAAAATGACAACTGTTTTTTCTGAAAATGCAACTTTGTCTGTGTGTAACTATTCTCTTCAAGAAGTAATGAGTAAGATGAGAAAAATATACGAGATATAAAACTAAGTTTAAAGTGGTGTGAACAAGTGAGAGTTGTTATTTTGCGTTCTAATCCCGTTTTACCGGATCCAAGAGTTGAAAAAGAAGCAAACGAACTGCTTAAAAATGGATATGAGGTTCAGATACTTGCGTGGAATAGAAATGGTGGGAAAGGACTTAAGGAGAGAGGGCATATTAAAGTTCAATGCGGCTCTATCTCTACCACTTGGTTAAATATTAAGGCTAACTACGGTAATGGCTTAAAAACACTTTTACCAATAATTTTTTTTCAAGTGTTGTTAAGTTACTGGTTAATAAAAAATCGTAATAAGTATGATTGTATTCATGCTTGTGATTTCGATACGGGACTTACAGGGTTAGTTTGTTCAAAAATATTAAAGAAAAAAATAGTGTATGATATCTTTGATTATTATATAGATTCCTTTAATGTTCCTCGTTTGTTAAAGAGCCTAGTTGAATTTTTGGATCTTAAAGTAATTAATCATTCGAATGCCGTAATAATCACCAATGAAAGCAGGAGGGTCCAAATCAAAAAAAGCAGACCTAAATATTTGGAAGTGATTCATAACTCTCCTGAAAAAATAAAAATGAATAGCACTTTAGGTTCAAACGAGAAGTTGAAAGTAGTCTACGTAGGAATTCTTAGTGAAAATAGATTGTTAAAAGAAGTGGTAGAGCTAATTTCTGAATCTGAAGCTTGCGAGCTACATATCGCTGGTTTTGGCCAACTAGAGACGATGATTTACAATTATTCTACTACCTATAAAAATATTGAATATTATGGAAGGATTAAATATAATGATACATTAAAGCTTGAGACTGAATGTGATGTTTTATTTGCCACCTACAATCCTTTAATTGAAAATCACAGATATTCTTCTCCAAACAAACTATATGAAGCAATGATGCTCGGTAAGCCCATAATTGTTTGTAAAGGCACAGGGATTGATGAAATAGTGGAAAAGTTAGAATTGGGTTTAGTTATTGACTATAACAGAATCTCTTTTAAAAATGCTCTTGCAGAATTAACTAGAGAAAAAGAAACATGGAAAAACAAGGAGAGTGAGATTCAAAGAATATATGATACATATTATTCATGGGAATTAATGAGTCAAAGACTCATTAAACTTTATCACTTTGTCAGCAACTGATTAAGGAGAAATGTATAGATGAATCCTACGATAACTATTTTTACTCCAACTTATAATCGTGCATACACATTAGAAAAATGCTATAACAGTTTATTACGACAAACTAGAAAAGATTTTTGTTGGTTGGTTATAGACGATGGCTCAACTGACAATACGAGGGACCTTGTAGATAAATGGATAAAGGATGGGGCTATAGAAATAAAATATTTATATCAAGAAAACCAAGGGATGCATGGCGCTCATAATACCGCGTATAGCAATATTATGACGGAATTATGCTTGTGCTGCGATTCTGACGATTATTTAAGTGATACAGCATTGGAATCTATTATAAAAAAGTGGAATAGTTGCGGAAAAGAAGGACATAGTGGGGTTATTGGCTGGGATGCATACCCTAATGGTGATTTAATAAGTGTTAAGTTAGAAATGAAAGAGACTACAACTTTTGAAATTAGACAAAAACTCAGACTAAATTGTGACTACAAAATCGCTTTTCGGAGTGAATTATTAAAGGGAGATCCTCTGCCTTTATTTGAAGGTGAAAAATATGTTCCTCTAGATTGTAAATATTATAAGATCGATATGAATTATAAACTCTTGGTTTTGAATGAAATCCTCTGCTATGTAGAGTATCTACCTGATGGAGGAACGCGAAATAACTTAATTCAGTATCGTAATAACCCCAAGGGTTTCTCGTTTTTTAGGAAAGAGATTTTAATGTTATCCAATAATACTTCTTTTAAAATTAACTTCCGAAATTCAACACATTACGTGGCAAGTTCTCTGATTTCTAACAATTACAGTTTGTTTTCAGGAATGCCAAAAAAAATGACAATAGCACTCGCGTTTCCTTTTGGATTCATCCTGTACCTATATATTAAAAATACTAAGAAAAAAAGCCTGTTTAATGAAATTTAATTAAATTCAAGGAAGAGTGACTTATGAAAAGAAAGGTCGTTTTACATGTTACAGGGGGGATGAATCGTGGCGGGGCTGAATCTCTCATTATGAACTTATTTAGAAAGATTGATAGAGAAAAAATTAATTTTCATTTTCTATCTTTAGCCGATAAAAAGGCTGATTATGATGATGAAATCCTAGCTCTTGGAGGTGAGATTTTTTATATTACACCCATGAGATTTAGACATCCATGGTCATTTTTCTTGAGTTTATTAAGCTTTTTTAGTAAAAAAAAACGCTATTATGATGCGATTCATGTTCATACTCTATTTAATATTGGAATTGTTTTGTTGCTTTCTAGAATAGCTAAAATACCACTTAAAATAGCCCACTCTCATAGTACTCGTGATACTTTAAAAGATTCGATAGTCAGAATTTATTATCAGAAAATTATGAGATTTCTGATTTTCAAGAATTCAACAATTTTATTGGCATGTAGCAAAGAAGCAGGGGTTTATCTATTCGGGGAAAAAAACGCTAGGAAGGCGAAAGTCGTTCCCAATGCCATTAACATTGGAGATTATTCTACTCGAAATATAGAAATGATCTACAAGCTGAAAAAAGAACTTAATATAAATGAAAATTACACGATAATTGGGCAAGTTGGTAATATAAAGCCGGTAAAAAATCATTTGTTCTCCTTGAAAGTTGCAGAAAAACTTCTCGAAACAGGAATGAATTTTCGTATGTTGTTTATCGGTGGAATTACTGAAAATAAGAAAGAGTCATTAGAATTAAATATATCAGAGCTGGGGTTAAGTAAATACGTAACGATTTTAGGATTGAGAGAGGACATACCGCAATTGTTGAATACTTTAGATATATTTATTATGCCTTCAATATACGAGGGATTGCCGGTCGCTCTTATTGAAGCACAGGCTGCTAAATTGCCTTGCATTGTTTCTAATACTATCACCACGGAATCTGATATAGGCCTTAATTTAGTAAACTTTATAGGGATTAACAAAGAAAAGGATATTGATAAATGGGTTGATAAAATACTCCAATTAAGTAAAATGACTGTTGATATTAATGATCGGCAACTAGAAAGGATATTTTCTGAAAGTGGCTTTGATATGGCTAAATCTATTAGTATTTATATGAATCTTTATATGCATGGAAAGTGAAAGTAATATTAAGGGAGTGAATTTTGCATTTAATGAAAATTATTTTGAATAATAAATACAAAAATATGCTCCATTATAGTTTTATTTGCCTAATTTTATTTGGTTTGGGCATATTAGCTGAAAACAGCTATAGTGGCATCGAAACAAAATTATTTGTTCTATGTTGGTTGGGCAATTTTATATTTATAACTTCTATAATAATTTGGAAGAGAATGACAGGGAAGCTGTTTTCTCCATACATCTTTTTTCTAATCTCCTTTTATTTTTTTTCCTTTGGTCAAGGTATTTTAAACTCTTTTGGAATAAAGTATAGACCATGGGATCTCTATTCTCTATTTGATAGCTTGGTATTATTAAAAGCACACTATTACACTATTGTTGGAATAACTTTTTTGCACTTTGGTGCGATGTTTGCTTATGAGAAGAAGGTTTTATATACAGAAGATAAATCCGACATTTCCAGCATAGTTGAAGCTTCCAGAATTGTTGCTGTTATTTTGATGTTAGCGTCATCCTATTTTTTCTTTTCCTCATTGCTAAATAATTTGAAGGCTTCTATGCTTAACGGATATATGTCACTCTATGACTATAGTAGAAACCAATATACTTCAACTTCTTTGACAACTAATTTAATTCTTACTTTAAAACTTTTTTTTGTTCCATCAATTTTTCTTATACTATTGTTATATAAAAATAGTTTGATTCGACTGCTTACATTGATTACGCTTATGTTCTCAATAGTTGCCAGTTTCGCGGCGGGTTTAAGAACAGATGCAGCAGCCTTATTTATAAGCGCTTTGATTTTATGGTTAAGCAACAAGGAAAAGTTAAAAATCAAACAATTGATTGTAATTGGGATATCTGGATTATCCTTGTTTAGTATATTTACAGCAGTTGGTGTATTAAGAGGTGAATCAAGTAGGGATGGGAAAACTATTTTTCTGGTCTTTTTACACGAATTGATTACTAATAACCCGGTTGTAAATACTATCGGGGAAATGGGGGGATCTATGTTCCCTTTAATTAAAGTAACTGAGCTACTACCTCAAAGCTTCGCTTATAAATATGGAGAGTCGTATATCTCTGCGTTACTTGCAGTTTTCCCCAATTTTATGATCCAGCCATTTATAAGTAGGGTCTCATTACCAAATTGGCTTATGGAGACATTAAATATGGATTATGGACCAGGCTTTTCACTTCTGGCAGAGGGCTACTATAATTTCGGGGTGTTTGGAGCGTGCTTTATGGCCTTAATCGGTTTTGTATTTTTAAAGTGCTTAAATTTAGACGCACACTGGAAAAGATTCAATATTATTAAGCCAGCATTTATATCGGTAATGGTCTACTTTTTGATTGCTTCTGCTAGAGGAGACATGTTGCTTTTGTTTCGAGAATTTATTTTCTATGTTATTGGGCCACTAATCCTTATTTTTATTATCCAAAACATTCAGGATAGCTTGCGAAAGAGGAAATATCGGTGAAGGTATCAGTGTTTACTCCAACATATAATCGAGCCGCTACCCTATTAAGATGTTATTATTCTTTATGTTCGCAGACCTCAAAATCGTTTGAGTGGATTATTGTGGATGATGGTTCAACAGACAACACTGAAGAACTTGTTAATGCATGGATCTTCGAAGAAAAAATAAAGATTAGTTACTTTAAACAGTTAAATCAGGGTAAACATAAAGCATTTAATGTAGGAGTTGAAAAGGCAGAAGGGGAGTTGTTTTTCTGTCTTGACTCTGATGACTCACTTGTTGAAGAAGCCATAGAGCAAATTATTAATGGTTGGTCTGAGGATTGTCAGATAGTAGGTTTAATATTCTGTAAAGGAAATATGGATGGTTCGATGTTAGGGAGCGAACTTCCAAGTGTTAACAACAGTACTGTGGAGGATCTTTACTTTAAGCATAAGGTTAAAGGCGACAAATTAATGGTGTTTTGTACAGAACGAATAGTTAATGTACCCTATCCTATTATTGAGAATGAAACTTTTATTACAGAAGCGTACTTATATGACATACTAGATGTGCATTATAAATGGAAATTGATTAATAAAATGATTTATTTAGTTGAGTATCAAGCAGATGGATATTCTGCAAGAGCAATAGAGTTATTGATAAAGAATCCAAAAGGATATGCATTGTTTTTTCGGAATCGGGTTATGAGAAGTCGTAGTAAAGTTAATTTTCAAACTTATTTAAATGCAGCAAGATATATAAATTGTTGTTTTATCTCGCGGGATATGATTTGGTTTCCAGGATTGTCGAAGTCAATATTGATTATTTCTTTTCCCTTAGCACTAATGCTGTATACATTTAAATACAGAAAGAAGAATTAGAGTGCGGATATACACACGGATGTATAAAAAAATATACAATTTAATTTACTTTTATAGTAAATCCAAATCAGCAGTTCGCAGTCCATATGTTGCTAAAAAATCCGATATTGGATATAGGGTATCTGTGGGGAAAAACGTGCATATTGGTAGTGAAGTTGAAGTAGGGTCTTATACGTACTTCAATGATGGAGGTTGGGGTGTAATCGTTGTTGAAGGTAAGGTCAAGATTGGGAAGTTTTGTTCCATAGGACCGAATGTATTTATTGGACTAGGAAATCATCAATATCATACTGTAACTACTCATCCCATTTTGTATGAGCAATATTGGAGAAAGAATTTTTTCATTGAAGGCAATTCAAAATTTAAAAATATATCTAAGCCTGGTAGTGGACAAGAGATTGTTATCGGTAATGATGTTTGGATTGGAGCTAATGTTACAATAAAAGATAAAGTAGTAATTGGGGATGGTGCCATAATTGCTAGCGGGTCGGTTGTAACTAAACATGTAGAGCCTTATTCAATTGTTGGAGGAATACCTGCAAAAATAATAAAGTATAGATATAATAAAGAGGTTATAAAATCTTTATTAGAGATTCAAGAGCCATGGTGGAATTGGTCGGAGAAGAATATAGGAAAAAATATAGGGTTATTATATGAGCCAAGTGATTACCTGAGTTATATGAAATATAAAGAAAGCGAAAATAAAAATGAGACTTCAAAAAGCGATTAATAACTTGCTATTTAGTTTGATTTTGCAAGTAGTCAATGCGTTATCTGGGTTAATCTTGCCTCGGCTTTTTATAAGTACTTATGGCTCCACTATAAACGGATTAATTAATTCTATTAAACAAGTTCTCTCTTATTTGTATTTAGTTGAAGCTGGAATTGCAACATCTTCAGCACAGGCTTTATATAACCCACTCGCTCAAAATAATAAAGAGCAAATTAATCGAGTTCTTACATCGACAAAAGAGTTTTATTTGAAGTCAGGAAGCTTATTCTCATTGTTGATTTGTGTTCTTACATGTGTTTATCCATTCGCCGTGAGAGAGTATATCTCTAATATATATGTAATGTCTATGGTAGTCGTACTAGGTATTAGTGGGATTATGGAATACCTGCTATTCGGTAAGTATAGAGTTCTAGTAGTAGCGGACCAAAGGAATTACATAATAAGTATTGCACAAATAATAACTACGATCCTCAACACAGTTTTAAGTATGCTTCTTGTATTTATGAAGTATGACATCCTAATAATTCTTTGGTCTTCTTCAATATTAAATATACTAATGGTGACTGTTTTAATAGTATTTATCAAAAAAAAGTATCAATATATTAACTTTAAATCTGGGACAACAGAAAAGTTAATTCCACAAAGATGGGATGCATTCATACATCAAATTGCAAGCATGATAGTTTTTAATTCTCCGGTTTTAATACTCACACTTTTTACTTCTTTAAGCAATGTCAGTGTTTATTCGGTTTATAATATGGTTTTTGTAATTCTAACTTCAATGGCAACTGCTTTTTCAAATGGACTTATTGCGGGCTTTGGGAATGTTCTAGCAAAGGGGGAGGGGGACGTCCTAAACAAGAGTTATAGTTTATTTGAGTTTGCCTATTACTTTATTACTTTTTGGTTATATAGTCTTGCTTCTCTTCTCATTATTCCATTTATGAATTTGTATACAGCAGGTATAACGGATGCCAATTATATTCAACCAACGGTGGCGATATTATTTGTCGCAGTGAACTTAATAAATAATTTGAGAGTGCCTGCACTGACATTAATTTATGCAGATGGTCGTTTTAAAGAAACAAAAACTAGTGCAATTATCGAAGTTGTAATTAGTCTTGTTGTTTCTTTAAGCTTGGTAAAGTATTTAGGTATCTCTGGCGTGTTAGTAGGAGCACTCTGTGCAGCATTATATAGAATATTCTCTATTTTGATTTTTGCTAATAACAAAATTTTACGTAGAAGCTGCTGGAAGTCAAAAAAGCCTATATTGCTTAACTTAATATTGGGGTTAATTACAGTAGCCATTGCTAATAGTGTTCTTTTTTATGGTAGGCTAATTCCCCGAACCTGGGCGGATTGGGTGGAGGCTTCGTTTTTTCTAGGTATAGCATCATTTGTTATTTTATTTATTGGTAACTTTGTTTTTAATAATTCAACTACTAGAGGATTTATGACTTTTTTAAAAGAATTAAAGAAGCGTAAAAAAAATATCAGTACTTGAAATTATTAAAGAAGTAGCCAAGCTCTATAAAGAAACTGGTATTACTCAACAAGGAGTCGCTTCACTAGTGGCGATGCTAGGGCTTGTAATATTAACTTTTTAGGCTTTAGTACTATTTTTAATCTTTTACTATAAAAACTCTTATTCATAGCGTTACTGTTGAGCAGGTGTATTATTCTAAGTAAAGCAGGGGGAATCGAAAAGTCTGTAGGCTTTTCTACAAACTGTATAAATTCTTTACATTACATTTAGTATGTTGATCTCGTATATTGCTTGTAAAAAATCTATAATACGATTAGTGTATTTTTTATAAGTTAAAATAACTGTGTAAAAACAATAACTCCATATTCTGAGATTACTTTTATGCGCCTAAGTCAGATGAATGTGTATTAATGGTGGTAGATGGGGAATTGAACTTGGAGCGGTGTTATTTATATTTTTGGCATAGAACTCTGTAGCTATCAAATCCTTCATTGCCTCTTTCTGGATGAGATATCGTTTAGTGTTATTTTTATTTACTTGCCTATTTGTTATGGCGTTAGCTTTTTGTTACATCAGACTTTCTGGACTTGGCTGGACATTATAAATTCTACCTCTGCGGCTTTGTTTTTCGGTATTGTTCAGGTTCTTTGGTCGGAAGGGTGAGACGGTTTTTAAAATAAATCTAAATGTTTTTAGATAGGAGACTTTCTATGAAAAAAAGGAAAAAACTTAAACAATGGTTAATAGGGGCATTGAGTTTCGTAATTGTAATTATTACAAGCGTTTACATTGTTATAAATTACACTGTGGATAAATTAATAAAAGAATTGGCTGACTCTGCTATTCAAAGCTCAGAACAAATTGAAGCCGACTTAACATTTACTCATGAGGGAAATCACTCTGCTACAAATTCAACATCAAGTACACAGGAAGTTCCGGCGGCGTCCGCTTCCAAAGAGAAGAACTCTCCGAAAAGTTTAACTGAAAATAACAGAAGTGCTGAAACTAAGCCGGAGGTTACAATACATCCAATTAAATCTAAGAATGATAATGATGCACCTATTGAAACTACAAATAATTCGCCACAGTCGAATTCAAAATATGAATATGAGCCTGATGTGTCACAAGAGAAAGCGGAAACAGTTAAAGAAGACATCTCTTTTTCTGAAAAAACGAAGTTAATGACAATCATGCTGAAAAGATTGGACGCAAGTGATATCAAGACACTTTCACAATTGGCTAGTGGCGGTTTAAGCGGCGAGAAGAAGGTTGAAGCCAAGAAAATCATCTTGCAGAAGCTGACAGAAGAAGAATATGACGATCTTATTAAAATTGCTAAGAAATATGGGCTTAGTGAAGGTAAAAGTTATGAGGATTCCATTAAGGACCCCGGAATGCAAAGCGAGAATCCGTAAATGAGAAAAACTACGAACTATATTACAGCTGCTATCGTTATTATAATAGTTGCCTTATTGACTGGATGTAAGTCAGAGAATCGAGTCAATGAAACAATAACTTTGGAATCGACCGATAATCCTACTGTTGCTACGGCTTCTCCTGATGCGACCAAACAAAGTGCTCTTCCGACATCGTCTGCAATATCGGATAGTGTGGACTCAAGCGAACTGTTCTCCTCGACAACTACGCCAGGTTCAAGCCAAAGTATTGAAATAGCGCCTACGGCCCCTGCTGCATCAGAGACACCGAAGCCTTCAAGTTCTTCGCCGTCAAACTCAATTTCTCCTTCGCCTTCTGGGTCGGATAAGTCAGTTGAGAAAAAAAGTGAGATTGATGCCGACTTTCAAGCCAGATTCTCCTCCATCCGCTCCAGCTGTCAGGAAAAAGTTAGCAACTTAACCGGAGAAGTGACGTCTTATATTGCAGGGGCCAAGTCGGGGGACGGCGAGGTGTCAATTGCGGACCTGCAGAAGAAGTTCCTGGGCAAGGTTGCCGCAGCCGAGGCAAGTTGCGATAAGCAGTTTAGCACGACGCTGGCGCAAGCGGAGCAGGCTTATAAGGACGCAGGAGTCGTAGATACGAAGCTCGCAGTGTGGAAGAGTGAGTATGATAACGGCAAAGCCCAGTCGAGGCTATCGGCGATGTCGAAGATTCTGGCCGCTTGGCAGGCTGAGTAGCTATAGGGAGATGAGCTGTAATATGAAGAGCAAGAGAAGCATCATAGCGGCCGCGTTGCTCGGCGCGATGCTGTTGTCCGTGCCGATAGCGGCATCTGCAGCCACGACGACGATCGCGGTGGAGTCTAAGCCGATCGTTATGGAGTTTGACGGGAAGAAGCTGGCGCTGCCTTCGGGGCAGGCGGCGTTCATGTACCAGTCGAAGGTGTACATACCGCTGCGGTTCGCCTCTTATGCGCTGCAGAAGCAAGTCGAGTACGATGCGAAGACCAAAACGGTGACTGTTGCCGAGCCGACTTCTGGACAGAAGGTCGCTTTGAAGGAGTATCTGGCGAATGCTGGCGCTTCGACAGGACAGGCGCCGGCGGCGGCCAAGGTCAAACTGGTACCGACGACGGTCAAATTGGTATTTGACGGCGTGGAGAAAAAGCTGCCGGCAGGACAGCAAGCCTATAACGTGAATGGCTCAATCTACGTACCGATTCGTTTCATCGCGGAAGCTGTCGGAACGATGGTGTTG
Organism: Cohnella sp. GCM10020058; assembly: GCF_042683485.1. Classification (NCBI taxonomy): domain Bacteria; kingdom Bacillati; phylum Bacillota; class Bacilli; order Caryophanales; family Paenibacillaceae; genus Cohnella; species Cohnella sp. GCM10020058. The sequence continues at coordinate 992,680 of NZ_JBHUJV010000009.1, forward strand.
TGGGATGCGAAGACGGGGACGGTGTCGGGAGAATCGAAGGCGTATCGCAATGTAGAGGCGAATGGCGAACGAGACGGGCAAAGCGGCAGCGGGGCAGGTAGCGGTAATTCCGGTGCTGCGAATGGCAATTTGGGCAGCGGTACTGGGACTGGAACAGGCAGTTCGACTAACAAACCAAGCTATGATTCCATTACATCCAGTGCCTATAGCCAGTTGGACGCGCTGCGGTCCGAGTGCGTAAATAAGATTTTTGATCTGGCATTGGCATACAAGGCAGCATCATCTGCTGAGAAGCAAACAGCGATCCAAGCTCAGGCGCTGACTGAGATCGATACCTGCAAAGCGAAGTTTGAGGTGATTATTGCCGCTACGGACGCCAAGTTGACAAGCAACGGTTATAGCACGGATGTTCTTAAAGAATATCGTGCGACTTTTGAAGCGGAGATGGAATCGGGGAGAAAAGTGCTCGAGTCTATGAGGTAACATAATGGCAATACAAGGCAAGCTATTCATTCCCGCGGATGTGCGAGGAGCGGGTAGCTTGTCTCGCAAGGAGGACGAACGCATCTCTACGCTGAAAAAGCTGCTGTACGCCATGCCGCTGGTGCTGTGGCTGCTGCTGATTTTCGACTTTTCCTCGCAGACGTATTCGCAGCAGAGCATCATCCCGTTTATGAGGGAGCGTATACCGGAGCATCGTCTGCAGCAGATCGTGCCGGACGTAACGATTCGATATAATCATAGCGCAATTCATGCAAAGGCGGATCCGTACAGATTCGTAGAGTTTCTGTTCCGCAAGAGCGCGCATCTGTTCATGTACTTCATGCTCGGTTTGCTGGCGCATTTGTTGCTGGTGCCGTGGATTCACAGCCTTGCGTTACGTGTAACGGGTGCGCTGGTAGTCGTAGCGCTGTTCGCCAGTCTGGACGAATGGAACCAATCGTTCACGGGAGACCGGACGCCGACGCCGCTCGATGTGATGGTGGACATTAGCGGGGCTATGATCGGTCAGGTCGTACTGCTTGCAGCAATAGTAGTCTACCGGAGACTCAAGAGCAAGCGTATAATAGCACAATAGATTAAAAGAAAGGCGGAACCTCTGGATGGCCATACTGGTAACCGGCGGAGCAGGTTATATCGGCAGCCATACATGCGTTGAGCTGTTAGAGTCGGGATATGACGTTGTTGTCGTTGACAACCTTTCTAATAGCAGCGAGGAATCGCTGAATCGAGTCCGGAAGATCACGGGGCGAGAGATTACTTTTTACAGAATGGACTTGCTGGATCGGGAGCAACTTGAGTCCGTGTTTAAGGTGCACAATATCGAGGCTGTTGTTCACTTTGCCGGATCCAAGGCTGTCGGGGAATCGGTGGCTCTTCCTTTAAAGTACTATGAAAATAACTTGATAAGCACGATTAATCTTTGTCAGGTCATGCAAGAAAATGATGTGAAACGCCTTGTTTTCAGTTCCTCCGCTACGGTTTATGCCCCCTCGGATTACGGAGCGGTAGCAGAGGGGTTTCCATTGACGGCTTCTAACCCCTACGGTCGCACTAAATGGATGATTGAAGAAATGTTGCGGGACCTTTATGTCTCCGATCAAACATGGAGCATTGTTCTGTTACGTTACTTTAATCCCGTGGGCGCACATCCGAGCGGTTTGATTGGAGAGCATCCAAATGGCAGGCCTAACAATCTTATGCCTTATATAACGCAGGTGGCGATTGGGAGGCTGGATCAGGTGCATGTATATGGTAATGATTATCCGACGCATGACGGCACCGGCGTGCGCGATTATATTCATGTCATGGATCTTGCGAATGGTCATCTCAAAGCGATCGAACGAGTGATGTCGACAACAGGTTCCGAAGCTTACAATCTTGGAACTGGCAGAGGGTATAGCGTGCTGGAAATCATTCAAGCGTTCCAGATTGAATCAGGATGCCCAATCCCCTATTCGTTAGTGGAGCGCCGAGCTGGCGATATTGCAGTATGTTATGCAGATCCTTCCAAGGCACGTGATGAATTAGGATGGGTAGCAACTAGAGGCATTGAAGAGATGTGTGCAGATGCCTGGCGATGGCAGAGTCAAAATCCAAATGGCTATGATCGATTGGCGCAAGAGGACTTGCAACTTATATAACTCTTAAAACTCTTATAAGCATGATCCCTCCGCACCAGGCGGCAGGGATTATTTTTATTTTGCGAAAACACGAAATTTATATAATTCTCTTATCGCATGTAACTTTTTGTAGATTACGGAGTCTACTATTAGAGGGGAAGTATTGGGAGTTTGGTAGGATTCGGCTGCCGTGCCGCCCCGCGCAAATCTATGACAACATGGGAGCGTATTGCATCTAATGTCTGAATCGAAGTTTAATATTCTGAGAGCCGCTAGAGTCGTATGTATACCGATGTTGGCCGGGACGCTTGTCGTTGCTTCGTTCGCGGGCACCGGGCCCACGCCGTTTGCGCAGCTGCAACTGGGCGTCGCCTCGGCGGCGACGGCAGCGGTCACGTACAAGCTGGTGAAGTCCACGGAGGCCATCGTGACGTCGGGCGTCAAGCAGATCAACTATAGCTGGGTGCCTTCCGATACGAAAAAGAGCACGGTGCTCGTCCACGTCATGCAGATCGATCTGACGAATCCGTACGTGCAGATGAACGCCATGAGCGGCAAGGGCGGCAGCGTCACGACCGGTCAATCGGTCGGGGCCATGACGAAGGCGACCGGCGCGGTGGCAGGCGTGAACGGGGATGTGTTCCAGACGGGCACCACAAGCGAAGGTGCGCCGCTCGGAGCGGAGCTGGTGTCGGGACAGTTGATCGTCGCGCCGACGCAGCTGCAGGGAATGTATGCTTTTGCGCTGACGAAGGACAAGACGCCGATTATCGATCAGTTTGCGTTCTCGGGCAGCGTGCAGGCGGACAACGGGGCGCAGTTCAAGTTGTCGGGACTTAATAACTCCTCCTATACGACGTATCCGGACAAGACTGCAAGCCACGTGAACGCGTTGTACATCTACACGAGCGCATGGACGGCGGCCAATCGGCCTTCCAACAGCGGCACGACGCCGATGGAGGCGCTGGTCGTGGACGGTACGGTGACGGAGATCGGCGACGGCGTGCAGATTCTGACGCCGATTCCGGCGAACGGCTACATTCTGCGCGGGCACAAGGGCAAGGACTCCGGCAACTTCATTCTCAACAATCTGCCGGTCGGCACGAAGGTGACGAGCGCGTACAATCTGGTGTCGCAGACGAGCGGCAAGACGTACAGCGAGAGCGACTTCCAGATGATCGTGAGCGGGCACACGCTGCTCATGGACGGCGGCAAGGCTTCGGCGTTCAGTCGGGACGTCAGCGGCGTCAGCGGTTCGTCCAACACTGCCCGCACGGCAGTGGGGTATGCGAAGGACGGCATGACGGCATATCTTGTGACGGTTGAAAAGTATGGGACCAGCAACGGCGCTACGCTGGCTGATTTCCAGAAGATCCTGACGTCGCTTGGCGTATGGAAAGCGGTCAATCTGGACGGCGGCGGATCGACGACGATGATCACGAGGCCGCTCGGCGAGACGGCGACGACGCTGGCGCACTCGACGACTTACGGCACGACGCAGCGGGCTGTGGCTGACGGCATCGGGGTATTCACGACCGCCCCTGCCGGCGAGACCAAGGGCATTACGGTCAGCGGGTCGAAGACGCTGTTCATCGGCCAGCAGGCGACCTATTCGCTCAAGGCGTACGACACGTACTACAACCCGGTCGATCCGGGAGGCTTGACGGCCTCGTGGAGCGTGAGCGGCGGGCTCGGCAGCTTCGCAAGCGGCGTCTTGACGGCGTCCAAGGCGGGCACGGGCGAGCTGACGGTCAAGTCCGGCGCCGCGAGCGACAAGGCGAGCATCGAGGTAATCGGCGGCTCGCAGATCAACCAGCTCAAGGCGAGTCCCAACACGACCGTGCTCCAGCAAGGCGCGAAGATTACGGTCAAGCTGACGGCGACGCTCGCGGACGGCCGCACGCTTGAGGTGCCGGCGGACTCGGTGAAATGGGAGTTCAAAGGCTTCACGGCGGCTGCGAGCGGCGGCGTCATCACGATCGGCGCGGTCGGCGAACAGACGAAGACAGGCTACGCGATCGCCAGGTATGACGGCTTCTCGACGGCATTCGCGCTGAGCGCGGGGGCGGAGAAGAGCTTCGAGACGTTCGAGAACGCCACTTATCCGGTGACGTTCGACAAGCTCCCGGCGGAGACGGCCGGCACGGCCGCGATCGTCACTGGACTGCCGGGGCGCGAGACTTCCAAGGTGCTGCAGCTGACTTACGATTTTACGGTCGGCACCGGCAACCGCTTTGCCTACGCCCTGCCGAACGGCAGCACGGGCCTGGCAATCTCGGGCAGCCCGAGCGCGCTGACGCTTGACGTCTACGGCGACGGGTCCAACAACTGGCTGCGCGCCGAGTTCAAAGGCGCGGACGGCAAGCTGGCGCTGGTGGACATCGCCAAAATGGCCAACTGGACCGGCTGGAAGCAGATCCGCGTCGATCTGTCGGGCAGCGGCATCACTTATCCGGCGACGCTCACCAAGCTTTATGTCGTCAACCTGGCCGAGGGGCAGGATGAGCGCGCGCTGACCGGCGCGGTAGCTTTTGACAATCTGTCGCTCCAGTACCCGTCGGTCGTCGAGGATGGGGCGCAGTCGAACATCGTGCTTCAATTGGGTCAAAAGTCCGCTACGGTAGACGGCAAGAGCGTAGCGCTCGACATCGCGCCGCTGCTGCTGAACGGGACGACGTATCTGCCGCTGCGCTTCGTGTCCGACGCGCTCGGCGCGGACATCGGCTGGGACCAGGCGGCGCAAAAGGCGACCGTCACGGGCGGCGGCAAGCTCGTCGAGCTGTGGGTCGGCAAGCCGGACCTGCTCAATACGGGCGTCCGCGCGACGGCCGCCGCGACGCCGATCCTGCGAAGCGGAAGGGTGCTTGTGCCGGTGCGCGTCGTTTCCACGGAGCTCGGGCGCAAGGTCGGATGGGACCAGAAGACCAAGACGATTACAATTCGCTAATCTTGCGCAGCCAGTCCTAGTAGGCCCGTCCACGTCGCACGCAAATATGATATGATGGAGGCATAACTTGTCTCCATTCAAGCCCGCCGGGGCTGGAAGCGTGCGACGCGAGACGGTCCGGAGTAGGGCGCGGAGGGGAGTTGCTCGATTGGACTATCGGGTAGAACAGATTGACCGGGTTATACAGAACGCGATGCGCGTCATGGAAGACAGCAAGATGCAAGTATTCGAGATCTGTGAGGCTGCGAGACGCGAGCTTGTATCGCTGGGCAAGGAATTGGAGAACGTTCTGAGAGAGACTTCCACTACGATCGACAAGGTCGACGGCCTCGAACGGGATTACAAGCTATCGCGCATCCGGCTCACCGAGGTGAGCAGGGATTTCGTACGTTTCTCGGAGAAAGACATCAAGTCCGCCTACGAGAAGGCGACTCAGCTACAGCTGGATCTGACCGTGTATCGGGAAAAAGAGAATTACTTGAAGGCGCGCCGCGACGATCTACAGAGCCGTGTCCGCAACGTGGAGCTGTCCATCGAGCGGGCCGAGATGATCGGATCGCAGATGAACGTCGTGCTGGATTACTTCTCGGGCGACCTCAATCAGGTTACCCGCATCCTTGAGTCCGCGAAGAACCGCCAGCTGATCGGTCTTAAGATCATTCTCGCCCAGGAAGAAGAGCGCAGGCGCATGGCCCGTGAGATCCACGACGGTCCCGCCCAATCGCTCGCGAATCTGGTGCTGCGGACCGAAATTGCCGAGAGAATGCTGGACACGAAGGATTTGGAGCTTGTGCGCAGCGAATTGGTCGATTTAAAATCGCAGATACGTTCCGGACTGGGGGAGATTCGCAAAATCATATTCAACCTTCGGCCAATGGCGCTGGACGATCTGGGTCTTATCCCTACGCTTCGCAAGTTCGTGCAGGACTACGAGGAGCGCACCTCCATCCGTTCCGTCTTCGAGACGAGCGGGCGGGAAAAGCGAATCTCGACCGCACTGGAGGCCGCGATGTTCAGGCTCGTGCAGGAGGCGTTCAACAATGCCTTCAAGCATGCCGAAGCATCCTACATGTCGCTCGATATCACTTATCTGGAAGAGACGATCCGGATGGTGATCAAGGACAACGGCAAGGGCTTCCACACCGATCTGGCGGAAGCGCAGGCGAAGAAGACGAACAAGTTCGGACTCATGGGCATGAAGGAGCGCGTGGATCTGCTGATGGGAGAGATCGACATCGATTCGGCCATCGGGCAGGGCACCACGATTACCATTCAAGTACCTATCAAAGCCGAAATGCGGAAGGAGTTGGACATTAATGGAGAGTAAGAATTCGAACATCGCCTCGGGCCGCAAGATTCAAGTCCTCCTTGCCGACGATCACCAACTGTTCCGCGAGGGACTGAAGCGGATCTTGAACATGGAGCCCGACCTGGAGGTGATCGGCGAGTGCGGGGACGGCATCCAGGTACTGGAGTTCTGCAACCGGCAAAAGCCGGACGTCGTGCTGCTGGACATTAACATGCCGACGGAGAACGGCGTGATCGCGACGGAGAAGCTCCGCGACATTTTTCCCGAGATCAAGGTCATTATCCTGTCCATCCACGACGACGAGAGCTATGTGTTCGAGACGCTGCGCAAGGGCGCTACCGGCTACTTGCTCAAGGACATGGAGGCCGAGTCGCTCGTAGAGGCAATCCGCACGGTCGCCAACGGCCATGCGTACATCCACCCGAAGGTCACTGGCAAGCTGATCAATCAGCTGCGCCGCATGACGTATCTCGACGAGATCGGTGCCGCATCGGGTGCCGCCGCAAGCCGCGAGACGATCACGAAGTTCGTGCCGCGGGGCAACAATCCGCTCACGCGCCGCGAAGCCGAAGTGCTGCGCCTCATGGCGGAGGGCAAGAGCAACAAGAACATCGGCGAGAGCCTGTTCATCAGCGAGAAGACGGTCAAGAACCACGTCAGCAGCATCCTGCAGAAGATGGAAGTCGACGACCGCACGCAAGCCGTCATCAATTCGATCAAGTTCGGCTGGGTGACGCTGTAACGCCTATACGCAAGATCGCAACAGCAGGTATCATACATATGGCAAGTCGCTCAGGCGCCACCCGACGATCGGCAGATCAAGCGGGGGCGTCTTTGTTTTGAAGCGACATAAAGGCGCGGCCACACTACAAAATGTAGTTGTGAACATTCGATAAATTGCGGTTGCGAAAGGGGAAATTCAGTTTAAATACTAGTTGACAGGTCGGGATTATACCTATAATATGAACTCAATGTAAACAAAGGCGATCGGAATAAAAAGAGGTCAAGAATCGACTGGACGAACCGGAGATTCAACTGAAGCGCGAATAGCGCTGCGGTTGGGTCTTTTTTGTTTTCGATGCGCTCATACATCTTGGGGAGGATGATTTAGAAATGAAGAAACTCACGCTTTCCAAACTGGCTATTTCCGTAGTAGCCGCTACCGTCGTATTTGGCGGGCTGACCTATGCCGCCGTATCGGCCAACCAAAAGACAGAGGCCGCCGCTTCCGCGCCCGAGCAGCAGCAAGCAGCCGCGCCGCAAGCGACGGCAGCGCCGGAAGTGCAAGCCGCTGCACCTGCAGCACAAGCTGCCGCACCTGCGGCCGAAGCACAAGCTGCTGCGCCCGTAGCCTCGGCAGCACCGGCGAGCGAGGCCGTCGCGCCCGCTGCCGAAGCTTCCGGCCAAGCCGTAGAAGCAGTCGCCGCCGCGTCCAATACCGAAACCAATGCCAATGCCGCCGTTAAGGTCGCCGACGTGAAGCAAAACGAGCCTGCGGCCACGACGGCTTCTAGCGAATCCAAGGTTGAAAAAGCGGCTGCGGCCGAATCGAACGAAAAGGCGGCTGCGGCAGCTGTCGTAAAGACCGCATCCGTGCAAACCGAGAAAACCGCACAGTCGACGGCTGCGCCCAAGGCTACGCCTGCGCCGACCGCAAAGCCGACTGCTGCTGCAGTCGCGCAGCCGACCAAGTCGCCTGCGCCGACAGCCGCTCCGCAAGCATCGGCGGCTGTAGAAAAGGCAGCAGACGCCGCGCCTGCCAAGGCGACGACGTTCGTCAAAAAAGTAGATGCGCCTAAGGCGTCCGCGACGACCGCGGCTGCAGCCTCGAGCGCATCAACGTCCTCCTCGAGCGCCTCGTCCTCTTCCGATGAGATCTGCCCGCCGGAAGAAGAGATCTGCCCATAATCGCAATCTCGCGACACCTTATAATATCGTAATCTCTTATACTCGTACTCTCGCGCACGAACCGCTCTTATTTAACCCAGAAGATATAGAAACGAGGCGTTCGGATTGAAATTACAAGCACAACGGATCCTGGCTCTGCTGCTCGCCGTCTTTGTGGCGGTCCCGGCACTGGCGGCCCACGCGGCCGATCAAGCGCCGGAAGGCGTCGTCACGTCAAGCGGCAGCGGCGTCGGCCATTACGATTACTTCAGTGACGTCTATCCTGCGCTCAAGAACGAGTCGCATGTATTCGAGACGACTACCTATGAGGATATCGCACAGATTTTCAAGACGTCCGGCACCTATGCCGTCGTATTCGGCGGCGCGGCCAACCCGTCCACACAGGCGCAGATCGCTTACATTAACCAGGTGGCCAAAGAGAAAGGGATCGCGAAGGTCTACAACTTCGACACCCGCCTCGACGGCAAGGACGACCTGGATATCGCGAACAGCGCCAACGCTTTTGCCTACAAGTATACGGATCTCATTCACGCCTATCTGACGAATGCGCCGGATGCGGCGAACGTGCAAAATCAAACCTACGTCTTCGTGTATAACAAAGACAACGACGGCGGATCGGTCGTCGCAGGCTTCAAGAGCGCTGCGGTCGCAGCGGACTTCCAGACGGGCGGCAACGCGGACGCGTCCAAGATCGACGCCTACAAGGCGCAGATCCGCAGCGTATTCGGCCAGGCGAACGCGTTCAGCACCATCAGCGCGTACGACTTGATCGCGCCGGGCTTTAACCACAACGGTCCGTTTTACGCACCGACAGCTGCCCCGATCTTCGACGAGTCCGACAAGGACCTCGTGCTGGAGCACGTAACTTACGATGAGCTGATCGGCATTTTGCGCAGCGAGGGCGACTACGTCCTGCTGTTCGGCGGCTCCTGGTGCCCCAACACGCAAGCGGCGGTCAAGTACGTCAACGAATATGCGAAAAAGTACGGCGTGGACAAAGTGTACTTCTTTGACCCGCGTATCGACGCAGGCCTGGACGTCACGAAGCCGGATGCCAATTATCACGACAACGACAAGCTGATGATTCGCGACAGCAAAAACGCTTATGCTTACCTGTACGTCGATCTGGCCAAGCAATATCTGACCAATCTGCACGCGGAATACGAGACGAGGGCGGCTTCCAACATCTCGTATACGGACGGCAAGGGCGCCAAGGTAGAGGCCATTCGTTTGCAAGTGCCTTACTTCTTCACTTACAACAAGGACAACAAGGACGCGGACGGCAGCGCCGCGCCGATTCTGGGTCATATCGAGCTCATGTACGGCTGGGGCGATACGTCCAAGAAGGACGCGGACGCGACCAAGTCCTATGCCAATTACATCGAAGCGCTGAACAGCGTGCTGTCCCGCACCGAATCGCTGCCTAGCGGCCTTGTCGGGGTCGAGCCTTCGCAGTTCGGCGGCACGGACGGACGCATCGACGGCGTGGGCGGAAAGGCGCTCGAGTACAAGAAGGCGTCGGACACCGAATATACGGCTGTCACCGGCTCGTCCATCTGGCGCCTCGCGCCCGGCGATTACGACGTTCGTTACGCATCGATCTTCGGTGCGCAAAAGAAAAACTCGACGACGAAAAGCTACGACAGGATCGTTTACAAGCCGGGTCAGTCGGTACGCATCACGGTGCCGGAGAACACGACGCCGTTGCAGCTGGACGCGCCGCAAGGCCTGAAGGGCATCGCGACGACGGTAGCGAACGATGTATACGGCGGTCAGATCACGGGTACGGCAGCCGGGCAGGAGTATAAGAAGGTCGGCGCGGACGCTTACCTGGACGCCGGTGTACCGTCGATTACGGGCCTTGTCTACGGCGACTATCTCGTCCGCAAAAAAGCGAAGGACGGCATTAACGCCAGCCCGGACACGCTCGTGACCGTGCCGAAGTACGGCCAGCAATCTGCGCCGGTGGGTCTCGCGGGCATCGCGCCGAGCGGACCGGATCTGAAGGACGGACAGATCACGGGGATTACTGGCGGTCTGGAATACAAGAATGCATCCATTGATGATGCCGTTTATACGAAAATCGAAGGCAATGGCACAAACGGTATTCTGACCGGTCTTGAGCCGGGCACATACACGCTGCGATACGCGGCCACCGACAAGCTTGCGGTCGGACCGTCCGTCGACGTCGTCGTGCCGGCCAAGCAGGCGCAAGACGCGCCGACCGGACTGCAAGGCGTAGCGCCGACGAGCGCGGCGAACAACGACGGTCAGATTACAGGCGTCACGGCCGATCTGGAGTATAAGGCGCATGGCGCGGATTCCTATAAGCCGGTGGATGGCTCTGCGATCACTGGCCTCGCGGCTGGCAAGTATCATGTGCGCGTCGCGGCTAAGCCTGGTTTCTACGCCAGCGCCGACGCCGAAGTGACGGTACCTGAATACGTAGCGCCTTATGTACCGCCGGCAGGCACGACGGCGACGCCGACCCCGACGCCGACTGCGCCGCCGGAAGGATCGGGCGCGAGCGACGGCAAGACTGTCGTCTCGGTCAAGCTCGCCGCCAAATACGATGCGTCGAACGGCCTGACCTCCGCAGCCGTCACGGCAAGCGAAGTCTCGGGCTTGGTCGACAGCGCGAAAAAAGCGGAAGCGGAAGGCAAGGCTGCCGTCATCGAGCTGAACATTGAAGCGGCTGCGGACACCAAGTCCGGGCTGCTGACGCTGCCGCGCGACGCGCTGAAGGCGCTAGCGGGTACGACTCAGGCCGAAGTGAAAATTAACTATGCGGGCTTCGGCACGATTACGTTCGATGCGAAGGCGTTCGCAACGATCGGCGCGGCCGAAGGTACGGGCGACATCGGCATTCAGATTACCAAATCCGAGCTGACTGATGAAGGCAAGCAAGTGCTCGGCGACCGTCCGGTTTACGATCTGGCGGTCACCGTGGGCGACGCGAACATATCCGCATTCGGCGGCGGCAAGGTGAACGTCAGCCTGCCGTATACGCTCAAGAGCGGAGAGTCCGCGAACGCGATCATCGTTTATTACGTGAACGAGACGACGGGCGAACTCGAGACGGTCCGCGGCAAGTTCGACGCTTCTAACGGCTCCGTCAAGTTCACGACCACGCATTTCTCGCAATACATCGTCGGCTACAATCCGGTGAGCTTCGCTGACGTCGCGGCTTCGTCCTGGTACGGGGACGCTGTCGGATTCCTGGCGGCGCGCGGCATCACGACCGGCACGGACGCCGAGCACTACAGCCCTGGCGCGACCGTGTCGAGAGGGCAGTTCGTAACGCTGCTGCTCAAGGCTTACGGCATTGCGCCCGACGCCGGCGAGGCGGACAATTTCGCGGACGCCGGGGACACGTATTACACGGGCTACCTGGCGGCGGCCAAACGCCTCGGCATCGCGACCGGCGCCGGCGGCAATTTCGCCCCGGACAGCCAGATCTCGCGGCAAGAGCTGTTCACGCTGCTCTACCGCACGCTGAATGTGCTCGGCGAGCTCCCGACTGCCAAGACGGGCGCGACCGTGACCGGCTTCTCGGATGCGGGTGCGATTGCGGCGTATGCACAGGATGCGTTCAAGGCGCTCGTCGAGAGCGGCGTCGTATCGGGCAACGGCGGCAAGCTGTCTCCGGCGGGCGTATCGACGCGTGCGGAGGTCGCGCAGGTGCTGTTCAACCTGTTGTCCAAGTAATTGGATGGAGACGTGAGAAGTAAGAAGAATGAATGAGCAAGACGAGCGAAAGAGCAAGACGAACGAAAGAGCAAGACGAACGAATAGCAAGAAGAACGAATGAGCAAGACGAACGAATAGCAAGACGAATGAATGAGCAAGACGAACGATGACTTGAATAGCAAGAAGCGCGAATGGGCGGCCTACGGCCGTCCATTCCGCCCGTGTTGATGCGGATGTGCGAGGAGCAGCCAGGGCGATGAAAAGTAAACTGATAATCCTCGGCGCCGTGCTCGTTCTCTTTGCCGTTGCCCTCTATGTCTCCGGCAACTTCGGCGAAGAGGGCGGCTACGCGCAGGCCAGGCAGGAGCGGCAGGCGATTCTGGAAGGGCAAGACAGTCCGGATGGACCGGGAACGCTGGAAGGGCAGGGGAGTCCGGATAGACCGGGAATGCTGGAAGGGCTGGCAAGTTTGGAGAAGCAGGGAGCCTCGGCGGGGGAGGCTGGTCCGAATGGGCAAGGAGCTCCCGATGGGCGGCAAGGTGCCGATCGGACAGAAGCGGAGCTCGAGGAGGCGCCCGATTTTACCCTCAAGGACCTGAACGGGAACGTCGTGTCGCTGCGGGATCTGCGGGGCAAGGCCGTCTACCTCAACTTCTGGACCACCTGGTGCAAATGGTGCAAAAAAGAAATGCCTGCCATGAAGCGGGTTTACGAGTCGTTCAAAGGCACGGACCTGGCGATCGTCGCCGTCGATATCGGCGAGGACCGCGACAAGGTCGCTTCGTACATCGAACGGGGCGGTTACCCTTTTCAGGTGCTGCTCGATTCGGACAAAAGCGTGTCCAAGTCCTACCGCGTAACCTCGATACCCGTCTCCGTGTTCGTGGACAAGGAAGGCCGCATCGCTTACCGTAAACTCGGCACGATGAAGGAAGACGAGATGCGTTCGGTCGTCGAATCGCTCGTCGAATGATTTTAATCGGGAAGAGATGATATCAAGCCTATGAACAACGTAGACAACAATCTGCTATCCGCCATCGAGACGAACTGGTACAGCTTCGTCGTTTCAATTTTCGTGTTTTTCATTCTCTATTTCTTGGCCAAAAAGCGCGTCGGCTTCGGCCTTCGCGTTATTACGGGCCTGGTGCTGGGCCTGCTCGCGGGAATCCTGCTGCAGAATCTGGACCTCGACACCAAGGCGATCGCCACGTTCGGCAGCATCTATGTCAGTCTGATCAAGATGCTCGTCATTCCGCTCGTGTTCGTCCTGGTGCTTAACAGCATTGCCTCGCTTACCAGTCTCGAATATTTACGCAAGATCGGCTTCAAGACGTTCGCCTGGTTCCTCGGCACGACCGGCGTGGCTTCGATTATCGGGCTGCTGATCGCGCTGCTGTTCAACCCGGGCAAGGGCATCCAGCAAGCCGTGCCGGAAGGGTTCGCGGCGCGCGAGATTCCGACGTTCTCGCAGGTCATCCTCGACCTCGTGCCGTCCAACCCCGTGCTTGAAGCGGCCAACGGCAAGGTCGTGCCGGTGCTCATCTTCGCGCTGTTCCTCGCCGTCGCGATCATCAAGGTCGGCTCGAGGAATGCGGAGGCTGTCCGTCCGGTGCGCGAACTGATCGCTTCGCTGACGCAGGTGCTGCACCAGGTCGTCAAGTTCATCATCCGCCTGACGCCTTACGGCGTGTTCGCGCTCATCGCAGGCATTACGGCCAAGTACGGCTGGGAAACGCTGCAGGAGCTCGGAAGCGTCATCGTCACTTCCTACGTGGCGCTGATCCTTCATTTCGTGCTTGTATTCGGCGGACTTGTGCTTCTCGTAGCGCGGGTTAATCCGATTCGTTTCTTCAAAAAAATCTATCCGACGATCGCCGTCGCCTTCACGACGCGCAGCAGTTTCGCCGTACTGCCGGTGAACCTGGAGGTTATCACCAAACGCCTACACGTCTCGGAGAAAATCGCGAGTTTCGTCGCGCCGCTCGGCGCCTCGGTTAACTTCAACGGCTGCGGCGGCATCTGGCCCGCAATCGTGGCCGTGTTCACGGCGCAGGTGTACGGCATCCACCTCACGGGGACGGATTATGTCGTGCTCGTTCTCGTCAGCATTATTTCCTCGATCGGCGTGGCTGGCGTACCGGGACCGGCGGTCATTTCCACGACCGTCGTGCTGACCGCGCTCGGGCTGCCGCTCGAAGGCATCGGCATCGTCGCCGGCGTCGAAGCGCTGATCGACATGGGCCGCACCGCCGTCAACGCGACGGGCACGACCGTAACTTCGCTGCTCGTGGCGAATTCCGAAGGGGAGTTTGACAGAGAGGCGTTTAATCGGGACGAGGACGAGGATTTGGTGCTGAATCCGGCTTAAGGCTGAGTTGGCTGGCTTAGGGGGGAGACGGAAGGTCAAAAGCTGGAGACGGCATAGCGGTATAGTGGCATCGTGACATAATGGCATTGTGGCATAATGGCATCGTGGCATAACGGGATAACGGGATAACGGGATAACGGGATAACGGGATAACGGGATAACGGCATAACATACATCAGCGTGGGGCTTTCGCATGCTGCGCTTGTCGCAGGGGCGGGGGCTTTTTTCTTGGAATTTCAGAGGTACAAAATTGGCGGCAATTTAGCGGCGATTTGTGGGCAGGTAAGCGCGTATTCGGAATGCTGGAGCTGTTCGGATGATCTGCAGGGCGAAAGACCTGAATCTGTACAGGTATTTTTCACCGACTCGCAATACTTGATGAAATACCTGCAAATATGCAGGTAAATTCAAAGCACAAGTCGGAAATCCGTTTGACGGAGGAAAATAACTGCGTTTTTGCATCTATTCTGTCCGAAAGGGGCGACATTGGAGAAAATAGATGTATATTTGCAGGCATTGCGGCGAAGGAACGAGGGGCGACGATAGGGCAGCGACAGGGCAACGATAAGAAATCGAGAAGGCCGGTTGGCAGTCGCGGACGACGGAACCGCCGAGCGCTGCGCGGCATATAGTGTCGCATAGCGGCGCGGCCTTTTCGGGAGAGTGATTCTTCCGCAGTATCGGGTACGGGGCCGCCGAGTTCACGCGAAGGAGGTGGTCCCCATGATCGGATTGCTGCTGTGGATCGCCGGATGCTACGCGGTTGCCGCGGCTTGCGCCTATCGGCTGCTGCGTCATCGGCGCAGGCCGGTCGCCAAACGGCACTACATCATTGTCGCGGGCAATCACGAGGATCAGATCGAGTGGGTGATTCGTTCGCTCCGATATCAAGGCAGCCTGTCGGGGACGGATGTCGGCATTACCGTGCTGCTCGAGCCGGAAGCGGCGGACGGCACCGCGTCGATCGTGGAGAAGCTCGTGCGCACGGAGGCGGGCGTGAGCCTGATCCGCCAGCTGCCCGAGTCGGGCGAGGACGGCGCGGAGGGGCGGAGGCGCTGGGAGGAGACGAAGACGGCGTATGCGGAGGCTTGGAACGGTCCGGATACGGTGTGGATGGAGCTGCCTCGAAGCGGGAGCGCTGACGGAGGAGGCAGCGGTGACGGCTTCGGCGGCGGATTTGACAGTGGTTTCGGCGGAAGTGCGGGGCATAGGGCTGTAGATGGCGCGGGACGCGAGGACGACGAGGGGCATTCGGAATTGACATCCGCGACCGATCGTTTACAATAGAAGTAATTGAATGGAAAAACCGATATTTGGAATCGAGTGAAGCACACTCGCTTGGCGGCCCGAGGCGCCGGAGCGAATGTGCTTTTTTTGCGTTCAGCGGTTCGCTGGAGAGCGGGATTTCAAAGCAAGATGCCGATTTGGCCGTAGCAGACAGCTTGTATAAAGGAGATGAGAGAATGAGGGCGATCGTGTACGCGGTGCGACTGACGGCCGGCTGGCAGGTCAGGTTCACGGTAGATTGGGAGACGGACATGGCCTATTGGCTTGATCGGGGATATCGGGAAGGATTGGAGGAGGCTTGGCGGCATGAGGGCTCTGGCAGCTCTGCCGTTGCAGGGGGTGAGACTGCGAGCATGATCGTCAAAATGAACCGGTCGCTGCCATTAGGCGAAGCCGAGGTCGGTTGCGGCAGAATCCGGGCGAAGCTGTCGAGAGGCGAAGGCGATACGCGGGATGCGGGTGCGATGGAGCGCTTGCTGTTGCGCGTGTTTGGCGAGGCTGCGGCAGCCCGCACGTTGTATGGCTCGCGCGTAGGCGTGCCCTTGCCGCCAAGCGTCGGTTCGGGCTGCGAGCAGCTATTGCCCGTGCCTGCCGGGGGAATGGGGCGCGGCGCCGAAGCGAGACTTCAAGCATTGCGGCTGCGGGTGATTGCGCCATTGCTCCAGGGGCGCTCGCTGCTGCAGGCGGAAGCCGTCGCGCTGCTCGCCGAGCATGCGCCAGGCATAACGCTAGGCGTCGGGCTGGCGGCGCTGGTACAGTTGGGCGCCCTGCTGGGCACGCTGCGGCTCGGAGCGGCAGTCGCTGCGGCCGCACCGCGGGGCGCGTCGCGGCAGCGCGGGAGGCTGCGCTGCCGGCGATGCGGCAGTGGCGAAGCTGCCATGCGGCGCACGGCGTGCGCCGCTTGCGGGAACGGTGCCTGCGCCGTCTGCGAGGCGTGCCTCGCGCTCGGCCGCAGCCGCGCATGCGGGCTGCTCGTGCGCGGCCCGGCACCGGCGGCTTCGCCGCTCGGCCTGGGCTTGGCCGGCGCGGCCCGCCCGTCCGCGGCGGATATATGCGCGCGCTGGGGGCTGAGCCCCGCGCAGCGGGTCGCCTCGGAGCAGGCGGTGCGCTTCCTGCTGGCCGAGCGCGAGCCGGGCAGCGAAGCGCCCGGCCGTTCACCACCTAGCCTATCCGCTGTCCGTGCCGGCCGCTCTATATTTCGCTTGCGCGGCCTTTCCGCCACCCGCTCCGCGTTGGAACCGACGCCACCGAGAGATCCGATGGCGATTCAGCCTCGCTCCTTCTTGCTATGGGCCGTCACCGGCGCCGGCAAGACGGAGATGATCTTTCCGCTGCTGGACGCGGTACTGAGCGCGGGCGGCAGGGCCTTGCTCGCGACGCCCCGCCGGGACGTCGTGCTCGAGCTGGCGCCGCGGCTGGCCAAGGCGTTTCCTGCGCGCAGCATTGCCGTTCTCTATGGCGGCAGCGGCGAACGCTGGCAGCAGGCGGAGCTGACGCTGGCGACTACGCATCAGCTCATGCGCTTCGGGCAAGCGTTCGACCTCGTGCTGATTGACGAGCTCGATGCCTTCCCCTACCATGGAGACCCCATGCTTCACCATGCGGCTGCATCGGCTCGGAAGCCCGACGGATCCACCGTGCTTTTGAGTGCGACCCCGCCGCCGGCACTTCGACGGGCGGTCCGCTTTGGACGTTTGCCTTGCGCAAGAGTTCCGGTTCGCTATCATAGACATCCGTTGCCTGTGCCGCGGGTCATGAGCATGCCCCCGCTGCATCGTTGGGACGTTGAAGCTGCAGCCGCTGCGAAGAAGATCCCGGATCTTAGGCGGCGTTTAGTGGACAGGCAATCCGCTGCATTATTCGCTTGCCTCGCTTCTTCGCTGGCACGTGGCGCTCAGGTTTTTGTCTTCGTCCCCTACATCAAGCAGATCGATGCGCTGGTGTCGCTTTTTCGCAGGCAGGCTCAAGCTTGGGGGATATCGCCTGCGTCCGTCGGCGGCACTTCCTCCCAGGACGAAGGGCGCAGGGACAAGGTCATGGCTTTTCGGGAGCGAGAGCTTCGCCTTCTTGTGACGACGACCATTCTCGAACGCGGCGTCACCGTGCCGCGCAGCGACGTCTTTATTCTCGACGCGCACGCCAAGCTGTTCGACGAAGCGGCGCTCGTACAGATGGCTGGGCGCGCCGGCCGCTCTTCGGATGATCCGGCCGGCCGGGTATACTTCTGTGCCGCGCATCGCACGCGTGCGCTGATAGGGGCGATTCGGCAAGTCACAGCGATGAACCGGCTTGCGCGCAACGGAGGTTACTTGCTCGATCGGCAGCGGGACGACCGCCGCGTCCGTTTAAGGATCGGCCCTCGTGCGGTACTATTTAAACCGAGCCGTCGGCGAGGCGATAGCCGATGAAGGGGCTGCTCCACGCGTTATACGGACTTCTTCACCCTATGATCCGGCAATGTGCGGCTTGCCTGCAAGGGATTCGCGGTGAACCCGCCTCGTCCCCCATGCCGATTCGACACCCGGAGGCGAGAACCTGTTTGAGCCGATTATGCCAAACCTGCCAGAGTCGGATTCCCTGGATATGGGCGCCGATGTGTCCTATATGCGGGAGGCCCGGTCGCTGCGGCGATTGCCTGCGCCGCAAGGTCACCTACTTCAGCGGCGTAAGGTGTGCAGTTCGATATCAGGACGAGATGAAGAACTGGCTCGCCGATTACAAATACAGAGGGGCGGAGAGATATACGCCGGTGATGGCAGCCATGCTGTCAGGCGCCATTTCGCAGTTGAACGCTGATTTCGGCCATGGCTTTGATGTGATCACAGCCGTCCCGCTCGCTCCGGGCCGACTGGAAGAACGCGGATTTAACCAGGCCGAGCGAATGGCCGTCACAGTGGGCGAATGGTACGGTATTCCTTACAAGCCAATGCTCAAGCGAACGCGAGACACGGAGAAGCAGAGCGGCAAGGAACGCCGCGGGCGCATCGCGGATATGCAGGGACTGTTCGCGCCTGCCGATATACGAGCTTTACCCCGCCCGCCAGGTAGGCCTCTACGCATTCTGGTCGCGGACGATATCTATACGACTGGGAGTACGATGAACGATTGCGCGCGAGCGGTTCTTCAGGCTGTGCCTGGCGCCGAGGTTTACGGTATCGCCTGGTCCAGGACTTAATGGGCTCCCTACCCGAATTTGAATAAAAAGTGTACATGACCCGCCCGCATCCATTACAATAAAAGGAGATATCGAATGCTGTCGATCCTCGGATCGGGGACGGAGGTTGCTTATGAATCTAGCGAATTGCCCAAGCTGCGGCAAGCTGTTCGCTCGCCATATTAGAGAGGTATGCAACGAATGCTTTGCGAAAGGCGAAAAGCAATATGAGAGCTGCCTGGACTATTTGAAAAAAAACAAAGGCACCACAATTAACGAACTGTCGGAAGCGACCGACGTCAGCATTAAGCAAATTACCAAGTACATCCGCGAAGGGCGCATTTCTCTTAAAAACAACGTTAACATGCACTATCCCTGTGAATTATGCGGTTCTCCTATCCACGAAGGCGGCATGTGCGCGAGCTGCCACAGCCGTTTGCAGACAGAGATTCGCAATGCGACGAACGCGAGGAGACAGAGTGAAGGCGCTGATTCGACAGGAACCGAGAATACGTATCGAATCAAGGACCGATTTAACGAACGGAATTAGGCATCGCGTTCTATTAACTTCATACAGCATGTAGCCGATAATACCTGTAAAGGTTTATCGGTCTTTTATTAATTCGGGCTGATATTTCAAGTCGCCGAGGTGAGTCTTATTATGAAAATCAACGACACGCAGCGTATAGGTGCTTATAGAGCCTATCAGAATAACAACGAAGTGCGTCTTGGCAGCCAGACGGCGCCAAAGCGCAAGGATCAAGTGCAGATCTCGGAGGAAGCGAAGGAACTGCTGGGCGCTCAAGGCGCGCAGAGTGCCGAGCGCGCGGAGCGGATCGAGAGTCTGAAGCAGGAAGTATCCACCGGCACCTACCATGTCGATACTTCAAAGCTGGCAGAAAAGATGCTGCCGTTCTTCCGGCCTATCCCACCCCAAGAATGAGGTGAACTCTTTTGAGTTTCCTACAGTTAAAGAAGGCGTTGGAAGAGTTGAATGTCATGCTCGACGAGATGCTCCCACTCGCTCGCGACAAGTCGGAAGTTATCGTCCGGAACAAGGTGGAAGACTTGGTCTCGCTGACTTCAAGAGAACTTCGCTTAACGGCAAGGATGGAAGAGCATTATCGGGAGATCGAGCGTGCGACTTCATCCTGCTGGACGGAGCTTGGTCTGCGGGCCAGGCCCGAACGCACGTTGGCGGATTTAATCCAAGCTATCCCCCGTTACGATGGAAAGAGAGCCTTGACGGATCTGGCAAGCAAGCTGAAGGAGAAGCACGCCGAGCTGAAAATTCTAAACGAGCGCAATCAATTGCTCGTCAAGCAATCCTTGGATTGGATCGACTACGAACTGCATCTGATTGCCGGACCTCTCGAACAGGAGATTACTTATTCTTCAAGCGTCGCTACCCAAAGCTATTCGGGCGGGTCGTATCGGAGAGTATTCGACGCGCGTGCATAGCATACGAAGCCGAGGAGATGACTAGCGTTGAGATCCACTTTTCATACATTGGAGACAGCCAAGCGGTCTCTGTTTACACAGCAGGCGGCCTTGAGCACGACCGGGCACAATATCGCGAATGCCAACACTGCGGGGTATTCGCGCCAGACCGTCAATATGCAGGCCACTCGTCCGATCGAAGCGATCGGAATGACGCATTCGACGGCTCCCGGCCAACTCGGAACCGGCGTCGAATTCGATTCGATTACGCGGATCCGCGAGCAGTTTTTGGACAAGCAATATCGCAATCAGAGCATGGATGTGGGAAACTGGACCATTCAAGCTGACACGCTAAGCAAGCTCGAAAACGTGTTTAACGAGCCCAGCGATACAGGAATTCGTAGTCTGATCGATAAGCTCTGGACCTCTTGGTCAGATCTGGCGCAGGATCCGGAGAACGTGACCGGCCGCAAGATCGTTCGCGAGACGGCGATGGCGCTCACTAATGCGATCAATCTTACGAGCAAGCAACTGGGCGATATGAAGTCGGATCTCACGGCCAACATCGAGACCAAGGCTAACGAAATCAATTCTTACCTGAGCAATATCTCGGATCTGAATCGTGAGATCAGTCGGATCACCGGGTACGGGGACGACGCGAACGATCTGATGGATCAACGGGATTTGCTGACGGACAAACTGTCGAAGATCGTTAACATTAACGTAACGAACACGGATCAAGGTTACGAGATCTCGATGGGCAGCGTACAACTCGTGCAAGGATCGACGACGTTCCCTGTCGACTCTGCTTCCCTTGAGTCCGCATACGGTGGGGGCAGCGGCGGCGATCTGACGAGCGGAGAGGTCTACGGGATGCTCAAGTCCCGGGACGGCTACGTCAACGATTACCAGAATCAGTTGGATACGCTGGCCAACACGCTTGCTAACGGCGAATTCAAAGTAACTTTGCCGACTGGAACGGTCCTTCCGAACGGAACTGTGCTTGACGGCGTCACTTACAGCGACAGCAATCGTTTTTTGTCCAGCCCGCTCGAGGTAACCGTCAAAGGAATTAACGGCCTGCACAAGCTGGGTTATACACTTCAAGATCCGTTACAGACGGGCGGCGACTTCTTCGTTTCGTCCGATGGCGGGCCGATAACTGCAGCGACGTTTGCACTGAATCCGCTTATTCAGGATAAGCCGGACCTCATCGCGTCGTCGATGAAGACTTCGGGAACGCCGGAGAAGGTCGTACCGGGGAACAATACGCTTGCTTTGCTTATGAGCAACTTGAAGGATACGAAGTTCACTTTCACGAGTCCGGGCGGATCGGTGCCAGTCGTCGCGCAAGGGAGACTGGATGATTTCTACCAGTCGGTCATCGGCCAGTTGGGCGTTCAGTCGCAGAATGCCCAGCGACAAGTCGACAATCAAGAGACACTGCTCACCAACGTGGAGTCGCGCAGGCAATCCGTAAGCGGCGTGTCTCTTGACGAAGAAATGTCCAACATGATTAAGTTCCAGCACGCTTACAATGCCGCGGCCAGAGTGATGACCACATTCGATGAGATGCTGGACAAGGTCATCAATGGCATGGGGACCGTAGGGCGCTGACGATAAGCATAGACGGTTAGCTTCTAACCAAGAGAGGGGAACCCTTCCATGGCCCTGCGCGTGACGCAAGGTATGATACAATCTCAGGTCGTTCGCAATTTGAATCACAACCTGAACTCGATGACGAATTCCCAAGAGCAGTTGACGACGGGACGCAAGATCAACAAGCCTTCGGACGATCCTGTCGGTATTACCTACGCGCTCCGCTACCGCAGCGAGATTGCCATGAACGATCAGTTTCAGCGCAATCTCACGACCGCCACTTCCGCCGTCGATCACGTGGACACCGTACTCGGTCAGATCAACGACTTAGTCTCGCGCGTTAAAGAGCTGACCGTTAAAGGCGTTAGCGATACGAGCACGCCGGAGTCCCGCGTTGCGATCGCTAAAGAGTTGGATGGCATTTACAGTAACCTGGTGACGCTCGGCAACGAACAGTTGAATGGAAAATATATTTTTAACGGTCAGCAGACGTTGACCCAGCCGTATACCGAAGCGACGGCGGGAACACAGGATACGGACGACGGCGAGATCAATCTGTCTCTGGCCCCGGGCGTCGCGATCTCGACGAACATGTCCGGTAACAAAGTGTTTGGTTCATCGACGGATGCCGATAACTTGTTCACCGTCGTTCGGACATTGCGCGACTCTTTCAATGCGAATGATTCCAAAACGGCGAGTAATACGATGAGTAAGCTCGACTCCAGATTGAATACGTTTTTGGGAATTCGATCGGAGATCGGCGCCAGAGCCAATCGGATCGAAATGCTGGACAGCCGCAACAAGGATCTCGATGTTACGCTGAACAGCCTGAGCGGGAAGGTCGAAGATGCCGATATGGCCGCTACCATCACAGAGCTTCAGACGCAGCAAAATGTCTATCAGGCTTCACTTTCCGTCGGTGCGAAGATTATTCAGCCTAGTCTGGTGGATTACTTGAAATAATAGGACGCTATAGTCGAGGGGGTGCCCGAAGTGGAATTTTTGCGTTTGTCCATTCGGTCGACGCCGGCCCTCCTTGGAATCGAGTCGCCGCGTGGGAAGCTGGATATCCAATCTCCTCGGGGGCAATTGGAGATAACCTCTCCTAGGACCGACATGCAGATTCGCCAGCCGCGCGGGGAGCTGTCGATTGATAGTTCAGCGGCCTACTCGGCGTACGCAAAGGGTGGCGTGCTGGAGACAGCCGATCGGATCGCGAATCAGATGAAGCAGCGCATCGTTGAAAATATCGGCAAGATCGCACAGGAGGGCGGCCGCATGGCGCAGATTTCAAATCCTGCCAGCGCTGTCGCAGAAATTGCCGCGAACGCCCTAAGCCCCAAAGAGACGCTTCAGGCTGCCGGACCGGCGGGACTGTTTAATGTGAAGGTCAACTATACGGCTCACGCCGCGGAGGTCAATGCAACGCCGAGTCCTGCGCAAATTTCGTATCACGTCAACAAGCCGGAAATCCAGTATACGCCGCAAAAAGCGGGGATTTATGTTCGGCAAATGAATTCGATCCAGATATCCGTGAGCCAGTATGACTGGTTCGCTTGAAGTCAAGGCTTATTCTCTGTAATCTAAGGGCTGTGACCGCGATAGCCATGTCGCGTGAGCGGCTCGTTTTTTTATGTAAAAGGCGTTGAATTCAATTTTAAGGGGAGATATGGATGTTCAGACATTTATATGACAAGCCCATTTCGATGAGAGGCTCAATCCTTGGCTTTCCTGAGCTGAATGAATTCATGCTATTACCCATCGAAGATTCGGATTTAGTCTCTCCGTTCGCGTATCTGCAGAGCAGCGCGCAAGATGAGGTTGGCTTTTTGGTTGCGGATCCATTTCAATTTTGCGTAGATTACGAATTTAAAATAGGAGAGCAGGATATAAAGGATATAGAAGCAACTGCGCCGGAGGGAGTGATCGTGATGGCCATCGTGAAGATTGGCGATCCTTTTGATACATCGACAATTAATTTAATGGCTCCTTTAATAATTAATGTAGACAAGCTGCTTGGCCGGCAAGTGGTTCTATCATCGGATAAGCCTTACACGACCAAGATGCCCATTGGATCCCCGGTCAAAGAAGGTGAACGCTGATGCTCGTTCTTGCGCGAAAAAAGGGGCAATCGATCTTAATCGGGGACGGCATCGAAATCGTCGTCGTTGCCGTCGAAGGGGATCAGGTGAAGATTGGGATCAATGCTCCTCCGCAGATCAAAGTTTATCGGCATGAGGTCCTTGAGGCGATAAGAGAGAGCAATAAAGATGCGGTTGCTACTCCGGGGGCGCTGCAGAAGTTGAAAAAATTGAATGCGGCCTCCCTCGATAAATTTCGCAATCCGGAATCGTAAAAAATTATGCGACAGCTATAAAAAGATGTCGATAACTGCCGATATATATTTTGAGAGCTCACACGGAAGTGAGCGGTCACCATCCAAGGAGGAGAACAAGCAATGATTATCAACCACAATCTTAATGCGATGAACGCTCATCGCAACCTGCAAGCGAACAACCTGTCTCAAGGCAAGTCGAGTGAGAAGCTGTCTTCCGGTTACAAGATCAACCGTGCAGCTGACGACGCAGCTGGCCTGTCGATCTCGGAAAAAATGCGTACGCAAATCCGCGCGCTGAACCAAGCTCAATCCAACGCGCAAGACGGCATCTCCCTCGTTCAAACGGCTGAAGGCGCGATGAGCGAAGTATCCGACATGCTCTCCCGCATGAAGGAATTGGCTGTCAAGGCTTCCAACGGCACGTACAACGCTTCCGACCTTGAAGCAATCAATGCCGAATTCAAGTCGCTCAGCACCGCGATCAACAACATCGCGAACCAAACGAACTTCAACGGCATCAAGGTTCTGAATCAAACGACTGGCGTTACGATCCAAATCGGCGACGTAGGCGGCAATACGGTTACCGTCTCCCTGCAAAACGTACAACTGTCCAACCTGCAAATCAACGGAGCTAGCCTGTCCAGCCTGTCCAACGCAAGCGCTGCGCTGGCTAAGATCGACAAGGATATCGGTGCAGTCAACAAGGCTCGTTCGCAATTCGGTGCTGTTCAGAACCAACTGGAGCACACCTTCAACAACCTGGGCGCTACGACCGAGAACCTGCAAGCTGCAGAATCCCGTGTACGCGACACCGACATGGCGAAGGAAATGATGAACTACTCCAAGCTGAACATTCTGCAATCCGCTGCTACGTCCATGTTGGCTCAAGCCAACCAAGCGCCGCAAAGCGTACTGCAACTGCTCCGCTAATCTTTGTTCGAATCAAGAAAAGAGCTCATTACTACGTAATGAGCTCTTTTCCTTTAGAGGTGGAAAATGGAAATCAGTGTCTGTCTGATCGTACGCAACGAAGAGCAAAATCTTAAACGTGCACTAAGTAGTGTTCCTAAGTCCTACGAAATTGTCGTCACGGATACCGGGTCGACAGATCGAACGGTCGAGATCGCGCAAACGTTCGATGCCCAAGTTATTTTTATTCCGTGGACAGACGATTTTGCTTCCGCAAGGAATGCCAGCGCTGCTGCCGCAACTGGGGATTACATTCTGGTTCTAGATGCGGATGAAGAGCTACCCGCAGATACAGAAGAACAAATTCGAATGTTCATTGCAGCCCATCCGAAATCCGCTGGCTGCGTTCATATCATAAACGTAACAAGCGAAGAATTAAGCAAGCATCGCATGGTTCGGTTTTACCCCAATGACAGAACCTTTTCTTTTACTGGCTTCGTTCACGAACAGGTTTATTACGAAGGGGCGCCGGCAAGTTTTGAAGACCTGCCCCTTATTATTGCTCATTATGGTTACGAGGCCGGGGAATATGAGAAAAAGGACAAGGCTTCTCGGTATATTCAATTATACGAAAAACACTTGGCAGAGCATCCGAATGACGGCTATATGCTCTATCAAGCGGGGAAGCTTTATTACGGCATTCAGAACTGGCGCAAGGCAGAGGCGTATTTGAGAGCTAGCGTTCAATGCGGTCAAGTCGATCGCCTCTACTATCCGGTCATGCTTGTTATGCTAGGGTATTTGTTAAAGGAACAAGGGAGATCCGGGGAAGCGGCGGAGCTGCTGAAGCCTGTGCACCAATCGTATCCCAACTTTCCGGATTTGTATTTCCTGCTTGGGCTGTTGGCGATGGATAACGGAGATTTTGAGGGAATTCGCTCCTATTTCTCGCGCGCGTTGGAGATCGGAGAGACCGTCCGATATACGTCGGTCGATGGGGTCGGATCCTATAAGGCTGCATACAATCTGGGCGTATTCTACGAAGTTACGGGACAACAGGAGCTCGCTAATCGTTACTATCGCTTTGCAGGAGATTTAGGATATGCTCCCGCACTGGCCCGCCTCAATTAATCTTGGAAAGCTCTTCAAATTTATTTGAAATGTAACGATAAATAAGGTATATAGTCACACCGGGAGGTAGTGCGAATGGTTACCAGAGTATCAGGCCTGAATTCGGGTCTGGATATCGATTCGTTAGTAACTGGCTTGATGAAGGCCGAGAAAATGCCGCTCGATACCTTGAATCAAAAGAAGACGACTTTAACATGGCAGACAGATCTGTATCGTGAGATTAATACGAAGTTATCTGCTTTAAGGAATAGCTTGGATAACATGCGGCTGTCGGGCGACTGGAAAATGAATACGGCGACTTCCTCAAACGAGAGCGCAGTGACAGTTAAAGCAGACGGAACCTCAAGCAAAATCAATCATTCAATTGTCGTCAATGAACTGGCTTCGGGAGCAACGGTTAAGAGTTCTGCCAAAGTATCATCAGACGCGATGACAGGAAATGCTTTAACAGCCCCGCTAACAGTCACGGCTGGATCAAACGATCAGGTGAATGTCACATTGGGGGGCGTTACTCGTACCCTAACGCTGACTGCCAAGGAGTATGCCAACGCGGGTGAGATGGCAACTGAACTGCAGTCCCAAGTGGACAATATGTTCGGAAAGTATGGCGACGGAACGACGCATAAGATCGAAGTCACAGCAGTCTCTGGAGCGCTTAAGTTCGAGACGCATTACGATCCGAGTCTAGTCGATCCCGATCCCCTAGCGCCGCTGCCTACGGCACCAACAGTAGCGGTATCTTCGGTCAATGGGCGTGATGCTTTAAAGGATTTGGGTTTCACAAGCGGACAGTCCAATCGAATCAATACGACAGCCTCTATCAGCACGTTAGGCGGCTCTCCCGCTCTTTCCTCTCCCGGTTCGTTTTTAATCAACGGGCAGAAGATCTCTTACACGGGAACCGACACGCTTAAGTCGATTATGGACAAAGTGAATAATTCCAACGCCGGCGTTAACATGACTTATGACAGCGCCGCAGACAAGTTTACGTTCACGACTAAAGATACGGGCAGTGCGGCTGTCGTTAATTTGCAGGATACTGGCGAGGGGAACTTCCTTTCCTTTGCGAAACTGTCGACAGGTACTGTGTCTGGTAAAGATGCTAACGTTGCCATTGACGGCGTACAGTCCTATCGAAGCAGCAATACGTTCACGAACGACGGAGTCACGTACACAATCAAGGAAAAGACAACAACCCCTGTTACTACAAGCGTTAGTCAAGATGTCGATGCGATGGTCAATAAGATTAAAGACTTTGTTAAGGTTTACAATGACACGATCGATCTTATGAATACGCGAGTTAAAGAAGTAAAAAACCGCAGTTACTCACCACTGACTGACGATCAGAAGAAGGCAATGAATGAGACGGATATCGCTAACTGGGAGAAGACGGCAAAGCTTGGCCTGTTGCACAATGACGGCATCGTCAAATCTGCGACTTCGGGTTTGCGATCATGGTTGACTGCTACCGTCGGTTCTGTATCCAATAGCAGTTATAATGCACTATACAAAGTCGGTATTACAACGATGACTTACAGTAATTCATCGCCACAAGACGCCGGAAAAATACAGTTGGATGAAACGGCATTAAGAAAAGCGATTGCGGACGATCCATCCGCCGTCACGGGAATCTTCTCGAATCAGCCGGACGGCATTGCGCAAAAAATGTATGAGCAAGTGAACAGCAGTATTAAGGAGCTCTCGACAAAAGCGGGGGGTAGCGCCACAGCAATCGACAATGTTACAACCGATCTGGGCAACAAAATTAACAATTTGAATAAACAAATTGCTTCTGGGACGCTTAAATTGGCCGACAAAGAGGATTACTACTATAAGATGTTCGCAGCCATGGACTCCGCCGTCGGGAAAAATAATTCTACGCTAACCTGGTTAAGCCAAAATTCAGGTTAATATGACCCGACTATAGGAGTGAGCGGAGATGGACATTAAGAATTTGGCCGGAGCTGTAAATATTTCTGCATTTGAATTAACCGGGACGACGGGGACTGTCTCGGATTCTCCTAGCGTAACATCGACTGTTGCCACTCCGAGTCGCGATTTGCTGCATAAGGAGAAGTATGAACTCAGTCTATCCGATCAAGCGATCAAAAAGGCGATCGAGAAGGCGAATAAGGCGATGGAGGGCTCCGATCGGAGATTCGAATACAGCGTTCATGAGAAAACGGGTGACCTTCTCGTTAAGGTAGTAAATACAGAGACGAATGAAGTCATGCGAGAAATCCCGAACGAAAAACTGCTCGATCTGATGGATAAGCTTCAAGAATTAGCGGGAATAAACATCGACGAAAAGAGGTAAATACTTGCATGAATCAACAAGCGCAGGACACTTATCTTAGGATGCAAGTGAACACTGCCGCACCTTGGGAATTGACGGCCATGCTGTACAATGGCTGCATTAAGTTTATGAAGCAAGCTAAGCAAGGTATTCAATCAAAAAATTATGAAGGAAAAAATATCAACATACAGAAGTCGATTGATATTTTGGATGAATTGCTTTCTACATTAAAGATGGAATATGATGTGTCCAAACGGCTGTTTTCATTATATGAATATATGAAGAACAGACTGTTCCAGGCTAATATTCAGCTTAATGAGAGCTACATTCAAGAGTGCATCGAGCTGATGACCGAGTTAAAAGAAACGTGGATTCAATCCATGAAGCAACTTCATACCCAATCTAAGGTTCAGGCGCAATCATGAATTCAAGCTATGCCGTTGCGGAGCAGGGCCTTCTAACGTTTAAACAAGTGAGCGAATCTATTTTAGAACTGAATTTGGAGGAGGAGGGAGGTGTCGAGCGGCTCGCAGAACTGCAGGAGATGCAGGACCAACTGCGAGCGCAGTTGGACACTCCCTTGTCCTCCGGATTAAACAAGGATCCCCGCATCCAGGAATTGATCAGTTCCTGTATGGACCTTGCGAAGGAAGTAGAGCGGAAGTTAATCATTTTTAGAAACTATATTTCCGAGCAGATGAACAAAATGCAGGATGGAGAAAAATCCCGAACGACATACGGTCATGCTTACACGCAACCGGAAGGTTATTTTATCGATTTCCGCAAATAAAGGATCAGGCGATTATGCCTGATCCTTTATTATGCTTTGAATGAGAGAAATCGCAGCGTACTGGGTGTGTGCTTTTCGAAAAAGGTCTCGTATCTTTTTGCGAAGCTCTTTATCTTGACAGACCTTAAAAAAGGTTGGGTAAGCGGTAGCGTCGTCAGGTGTCATTTCGATCGAATGGGCAAGGAATTCTGCTCCTTCGGCGTGATCTCCTTGATGGATATAAAGGAAACCGACGTTACGGTAGCCGTTGTTTCCAAGTTGGTTTTGGTTCAGGAGCAGAGAGTAATAATCCAGAGCCAGCTCCACCTGGAATTGATTGAAGAAATGATCGCCCATCGAATTCGCCAACACATCATTTAAAGCTGAATAACGTTGAATCAGCCAGTCATAGCTGTCAAACTGATTCATATTAAACAAATCGATAAGCAGCTTGCTAATAAAGTCGGCGTCGAACGGAATTTCATTCGTCGTTGAAGATTCTTTAGTGAAAAGATAGGAATAGACGTCGGTAAGCAAGCTTTCGGATGACGCATCCATATATTTTCCATACTTCGGTTCTTGCCAGACGATTGAAGCCAGAAACAACAGCTTGCGATCCACTGCATGAAGCTCATCATCTTCGAGCGTTGCAAGGGTGAGATCGAATTCTGTGGGATTGCCGGACATCAACGCATAGTAGAGTTGGTGCTGGGAAGGAAGCCTGATATTTAATTTTTGGCATTCAGCGTAATAGTGCACCGACAAGTCCCTGTTCCCCAGAAGGAAGCTAATTTGCAGGAGCTGAAGCGACTGCTCCAACGTTTTCTCAAAATAAATCTTATCCAGGAAGGATATTACATCGCCTACCGTCTCTCTTTGCAGAAGCAGCCCGAGCAAATGGTATAGAACGAGATAATCCGATTTTTGGAATTGAATCAACTTGGTCAGATAGTAGACGGTCTGTTGAATATCGAGCCGACGCGCATACAGAGCATGAAGATTCGAATACGGGATCAGGTTCCCGTAGTTCGCGGACATGAGCCAATACCTTCCGTCCTTTTGCGAAGGGTGGTTGGCGATATCAATACATTTCTCAAACAGCTGAATTGCTTCGTCATATAGTCCGAGTTGTTGGCAGACCATCGCTTTAAAACAGTAATAGTCGGCAAATTGGGGCCAATTCGTCAAGCCTTGCTCGATATAGTCCAACGCTTCCTTCAGCCAATTCAGTTGGATAAGACAAGCGACGGCCTGATGGTAGCAAAAGGGGTAAAAGCTTTGCGTTTGAGCGCGCTTCGTCAGGGCCTTTTTATAATATTGCAAGGCTTTCTTGGGATCGCCTTGTGCATTGTACTCATTGCCCAGCGTGAAATAATCGTACTCTTCGAATTGTTTTTGTTCTTTCAGCTTTTCAAAAAGGTGGAGATTGCGCTCGCCCTTCTTCTTCTCGGACCAGGTCTGCTGTGTATACCCGGTATGAAAAATAATAAACGGGTAGTTGGCGCCGGCCAGCGGTTCCGAACTGCTCATCACTTGTTCATGAATGGGACGTTCGAATCTTACCAGCGGATGATTCGCGAATAAGCGAACAGCCGTGGATTCGACGAAGCGACCTAATTCAACGGTGTGCGTAAAGTTGTAGACGGGAAGCGTAAATCCGATTGGCTGCGCGTGATCCTGTTTGGACAGGAAATGACGAAGGTCAGCGCTCTTTTCCTTGTCTACATACTCATCGGCGTCCAAAACAAAAATCCATTTGGAGCTTGCCCGGCGTATCGCTTCGTTCTTAGCGGCAGAGAAGTCATCGATCCAGACGAAGTCGTGAACTTCGTCCGTAAAGGCTCGAGCGATATCTTTGGTGCTGTCTTCGGAACCGGTATCGATGACGATAATCTCGTCCACAAGTTCCTGTACGCTTTCCAGACATCGGCGAAGCACTTTTTCTTCGTTTTTAACAATCATGCACAGTGATATGAGTTTATCCATAAAGGCCTCCCGCGCTGAACAGTACGTTGTCTTCTATCATATCGGCACGATGAACGGGTATGGTTACAAGGCTAAGCCGGGAAAATCAACCAGACCGGAAAAATCGCTTGTGAGCTTATCGATGAGTATTCCTTGGCGTTCAGGATCGCGTGTATGACGCAGCTGAAGAACGCGCAAATCTATGCGCTCGGACATCGCGTTCGAAGCTTGCTCGACAAAGGCCAGGCCTTCCTCGATCTCATCTTGAGCCAAATAAAGCCGACAGACATTCTCATAACCGCTTGGAGACAATGCGTTCCTCTGTAGGAGTATTGAGTAATAGTCGAGAGCCAGCTCGAATTGTCGTTCTTCGAATAAAGCGTCCCCGAGACGGTTGGCTAGGCTTTCAAATTGATCGGGATAAGCATTGATCAAGGCGTCGTAGCGGTCGAATTGGCCCTCCCGGAAATACTGCAGGCAGACGGCGGCGACAAGCTCGTCCGATGGTTCCGCCGGCATCGGGTGCTTTTTACCGATCCGTTCCTTCCATTGAAACGAAGCTCGAAACACCAAGATCGGCCAGGCGCGATCTTGTTCGCCCGAAGCGGATTGGATGATCGATGCTCCAAGCTCCGACTGGTTCTTTAATAGCGCATACCGCAATCGAATGGAGGGCGTAATCGGGTCCTCTTCTTGAATAGATGTATTCCAATGTTTTTCTGCAAGCTCCTTGAGCCCCAGCGTAATGAGTACTTCAAGAATCATAACTCGCTGATACGGCTGCGGTTTAGGGTAGAGCGACTGTAAAAAGGAATCAATGCGATCCGCCGGTTCGGAAGCGGAAATGAACAGCTTCAGGAGCTGAAGAAGCACCGACAACTGGTCCGGGCTTGCATAGCATAGTTTAGTGAGACAGGAGACGGCTTGCGTAAGCTCGAAGCGGCGCAGGTGCAGCGCTGCGGCTTGCTGAAGCGGCAGTGTCGTCCCATAGTTCGGACTGATGAGATATGCCTTTGCTTTGTTCATACAGAGACTTAGGGCAGAGAGCGCCTCCTCGTCCAACCCAAGAAGAGCTAGCGTATATCCTTCCAGCCAGAAAAAGTCGCAGTGCTTAGGCCAAAGCGTTTGTCCGCGTTTGATCTGCTTCCAGGCATCCGTAAAGCGCTGCAATTTAAGCAAGCATGACACACGATTGCCGATACAGAGAGGCAGCCAAGGCTGTCTCGCCTCTGACGGGCGATCGGCCTCCTCGTAACTTGCTAAAGCCTCTTCATAGCGGTCTTGCGCGAAGTATTCATTTCCCAATGTAAAAGCGTCATAACGCGTCCACCGGCCTTCTCTGCGGAGCTGAGAAAAAATGGCTTCGTTGCGAGCGGATTTGCCCTTGAGCGCAATGGTCTCCGTCGTATATCCGGTATGATAAATGGGGAAATCGAACTCCACCAGACGAAGTTCGCCATCGCGCGACCGCAATTGTTCATGAATGGCTCGTTCGAAGCTCAGATTTGGAAGACGCGGGAATAGCCTCACCGAGCTGGATTGAGAGATCTTTCCCGAACCCTCTCGGTCGACGAAGTTAAAAATAGGAAGAACAATGCCCAGCGGTTTGGATTCGCCTGTCTGCCGCAGGAAGGCGAGTAGAGAAGGGGCCGAAGCCGGATCCACATATTCGTCTGCGTCCAGCACGAGGATCCATTGTCCAGTAGCCTTGGAAAGCGAAAAGTTGCGTGCCTCGGCGAAGTCGTTCGTCCATGTGAAGTCGTATATGTTGGCGCCCCGGACTTCCGCGATGCGCTTAGTCTCATCCGTAGATCCGGTATCCACGACGACGATCTCATCCACCAATCCGGATACGCTCTCCAGGCAGCGTTCTAGAACGCCAGCTTCGTTTCGGACAATCATGCATAATGTGACGAATGGTCTCATGTTAGCCTCGATTATATTATATTTTCCCTTAAGGGTGATTATTGACGAAGTACGTCGAATGTTGTTCTATTAGCAGTATAACAAATCCTTGCGACCGCGAATATGAGAAGTGCGCGCCCTAGGAATAGCGGCCTTCCAAAATATTCCGAGCCGGCAAATTATGCTGAAAATTCATTAAACGAAGGAGATAACCGATATATCTTATAGAAGAGTATTCGTGCAATGCCTGAGATGCTAGACCAAATACAAGCTCGGCACATAACGTAACATTACTCACATGCAGAGGCGGATTTCAATGAGGAAGCACCAGCAGCAGCAAATTCTTGACTTGATGGCAACGCTGTATGAAGCGACCAATGAAATTTATCGACAATTTTCGACCGGGGCCGTTTCAAACGTAATTAATCTATTGGGCGACTGTCAGGACGCGGCAGTACACATAGGCGAGTTTATAGAGAGTTTGGAAGGCGAAGAGACGCGAACGGTTCAATTGCTGACGCGGTATCACGAGAGCCTTTACAACATCGCGATAAGAATTGAAAGCGCCGACGTAAGCTTCGTTAAGCAACTCAAAAAAGAACTTAGCGCAATCGAAGCTAGCGTTAGAAAAGAACTCAAGCCAAACAAAATCGAGGTTGCCTTTTTTCCTTACAAGGCATCCATGTGGGATGCGCTTGAATCCATTTGGCTTGCCGCGAAAGAAGATCCGCAATGCGATGCTTATGTGGTGCCGATCCCTTACTTTGATAAACTCCCTAGCGGTGGATTAGGGCAGATGCACTATGAAGGAGATCAATATCCGGACGATGTGCCGATCGTTGACTGGCAAACCTATAACTTAGAAGAACGGCGCCCGGATGTGAGCTTTATTCATAATGGCTACGACGAGTATAACATGGTCACCACGGTTCACCCGAACTATTACAGTAGAAATCTCAAACAGTATACGGAGCTGTTGTGCTACTCTCCTTATTTCGTGGCAGCCAATGAAGTAGAGGCCCATTTCTGCACGATGCAAGGCATCGTTTATTCGGATCGTGTATTTGTGCAATCCGAGAAGGTGCGCGATGGTTACATCCGCGCCATTCAGGCGTTTGAAAAGGAGCACAACTGCCCAGGCCGCTTCGGAAAAGTGAAAGAAAAGATCGTGGCATCCGGCTCGCCGAAGTTTGACAAAGTAATCAACTCGAAGCCGGAGGATTTCACGCTGCCTGACGAATGGAAGAAGCTGACCGAGAGACCTGATGGATCGCAAAAAAAAGTGATTCTCTATAATACTTCGATCGGCCCCATTCTTACGGGGAATGAAAAGTACATCGAGAAGTTGCGATCGGTATTTGACACCTTCCGTAACCGGGACGACGTCGTTCTGTGGTGGCGGCCCCATCCGCTGAGCCAGGCAACTTACGATTCCATGCGGCCGCAACTGTTTAAAGAATATAAACAACTTATTCAAGCGTACAGGCATGAGGGGTTTGGGATTTACGACGACACCGCAGATTTGCACAGGGCGTTAAGTCTTAGCTCTGCCTTTTATGGAGATGGCACCTCGCTCATGCAGATGTATCAGTGCATGAGGAAGCCGGTGTTGGTGCAGAACGAAGAGTTGAGGGATGATAGTCTTTTGATCGGTAGTATATGCGATACGGGAGAACATTTATGGTTCTTGACTCTAAACATTAATGGACTTTTTCGACTAAATAAAAAAACCTGGAATGCAGATTATATAGCAAGTTTTGCAAATGAGAAAGCGTTTGATTGGAGAGTGTATCACACTATTCATCGAAGCGGGAGTAAACTCTATTTCTCCCCACATTCAGCAGGATCGATCGCGATATACGATACATTAAATTCATCCTTTCAATACGTTGAATTACCATCGCCCAAAGAAAAAAAATATAACGATCAAAGTAAATTTTCAAGAATAATAGAATGTGAGGGCTCGCTCTTTTTTATTCCTTTGCATTTTCCCGGTATCATCAAACTAAATATGCATGATGATAGTATCGAAATCATAGACGAATGGGTGAAGCCAGCCCAGAAAATGATATTTGACTCTGAGCGCGGCTACTTTTCAAACGGTGTTTACGACGCGGAGCGCAACTCGCTGATCCTAGCATTTTCCAATGTGAATGCAGTATTGTCTATAGACTTGAGTAATAATAGAACTGTTTTTAATGAGATAGGCACTGAAAAAAGTGGGTATTCGGATATCCTATTGATGGATGGAACTTACTGGTTAATAGCGTTGCATAAAGCCGCATTAATAAACTTTAATCTCGCAAATCAAACAATAAAAGAGTATTCAATCAATTTAGAAGGAATCACCGCGGATGGGTTTGGTCAATTTCAAAAGTTAGTTTTTTTTGACAACTATTTGTATATAGTGCCTGCTGAAGCAAGCCGAATAGTCAAATTCAACCTGTCGAATCTATTATTTTCTGATGTAGACAGTTTTTATCCTGCTAACATGCAGGAGCATGCATCGTTACAAAATATTAACTCGGGTTATTTTTTTATGTCTTCAAACATTTCCGATAAAATTTATGTCACTGAAAAACAAAGTGATCAACTTATTGAGTACGATCCGCGGAGCGGTTTACTTCGCCATAAAAACGTTATTGTTAATACTGGGCGGATAGAATTCCAAAAATTTCTGATGAAAAGACAAGGCTTAGAATTTAATTATGCGAATAGTTGTGCTTTTGGGGAACATTCTTATATGGCATCACTTGAAAACTTGCTTGATATAATTGAGCAGCCAATTCCCGTGCCGTGGTTTGAAAGGCTGCTAGATAAGCAAGTCAATCTACGTCTTTCAGAAATCGCACATTCCGATGGGAAAGCAGGAATTGCAATCTACGAGAAATCCAAAAGGTCGGTGTTAAAGTGACGAATTACGATTACCTTATTGTCGGCGCAGGACCTTTTGGAGCCGTATTTGCCCATGAAGCCATGAAGCGCAATAAACGGTGCCTAGTAATCGATAAGCGTGGACATATCGGAGGAAATATTTATACGGAACAAGTGGAAGGCATCAATGTACACAAGTACGGGGCGCATATATTTCACACCAATGATAAAGAAGTATGGGAATATGTGAATCAATTCGCGACATTTAATCGGTATACCAATTCGCCAATAGCGAACTATAAAGGCGAGATTTACAACCTACCTTTTAACATGAACACGTTCTATCAGTTGTGGGGGATTTCAGATCCGGCAGAAGCAGAGAAAATGATCGAATCGCAGCGCTTTAAAGGTGGGGAGCCGCAGAACCTTGAAGAACAGGCTCTTTCCTTGGTGGGACACGACATTTATGAAAAATTGATCAAAGGCTATACGGAAAAACAATGGGGGCGTGACTGCACGGACATCCCTGCGTTTATTATTAAGCGTCTGCCCGTTCGCCTGACTTACGATAACAATTATTTTAACGATCAGTATCAAGGTATCCCTATCGGAGGGTATACGCAGATTGTCGAGAAGCTACTCGAAGGCAGCGAGATCAGGCTCAATACGGACTATTTTGCACAAAGGGAATACTTCGACGGCATTGCCAAGAAAGTTGTATATACAGGAATGCTCGACGAGTTCTATGCCTATCGATTTGGACCGCTGGAGTATCGCACGCTGCGATTTGATTCGGAACTCCTCGATAAATCAAATCACCAAGGCAATGCCGTCGTGAACTACACGGATAAGGAAACGCCGTTCACCCGCATCATCGAACATAAACACTTTGAGTTCGGTACGCAGCCAAAAACCGTTATTACGCGCGAGTACTCAAAAGAGTACGAAAACGGGGATGAACCTTATTATCCGATTAATGATTCAAAGAACAGCGAGCGTTACTTAAGTTACAAGGAGCTTGCCGATAGAGAAGAGAACGTAATTTTCGGCGGCCGGCTTGCTGAATATAAGTATTACGATATGTGGCAAATCGTCAGGAATTCGCTCGATCTCGTGCGGAAAGAATTGAAGGAAGATTAAAGACAGTCGTTACCACAGTTGTGGAGGGGTTCCCTTGAAGATCTCATTAACAGGTTTAGCAGGGATGAAAATACGTGCAGGCGATGGTTTGCAAGAGCTTGGACATCCCGCAATGCTAAGCACCCCTCTTTATTATTTGGCACAGCCTGGCGATCGGATACGGCTTAAGGATTCGACATACAAGTTCAACGTAGCCACCTATGCGCTCGAGGTGGAAGACCGCTGGATTTACACCTACGACTACGCACCGGACGAGAGCTGGACCGTCTATCGGCGGGATTTAAACGGCAATAGTTACAGACAAGACGATTTTATTTTTACGGAGACTATCTATTTTCGTTTGTGCTTGCGGAAAGTGAACGGAACGGATTTTGACGGTGCCGAGGACATCAACCGCATTCTTTCTTTCGAGAAGGTTCCGACTCCGACACATGCGATGAAGCCTTGGCTCGGAGGTGAAGTAAAGCGGGTCGTAGAACGTGTCGAGGCTTTGCGGGAAAAAGATGAGCTTTCCTTTGCGCTGTTGACAGACACGCATTATACCGTCAACGGGACTTGGGATGACACGGCTGCTTCAATCCAACAGCTACATGAAAAATTAGGGTTTGATGCGATTATTCATCTCGGCGATCTTAGTGACGGCATGATCACGCGCGAGGCGACCCGCTTCTATGCAGAACAGGTTTTAGGCGATTTGAACAAATGCGAGATTCCTGTGTGGGCGACGCTTGGCAACCACGACACCAACTATTTTAAGAACAATCCGGATCGGTTTTCCTTAAGGGAACAATGCGAGCTTTATTTAGGCAAAGAGGAACCGAGATATTTCATTACGTTCGAGGCTCAGAAGCTACGCTTTTTATTCCTGGACTCCTTCGACCCCGAGGAGACGTTGCGTTATGGCTATCACGCCGCGTGCATCCAGTGGGTAAAGGATCAGCTTGAAGGTACGCCTGATGGCTGGCAAGTCCTGATCTTTTCCCACCTTCCGCCTATAAGCCGGCTGCAATACTGGGCCAAGGAAATGCGTGGCGTAAATGAGTTGATGGGCGTACTGAACCTTCATGCCGGAAAAATTCTTGCTTTTATCAATGGCCATAACCATGCGGACTTATTGGATAATGAAGAAGGCTTTCCGATTATATCTCTAGTCAACTCCAAGTGCGAAGCATTTAGAGAATATAAGCCGGAAGGGTTTATCACTCCCGATCGCAAATTGGGCGAGCCTTCGCAGGAAGCGTTTGACGTTATGCTCGTTCATGCAGAGATGAAGCGGATTCGCTTTGTGCGATTTGGGGCCGGTAAAGATAAGATCGCCACAAAAGGGAAGGCGGAGTGGCTTTAATGAAAATATGGGGTCATCGTGGGGCCTACTCTTCCGCGCCTGAGAATACGCTCGTTGGTTTTCAAATGGCAACCCGTATGGGCGTAGACGGAGTCGAACTCGACATTCAGCTTACGAAGGACGGAGAAGTTGTCGTCATTCACGACGAGACCGTTGACCGGACAAGCAACGGTCAAGGATGGGTGAAAGACTTTACTCTCTCTGAAATTAAAAAGCTTAACTTCAATAAAAGAGGCCTCATCGAGCCGCTATCTATGGAAGTGCCAACACTGGCAGAAGTATTGGAATTATTGGGGCCGACGGGATTGACGATTAATATAGAACTGAAAACAGGGGTCGTCTATTACGACGGTATCGAATCTATCGCTCTAAAATTGGCGGAAAAGCACAACATGTCCGACAGAATCGTATGGTCGTCGTTCAACCATTATTCCGTTCAGAAAATAAAGCAACTTGAGCCCTCATCTAAAACGGCGCTGCTGTGCGGCGGGGGAATACTGGTCACCGGCGAGCAATGCGAAAAGGTGGGAGCTGAGGCGCTACATCCTAGCGTTCATATGCTGCGCTATCCGGCGCTGGCGGAGGATTGTCGCAAACGTGGCGTTTTGATACGGACCTGGACAGTCACTAGCGACGAGGAACTTCAACTGGCAAGGGAACTCGACGTTGACACGGTGATCGTTAACAGAATCGACTGGGCAAAGGGTGCTTTGGCACATGGCAATTGAATCGCAAAGGAACGGTACAAAAAAAGGCCCGTTATCTCCGGAGGATTTGCGCGCCGTTCAGCTCATTCAGCTTGAAATGTTAGCGGAAGTCGATCGCATTTGCCGCCTTCACCACATTAATTATGCGATGATCGGTGGTACCATGCTTGGTGCGATCCGTCATCAGGGATACATCCCATGGGACGATGACGCGGATATTGGGTTGCTTCGAGAAGAATACGAAAAGTTCCGTGAGGTATGTGAGACGGAGTTAGACCATGACCGTTTTTATTTTCAGGATATGCGGAAAACGCCCGGGTATCGCTGGGGTTATGGGAAAATCAGACGGAAAAACACTTATTTCCTCAGAGAAGGCCAGGCTCACATGCCATACGAGTCTGGGATCTTTATTGATATATTCCCTTTCGACAACGTGCCCGACGGGAAGTTGGCCGAGAAGATGCATAATCTTCACTGCACAATTATCCGGAAAATTCTGTGGTCGGAAGTTGGCAGGAAAACAGATAAAAGTCCGATTTTGCGCGCGGTATTCTTTCTGCTTAGCAAGATCCCACTTAGTGCCGTTTCTAATCATCTGCAGCGTTTTGCTGACAGCGGAAATCGCAAAAATAGCAAACGCGTAAGGACGATTACGTTTCCCGCTCCTGATAAATATAGCGAGGGTAAGCGGGAATGGTTTGAACAAACCGCGGATTACGCCTTCGAAAATCTTGTTTTATTGGGACACCGAGATAACGATGCATACTTAAAGCATAAGTTCGGTGACTATATGACGCTTCCGCCTGAAAATAAAAGAAAATCGCATCCGGTTGCTTATTATAGACTTTTAGAAGAATAGTCAAGCAAAAGGCAGTGATTTTATGTTAAGTGAATCATTAAGACAATACTATGAGCAGTCTCCGTGGAAAGATTCCGTTTTCTGTTGGTATCCCTTTGAAGAAGGGGTTCCCTATGAATTGGCCATGGATCCCACGGATTTCTCTGTTGAAGCCTTGGTAGCTTACCATAAAAAATTGGGTACTCACGGGCGCTTGCTTTTAGCATATGAGAACCCTTTTGCACTGCGACATTGGGCGGGAAAACGAGCGTCGAACACCGGATTGCCCTATGATACGCTATTCGGTCGCGGGGAGAACCCGCTTCCAAGTAAGATGGAACTGCAAACGCGGTTAAGGCTTGCGGGCTTTGAAGGACAAAAATGGTTTTATCCGCTAACGGACCACTACTTCACTCGGGAAGTTTACTCAGAAAACTATCTACCCGATGAATATTTAAACCAACGATTTGTTCCGTATGTAGCCGACGATAACACTCTGCAATTCGACGAACGCGCTCTTTACCGTGAGGTCATACGTGGGGGCGCATTCGAGTTTATGT
The DNA here is from genome assembly GCF_042683485.1 of Cohnella sp. GCM10020058. Taxonomy (NCBI): domain Bacteria; kingdom Bacillati; phylum Bacillota; class Bacilli; order Caryophanales; family Paenibacillaceae; genus Cohnella; species Cohnella sp. GCM10020058. The sequence goes on from NZ_JBHUJV010000009.1 coordinate 1,033,282, forward strand.
GCGGCGCATATTTCGTGGAAGCGCGGGTTTGCGCGGACGATCCACCATGTGTCGTGGATTATGCGGCGATCACGGCATATCGTGAACCCGCGAAGCGCTTTGTTACAACGGTACGAAGCGATGGCAAGGTGCATAAGATACCTCTTCATCCGGAAGGCAAGCCAAGCCTGTTAAATACCTTACGTAACCATGAAGAACTTGCTGGTCAAGACGTAAATGTCATTGCCCTGAAACTTAAAGACGATTCTCTAGTTATGCCACGTTTGAACTTGCCTACGTTATGGGATTATTGGGCGCAGAAGCTTTCGAATGGGACATTCGACGTGAATGAGATGGTATCCCAATTTGACCGCATTCGAGAAGCCATCTTTAGGGCTGCAAAGACCGGCAAATGCTTTTGGGAACTTGTGCCCGCCAATTGTTTTTATGATAAAGAAAAGGATAATCTGATCTTTTTTGATCAGGAGTATTATTGGAAAGATGTCTCGCCTGACGTTGCTCTTGCAAGGGCGTTGTGGGCGCTTAAATATTCACCGGCATTTGCTGCTGAGCCGCGAACGCAATCCTGGCTAGAGCTGTTGAAAACACGTTATGGTATCGCTGACCGATTTAATATTTTATCTGAGCATGCTGATGTAAAAACGCTCGCTGAAGTATTCGGCGACAAGCCGCTTCCGCTTGAGCTTGAAACGAGACGGTCCATGGATAATCTATTGAAGCGCTCGACAGCGGTGCATCGATATTATAGATTTCTTCCTTCTGTTGATAAACTGCAGGAGCTGGGATTAAAACATCCGTCTGTTTACGGATTTGGTTTGCGCGGGAAGACTTTACAACGGGTTTTTGAGGATTACGGAATCAGCGTGACAGTCGTTATTGATAAGTCGCTTCATAATAACGGAAATATTGAAGAAATACTATCGGACAGCAACAGTGATGTGCTAATTATCAGCATCCTTAATGGAGAAGAAATCAAAAAAGAATTAAGTGAAAGAGTAACTATACCTGTATATACCTTGGGAGAATTAATTGGTGAGCAAACTAAATGAATTACAGACCGTTGAGCTTGAAATTCTAAAGGAATTTATACGGGTAGCAAGGCGAGAGGGGCTAACTTGGTTCGCCATGTTTGGAACGCTTCTTGGCGCGGTGCGCCATAAAGGGTTTATCCCCTGGGATGACGATATTGATATTGCGTTGCCACGCAAGGATTATGATCGACTCAGGCTTTCGGAGCAGTGGTTTAGCGAGCCCTATTTCCTACAAACGCCGCAAAATGATCCGGCCGCCTCTTCCCATTTTATAAGGCTACGGCGCAGTGATACAGCTGTTCTTGTTAACTTTCCGAATGGATATACGCGAGGCGGTCATATGGGGGCTTACATCGACATCCTTCCCCTTGACGATATGCCAAGCGGAGATGTTGCTAAGTCCGTTCAAGAAACAGCGTTAAAGATGCAAAATCAGATGTACGCTTCTGCAGCCCTTGATGAATGCGAAGGCGTTGAGGCCCCTGAGTGCAAAGAAGAATTTTGCTACGGTGCCGGCGGAATAGCGGGTCAATACGATTTTCTTGCGCAGCGATACGAACGCTTTTGCTCAAAGTACTCCAACCAGTTATACTATTCAATCCCTGTTTTGAGGGGCGAATATGGCAAGAGAGTATACGACAAGAAGTGGTTTTCAGAAAGCATTGAAATGGACTTTGAAGATTTCAAAATTTCCGTACCCGTGGGATACAAGGAAACGTTAATTGCATCCTATCCTGGCGGACTCTACGAACCGGATACAAAAAGTCGCAAGCCAAAACATAGAGATCATTGTATGGTGGACTTAAGACACTCATATCAAGCGTATGTTCGGCGTTATACAGCCATGCTGTGTGATATTGAAGATAAAAAGGTGTATATCTTCGGCGCTGGCGACAGCCTTCGGATTTGGATGGAGCGCTACAGTAAAGGTCTGAATGTCGTTTGTGCATTCGATAATAGGAAAGAGGCATGGGGAAGTCTGGCTCATGGTTTACCCGTGCGTTCTCCTTCAGAGTTGCCGGCATTAATGGATGGCAATTCTCGTCTCATTATCGCAAGCGTTTATCATAGAGAAATCGCGAAGCAGCTTGAAGAGATGAAGCTATTAGATTATTACTTCTTTATTGATGGATTAAAGTATACGAGGTGTATAGTTTATGCAGAGTAAAGTGAGCATGGTGGTCCCCTGCTACAATAAAGTGAACGATATCGGGGCCATGCTGGAAAGCGTAATTGCTCAATTATGGAATCATATTGAGCTTATCCTCGTCAATGATGGCTCTACCGATGGTACCCGTGAGGTAATCGCGGAATATGAGCCAAAACTTCATGCTCGTGGGTATGAAGTAGTTATTGTTGATCAAAAAAATGCTGGCTGCTGTGCGGCCGTACATGCAGGTCTGATTAAAATGACAGGGGATTATTTCTGCCTCGTTGACTGCGATGACAGCATTGAACCCGAATATGTCTCTACTATGGCAGGCTGGCTCGATGAACATGAGGAATATGAATGGACTGCATGTTCTTATCGACCCTATTTAATTCAAGATGGAAAAGTTGAACCGCAAGAAGTCGTTTCCAGTGCGGATATGAGCGATAACAATCAACTATTGGTTCGCCATTTGTTGCGAAAGATTATCACTACTTCCTGGGTCTATATGTCCAGAGTGAGTTATGTGAAGCATTGCCGCTTGATAGAAAATTTTTGTACTGAACGGAGAAAGACTTATGAGCCCCTATTTGCCGTCCCATTAATGCTTGGTGGCGGTAAGCTGAAATGCTTCGAAGAGGACCTATACAGGTACAATCGCTTTGCTAGCGATTTGTATTTTTTTGACTCGTTTGCAAAGCTTGAAAAATTTTACGATGATTACTCCTACTTGTACAGCTGGGCCATCGAACGTGCAGATATTAGTCGAAAAGAAAAAGATAAATTACTCGCTTTAGATAGGTATGGCAGATCAAAGGATTATTTAAGACAGCTCAACAACTTTGACCCCAATCATCAAACGATGAATAACAGAGAGCACCACCTGGAGGAATTTGCTCAGCAGGCGACGATATTGATCGACGAATTATTCGATCCTAGTCCAAACTTAGAACCAGAAATATTAAAGTCAAAAAAATACTTAGAATTTACGTATATTCTCGATCAAATTATATTAGATGCCCAAAAATTTAAACGGACAGCCCAATCGCGTGTTGTCGCATATGGAGCGCTTGGAATCGTGGCTGGAAATTTATTGCCTGTGCTGACCGGTACAGACTTAGAGCCTGAGTTACTGTGGGATATGTCGGCTGACGTTGAATCTACCGCTATGGGTAAATCGGTGGTTAAACCCAACTTTAACGAGCTCAATAAAGAAGATGTGATCCTCGTTTTTCCAAAATCATCTGAGGTTTTGCAATATGTACAGCAGAACTGCGAAGGTGTTAAGGTCATGAGTTACAAAGATGTGTGGGAGTTTGTATTTAAAATTAGACATGAGGAAATTCCTATGGATTGCAGATTTATTTACTCGTGACGATAATTACTCTGCATAATCTAATAAATTGGAGGATTGTAAGATGTTATCGACGGACACCGATAAAAACTGGCCTATAGGATATGTCTCCGGTTCGTTTGATATGTTCCATATGGGGCATCTTAATTTAATCCGCCGATCGAAGGAACGATGCAAAAAGCTGATTGTAGGTGTTCTTACCGACGAGTTAATATTTAAATACAAGAACAAATGGCCGACCATTCCGCTTAACGAGCGCGTAGCAATAATAGAGGCGATCAAATATGTAGATGAGATAGATGTAACAACAGAACCGCTGATCAATAAACTAAATGCTTTTGAAAAGTACAGGTTTGATGCCATGTTCAGCGGGGATGACCACATCGCCGACGGGTGGGCGCATGAACAAAATGCCTTAAAAGAGTTAGGCGTTGACCTGATTTTTTTTCCGTATACCAAAGAGGTGTCCACAAGCCGCTTACAAGAAGCCACTTTGCCGCCGAGAGCCGAACATGCGGACCGAGCAAGAAGGATCGATGACGCGGTTCACTATTTATTTCCCTTCGATAAAGTGAATAAAAAGGAACGGATCATAATCTACGGCACCGGTAAAGTCGGTGAACAGTATGCCCGCCAGCTTTCAGCTTTGGATTACTGCGAAGTTGTCGCATTCGCGGATACGTACGCCAAACCTGGCGATCTTTTCGAGGGGAAACGCTGCTTGGCTCCAGAGGAAGTGCATTTTTTTGAAAAAGATTACGATCGTATCGTGATCGCTTCTACAACGTTTCACTCACAAATCTTATCTCGTTTACGGTCATTGGGAATCGAGCCGGGGAGAATCATATGAAAAAAGTGATCACTTACGGAACTTTTGATCTGTTCCATGAAGGACATCGTCGGTTGCTCGAGCGTGCAAAGGCCCTCGGCGACTATCTCATCGTAGGTGTCACAACAGAGCAGTACGACATTCAGCGGGGCAAAATGAACGTCGTTGATTCCTTAATGCGTCGCATTGACAATGTACGCAGCTGTGGCTACGCCGATGAGATTATCGTAGAAGACCATGAAAGTCAGAAGATAAGTGATGTTCAGAGGTTCAATGTCGATATTTTTGTTGTCGGATCGGATTGGCGCGGCACATTCGACTATCTCAATGAATATTGCGAGGTTACCTATCTCGAACGGACAAAGGATATTTCAAGCACCGATTTGCGAATGGAGCGGAACAGCAGCATCAGGCTAGGCATCGTGGGGAGCGGCCGCATAGCGGAGAGAACACTCTCTGAAGTGAAGTTCGTAAGCGGAATCTCTGCGACATCGGTATTTAATCCTCGCATGAGTAGCGCCAAAGCGTTTGCCGATCGATTTGAACTGGCTATGGCCTTCGATAAATACGAGGTCTTTCTTGAGCATGTTGATGGCGTGTATATTGCCTCACCTCACGAGACCCATTATGAATATGCCCGTCAGGCTTTGCTCGCAGGCAAGCATGTTCTCTGTGAGAAACCAATGGTGCTGCGCGAAAACGAAGCGCGTGAATTGTATGCATTGGCACATCAAACGGGTCTTGTTTTAATGGAAGCTATTAAGACGGCTTATGCACCCAGCTTTCTCAACCTTCTTGCCATCGCCAAAAGCGGAAGAATCGGCAAAATATATGATGTTGAGGCCACATTCACCAAGCTTATAAATCGTGATCCCAATGCGCGGGAATATCTCCCCGTTGCCGGTGGCAGCTTCACGGAACTTGCAAGCTATAATTTGTTGCCCATTATGAAGCTGCTGGGTACAAAATTCAACGATTTAAAGTTTGAATTTTTTAAAGACAACAACGATGTGGATATCTATACGAAAGCCTATTTCCGATTCGGTGATGCGATTGCCACAGTGAAAACCGGCATTGGCGTTAAGAGCGAGGGGCAATTGCTTGTCTCTGGCACAAAAGGATATATTCAAGTTAAATCGCCTTGGTGGTTGACTAAAACATTTGAGGTGTGTTACGAAAATCCGGAAAACAATGAAAGCTTTTCAGCGCCATTTCCCGGGTATGGAATGCGGTTTGAGTTGGCTGACTTCGTTCGGAATATAAACGAGCCGGCGAGGCGTAACTATAAGCTGACTGCTGAAGAGTCCATAATAATGGCAAAAGTGATAGAGCAGTTTTTGCAAGTGAGGTTGGAAGACTCCTGAGAATGACATCAAAATTTGATTGGAAGAAGGTCATCCAATGCAAGGCAAAGTAAGTATGGTCATGCCCTGCTATAACAAAGTGAAATTTATCGGCGAAATGTTCGATTCCATTCTAGCTCAGCAATGGAATAATATTGAGCTGATCCTTGTAAACGATGGTTCAACTGATGGAACTCGCGATGTTATAGCCGAATATGAGCCTAAGTTCCGAAAGCGCGGCTTTGAGGTTACAATCATAGACCAAAAAAACGCCGGAGTATGTGCCGCTGCAAAAGAGGGACTTATTCAAGCCACTGGCGATTATATTTGCATGGTTGATAGCGATGACGAACTGGATCCGAAATATATTTCTGTGATGGCAGATTGGTTGGAAACAAACGCTGACTATGACTATTGCATTTGTGACACAGCAGTCTACAAAGGGAGCGGCAAAAGTAAAACATTCGATCCCATTATCTATCGCGAAATACACACTGAAGAGCCTTATCACTTAGAGAGATATCTTCTTAGCGATATTCGCACAACAGTGTGGGTATATTTGGCGAGAGCGGAGTACTTGAAAAAGTGTAATATTGTCCAAACTTATTTTACGGACACTAAAGGCTCGCACGAGCCTGGTTATATCATTCCTATTATCGCGAATAAAGGAAAGTATAAATACTTTCCACAACCTTTGTACCTTTTTAATGAGAGTGATTTCGGGCATTCGCGTCAAGAGAGGTTTGAGCAACAGAGGAAGTTTTATGAGGAATACGAACGACTGTGTAGAATAGCCATCAATCTCCTACCGGAACATATAGCGGATTCAAAAAGGAAAGAACATCTTATCTATACCGTTTCGGTGTCAAAAAACATTCTATGTTACCAAAAGGCAAAAGGATTACAAGATGGTCACGATTACGCAGATCAGATTCTTGCAGAGTTGATAGAAGCGGTGAATAAAGCCTTTGAACTCCCAACTCCTAATACGAAAGATGGCGTTATTGGAAATGAGCATTCATTTATTTCTGCAGTAAGAAATAAGCTTCTTGGAATTCTACCTGTTCAAAAGTCCATTAATCCAAGTGAACGTATTATCGGGTATGGAGCCTTGGGCAAAGCTGCAGCTAGAATGCTTCCTCTATTAAAGAATACGCCAATCAAGCCTACAGAGCTTTGGGATATAAATGGCGACGGAGAAATCATCAAGAAACCAGAATTTAATTCTTTGGAGAAGGAAGATCTGTTGTTGGTTTTCCCGCTTGCGGAACAAGTTTTAAACCAAGTCAAAGCCATTGCTCCATGCGCTATCTTAAGTAACGAAGAAATAATTAATTATTTAAGCTGTCGTTATGTGGGCGAAAATATATCAAAGGGAGTTGACTAGCTACGTCGGGTTCTATTGTCTCCATTCCTACAAAGCTGCTAGTCGTTGGTACATCGTTCGAAGTTTGTGGCGGAGTCGAAAGATTCTTGCTGAACTTTTTGGAACTATTCCCTGCCGATAAGTATCAAATTGACCTCTTGCTTTTCAATGATGATCAAGATGAAGCGAAGATGTTTGATATGATCCCCGCGCACATTAATGTTCTTCCATTTTTAAAGCAGTTTTCGAGATGGTCGCCTGAACTTATCGAGGAACTTAATGCTTCCGGCCAAAATGAGGCAGCGAATGTAAAGAACTTCGTTCGCGAACGAAATCATGACGAGGAATTCAAAAAACGGTCGCTTGGCTTCCGATATGAAGAAAACTGGAAACTTTTGAAGACCGTATGCCCGGAATATAGCGGATATGATATTGCAGTCGCTTTTACTTACATGTTGCCTTTGAAAATAGTAACCGAAAAGGTTTCTGCAAAAAACAAGTTTGTTTTTTTACACCTGGATATCAAGGCAGGTATAGAATCTAAGCTTCAGGATGAATCGGTATTTCTTCATGAAAAACCATATTACGAAAAGATAGACGGGATTGTTTGCATCGCAAATCAGAATGCCGAGTCATTTCGAAACTACTTTCCGGACTTGGCGGATAAAGTTAAAGTTTTAATCAATATTAACAACAAGGCTCTGATGGTGAAGCAAGCTGAAGAGTTTTTTCCTATTGAATACCGCAAGTGCGATAACAATATATTAACCGTGGCAAGAATTCATCGGCAGAAGGGCATTGAATTACTTATTAAGTCTGCTCGAAAATTGAAGGATTCTGGAACGGCTTTTCGCTGGTTTATACTAGGGCGCAACTACGGGGATCCATACTTCGCACATTGCCAGAATATGATTAAAAACTTAGAACTAAAAGAACATGTTATTCTCCTAGGTGAGAGGCCTAATCCGTTCCCATACTACAAAAACTGTACTTTATATGTTCAAACTTCGGTTTATGAAGGTCGTCCGCTTGCAATAGAAGAAGCTATGAGCATGAGCTGCCCTGTAGTGACGACTGACTTTTCTTCTGCAAGGGAACAGATTGAAGATGATATTAACGGAAAAATATGTGAATTCGATGATGAAAAGCTTGCCGCCGTGCTTCTCGAATTGCTTAATAATCCGCAGGAGCGAAAAAGACTTGCTCACAATAATACCCAATATGACGGAACTGAAGGTATTGATAGATACTTAGAATACTTTAGCTAAGGAGTTCTAAAATGCAGCCAAAAGTGAGCATGGTTGTCCCATGTTACAACAAAGTTAATTATATTGGCGAAATGCTTGATTCAGTCATTGCGCAAAAATGGGACAATATTGAGTTGATTCTAGTAAACGACGGCAGCAATGACGGGACTGAGGGCATAATAAATCAATACGAGTCAAAGTTACGAGCTCGGGGTTTTGATGTTAAAATTGTTGAACAGGAAAATCAGGGTTTAGCAGTAGCGATCAGAAATGGCTTGATGCAAGTTGCAGGGGATTTTGTTTGTATGCCTGATAGCGATGATTTATTGCACGACGAATATGTATCAGCCATGGTAAATGCACTAAATCAATTTCCTAATATAAATTGTGTTGTTTGTGATCAGGAAAGAACGCCTTGGGAATTATGGGCTTATTCAAAAAACGAGAGCCGTGAAATTCGTATCATTTCAAATGATCAGCTCTCTATATTAAAAAAGTTTGTTTTGAAGACACTTTCTCAATCTGTCTGCGTGATGATGTTTCGAGCTCCATTGCTTAAAAAATTGCATATCATTGATAACTTTATTACAAGTCCAAATTCTCACCAAGAACCGCAGATTTGGCTGCCGATATTGGCTTCTGAAGAAGCAATCCTACACCTTAACAGACCATTATATTCATACATTTTGCGAGACGATTCTCTTGAAACCGCTGTAACGGAAATACAAAAAATTTATCAATACGTAGCAGACAGATACTTGATTATACAAAACGTTCTAAGGAATGTTTTAAAAACAACAGAGGAACTGGATTGTTTTTTGAAGCTGGCGAATTTAGTCAAATGTGAAATGATAATAGCCAGAATAAGTAGGAACAATCATTTGGAAAGTTACAGAGAAGAGCATATCAAACAATTTGTTGAGGTTGTAAATGATATCGGTTTACTGCCCAATAAATTAACGTTGGAAATCGTTGAAGATATCGGATTTTTCCCAGTTTACCGTTATGTTTGTGATTATCTTGTGGATGATGCACGCAGAAACAATGACTCGCTAACTGTTATTCGAAATACGCAAGGCCGATTAATAGCGTATGGAGCAGGTAAAATTAGCACGAGAGAGTTTCCAAAGTTGCTTAAGTATCAAATAGTCCCAGATATGGTGTGGGATATTAAGGCTGTACAGAACGATTATTTTTTCGGAATCCCTTTAGAATATCCTGATTTCTCCTCACTAACGAAAAATGACACGGTTATAATATTATTACAATATAATCGGGATGTTGAGGAAACTCTCCGGAAAACCGAAACTAATATCATTTATTATCAAGACGTCTGGAGCGCTTTATTGATATCTAATAAAGAGTTTAAATGAATTTGTATAGAGTTTTATAAATTAAAGCAAGGAGAAAACGATGTTAAATAACACTGATGCAAAAAAGATAAAAATGTTAATTGCTTTTACAACCTTTCGAGTTTGCGGGGGGACTGAAAGGTTTCTTTTGAACCTTTTAGAATTGTTTCCAGTTGACCGGTACGAAATAGACCTTCTACTTTTTGATGATGAACAAGATAGTGCCAAGATGTTTGATTTGATTCCAAGTCATGTAAATGTTCTGCCTTTTTTGAAACAGTATTCGAAGTGGTCTCCTAGCCTTATGAAAGAACTTGAATCTTCTGGTCATTTAAAGAGTGTGCAAATAAGGAATTTTATTAACGCACGTAACATAGACTCTGAATTTAAAGTAAAACCTATCGGCGTGCGCCACGAAGAGAATTGGGAATTGCTGAAAGAACTGTGTCCAGAATATAGCGGGTACGATATTGCGATAGCAATTAAAAATTCCTTGCCTTTGAAAATTGTGGCCGAAAAAGTGAACGCAAAAAATAAATTTGTTTTTTTGCATTTCGATATTAAAGCAGCTACAGAATCAAAAGAACATGAAGAGTCATTGTATCGCTATGAAAAAAAATATTACGAGCAGATGAACGGTATTGTTTGTATAGCCAATCAGAATGCCGATTCGTTTCGCTCGTTCTTTCCTGAACTGGCGCATAAAGTTAAGGTTCTCATAAACATTAACAATATGGAACGGATATTAAGGGATGCAGAAGCGTATTACCCTGAAGAGTACCGGGGGAATGAAAATAATCTATTAACCATAGCAAGAATCCATCCACAAAAAGGCATTGAACTGCTCTTATTAACGGCCAAAAAGCTGAAGGATTTAGGAGTGAATTTTCGCTGGTTTGTTCTTGGAGGTAATTATGAAGATGCATATTTAAAAAAATGCAACTCTGTGCTTGAGACATTAAATCTTAATTCACACGTTTTATTTCTCGGTGAGCGTCAAAATCCTTTTCCTTACTACAAAAACTGCACTTTATATGTGCAAACTTCGTTATTTGAAGGACGTCCGCTTTCGATAGAAGAAGCAATGAGCCTGAATTGCCCAATAATAACAACTAATTTTTCTTCTGTGAAAGAACAAATTATAGATGGAGTAAATGGGATAATTTGTGAATTTGATTCTGAACAACTTGCCTCCGACATTATTTATTTGCTAAATAATCCAAAAGAACGCCAAAGACTCGCAGAAAGTAATGCCGGTTACGATGGCACTGGGGGCGCAGAAAAATATTTAGAACTTTTTAAATAGCGCGGGTAATAGTAAAATGTTAACTTATACAAACCAAAACATAATTAAATCATCTGAAAATTAAGCTGCTAAAACAAGGACGCGTGATTGCATGAAGTTTGTAATATTCGGCGCCGGTACGTTAGGTAAAGCATATTATACCTTACTGAAAGATGAATATGATATTGTCTGTTTTGCAGATAATAATTTCGAGAAGCATGGAACTAAACTTCTAGATTTGTTAATCATTAATCCCGAGGGTATTATCAATAGAGGCTTAGAAGTAATAATCACGAGCAATTATCATCTCGAAATTGCACAGCAACTCTACGATATGGGAATAAAAGAGTTTTTTATTCCGAATAATTATGGGACATCTGAGTTGTCAAAAATAAATCTAGAACCATATGGAGAAATCAAGGAAATACCTAATAAAGTCTGTGTTATCGGTCATTTCAACGCAGGTGCACTATCGAAGGCGCTCAGCTCTTATAATCCATACAATGACATTGAAGTGACTCTTGTAAAGGCCTCCAAAGTAGATAGTGAGTACTTTTATCATTATCTTTCTAGCAGCCTTGTGATAACGCAAGCAAGTGAACAGTGCGGTAATAAAAAGTCGATAGAATTATGGCATGGGTTTACAATAAAGACGCTATATTTTATGAGCCAAGAAGAAACCGAAAGAAGCTTGTCCGTAAGCAAAAACGAAATTTTTAGTAAGAAGTCAGCAATCTGCTCTATGTCGCATTTATATAGTGTTTTTATGGGATACTGTCTTAGACTTGAATATGAAAAGTTTATAGTTACTGGGTATCCTCGTAACGATATGATTTTCAAATCAGATGGTAAAAAAAAGCTTGAAAAACTCTGTGGTCCGATAAATCAGCGTAAAGTTATATTTTATGCGCCCACGTATAGAGAGTCGCTGTATACGAAGAACGGAAACCGTGCGGCATTTGTTAGCGACATGCCCGGGTATGACGAGATATTATTCAACAAATTTCTTAATGAAAATGATATTTTATTTCTATATAAGAAACATTCCATTCAACTCAGTGGGAATATGTTTAATGACTCACTCAACATAGTAGAAGTTACAGATGATATGCTGCTTGCCCACGACATAGACCTTTATGAAATTTTAAATGGCATAGATTGTCTTATTTCGGATTATTCTTCCATTATTATAGACTTCTTGCTTACGGACAAGCCTATCATCTTTACCCCCCTAGATCTTGATGAATATAGCAAAACAAGGGGATTAATGATGGAGCCCTATGATGCCTGGATGCCTGGCGAAATAACCCTGGCTTATAATCAATTTCAAAAAGCTATTTTTGATTCGTTATACGGTGAAGATAAATTTAAACAGGATAGAGAGCGTTTAAAGCGAATTACGCATAAATATACGGATGGCAATTCATCGGAGCGAGTACTTGCGCTGGCGCGTGAATTATTAGGGATTGGTGTACACGATTTAAAAGCATTGGGGGAATAACTAATGAAGAAAATAAAGGTTCTCCAATTGCCAATTGTCAATCAACGCGGTGGTATAACGCACTACTCAATGAGGAACTGGGACTTCATAGACAAAAATAAGTTTCGTTTTGATTTTGTAACCTTTAGCAAAATCCTTGATTTTGAAGATGAACTAACGAGTGACGGATGCAAAGTTCATTATGTATCTTGCTATGCGGAAGAGAATAGGAAGCAATTTATATCGGAATTAAAAAAAATATTGTCCGAAGGCTATGATGCTATTCATTTACACACCGGGCACTGGAAGAGCTTTCTTGTCGAAGAGATCGCAATTGAAATGGGGATTCCTATTATAATTGTTCATGCTCACAACATGGCGGTTGGTATAAGTGATCCTATTTTAAGACAAAAGGCAATTGAAAGGCATGAACAGCAAAAAAAGCTTTTTATGCCACATCATGCTACGCATTTTGTAGCATGCTCACAGTTAGCGGCGGATTGGCTTTATGGCCCCCAAATCCCAAAGGAGAAAATTCGTATACTCAAGAATGCAATTGATACGAATAAGTTTGCTTTTAGTCCAAAAGTTCGCAAGGAATATAGAGTGAAACTTAATATTGAAGACTCTTTTGTGATCGGACATGTCGGAAGGTTTGTTTATCAAAAAAATCATAAGATGTTGATAGAGGTTTTTGCAAAAGTAAGCAAGGAAATACCGAATGCAAAATTAATGTTAATCGGAGATGGAGAGGAATTTAACTCGATTAAGGATTCTGTGCATGATCTTGGACTGGAGGAAGATGTGCTTCTTCTTGGACGTCAATCGGATACAGAGGTCCCTAAGTTGATGCAGGCAATGGATGTGTTTTGTAATCCATCTAGGTTTGGCGGACTGGATCTTACGTTAGTTGAAGCACAAACTACAGGACTAAAATGTTTGGTCACTGCCGATATCATGCCTGAATCGAAAATTACAGAAAACCTACAATTTCTACCGCTCGAGGTTAATGCATGGTATGACGCAATCATTGAATTGTCAAAAGGGTTTTCGCGTACAGATTGCAAAGATATTGTATCAAAGGCGGGATATTCACTGGAAAATCAAATCCATGAGTTAGAAAGAATTTATTCTGGACTAGAGTAACCGGTGGCTTGATTCATTCACAGCAGTATAAGTTAATGCACATAGATTGATACCGCTTTCAAAATCCCCATTGACACAAAACTTTCCATGATGGTATATTCTCGTTGTGGGCCAGGCCAAATCGCCTATAGCAGTGGAATCATTGATGCCATTGAATTGAAGATGAAGGGAATGTTATGCACATGCAAGGTAAAGTGAAATGGTTCAACGCAGAAAAAGGATATGGCTTCATCGAGGCAGAGCAAGGCGGCGATGTTTTCGTTCACTTCTCCGCGATTCAAATGGACGGCTACAAGGCGCTTGAAGAAGGCCAGCCGGTTGAATTTGACATCGTGCAAGGTGCACGCGGCCCGCAAGCAGCAAACGTTATCAAAATCTAATAATAGAGCGCCGCAGGGCGTTCGGCTTGTATAGATAGAACATCGGTCCTGAATACGATTGATGGCCACCCCGCCTCGGAGAAATCCGAGGTTTTTCTCTTAAGTTAACCGTTTTCAAAGCTATTTTCAAAGTTAACAGAAAATTCAAAACAATCATCGGAATGTTTTGAAATCGGCCTCCGTGGTATGTTAAAATGAAGTCAGCAAAGGAGGCAACAGCATATGAAATATACGATTCGCGGTCAGCGCATGGAAGTCACGGCAGCCCTGAGGGAATATGTCGAAAAGAAGCTAACCAGGCTCGAACGGTATTTTGAAGCGCCTCCCGAAACCGATGTTCAAGTAACGCTTAGCGTAACCAAAGGTAGCAGCGCAGTTGAGGTAACGCTCCCGCTTCCGGGCATGTTTCTCCGGGCGGAGGAGAAGAGCAACGACATGTACGCTTCGATTGACCTCGTAGTGGACAAACTCGAGCGCCAGATCCGCAAACACAAGACCAAATTGAACCGTAGAATGAAGCAGGACAATCAAGCCCGTATCTTTAAGGAAACCGTTCCGGGAGCATCGTCTTCCGCCACTGCAGTCATGCTGGATGAGGAAGAGGACTTCGAGCTCGTGCGGACGAAGCGGTTCAAGTTCAGGCCGATGGAGGTTGAGGATGCGATTCTGCAGATGAATCTGGTCGGTCACAATTTCTATGTATTCGCCAATTCCGCGACGAAGGAAATGAATGTCGTCTATCGTCGGAATGATGGGACGTATGGCTTGATTGAAGCCGATTAAACCCTAATATGAAATGAACCGGCCTCGGCATATTGCCGAGGTCTTTTATGTGTCCGTACACATATGTCACGTTCCTTGCCCCCCTCCCGCCAAACTGCTAAAATATATAGATACGGTCATCCCGGATAGGGGAAGGGGTATCATATGCTCGGAATAGTGAAGAAGATATTCGGAGACGCCAACGAGCGCGAAGTGAAGCGGCTGTCCAAGACGGTCGATGAGATCAACGAGCTGGAGTCTTCGATTAAAGGGCTGAGCGACGAACAGCTCCGTGCCAA
Source organism: Cohnella sp. GCM10020058 (assembly GCF_042683485.1). Lineage (NCBI taxonomy): Bacteria > Bacillati > Bacillota > Bacilli > Caryophanales > Paenibacillaceae > Cohnella > Cohnella sp. GCM10020058. The sequence continues at coordinate 1,048,306 of NZ_JBHUJV010000009.1, forward strand.
GACGGACGAGTTCCGCAATCGCCTGGATAAAGAAAATTTTGAGTTGGACGATATTCTGCCGGAGGCGTTCGCGGTCGTGCGCGAGGCGGCGCTTCGCGTGCTGAAGATGCGTCACTTTGACGTGCAGCTGATGGGCGGCATGGTGCTGCACAGCGGCAAGATCGCGGAGATGAAGACCGGGGAAGGCAAGACGCTCGTCGGTACGCTCGCGGTCTATCTGAACGCGCTCGCCGGCAAGGGTGTGCACGTGGTCACGGTCAACGATTACCTGGCTCAGCGGGACAGCCAGCTGATGGGACAAGTCTATGAGTTCTTAGGCCTCACGGTCGGCTGTAACCTGCATGGTCTTTCCCATGAAGAAAAGCAAGCCGCGTATGCGTGCGATATCACGTACGGCACGAACAACGAGTTCGGCTTCGACTACCTGCGCGACAACATGGTGCTGTACAAGGAGCAGATGGTTCAACGTCCGCTCTATTACGCGATTATTGACGAAGTCGACTCCATTCTGATCGACGAGGCGCGTACGCCGCTGATTATCTCCGGCCAGGCGCAGAAGTCGACGCAGATGTATTATCAGGCGGACCGCGTGGCGAGCCGGCTGTCGGATACCGAGGACTTCACGATCGACGTGAAAATGCGCAGCATCGCGCTGACGGAAGCCGGCGTGACCAAGGTGGAGCAGGCGTTCGACATCGAGAACCTGTTCGCGCACGAGCACGTGCTGATCAACCATCACGTGAACCAGGCGCTGCGCGCGCGCTTCATCATGAAGCGCGACGTCGACTACGTCGTCCAGGACGAGGAAGTCGTCATCGTCGACGAATTCACGGGCCGCCTGATGGCCGGCCGCCGTTACAGCGATGGGCTGCACCAGGCAATCGAGGCGAAGGAAGGCCTGAACGTACAGAACGAGAGCATGACGCTCGCGACGATTACGTTCCAGAACTACTTCCGGATGTACCGCAAGCTGGCCGGCATGACCGGTACGGCGAAGACGGAGGAAGAAGAGTTCAAGCGGATTTACGGTCTCGAGGTCGTGCAGATCCCGACGAACCGTACCAACATCCGCAAAGACATCCCGGACGTCGTCTACAAGACGGAGAACAGCAAGTTCCGCGCTGTCGTCGAGGAGATCGTGAAGCGTCACCAGACCGGGCAGCCGGTACTGGTCGGTACGGTATCGATCGAGAACTCCGAGCGCGTGTCGGAAATGCTCAAGAAGAAGGGCATCAAGCACCAGGTGCTGAATGCCAAGTATCACGCCGAGGAAGCGGAGATCATCTCGAGCGCTGGACAGCAGGGTACGGTCACGATCGCGACGAATATGGCCGGTCGCGGTACGGACATCTTGTTGGGCGAAGGCGTGCCGGACAACGGCGGCCTTCATATCATCGGCACCGAGCGGCATGAGAGCCGCCGGATCGACAATCAGCTCCGCGGCCGCGCAGGCCGTCAGGGCGACCCGGGCTCCTCGCAGTTCTACCTGTCGATGGAGGACGAGCTCATGCGCCGTTTCGGCGCGGACAACATCATGGGCATGATGGAGCGTCTGGGCTTCGACGAGGATTCCCCGATCGAGAGCCGTCTCATCACCCGTGCGATCGAATCGGCGCAGAAGCGCGTCGAAGGCAGCAACTTCGACGCCCGCCGCGTCGTCTTGCAGTACGACGACGTTATCAACCTGCAGCGCGAGAAGATCTACGGCGATCGCCGCCAGATCCTCGGCTCAGAGAAGATTCGCGATGTCGTGATGCCGATGATCAAGTCGGTCGTCGAGCGCGCGGTAGACAAACACTGTCCGGGCGACGACGTGCCAGAGGATTGGGATCTCGAGGGTCTCGCAAGCTATGCGCATGCGAACTTCCTGCCGGAAGACCGCGTGAACAAGGACGAGCTGTGGGGCAAGGAAAAGGAAGAGATCGTCGAGCTGCTCATGGCGCGCATCGAACAGCTGTACAGCGAGCGCGAGGAAATGATCGGCGAAGAGACGATGCGGGAGTTCGAGAAGGTCGTCGTTCTCCGCGCGGTCGACAGCAAGTGGATGGACCATATCGACGCGATGGACCAATTGCGTCAAGGTATTCACCTGCGCGCCTACGGCGGCAATGATCCGCTTCGCGAGTATCAGTTCGAAGGCCACAACATGTTCCTCTCCATGATCGAGCGGATCGAAGAAGAAGTGACGCTCTACATCATGAAGGCGCAAGTCGAGAGCAACGTGAAGCGCGAAGCCGTGGCCGAGGGCCAAGCCGTCGATACCAAGGCAGAGGCGGGACCGAAGCGTCCGGCGCGTTCGCCGGAGCAGCGCATCGGCCGCAACGACCCTTGCCCTTGCGGCAGCGGCAAGAAATACAAAATGTGCCACGGTCGCATAGACTGATTCGAGGCACGGGAGCGGTGCTCCGCCGGGCGGCCTAACCGGGCCGCGTCCGGTGAGCATCGCTCTTGCATGTCGGGCGAACGGTAGCGACTGACATACGACGCCAGGCAGCATGATTGATACAAAGCTAACACCGGACCGCAAGCCGGGCCGTATTCTACGATGAGGTGATTTTAAATGGCCGTTAACGACTACACAGCCAAGCAAGACCTTCGCGAATCCGCGAAGCGACTCACGTACCTTAGGGGGTCTCTTTGACTTAGGTCTCAAGCAAGAAATGATCGCGAACTTCGAAGAGAAGATGAGCGCGCCCGACTTCTGGGACGACAACGAGAAGGCGCAGGGCCTCATCTCCGAGCTTAATGCCATCAAAGGTGTCGTAGAGCAATATACGACGCTTGCGGCCGAGCAGGAGGACCTCGAGGCCATGCAGGAAATGCTCGAGGAGGAGTCGGACGCGGATCTCGAAGCCGAATGGGTCGGCAGCGTCAAGTCGCTGTCCAAGAAGGTTGACGACTTCGAGCTGCAGCTGCTGCTCAACCAACCGTACGATAAGTCGCATGCAATCCTCGAGCTGCATCCGGGCGCAGGCGGCACGGAGTCGCAGGACTGGGCTTCGATGCTGTACCGGATGTACACGCGTTGGGCGGAAAAGAGGGGCTTCAAGGTGGAGCTGCTCGACTATCTGCCGGGTGACGAAGCGGGCATCAAGAGCGTGACTATCATGGTGCGCGGCTACAATGCCTACGGCTACCTGAAAGCCGAGAAGGGCGTACATCGTCTGGTGCGCATCTCTCCTTTCGACGCGTCGGGCAGACGCCACACGTCGTTCGTGTCCTGCGACGTCGTGCCGGAGATTCCGGACGACATCACGATCGAGATTCGTCCCGAAGACCTGCGGGTCGACACGTATCGGGCGAGCGGCGCCGGCGGCCAGCACATCAATAAGACCGACTCGGCAATCCGGCTCACTCACTTGCCGACCGGCATCGTCGTTGCCTGTCAGACGGAGCGCTCGCAGATTTCCAACCGCGACCGCGCCATGAAGATGCTGCAATCCAAGCTGTACGAAAAGAAGATTCAGGAGCAGCAGGCCGAGCTGGCCGCCATCCGCGGCGAACAGCTCGACATCGCCTGGGGGAGCCAGATCCGCTCGTACGTTTTCCACCCGTACAGCATGGTCAAGGACCATCGTACGAGCGTCGAGACAGGCAATGTGCAGGCGGTAATGGACGGGGATCTCGATCCGTTCATCGACGGCTACCTGCGCAGCCAGATCAAGACGGATCCGGCGGCAACTGCCGAATAATTGACCGAGGCGCACGCGCTTTGTTCGAATAAAGCATGAAGCAAGTTCCGACACTAATGGCAACGCGAGGAAACGTTTCTTCCGATCGCCGGCACGGCTCCGCTCATCAGGAACCGGTGCCGGCATCCGTCCGAAGTGAACCTATCGCGCCGCCGAGGTGGAGGAGCTTGCTTTTTTTGCATGGAAGTAACGCTCTAAAATAAAAGGAAGTGGGCTTCATACGATGGAAAATGCAAACGAAGCGAATCGGGCGGAGCTTCCGCTTCATCCGGAGCCAAGGCCGAACAAGCGCCGGCGCAAGCCGCGATCGCCGCTCTACCGCAACACCGTGTCTATGGCGCTGCTGCTCGCGGGTTCCTTTCTCATCGCGGTCAGCTTCAATTTGTTCTTCTTGCCCAACAAGATTGCTTCCGGCGGCGTGTCCGGCATCTCGGTCATCGTCAATTACTTGACCGACATCAAGCCCGCCTATACCCAATGGACGCTCAACATCCCGCTCTTCCTCGCGGGGCTCTCCGTCTTCGGCAGCCGCTTCGGCATCAAGACCGCCGTCGGCTCCATCGTCCTGCCGCTGTTTGTGCTGCTCACCGCGCACTGGACCCCGCCGACGCACAACCCGCTGCTCGCCGCCATCTACGGCGGTCTCGGCGTCGGGCTTGGTCTCGGCCTCGTCTTCCGCGGCCAGGCTTCCACCGGCGGCCTCGACACGGCCGCGCAGATCCTGCACCGCTTCACCGGCCTGCGCCTCGGCCTTGCGGTCGCCACGCTCGACGGCCTCGTGATTCTCTCGGCCGGGATCCTCATTGCGCCCGAAAACGCGCTCTATGCCCTCATCGGCCTGTTCGTCACGAGCAAAACGATCGACGTCGTGCAGACGGGACTGCAGACGTCCAAAGCCGCGTTTATCGTGACGACGCAACCCGACAAGGTGTCGCAGGCTGTGCTCATCGACCTGGACCGCGGCCTCACCAAACTGCAGGGCGAGGGCGGCTTTACCGGCGAGCAGCGACCCGTGCTTATGACCGTCGTCGGCCAGAACGAGGTGACGCGCCTCAAGCTTCTCGTGCAGGACGCCGATCCGGGCGCGTTCGTCATTATTACGAACGCGGCTGAAGTGCTGGGGGAAGGGTTTCATAATAAATAAAACAGAACGATTTTGTGCAAATAAGCTAAATAATAAGGGTAGCATTCAGTTAATTGATGGATGTATGCCCTTTTTTTGCTTGTAAAAAACTGCATATAACTTTAAGATGGAAAAGGATTTTATTCTAAATTTAGGGAGAGATAGAATGTTTATTAAGGCAGTACGCACACCGAATCGGCTTTTAGTTTTGCTCTTGATTATGATGTCAGTCCTGACCAATGTCGGGATCGCTCAAGCTGCCAGCCTCAATTTATCGTTGACTGCGGGAGGGCAGACGACCTTTGTCATTGATAAGGACAATAACGTTTATGGGTGGGGGTTAAATGACAACTATCAACTGGGAGACGGAACGACGACCAACCGTAAAGTTCCGACTCTCGGTTTCAATAATTCCGACATTGTCCAGTTGGCTAGTGGTGAAAAACATACTTTAATACTCACAAACAACGGTAAGGTGTACGCGTTCGGGGCCAACGATGTAGGTCAGTTGGGTCTTGGGACTACATCGGCTTCTGAGGCAACGCCTCAATTAATCGCTGCTTTATCGGGTATTTTTATTGTCGAGATCAGTACCTACGATAACTTCAGTCTGGCACTGGATAATCAAGGAAGGGTTTATTCCTGGGGCTCCAATAGCTACAGTCAGCTTGGACGCACGGGCGATACGACGCTCCCGCTTCAAGTTACATTTCCCGGCGGAACTGCTTTTCCGACGCAGGTTGTAAAGTCCATTAATGCGGCCAGAGCTACATCTTATGCCGTAATGGCTGACGGTACGGTGGCGGGGTGGGGAGATAATTTTTACCGACAAGTCGTTAACCTGGCCGGATACTCGACGATATCCACGCCGAACAAGATCGCTGGCCTAACGAACATTTCCAAGGTCAGAGGTGCTTGGATGGGCGCACTGGCTTTGAACGTCAACGGCAACGTTTATTCTTGGGGAACCAATATGTTTTACATTTTAGGTCAATCGGGACTAAATCAGGCATACGGGGCGACGCAGATTTCGGGCTTGTCGGGCGTAAAGGATATTGTTATGGGGAACACGCAGGCTGCGATTCTTGGTAGCGACAAAAAAGTAAGAGCGTGGGGCGACTACACGCGAAGCGGCACGACGGCGACGAGCAATTTTTATACGCCTACGCAAATCGCTAATGTTAGCGGCAATACGCTTGCGATCGCCGGCGGCTACTGGCATGTCGTGCTCTTGCAAGAAAACGGGCAGGTATACGGATTCGGAGATAACGGGAAGGGACAATTGGGCAATAACACAACGACCTCCTCCAAGCTGCCTGTGCTGGCTAGCCAGACGTTTAATCTGAATCTCTCTCCCAATGTCCCTTCTCAATTGACGGCATCCGAGGTGTCGCCGAATTCCGTCAAGCTAAGCTGGCAGGCATCCACTGGTTATTATCCGGTAAATGGCTATAACATCTATAGGGATGGAACGCTGGTCGGCACTTCGACAACCGCTTCTTATACGGCGACAGGGCTTGTCGCTAACAGTTCATATAGCTTTACAGTCAGAGCAAAGGACTCTCAAAATAACTTGTCGCCTTCCAGCTCCGCTGTTGCAGTCCAGACGTTATCCACGTTGCTATCGGCCGTACCCGGGCCAAGTAAAGTACAGCTGTCATGGAATGGAATCGCCGGTGCCGATAGCTATAGTATCAAGCGGGCACTGACAGCAGCCGGACCATTTGCGGAAATTTCCAACACTAATACGACCTCTTATACCGACACCGGCGTCATTGGCGGCGACACGTATTATTATAAGGTCAGCGGATTTGTCGGTGGCGTAGAAACCGGTCCTTCCAACACGTTAACGGTCACGCCATTACCGCCCGATCTGACCCCTCCAAGCGTACCTGCGGGACTTGCCGTTCAGGGACGCACTACAACGGCTATAAGTCTTACCTGGAACGCATCCACGGACAATGTTGCCGTCGAAGGGTATGAGGTATACCGGGACGGTGTTCTGGCGGGAAGTGTAATGGGGACGGTATATACCGTTTCGAATCTTAGTCCTGGGACTTCATATCAATTCACAGTCAAAGCAGTCGATAGCTCCGGCAACGTTTCGAATTCAAGCGGGATTTTGGTCGGAACCACCTACGATGGTCTGCCCAACACTATTGTAATCGGCGGTACTAGCGGCTTGCATGCTGCGCCCAATACGCTGGACCATTGGCAAAACATCTCTCCGGATAGTCTGAATTACGATGGAATTGCGGTAGCGGATGACCGACTGCTTGCCATTGGTTCGAGGAGCGCGCCTAACGGAGGCTTAGTGAGCTACGGCTATTTGGGCGGCGCCCAAGGATGGCAGGGACCGATCGAGACGCTTGATTCAAATCAAATCAATTCGCAAATGCCGGTTTATGCTGCGGTTTACGGAAACGGCAAGTATGTCGTTGCCGGGGGGCTGCGCAATGGAAACCTGGTCACGACTGCGGGCTTTACTTCAAGCGATGGCATCCACTTTACACAGACCATAAACGGTTTCAGGAATACGACAACCAACTATACATCGGGTCAATCCATGGGAGTTGTCCAGGACGGCGCCTTTGGAGCGGGGAAATTCGTACTGGTCGGCAATGTAGATAACCTGAACTACACAGCCTATTCTGCAACCGGCTCGAACTGGACGATTCAGTTGACGCCCACGGCATTGAATTATAATGCCATTGCTTACGGTAACGGCAGATTCGTTGCAGTCGGTAAGTATCCGAGCGGAAGCTCGATGAATCCTGTTATAAGTAAGTCTGCCGACGGGGTGACCTGGAGCAGCACGCCTCAGGTTTTAAGTACGTACGCAAATAAGCAGTTAAAGGGAATTGCTTATGGCAACGGAACGTATGTAGCAGTCGGAACTGCGGGACTTATTCTTTATTCTTCAGACGCATCCAATTGGACGTTAGGTACTTCCGGAACGACTTATGATTTAAATGCGGTCGCATACGACGAATCGACGAACAGCTTTATTGCAGTCGGATCGGGCGGCACGGTATTGGTGTCCGCGACGGGTGCCGCATGGTCGGCGAGTACCGTATCGCCGGGCGGCAATCTTCTTAGAGTAGCCGTTTACCATGGCGATCTGGTGCAGGATCATACCGCTCCGGTTAGCGCTGCAACAATATCGCCTGTATCGCCAAACGGGAGCAATGGATGGTACAACAGTGCAGTATCGTTAAGCTTATCTGCAACGGACAATTACGCTGGCGTTGACCGTATTGAATATCGACTCGACAGCGGAAGCTGGACTACGTATGCCAGTGTCGTTTCGGTTACTTACAGCGCCCTGCATAGCTTGGAGTATCGAAGTATCGACAAAGCCGGCAACATCGAAAATGTCCAAACTACGTTGTTTGGAATCGATACGGCGGTTCCGTCGACTGCGATCGAGTTTAATGGAGCTGCTGCAGCAGAAAATCAAACCTATGACAGCTCCCTGATTATCGATCTATGGGGCTCCGATTCCGTGTCGGGCGTTTGGCGAACCGAGTACATGCTCGACGGGGGAGCTTTGACCACTTATGCGGGTTCCATTGCCGGCTTGTCCGCGGGCAATCACGATCTAACCTACCGGACGGTGGACATGGCGGGCAATGTTGAAGGCTGGCAATCGATTCACTTTACGATAAACTAACAACGGTTATTTGAGGAGCGTGCGGTCTGCACGCTCCTCTTTAAATTAAAGGGAAGGTCCAAATCTTTCATTGAATAAATACTCATTCGAATGTATAATGATACACATCGACAACCGGACCCCGCGAGCCGCCGAGCCGCCGTCCGCCGCGTCCCGCAGCGCCGCTTGCGCAGCTGCATCTTACATAGCCGGGACGCGGCGGCGGGGCTTAACTTGTTTTAGACATCCCCATCGCGATCCGGTACAATGGGAATAGTTTGCCATGAACGGCGGGCGCGCGCCCACCATCGCGCTGCGTTCCATTCCTTTATAGAGCAAGGAGTGCATCTAAATGTCATCTTCATCATCCTCGGCGCCATCCAAGGTGCGCGCCGCCATCGTCGGCTCGACCGGCTACGGCGGGGTCGAACTGATCCGCCTGCTGGCCGCCCATCCTTACGTGACGATCACGTCCGTCATTTCCTCGTCCAATGCGGGCGAGCCCTTCGCGGCCGGTTATCCGCATCTGACGGAGATCCGTACGGACATCCTGGACGCGGTCGATCCCGAGCTGATCGCGGGCAAGGCGGACGTCGTCTTCTTCGCGACGCCGCATGGCGTCAGCACGAAGCTGGCGAGCCAGTTTCTCGCGGCGGGACTCAAGGTCATCGACCTGTCCGGCGACTTCCGCCTGAAGGACAGGGAGAGCTACGCGCACTGGTACAAAAAAGAAGCGCCGCAGCAGGACGAGCTCGAGCGCGCGGTGTTCGGCATGAGCGAGCTGTTCGGCGACGAAGTGCGCGGCTCGGACTTTATTACCAATCCGGGCTGCTTCCCGACAGCGACGACGCTCGGCCTGTATCCGGCGGTCAAGGCCGGCTGGATCGACCCGGACAGCATTATCGTCGACGCCAAGACGGGCGTGTCCGGCTCGGGCCGGGGTCTCAGCATGAGCGCTCATTTTTCTGAGGTTAACGAGAACTTCAAAGCCTACAAGGTCCACCAACACCAGCATACGCCGGAGATCGAGCAGACGCTGGCGCGCGCGGCGGGCGGTCCGGTGACCGTGTCGTTCACGACGCATCTCGTGCCGATGACTCGAGGGATTATGAGCACGATGTACGCGAGCCTGACGGACAAGAGCCGTACGACGGCCGATTTCCGCGAGTTGTACAATCAGTTTTACGAGGGCCGGCCCTTCGTGCGCGTGCGTCCCGAGGGGACGTATCCGTCGACCAAGGAAGTGTACGGCTCGAACTACTGCGACATCGGCGTGCTCGTCGACGAGCGGACGGGGCGCCTGACGGTCATCTCCGTCATCGACAATCTCGTCAAAGGCGCGTCGGGCCAGGCGATTCAGAATTTGAACTTGATGATGGGCTGGGACGAGACGACGGGTCTGACGTTCCTGCCGGTCTATCCATAACGGACGGGGGAACGGGAGCGACATGGGGAAGAGCTATCTCATCGTGCCGGACGGCGGCGTGACGACGCCCAAGGGCTTCAAGGCGGGCGGACTGCACTGCGGTCTGAAAAAAACGGAGCGTCACGATCTCGGCGCGATCGTCAGCGAGGTGCCGGCATCGGCTGCGGCGGTGTATACGACCAATTTATTTCAGGCGGCACCGCTGCAGGTGACGCGCGAGAGCCTGGCGGAAGAAGGCCTGCTGACCGCAGTGCTCGTCAATAGCGGCAATGCCAACGCCTGCACCGGCGCCCAGGGCGAAGCCGACGCGTACGCGATGCGCGCGCAGATCGCCGAGGCGCTCGGCGTGGCGAAGCATCAGGTCGCCGTCGCATCGACCGGCGTCATCGGCGAACCGCTCAAGATGGACCGCGTGAGCGCGGGCATCGAACGGCTGCCTGAGCGGTTGAAGGGCCACGCGGCCGGCTCCGACGACTTTTGCCAGGCGATTCTGACGACCGACCTGGTCAAGAAGACCGCCTGCGTCCGCGTCGTCGTGGACGGCGCAGAGGTCACCATTGCCGGCGCGGCCAAGGGCTCCGGAATGATTCACCCGAACATGGCGACGATGCTCGGCTTTGTCACGACGGACGCCGCCATCGGCTCTGCCGCGCTGCAGACGCTGCTGCGCGACATCACGAACCTAACGTTTAACATGATCACTGTCGACGGCGACACCAGCACAAACGACATGCTCGTCGCGATGGCGAACGGGCTTGCGGGCAACGCGGAGCTCACGCAGGCACATCCGGACTGGGCGGCGTTCGCCGAAGGGCTGCGCTACGTATGCGAAGAGCTGGCCAAGTCGATCGCGCGCGACGGCGAAGGCGCGACCAAGCTGATCGAGACGACCGTCGCGGGCGCGGCCAGCGACGCGGACGCGCAGGCGATCGCCAAGACGATCATCGGCTCGAGCCTGGTGAAGTCGGCGGCGTTCGGCGCGGACGCCAACTGGGGCAGGATCATCGCGGCCGCGGGGCGCGCAGGCGTACCGCTCAACGTCAATACGGTCGACGTTCGGCTCGGCGACATTCTCGTGCTGGAGCAGTCCCGTCCGATCGCGTTCGACGAAGACGCAGCGCTGGCATACCTCAAGGGCGACACGGTCGCGATTCGCGTCGACCTGCATATGGGCAGCGGACAGGCGCTCGCCTGGGGCTGCGACCTGACCTACGATTACGTGCGGATTAATGCCGCTTACCGGACATAGGAGGGCGCAGCGATGGCATTCGTAATGAAATGCGGCGGCAGTACGCTCGCCGCGCTGCCGGACGCGTTCTTCGAGGATCTGCGCAACTTGCAGGAGAGCGGGGCGCAGCCGGTCATCGTGCACGGCGGCGGCCCGGCGATTAACGAGACGCTCGGCCGGCTCGGCATCGAGAGCCGCTTCGAAGGCGGCCTGCGCGTGACCGACGAGGCGACGCTCGAGGTCGTCGAGATGGTGCTCGCGGGCCGCATCAACAAGCAGATCGTGCGGCGGCTGCAGCAGAGCGGCGCGAAGGCGCTCGGCCTGTCGGGCACCGACGGGCGGCTGATCGAAGCGCGGCCCGTGGCGAACGCGGACGTCGTCGGCCTCGTCGGCGACGTGACAGGCGTCAATGCCGAGCTGATCCAGGGGATCGTGGCGCTCGGCTATCTGCCCGTCATCGCGCCGATCGGCATCGACGCGGCCGGCCAGCGCTACAACATCAACGCGGACACCGCCGCGGGCGCTGTCGCCTCGCATCTGGGCGTCGCTACGATGATCGTCGTGACCGACGTGCCGGGCATCATGCGGACGGTGGACGGAGAGAAGCAGGTGCTGCCGCAGGTCACCTTCGCGCAGATCGAAGAGATGATCACGAGCGGCGAGATCTACGGCGGCATGATCCCCAAGGTGCGGGCCGCGATGGCCTGCCTCACCGGAGACGTGCGCGAGGTGTTGATCGTCGACGGCGCCGCGCCCCGGGTGCTGAGCCGTGCGGTAGGCGAGGGCAACCTCGGCACCCGCATCGTACGGAGTTAACGATTAACGGCGGGGGACGAACGGAGACCCCCGCGAACTAATCATTAAAGGAGTGGAAAACATGAGCAGCTTATTCCCGACCTACGGGCGCTATCCGATCGCGATCGTCAAGGGCAAAGGCAGCCGCCTGTGGGACGATCAAGGCAAGGAGTATCTCGACTTTATGGGCGGCCTGGCCGTCACCAACCTGGGTCATGTGCCGGACGAGGTGAAGGATGCGCTCGTGGCGCAGCTCGGGGAGCTGTGGCATGCGTCCAACCTTTTCGTGAACCCGTTCCAGGAAAAAGCCGCCAAGCTGCTGACCGACAACAGCTGTGCCGACGCCGTGTTCTTCTGCAACAGCGGCGCCGAAGCGAACGAGGCAGCGATTAAGCTGGCCCGCCGCTATCACCAGAAGGTGCTGGGCAACAATCGCTATGAAGTGATCACGTTTACGCAGTCCTTCCACGGCCGTACGCTGGCGACGCTGACCGCGACCGGCCAGGACAAGGTCAAGGAAGGCTTCCTGCCGCTGCCCGAGGGCTTCGTCCACGTGCCGCTGCACGATCTGCCGGCGCTGGAAGCGGCCATCACGGATCGCACGGCCGCGATCATGCTGGAGCTCGTGCAGGCCGAGGGCGGCGTCATCGTCGTCGAGCCCGAATTCCTGCGCGGCGTCCGCGAACTGTGCGATCGCCACGGCCTGCTGCTCATCCTGGACGAAGTCCAGACCGGCATGGGCCGTACCGGCAAGCTGTTCGCGCACCAGCACTATGACGTGGAGCCGGACATCTTTACGCTGGCCAAAGGCATCGGCAGCGGCTTCCCGGTCGGCGCGATGCTCGGCAAGGAGAAGCTGATCCCGGCCTTTACGGCCGGCTCGCACGCGACGACGTTCGGCGGCACGCCGATCGCCTCGACGGTCGTGGCCGCCACGGTCGAGTCGATTCTGAAGCAAGACGCGCCGGCGCGCGCGGCAGCTTCGGGCGAGTACTTGATCGCCAAGCTGGGCGAAAAGCTGCTGGATCTGCCTATCGTTACCGAGATCCGCGGCCGCGGACTGCTCATCGGCATTCAGTGCACCGAGCCGGTCGCCGATTGGATCAGCGAGCTGCATAAGCGCGGCCTGCTCGTCGTCTCGGCGGGACCGACGGTCATTCGCCTGCTGCCGAGCCTGCTCGTGTCGCGCGCGGACATCGACCGCGCGGTCGAGCTGATCGCTGCCGTCCTGACCGAAGCCGCTGCGGCTCAAACGTCGAACTAAGCGAGCGCGGGTGGCGTGCAGCGTCCGTATGCGCAGGCTGCCTATCTCCGGTGCCGATTGCGCTATCAACAACTTAAGCCTTGCGCTAAGGGGCAAGCCGGAGCAGGGCAATACCTGCGAATATGCAGCTTTTGGCTCAAAAAACATCTCTTCAGGGCAATACCTGCAAATATGCAGCTTTTTGCTTAAAAAAACGGCCTCTCCGGGCAAATGCCTGCAAATATACAGTTATTCTCTCGCAAAGCGGCTTCTGATCGGCGAAGGGGTGAAAATAGCTGCATAAATGCAGGAATTGTCGTCCAAGGCGCAACTCGGGTGAAAATAGCTGCATAGATGCAGGAATTGTCGTCCAAGGCGCAACTCGAGTGAAAATAGCTGTATAAATGCAGGAATCGTCATCCAGGGCGCAGCTCGGGAGAAAATAACTGCAGAATAGCAGCTAACCGGATGGGGTGCGAAGTATGCGGGGCAGATCGAATATTTGCAAAGGCACTTCCGTCGGTGTCTGCGGCGGCGCGCTTAGCCCTCGGCATCCGTGCGAGCTCGTCTTTCCAGAACGACGCGCTTAGCCCTCGGCATCCGTGCGAGCTCGTCTTTCCAGAACGACGCGCCTAGCCCTTGGCATCCGTGCGAGCTCGTCTTTCCCAGGAGGGTGCCCTGACGCTCGCTCCGGAGCGTCTTCCGCTTCAAGCATTTCCGGGACCGCAACGTCCCTTTACATTGACCAAGGAGGTATCGCCATGCCTAACACGGCTGCCAACGCCGAAGAACTCGCCCAAGGCCTTAAGGGGCGGGATTTCCTGGGGCTCGTCGATTACCAGCCTGACGAGATCCGTTACCTGCTCGACCTCGCCATCGATCTGAAGCGCAAGCAGAAGTCCGGCGAAGTGTATCAACCGCTCAAAGGCAAGACGCTCGGCATGATTTTCGAAAAGTCGTCCACCCGAACGCGCGTATCGTTCGAGGTTGGCATGTTCCAGCTCGGCGGCCACGGCCTGTTCCTAAGCAAGAACGACATCCAGATGGGCCGCGGCGAGACGATTCGCGATACGGCGCAGACGCTGTCGCGCTATCTGGACGGCATCATCATCCGTACGTTCGGCCATCGCAACGTTGTGGACCTGGCGCGCTCGGCGACCATCCCGGTCATCAACGCGCTGTCCGACCAGTCGCATCCGTGCCAGGCGCTCGCGGATTATCAGACGATCCTCGAGCACAAGGGCAAGCTGGAAGGCCTCAAGGTCGCCTACATCGGCGACGGCAACAACATGGTGCATTCGCTCATGATCGGCGCGAGCAAGCTGGGCATTCACTTCGCCAGCGCATCGCCGGAGGGCTACGATCCGGATGCGGAGCAGGTTAAGCTGGCGCGCGAGTTCGCCGCTCAATCCGGTTCCCGGGTCGACATCGTGCGCGACGCGCGCGAGGCGGTCGAGGGCGCCGACATCATCTACACCGACGTGTGGGCGAGCATGGGCTTCGAGGCCGAGCAGCAGGAGCGCGAGCGCGCGTTCAAGAACTACCAGGTCAACGAGGAATTGGCCAAGCACGCCAAGTCCGACTACCTGTTCATGCACTGCCTGCCGGCGCACCGCGGCGAGGAAGTGAGCGAGGGCGTCATCGACGGCCCGCACTCCATCATCTTCGACGAAGCGGAGAACCGCCTGCACGCGCAGAAGGCCGTCATGGCCGCGATCATGTAGCATCCGACCCGCGCCGACTCGCGAGGCGGCGAACCGGAGCGCGGCGTTCGAGACGCAGCTTGCCGGAATCGCCGTCTTGTCGACGCGCATGTATCCATTTTCCAATAGAGGAGCGTTCATTCCCACCATGGCAAAAGAAAAAATCGTGCTCGCCTACTCCGGCGGCCTGGATACCTCCGTCATTCTCACGTGGCTGAAGGAGACGTACGACGCAGAGATCATCACCTTCACGGCCGACATCGGCCAGAAGGAAGAGCTGGACGGCCTGGAGGAAAAAGCGATCAAGACCGGCGCCTCCAAGGTTTACATCGACGACCTGCAGGACGAGTTCGCCAAGGACTTCATCTACCCGATGTTCCAGGCCGGCGCGCTCTATGAAGGCCAATACCTGCTCGGTACCTCGATCGCGCGTCCTTTGATCGCGAAGCGCATGGTCGAGATCGCCCGCGCCGAAGGCGCCACCGCCATCGCGCACGGCGCAACCGGCAAGGGCAACGATCAGGTCCGCTTCGAGCTGACCGCCGCTGCGCTAGCGCCTGACATCAAAGTCATCGCGCCATGGCGCGACGAGGCGTTCCGCGAAGCGTTTCCGGGCCGCGCCGAGATGATCGCTTACGCCGAGAAGCACGGCATCAACGTGCAGGCGTCCGCCGCCAAGCCATACTCGATGGACCGCAATCTGCTGCACATCTCCTTCGAGAGCGGCATGCTCGAGGATCCGTGGTTCGACTCCAGCGCGGACGACGTGCAGGACATGTACGTGCTGAGCGTGTCGCCGGAGAAGGCGCCGGACCAGGCCGAGTACGTCGAGCTCGACTTCGAAGCGGGCAACGTCGTCGCCGTCAACGGCGAGCAGCTGTCCCCGCTCGAAGTGATGAACAAGCTGAACGAGCTCGGCGGCAAGCACGGCATCGGGCGCGTCGACATGGTCGAGAACCGCTTCGTCGGCATGAAGTCCCGCGGCGTGTACGAGACCCCGGGCGGCAGCATCCTGTTCACCGCGCACCGCAAGATGGAGTCGCTCACGATGGACCGCGACGTCATGCACCTGCGCGACTCGCTCATCGCGAAGTACAGCACGCTCGTATACAACGGCTTTTGGTTCGCGCCGGAGCGTCTGGCGATCCAGGCGCTCGTGAACGAGAGCC
The DNA here is from genome assembly GCF_042683485.1 of Cohnella sp. GCM10020058. Taxonomy (NCBI): domain Bacteria; kingdom Bacillati; phylum Bacillota; class Bacilli; order Caryophanales; family Paenibacillaceae; genus Cohnella; species Cohnella sp. GCM10020058. The sequence goes on from NZ_JBHUJV010000009.1 coordinate 1,064,337, forward strand.
AAAAGAACGTCACCGGCACCGTGCGCATCAAGCTGTACAAGGGCAACATCCTGGCCGCCGGCCTCAAGAGCCCGGTCAGCCTGTACAACCCGCACATCGCGACGATGGAAGCCGACCCAACCCAGGCGTACGATCAGGGCGACGCGACCGGCTTCATCCGTCTGAACGCGCTGCGCCTGAAAGTATCGTCCGGCGTGAACGGCGCTTCCGGCGTTTAAGTAGTTGGTAGGGAGCGCCAATAAGGATGTCGCACATCGCTATTTGCATGGAATGTCGTGGCTGCCGGTAAATAGCGATGTCCCGCATCGTTATTTCCGCGAAACTCCGGCGTAGTGAGTAAATAAGGATGTCGCACATCGTTATTTGCGCGAAAACCCGGTACGTTGAGTAGTTAAGGATGCCGCACATCGTTATTCGCCCCCAAGCTCCGGCGTGGGGAGCAATGGCGATGCCGCGCATCCTTATTTGCCGAAATTTAGAGTCATTCCATGCGTTTTAGAGAGGGGCTAACTAGCGTCATGAGCAAGCTGTGGGGCGGCCGGTTTACGAAGAAGACCGACCAGCTGGTTGAAGAATATACGGCGTCGATTACGTTTGACAAGGAGCTGGCCGAGGAGGATATCCAGGGCAGCCTTGCGCACGTCACGATGCTGGGACGCTGCGGCATCCTGCCGCAGGAGGACGTCGAGACGATCAAGGCGGGCCTGCTGAAGGTGCAACAGCGCATTCGCAGCGGGGAGCAGGCGTTCCTGATTGCGGACGAAGACATTCACATGAACATCGAGAAGGCGCTGATCGAGGAGATCGGTCCGGTCGGCGGCAAGCTGCACACCGGCCGCAGCCGCAACGACCAGGTGGCAACCGATATGCACCTGTACCTGCGCAAGCGCGTCGTCGAATTCGTCGGCCTGCTGTCCAAGCTGCAGGAGGCGCTGATCGGCCAGGCCAAGGCCAATCTCGACACGATCGTGCCGGGCTACACGCATTTGCAACGCGCGCAGCCGATCTTGTTCGCCCATCATCTGATGGCGTACGTGTCTATGTTCGGCCGCGATATCGAGCGCCTGCAGGACAGCTATAAGCGCATCGACGCGCTGCCGCTCGGCGCGGGTGCGCTCGCAGGCACGACGTTCGCGATCGACCGCTTGTACACGGCGGAGCTGCTGAACTTCGGCCGCGTCTATGAGAACAGCCTCGACGCCGTCAGCGACCGCGATTTCATCGTCGAGTTTCTGGCCGGCGCGTCGCTCATCATGACGCATCTGTCGCGTCTGAGCGAGGAGCTGATCCTTTGGTCGAGCACGGAGTTCCAGTTCGTCGAGCTCGACGATGCTTTCTGCACCGGCTCGAGCATCATGCCGCAGAAGAAAAACCCCGACGTGCCCGAGCTCGTGCGCGGCAAGACGGGCCGCGTATACGGCAACCTCGTCGGCCTGCTGACCGTGCTGAAGTCGCTGCCGCTCGCGTACAACAAGGACATGCAGGAAGACAAGGAAGGTATGTTCGACACCGTGAAGACGCTGCAGGGCGCGCTCCAGCTGTTCGCGCCGATGATCGCGACAATGAAGGTGCGCAAGGACAAAATGCGCCGCGCCGTCGACCAGGATTTCTCCAACGCGACCGACATCGCCGACTTCCTCGTGAACAAGGGGCTGCCGTTCCGCCAGGCGCACGAGGTCATCGGCAAGACGGTGCTGTATTGCATCCAGCAGAACAAGTTCCTGCTCGACCTGACGATGGGCGAGTTCAAGCAATTCTCTGAGCTGTTCGACGAGCGAATCTACGAGACGCTGAAGCCGGAGACGGTCGTCGCCGCGCGCAACGTCTACGGCGGCACCGCCGCGAACCAGGTGAGCGACGCGATCGGTCGCGCAGAAGCTGCGCTAGCTCAGACGCAGGGTTGGACCGAAGAATACGACGCGAAAAGCCGCTAAACCGGCATTACGGATTAGCGCGCAGTCTACTGTCGAAACGACCGGCCCCATCGGGGCCGGTTTTTTAATGCGCTTTTATAAATCGCATATATTATGTCCTACACGCCAGCATGATGCACGTTCTACACGCCAGCATGATGCACGTCCTACACGCCAGCATGATGCACGTTCTACACGCCAGCATGATGCACGCCTATACCCCGGCTTTATGCACGCCTTAAACCCCCAGCTTCGCCCGCATAAACGCGATAAAAGCCGCCGCCTGGCGGACCGGTTCATCCTCTTTGCGATAGACGAGGCAGATCCGGCGGACGCTGACCTTGCCGGGCAGCTCCCGCAGCACGAGCTCGCCCGACAGCTCCTCCCGGCGCGCGCTGCGCCGCGGGAGGATGCCGATCCCCATGCCGTGCTTGACCGCTTCCTTGATCGTCTCGATCGCGCCGAGCTCCATCCGGATTTGCCAATTCAAGCCGTTTTCCGCCGCCCATCGCTCGGACAGCCTGCGCGAGGTCGAGCCGCCTTCGTGTACGAGAAAAGGCTGTCCCTGCAAGTCTTCCAGCTTGATCTCGCCCGCGGCCAGTGGGTGAAAGGGCGCAAACGCCAGCGTCAGCGGATCCTCGCCGAGCGGGATGACGTTGAGCCCGGGATAAGGCTCCTCGGACAGCGAGACGACGGCGACGTCGACCTCGAAGCTCTCGAGCAGGGCGAGCGCGTCTCCGGCCTGCTTGACGGTCAGCGTCGGCAGCGCCAGCGGGTACTGCATCTGGAATTCCGCCAGATAAGCGGGGAGGAAGTAGGTGGCCGGCGTATAGCTGGCCCCGATTTTCAGTCTGCCGCGGCCTTGCTCGCGGTAGTCGGTCATTAGCTGGGAGGCCTCGTCCAGCAGCGCCGAGATCTTGGCGGCATACGGGAGCAGCGCCTCGCCCGCATCGGTCAGGCGTACGCGACCGGCTTGCTTGCGAAACAGCGATAGGCCGGCAGACTGCTCAAGCTTCTGCATGTGAAAGGTGACGGTCGGCTGCTTCAAGCCGAGCGCGGAGGCGACCTCCGTCAGGCTGCGTCCGTCCGCCGCTTGCATGAAAATTCGGAGCTGTTGCGGATTCATCGAACGTTCGCCCTCTTTTTCGTCGGATGACTGCTACTGCAAATATAGATTTTATCTATAATTTTATCAATATACATAGAGTATATTTAACTTCGATTTGTTATCCGCTTTACGTCATGCTGACAAACCCCCCTTAAAGTGAAGGTATCACGAACGATTACGAGGGGGATATCGAAAAATGAATCTCATGCAGCACCGCAAGCTTGCAGCACTGGCGCTTATCGGCTTGTCCTTGACCGCAGCAGGCTGCGGCAACGCAAATAACAACAACTCGGGCGCAGCGGCTGCCACGGCTTCGGATTCTGCCGCGCCATCGTCCGCAGCGGCATCGCCCTCGGAGAGCGCATCGACATCGCCATCGGAGAGCGCGAGCGCATCGACGCCGGCCGGCAACGGCGAGACGCTGACGGTTTACCTCAATGACTTCGACACCATCGTTAAGCCGATGTTCGAAGCGCAAACCGGCTACAAGCTCAACATCGTCAGCGGCAACGGCGCCGAGATCATGTCCCGCATCGAAGCCGAGAAGGGCAATCCGCACTGGGACGTCGTCTGGATGGACGCGATGCCTTCGATCGAAGGACTGGGCAAGGCAGGACAGCTGCTGGAAGGCTGGGAGCCGACGACCGCAGCGGGCTTGACGGACTTTGCCAAGGCATTCGTGCCTGCGAATAAAGCGTACTATCCGACCGGCGCTCATGCCGCAGGCGTGATCGTATACAACACGAAGGCGTTCAGCGCGGCCGACGCGCCGAAGAGCTGGGCGGACCTCGCCGACGCGAAGTTCAAGGGAACTGTGGGGATGGCTGATCCAGCGGTAGCGGCGCCTGCTTATCCGTTCGTGTCGTGGTTCTTCCAGGACAAAGGGATCGAAGGCGGCCAAGCGTACTTCGACGGCGTGTTGAAAAACGGCGCGCACGTCTATCCGAAAAACCCGAACGTCGCCAAGGCGCTTACGGGCGGCGAGATCAAGGTCGCGGCGCTGCAGGAGAGCAACGCATATACGCTCAAGAACGACGGAGAGCCGATCGAGATCGTCTGGCCGGAAGAAGGCGCGCCGGCTTCGGTTCGCGTAGCGGCGATCCAGAAGAACAGCGAGCACCAGGATGCGGCCAAGGCGTTCGTCGAGTTCCTGCTCGATCCCAAGACGCAGCAGGCGCTGATCGACGAAGGCGACGAGAGCTACTTTCAGCCTAGCGTCACGGGCGTGACGATGAAGGCAGACCGCGCGCAAAACGCCAAGCTTGTCGCGGCGGACGCATCGTGGGCGTCGGAGCATGAAGCGGAGATCAAGCAGTGGTTCGCCGATCGCTCGGTGAAATAATAATGCGCTTTACGATTTTCGCTCACGGAAGCAGGACGGGCTGGCTGGTGCTGGCCCTTCTTGTTTTGTTGATCATGCTGCCGCTTGCCGCGGTCGTCCTTCAGGTGCTGCTGCCCGGCTTTTTCTTCGGGAGCCGCCAGATCGGCGACCTCTCTCTGCTAGGCGAGATGTTTCGCCGTCCGCTCTGGTATTTGTCGCTCAAAAACACGCTGGTCCTCGGCCTCGGCACGACGGCGCTCGGCACGGTGCTCGGCGCGGCGCTCGCTACCGCGCGATCCCGCTGGTCGTTCCCGGGCGCGCGGCTGCTCGACGGCGCGGTATGGCTGCTGATCGTGACGCCGTCCTTCATCCTCGCGCAAGGCTGGGTCATGTTCGCTTCGTCGGATGGACTCGCCGCGTCCTGGTTCGGCTGGCGCTGGGTTCATGACGCCGTCTTTACGCCAGCGGGCTTGATTGCGGTCATGTCGTTAAGTAAATTTCCGTTCGCCTATCTGGCCGTCTATTCCGCGCTGGAGTGGAAGATGGACCGCCTGGGCGAAGCCGGCCGTTTGAACGGCGGCAGCGCCTGGACCGTGTGGCGGACGATCGAGGCGCCGCTGCTGCTGCCCGCCTACTGCTCGGGGGCGCTGCTCGTCTTTATGGACACCGTCGGCGATTTTGGCCTGCCGGCTTCCATCGCGGCCGTTTTCCGCTTTCCGACGCTGCCTTATTCGATCTACTCGGCGCTCTACACCTCACCGATCCGGTTCGATATGGCCGGCGTGCTGTCTTTCTATCTCGTGGTGTTGATCGCACTGGCGATGAGCGTGCAATTCTGGGCGCTGCGCCGGGCGCGCTTCGACTTCCTCGGCGGCCGGGCGACGCGCGCCAAGGCGGAGCGGCCGGCCAAGGGCGCCTGGCTGCTGGCGGGAGGCAATTTCCTCCTGCTGGCCATCGCGGTGGGCATTCCTTTAGGCGCCAATCTGCTGACTTCGGTGACCCGTCCCGGCAAATCCGGCAGCTCGGCGTTCACGCTGGACCACTACCGGGAGCTGTTCGTGGACGGCGGGCAGCTGACGGACGCGCTTCTTCATTCACTCTCAATCGCGGCGTTCGCCGCGATCGTCGGCCTGTTCGTCGGCCTACTCGTCGCCTACGTGCTAACTTATTCGAAGTTCAAGCTGAAGCGGGCGATCGACGTCATCTCGCTCATCTCGCTGGCGGTTCCGGGCGTCGTGCTCGGCATTGGCTACATCTTCATCTGGAACCAGGCCTGGCTCGAGCGTATCGGGCTGCTGCTCTACGGCAAGCCGGCCATCCTCGTGCTGGCCGGGGTGGCGGGCGCCATTCCCGTCATCACCCGGATCGTAACGGGGGCGATGGCCAAGGTGCCGCAGGGGCTGCTGTCGGCGGCGCAAATGCAGGGCGCTTCGTTCCCGCGCAGAGTGCGGACGATTCTGCTGCCGCTGCTGCGCGGCGCGCTGCTCTCCGCCGCGCTGGCGTCGTTCGGAGCGAGCGTCTTTGATCTAGCGATGACGTCGATCCTGTTCCCGCCTAACTTCATGACATTGCCCGTCGTCATCAACAAGGCGTTCGAGGACCTGAACTTCGGCTACGCCGCCGCCGCGACATTGACCGGCGGGACCGCTGTCGTCGCATTAATTCTCCTCATGGAGCGATTGTTCAAACCGAAGGAAGCAAGGAGGCCAAGCCGTTGAATCCAATCTTAGAGATCCGTCAGCTTCACAAGTCCTACGCGGGCCAGCCTGCGCTTCGGGGCATCGACTTCAGCGTCTCCCGCGGGCAGATCATCAGCGTACTTGGACCGTCAGGTTGCGGCAAGTCCACGCTGTTGCAGCTCATTGCAGGCCTGCAGCAGCCCGACGGCGGCGAGGTGCGGCTGCGCGGCGAAGCCGTTTCCACGGCTTCGAAGCTCGTGCCGCCGGAGAAGCGGGGCATCAACATGGTTTTCCAGGACTACGCGCTTTGGCCGCATATGAACGTTTTCAACAACATTTCGTACGGGTTGAAAAGAAAGAAGGCAGCGTCCGCGGACATTCGAGCCAAGGTCGGGGAGCTACTGCGTCTGCTGCATTTGGAGCCGTTCGCAGACCGCCTGCCCGCGCAGCTGTCCGGCGGCCAGCAGCAGCGCGTGGCCATCGCGCGCGCCTTGGCGACGCAGCCGGACCTGCTGCTGCTTGACGAGCCCATGTCCAATCTCGACATGCGGCTTCGCATCGAGATGCGGACGGAGCTTTCCTATCTGCTGCGCAAGCTGGGGACGACCGTGTTCCATGTGACGCACGATCCCGAAGAGGCGTTCGCGATGGCGGACCGGCTCGTCATCATGCGCAGCGGCGGCATTGACCAGATCGACAGCCCCGAGGCTTGCTATCGCCGGCCAGCGACGGCGTCCGTCGCCTCGCTGCTCGGCGCGGGCAACCGCCTCGCAGGACCGATCGCCGAAGGCGAAGCGGTGCCCGCCATTCGTCTGGAAGGCGACCTCGTCGCCGGACGGACGGCGTCCGATTGGAGCGCCCGTCGTCCGTCCGGATCGGCGATCGCGCTGTTCCGCCCGGATGCGGCCGCCTGGGAGACCGAGGCTGCTCGGGCTTCCGATCCGCGCGAGGAGGTCGCTGCCAGCGTCGTAACGGGTGTGGACGGCTTCCGAGAGGCCTCAGCCTTTAACCGGCTGGCCGCCCGCATCGCGCACAGCGCCTTCGAAGGCAATCGCTGGCGCGTGCTGGCGGAGACCGGAACCGGGGAGATGCTCTCTTTATTTCATCATGAGCCTCTGAAGGCGGGCACGCGCGGCTGGCTGCGTTTCCCCGTCGAAGAGACCTACTTGTACCCGGCTGATGCCGGCAGCGAAAGGTAGAGAAGGTTTGACATGACCCGCATACTCGTCATCTCGGATATACACGGCCACGCGGCGAAGATGCGTTCCCTGCTGCAGATGGCCAAATACGCGCCAGGCAAGGATCGCCTGTACCTGCTCGGCGATTTCATCAACCGGGAACGGGAGAGCTGGTCCGCGCTCAGGGAAGCGATGGCGCTGGTCAAGGAAGGCGCGCGCGCCGTGCTCGGCAATATGGAGCGGTGGCTGCTCGAAGTCTCCGCGCGGGGGGAAGGCCTGCCGGCGGATGCGGAGGAACTGCGTTTTCTGAACGAGACGCCGCTGTATTGGCAGGAGGAAGGGTTCCTGTTCGCTCATGCGGGCATCCGTCCGGGTCTGCCGCCGGCCAAGCAGAGCGAAGCGGATCTGACCGAGATCCGCAGCGAGTTCTGGGCGGACGCCGGCCCGCTCCCGTATACGGTCGTTTTCGGCCACACGCCGACCTTCAAGCTCGGCGCGCCGGCAGGCGAGCTGTGGCTGGGCCCAGACCGCATCGGGATCGACACGGGCGCGAAGCACGGCTGCCGCCTCACGCTCGTCGATCTGACCAATCGGCTGGCTTATTCCTGCGGCGTAGAGCCGGAGTGCCAGCCAAGCGATTGTCGTCTGTCTTCTTGGGCGACGTCTTGAACGTAAAAAGCTGCCGGGGGTCCGGCGGCTTTTTCGCATTCCCTTAGGCTAGAGCGCGTTCCTTACAGCGGCTCCGCCGGCGTCCGTCCCTGCGGCGAAGGCTGCGGTCGCTCGGAATGCCCCGCGCGCGGATCCGCGGGATGCACGGCGACGATCGCGTCCTGCGCGCGATAGGCTGAGCGGTTCAGCTTGCGACGCGCAGCGAGCTGCCCGTCCACGTATTTCAAGCGGTACGTGTCCACGACCGCGCCTGATTTTCCTGTCTGCAGAAGTCGAGACATGCCGACCGGTATATCCGCGTCTTTCATGTATACGGTCAAGGGCGGGAGATCCTTCACGTGAACCGTTTCCAGCTCGTACCTGACATTGTCCGCCATCGTGCCGAACAGCTTCACCGTGAGTCTTTTGCCGCGAACCGAAGCTTTGATCAACAGCCGCTTGCCCGTATCGTTGCGGAAGCGAAAGTTGATCGAGCCTTCCGCGAAGGTCGCGTCCATGCCCTGCGGCAGATAGTTCACCGCGAGCGAGTGGTTGCGCCGCTCCACGATTTCGATATTAGAGGCACGCAAAACGGCATTGTACAGCGTGCTGGACACCTGGCAGATGCCGCCGCCGATGCCCGGCACGAGCTTGCCCTTCAGGATGACCGGCGCTTCCCGGTAACCGTATACCCTTCGTGCTTCGGCGACGACGGCGCCGTAGTCGAACGTTTCGCCCGGCATGAGCATCGTGCCGTCCAAGGCATCGGCAGTAGCTTTGACGTTATGGATACGTCCTTCCCCGCTTGCAGTAAAGGAGGTGGTGAACTCGGCGATCTTGCGCGCGATGCCTTGGACCTGAAGCGATGCCGTCGTAGTCTCGGGCTTCACGGAGACGACGGGCACTCGCAGCTTGATCTGCATCAGGCCGCTTTTCGATTGCGCCGCCTCGATTAATGCCGCCGGTGCATGCTTCTTAAATTCCAACAGCAGCGAAGCGATGTCGAGCGTTTCGCCGGGCGTTTCGGGCGAATAGACGACCCGGTCGCGTTCGTCGATCGACCGGACAGCGTCGACCGGCGGCTTTTCGGCGAGCCGCCCCCACAGCGCTTCCGCTTTTTCCGCAAATAGCTCTTCGTCCCAAACGGCCTCGATAACGAAGCGCTTCGCCACCGCACGCTCGGCTGACCGGCGATTCAACCAACCGGCGTCGCGATAGCGCGAGATTAACCGTATCGCTTCTTCTGCGTTCAGATCGAGCCCAAGCTCGCGCCAGGTCGGCGCAAGCTCAGCCGCCCCCGGCCCGGCAGAGGTGTCCCTATGCCGTCTGTCAACCAGCGTCACACGCCCGTCAAGCGCGGCTTCGATCCGCGCCCGCACCTTGGCGATCGCGGCATCCGCGCTCATGCCGCCCAGCGTCAATCCGCCGACTGTGACGCCGTCCGGCAGCAAGCGAGATCGCTGCGTCCCGTTTTTCAAATGCAACGCCGTCTCGCCTGCCGTCGCCGCATATCCTGCGGTATTTCCTGCCGCCAGCGCTTGACTTGCGCTCACCGTCCCGTGGCTCATGCCGACGATCAGCGCGAAGACCAAGGCCGCGATCCGGACGATTCGATTGTCCATATCTCGGATTTCCTCCTTCCGGCAAACGCATATGTCCCTTAGGATTCCCTCCAGATTAAAAAATTCTCAAAATAACGGAATTCGACAAAAATGCGTGCCGAAAAAGGCGCTAATCCGCGTCCGGCAGCCAGATAAAGCTCGACAAATAAAGGATTTACCGGCAAGATGTCGAAGTACCTTTATTCTGCGGAACTTTAGCCTTTCGACGGGAAGCGTCTCCCTGAACGTATATATGCACCGGCTATCCAACAACGCAAACAGGATGTGATCGCGTGATCGAAATGCACGATATATGGAAGACCTATCCGGACGGCACGCCCGCCCTGCAAGGCATAAACATCGTGATCGACCGCAACGAGTTCGTCTATGTCGTGGGCCCTTCCGGCGCAGGCAAGTCGACGTTCATGAAGCTGATCTATCGCGAGGAAGTGCCGACCAAGGGCCAGCTCTCCGTCAACGGGTTCAATATAGGCAAGCTCAAGCAACGCAAGATTCCTTACGTTCGCCGCAATATCGGCGTCGTGTTCCAGGACTTTCGCCTGCTCCCCAAAATATCCGTGTACGATAACGTCGCCTTCGCGATGGAAGTCGTCGAATCGCCCAAGCGGCATATCCGCAGGCGAACGATGGAGGTGCTCGAGCTTGTCGGCCTTAAGCACAAGGCGAGCAGCCTGCCCGCCCAACTGTCCGGCGGCGAGCAGCAGCGCGTCGCCATCGCCAGAGCGATCGTCAACAGTCCCTCCGTCATCGTGGCGGACGAGCCTACCGGCAACCTCGATCCCGAGACCTCATGGGGGATTATGAAACTGCTCGAAGAGATCAATTTCCGCGGTACCACCATCGTCATGGCCACCCACAACAAAGAAATCGTCAACACCCTTCGCAAACGGGTCATCGCGATCGAGCGGGGCACCATCGTGCGGGACCAGCAGAGAGGGGATTACGGTTATGAAGTTTAGCACCCTCGTGCGCCATATCCGCGAAGGTGTCAAGAACGTCTTCCGCAACGGCTGGATGTCATTCGCTTCGATCGGCTCGATCGTCGTGTCGCTGTTCGTGCTGGGCGTGTTCATGCTCCTTGCGCTCAACGTGAACCAGTGGGCCGACCAGTTTGACAGCCAGGTTCAAGTCAACGTCTACCTCCAGTCGGAGATCGGCCAGTCCAAGATCGACGAGCTGAAGACGCGAATCGGCAATATAGCCGAGGTCAAACAGGTCACCTTCGTCTCCAAGGAAGAAGGGCTTGAAAAGCTGCGTCAGGACCTGGACGAGGACGTGAAAGGCGCGCTCGACGGCTATAAGGACGCCAATCCCCTTCCGGATGCATTCGAGGTCGAACTGTTCGACGCTCAGCAGGTTTCTTACGTCGCCAAGCAGATTCTGGCCTTTAACGAGACGGATGCGGACAAGCCGGTCCTGAGCGTCAAGTACGGACAAGGCTATGTCGAAAAACTGTTCCGCATCACGAACGCCGTGCGAAACGTCGGCCTGGTCGTCGTCGCGGGGCTTGCGGTCATGGCGATGTTCCTCATCTCCACAACGATCAAGATGACGATACTGGCCCGTCGCAGAGAGATCGGCATCATGAAGCTCGTCGGCGCCACCAACAATTTTATCCGCTGGCCATTTTTCATCGAAGGGGTCGTCATTGGCCTGGCAGGCTCCGGCATTACGACAGCGCTGTTGCTGTACGGGTATTCCGAGTTAATCGCATCGACCCATTACAACATGGGCCTGATGATGATCGAGGTCGTCGATTTAAGTAAAGTAGGCTGGCTGGTCGGCGGCACGCTCGTCGCGCTCGGCACGTTGATCGGTATTTGGGGCAGCGTCGTTTCGGTTCGCAAGCATTTGAGGGTGTAGTTCCTGCCGTTCATGATCAGATGATGGAGGAGAGCATGGGTGAATAAAAGATTGATTGCGGTATTGGTCATGCTGCTGGGCGTCGTATTTCTCGTTCGTCCGTATGAGAGCCACGCCGAGACGCAGATGCAGAAGATCGAGCGTCAGCTTAAGGAGATCCAATCCCAAATGAACGCGGCTGCGGAAAGCAAGAAGGCGGCCGAGCGGCGGAGCGAGGATCTGACCAACAAAAAGGCGCTCGCCAAGACGGACATGTACACGCTGCTTGCGCAAATTCAGCAGACGTCGGATCAGCTCGACGCGACCCAGGCGAAGATCGACTCCGCCGAAACCAAGCTGCTGAAAACGACATCGGAGCTTCAGTCCGCCGAGGCCTCCAGGCAAAGCCGGGACGAGCAGCTTAAGGAGCGGATCCGGCTCATTTACATGAACGGCTCGGTCTCTTATCTGGACGTGCTTCTGAGCGCCAAGAGCTTCTCGGACTTTGTCGGCCGGTTCCAGTCGCTGCAGTCGATTATGGAGCAGGATAAAGATGTGCTGTCGCAGACCGAGAACTACAAGGCGCTTGTCGCCGACAAAAAAGCGCAGGTCGAAGTCGACCTGGCTTCCGTCAAGAAGCTGTACAGCGACATGGCGGACAAAAGGGCAGAGCTGCAGGATCAGGAAAAAGAAAAAGAAGTGCTCGTAGCGAGCATTAACCAGAAAATCGAAGAAACCGAGGATATCAGCGAAGAAGCCGAGGCTGCGCTGATGGAGTTCGGCAAAAAGTATTCAAAGCTGCTGGAGCAGAAAAAACAGCTGAAAACGTACTATACCGGCGGTAAATTGGGCCTTCCGCTGAAGCGGGAATACCGCTTGTCTTCGCCGTTCGGCTACCGGACGCATCCCGTGACCGGACAGAAAAACAAGCTGCATACGGGGATGGACATGGCCGTCCCGGAGGGCACTGCGGTTTACGCGGCCGAATCGGGCACCGTTATCGTCGCCCAATCTTGGAGCGGTTACGGCAACTGTATTATCATCAACCATGGCGGCGGCCTCTGGACGCTGTACGGTCACTTGAAGCCGGGCGGCATCCTGGTCGAGAAGGGCGAGACCGTCAAGCGCGGCGAAAAAATCGGTCTTGTCGGCATGACGGGCACCGCCACCGGTTACCATCTGCACTTCGAAGTTCGCAAAGACGGCACGCCGGTCAATCCGGCGCCGTATCTCAAATAGATTCGCAGCCTCGCGCACAGCCGTCTCAAGGCAGCGTCCACTCGTTCCGGTGGGCGGCCTGGGGCGGCTGCCGCATTTTCGGACGTTTGAACGGTATCCCTTTCGATCAGGGAGGGGAAGATTAGCGAGAGAATGAAGCGAGGCTTCGCGGTGCGAAGCGGTGTATTGCTTTAAGCGTTTAAGCGTTTAAGCGATATCCCCTTCGATCAGATTAAAAGTTTATCATGCGCAAAGCGACCATCTTTACTCGGTATCCCCTTGGGTCAGGTCCGTCTACAATTTTCACAGTTAAAGTGGCGGATCAAAGCCGCTGCAGGCAGGCGTTTGCGGCTCTCCGAGTCAACTTATTCCTGCGCGAAGGGGATACCTTTGAAACGGGATAAAACGTTGTACTAAGATGATGGTATTCCACTATTTGTAAGTCCGGAGTAGACCGGCCGGCAGGATTTAAACTTCCGTCTGTCGAATACGTATCGTCGGCGTACATATCGGATTACGGAAACGAAAGGCGGGATTCGTCTTGGATCTAACGATCGATTGGTTGCGGTTGGCGGGCGAGAGCATCGGCGTCCTGTTCCTATCGCCCTTTTTATATATCGCGCTCGCTATGGTCTGGTGGCATTCGCGCCAGAGCAATGTGCTGCAGCGAAGACTGTTCCATGTGAGGCTGCGGGGCACCCTGCCGATGACTGTCGCTCGCATCGTTGCGGGTTTCGTCGCAGGCATCGCTTTGTCCGCGCTCGGGTTTGCCGCAGGTGCGCAATTGACCGCCTCGACGCTCGTATGCGTCTGGGTGGCGACGTTCGTGCTCGCATTGTTCAAGCTGCGATATGTTTGTCTCGCTTACGCGGCAGGCGCGCTTACTGTTGTTCAGACGATTCTGTCCTGGACGGGCGTGCCAGATGGAAACGACACAGTGAACCGGGTCTGGCAGGCGTTAAATGATATCGACGGTCCGTCCTTGTTGTTCCTGGCCGGTCTGCTGCATATTGCGGAAGCGCTTCTCGTCCGGCTGCAGGGCTCGCGTTATGCGACGCCGCTGTTTCTGGAGGGCAAGCGTGGCAAGCCGATCGGCGCCTATTCGCTGTCCGGCCTCTGGCCGGTGCCGCTGCTGTGGCTCGTGCCTGCGACAGGCCATAATGGGCTAACGCTGCCATGGACGCCGCTGTTCGGCATGGATGGGGGACCGGCGATTACCGTCGCCGGATGGACACTGGCAGCTTTCCCGGTGTTGATCGGATTTACGGATCGCACGGCGACGCGTTGGCCCGAAGTCAAAGCGAAGGAAATGGGAGGCGGCCTGCTCGTTTACGGGCTGGTGATTGCGGCGCTTGCGGCGGGCGCGGCATTTTGGGGGCCGCTTACAATCGTGGCGGGATTGGCGGCTTTCATTTTGCACGAGGCTCTGTTGTTCTGGGGAAGAATGCGCGAGCGGGGGCATCACCCTGTTTATGTGCAGGACGGCAGAGGCGTCGTCATCCTCGCCGTGCTTCCCGGCACGCCGGCGTTCGAGATGGGCTTGACCGCGGGCGAGACTGTGAGCAAAGCGAACGGGGTACGGGTGCGCAGCAAGGAGGAGCTGCATGCGGCTCTGCAGCTTCAGCCGGCTTTCGCGAAGCTTGAGGTGCTGAATCGCGACGGCAACGTGAAATTTGCGCAGCGGGCCAGGTATGCCGGAGAGCATCATCAGCTCGGGTTGATTCTTGCGCCGGACGAAGATGCCGAGTATGTGGCGGCGCCGGGATCGTCCTCGTTGCGTCACGGAATTCGACTGGCGGGTGCGAGACTGCGCGGAAGAGGCGCCCGGAGGAGATTCGGCGGATCGGAGGAGGCTGCGGCTTTGGAGAGCGGACCACTGCCCGAGAAAGCCGGGAAGCCCGCAAATGGCGTACTTTCTCTGACGGCGGGCACGTCGACTCCGGACGCGATAGGGCGAGTCGACGCAGTATCGGAGCGTAATGTCAGTGTAACTCCGATCGCCGCTCCGAAGCCTGTGCCCGAAGGTCTTCCTCCGCGAAGCGGAAAGCGTAAGTAAAGAAACGGCGAAGTGTTCGTTCGGCCTCTTTTTTGAAACCGCATTGACAGTTCTTCTACTGTTCGTTAATATGTATTGGATTCGTCCTCTAGGGTTCCGAGGCGGCTTCGGCCGGCTGTCTGGTCCAAGGGAGGGCGCGCGCTGCCGATTGCGGCAGGCGTCACGGAGGGACAAAAGCCCGGGAGTATCAGAATGCAAGGTAATGAGCACACTCGCTCCGTTACCATGCATGCCGATGCTTTCGGGCTTTTTTGCATCTTTTACGCAAGGAGAGGAGAATTGCCGATGACAAAATATTGGACACTGCTCATCGCAGCCGGCGTGACGGAAGTAGGTTGGGTATCGGGGTTGAAGCATGCTTCGACTTGGTGGGAATGGCTGCTGACGGCCGTCGCATTAGCTTTTTCTTTTTGGAGCCTGATGGAAGTGACGCGCGTGTTGCCGATTGGAACAGCCTATGCCGCGTTCACGGGCATCGGTGCGGCAGGGACGGTAATCGGAGAAGCTGTATTTTACGAAGGCGAACTAAATGCGGCTAAGTTAGCGCTTGTCGCTCTCATGATCATAGGCATCGTTGGCTTAAAAGCGACCTCCGGTCCCAAGCTAAGCTCGGGCACTGAGAAAGGCGGGACTCACTGATGGCATGGATTTATCTGGTTTGCGCAGGCCTGTTCGAAGTAGTAGGGACAGTGGGGTTGAACCGCTGGAGCAGCCGCAGGGACGCGTGGGGGTTGATCATCATATGCGTGAGTTTCTTGTTCAGCTTCAGCCTGCTGACCGCTGCGATGCAAGACATCTCGATGGGGACGGCTTATGCGGTATGGACGGGCATCGGCTCGGTTGGCGCGACCGTGCTGGGTATGATTTTTTACGGCGAATCGCGCCAGGCATCAAGACTCTTTTTCCTCGCGCTTGTTATCGCCGCCGCGGTAGGCTTGAAGTTAATCGGAGAATAAAGATCGCCCTGCTCCTGAGCAGGGCGATTGCTTTTTCTGACTTCTTTTACTACTGAGGCGGCGGTTGTTGGCTGCTCGCATACCACAGCACGAGTGCGCCGACGACTGCCAGACAAGCCAGCACAAAAAACGTAATCTTCCAGGCGCTGCGCGGCGCAGTGCCGGAGACGAGACCGGTCTGGCCGTTGACCATGAAGCGGTAGGGCTTGGATTTGTAGTTGTAGCTGGCGTTCCAGACGGGCAGCAAAAGATGCTTGAACGTGCGGTTGTAATAATCGGTATCGATGTTCATCGAGCGAACCTCGTCGCCGCCAATCTTAGAGCGGATGTCGCCGCGCAGCGCGCCGTCGATTCGCTCCTGTGCTTCCTCCCAGCCTCGCGTTCGGTTGACGGAATAGCGCTCGGCGATGTAGCCGCTCAAATATTCGGGCTTGTAGCCGAGCAGTCCGCCCAGCTCGAAGTTGCCCAGGCGATCCAGCAGCTTGGCGTCGTATTGACCGGAGGCGGGGATCAATACGTCGTTGAAGAAGCGGTCGTAATCGCCGCTCACCCAATGCCAGACCGTATAGCGTTCCTGCTCGGTATAGGTCTCGGTTTTGCCGTTAACGACGCGGGTCTTCGTTACGGTCCGATAGTGATAGTCGCCGCGCTCGGCGGTGTACGCGGAAGAGGTGTCCGCATCGTACGTCCAATAAGGAATATAGATGCCGGCTAGTCGCGCGCTCGTGTTTTCCCGCTTGAAGGCGCCGGGAAGAAACCAGCGTTTCTTTTTCCATGCCCGGAAGGCATTTTTCGCGTCAGCGCTGTCGACTTTAAACGGAATAAGCGATTCGGGCTTTATCGTTGCCGTATCGGGCTGGGGCAGTACCTTCGGCGAGCCGCAGAACGGACATAACGTAGCCGTCTGCAAGGCCGGTATCAAACTCTCGCCGCCGCAGGACTCGCATTTGATCGTCTGCTGCGCCACGCCCCAATCCGTGTCCGACTCTTCTAGCATACCGTCGTCCAGCGCATGCTCCTGCGGGAGCGAGGTATCCGAGTCGATCGCCTGCAGCCGACCGCAATACTGGCACTTCAGCTGCTGGCTGTCCGCGTCGAACAGCATCGCGCCGCCGCAGCTCGCACACGGAAATTGAATAGCTTCATTCGCAGCGTTTGCGTCTTTCGCCATCCAGTCTTACACCTTCGTTCCGCAGTTGGAGCAAAACTTCGCGTTCGGCGCGAGCGGCTGCCCGCACTCGGAGCAGAACTTTTTCGACGGCGCCGCGCTGCCGCCATCCGGGGCGACCCCGCCGACTTGCGCGGCTCGCTCGCTTGCGGCTGCACCACTGCCAGCGGCGGCAGCGCCTGCTCCCGAACCTGCGCTCTGGCTTCCTCCGGCATTCGCCGAATTCTGCTGTTCGTTTTGGCGCATCGTTTGGCTCATCGCCTGCCCCATCGCCATGCCTGCGCCCAGACCGATACCCGTACCCGCCGAGCCGTCCGCCGGGTTGTTCGCCGCCTCGCGCAGCGCTTCGGCCGTCTGATACTTCATATACTGATCAAGGTTGCCTGCGATGTTCATGGACGACCTGCGGTCGATCGTCTTCTCGACTTCCTCGGGCAGCGAGATGTTCTCGATCGTGAGCGCCGTCAGCCAAAGGCCCATGGACATAAAGTGCGCCTGAAGCTTGTCGGTCGCGGCACGGCTAAGTTCATCGTACGAAGCCGCCAGATCGATGACCGGAATTTTCGACTCGCCCAGCAGGTCGCTCACGCCGGAGACGATAACCGATTTAAGGTAACCGGCCACATTTTCCGCCGAAAAGTCCTGCTGTGTACCGAAGATCTCCTTCAGGAAAACGGCAGGATCGTTCACCTTCAGTGCATAGTTGCCGAAGCCCCGCATGCGTACCATCCCGAATTCCGCGTCGCGCATGATAACCGGGTTCGTTGTGCCCCACTTCAATTGGGTGAAGTTGCGCGTGCTCACGAAGAAAACATCGGCTTTAAAAGGAGAGTTGAAGCCGTATTTCCAAGATTTAAGTGCCGTAAGAACCGGCATATTCTGCGTGCTGAGCGTGTATGTGCCCGGACCAAAGACGTCGGCGATCTGGCCTTCGTTGACGAATATAGCAGCTTGGGACTCGCGCACGACGAGCTTCGCACCCATCTTAATCGCATTGTCGTAGACAGGAAAGCGGTATACCATCGAGCCGGTGTCGTCCAGCCATTCGATAACTTCGATGAACTGGCCCTTGATGAAGTCAAACAATCCCATATTCAGCCTCCGTTCGATCTTGTTTGCATTCATTATAAGCTTTAACCCGCGTATGTTCGATAAAATGTTGTTAAAACGCAAAATATGCGGCGTCGCCGGCAGCGGATAATGACTTATAATGAAGAGCAACAAGAGACGCAGTGCGCAAGGCGCAAGGCGCCACAGGGGGTTACCATGGCAACGATCGTGAAGGCTGAATTCGATACGACGGAAAAAGAGATCGTCGCGTTGAACATGAGACATTTCTATGCGACCCCGGGCTTTGTTTTCTTTATGCTAGTCTGCGGCTCTAATTTGCTGTATATGCTGCTTGCGGTGCTAAAGGAGGGTAGCGGGGCGGCGGATCACTTCCACTTCGTCCAATGGCTGCTGCTGGCGTTCGGATTGTTCATTCCCGGATCGAGCTATCTGCGAGCGGTCCAGGCCGTGAAGAGGCGCTTTTCAGTTGAAAAACGGGCGTATGCATTCGACGAGCGGGGCTTTAGCTTCCTCACGCCTACTGCGAAGGGACGGGTCGACTGGCCGGACGTAAGGCGATTCGCGATCACGCGTCGGATGATCGTTTTATACGTCGGCCAGAAGGGCGTCAGCCTCATTCCCGTGCGAAGCTTGTCTAACCCTCGCGAATTGGCGCAGCTCAAGCTTTGGATTCGGCAAACGGCCAATCCTCAAGCTGTACGGCGCGCGGCGAGAAACCGGATACTGCTGTATGCAAGCATCGCGGCCGCCGCGGTCGTCGCCGTCGTGCTTGCATGGAGCGGGACGTCATAAACGACGGCCGAGGCTTGGAAGGCTGCGCCTTCACGCGGCGGATTCTGCCTGCCGCACGACCAGAATTTCCACACGGCGGTTTTTCTGGCGATTGGCTTCCGTGTCGTTCGCCGCAACGGGGCGCGTGTCCGCGTAACCCGCGATTTCAAATATTTTTTCCGGCAGCTTGCGCGTATCGACGAAATAACGGAGCACGGACAATGCACGGCCGGAAGACAAGCCCCAGTTGTCCTGGAATGCAGATCCCGGCTGTATCGGCAGGTTGTCGGTGTGACCCTGAATCGAGATGGTCGTGTCCAGCTTCGTAAACAAACTGGACAGCTTGTCCAGCGCCGGTCTGGCGTCCGGTTTAAGATCCGCCTTGCCGAGGTCGAACAGGAATCTGTCCGACAGTCGAATAGCGATCCCCTGAGGCGTGTCGCCTACGAACACGTCTTGCTGCAATTTGTTTTCTTTGACATACGACTCGATGACCTTGAGCAAATCCTGGAGCGCTTGCTCGCGGCGTCTGGCAATCTCCGCATCCAAGTCGGCCGAGGCGCTGGCGCCGGGAGGGGGATTGGCGGTAGGCGGCGGGCTCGCATATTTAGCGACGTCGGTGCCGCCCTCGAGCCCGCTGCCCATCTCGATGATGCTGTCAGCCCTAGAGAATTCCAATTGGAGCGACTTGGCCAGCGTGTCGTATTTTTTGATATCGATCTGGCTCATCGCGTACATAATAATAAAGAAAATCAGTAGAAGGGTAATTAAATCCGCGTATGTAATCAGCCAGCGCTCTTGGTTCTCATGCGCGCTTCGGCTGCGCCGGCTGCGTCTCCGCGCCATCTTCGCTCTCCTCCTTTTTCAGGACGAACGTCAGCTTCTCCGTGTGCATGAAGGCGGTCAGCTTCTTGCGGATCAGCGCGGGATTTTCTCCGGCTTGGATCGCAAGGATGCCTTCCAGCATCATTTCCGTAAACTGTACGGTCTCGGCCGCGCGGATGCGTATTTTGGACGCGATTGGCAAGTAAAGGATGTTCGCGGAGGCGACCCCGTACAGCGTGGCAGTAAACGCAACTGCGATCGCAGGCCCAAGCGAGCCGGGATCCGCAAGATTGCTTAGCACGTGTATCAAGCCCATGACGGTGCCGATAATGCCCATCGTCGGCGCATACCCGCCGGCAGACTCGAAGATTTTCGCTTGATTTTCCATCCGCTGTTCGATGGCGTCAATTTCGAATTCGAGGATTTGCCTGCTGAGCTCGGGATCGGTGCCGTCGACGACGATTTGAAGACCGCTTTGGATAAAAGGGTCCGGGTGGTCTACAAGCTTGTCTTCGAGGGAGAGTACACCTTCGCGTCGGGCGACCGTGGCCAGATCGACAAGCTCGTCGATCCGGGCGGTAGCCTCCAAAGTGCCAGGCCGAAAGGCGGTCTTCAACGATTCCGGGATCTGGCGCAGCCGGGATGCCGGGAAGCTGATCGCCACGGCCGCGAACGTCCCTCCGAATACGATCAGTAGCGCCGTTTTCTCCACGAGCCCTTCCCAATGACCGCCTTCCCATAAAAATCCGCCTATTAACGCGGCAAGGGCCGCCAAAATACCCCACGACGTGGTCTGGTCCATGCGCTGCTTCATGCAGCTTCACTCCTTTGACTGGTTTCCGGGAAGCCGATATAATGAATGAGAACACATATTCGGACTTGCTGGAAGGGATATCCTGTTTATCGGTTAGATGAAGCAGGGTACGATATAGGACTTTGGTCTACAAGACACGGAGGTGGGCTTAGATATGGCAGTGCCTTCCGGATTCAAGCTGATTTCGGAATACGAGCCGCAAGGAGACCAGCCGGGAGCGATCCGGGAGTTGGTCGCCGGCATTCATGAGGGCAAGCGGCATCAGACGCTTCTGGGCGCGACCGGTACGGGCAAGACGTTCACGATCGCCCAGACGATCGCCAAGGTGAACAAGCCCACGCTCGTTATCGCGCACAACAAGACGCTGGCGGCACAGTTGTGCAGCGAGTTCAAGGAATTTTTCCCGGAAAACGCCGTCGAGTACTTCGTCAGCTATTACGATTACTATCAGCCGGAGGCGTATATCCCGTCCTCGGATACTTATATCGAGAAGGACTCCAGCATTAACGACGAGATCGACAAGCTTCGTCACTCCGCGACCTCTGCGTTATTCGAACGCAAGGACGTCATCATCGTCGCCAGCGTTTCCTGCATTTACGGTCTCGGTTCTCCGGAAGAGTACCGTGACCTTCGACTGAGCCTGCGCGTGGGCATGGAGAAATCGCGCAACGCGATCCTTCACAAGCTGGTCGACATCCAATACCAGCGCAACGATATGAACTTTACGCGGGGGACGTTCCGCGTGCGCGGCGACGTCGTCGAGATCTTCCCGGTATCGGTCGGCGACCGCGCGATTCGGGTGGAGATGTTCGGCGACGAGATCGAGCGGATTACCGAGATCGACGTCCTAACGGGCGAGATCATCGGCTCTCGCGATCATGTCGCGATCTTTCCGGCATCTCACTTCGTGACCGCCGAGGAGAAGATGAAGGTCGCGCTGGTCCACATCGAGCGCGAACTGGAGGATCGCCTCGCCGAGCTGCGCGAGCAAGGCAAGCTGCTCGAAGCGCAGCGGTTGGAGCAGCGAACGCGCTACGATCTCGAGATGATGGCTGAGATGGGCTTCTGCTCCGGCATCGAGAACTACTCCGGTCCGCTGACGTTCCGCGAGCGCGGCGCCACGCCATATACGCTCATGGACTTCTTCCCGGACGACTACCTCATCGTCATCGACGAGTCCCACGTCACGCTCCCGCAAGTGCGGGCGATGTACAATGGGGACCAAGCGCGCAAAACTGTGCTCGTCGACCATGGCTTCCGTCTGCCTTCCGCGAAGGACAACCGCCCGCTGCGCTTCGAGGAGTTCGAGGGCAAAGCCAAGCAGCTCGTCTATGTATCGGCAACACCGGGCCCTTACGAGCTCGAGAACTGCCCGATCATGGTGCAGCAGATCATCCGTCCGACGGGGCTCGTCGATCCGATCATCGAGGTGCGTCCGACAAAGGGGCAGATCGACGACCTGCTCGGCGAGATTCGCGCCCGCATCGAGCGCGACGAGCGCGTGCTCGTGACGACCCTCACCAAAAAGATGTCGGAGGATCTCACCGACTACATGAAG
Source organism: Cohnella sp. GCM10020058 (assembly GCF_042683485.1). Taxonomy (NCBI): domain Bacteria; kingdom Bacillati; phylum Bacillota; class Bacilli; order Caryophanales; family Paenibacillaceae; genus Cohnella; species Cohnella sp. GCM10020058. The sequence goes on from NZ_JBHUJV010000009.1 coordinate 1,086,085, forward strand.
GAAGTCGGCATCAAGGTTCGCTACCTGCATTCGGACATTAAGACGCTGGAACGGATGGCGATTTTGCGCGACCTGCGGATTGGTACGTTCGACGTCTTGGTCGGCATTAACCTGCTTCGGGAAGGCCTCGACTTACCTGAGGTAACCTTGGTCGCCATTTTGGACGCCGACAAGGAAGGCTTCCTGCGCGCCGAGCGTTCGCTCATCCAGACAATCGGCCGGGCGGCGCGGAATGCCGAGGGCCGCGTCATCATGTATGGCGTCAAGATCACCGACTCCATGGCGAAGGCGATTGGCGAGACCGAACGCCGCCGCGCGATTCAGACCGCGTACAACGAGAAGCATGGCATCACGCCACAGACCATCCGCAAGAAGGTGCGCGACGTCATCGAGGCGACAAAGGTCGCCGAGCAGAAGAGTTCTTATCTTACGGGTCTCGAGGACGTCGACAAGCTGTCCAAGAAAGACCGTCAGTCCGTCATCAACCGTCTCGAGGCCGAGATGAAGGACGCCGCCAAGAACCTCCAGTTCGAACGAGCCGCCGAGCTTCGCGACGCATTGCTTGAACTGAAGGCAAGCCTATAGAAATGCTGCGCACGCCTTGCCGGGATAGCTACTCCTGGCAAGGTTTTTTGTTATAAATATCTGGGGCAATAGTGCTGGGTTAAGGGAGCAGCAATGCTCCGTTTATCCGTTTCAACGATATCCCCTTCAGTCAGGAGAGGAGCTGGTTAGCATACGTTTTAACGGTATCCCCTTCAGTCAGGAACTAGAGCTGATTATCAATTATTAATCCAAATATCCCCATCGATAAGGATACAAAATGGCGCTTTAGATCGGTGAGATAATGTGATAAAATAGGAACAAATGTTCCTGTAATTGAATGAGGAGGCTGATCTGCTTGCATTCGCTTCATAAGAAGATGCCAGTTTTTCAGGAGGAAGCCTGCGAGCTAGCTTTGTTCAAGTCCAAGTGGCCGAACGGGTACCGCTGTCCTCGCTGCGACGGGGCTGCATGTTACCGAATCGCTTCCCGACGCAAAAGTCTCTATGAATGCCGAGCCTGTCATCACCAAACCTCTCTGACTGCGGGAACCATAATGGAGGGGACGCGCACACCGCTCGTAAAGTGGTTCAGCGCCTTATACTTGATGCAAACGGGGATCTCCGCCACGCTGCTGGCAGAGGTTATTCAAGTGACCTACAAGACAGCTTGGCTGATCAACCATAAGCTTCGGCATGCCATCCAAGTATGCGACGAATCTAGACCTCTAAAAGGCGACCTGCAATTATACGGCGATTTTTACGCGCGCCCAGTCATGAGCGGCGTTTTTGATCCGCCCGATCAGCGGGATCAGCCTGCAGTCGTAGGGGCCTCAATAGATCCGGAATCCGGCGAGGTAGCCGAAGTTAAAATTAAACGAGTTTCGCCAAATGAGTTTAGTCAGCGTTTATTTGGCGTTGATTCCTATGGCACATTCCTGTGGCGCCATGTGACAGATGCAAAATCCGAGGTTCAAAGCATTGAGATTGTCAAGCAAAGCGATAGCGAGGGAGTGACGGAGCTCGGATTAATTTGGCGGGGAGCTATCGGCTGGCTTGCCAGAACGTTCGGCGGAATTGGTCCTAAGCATCTGCAGGCTTACCTTGACGAATATTGTTTTCGAATTAACGCACGTCCGGATTCTTTTGAAAAGCTTGTATCTCTATGCGGCATTACTCCGACTGTGACGCTTCATGATCTGGTCAACAAAAAGAAAGCTGTACGTTCAGTAAGATGGACGGGAATGGCTAACCACAGACAGCAGAAGAATGCATTTCAGGTTTCCTAACGATTGTTTGTTTTGCAGAATTTCTTTGGAACTCTTTTTTTGAGAAACGGGCTAAGGAAGAATGGTTAATAATTGCGTTGTTAATTTTTTGTAAAATTCCGCCATTAGCCTGATCGAAGGGGATATTCTTTTAAAGGACGAGACAGGGCTAAATTATTTAATACATAGGCGCGAAGGCTGTTAGGTTGCGGATTTTTTTATTTAAAGCGGTGGCCCACCTGATTGAAGGGGATAACGTTGAAACGGTGCGGAGAGCAGGTAGGATGGGTCGGGAACGGCCGAATCTGTGTAAGGACCAAATGAGCAGAGCTCTCCAAAGAACGCCGCGTTTTGGTGGGATTTCCATTTGCGCACCAGTTCATCGGCAAGTATAATGAGATGAGAACACATATTCTTATGTGACGTGGACGGAGGCGGCGCGGAGAGCGAGCCCAGGCCGTTAACGACAGGAGGCTGTACTTTTGGGAAGCGATCAGATTGTCATTAAGGGCGCTCGCGCCCACAATTTGAAAAATATCGACGTGACCATCCCGCGCGACAAGTTCGTCGTGCTGACCGGTCTTAGCGGTTCGGGCAAGTCCTCGCTCGCGTTCGATACGATATATGCCGAGGGGCAGCGCAGGTATGTGGAGTCGCTCTCCGCTTACGCCCGCCAGTTCCTCGGGCAGATGGACAAGCCGGACGTTGATTCGATCGAGGGGCTGTCCCCGGCCATCTCGATCGACCAGAAGACGACCAGCCGCAATCCGCGGTCGACCGTCGGCACCGTGACGGAGATTTACGACTATCTGCGTCTTCTGTACGCGCGTATCGGGAAGCCCCACTGTCCGGAGCACGGGATCGAGATTACGTCGCAGACCGTGGAGCAGATGGTCGACCGGATAATGGAGTATCCGGAGCGTACCCGCTTGCAAATTCTGGCACCTGTCGTTTCCGGACGCAAGGGCGAGCATACGAAGTTGCTGGCTGACATCCAGAAGCAAGGCTTTGTTCGCGTTCGGGTGAACGGAGAGATCATGGATCTGTCGGAACCGATCGAGCTGGAGAAAAACAAGAAGCACTCGATTGAGGTCGTCATCGACCGGATCGTCGTCAAGGAAGACGTTGCGACGCGTCTGGCAGACTCGCTCGAGACGGGGCTTAAGCTGTCCGGCGGTCAGATTCTCGTGGACATTATCGACAAGGAAGAGCTGATGTTCAACTCTCATCTGGCTTGTCCTGTATGCGGGTTTTCGATGGGGGAGCTGGAGCCGCGGCTTTTCTCTTTTAACTCGCCGTTCGGCGCCTGTCCGGATTGCGACGGGCTTGGCGTGAAGATGGTCGTCGATCCCGACCTGCTGCTGCACGACAAGAGCAAGAGCATCGAGCAGGGAGCTTTTTCCGCTTGGGCAGGCAGCACTTCGACCTATTATCCGCAGTTCCTCGCCGCGGTGTGCAGCCACTATAAGATCCCGACAAAGGTGCCGGTGTCCGAGCTTACGGACAAGCAGATGAAGCTGCTGATGTACGGCACCGGTCCGGAGAAGATTCGGTTTAAATATCAGAACGAGTTCGGCTATACGCGGGACGCGATGGTTCAGTTCGAGGGCGTCGTTCCGAACCTGGAGCGCCGCTACCGGGAAACGGCATCGGACGGCATACGCGAATTTATCGAGGAATACATGGGTGCCAAGCCTTGCGAAGGCTGCAAAGGAAAGCGGCTGAAGAAGGAAGCGCTAGCCGTCACGGTCGGCAGCCAGAACGTGGCTCATGTCACGGCGCTATCGATTGGCGACGCGATGAACTTCTTTGACGCGCTGGAGCTGAACGCCAAGGACACGCAGATCTCTAACCTGATCTTGAAGGAGATCAGCAGCCGTCTGGGCTTCTTGATCAACGTCGGGCTGGATTATCTAACGCTCTCCCGCGCGGCAGGTACGTTGTCGGGCGGTGAGGCGCAGCGCATTCGGCTGGCAACGCAGATCGGCTCGAGCCTGATGGGCGTCTTATATATCCTGGACGAGCCGAGTATCGGCTTGCATCAGCGGGACAACGATCGTCTGATCAAGACGCTGGAGCATATGCGGGATCTCGGCAATACGCTCATTGTCGTCGAGCACGACGAGGACACCATGATGGCTGCCGACTATCTGATCGATATCGGTCCTGGCGCCGGCATACACGGCGGGACGGTGGTCGCACAAGGCACGCCTGAGGAGGTCATGCGCGACGATAATTCCCTGACGGGGGCTTATCTGAGCGGCCGCCAGTTCATCCCTGTACCGCTCAAAAGACGCAAGCCCGACGGCCGCTGGATCGAAGTGAAGGGCGCGACGGAAAACAACCTGAAGAATCTTAGCGCGAAGTTTCCGCTTGGCGTTTTCACGGCTGTAACTGGTGTGTCGGGCTCAGGCAAGTCGACGCTGGTCAACGAGATCCTGTACAAGACGCTGGCCCGCGATCTCAACAAGGCGAAGGTGCGCCCCGGCCAGTACAAGGAGTTCCTGGGTCTGGAACACCTGGAGAAGGTCATCGACATCGACCAATCGCCGATCGGACGTACGCCTCGTTCGAATCCGGCGACGTATACCGGCGTGTTCGACGATATCCGCGACGTGTTCGCGATCACGAACGAGGCGAAAGTACGGGGCTATAAAAAGGGACGCTTCAGCTTCAACGTCAAGGGAGGCCGCTGCGAGGCGTGCAAAGGCGACGGCATTATCAAGATCGAGATGCACTTCCTGCCTGACGTATACGTACCGTGCGAAGTGTGCAAGGGCAAGCGCTACAACCGCGAGACGCTCGAGGTCAAGTACAAGGGCAAGAACATCGCGGAAGTGCTGGAGATGACGATCGAGTATGCAACAGAGTTCTTTCAGAACATCCCTCGAATCCATCGCAAGCTTCAGACGCTGCTCGACGTCGGCCTCGGCTACATGACGATCGGCCAGCCATCGACGACGATGTCCGGCGGCGAAGCGCAGCGCGTCAAGCTCGCTGCCGAGCTTCATCGCCGCAGCACAGGCAAGACCCTGTATATTCTCGACGAGCCGACGACGGGTCTTCACGCCCACGATATCGACAGGCTGCTGCAGGTACTGCAGCGATTGGTCGACTCAGGCGAGAGCGTGCTTGTCATCGAACACAACCTGGACGTCATCAAGACGGCGGACTACCTGGTCGACCTCGGTCCCGAAGGCGGCAGCGGCGGCGGCACGATCGTCGGCGTGGGCACGCCGGAGCAGCTATCGGCTAACGCGAAGTCCTACACAGGTAAGTACCTCGGTCCCGTGTTGGAGCGAGACCGGGCACGTACCGAAGCGGCGATGGCTACGGTCGAAGTTTAACCTTAGAGCTTGCGAACGGGAAGAGAAGGACAAAAATTATGTTGCCAGAGAGCAGCGGTTGCTACGGTGTCTTACGAGACACTCGTTGCGCCGCTGCTCTTTTTTTGAGAAAAGTTCAAGGTTAATTGCTATAATGCGTATATCCGAAGCAATAAGTAAAATGAATGCGGGAAAGGTGAGGCGCATGAATATAGATCCGAAACGCCGGGCGGGCGAAGAGGCGGTCAAGCTTGTTGAGGACGGTATGCTTGTAGGGCTTGGAACGGGCTCTACCGCATACTGGGCCATCATGGAGATCGGCAACAGGGTGAAGGCTGGTCTGAAAATTACCGCGGTGCCGACGTCGGTTCGATCCGAGGAGTTGGCGCGCTCGCTAAGGATTCCTTTGGTTCCGCTGGACGATATCCTGCCTAGCGGCATCGATCTGACGATTGACGGCGCGGATGAAGCGGACGAGGCCCTGGACCTGATTAAAGGGGGCGGCGGTGCGCTCCTTCGGGAGAAGATCATCGCCTCGAACAGCAAGCGGCTCGTTATTGTCGCTGACGCTTCCAAGGAGGTCGCAACGCTTGGACAATTTCCGCTGCCTGTCGAGATTGTGCCGTTCGGCTTCAAGCTGACAATGGGACGCTTAGAGGCGCTGGGCGGACATCCGGCTCTTCGCCTGACCCAAGGGGACGAGCCGTACGTGACGGACAACGGCAATTTCATCGCGGACTGCCGCTTTGGTGTGATTGAGGACGCCGCGGCGCTGGAGATGACGCTGAATCTCATTCCTGGCGTCGTGGAGAATGGCCTGTTCGTCGGCATGGCTGAGCGCATCGTCATCGGTCGTGAGGATGGAAAAGTAAGCGTGCGAGAGCGCGCCAGCCTATAATAACAGGGACGGAATGGAAAGGAGGACGTCGAGTGCTTTTCGTATGGCCGGTGCTGTGGGCGGTGGCTCTTTTTTTGCTGGCCGCGGGCTCAGGCTCCCCTGCTTCCCGGCGACTGGCCGCGGTGTCCTTCTTTGCGGGCACCGGTGCGCTGGCTGCCGTACTCGACCTGAATATTATACCGGCGCTGGCGGACGGCGCTGTCCGCGACCGTTGGGAGCAGCCGCTCTACCATGTGCAGGCGACAGCCTCCGTCGCTTCCTACTATGGCGTGCCCTACGCATTTCTGTTGTTCGCGCTGGCGTTCCGTCCCGTGCGGATGCATCCCGCGTTTCGGCGCGCGCTGCCGGTCGCGTTACTTGTGCCGATCGCGCTCTGTCTGCTGTTGACGCCGTGGTATACCGAGCGCTATCCGATATCCTTTGGCATCGTCGTCTGGTGGGCGGCACCGTACATGCTGTACGGTGCGGCGCATATTTTGCTGCTGCGGCCCCGCCGCTCGCCGCTTTCCCCGACCTACTGGATCGTTTGCCTCGCTGTAGTGCCGCCCATGCTGTTTCTACTGACGATGAGCTACGTGCTGCCCAGCCTCGGCATGTTGCGGATGTGGGTATACAATGCTTGGATAGCGTCGCTCGCTGTCGCTGTTTTTCTAATCGGCCTGTTTAGTTACGGATTCATGGGCATCCGGCTGCTGGTCGATCGTAGGCGATTGGATACGACTTGGAGAGCCGTCAACGCCGGTACGGCCATTTTGAATCACGCCATTAAAAACGACGCGGGAAAGCTGCGACTGTTTGGGGAAAAGACCAAGCGATATGCGGAGAAGACCGGGCAGCCCGAGCTGCTGCGCGATATCGAGACGATGCTGTCCGCGTCGCTGCATATGCAGGAGATGATCGCCCGCGTCCACCAACGCACCGGCGATCTGGCGCTGCGGCGGACGAATGTCCGTCTAGGCGCGCTCGTCCGCGATACGCTTGCCGCGCTTGAACCGCAGTTTGCGGGGATTCGGACGCGCCTCGTGCTGCCTGCGCGAGAATGGCTGGCGAATATCGATGCAGCGCAGCTTGGCGAGGCGTTGAACAATATCGTCGCCAATGGGGCGGAGGCGATGAAGGAAAGCGGCGGGACGCTCACCGTAAAGCTGTCGGAGGGACGACGCGAGCTTGTCCTCGAAGTTGCGGACGCCGGACCCGGCATGAGCCGGAGCCAACGCGCGCATGCGTTGGAGCCATTCTATACGACGAAGGGCGGCGGGACCAACTTCGGTCTGGGGCTTCCTTACGCCTACCAAGTCATGCGAAAGCATGGAGGCTCGCTCGCCATCCGGAGCAAGAGCGGGCAGGGCACGAGCGTTTACATGACATTGCCGATTCGAAGCGTGCAGGCGCAGCCGGATCATGCGACGCCATCGGCGGCGCCTAACGCAAAGGAGGCGGGGCTCGATGCAGGCCATTAACATATGGATCGTGGAAGACGACGAGGATTGGCGCAGAGGGCTCGTCTCGTACCTGAACGAGGAGCCGGATCTTCAGGTGACGCTAGCGAGCGGCGACCCGGACCAAGTTCGCGGCATACTGGGGCGGAAGGAGGAGCCGGAGGATCCGGCGCTCCCGGACGTCGTCCTTATGGACATCATGCTGCATGGCATTCCGGAAGGCGTCGTGTTGGCCGAAGAAGTGGCTGTCGGCTCCGGCGCACGCGTCATCATGCTGACTTCAATGGAGGAGAAAGACCTCATCCTGCGCTCCTTCCAGGCTGGCGCCATCGACTATCAACTGAAAACGGACTTTGAGGGTCTGCCCGCTGCGATCCGTGCAGCCGCCCGCCGCGAGGCCTCGATCAGTCCTGCCGCAGCAGAGCGGATGCGGGAGGAATTCAGGCGTCTGAAGGCATTGGAGCGGGAGTTCGAGGTCAAGAAGCTGCAGGATATGATCACCCCTGCAGAGCTGCAACTGCTCGAGATGGTCGACCGCGGCTATTCGCAGTCGCAGATCGCAGACAGGCAGTTTATCTCCATCCGCACGGTCAAAAACCATATCAATCACATTCTCCGCAAGCTCCGCGTCCCCGGCTCCAAAGAGGCGGCAAGGCAGGCCAGGGAGATGGGATTGTTCAAGCCGAAAGAAGAGCCCGGACAAAGTCTCGATCCCTGAGAATAAACGGTTCACGGATACGCCATGATGGTACCACGTAAAGTTGGTACTATTTTTTTTGCCCCGATTTTCTAAAATAAGGGTGAAGAGAGGGGGATCGAACATGGCGTTTGAACCGTACGGAGCTTCGCATTGGGCGGCACTTGGACTGCTGGCGCTGATCGTCGCCTTCGTGTGCGCACAGCGGCGAAGGCTGAGAGGGTCGAAGCAGGCTCGTATCGCACTGGCTGCAGCGTCGGCCGCCGTCGAGCTGGCGATGCTGGCCGACCGAGCGGTCACGCGGGACTGGGATATCTATGCGCTGCCGTTCGAGCTGTGCAGCCTCATGATCTGGCTGACCGCGCTTATGGTGATTACCGGCAGCCGGCGGCTGTACGAGGCGACGTTTTTCCTCGGCATCCTCGGCGCGGCGCAGGCGCTGGCGACGCCCGACCTGACGGCTCCGTTTCCGACGCTGGGCTTCGCGCACTTCTTCCTCGGCCATATCCTCATCGTCGTCTCCAATCTGTACATGACGATCGTAGAGGGATACCGCCCGACGCTGCGGTCCGCCCTGCGCGCATTTGGCTGGCTTCAGGTACTTGCGGTGCCCGCCGCAATCGCAGATATGCTGGCCGGGACCAACTTCATGTTCCTCGCCCGCAAACCTCCGTCGGCATCGCTGCTTGACCTGCTCGGTCCGTGGCCGTGGTACCTGCTTGAGCTGGAGGCCGTCGCTCTTGCGCTTTGCCTGCTGCTGCTCGGCCTCGTCAAGCTGGCCGATCTCTTTTTCCCAAGTCATATTCAATCCCCCCAAGGAGGATTCACCGTCATGATCGACCATTTGCGCAAGCACTGGACATCCCTGCTCGGCGTTGCGCTCGTATTAACCGCATTTATCACGCTGTTCCGTTATACGGTCGACCGCGGCTGGATTACCGATCCGATGAAAATCGGCGTCGGGCTGCTGGCTGGCATCGGTTTTGCCTTGGCGGGAGCGCGTATGTCGACTAGGCCGAGAGGGGCTATGGCGGGTGAGATCGGAATTGGCCTCGGCGCTTGCGTCCTTTACGCGACCGTTGCGTTCGCCGGCATCGCCTATGCGTTATGGGCGCCCATGACCGTGCTGCTCGGCATGATTACCGTCACCGCATTGGCCGTGGCTTACGCCTGGCGTTTCGGCTCCCGCTTGCTCATGCATATCGCGCTGGCCGGCGGATTGCTGTCGCCCATGCTGATGCTGCCCGAGACCGACCAAGTTTTCGCGCTGTTTCTATACTTGCTCGTGCTGAATACGGCGTTTTTCTCGATCAGCATCGCGAAGGGCTGGAGCGAGCTGAGACCGGTTGCTTTTGCCGGAACCTGGGCGCTCTATGCGATCTACTTCTTTTGGTTCGACCCGTCGCTGGACGGCTGGCAGAACATGCCGATCCGTTACGCCCTGGCCGCGTTCCTTTTCTACCATCTCGGATGCCTGATCGCCAGCCTGCGTCTGGGCCGATGCTTCGACGGGTTAAATATGTACTTGAGTCTGGGAAACGGCATCCTGTTCGGCGTCTGGACGCTTATCATCTTGAATGGCGAGCTGGACAGCGGCTATACGCTGATCTTCATTGGCCTGCTGTTCCTCGCTGCCGCCGCCTTCGTGATACGGCAATCGGGCCGCACGCTCGCCTATGCGCTGAGCCATGGCCTGGGCGGCGCCTTGCTGGTGCTCGTCGCGCTCCATCAGCTTGGCAGCGGTCTTGAAGTGAAGCCGTTGCTGAATGTCTTCCTCTGGGCGGGCGTGGCGGTCGTTCTCGCGGCGGTGGGCCGCTTGCGGAAGCGGAAGCATTGGCTGCCGGAGATGCTGTCTATGTCGATTTGGTTTATCGTAGGCATCTACTGGTTCTCCACGACTTGGGAAACGCCGCGCGGCGACTGGTTTAGCGTCTACGTCCCCTTTCTGAACTGGGGGGCCATATCCTGGATGCTGCTGGCTGCGCTAGGCTTCTACTTCGCGACGAGCCGGCAGGCAGTCGGATTGGACGGTTCCGACCGTAAGCTGGTGTCGAACGCCTTCGCCTTGGGGGCTCATCTTGTCATCGGCGGCCTGCTGACCGTGCAAATCTCCGGACTGTTCGAGGCATACGACTGGGGAAGCGGGGAAACGACGCTGCTACGGCTTGCTTTGTCGCTCGCATGGGGCATCTACGCGCTGCTGCTGTTTCTGTGGGGGGCATATCGCCGCGAGCCGCTGTTCCGTTGGTTCGGCTCCGCGGTCCTCGTTCTCGTGGCGCTCAAAGCGATGGTTCTCGACCTTCAAGGAGAGGAGACCTTGCTCAAGGTGCTCGTGCTGCTCGGCTTGGGAGGGATCTCGTTCCTGATTACCTGGGTGAATGGGAAATGGGCGCCGCGTGCAGAAAAGGCTGTAAATGGTAGATAAGCGCGGTATTTCGTTTTATAATGCTGGGGTATGGATCCGACGAAGGGGGACCCCGTCATCGAAGTCAGCGCGCTACTTGTCATTGTCGTCGCGATGCTCGCCTCTGCCGCGGGCTGGCTCGCATTCATGCTTACCGTCCGCCATGCGGTCGATTCCTCCGGGACCTCGCGCAAGCTCGAACAGCTGACGCAAGAGGTTCGTATGCTCCGGCGGGAGCTGCGCAAGCGGGACGCGGGCCTGCGAGGCAGCGAGGCAAGAGGGCAACAGGTCGATCGTACCCTCTAGATGAGCCTATAAAAATCGGGCGTTCTCTCCAATGGAGAGCCGCCCGATTTTTTCTCATGCGTTGCTGCGAACTCTAGTATTTTAATTTAGCTTCAAGTACTGCTCCTCGATAATCCGCAGGTGATGCAGTTCATGGCCGCTATTGATGCAGGCCAATGCCCTTACGCTGACGGGATTGTCGTTCGCGTTGCCGATCCGCGTCCAGTCCTCGGTCCGCAGCCCGCGCAGCAGCGTTAGCGTCGACTCACGGACCGTCCGGTAATCCTCGGCCAGCTGCGACAGCGTCCAGCGCTCGAAAGGCCCGTTCGGCACGAGCTCGTCCTGCTCATAACCCGGCAGATTCGTCCGATCGCCTCGGGCGATGCGGAGCAGACGATAGCTCTGGATGCGCTCGTTGTCGCTGATGTGGCCGAAAACCTGCTTCAGGGACCACTTGCCCGGCGCATATCGATAGTCGGCTTGCTCCTCCGTCAGTCCGGAAAAGAGGGCGAGCGTGCGCGCTTTTTGAGCCTCGAGAATTTCGATCAGATCGCCTTCGGGAACAAGCGAGACATACTGGCCTTGGTAGGGCGTGTATTCGTTTGAATTCGGTCGTTCGCGCATGGACGCATTGCCTCCTCGATATGGGGTTGAATTGAGCGTAGTACCGGCAGGCTGCGGTGTCAACCCGATGCATGGGGCGGAGTTGACTTTCGGCATGCGTGTTATAAATGTTGGCGGAGCTGGACATTTTATATTTCAAAGGCTGCACGGCGTAGTTTCGACGGCTCGGGACCGATTCATCCATCTACGTCTGAACCAATAGGTCTCGCATGAAGCGCGACTTGAGAGGTAGCGCTTTCCCGCTTATTGTGACAAAGTTGTTACGGTGGCAAATTCGGACTTGCAACACGGGTGCCTTATGGCTAACATAGAGGATACTGGGAAAGTTATGAGATAAGGGAGGACAACCCATGTTTCTCGCGGAAAATGCGGCTGAATCCGCAAGCACGTTCGCGGTATTCGACATTTTCATGGTTATTATCACGGTTCTGATCGTGGCCGGACTCGTTCGCCTGGTGAGGCAGCGTCCCAACAAGAACATTTTTGCCATCGGGTTCACGGCGGTTTCCTTGATCATTTTCCTGATCGCGGACGTGAAGATGGTCAGCGGCTGGTAACGAATACCGGCTGCTATTCAACCCATAACTGAGACAAGAGAGCCGGCGTGCGAGCCCGGTTCTCTTTTTTTGCATATTCGACATTATTCGACACAATCTCCGATATCGCATCGGTTCGGATTCTGATATGGTAAAAAGGTCTTAAATTACTAATGAGAGGCAGTTGGGGAACGGGTTGTTTAAAAAGATAAACGGCAAAGCGGCGATCGGCGCCGCATTTTTTTCGTTCGGGTTGCTGATGGCGGGTTCGGCGACGGCGGCAGCGCCGACATCGGGCGCGATCAGCCTCCCGGTCAAGGTCATCAACGGCGAGGCTTATGTCAAAGCAACGTCCTTAACCGCCGCGCTAGGCGGCACCGGGACCTACGATAAGGCGAGCCAGACGTACAAGTACACGCCTGCGGACGTACCTTCGGTCATCAAGCAGGTCGCGCCGAGCGTCGTCGCCATCATCGGCAAGCCGGACGCGAATGGTGGCCGGTTCGCGCTGGCGCATGGGACAGGCGTCATCATCAAGGCGGATGGGCTGATCGTGACCAACGCTCACGTCGTGCAGGACATGACGCGGATCGTCGTCGTCACGGCAGACGGCAAGGAGTATGAAGGCACGCGCAAGCAGATAGACGTAACCAGCGATCTGGCGCTCGTCCAGATCAAGGCCAGCGGTCTTAAGCCCGCGAAGTTCGCAGCGTCTCCGCTTAAGGTTACGGTCGGCGAGCCGGCGATCGCGATCGGCACCCCGGTGTCGTTCTCGCTGCGCAATACGGCTACAGTCGGCGTCATCAGCGGGCTGAACCGATCCATTTCCGACGACTACAACCTGCTGCAGACGGACGCGGCCATCAATCCGGGCAACAGCGGCGGTCCGCTCGTGAATATGAAGGGCGAGGTCGTCGGAATCAACTCCATGAAGTTCGTCGACGTCGATATCGACAGCATGGGATTCGCCATTCCGGCGGATACGGTGCAGTACGTGTTGAACCAGTTCGCCAAGTACGGCAAGGTCATGCGCCCTTCGCTGGGCTTGGAGCTCGAGGAGAGCTGGTCCGCCGTCGTCGGCCTGCCGACCGAGGAGCCGATGACCGTCACTGCTGTTTCGTCGCCCGAAGCCAAGCAAGCCGGGCTGCAGGAAGGCGATCAGATCTATGCCGTCGCCGGCAAGCAAATTGCCACGCTCGTCGAGCTGAGCGAGTTGCTGAAGGCTTATTTGCCGGGGCAGCCAATCGAGATCACCGTACTGTCGGACGGAGATCTAGTTAAGAAAAAGGTAGTTCTTTCAACCAGCTTGTCACACTAGAGAGGAGCACTTTTACTCATGTTTAATCGCAAATCGACCGGACGATTCAGCGTCTTGCTGCTGGCGTTCGTCATGCTGTTCGTAGCCGCGATTCCCGCATGGGCTGCCGATTCGTCTTCACCCGCTATCGATATTCGCCTGAAGCTCGGCAGCAAGCAGATGACCGTCAACGGGGCGGCATCGACCGTACAGCCCCCTTTTCAGAAGAATGGAGCTACGTATATCCCGCTCAGCGTGCTTACGAAAGGGCTGGGCGCCAAACTTGCCCTGACGCAAAATAAAATTCTTACCCTGACGCTGGGCAGCCACAAGCTCGTTCTGACGCTTGGCAGCAAGACGGCTGCCGCCGACGGCAAGGCGACCGCGCTTCAGGCAGCGCCGCTGCTGCAATCGGGCGTAACGATGGTGCCGCTGCAAGTCGTCCAGTACCTCGGTGCCGCCAAGAGCTTCACGGCAGCCACCAAGGAGATCCGGGTCACGCTGGCGAACGTCGCTTCCGGATCGGGATCGACGGGCGGGACAAGCACGATCGACTCGGATGCAGGCAAGTCCAAGATCGGCGACAGCTACTACAAGTGGTCGATGAATTATCCGACTGGCCTTGTGCAGGACTACCAGTCAACGGATGGGGATGCACTTGAGTTCAGAGACGTGAAGAAGGAGTATTTCCTCGGCGTGTACGTGTACCCGCAGATCGACCAATTGACCGCGTCCGAGGTAAGGGATACGATCTACTCGCTCTACTACAATACCGAGACGACGGTCACGAAAACGACGGTAACCCGTGCAGGAGTAACTTACGAAAGCGTCATTACGAAGGACAAAAACGGTTTGTATTACGAATATCGCGGCTTCCAGGCCAACGATTTCTTGTACATCGTCGCTTATGGAAAAAAAGCGTCCAGCGCATCCGAACTGAAGCAGTCCACAACCATTTTGGACAGCTTCAAGACGTCGTTTGCCAGCACGGACAGCAAGTTGAAGGACCTCACGCAAATTGTCGCCGGCTACAAGACGTTTAAGTATGAGGACTATGGTTTGTCGCTGCAGCTGCCGAAGGAATGGGAGCTTGCCAAGGACTCCAATTATCCGTACTATCAGCCTAAGGACGAGAGCGCCTACGTGTATGTTGACGTGACGTCGCTCGTGAAGGGCGATACGGTGGATGCATGGATCGACAGGAAGCTGAGCAGCTTTAAGGATACGTTCGACACGCCTTATTACAAGGTGCTGGAGAAGACGAACGTAGAATGGAACGGCAAGCCGGCCGTCATGCAAAAGCTCTCTTACTCCTACGACACGAAAAAATGGTGGGATGAGTACGAAATCTTTGCTATCGAGGGAGATTATCGTTACTACACCGAATTCGCCTATGTTCAAAGCCGCAAGGCGGAATTTGAACCGATTCTGGGTCAAGTGCTGAAGTCGCTTCGCGTCGACTACAGCGAAGTCGAAGACAACTTCGGCGAGATCGTGGACGATTCGGACATCGTCGACCGGACGGCCGTCACCACGAAGACGAGCCGTAAATACGGCTATAGCATCGCGCTGCCGCAGCAGTGGGGCGGCGTGAAGAACGACTTCGAGAACGACGAAGTTTCCTATGTGTTTAACGGAGGCAGCTTGCTAATCAATATTCTGGAAGGCGTCACCGATGCTCAGCAGCTGTACGAGAGCGCGAACAGCAGTTTCTCCAAGGCAGACGCCGAGTCCAATGCAATTCGCGTTACGGAAAATAGCATGACGACCTTCGCAGGCCTCACGGCCAAGAAGCTGGTACTGGAAGACGACGGCAGTGAAGGCGGCGGCCCTTCCAGGACGACCTTGTACGTCGTGGTCGCGAACAATCGCGGCTATCTGGTCGCCACTACGCTGTCCACTGCGTTCGCAAGCGCCTTTAACAAGAAACAGCTTGACGATGCGATCAAGTCCTTTAAGCTGAACACGCAAAGCTAATAAATCGCGGGCCGGATGCGCTGACATCCGGTCCTTTTTTGTTTGTTGGGAATTGCCTTTGGCTGGGGCTTGCGCGCTTTGCTATACTAATAGAGAGAACGTCGCCTTGAGGCGGCATGGAGGTTAAGCATACATGAGCAATCAAGCCGCGGTGCGGCGTGAAGATATAGAGCTGTTGGCTCCCGCCGGAGACTGGGAATGCATGCGGGCGGCCGTCGCGAACGGCGCGGACGCGATCTTTTTTGGCGTGGAAAAATTCAATGCACGGGCGCGCGCGAACAATTTCAAGATGGACGAGCTGCCGGAGATCATGGCGTTCCTCCACAGGTACGGCGTCAAAGGCTTTCTCACCTTCAACATCCTCGTGTTCGAGGACGAGCTGCGCAATGCGCAGGAGCTCGTCGAGGCATGCATCAATGCCGGCGTCGATGCGGTCATCGTGCAGGATCTCGGCCTCGTCAAGCTGATTCGCGAGATCTCGCCCGACTTCCCGATTCACGGCTCGACGCAGATGACGATTACCTCGCCGGAGGCGGTCGAGTTCACGAAGCCGTTCGATATGGAGCGGGTCGTGCTCGGACGGGAGAACAACCTGAAGCAGATCGCCAAGATCGGCGAGCAGGCCAAGCTGCCGATGGAGGTGTTCGTGCACGGTGCATTGTGCGTGTCTTATTCGGGTCAATGCCTGACGAGCGAGATGTGGGGCGGCCGCTCCGCGAACCGCGGCGAATGTGCGCAGGCCTGCCGCTTGCCTTACGATCTGATGGTCGACGGCGAGCACAAGCCGATGGGCAACATCGCCTATTTGCTGTCGCCCAAGGACTTGGCGGCGATCGACATCATGCCGGAGCTGATCGAGGCGGGCGTCACGTCGTTCAAAATTGAGGGCCGGCTCAAGAGCCCGGAGTATGTGGCCAATGTCGTGAGCAAATACCGCAGCGCCATCGACAAATACTTCGCCGGCCAGGACGCGAGGCCTTCGGCGGAGGAGGTCCGCGAGCTGCAGCAGAGCTTCTCGCGCGGCTTTACGCACGGCTTCCTCGACGGAACGAACAACAAGCAGCTCGTCGAGGGCACGTTCCCGAAGAGCCGGGGCGTGTATCTTGGACGCGTGGAGCGGCTGACCCGCGACAGCGTCGTCTGCCTGATCGAGGCGCCGCTCAAGCGCGGCGACGGTCTGGTCTTCGATGCCGGAGACCCGACCAAGAAGGAAGAGGGCGGCCGTGTCTATGATCTGCGCCGCGGCAAAGTCAAGATCGAAGGCGAGGTCGCGCAAGGCGGCGAGATCGAGATCGTGATGGGCCGCAACGACGTCGACCTGACCAAGCTCCACGTCGGCGACCGCATCTGGAAGACGAGCGACCCGGCGCTCGATCGCCGCCTGCGGACGACGTTCGAGACGGACAAGCCGTATCGCACGTTCCCGGTGTCCGTCACCGTATCTGGGCGCGAGGGCGAGCCGCTGCGCACGATCTGGACCGACGCGCAGAAAAACACGACCGTCGTCGTTCAGTCCGACATGCCGCTCGAGCGCGCGATGAACCGGCCGCTCGGCCGCGAAGTGCTGGAAGAGCAGCTCGGCCGCCTCGGCGGCTCGCTATATCATCTCGGCGAGCTGACCGTGTCGCTCGAGGGCGACGTCATCGTGCCCAAGAGCGAGCTGAACCGCATCCGCCGCGAAGCGGTGCTGCAGCTCGAGCCGCTGCGCGACCGGCCGCCGGTCTACGTCAAGCGCGACGTCGATGCCTACGGCGACGCGCCGCATCCGGCGCCGTCCGTGCTCGACACCGGCGGCGGCCGGCTTACCGTCCTGTGCCGGACGCTCGAACAGGTGCAGGCCGCTGTGGAGACGGATGCTGCGATGATTTACGCGGACTTCGAGTTCATCAAGCAGTTTCCGGACGCGATCGCAGTCTGCCGCGCGGCGGGCAAGCCGATCGGCCTGGCGACGCCTCGCATCCACATGCCCGGCGAGAACGGCTATCACCGCAACATTCTGAAGCTCGCGCCGGACGCGGTGCTTGTGCGCAACACGGGGGCGCTCTATTTTTACCTGAAGGAACGCATGGAAAATCCGGGCGCCAAGCATCCGACGCTCATCGGGGACTTCTCCCTGAACGTGGCGAACCACAAGACGGTCGAGCTGTTTCGCGAAGCGGGTCTCGACTGGGTGACGCCGTCGTACGACCTGAACGTCCAGCAGATGGTGGACATGCTGCGGCTGTCGGATACATCGCGGCTCGAGCTCGTCATCCACCAGCATCTGCCGATGTTCCACACGGAGCACTGCGTCTACTGCACGTTCATGAGCGAAGGGACGAACTTCACGAACTGCGGACGTCCCTGCGAGGAGTCTCGTGCTTCGCTGCGCGACCGGATCGGATTCTCGCATCCGGTACGGGTCGACGAAGGCTGCCGCAACACGGTGTACAATGCCATCGAGCAGTCTGGCGCGGAGTATCTGACGACGTTCCAGGAACTGGGCGTGCCGTCCTACCGGGTCGAATTTCTCGAAGAAGACGCGGACAAGGTTCGCGAGGTGCTGGCGCTTTACCGCGCGGCCATGCAGGGCCGCATCGGCGGCACCGAGGTGTGGAAGAAGCTGAAGGCAATCAACCAGCTCGGCGTGACGCGCGGGCAACTGGTGAAGTAAGCAGTCGAGCGTCGGCTGGAGAAAATGGGCAAGCCGCTTTATCCTTCGGGATGAAGCGGCTTTTTTGCGATGCGGCGCAGTTGGGAGTCTGATACGAATCGCCAGGCATGTCGGCTTGGACGCCAGAACTGTTAGCGGAGGATGAATTTTACATTCCGTTAACCTGAAGCGCATTCAGGCTTGAGGTCCCGTTGATACAATGAACGGACGACAACGGAATCGTAGGAGGGAACGTTTATGAAAATCGCGGTTGTGGGAGCGGGTATTGTCGGATTGACGACGGCGGCCGGATTTGCGGATTTGGGACACCAGGTGTATTGCAGCGATTCGGACGGCGATAAAATAGAGCGAATTGCAAACGGGAGTCTGCCTTATTTGGAGCCGGGACTTGTGGAATTGGTCGATCGGGGACTGGCGTCGGGACGTCTTTCTTTCGGTTTGGGCGTGTCGCCCGCGATCGGCGATGCCGAGATCGTATTCCTCGCGGTCGGAACGCCTGCGACGGACGACGGGGAGATCCTGCTGGCCCAGCTATGGGAAGCTGCCGACATGCTCTGGCCGCGGGCTGGCGGCATGCGCAGGCTGATCGCCGTGAAGAGCACGGTGCCCGTGGGAACGGCCGAACGGCTGGAGGCGCGGCTTCGGGCGAAGCTGCCGGCGGAGAGTGGCGTCGACGTCGTGTCCGTGCCCGAATTTTTGCGTGAAGGCTTCGCGGTTCGGGATTTCTTCGAGCCTTCGCGTATCGTCATCGGGTCGGCAACGCATGAAGCTGCCGAGTTGATGGACCGCTTGTACAGAAGATTGTCCACGACCGTCGTTCACACGGACCGTCGGAGCGCAGAGCTCGCGAAGCTCGCAGCGAATGCCGCGCTGGCGATTAAAATTTCTTACGCCAACGAGATGGCGGCGCTTTCGGAGCAGACCGGCGCCGACTACCCGGACATTGCCCACATTCTGGGGCTCGATCCGCGCATCGGCCCGCACTTCCTGGGCGCAGGCCTAGGCTTCGGCGGCTCCTGCCTGCCCAAGGATACGCGGGCGCTCGTAAGGCTTGCCAGCGAGGCCGGTGCGCCGCAGACCGTCGCTTCCGCCGCCATCCGCGCCAATGCCGTTCTGCCGCAGCGCATGGCGCGCAAGCTTGAAGCGGCGCTCAGCGGCTTGTCGCGTCGTCGCGTCGCGCTGCTCGGACTGGCCTTCAAGCCGGGCACGGCCGATCTGCGCGAAGCCCCGTCGCTGCGCCTGATCGCAGAGCTCAAGAAGCGATATCCGGGGATCGCCCTGGCGGCCTATGATCCGGCGGTCGACGTTGCGATGAAGCGGCAGCTGCCCGCCGGCGTCGGGCTGTACGGTTCGGCCGAAGAGGCGCTGCGCAGCGCGGATGCCGCGATCGTCGTGACGGAATGGCCCGAGATCCGCAAAATATCGGCAGAAGACTACAAAAGCTGGATGAGCAGGCCTATAATATTAGATGGACGCAACTGCCTGGACGCACACGCGCTGAACGCGCAAGGCGTCGTGTGCATCGGGGTCGGGCGTCTGCCGGCCGCGCCGCAGGGAATACCGGCGTATCAAGGACGGCACGCATAAACAGAGAGGATGCCTGTCTCATGAAAGTCCGCAAGGCCATTATCCCCGCAGCGGGACTCGGCACACGCTTTCTCCCCGCGACGAAGGCGATGCCCAAAGAGATGCTGCCGATCATCGACAAGCCCGGCATTCAATATATCGTTGAAGAAGCCGTGGCCTCAGGCATCGAGGATATTATCATTGTGACCGGCAAAGGCAAGCGGGCCATCGAGGACCACTTTGACAGCTACTACGAGCTTGAAGAGAATCTGCGCCAGAAGGGCAAGCTTGAATTGCTCTCCGAGGTGCAGCACGCTTCCGATCTGATCGATATTCACTACATTCGGCAAAAAGAAGCCAAAGGTCTCGGCCATGCGATCTGGTGCGCCCGCAACTTCATCGGCGACGAGCCGTTCGCCGTGCTGCTCGGGGACGATATCGTCCGCTCCGAGACGCCGTGCTTGAAGCAGATGATGGACGTCTACGACAAGGTGCAGAGCAGCGTGCTGGCCGTCAAACGCGTGCCTGACGAAGAAATCTCCCGTTACGGGGTCGTGGATCCGGCGGAAGGGGCCGATCTGAGCCAGGATATCGTTCCTGTGCGGGGCGTCGTGGAAAAGCCGGGCAAGGATCGCGCGCCTTCCAATATTGCGATTATGGGCCGGTACATATTGACGCCGGCCATCTTCGGCCTGCTCGAGACGCAGGACACCGGCGCGGGCGGCGAGATTCAGCTGACGGACGCTATCTTCCGTCTGCTGCAGCAGGAAGAGGTTTACGCCTACGCCTTCGAAGGCGATCGCTACGATACCGGCGAGAAGCTGGGGTATTTAAAGACAATCGTCGACTTCGCGCTCCAGCGTCCGGATCTGGGCGATGCGTTCAAGGCTTATCTGGAAAGCAAGCTGCGCGGATAATTTAATTAACAGGGTTAAGACTGCGTGATGCACGCGCCGCTGTTCCTTCGGGAATGGCGGCTTTTTGTATTTGTTTTCGTTTCAACCTTACGGGAGGGATTCGTATGGCGATACGCGACGGCATCGCATCATTCAGCGGCCTGAGGCGTCGGAATCGCGATAGAAGCTGCGGTAGGCACGACTCCATTATTTTGCGTATGGAAATCCCCGCCGTTCGCCTTCCCCCGTGCCCCGATTTCCTGTAGACTAGGGGTAAACGCCGTGGAGGAACGCATGATCGTATTTTCGGATATGTATGCCGCGTGGCGGCACGTATTCAAGCTGGACCCGGACCGCGAGATTTCCGACGAGGCGCTCGAGCGGGTCTGCTTGTCCGGCACGGACGGCATCCTGGTCGGCGGTTCGAGCGGCATTACTTACGACAACACGGTGGAGCTCATGGCCAGGATCCGCCGCTTCGAGGTGCCTTGCGCGCTGGAGCTGACCGGCGCCGAGAGCGCCGTGCCGGGCTTCGACGGCTACTTCGTGCCGATGGTGCTGAACGCGAAGCGCACGGATTGGCTGGTCGGCAGGCAGGTCGAGGCGCTTGCGGAGTATGGCGCGTTCATGCCATGGGAACTTACGGCAGCTCAGGCTTACCTGATTCTGAACGGCGAATGTACCGCTGCAAAAGTAACCGAGGCCCGCACGGGTCTCACTACGGACGAGGTGCTGGCTTACAGTCAGTTGGCCGACCGGCTCTGGCGCGTTCCCGTGCTATACCTGGAGTATAGCGGCGCATTCGGAGATATGGGGCTGGTTCGCAAGGTTCGAGATCATCTGACGCAGGCGAGGCTGTTCTACGGCGGAGGCATCGCCACGCCGGAGCAGGCAAGAGAGGCCGCGGAGTCTGCGCATACGGTTGTCGTGGGTAATATCATCTACAGCGACCTGCATGCTGCGATTGCGACGGTCGACGCCGTGAAGCGCGCGATCGGTGCAGGAGGCACGTCCTGAGAAGGGACGCGCGGCGAGGCGAATAGACGCCTCCCATAAGCTACAAGCAAAGGAGCGTTATCATCATGTTTTTTGAACCGGCACAACCGTCGTCCTCCTTCGGAACGACGTTTAATATCGACGAAGCCGTGAACCGGCTGAATCCCAAGCAGCGCGAGGCGGCCGTCGCCACCGACGGACCGCTGCTCATCATGGCCGGCGCGGGCAGCGGCAAGACGCGCGTGCTCACGCACCGCATCGCTTACCTGATCGCCAAGCGCATCTCGGCGCCGTGGAGCATTCTCGCGATTACCTTTACCAACAAGGCGGCGCGCGAGATGCAGGACCGCGTCTCCAAGCTCATCGGCGCAAGCGGACGCGACGTTTGGGTAAGCACGTTCCACTCGATGAGCGTACGGATTCTGCGACGGGATATCGAGCGCATCGGCTTCGGCTCCAACTTCAGCATTCTCGACTCGGCGGACCAGCTGTCCGTCATCCGGGGCGTCATGAAGGAGCAGAACGTCGACACCAAGAAGTTCGAGCCCAAAGCGGTGCAGGCGATGATCAGCGGCGCAAAAAACGAGCTGCTGTCGCCGGAGCAATACGAGGCGCGTGCCGGCGATTACTTCCAGACGATCGCAGCCAAGGTGTACACGCAGTATCAGCGCCGTCTAAAAGCGAACAATTCGCTCGACTTCGACGACCTCATTTTGCTTACGATCCAGCTGTTCCGTGAAGTGCCCGAAGTGCTCGAGTTTTACCAGAACAAGTTCCGCTACATTCATGTGGACGAGTATCAGGATACGAACAAGGCGCAGTACATGATCTGCAAAATGCTCGCCGCCAAGCACCACAACATCTGCGTCGTCGGCGACAGCGACCAGTCGATTTACCGCTGGCGGGGCGCGGACATCACGAACATTCTCAACTTCGAGGCCGACTATCCCGAGGCGCGCACGATTTTGCTGGAGCAGAATTATCGCTCGACGTCCAACATCCTGGAAGCGGCCAACCAAGTTATCAAGAACAACATGGGGCGCAAGCCCAAGAATCTGTGGACCGATAGCGCGGGCGGGGACAAGATCACCGTTTACCAGGGCGATTCGGAGCATGGAGAAGGATACTTCGTCGCGGGAGAAATCCGCAAGAACAGGCAGAATGGCCGTCGCTACGATCATCATGCGATTTTGTATCGTACGAACGCCATGTCCCGGGTGATGGAAGAAATCCTGATTAAATCCGAGATTCCGTATCAGATCGTGGGCGGCACCAAGTTCTACGACCGCAAGGAAATCAAGGATATCTTGGCATATCTGCGCCTGATCTCCAATCCGGACGACGATATCAGCCTTAACCGCATCATCAACGTCCCTAAGCGCGCGCTTGGCGATACGACGATGGGGAAGGTGCAGGAGGAGGCGCAGCGCCAGGGCATCTCCATTTACAAGCTGATCAGCCAGGGCGAGGGCTTGCTTGGCGACGGCCTGTATCACTTGGACATTCAGGCGCGCGCGAAAGCGGCGCTCTCCGAATTTAGCGGGCTGATCGCGAATCTGACCGCCATGGTCGAGTATTTGTCCGTGACCGAATTGACGGAGAAAATGCTTGAGATGTCAGGCTACCGCATGGAGCTGCAGCGGGAGAATACGATCGAGTCGCAGGCGCGCCTGGAGAACATCGAGGAATTTCTGTCCGTTACCCAGGAGTTCGAGAACCGCAACGAGGACAAGTCGCTCGTCGCCTTCCTGACCGATCTGGCGCTGATCGCGGACATCGATTCGATGGGCGACGACGAGGACGACAAGGAGAAGGGCGACGCCGTCGTGCTCATGACGATGCACAGCGCCAAGGGGCTGGAGTTCCCCGTTGTGTTCATCGTCGGCATGGAGGAAGGAATCTTCCCCGGAAGCCGTGCGTTCATGGACAACGACGAGATGGAGGAGGAGCGGCGGCTCGCTTATGTCGGCATCACGCGGGCGGAGAAGAAGCTGTACCTCACCTGCGCGCAGAGCCGCTTGCTCTATGGACGCACGGCGGCCAACGCGCCGTCGCGCTTTTTGGATGAGATTCCGGACAGTCTCAAGGAATCGGTGGAAATGAGAGGCGGGCGCATCGGCGGCTCGTTCGGCGGGTTCGGCTCGCGGCTCGGCGGCGGGCGGGGGCCTGGCGCAGGCGGCAGCTCTGGCGGCGGCTACGGCGGCGGAGGCGCGCAGACGGGCTTTGGCGCGCGGCCGCAGGCCGGCGGCTTCGGCGGGGCGGCGGCCGGCGGTTTCGGCAGCCGGCCGCAGGCCGGAGGCGCTCCCGGAGCGGCGAGGGCTCCCGGGCAGCCGCCGGCGAGTTACGGTGTAGGCGCTCGTCCGGCTGCGAGCCCGCAACCGGCTGCAGGCGGCGGTCAAGGCCTGTCCGTCTCGGCCGGCGACAAGGTGCAGCATGCCAAGTGGGGCGTGGGCACGGTCGTCGCCGTCAAGGGGAGCGGCAGCGATACGGAGCTTAACATCGCTTTTCCCGCGCCCGTAGGTCTCAAGCGTTTGCTCGCGGCCTTCGCGCCCGTTACCAAGATTTAATTTCGCAAGAAAGCAGCAAAAAAAGCCGCCGCGCCTCGATGGCGCAGCGGCCTCGCTTTACATAAAATCTCAGTGATAACCCGGCAGATGGGTATCGGGATCCTTCAGAACGTTGAGAATGTCCATATGGATGAGATGCTTGCGCGTCTCCTCCGTGCCGATCCTGAAGATCGCGCGGTAAACGTCCAGCATCTGCTCGTTGTACTTGTCCGTGGCGGGATCGTGATCCGCGGACTTGTACGGAATGACGCCCCGGAGGGACGTCAGGTCGTCCGTCTGCGAACGCTTGGCGAGCAAAGCCATCAGTTGGTCGATTTCTCTGTCCGTCGCGAACACGCTCAGCTGGTCGGTCGTGTGATTTTCTTCCTTCGTGATCGTCCCGGCCGATACCGAGACGTAATACGTCTCGCGCTCAGGAGAGTGCCTCTCCTGGCTATCGTAATATTTGTCCGCTTGATTATCCATGTTTAAACCCTCCCCGTTTTGCATCGATTGTACCTTTTTACACGATATTCGGGGCGCTTGAATCAAATTCGCACCACCATCAACCCGGCGCGCCGGGGTCGCGAGAGAGGCCGAATAGCCATGACGGAGCCGCTGCAGCGGATGAGACAGCTGGTCGACAAACTGAACGTCCATGTCCGGCGTTACTACACCGAAGACAATCCTTCCATCAGCGATCGGGAGTACGACCTGCTGTACGACGAGCTTGTTTCCTTGGAAAAGGAGACGGGGACCGCGCTTACCGATTCGCCGACCCACCGCGTGGGCGGAGAGATTTTGAAGGGCTTCGAGCCTCATCGCCATATGGCGCGGCTGTGGAGCCTGGACAAGGCGCAGAACTTGGATGACCTCCATGCATGGGCGCAGCGCGTAAACAAGCTGGTCGCGGATTATAACACGCGTAATCCGGACACGCCTCTGCCGGCGCCCGAATACGTCATCGAGCAGAAGTTCGACGGCCTGACGCTGAATTTGACTTACTCGAACGGCGAGCTTGTACAAGCCGCTACCCGCGGCAACGGTACGGTTGGCGAGGGCATTTTAGCGCAAGTTAAAACGATTCGCTCGATCCCGCTGTCGATTCCTTATAAAGGCGGCCCGATCGAGGTTCAGGGCGAGGGCATCATGCGGCTGTCCGTGCTCGAAGCCTACAACCGCATCGCGGCCGAGCCGCTCAAGAACGCCCGCAACGGCGCCGCCGGCGCGCTCCGCAACTTGAATCCGGCCGTCACCGCCTCGCGCAAGCTGGATGCTTTCTTTTATAATGTCGGCTTCTCCGACGCCGCGGGTATCTCGTTCGCGAACCATCGCGAGATATTGGCCTTCCTCCGGGACAACGGACTGCCGGTCAATAACTTCGAGCGCTATTACGATAATATCGAAGAGGTCGCCGAGGAGCTGAATGCCATCGTCGTGTTCCGGCACGAGCTCGACTACCTCATCGATGGAGCGGTCGTCAAGGTGACGGATCTTCGCACGCGCGAGGCGCTTGGCTATACGGACAAGTTTCCGCGCTGGGCGGTGGCGTTCAAGTTCGAGGCGGAGGAGACGACGACCGTGCTGGAGTCCGTCTCCTGGGAGGTTGGCCGCACGGGCAAGGTTACGCCGCTCGCGCGCGTCGAAGCGGTCGAGCTTGCCGGCGTGACGGTGCAGAACTGCACGCTTAACAATGTCGGCGACATCGCGCGCAAGAACCTGACGCATGCGCTCGGGACGCGGGTCTTCATCCGCCGTTCCAACGACGTCATTCCCGAGATTCTCGGCAAGGCCGACGAGGAGCCGGGGCTCGAGATCGCCGTACCGGAGGTCTGCCCGGCCTGCGGTACGCCGCTGGAGCTGCGCGGGGCGCATCTGTTCTGCCCGAACCGTCTAGGCTGCAGGCCGCAGATCGTGGGACGCATTACGCACTTCGCCTCCCGCGACTGCATGGATATTGAGACCTTCAGCGGCAAGACCGCCGGGCAGCTGCTCGCGGCGCTCGGCGTTCGCGATCCTGCGGACCTGTACGAGCTGCAGTTTGACGATCTGGTCAAGCTGGAGCGCTTCGGGGAAAAGAAAGCGAACAACCTGCTGGCCTCCGTCGAAAAGTCCAAGTCCCGCGAGCTGGCCGCTTTCCTCAATGCGCTCGGCATCCCGAACACAGGCAAGGCGACCGCCCGTACGCTCGCCGACTACTATGGCGACCTTGACCGGCTGATGGCGGCCGAGGCCGAAGAACTCGTCACGCTGCCCGATATCGGCGGCATCGTGGCGGAGAGCATCGCGGGTTTCTTCCGCGACCCGCTTATGCAGCAAAGCATCGCCCGCATGCGCGCAGCGGGCGTGAAGGCGGAGGCCGACCGCCCGGCAGCGCAGGCGGCGGATACGAGCCATCCGTTGTTCGGCAAGACGGTCGTCCTCACCGGCACGCTCAGCCTGCTCACGCGCGACGAGGCTTCCCGGAGGCTGGAGGCGCTAGGCGCCAAGGTGTCCGGCAGCGTGTCCAAGAAGACCGATTTCGTCATCGCGGGCGAGAGCGCCGGCAGCAAGCTGACCAAGGCGCGCGATCTAGGCGTACCCGTATTGGAGGATGAGCGGGAGTTGCTCACGCTGTTGGGTATGGAGGCGCCAAGCGAATAAACTCCGATATGAAGTCCTCTGTGCGAAAAAAAGGCCGGCGTCTTCCGTTGTCTCGGAGGGCGTCGGCCTTCGCGGTTTCCCGGTTCGGGAAGCGCCGTCTAATTAGGCGAGCAGGCGGCCCTGGCAGCGGTACGGAACATGAGGGCGAACGCGGATCCAACTGCTGTCCAGCTCAACGAGAAGCTGAGAAAAGTCACGGCCGGGAAGATATAACGAGCGACATTAGACCAACGGAAACCGAAAAGCTGATGCTAAATTTAAAATACAAGTATTGACAGTTGCTTTTCTCGGTGCGGCTTGGTATATTAGTACTCGCCCCTTCGAGGGGACAGGCCGAAGCGAGCTTGAGAAAAACAACTTCGAAAAAAAGAGGTTGACAAGCCTGAACGAACCTGATAAAGTTAACTGCTGTCGGCTCGGAGAACTTGCGAGTAGGAAGGCCGGCGAACAGTAACGAGATTGCTCCTTGAAAACTGAACATCGAGCGTTAAAACAAACGGACGCTGAAGCCTTTCGGGGCGGAAGCAAAAGTTATACCAGCTTTATCATGAGCAAGTCGAACTACCCTTTATGGAGAGTTTGATCCTGGCTCAGGACGAACGCTGGCGGCGTGCCTAATACATGCAAGTC